>NZ_JAPFBV010000001.1:0-1223406 GCF_035798195.1 Cocleimonas sp. KMM 6892 | reverse complement strand
CTTAACAATTCAAACAAAATTCCCAACAAATTAAAACACTTTACAGCGACCTAATCTGTCAGAGCGGCGCATTATAGACACCTCTCATTTTGAATCAACTACTAATTTCAATTTAATTTAAATAACTTTAAATCAGATCAAAATCGCCTACAAACAGATCACCTTAACAAGCAGCTTGTTCGTTGGAGCGGCGCATTATAGGTATATCAATTTTTGAAGCAACCTCTAATTTCAATTAAAACAAAATAAACCCAAAACAAGTTTCAAACAGCACTATAAAGGTAGCTTTAAAAGCCGACGTAGCCCGATAGGCAAAAAAGGTTCATCTATTTTTTACCGCAAAGGAGACTTTACCTTTTATTTACACTACTATTTACAACGTCATTATTAACGCTAAATACTTAAAATTGCGAGACTATAAAGGAAGGTTTCAACGCAATTTGACCGCCATCTAAAATACTTATAAACCCCATCAAATGGGAGTTAAGGTAGGATTAAGGTTGCAAACGGTACTATTTTAAGGTATTTATGCGTTTAATTTTTATACATACGTTTTTCATTTACACATTAAGGGCTTTAAATTTGTTGTCAAAAGATCGAAATAACATCGTATATAGCAATAAAAGCTGGAACGATGTTACAAACAAATATGACTTACTAGATGACCTTGAAATAGTTATCAAAAAAGAAAGTTCAGAACCTGTTGCTGATAATAACCTCGCACCTGTAAACCATACATCATGGTTATCAAGATCTGCCGTATTCATAGCTTTAGTAGCTGTGATTGGAAATATTCCTGTGCAGTCACATTTAATTAAAGATGCCCATGCGAACTCAACTGTTAAAACATTTGAAATTATCCCTACTGAAATAGATATAGCTAATAATTCTTTAGATAGCTCTTCTAAAGCTATTCAACTAGCCTCATCAGAAGACAGCCTTCAACTACAGGACATTGGCAATATAGAAGATTTACTGCAAGGTGAGGATATCCTTGAATCAAAGGAGCTTCAACTACCTGCAAGAGCCTTAGAAACTTATGCAGGTCAGGTTAACACCGAGAATACCAGTAAATGGGTTACTTACCACGTCAAATCCTACGACAACATTACTAATATATTCTATAAAGTTGGTCATCAGGCTCTTCTTAAAACACTCAAGCAAAACAAAGAGATCTATAAGCAAATAGAAAAGCTTAAAAGTGGAAGCATTGTTCGCGCTAACTCTGCTAAAGGAGAGCTATCTAATTTAGTATTTACTCATCCGAATGACAGCAAACGTAGTTATGTTATTTCTAAAAACGGCGATGACTATCAAGGTACCTGGAAAAACGATGTATTTGAAGTACGCCAAGCTCGCGCCAGCTTCACTATAGAAAATGGATTGTTTTTTGACGGCAAAAAAGCAAAAGTAGACAATAAAGTCATCAAACAACTTGTTAAAGTTTTTGACTGGGATATCGACTTTTCTCATGATGTTCGTGTCGGCGACAAAGTAACAGCCGTTTACGAAGAAATTTTTCATGATGGCGACAAAGTAGGTACACAGAACCTTCTTGCTGCTGAGTTCATCAATAAAGGTCGTCAATTCAGATCTATTCGCTATACCTATGCAGATGGTAAGTCTGATTACTTTACCCCTCAAGGTAGAGAGATGAAGAAAGCGTTTATCCGTACACCTATCGAACATGCCAGAGTTTCTTCACACTTTAATCCTGGAAGATTTCACCCGAAACTTCATAAAATCCGCGCTCACAAAGGCACTGATTTTGCAGCGAGAACGGGCACACCTATCATGACAACTGGTAATGGAGTGGTTAAATTCCTAGGAAGAAAAGGAGGTTACGGTAAGACTGTTATCATCCAACATCGAGATGGTTACACAACAACTTACGCTCACATGTCTCGTTACAAGAAAGGCTTAAAAGTTGGAGATAAAGTATATCAAAGCGACCTTATCGGCTACGTAGGACAATCCGGTTTAGCGACTGGACCACACTTACATTATGAATTCCATCAAGACAAAAAAGCCGTTAACGCAATGACCGTTGCTTTACCTAACAGCATGTCTCTTTCGAAATCTGAACTTCAAGATTTCCGCAACAAGGCTGTAAACCTGGTATTACAATTAAACGTATTACATCGTTTTGTTGAAGCAGACATAGAAATAGACAGCGCCATTGGCGGTTAATTTCTCTATTCTTAGTCATTGTTAATGGCTAAGATTGACTACTATATTGGACTTATGTCTGGCACCAGTTTAGATGGTGTCGACACAGTTCTAGTGGGTTTCGATCAACTGAAACCCACATTAATAGCTTCTTACGTACACCCCATAGAATCTAACCTTAGAGAAACACTCCTCGAAACCATTCACCCAGAATGGAAAGGTACACTTGTCGATATCGGCACACTCAATCAAAAGCTCGGCAGATTGTTTGCAGATGCGAGTTGCGCATTGATCAAAGACAATAATATCGATAAGAATACGATTACTGCGATAGGAAGCCATGGACAAACACTTTGGCATCAACCCTTAGGTGAACATCCTTTTAGTCTCCAGTTAGGAGATGCCAGCATTATTGCCGAACAAACAGGCATCACTACTATTGCAGACTTTCGAAGTCGTGATATCGCCGCTGGCGGTCAAGGCGCCCCTCTTGTCCCCGCATTCCATAAAGAATTACTGTCACACCCCGATAAAAACAGAGTAATACTCAATGTTGGGGGAATTTCTAATATCACGATACTTCCCTCTTCCACATCTCCACTCATGGCGAGTGGTTTTGATACAGGCCCTGGAAACGGTTTATTAGATGCCTGGATTTCGAAACACAAAACGAGTAGTTACGACAAGAATGGGGATTGGGCAAAGTCAGGCTCTATCAACGAGACGCTATTAGAATTACTACTATCAGAACCCTATTTTGCTTTACCGTCACCCAAAAGTACCGGCAAAGAACTTTTCAACCTGACGTGGCTAGAGAACTTTATCGGTGATCAACTTCATCAGGAAAAACCAGAAGACATACAAGCCACGTTAACAGAGCTAACGGCTAAATCTATAAGCGACAATGTTATTGATTGCGACGAGTTGTATATTTGCGGCGGGGGTACACACAATAGCTATCTTATCGAGCGATTAAAACACCATTTACCTGATACCGTAATAGACTCTACAGCCAAACTAGGCATTGACCCAGACTGGATGGAAGCAATGGCTTTTGCATGGCTTGCGAAACAAGCGCATGAAAACAAGACAGGAAATCTTCCTTTAGTTACCGGCGCGAGTGGAGAAAGAATCCTCGGTGCGATTTACCCAGCATAATACTGGCTTAAAAACCAAAGCCACCCCCCACCTTTGGGGCAGTTTTTTAGATATCGATTGTTATATTATCAATCAAACGTGCTTTACCCAGCCAGGCAGAAACCAGAAGAACTAAGCTCTTAGAATCAGCGTCTGCAACCGATAGATCAGCCGCATTGCGTACTTCGAAGTAATCCGTATTGAATCCCTTATCGTTCAGAGCCTGAATACTTTCCGCTTGAAGAGCGAGATAATCCCTTTCTCCACCTAAGATTTTTTCCTGCGCCTTTTGCATTTGCTGATATAACTTTGGACCTGTGATATTTCGTTGCTCATCATCCAGATAATTATTACGTGAACTCATCGCCAAACCCGTCTCTTCTCTTGCGGTTGGCGCAGCAATGATTTCTATACCAAAGTCCAGATCACTTTCCATACGACGAATAAGCATCAATTGCTGAAAGTCCTTTTCACCAAAAACTGATATATCCGGGCGTACCAAATTAAATAACTTCGCAACAATGGTAGCCACACCAGAGAAGTGACCAGGACGTGAGTCGCCTTCTAAAATTTCACTGATACCGTCAACTTCAACACGAGCCGCACTTCCCGCAGGGTACATTTCTTCCGCAGTAGGGAGAAATACTAAATCAACCCCTTCGCTTTTCAATAACGCCAAATCACTATCCAGTGTTCTCGGGTAAGCCGCCAAATCTTCTGCCTTATCAAACTGAGTAGGATTAATGAAAATAGATACGACGACACGATCTGCAATTTCTTTAGCTTTACGCACCAACGACAAATGACCATCATGCAAATTACCCAAGGTAGGAACAAAAGCAGTGGTCTCATTTCTTGCTCTGTAACCACGCATTACTACTCTTAATTCGTCTTTATCATTTGCTTGTAACATGAAATAGGCCTTTAGTATTTATTCTATAATGTATTGCCACCCCCCTACTTTGAGGGCGTTTTTTTATTTAGTACGTTTAATTTAATTAAAAGAAGCACTGATCATCAGTAGGAAAAGACAAGTCACGCACCGCATCAACATATGCTTTAATCGCTTCGGGAATGCCTCGACCGTCTTTTAAGAAGTTTAACGAGAACTTGGGTGCCAAACTTGATATGCCAATCATATCTTGCAGTACTAAAACCTGCCCATCACAACTTCGGCCAGCACCTATACCAATAGTTGGAATTTCCAGCTCTTCTGTTAACTGTTGCGCCAAATCGACGGGAACACATTCCAAAACTACCGCATCAGCTCCCGCATCCTGAAGTGCCAATGCATCAGATAGCATTTGCTTGGCCGCATCATCTTCTCTTCCCTGAACTCGATATCCACCAAGTTTATGGACTGTTTGCGGCGTTAAGCCAATATGTGCACACACAGGAACACCATGCCGTGTCATGTGACGCACCGTATCAAGCTGAGCTTCTCCACCTTCTAACTTCACAATATGCGCTCGACCTTCCTGCATTAAACGTGCTGCATTGCCAATCGCCTGATCAGGATTGGTGTAACTCATAAAGGGTAAATCTGCCATAACAAGCGCACGCTTAGTTTGGGGCTCAACAGCTCTTGAATGATAGATAATGTCATCCACACTTACTGGCACCGTAGAGTCATGTCCTTGCATCACCATTCCCAGAGAATCGCCCACTAAAATAACGTCGACTCCTTGCTCATCGACAACTCTTGCAAAGCTCGAATCATAAGCAGTTAGAGAAACAATTTTCTCGCCCTTGGATTTCATTTCACGAATAGTTCTTACAGTGACGCGGTTAGGCATGATCAAGCTCCATGATGTTATTTTTTTCGATATCAGATAAATTGTTTATACAGTCTTCAATTGTAGTCGATTTATCAATCGTCAAATTATCTTTAGTGTCTTTAATGAGATCTCGCAGTGGATACAAAACAAACGAACGCTCGCAGATTCTTGGGTGTGGAACAATGAGGCGTCTGCTATCGATTTCTTGATCACCATAAAAAAGTAAATCGAGATCCAGCGTTCTTGCACCCCAGCGTTTAACGCCCTCTCTCACTCTGTCATTATCATTTTCGATTTTCTGCATTGCGTCAAGCAGAGTTTCAGGGTCGAGCGTTGTTTCTACAGATACTGCGCCATTGAGATAGTCAGGTTGATCTTGAGGACCATGCGGCTTGCTTTTATAAAAGCGGGAGATGATTAAACTGGAAATATGCGGATTGTCATTCAAGTCTGAAATGGCTTGCTGCAGATAAGATAAAGAATCACCCATATTACTACCTAAGGCGATATAACAGCGTACAGGTTTTTTAGAAGGTTTAACCAATGATTCGAATTTCTAACCTTAGCTCTTTACCAAGGAAACCTCTAGGGTGACTAACCATTTTTGCGGCGTTTGCTTCTGCTTTTAGATTTACCGGGTGACGCAGCCAGACACATGGCTTTTTTCTCTGCGGCATCGACTTCCTGAATCAAGGTCCACCATTCACATTCTTCTTCTGGTAGTTCTCCGGCACGCACTCTAAGGCACATAAAATCATAAGCAGCACGGAAACGCTTATGCTCTAGAAATCTGAGTACTCTTCGTTCATTTTTGAAGGTGAATAAGCCCTGAAGCGTCCAGATTTCACGAGTCATATTGCTAAATCTTCGAGGCACCGAAATACACTTAACTTGCTCACCAAAAGCATCGGATGCTGCCAAATGCACAGATTGCAAGGCGGGATTGCCCAGTTCGCGGTACATAATAGAACCTTCACGAACACGTTTCCACAACATCACAGCAAACAGAAACGCGGGAGTTACGGGCATATCAGCCCTGATTCTTTTATCGGTATTTGTAAGAGCGGCATATACCAGCTTGGTATAACTGCCTTCATTACCATCATTGTCCATGTCTTCATTTAGGCTTTTCTCAGCCTGCGGGAATAAATATTCCAGCAAATGATATTCACGCAGTAGCTCTAGCGTTTTAATCGCCTGACCACTGTGGAAAAGCTTTAACGCTTCATCAAACAAACGAGCTGGGGCGATATTACCCAATAACGAAGAAAGTTCTCTTATCGGTGCTTCTGAGGCAGGCTCAATGCTAAGACCTAGCTTGGCAGCAAAACGTATCGCTCGGATCATTCTCACGGGATCTTCACGGTAACGGACGACAGGGTCACCAATCATTCTAAGCTGGCGTTTTTCCAAGTCCTCCATTGCACCGACAAAATCTAACACCTCGCCTTTCTGCAAATCGTAGAAAAGCGCGTTAATGCTGAAATCTCTACGATAAGCGTCTTCTACGACAGTGCCGTAGACATTGTCATGAATGATTCGACCGTGTTGGCCAACCTGACCTTTGTCGCTATCATCATGAGGCGCGCGAAAGGTTGCCACTTCAAAGTATTCACGACCAAAATGGACATGAGCCAATCTAAAGCGTCGACCAATAATTCGGGTAGAGGGGAGAACTTCTTTTACTTGTTCAGGAGTTGCGCTGGTGGCAATGTCAAAATCTTTGGGATGAAATCCCAGAAGTAAGTCACGTACTCCACCACCCACCAGATAGGCTTCATAACCAGCATCAGTCAAAGACTTCAAGATTGTACGGGCTTTTTTGTCGATTTCTCGAGGGTTAATACCGTGCTCGCTTGCGGGTATTTTGGTGACTGAACTCATTCTTTATTAATTTATTATTTCAACTATGAAAAACGCCATAAGCTTAGCATATTAAGTGCAATTATTAGCTAAATACATTACTAAAAGTTAATAAATGTGGCCCTTAGGTGAAAATTTAAGCGTTTAATCATGCATAAAGCACCACAAACGTTTAATCCTAAAGTCACCCCCCTACTTAGGGGGCGTTTTTTTACTCATTCATCTCGCTAGTAATTATCTACTGCATTTTATTTTTAATGCATTGGCCCAATCGTTTTATACCTTCACGAATGGTTTCTGAATCTACCGTTACATAACTAAGACGCATTGTATTTTCTTTGGGCTCACCCACGTAAAACGGATGACCCGGTACAAAGGCAACCTTCGATTCCAGCGCGTCATCAAATAATTCCATTGACGACATCCCTTCCGGCAAGGTTACCCATAAAAACATACCACCATCAGATGTTGCCGTTGTGACGCCTTCTGGAAAGTATTCTTCGATAGCAGAAAGCATTGCATCCCTTTGTTTCGAATACAGTCCGATGATTGTTTCCAAATGCTCATCAACGGAGTTATCTGTTAAGTACTGACTCATGACTAACTGAGAAAAGTAATTGGTGTGTAAGTCCGAAGCTTGCTTTGCAATAATCAATGAATCCATTAACCATTCAGGTGCGACAATCCAGCCAATTCTAAAAGACGGTACAACGACTTTCGAGAACGTGCCCAGCATAATGGTGCGATCAGGAATCAATGAGTAGAAGCTTTCTTTTTCTTCCCCTGAGAATCGTAATTCCCCATAAGGATCATCTTGAATCAGCAGCGTATCGTATTTATCAATAGTCGCTGCAACAGCTTCTCTATTCTCTTGTGAATATGAAATACCCGTCGGGTTCTGAAAGTTTGGTACCGCATAAACAAACTTGGGCTTTGAGCTTTGCAGCACATTTTCCAGCTGCGCTACATCCATCCCATTATCATTCACTTCTACGGTTAACATATTCGGCTGATACAAAGAGAACGATTGAATTGCACCCAGATACCCCGGGTTTTCGATGATTATGTCATCACCTTCATTGAGCAATGCTTTTGCAATTAGATCAAATGCTTGCTGAGAACCATTGGTAATTAAAATACTCTCTGGTGAGACATCTATGCCCTGCTTTTCTTTGTAACGCTGTGCAATCAAGTTACGCAACGAGAGATCGCCCTCGGTATTACTATACTGCAATGCTTTTGCGCCATTTTGCTCTAGGACTTTGGCACTGGCCTGTGCGATATCACTAACAGGAAAAAGACTCGCATTCGGCAAGCCGCCGGCAAAAGAAATAATATCCGAATGATTTGATACTTTTAGTATCTCGCGAATAAAAGACTTGGGAACACTTTTAATTCTATTTGATAATAAATGACTATTTTTTTCACTCATAGAGCTCACCTTTAAATACTGTCGTGGCATGTCCTGCAATACTGACTCTGTCGCCCACTAATTCGACCTGCAATGCTCCCCCACGTTTGGATAACTGTAAAGCATTCATTTGCGTTTTATTCAATCTTTCTGCCCAAAAAGGCGCCAGCGAGCAGTGTGTCGACCCTGTTACCGGATCTTCGCTAATACCAACATTCGGGCTGAATACGCGAGACACGAAATCAACGCTATCACCACGAGCTGTTACGATCACATATTCAGCATCTAAAAGCTCTAATTGTTGTATATACGGCGCTATGCTTCTGACCGCTTCCTCATTCTTCACTTCTACCAATATATCTTCGCCTGTTTTGTAGGTATTAAGAATATCGCAGCCCAGCGCCATTTCTAGCCCAATCGGCTCTTTACATTCATTGGAAGGCTGCTGTGGGAAATCAAGACTTATTAGAGATTCACTGCGTACCACTTTTAATTCACCACTTTTTGTAGCGAAACGGATAGCCTGACCATCCGAGATTATACCTTCGGACCATAAGATGTGTGCCGTAGCCAAAGTTGCATGACCGCATAATTTAACTTCTGTCGTGGGTGTGAACCATCTTAAAGAATACTGTTCCCTATCCATCTCTTCAGCAAAAGCTGTCTCTGGTAGATTCATCTCCTCTGCCAGACTTTGCATCCACGCATCTGTTTGCGCATGTTCTTTCGGGAGAATACATACTCCGGCTGGATTACCGCTGAATTGTTTATCGGCGAACGCATCCACCTGAAATATATTAATCATTCTTTAACCTTATTATTTCTTCTAACTAAGCAACTAACTCACCAAGTCGTCAGCAAACGCTGGTTTGCTTAATTTGCGCATCAATATACTATTGTGTCATATTAGAATACAGATTCAATATTTTAAATTTGATACGGTACAGTTTACATAGCTTATATCTGTACCTATTCTCATACCGAGAAATAACATGACAACCCGCTACCAACAAGTTGCTGATCATATCAGTGATCAAATTAAAAATGGTCTACTCAGGGCAGGCGAAAAAGTCCCTTCTGTACGTCAGTGCTCAGCGGAAATGGGGCTAAGCATTTCTAGTGTGATTCGTGGCTATGAACTACTTCAGGATCAAATGCTCATCGAGCCCCGTCCGCAATCAGGTTTTTATGTTCGCTCTCAATTTGAAAAAAATGATCCTCCTGATATCAGCAAGCCGACGCCTAAACCATCAGATGTCAATATCGATTCACTTGCAGTAACGCTAATGCAAACCACGCAGGATGAAAACGTAATACAACTGGGAACAGCACCACCTTTTACCGACGTACCTTCTGTAAAAGCGCTGAATCGCATTATGACTAAAGTCATCAGAGAAGAGCCTAATATTGCGGATTATGACACTCCCGCAGGTAACGAAGATTTAAGACGGCAAATTGCCAGACGTATGATAAACGCTGGGGTGAACGTTCACCCAGATGAAATTGTGATCACCACAGGTTGCCAGGAAGCAATAACATTGTGCCTGAGAGCAGTTACTAAAGCGGGCGATACAGTAATCGTGGAATCACCCAGCTACTTTGGCACCTTAAAAGCGATTGAATCTTTAGGGCTAAAAGTACTGGAAATTCCTACTCATGCCGAACAAGGAATGAGCCTGAGCGCGATACAAGATGCCATTGCGCAATGGGATATTAGTGCCTGTGTGCTCACACCTAATTTCAGTAATCCATTGGGTTACGTTATGAGTGATGAAAAAAAATCAAAACTTAGAAGTCTACTTAAAGCCGCCGATGTTCCGATAATTGAAGATGATATTTACGCAGAACTAAGTTACAACACGCAACGCCCCAAAGCGATTAAAGCCTACGATGAAAAAGGAATGAAGAGCAATGTATTGCTCTGTTCATCATTATCCAAATCACTTTCTCCTGGCTTAAGAATTGGCTGGGCCATTCCTGGTAGATGGTTAAGTGAGGTTACCCAATTAAAAGTGTGTAACAGCATGGCTGGCGCAACTGTACCCGCTAAAACTGCGGCTCGTTATCTTGAGTTAGGTATTTTTGATCGGCACTTAAGACAAATGCGCCGTCACTACAAAGATCAGAGAGATTACTTTCTACATCTTGCCACGCTTCATTTGCCGAAGAATATTAGACTGACGCATCCTGAAGGTGGATATGTCATCTGGCTAGAACTGGAAGAACATATTGATAGCATGAAACTCTATGAAGATGCCAAACAAGCACAAATCAGTATTGCCCCCGGTCCTTTATTTTCAGTGAGCGGAGAATATAAAAATTTCATACGCATCAATTATGGCAAAGCCTCTAAAGATCAATTAGAGAAAGCCATGATCATATTAGGTCGAATCATTTGTAACAGTGCTTAGTATCAGTAAAAACTGATTTTTTAGAATAACAATAGATAATCATTGCCACCCCCCTACTTTGAGGCGTTTTTTTAGAGTTCCCATTTATCTGATCCATTTGATAGCAACCGCACACTTCGCTAAAATTTGCACACCAAATAAAAACTAATAAACAATGATAATAAAAAATAATTACCTAATAGGTTTGATGGCTCTTCTACTATCTAGCCCGAACTATGCTGATAGCGTCAATAAAAAAGAAGTCTATTCATTTCAATCCAAAGATGGCACAACGGTATTCACTGATAAACGCCCTGCTAAAGCCAGTCAATACAAGACACAAACGATTGAAGCGATAGCACCAAGCGCTAGTAATACTAGCAACCATAACGTTACTCATTACAATAACTCGACGCAAATCAATCACACTCAAACCATTGTCTACGAAAATCAGAATTCGATAAAAAAGAAAAAACGTAGTAATAAAAAGCATGGAAAAGGGAAACACAGCTTAAGTCGCTGCCAACGTTACAAAGAAAAACTGGATGACTACTCAGAGAAAATGAGAAGTGGTTATACAAATTCCGAATATAAAAAATTAGAAAAAAATCGAAAGAAATATAAGAATTTACTGTTTAAGCACTGTGATACCAAAACATTCAGTGAATAACTAAACTCTTAAGCCACCCCCCTACTTTGAGGGGGTTTTTATTGAAATGATCGACTAACCTGTAACTAGACTACAAGCTCTGTTCCATCCAGTGGACATACAATAGCTTTCGCCACCTCGACATCCTGCGGGAATTCCTGAGCAGAAATCCATACTTGATTAATCACGTTACTAACATCAGGGAGTGCACGCATGGTTGCGTTTGTTCTTAATTGATCGAAGAAGGCAAACGGCTCATCAAGGAAAATAAACTGTTTTTCATTACCTGAGTTTTTCGCTAATTCTTCTGACATTGCCATTCTTAATGCCAACATCACCTGACGTTGAGTGCCTGACGATATCTCATCAAAATCCATATAGTCTTTCTTTTCGTCAGAGTAGATTTGTACACTAAAGTCTTCAGCAATTCTAACTTCGCTATAACGGCCTTCCGTAAATTTAGGCAGAGTATTTGCCGATATGTCGGAGATATTCTGATTGAAAAGCTCGACTGAATCTTTAGCTGCTCGCTGCATCAATCCGATTGAAATATTTTGCACATCAATACTGTATTTACACTTATCTACAACTTTATTTAGACCTTGTAAGGTTGAACGTAAGTTTCCAGCTTTGTCTGAACGTTCTTTTTCAGTCGCTATATCGACCAGTAATTCTTTACCTAGATCTTCTATTTCGCCATCCTGCTTCTTTAGCGAATCCGTTAATCTTGTTACAGCCGCGGTGATCTCTTCAGTATCCGCTTTGTAGCCAGTAGTACCTTCCGCTAACTGCGAAAGGTTATTAAACTGCTCTCTGGGAGGGAGAATTTGCAAGGTAGATGGCGCTTCTTTTCTTTCATGCAACATTTGCACTACACGCTCAGGCAGTAAAGTTTCAACCAGTGTTGTCACATATCTATGGCCTTTTTGTAGTGCGCCAGCGAAACCTTCTGCCTCTTCATCCAGCCTTTTCATCGTTGCCTGAGAGTTCTTACGAACAAGCATCGTTATTAAGTAACCAACCAAAGCTACTATAGCGCCCGGCAGTAGCCAACTATCAGCGAGACCGTTATACAGTGAGACATTTTCTTCAGTCATCGAAGAGGACAAAAACTCCATTAAAGAGTCTTTAAAGTAAGTATTTAAAACCCACAGCACCCACAGAATAAAGGCGATTGGGAACAGTAATTTACCTAAAAAAGAGAAGGTCCCATAGGCTTTTCTTGCGCTATGAAAAGCACCGTAATTGTTTGAGTAAAGCTCACCGTTTTCATTCAAATGGCCAACTAATTTTTCTCTATCAGACTGCTCATTACCAAGTGTTTCTTCTGCATCAATCAGTTCTGGCAACCAGGTTTCATCGAGTTGAATAACATCCAACTCTGCCTGAGTAGTTTCTACCTGAGGCATTAATTCATTGATTGCCTCTGCGTTTTGAATATTGGATTTTTCAAAATCATCGGTTATCTGAGCATAAGCACCGATACCTGCCATTTGCTTAATGGTGCTGCTTTGCGGGTCTGGAGAGGTTAGTTCTCTTTGAGCGAGGTAAAACGAATTAGCAAACGCATCGTAATCAAAGCCTAGTATTTTAGGGAGCGCTTCTGCAACCTCTTCTATACCATCAATTTTATAATTTTCTTCTCTATCATTTATTTTCTGTAAAGTTGCCTTGGATACACCTTTACGGTCAACACTGCGGCTCAATTCGTAAGTATCGTCATCACCAGCGATAAAATTTATCGTGACATCAGAATCATCGGATCCCCAAGAAACAAGCTTGCCCAGATTTTTTTCATCGAGAAAAAAGGTTCTGCCAAAAAGGGCAAAACAGATTGCTTCGCCTATGCTGGTTTTTCCAGATTCGTTAGAGCCAGCGACGGTAATTACGCCGGATTCAGGAATATCGGTGACTTCGAGTTTATGGTATTTGCGAAAGTTTGTAGCAATAAGAGATTTAATCAGCATGGAATAATTCCTCTACTGAAATAGAATCATCCAATTTTTGAAGCACGAGCTTAACGGCATCTTCATACTTATCCATATCGAAATCTTCTTTTTCTGACTGCTCTTTTACATCTTCTTTACAGAATTTAGCGAAGCGTTTTGCGGCTCCTCTAACACTGTCTGTCTTTAACCAACGAAGTTCTAATTCAGCCGTCATGTAATTTCTCCAATTACTAATTCATCAGAATAATGCCCACATCAAAAAGGACAAGTTATAGCCATTGTAGTGAAAATAATCGAAAATACAAACGGCAATAAAAAAGCCCCTAGCGACAATGTCCCTAGAGGCTCATAGAAAGGCTAGTATTACTATTAGCCTTTCATATTATTGAAAAATTCTTCATTTGTTTTAGTTTTTTGCAACTTATCAAACAAGAATTCCATTGCTTCCACTTCTTCCATTGGATGAAGGAATTTACGCAAAATCCAAAGACTCTGAAGCTCGTCTTCACCAACCAGTAACTCTTCACGACGAGTACCAGAACGGTTGACATTGATTGCAGGATAAACACGTTTCTCAGAAATCTTACGATCAAGATGTAATTCTGAGTTACCTGTGCCTTTAAATTCTTCATAGATAACTTCGTCCATTTTTGAACCAGTATCTATCAGTGCAGTAGCAAGAATCGTTAAGCTACCACCTTCTTCAAGATTACGTGCTGCACCAAAGAAACGCTTAGGACGATGTAATGCATTCGCATCCACACCACCTGTTAATACTTTACCTGATGAAGGCACTACGGTGTTGTAAGCACGAGCCAAACGAGTAATGGAATCTAATAAGATGATTACGTCTTTCTTATGCTCAACAAGGCGCTTTGCCTTTTCAATAACCATTTCCGCTACTTGTACGTGGCGTGTTGCTGGCTCATCGAATGTTGATGAAACAACCTCACCCTGAACCATGCGAGACATCTCCGTAACTTCTTCCGGACGCTCATCAATAAGAAGAACAATTAAGTGGGCATCTGGCTGATTTGTTGCAATGCTTTGTGCAATATTTTGTAGCATCATTGTTTTACCCGCTTTTGGCGGAGCAATGATTAAACCACGTTGACCTTTACCAATCGGAGCAACAATATCGATAACTCGGGCAGTAATATCTTCGGTACTTCCGTTACCACGTTCCATACGCATTCTTTCGTCTGGATGAAGTGGTGTCAGGTTTTCAAATAATAATTTGTTACGTGCGTTTTCTGGTGGCTCAGTATTGATTGTATCTACTTTAAGCAGTGCGAAATAACGCTCGTTATCTTTAGGTGTACGTATCTTACCCGCTACGGTATCACCAGTTCTTAAACCAAAACGGCGTATCTGACTTGGAGACACATAAATATCATCCGCTCCCGCAACGTAGTTACTGTCGCTAGACCTTAAAAACCCAAAGCCATCCTGTAATATTTCTAAGACACCATCTCCGTAAATATCATCGCCTTCTTTAGCAACAGCTTTCAAAATGGCAAAGATTACATCTTGTTTACGAGCACGAGACATTCCATCAACGCCTTTTTCTTTGGCAATTGCTAGGATTTCAGGAGGTGTTTTTTGTTTTAATTCAGTAAGGTTCATAGGTGAGATATAAGATAATTTAGAATAGGTTTAGATAAAGAATAGTTGTTTTAGATTTAGTGAAGTTTTTCGTTTAAGTACACAACATCGATTGATTAAATTCTATGGCTTTGCCATATCAAGTTTATTGAATGAAAGAATTTTTTTCGATATGAAATTTTAGAAAAATAAAATAATAAGTCTATTATTAAGTGTTTGATTTATAAAATATGCTTGTATTTTTAGCCTGAAATGGCAAAACAAGGAGTACAGTTTCGAACAACTGATACAAAGGTATCACGTGAAAAAATATTAGTCCAGCTTTAAGAGATAAGCTGGACTATGAAAAAAACTATTTAGATATTCTGATCTAAAAATGCTGTTAGTTGTGATTTGTTTAATGCACCAACTTTTGTCGCTGCTACTTCACCATCTTTGAATAGCATTAGTGTTGGAATACCACGAATGCCGTATTTAGGTGGGGTATCACCGTTATCATCAATATTTAACTTAGCGATAGTTACTTTACCTTCGTATTCTGCTGCTAACTCTTCAAGAATTGGCGCTACAGACTTACAAGGACCACACCACTCAGCCCAGTAATCAACTAAAACGGGGGTGCTACTTTTTAAAACATCTTGTTCGAATGAATCATCACTCAGGCTTACAATACTCACTTTTGCTTCTCCAGCGTTATTCTTTAGTTAGCCAATGCTGTTTACAACATTGCCTTAACTAACAGTGTAAAACCTGATTATCAGGTCTAAATAAAATAATTCAAGTCCAATCTTTCTATAAACCAATAAAAAGCAACAACTGCAGTGGCTAACGAAGCAGGTGTCGTAATTAAAGACTTGTACCAACGTTTTTTACTAAACCACAAGCCTATCAACAAAAATGCCGCCAGGATAATGGTTAGCTGTCCAATTTCCACACCAATATTGAAACTAATTAGTGCTGTTACAAAAGCATTCTCTGGCATGCCAAAATCAGATAATACACTAGCAAACCCAAGACCATGCAATAAACCAAATAAAAAGACTAACACCAGTCGACTGTTATTCAGACGTTTAGCAAAGACATTCTCTATGCCAACATAGGCAATGGATAAAGCAATTAGAGGTTCAACAATGTTGGCGGGTAGGTTTATCACGCCATTCATTGCCAAGCCTAAAGTCAATGTATGCGCCAACGTGAACATTGTGATTTGCAATACAAGTGGTTTGAATGCTGTTCCAAAAAGAAACAACCCCAGGATAAAAAGAATATGATCCAAACCTTTAGGGAGAATATGCTCAAACCCTATAACAATATATGAGAATATCGTTTGATAGAGCGGTTTCTCTGCAACTATCTCCGTTAATGACATGGCCTCACTAGGCTTATCATTTTTTAGCCATTGCCATTGTGACCAGTGATATTCTTGTTTTGCTTCGTTTACCTGCTTTAAACGAACTGCATTATCGCCAAACGATGCAGGGTAATACCACGTTAGAGAATTAGCAGAACTGCTTAAAAGGCCTGATAGCTCAATAAGACTAATACGCGGCACTTTGGTATAACCGGGCTCTGGAATCTTTACATTTTTAATATTCAAACTAACTTTACGTTGTTTGTCATCTAACAACGAAAGCTTTTCTAAGAATGGTCTTTTAAAACCCTCAAATTCAGCGAGTAATTCGCCAGACTCCATTTTACGTAAAACATCGTATTCATCTGCATTTGGCGCATCTTGAGTATTTTTGTAACGACCATCTATACCCGTTAACAAAGCTTCAATACTGGCACGTATTTCTATATTCACCTGCCCCTTCTCATTAACCACTATTTCTATCAGAGCAGGTTTAACCACATCGGCAGCTGTGGTTAGTGGCAATAAAAACAACAGCAATGCAAATAAACAACAGATGGGTTTTCTAATAAATAAGATCATCAGGGAGTGATTAAATTTGAATTATGGAAATTTGGTTAAAACGAAGACACAAAAAAACCGAGTTAAACTCGGCTTTCTTGTGTTTTAAAGCCGAAAGCCTAGAAACGAGGACCAGCTGTCTTAGCTAACTCAGCTTGCTTTAGCGATTCTTTGCTTTGCATTACAACAATATTCGCCAGCTTTATAGCTTTCTTTTCCTTACCATCTTTCGCAGCTTCTTCGGCTTTCTTTATGGTCTTACCCATATCACGCCATTCCATACCCACTGCGGCTGCTTCCTTTTGTGCTTTTTTAGCTGCATCAATTGCATCCTGAGCTCCACCAGCCATTGCTGTTGAACTCAAACCTAGTACTAATGATGCTAATAAAAATTTAAATTTCATAAATATCTCCAATAGTAGTCTGGTTTACTTTCTAGCGCCTGGTCCGTTTAGCTCAAGACCATTTGACATGACTGCCTGGAAGTATTCCAAAGCCTTGTATTCATCACTTTGAGCTTTGAAAGGCTTTGCTCTGATATTTTTATTACAACCACCGTAACGACGATGCAAAGTACCCATTTCTCCCCACTTGGTTCTAAATACCGGGAAGTGTGTTGGATGGCCTAGAGCCGGACTCAATAATTCACTACGAACCTTGCGGTTGAAGTTGTATACATGGCAGTCAGCACAGGCTAAATTTAATTGACCACGTTTAGCGTAGAAAAACTTCTTACCTTTGTCATACCAAGCTTTTGCTTTATCTGTTTTTGGGTGCACATCAACCTTTTTGCCACGACCTTCGTAGGCAATATAAGCAGAAACTGCAGCAATGTTGCCTTTTTTCCATTTATAAGGTTTTTCACCATTATCAGTTAGACATTTATTGATATCGCCTTCCAAGGTAACAATAGTGTCTTGAGCTTCATCATGATAAGGATACTTTGCGCGAGTACCACTAATGTCTTCACCAAAACAACTTGCGAAAGACTTGCCATTTTTAAACGGCTTTTCCCAGAGTTCTGTACCTTTGTCTATAGCAAGTTCATACGGAGGAAATTCTTCTATTTCTATCCATTGCTCACGAGAGTCTGCATCTAATGCATAAACACCATTTTGAAAGTCTTCAAATTTCACATCCGGTACAGCTTTTTTAAAATAGCTTCTAAATGCTTCTGTATCTTCAGCTGGCGTTGAAGCCTGAACTGTAACAAATGGCAAAGCAATTATTAACAAAGCCACTGATGAAATCAGTTTTTTCATTTTTTCCTCCTAGCTTAAATATAAGAATGTCTCACTCTTGTTAAGCAAAGCAAGACATCCAATTTATTTTCTTCTATTTTTTACCGACTTCTTTTTCTATAGAGTCGCTTTTACCCATATTGTCTGTCCAGGTAAGTTTTACCTTGTCACCTTTCGAACCAGCGTAATTGAATGAGATAAAAGGGTTTTTAGAAACCGAACCACTCCAATCTGCTGTCAAAACTGTTTTGCCATTAGCTTCAACTTTTACTTCAGTGATGTAGTGAGCAGGGATTTTATCTCCTGTCTTCTTATCTTTACGAAGACCAGTTTCCATAGGGTGCGTAATCAAAGCCTTTACCTGAACCTTGCCACCTTTTTCTTTTGTACGTAGTTTGATTGTAGATTTTGCCATGATATTAGCCTCCGCAGCCGCCTTTAGTTACTTTCACGTTGGTTTTTGCTGTATAGAATTTATCACCAGCTTTAACAATAGCGATAACATCTGTTGTCATACCCATTTTAAAGCGTGACTTAACAGCAGCCTCTGCTCCTTCGCCAATCATATAACGAGCGGCAAATGGTGTGGGATTGGCCGCAGTTAAAGAAATAATTTCTGTTGTGCCTTCAATTTCAGATGTTATTCCAACAGGCACTACCGCACCATTCTCTGCAATTTCAGGGGCTTTAATTTTAATCTTGTCAGATTCTGCAGCATCAGCTGCACCCAACATCGTCAGTATCTCATCTACTGACTTTGCTTTAGCTAAATCCGCACCCACAACTGAAGCAGCGAATACATTGCTTGAGCCAAGAATGCCAGAAGTAACCGCAACACCAGCAGCGCTTGCTACTAATGTGCTTTTCAAAAAGCTTCTACGTTTCATTATAATTCCTCATATAAGGTTTAAAGTTTAAAAGTTTGTTTTTACCAAACAAACCTGATCTCTAATGATTGTCTACATGCCTATCTATTACAGGCTATGTACGAAGTCGGTAATTAAATCGATTTCTTTTTCCGTTAGGATGCCATGAGTGCCGAAAGGAGGCATGATTGTGTTTGGGTTTTTAGCACGCGCATCCGAGATTTGCGCTTTAAGCACTGCTTTATCAGGGAAACGTGCTTTCATCGCTATCAAGGGAGGACCAATATTTCCTGGCTGGTCTCCATCTGACATCATATGGCACGCTAAGCAATTTCCTTTCTTAATACCAAAAGCTAGTTTCTTGCCTTTCTCCAGAGCACTCTTGTCATCAGCAATCGCTGTAGGTGCGATTCCCAGTACTCCTGTTAGAGCCAATGCAGATACGGCAATTGACAGTACGCGAAAAGTCTTTCGCATGTTTGACCTCCTAGTTACTTTACTTTCTCTAAATTTTTTTTATAGCATTATTGTATTTAAGCTAAAGAATAGCTCATTCTAAAAAAATTAGTTAAATTTTTAATAGTCTCTGAAACGAAGTTATGAATAGATAATCAGCAGACGGTTTCAGGTGGAAATACAATAAACAATTACCTGACTTTTGGTATTAGGTGATATTGCTATTTATATAGTGGTTTTCCACTAGCTATTAATAAAACTTAAACTTAACAGCCATATTGACCATAAATAACATCACTATTTTTCCTATTTTACACCAGCAATTATGCCACATCTCTACGGCATAATTTTAAATGATAACCCTATCAATTTTTTAATAAAACGTATATTTCTTTTTAAAGTCTTTTAATAATTGACCGTTTTTCTCTTTCAACTTTATAAGTTACCTTGGACATCCCATTTCACAATATAGTGTTATGTAAGCTAATTCCTACCTTTCAAAAGGCTAAAAGTTTACTTTCTTTAAGGATTCTACCGAGATCATGCCTCCCCTCCATTACGTATAGTTATCACATTGTTGCTTTGTAGCTCAATTTTTCAAAAAGCAATATGACATCCAGGCGCAGTGAGCATTTAACAACTGGATAATTCTTTAACTTAACAAGAACTATATGGAGAAATAATGACTATCAAAAACAATACAAAGAACATGACAATGGGTAGCGCAGTAATTTTGACTAGCGCTCTAATGGCAACTTCAGCACAT
This sequence comes from Cocleimonas sp. KMM 6892, assembly GCF_035798195.1. Taxonomy (NCBI): domain Bacteria; kingdom Pseudomonadati; phylum Pseudomonadota; class Gammaproteobacteria; order Thiotrichales; family Thiotrichaceae; genus Cocleimonas; species Cocleimonas sp. KMM 6892. The sequence continues at coordinate 1,203,214 of NZ_JAPFBV010000001.1, read as the reverse complement.
GCAGTAGAAGGTGGCTTTGCACAATCTACCAACGGCACAGCTTTGGTAGACGGATCAGGAAAATGTGTTACCTCATCCCTAGGTAATACATTAAGAGACTGTATTCCTACTGCAGCTCCGATAATAGAGCCACCGCCTGTGGTAAAAGCAAAACCACCTGTGAAAGCTCCCGTGGCTGTTTATGTTGCCCCTAAACCTGTCATAAAACGAGCACCACCAAAACCTATCGTTAAAATTCTTACACTTAATGAAACAGGTGGTTCAAATTTTGGTTTTGATAGCGATAAACTCAGCGACAAAGCAATGATGGAGCTCAATAATTTTACGGGTAATATCAAGGCCTCAAGAGTATCACCAGATCGTATAACTATAGTTGGCCATACTGATAGCATAGGCTCTGAAAAGTACAATAAAGACTTATCCGTAAGACGTGCAAATTCAGTTGCAGACTATTTATCAAGCAACGGCATGAACAGAAATATGATGAGTGTTTCTGGTAGAGGTGAGTCACAGCCGGTTGCAAATAACAGCTCTAAAGATGGACGCGCTCAGAACCGTCGAGTTGATATAACGGTAACAGGTCAGGAAAAGGTAATAATCAAAAAATAAGAGTTATCATTCTTTATTTAAAGCCAGATTTATATCTGGCTTTTTTTGTGCACGATTTAAAATTCTATAGAACGATAACAAAAAAAACGCTGAAAGGGGGGTGCAAGGAGGGGGGGCTCTTTTGATTTTAAAATACAGATCTATCTTGAATTAAGATGAAGATGAAACACCCACAAAAAAGGCCCGTAGCGTAAAACACTACGGGCCTTTATGTATTTGGCTCCTCGACCTGGACTCGAACCAGGGACCAATAGATTAACAGTCTACTGCTCTACCAACTGAGCTATCGAGGAATTGTTGGTAATTTCTGATGATCAGTTGATCAACAGAGGCGCGAATTTTACTGTCTGATTTTAGTGTGGTCAACTACTAATTGACTAAAAGTAGCACCTTTTTTTAAGATGTTATAAATGACGCCGCTTTTTTGATCACATTGATATCTGCACCAGCCTTATATGCGTTTTCACTAATGTGTCTGCGCCACGCTTTTGCGCCCGCTTCACCGGTGAATAAGCCCAAAATATGGCGGCTCATGTGTTTTAAATTAGCCCCTTCTGCCATTTGCTTTTGCATATAGTCTATATACGCTTCTAACACTTCATGCCTTGTAAGTGGGGGGGTGTCATTTTCTCCATAAATGCGCTGATCTACATCAATCATCATATAAGGGTTGTGATAAGCCTCGCGACCGATCATCACACCATCGACATGCTCCAGATGTTGCTCAGTTTCATCGAGTGTTTTAATTCCGCCATTTATAATAATTTCAAGATGTGGGAATTCTCGCTTCATTTGATACACAAGTTCGTAATTAAGCGGCGGCACGTCACGATTCTGTTTTGGGCTTAAACCTTTTAACCAGGCTTTGCGCGCATGTACGAGAAATGTCTCACACCCTGCTTCTGAAACGATAGATAAGAAACGATGCAAGCTTTCATATTCTTCCATCTCATCTATGGCGATGCGGTTTTTTACAGTAACTGGAATATCTACCGCAGCCTGCATAGCGTGGACATTTTCGGCAACTAATTCTGGCTCAGCCATCAAGCATGCGCCAAATGCACCGTTTTGTACGCGATCGCTGGGACAACCGACATTGATATTAACTTCGTTGTAACCTTCGTCTTCTGCCATTTTGGCGCAAAGTGCCATCGCTTTTGGTTCACTGCCACCAAGTTGCAATGAAACGGGGTGCTCTTCTTTATTGAATTGCAAATAACGTTTTGCATCACCATGAATGAGCGCACCTGTCGTGACCATCTCGGTATATAACATTGCACGTTTAGAGAGCAAACGAAGAAAGGTACGCTCATGCCTGTCTGTCCAATCCAACATCGGTGCAACGCAAAAACGTCGATCAGAAAATTTAGCTATGGAAGAAGATACAGACAAAGTTTTTACCCAGAAAAATCAGGAAATTATGATATGCTTCTGACCTTTTGTAAATCTCAGGTTACAACTATGTCAGGTTACAACTATGGACGTTGGTGAATCAATCCAGACAGGGAACTGGATAGCCTTATTTACTTATATGGGCTTTAGTTTCTTTGCAGGCTTTGTTATTGGCTATGCAACTCGCACCTTTTTGAAGTTTGTATTTTTCATTTCAGGCACTGTTCTTATTTTATTATTTGCGTTGCAATACGCTGATTTAATTCATGTTAAGTGGGAAGCGTTTGAAAACGTTTATAACGGCTTAATCGCATGGATTTCTCCACATCTTGGTGGACTAAAAGGCTTTATTACCGCAAACCTTTCCTCTGCAGCAATGGCAAGTTTGGGATTGTTTTGGGGCTTTAGAAGAAAGAGTTAATACAAAAAAATACCTTAAATTAGGGCTGGCTTAGTATTTATAATACCTTCAAACCTAGTTTAAACTCCGCACATCTTAGATTCCTTATGGAATCTAAGATGGACTTTTCTGGCTCTTGGTGAGCCTAGAAAAGCCACCCCCCTACTTTAAGGCACTTTTTTATTCTGATGCGAATTACTTAGCGCTGACATTTCCCACAGTAAAAAGTAGAACGCTGTCCTTGTGTTATCTGCTTAATCGTTGACTCACAGTTATTACACCGTTCACCCGCTCTTCCGTAAGCATTTAATTCTTGCTTAAAATACCCCGGCTTACCTTCCACCTGCACAAAATCCTTCAACGTCGTTCCGCCTTGCGCTATCGCTTTAGTCAACACTATTTTGATTTGCTCTACCAGTTTTTGATATCGCGCTTTAGAGACTTTACCCGCTTGCCATTTGGGTGATATACCTGACATAAACAACGATTCACAGGCATAGATATTGCCTACACCGACAACTACATGGCCATTCATAATGAATTGTTTGATGCTCATGCTACGACCACGAGATACTTCGTATAAATAGTCAGCGTTGAAATCATCGCTTAAGGGCTCAGGGCCTAAAGAGCGAATCAGCTTGTGTTTGAGTGGGTTTTGCTGCGTCCATAAAACTGCACCAAAACGTCTGGGGTCATGCAGCCTGACGGTTTTACCCGTATCCATAATAAAATCGACATGATCATGTTTTTCTGGTGCTAGACCATCATCGACAATGCGTAAACTTCCAGACATGCCTAAATGGATAATCGCCGTACCCGCACTGGTTTCTAACAGAATATATTTGCCACGACGGCGCACAGATTCGATCAGTTGCCCTTCCATTTGCGCTATGTCTGTTGGCACAGGCCAACGTAGTTTTGGCTGACGGACTACCACTTTAGCGACGGTTTGTTGATGCGTGTAAGGCTTGATGCCTTTACGCGTGGTTTCAACTTCGGGGAGTTCTGGCATAAATCCTTTATTTCATTTCTAGCGGTTTAAATGAAGAGGCACCTGATTCAAGTAACCCTGAAACAGTTTCTGAGATGAGATACATCTTATCTCCTTTAAGCACATAACGCTTTTGTGCGACGTCATTATAGTCACCAAAAACCAACTTCACTCCATTAAAGCTAACGCTGAGTGTATCTTTATCCAAACCGAAATCTGCTAGATTCTTATCAGCAATGTCGTAATGGGTATCCGCATTTTCGGATAACAAGGTAAACAGGTGCCTGACTTTTTCTTCATCCGCATCAAACTGTTCGGGCTTGGTTACCTTCCATTTCCCTTCTGTATTTTTTAGGACAACGTCTTCTTGCCCTTCAACATGGATGACGATATCTGTTGCTTCATCACCGATACTCGTATCGTAAAGCGTTGTATACAGTTCTTTTTCATCTTCTCGCAGTATGATAAAGGCGGCTAACGCAGCGACAACAATCAACAAGATGAAATTTTGAACAAGGCGTTTACTGTTTGGGCTTAGCATTTCTATTATCTACTACTGCTTTTTAACTGCGGGCTTTTCGCCTTCTTTGGTGACTGCTTTTACAGGTTCTGCCACACCGTATGTCATCACCATTCTATCTTTGCTTGCGGGTGATTGCAGTGTGAATGAAATATGCTTTAGCAAAGCCCCAGCCTGATCATAGATATACACCTTGTTACCAATTTTGGTATATACGCAGTCTCGCATCTCGTGCGCATCAACTGGGCTTAGGTATTTATAATTACACTGACCATTTGGGTCAAAACCAAACTCCATACGGAAACGGCTTGGTGGAAATTGTCTACTGCCTTTTACCCTGAAAATATTAGGCGTTTTCTGACCATTCTGCTCTTCGAAAGAATGCACCCAGTGTGCATAAAAATTGGTGTTTGTTGGGATGCTTGCTGCTCCCCCACTCGTTGTATCCCCTGAACCTGCGCACGCAGTTAACACAAATGCACCTAAGAGAACTGTCATTTTCTTCACGGTATTCTTCATTCTGTTTCCCCTTTTTTATTTAACGTTTATCCAGCTTTCATTTAGCAATGCGATAAGCCTTACTTTAAGACTAGCATTTTAAGATTAGCGTTTTCTTCGTTTATGCCAACGTAGCGTCCCTATTAATAAGAGCAGTAGCGGCAAGCCCAGCCACAACACTGCTAAACCTATTCTTCCGGCAGTTGATAGGTTTAAGCTAGTCCCTGGCGCAACTTTGGCTTTTATTGACAATAGGTCATCATCAACACTCAACCAATTAAAGATATTGCTCGCCAACTCCAGGTTACTGCCCTGACCGATATAGCTGTTCAGCATAAAGTCACTATCACCAACCACCAGAACACGTTGTTCTTTTATTTGTTTGTTTTGCATTGCTTGCTTAGCTTCCTTTTCGTCATCATCTGTTTCAGACGGGGAAGCCTCATCGCTAAGATCAACATCGCGCGTTAATGCCATCGCAATATCTAATGGCCCGGGTTTATCTGCATCATCGTCGAACTTTACATTACCTTGAATATCACCAGATTCCATCCAGCTTGTTGGTAGTGTCGTGAGTAACGGTTGATATTGCCACCCCCCCACTTTGGGGCCATTTTCTGGATCTCTGCTTTTGATGGATTCATCTCGTTCAATAGGCGTAGCGAAAGGAAATAAGGTGTGCGCCGCTAACTTAGTCGTTAACGCTGATGGCCCATAATCAATAATTGCAATCGCCGCCGGATGTTGAATACCCAGCATTTCCTGTAAAGCGGTGTTCGCATCCAACAAAGTACCTTCGTTCATTTCCAGACCGAGTTGCTGTTCGATGTTATCTAAACCGTGCAAACTACCTGGTTCGTGTAGCCATAGAAGATTGCCGCCCTGCTTTAGGTATTCAGCAATGATCTTAACTTCGCCTTCTAAAAATTCTTTTTGCGGTGCTGCCAATACAACGAAGCTCGCATTTTGCGGCAGGCTTTGGGTACGAAGAATATTATGCGGCTGCAATAAGAAGCCCTTCTGTTCCAGCACTTTTGCCAGATTAGACATTCCCGTTGATTTGTCGCTGTATGGCGAACGTTCGTTATGCCCTTCAACGAAAACCACTAAGCGCGGCTCTGTTCGGGAAAGACGCTGCAATACATCCAGCATGGTTTGCTCATCAACCGAGTTAACTTTCTCGCTGTTTTCTCCAAGCCTAACTAATAACTGGCCACTGTAATCAATACCATCTTGCTTTGCTCGCGCAGGATCGAGATCAGGATTGATGATCTCTAACTTGATATTGTCGTTGTACTTTTTGTATTTATCGATCAACTGTCTCAAGTTGGTATGCACCACTGCATCGTCAGGCACATAAGCAGTCAGCAAGATTGGTTTATCGATTCTTTTAAGAAGCTCTTGTGTGGTTTGGCTTAATGAATTTCGCTGAGTTTGGGTGGCATCAAAACCTTTATGATAGGTTTTTCCAAGCCACGCCAGCAAGCCAATAATAACCACAAATAGCACAGAGAAAATGACGTTCTGGATGCGTAAGGCGATATGAGATTTATTAGACATGATTACTAACCCAGAAGCCTGTCATTATCGAGTTTACGAATCGATAATATGATAAATCCGACAATGAACAGTAGGTAATAAACAATATCGCTGCTATCAATGATACCTCTGACAAATGTCTCAAAATGACTAAAGTGCGACAGGTAAATAAACAACTCACTACTGTTTGATTGCGACCCTCCTGACAGATACAGCACCACTAGAAACATCAGCAAACCAAAGCTACTAATCGCCGCAATAATCGGCTGACTGGTTAAGCTTGAAAGGAACAATCCCGCTGCTGCAAATGATGCTAGCAGTAAAAACAAACCAAGCGTAGACGATAGAATTATTCCCCAATCCAGTTCTGTACCGAAAGAAAGCGCGATGGGCATAAGGCTAATCATTAGAATAAATAACACAACAAATAACAACACACCCCCGTACTTTCCGAGCACTATTTGCGTGGAAGAAACCGGTGATGATTTCAATAAAGTCAGTGTTTTGTTCATGCGTTCTTCGGCGAACAAACGCATTGTCATGATCGGCATAACGGCCAGCATGATAATACCCGCCCATAAATATACCGGCGAAATGATAAAAAACGTGGCACCTGGCGCATTGTCAGCTGTCGCCATTTGCTGTTGAAATACCGCGACAAACTCATCCACCCTAGAGAGAAAAATCATCGCCAGAATGAATTGCAATATTGCTAAAACACTCCACGCCAATGGAGAGTTAAACATGCGTTTAAATTCGCTAATGGCAATGGTTGAGATTTTATTTAAACCTAGACTCATGCGGCATCTACCTCATCGGCTTCGAGCTTTTCATCAGTAGCCATATCAGAATCGCTATGCACCAGATTCATAAATATCTGCTCTAAGGTTTCGGTTTTAGGGGTTAACTCAGTGAGCTCCCAGTTGTTTGCAACAGCGAGCTTGAAAATGTCAGCAGGATTAATTTGCTGTGACTCATTCTTAGAATAATTCTTAGACCCCTTCAGTAAAAACTGATTATTTTCCAAGGCTTCTACACTGGCGACGCCATCGATACTATCCAGCTTGCTTTTATCAATTGCCTGACTAAAGCTGACAATAAGTTCGGACGCTCTTTCTGAATGCGCCATCGCACTAAAGGAGTCGGCGAAAACGGTTTGCCCTTGATGAATAATCTGCACACGATCACAGACAGCCTGCACTTCAGGCAAAATATGGGTCGAAAGAATCACACTGTGATCATTACCGAGCTCTCGAATCAGCTCTCGGATTTGTCTGATTTGAATCGGATCTAAACCAACCGTTGGCTCATCCAGAATCACCACATCGGGTTTATGCAAAATGGCTTGTGCAATACCAACGCGTTGTTGATAACCTTTGGATAGATTGCCAATGAGTTTATCCGGCACCGCATGCAGACCACATCGATCCATCGCTTCGTCTACCACAGCTTTTCTTTGCGCTTTTGCAACATCGTGCAAAGCAGCGCAATAAGCCAGATATTCTCGTGGCGTCATATCGCGATAAACAGGAGGTTGCTCTGGCAAGTAGCCAATGGAGCTCTTGGCCGTCTCTGGCTCATCAATCAAACTAACACCGTTGATGATGATTTCGCCCGAGCTTGGGGATAGATTTCCCGTGAGCATTTGCATCGTACTGGATTTGCCAGCACCATTTGGCCCGAGCAAGCCGAGTACCTCACCTTTCTGGATAGTCAGGTGAACATCTTTTACTGCGTGATATTTTCCGTAATAGCGATTTAAAGCAGTCGCTTTAATCAGAGCTTCAGTGCTCATTGTTTCCCCGTATCTCTAGCCTAGAGAATTTTTTTATTATCTAACTGATTATAGCAAGCCACTGTTTAAAACACACCCCCCTACTTTGGGGGCTTTTTTTTTAAGAATGTTAGTAAATAACTGGTTCATCCCCGTGCGGCACTACGTCGTCATCTTCTGGGTCCACATTACTGTGGAACGTTTCATAGACCGTTTCCGCTTCTTCAAGTTCATCAAATCGTGCAATATGGAAAATTGCTTCACCTTCATGCACTAAAGGTAATGTTGTTCTACCGATCACCATACCACTCACTGGGGATATAACTTCTTGTTCAACCTCGCCAAAAGGGTCAGACACATAACCCAGCACATCACCTTTATTGATGCTGTGGCCCATAGGGTTGGTTGAACGCAAAATACCGCTTTGAGGCGCACGCACCCATTTACTGGAGTGCGCGATCGCAGGCTCCATTTTCACTTTTTTTCGTGATGCGGCAAGCATGCCGATATTACGCATGACATTGATAATGCCATTGACACCGGCTCGTATTGATATCTCATCATAACGCAGCGCTTCACCTGCTTCATAAAGCAACACTTTAGTGCCCGTCTGTGAGGTTGCCTCTCGCATGGAGCCTTCGCGTAGTGGCGCATCAAGCACCACTGGCGCACCAAAGGCGAGTGCCAGCTCTTTGGTTTTCTCGTTATCCAGCAACGCCCTTATCTGGGGTAAATTATCTCTGGATATAGCGGCCGTATGCAGGTCGATTCCAAAATCGCAACGATCACAAATATTGTTAAGAAATACGTGTGCGAGTTTGGAAGCCATTGAGCCTTTTTCAGAGCCAGGAAAAGAGCGATTTAAATCACGACGATCGGGTAGATAGCGTGATTTATTAATAAAGCCATAAACATTTACTACAGGTACAGTAATCAAGGTGCCTTTAAGACGCCTTAGTGCTTTAGATTTTTTCAATCGACGAATGATTTCTACACCATTAATTTCGTCGCCATGAACTGCTGCACTAACAAACATAATAGGACCCGCCTCTCTGCCACAGATAATGTGTACAGGCATGTGTATGTTTGAATGGGTATAAAGACCGGGTAAAGGCAATTCAATATATTGACTTTCACCCGGCTTGACTGTGACCTTTCCTAATTTAAAGGATTTGTTAGTTGGCTTTTTTGCCATTGTTAGCCCTTGCCCCGAGTTTTGGTTTTGCCAAGCTTACCATTTTTTTCAATAAACTCGATGATCATTCCTGCAACATCTTTGCCGCTAGCGCCTTCAATTCCTTCCAGACCAGGAGAAGAATTCACTTCCATAACGACTGGACCATTATTAGAACGTAATAAATCAACACCACACACATTCAAGCCCATGGTTTTTGCCGCTTTTACTGCAGTAGCTCGCTCTTTTGGGGTAATTTTAATGAGCTCAGCCGATCCACCTCGATGCAAGTTTGAACGAAATTCACCCGGCGCACCTTGACGTTTCATCGCAGCAACTACTTTATCGCCAATCACAAAACAGCGAATATCTGCGCCTTTCGCTTCTTTCACAAATTCTTGAATGAGTATGTTTGCCTTTACACCCATAAAGCCTTCGATAACACTTTCTGCCGCTTTTTGGGTTTCAGCCAGAACCACACCAATACCTTGTGTACCCTCTAGTAATTTAATAACTAAAGGTGCGCCACCCACAAGCTTAATCAAATCTTTAATATCATCAGGCTTGTTAGCAAACCCGGTCACAGGAAGACCAACGCCTTTTCGTGAAAGTAATTGCATAGAACGAAGCTTGTCACGAGATCGCGTTACCGCAACCGATTCATTGAGCGGGTAAATGCCCATCATTTCGAATTGTCGTAACACAGCCGATCCGTAGAATGTGACTGATGCGCCGATTCGTGGAATGACCGCATCAAACCCTTCAAGGTTTTCACCACCCAAATGAATAGTAGGATTGTTTTCTGCGATATTCATATAGCAACGCAAAGCATCGATGACTTGAACTTCATGTCCTCTGCTCTGGGCTGCTTCGACTAAGCGACGGGTAGAATATAGTTTTTTATTACGTGACAAGATTGCAATTTTCATGGTTAAGACTCTTTTATTATCTGTCTTCTCATCTACTCAAACTTTCGTCTCAGTTGACGAAAGTAGACTTCTGTAGAAATAAATAAAATAGCCGCAATAAACGAATTTATTGCGGCCATATGGCGGACGAACTCTGGTTTAACTTTGTACTGCTTACTTAGCTTTATTCCAGCCTTGCAAGCCATCCATTAAGTTACGCACATTGGTGTAACCCATGTTCTGCAATGTATGTGCTGCAAGTCCGCCACGGATACCTTTAGTGCTGATAATTATGATAGAAGCATCTTTGTTAGGTAGCTTTTCATAAGCTTCAACTTCAAGGAAGTTACGCGGTATGTTCAATGTCACGCCTTCAATACCAGGTGTTTTTGCGAACTCACTTTTCGGACGAATATCCAACATTGTTACTTTATCCCCACGCTCAAGCAGCTCTTTTAAACGAGATGATTTAATGTGCGTAGTGTTTTCCATAATTGACTGGATGTAAGGGTTCTGCGAAAAGATGTAGATTGAAGTGTCACTTACTGTGCGGTTCACTTCTGCATCTTTAGAATCATCTTCAGATGACTTCATTGCCTCTACTTTCTTCTCAACTTCTACAGCCTTCACATCTTGTACAGCGTCATCACCTTCGCCCTGACCCTGTGTTGGAGCCGTTGATTCACTAAGCTTGGCTTTCTCTTTAACAGTACCCACTGTTTTCTTTACTGCGCCTTTAACTGCGCCAGCAACACCAGTTACCAAATCTTTGCCTTCAGCCACTAAACTTTTACCATCAGATGAGATAACTTCTTCAGTATCAGTAGCTTCACCTGTCGCAGGTGCGGTTGTTTCATCAGCATGAGTTACAGCCAGGTTCAACACTGCAGCTAAAGTCAATACAGATAAAAATATGTTTGTATTCATAATCGAACTCCTTAAGTACGTTATTTGTTTCTTGAAAATTTGAAATCACAAATTGCGATCTCTTATTACTTAGACGGAGTGATTTATTCGTTAGTCACATTTATTTTTAATTTTTTTACAAAAAGATTTAACAGAGTTTTCAATCAATTATGAAATGATCAACGACATTGACTATTTAACGCTTCGGTGTAGCAATTTAGTTTGGTAACAACAATAATAGATGTGACTTTTCTGTTAGACCTTACGTCTAAATCACTTTAAAGAATAAAAAACAGGGTTTTATTATGGATCATGGTATTTTTGGCATCGTTACCATTGTTTTATTGTTAGCAATAAATGCATTTTTCGTGGCGGCAGAGTTTGCCTTGGTAAAAGCCAAGAGCTTTCGCATTAATCTGCTTGCTGATCAGGGCAGTAAATCTGCATTGTTAACGCAACGAATTCAAAACAATCTGGAATCCTATCTAGCGGCCTGCCAATTAGGCATTACTATGGCGTCTCTGGGTCTTGGATGGGTTGGTGAGCCTGTGGTTGCGGCATTACTTGAACCGGTTTTTCATACTCTGGGCGTTCCAGAGCAATTGCTGCACCCAATCTCTTTCATTCTTGGTTTTTTGATCTTCTCATCATTACATATTGTTGTGGGAGAACAAGTTCCGAAAACCTTTGCGATTCGCAAGGCCGAGCCTGTTTCTATGTGGACAGCTTACCCATTGCACTGGTTTTACCTTTTGGCTTATCCGCTTAACTGGTTATTGAATAAAGCTTCTGGTTCAATCCTCGCGCTTTTTAATGTGGAAGAAGCAACTCACGCAGACGTGCTTTCTGATGATGAAATCAGAGGTATTATTGATACCTCCGAAAAACACGGCGACCTGACCACTGATAAAGCTGCGATGCTACAAAATATGTTCGAGTTTGATTCGCATACTGTTGAGCAAATCATGTTGCCTCAAAACGAAGTTGACGGTTTGGACTTGCAGCTAAGCTGGGAAGAAAACCTGAAAATTATTCGAGAGACACAGCATTCACGCTTTCCTGTGTTTGATGGTGACCCTGACACCCCTGTGGGCATTCTATTAGTCAAAGACCTTTACAATGTTCTGATTGCCAATGAAGACAATCCAGACCCAATGACCATTATCAAAGATAATGTTAGAGAGGCATTACTGGTTCCTGAAACTCAACCAATTACTAATTTGCTCGAATCAATGCGTGGCAAACGCAGCCACATGGCATTGGTTATGGACGAATATGGCAGTTTTTCAGGTGTGGTTACCATGGAAGATATGCTGGAAGAAATCGTTGGCGAGATTGCAGATGAAATGGATATTGATGAGCCAGATGCTGCTGCACGCTGGGTTGTCGACCACTGGGAAACTGATGGGCTGGTTTCGATGATGGATCTTGAGCGTGTGGTGAATATCAATTTCCCCGATGAGGTTGATGCAAATACCATAACAGGTCTATTCATGACTCACCTTAGCCGTATGCCAAGACCTGGTGATGAAATTGAACAATCAGATTTGCGCTTTCTGGCTTTAGATGTGCACAGCAATCGCGTTGGAAAAGTACAAATATACCCGCTCAATGATTTGGTTTCCCCGAATAATCAGACCGATGAGGCTACACCAGAAGCTGTAAACATAGATGATAAATCATCAGTAAGTACGTAACATATTAACCACCCTATTAAATTAGAACAGTGACAAATTGGGAATCCTCATGACAGAAGCAAATACACTAATCAGCAACACCCAAAGCCTTACAGATACAGTCTTAGAGGCGTTAGAGGATAACAATCAGGACGTACTACACAGTACCTTCCTGAATCTGGAAGCGTCTGAAATTGTGCATTTACTGGAGTCGATACCTGACTCATTACGTGGTGCATTATGGGAATACATACCGGAAGAATTCAACGGTGAAGTACTTGTAGAGCTAGGTGATGTTGCCAGAGTATCGTTGGCAAAATACCTGGATCACGGACAAGTTGTAGACGCGGTTAGTGATCTGGATACCAATGACTTGGCGGATGTCGTTGATACCCTGCCTGATGAATTTGGTGATGCGATTAGACAATCACTGGATTTTCATGGATTACAAAATCTGGAAGCCTGTCTGGCATTTGACGAAGACACTGCTGGGCGTCTCATGGAAACGGATGCCATCGCGATTCGTTCTGATGTAACGCTAGAAGCGATCTTACGCTACCTGAGAAAAAAGGAGACTATTCCAGAACACACCATGGGATTAATGGTGATTGATCGTGAAGGCTTGTTTCTCGGCGAATTACCGCTTTCAAAATTAATCACTAGCTCTCCAGACAAGCATGTATCTGATGTCATGGACACCGAGGCTTTATCAGTCCCCCCAGAAATGCCACAAAACGAATTAGCCGTTCTTTTTCGTGAGCACGATCTGACCTCAATGCCAGTTGTCGATGAAGGCAATAAGCTAATTGGTCGCATTACACTCGACGACATGATTGAGATTCTGGATGAAGAAGCGGATCGCCAGATTCTTGGTGCGGTAGGTCTAGACGAGGAGGAGGATTTGTTCTCCCCAGTATTACCGAGCGCAAAAAGACGTTTATTCTGGTTGGGTATCAACCTTGCCACTGCTTTCTTGGCGTCCTGGGTGATTGGTCTATTTGAAGGCACGCTGGAAAAAGTAGTCGCGCTTGCAGTTCTTATGCCGATTGTTGCCAGCATGGGCGGTATCGCTGGCTCACAAACACTGACGTTAATGATTCGTGGTTTAGCAATGGGTAAAATAAGCTCGTCGAATCAACGATGGCTAGCCTATAAAGAAATCACCATCTCAATTATTAGCGGTGTTGTATGGGCGATTGTGGTTGGCTGTATTTCTTATCTATGGTTTCAAGACATTAAAATCAGCCTGGTTTTAGGCTCTGCGATGGTTATCAATCTTGCAGTTGCTGCTGTAGCTGGCTTTTCGATCCCGCTGCTTATGAAAAAAGCGGGGATAGATCCAGCTCTTGCAGGCGGTGTAGCACTGACTACCGCAACAGATGTTGTGGGTTTTGTGAGCTTCCTTGGGCTAGCAACTATCTTTTTACTGTAGTTGTAAGTGCAGCTAAAGCTCAGCGCTTATAAATCGTTAACCCTTATTATCTGAAGACTCTTCGTCTTCAGAATCATTTTCGAGCGACTTAAAAGCCTTAAGTTGCTCGCGAATATCATCAATACTCTGTTGAATGATTTTCTTATCATCGTCGGATGAGTTTTCGAGTTTTTCTTTATACTCTTCAATTGTCTCTAACATTTGCTGCTTATTTTTTTCAATTTGTTCTGCTTTCTCAGCTAGGTCAAAGACCACTTCTTCGGCTGTCTGACTAACTTCTTTAGGCGTTTGAATAACGTTAGCAGGAATCACCTTTAAATCATCGGGCACTTTTCGCTGATTCATAAAGCTTGGAGACATAATCTCAAAGCCGCTTCCATGCACACTATCCAATACATAACGACAAAGATTAGAGCGCGCCGTCAACAAGCTCTTAACATCAGACAAGATACCACTCACTCGATAGGTAATTGAATAGTTGCCGAGCTCAAGCACTTGCACAAACGGATCCTCAAGACCACATTTTTCAGCAGCATCCAGCAACATCACATCGACTTTTGAATGATGAATGTCATACCCTAGTGAAAGTGTGGTAGAAACGATGGCTCCCGAACTGTGAGTAACAGAAATAGGATGGGTAATCATAAAAGTATTGGGAATCGCCACCAACTCTCGGCTTTCTGTTTGTATCTCTGTATCTAACAAGCCACGCTCAACAACACGCCCAAAATGATCTCCAACATCTATAAAATCCCCAGTTTTAAAGGGCTTTGTGACTCTCAGCATGAAGCCTGACATGAGGTTGGCGAAGATAGTACTGGATGAGAAAGCAATAATTCCCGAGATTACCAAACCCAACAACGCGAGGATCTGGTTTAGTGAGCTCTCTTTTACTGGCAGTGTCAGTGCGATTGCCAAAATCCCTGCAAAGGTTAAACCCAGCATAAATAGCTGTCGTGGGAATAACTTCTCATTTCCAAGTTCAGGGTGACGCGAGATAAACACTTTGTGCGATCCCCAAAGCACTGCAACAACAAAGACAGTCATTGCAACTAGAGGAATAAACGGAGTAATGAAACTAATAAGATTATTCATGAAAAACCCATTTTATTCTTGAATGTAAGTAGACAAATCATCAAACAGAAACGAGAGATAATTTCCCTGAAGATATGTCCTAATAGTACACGAACTGTCAACCAGAATAAGAGAACTACATACAAGAACAACCTGTGTTTTCATATATTGTACTGCTGTTTCTATGCACCAGTTTAATATTTAATCTCTGTTTTCGCCCAATCAATCACCCGGTAATCACCTAGCTAATACTAAAAGAACACCCTATGATTGTAATCAAAGGAGCACATTGCTTGGATTAAACTTAGAGAAACTTACACTTTATAATCATGTGGTCATATATTCTTCTAATTTTACACGTAGGTGTTACCACCGGCTCAGTGGTGCATATTCTCATGTTACGCCCAAAATCCAGCATTGCACTGGCATGGATAACTTTTATCATGACCTTTCCTGTGGTCGGTGTTGGGCTTTACTTCTTAATTGGCGAACGCCGCATTGGGCCTAATCGTAGCAATAACATTCAGCAAGTTCGTTCTTATCAAAAAAAGTTTTCAAGTCTAAGTAAGACCTCGCCAGAAACATTCATTGACTGGAGTAAACAACCAGAAGCCGCTCAGTCTATGAGCAAACTTGGGCATTCGATGGCTGCAACCTATGCCGTGACTGGTAATGCTTTTGAGTTATTCCCCGAAGCCCACTCAGTATTCACACACATACTCGATGATATCGACAAAGCAAAACGCAATATTTTTATGGAATTCTATGTCTGGAGTGAAGGCGGATATGCAGACAAGGTCGCGTTAGCGTTAATCAAAGCCGCAGAGCGTGGTGTAAAGTGCCACATTCTTGTCGATGACATTGGCGGGGGTAAATGGTGGAATAGCGAACAGGCAAAAGCGTTAGACCATGCCGGAATTAAACTGCTCAAGGCTCTGCCAGTTGGCATATTCCGTACTTTAGTCGGTAGGACGGACTTACGACTGCATCGTAAGATCATCATTATTGATGAAATCACGGCCTGGACGGGCAGCATGAATATGGTTGACCCTGAGTTTTTCAAACAAGATTCGGGCGTGGGTCAATGGGTTGATGCGATGGTGCGTCTGCAGGGACCTATTGTCATCCCATTGGCAGAAACTGTCATGGGTGACTGGGTGGTTGAGCGTAATAAATCGGCACAAAGCCTGATTGCTTCGGTTGATTTTAGCGCTGCCAAACAATGTGGCGATTCAAATATGCAAGTCATCGCATCGGGACCTGGTCAAACCAACGATGCTCTGTTGCAAATGATACTTGCGTTAATTTACGCTGCACGAGAAGAAATCGTTTTAACAACACCTTACCTTATTCCAGATGATTCCTTATTAGTTGCACTTCGCGGTGCTGCCGCGCGAGGCGTGGATGTCACATTAGTGGTGCCAGAAAAAGTAGACTCGTTTTTAACTCGACACGCGAGCGAATCTTATTTTGAAGAATTATTGGGCGCAAATATTCAGATCGCCCGTTACCATCATGGATTACTTCACACCAAGTCTATTTCAGTGGATAACGCTTTATCCATGTTTGGTACGGCAAATATCGATATGCGCAGTATGTGGGTGAATTATGAAGTCTCGCTTTTTATTTACGACCAATCGTTTACTCGCCAACTGAGAACCTTACAGCAAACATATATAGATGGCGCCAACCAGATTGAGCTTACAGAATGGAATCAACGATCATTTTTGAGAAAGTTTATGCAGAACATCCTGAGACTCGCCAGCCCTTTATTGTAATTTTACCCTCATTAGGGCGTCTACATAGCTGTAAAAGATGCGGATAAACAACTATTTTATTGATAAACACACCCCCCTACTTACAGCCGTTTTTTTATAATAAATTTATGCATACAACACTGCCCCTACCTACGGCAGAAACATGAAAGTTAAATAGTATTTGCAAGTAGTCAAAGCTATTATATTTTGTCCAAATAGGGTCTAAAGGGAAGGTAAACATTGACTGAGGAAAAGATTGTAAAAGATTCTGTCGTCATTGCTGAAGTGCAATTATTGCTGGCGGAGAAACGTACGTCATTATCTGTACTTCGAACAGGCATCACTGTGCTGATTCTACCGTTATCTGTTATGAGTTTCTTGATAGCCACGGAGAAGTACTATGATTTCTTCAAGACGCTGCACTTTATGATACCCCTGCTCGTGTTAAATATAGCCCTGATTGTATTAGGCGCTTATCTGATTATTCGATCGTTAAAGCGTATGCATCACAATGATTTAATCATCAAACAACTCAAATTAAAACACACCATTATCGGCGAGCTTATCAATTGAGTTTTTTACACTAAAATGGATTTGCAGCAATTAGTCACTGATTATGGATACATCAGCGTACTTATCGGCACTTTTCTAGAAGGTGAAACTATCCTGATTATTGCTGGTTTCATGGCACATCGAGGATATCTCGATTTACCATTGGTGATACTTGCGGCCTTTATTGGAACGCTAATCGGCGATCAGCTTTACTTTTACATCGGTCGTTTCAAGGGTAAAGCATTTTTAGAAAAAAGACCCAAATGGCAACACAAAGTAGGTCGAGTGCATACACTGATGGATAAACACCAGACCTTACTCATATTAGGCTTTCGTTTTATCTATGGGGTGCGAACCGTTACGCCCTTTATTCTCGGTATGAGTAAAATTTCTCCGCTTAAATATTTGTTTTTAAATACCTGTGGCGCACTTCTTTGGGCCATTATCTTTGGTATTGCCGGTTATTATTTTGGTTTTACACTTGAACTTTTAATGGGCAAAATCAAAAAATACGAAATTTTCATTATTATTGGAATGATTAGCGTGAGTATTCTGATCTGGATACGTTATAAAGTGAAAGAAAAGAAAAACCTCAAGAAAGTTTAGGCTTTATACTTTCTTGAGCAAGGTGCGCAAAGTTATATGTACACGTCTAGAAACAATGGTCTTTTTATAAACATCGATGCATCAATCGTGAGTGAAAAAAATGATAGAAAATTCAACCAACATATCTGAGAAAGTCGGCATGTCACCAGGGTCTTTGATCCATATTGGCGATATTCATGATCAGGACCAGCATATTACTATCATCGATTACACCAAAAATTCGGGGGAAGTTATGGACGTTGAATCGATCGATGACATCTTAAAATTCAAAGATAAGAATTCCGTTACCTGGGTAAATGTAGAAGGTTTAAAAAATATAGAAATCATCGAATCTATTGGCCAAGCATTTAACATTCACCCATTGGTGCTGGAAGATATTCTAAATACACACCAACGAGCAAAATTTGAAGACTATGATGACTATCAATACATCGTTCTGAAGGGACTTTTTCTAGAAAACAAAGATTCAACCGTCATCTATGAGCAAATTAGTATTCTGCTACTCAATAATTTTGTGTTTACCTTTAAGGAAAAAAAGGACAATTTATTTGAGCCAATAGAAAAACGCATTCAAAACAGTAAAAATAGAATTAGAGGACTGGGACCTGACTATCTAACATATGCAATACTGGACAGTATTATTGACCAGAATTTTGCGTTGCTTGAATCGTTAGATGAGATTATCGATTCAATAGAAGAAGAATTATTGCTAAACCCAGGGGCGGACACACTAAAACGTATTCAGAATATAAAGCGCGAGCTGATTTATATTCGTAGATCCGTTTCACCGTTACGAGAATTATTAAATTCTATACTTAGAGTAGAAAGCCCGCTGATTGAAGAAAAAACGCAAATCTATTTCAGAGATGTGTATGACCATGTATTACGGATTTCAGAAACCATAGAGCTACAAAGGGACATGGTTTATGGCTTGATGGATATGTATCAAACCAGCATCAGCAACAAAATGAATGAAGTAATGAAGGTATTAACCGTATTCGCATCGATATTCATACCCCTTACTTTCATAGCAGGCGTGTATGGAATGAACTTCGAATACATGCCAGAACTTCAATGGCGACTGGCATATCCTATACTATGGGTTATTTTCATCGTGGTAGGTGTTGGTTTGCTTATCTATTTCAGACGAAAAAAATGGTTATGATGCTGATTTTTCATACTGTTTTCATACTTTAGCCATAATGATCTGGCACTATGATCATTTTTAATACGTTTCAATAATTACTTTTTAATAAATATTAGGGTTACTGCATTGCGCAACTTTCAACGCTTATTTCTTTCCATAATAGTTTCTTTGTTATTTGTTACTTCATTTACCTTATTTGCAGAATCCAAAAATGAAGTCGACCTGCAAAAAATGTTCGACAAGATCAACACTCAATTTAATGCGTTAAAGGCAGCGGATGAGTTAAATAAGCTAAGCGTTCAAGATATTGATGAGCAACAAAAAGCATTCACCGAACTGGAACTGAAGCTCGATGAATGCATCACTACTAATACGACCCTAACAACAAGCCTTAAAGATAATTTAAAGCTACTGGGCGATGGTCAAACCACTGATGAATTTGATATCAAAGTTAAGCGTCAAGAACTGGAAAAACAATCCCAGGCAGCCGATAACGAATTAAAACGCTGTAGTCTGTTAAAAATACAACTCAAAGAAATCAGTGACGCCTCTTCAGAACTCAGGCTAAACCTGCTTAAAAAACAACTCCTCAGCAAGGAAATTTCGATTTGGGCTGCGGTTAAAAAAATAGGCACCTTAAATGAATTAACGGGAGAAAAAGAACTCGCCGTCATTAAACCGTTAACTGAAAAAACTTACCAGGCTCTTAGCTGGCCATTACTACTGCTTCTGATTGTAGGGATTTTACTCGGCCTGTTATGGCGTCGTAATGCAAAACCCAAGAAGGCCACTACAGCACATTTTTCTAGCCCAACCATGTTGGCGGTAATACGGGGAATCAGGCGCACCTCACCTGCACTGATAACCACACTTTTCATCCTCATTTATCTGTATTCGCAATCCACATCGCAATCTGCTTTGATTCAATTTATCAGGATGTTATTTGTACTGATTTTAACTTTTGCCGTCATACGCGGCCTGTTATTTCCTGAAAAACCATTCTCCTCTACTCCCATACTCTCAAGAAGCACCATTTTATTATTTGTATGGGGAACGATCATATTTAGTGGAATGCTGATATTGCTCAACGACCCAGCGGTCGGTCGTTTTTCCAATTCAATTACGCTTTATTTAATCTGGCTCTCTGCCTTAACCTTGGGTGCGTTCAGTATTATTTGTTTAATCTGGTTAGCGATTCGCAATATATCGATTAAACGCTCTTACACGCCTGCACTGCTTATCCCCATCGGAACGATGTTCATTGCGGTATTTGCTGCTTTATTAGGCTATCGTAATTTTGCCAGTCTACTGTATTTAGGAACATTGTTATCAGCGGTTGTGTTTGTCTTCGCCTTTACTTTGCTGCGTATCAGTAGTGAGTTATTTGATAGCCTGGATCAAGGAAAACTTCCCTGGCAGAAGAAACTACGCACGGTAATGAGCATTGAAGAAGACAAAGCGTTTCCGGGTGTGATCTGGTTACGAATCTTATTTTTCTTCGCTGTTCTGTTCGCCAGTGTCTCTGCCTTAATGTATATCTGGGGTAGTTCCCAGCAACGTATATCATCGTTATTAACCACTTTGAAGTCTGGCATTTCAATCGGGTCAATGAACTTTGACTTACTCAATATCGTTTACGCTTTAGTCGTTCTGATAATCGCTCTGGGTATTTTGCCTTTTATCAAAAACAATCTGGTTACTAGCTGGTTAAAGCACAGTAACTTAAGTCGAGGCGCTAAAGAAGCAACCCAGACTTTAGTCGGTTATGTGGGTGTTGCAGTGGCAATCATCTGGGCATTATTCATACTAGGCGTCAACTTCCAGAATATAGCGATAATCGCTGGTGCATTATCTGTTGGTATTGGTTTCGGCTTACAAAATATCGTTAACAACTTTGTGTCTGGTTTAATACTTCTATTTGAGCGCCCTATTCGTCGTGGTGATTGGGTTGTAGTAGGTAGCACCGAAGGCTATGTCAGAGATATCAGCATTCGCTCCACAACCATACAAACCTTCAACCGTGCAGATGTGATTGTACCCAATTCAGAACTGATCTCTAATCAAGTAACAAACTGGATGCTGACCAATAACGTGGGACGTCTGGTAGCACCTGTGGGTGTCGCTTACGGATCGGATGTTGATAAGGTCATCGAGATTTTAAAAAATATCGCTGCCGAGCACCCTGACGTCATTGCCGATCAACCTGACTATCGTGTGCGTGCTTTGTTTTTAGAATTTGGTGACAGTTCATTAAACTTCGAGCTTCGTTGTTATGTAAGAAACGTCGATGAGCGCCTACTGATTCACAGTGATATTAATCTGAGTATTGATAGAGCATTTAGAAAAGAAGGCATTGAAATACCATTCCCTCAACGAGTGGTGCACATGCAAAATGAAACTAAAGATGAGTCTAGTTGATTATTGATTAATTAATCCATAGCAATTTTGGCACCCCCCTACTTATGGCCGATATTTCGTTTTTATTATTTGAAAACGAAAATAGAATTCACGCAGAACTTGGCGTTTTTTTATTATTTCTGAAAAGTTACTACAAACTTTATACATAAAAAAAGCCCGGATAAACCGGGCTTTTTTGTGATTTTAAATCACTTTTAGTGATTGAAACTTTCGGGATTTCAACCAACCAAAATAAAGTGGGGGCTAAACTAATAACCCCCAAAACGTCAGGCATTTAGGAAGATTCACCTGACGGTACTACTGCCAACTATTACTTCAAACGGTACTTAACACCCATTGTTAAACTCTTATCAACGTCGTCATTGCCATTATTAGAAATGCTGTCATCAAGCTTGGTTAACTTGCCCTCTACACCAAAATCAAGTTGGTTAGTTAGGCTGTAGTAAAACGCAGAACTTAATGTGTTCGTTGTAACATCATCTGTATCGTCAGATGTTGCATACGCTAACGTCCATTTGTTTTCCCAATCGATCAAGTCAGACAATTCGTAGGTTAAGCTCATCGCGTTATTGAAGTTATAACCATTGTCATCATCATCTAATGTAGCCGTTGCAATCGCTTCATTTGAGAACTGTGTCTTGTTGTTAATTGGTCTGTGGTATTCAGCGCCTACTTCTAACGCTGGTTTTCCATCTGAACCGTCGTAGTTACTTAATACCGCACCAACACCTGCACGCACTAACCAACCGTTTTTACGTGTAGAAACACGCTCGTTTTCTAATACGTCGTAAGTCTGAACAACGGCTCTTGCATTAAAGTCGCCTTTAACCATTCCAGAAGTCTCAATAACTTTCTGAATATCCTGTAACCAGTATTGCTTATAATCTTTAAGACCGTACTTAGACTTGTACTCTGCTTCTTTATCTACAATTACTGCAACTTGCTGGTAAATATCATTGCTAGGGTCAGCTTTCAAAAACCCATCTTCACGAAGTTTTTGCATAATTCTGATTGCATAAGCCATTGGCGTTACGTTAACAACACGGCCATAACCGATACCTGCTGTTGCTTTTGTGAACGGGTCTTCCTGATCTTTCTGAACGCCAACTTCGCCTTTACCGTACCAAAAACCTGCATTGCTATTCGGTGTGAAGTAGTTATCTACTGTTGCCGAACCTAATGCCTGATAAGTGCTTGAGCTCTTATCGCCATCATTTCCGCCTTTAGCAGAAGAGCCTGTGCCCAAAAAGTCGATTTTAGTGTTACGGTTTGGAGAGCTGAATACTTTCTCGTAGTCCAATGTTAGGTCCAGGTTATAGCTAGCCTGATCCTGATTACCATCGTTTGAGTTAAAGTTACCAGACACATAAGCATCTTCATACGCAGAAGTTGCTTCTTTGTAGTCAGTAATTAAAGGCTCAGCAAATGCCGTTCCTGAGAAAGCTATCATTACAGCAGCAGTTAGTACATTTTGTTTTTTCATGGAGTAATACCTTTGTTATTAAAGTCACTTAACTCTTTCCTAAAAGAGCTTTTAAAATTACCGATAAATTATCGGATTCAATATTTAGACTCAGGCACATTTCAGAAAGTCACAAAAATAATTAAAAAAATAACAAATAAGCAAACAAATCGATACAATCAGTCATAAGTGTTCTGTTAAACGCCTATTTACGTGGTTGTTGCAACGTTATTTAAGCAAGCCAATTACTTACTGAACCCACGAGAAACCCAACAATAATTAATCCCTTTAACACAATAATTAGACTTTTCTGTTTTTGCTAAAAAGAGAAAAAGCCAGAATCACCGTATAAGAGAAGATATTTTTGTGACTTTTCATCCACTGACTAAGTCTCAATACTGTTAAACCATGAAAACAGAACTGAATTTACTAGGCGAAGATGAACTGATCGCTCTCTGCAAAGAACAACTACCCTATATTCCTTCGGGTTTTGAGGAACTTGTTAAACGCTACCAGAAAAAAGTGTTTTATCTGTGTAAGCGTTATTTATCTGCTGAAAGTGATGCTGAAGACGCTACTCAGGAAGTATTTATGAAGGTTTTCCATGCGCTTCAATCTTTTGATAACCGCTCAACGTTTACAACATGGATATTTAGTATTGCCATCAACCATTGCAAAACCTTGTTAGCTAAAAAACAGCTACACAATCAGCGTTACGAGTATGGCAACGAACATGCGGAAGATGAATATCAAGATGAGAATGAAGACAACAGCAAAGATGCAGAAACACTTGATGAGAAGAAATGTATCCAGGAAGTCATTCACAAAATGAAAGCGGAAGAACGAGATATGATCCTGTTACGTTTCACCAGTGAATTACCGATTGACGATATTGCTGAAATCATCGGGAAAAAACTTAGCGCAACGAAAATGGGGTTTTATCGGGCTTTGGAAAAATTCAAAGGCCTCTACGAAAAATTCTGTTTGTAGCAGTGTGAAGCGCTATATAACTTATTCAATTTAAATGAAGCAACGACAATGACGCAAGAAGAAAACAAAGAACTGGAATTATTAATAAAAGACCTGTTCTTGCAGAGTAAAAGAAAATCAAAAGTACCTGCAAAGTCACGAATAAGATCTATTCTGCAACGAAGCCTGCATGAAGTTGCTTTACGCGATGTACTGATCTTAACGAGCAATACCATATTCGCCATGATTTCGATGCTGTCATTATTTTTAAAACTTTTAACCAGTAAAACTTAAGAGCAAACACTCTTACCTTATCCTATTAAATAAAACGGAACTATTCTCAATGGATACAGATGCACTGCTTGATATAAGCAAACTCAAAACCACTGTCGTAGAAAATCTAAATAGTCAGTGGGCTGATCTGATTGCTTTTTTACCTAACCTTTTAGGCGCAGTTGTAATTTTGCTTGTTGGTTTAATCATTGCCTTCATTCTTAAAAAGATTGGTAGCTCATTATTCCGGAAAATTGGCATAGATCGGGTGAGTAGAAATGCAGGGGTTTCCGATGTCATGCAAGATGCAGGGCTCGCGAGACGACCTTCTCTACTCGCCGGCAAAATTATATTTTGGCTGGTATTGTTTATATTCCTGGTTCCCGCGGCGAACACACTGGGCTTGACCGAATTGGTTAACCTTTTCAAAGGTGTTATCAGCTTTTTACCTAAAATCATTACTGCGCTGGTTATTGTCATCTTCGGAATTATGTTCGCACAATTCCTGCGCCGCTCAATTATTGATAAACCCTCTACCATAGGTTCCGATTCTGCCAAGTCTTTGGGCAATTTAATCTACGGCATCATGGTGACTGTGATTGTTTTAGTCGCGCTTGAGCAGTTAGAAATAGAAACAAAGCTACTGCATAGCATTATCATGATCGTTGTTAGCGGCATTATGCTCGCACTAGCCTTTTCAGTGGGATTCGGGGCAAGAGAAGTCGCCCATAATTTACTGTCGGGCATTTATGCACGAGAACATTTCAAACCGGGTGAGCACGTAGAAATTGACGATGTTAAAGGCAACATTCAGGAAGTGAGTACCTTGAATACGATTATCGAGCTTTCGGACAATGAGACCGTTTCTATCCCAAATTCTACTCTGTACAAATCAATCGTAAAAATTTCTCATTAGTTTCTTTAGCCAAGAACCAATTAGGCAATCAAACAAGTAGCTCTCGGGCTACTTTTTTGTGAGTAATGAATGTGTAAATGATGAACAATCATAAGACTTTATAAAAAAAGCCCTCAAAGCCGGGGGGTGGCTTTGTAAATTACTCTATTGGCCACTTTATCCGTTTATTTATTACCTCTTTTAAAAGATTAGGAAACAGAGTAGCAATCATTCAAGATCAGTTATTAATAGATTAACAAGCACAAAAAAGCCCGGCTAACCGGGCTTTTTCTGTTCTTTATAAAGAGCTTAACGATCTAATTACTTGATCTTAGCTTCTTTAAATTCAACGTGCTTACGAACCTTAGGATCGTACTTCTTCATAACTAATTTCTCAGTCATAGTACGTTTGTTCTTAGTAGTGGTATAGAAGTAACCAGTACCAGCAGTTGAAACTAATTTGATTTTATCACGCATGATTATTCTCCTTTAAGACTATATACAGTTTAAGACTATATTCAGTCTTGGATTAAACTTTTTCGCCGCGAGCACGGATATCAGCTAAAACAGAATCAATACCATTCTTATCAATGATACGCATTCCTTTTGCCGTTAAACGCAACTTAACGAAACGGTTTTCAGATTCAACCCAAAAACGGTGAGAGTGTAAGTTAGGTAAAAAACGACGCTTGGTTTTATTGTGCGCATGAGAAACATTATTTCCCGAAACCGGACGCTTTCCTGTTACCTGGCAAACTTTAGCCATGATAAATCTCCAAAATTCTTATAATTACAAAGACTCTCTTAATAGATACTTTAAAACAAGAAACTAAAGTACTGGAGAGTCGAAAGGCGGGTGATTTTAGCGAAACATGCTGACTGCATCAAGCTTAATCTGATCTAATTCAGCATTATTTGCATATTTAACTAAAATCACATCAAAATTAACGCAAAAAGCTTTGATATGCAGGGTTATTTGTCTCTTCCCAATGCTCATACCCCAGGTCTTTGAGGAATTCACAGAATTTTTCTCTTTCATCCACTGGAACTTGAATACCTGTAAGCACACGACCGAAGTCAGAACCGTGATTTCGATAATGGAATAAACTGATATTCCAGATTCCACCCATACTGGTTAAAAAGTGTAATAAAGCCCCTGGACGTTCTGGAAAACTAAAGCGATACAATACTTCGTCTTTAATACCTTGGGCATGACCACCTACCATAAAACGTAGATGGACTTTAGCGACTTCATTATCACTTAGATCGAGAACTTTATAACCTTTCTGTTCCAGGGTCTCCATGATCAGAGACTTCTCTTTATCCCCTTCTGAAATCTTTACACCTGTAAAGACCTGAGCATCTGCGGTATCGGAATAGCGGTAATTAAACTCGGTAATACTTCTATCACCTAAAGCGCTACAGAAATCCCTAAAACTATTTGGACGTTCTGGAATAGTCACGGCAAATATGGCTTCTCTTTTCTCACCCAGCTCAGCGCGTTCGGCGACATGGCGCAGACGATCAAAATTGATATTTGCGCCACTGCTAATGGCTATTAGTTGTTTGTCTTTAATGTTGCTTTGAGCAACATATTTCTTAAGCCCTGCAACGCCTAATGCGCCAGCAGGTTCTAATAAGGTACGGGTATCTTCAAAAACATCCTTAATCGCGGCACACGTCTCGTCGGTGCTCACCAGAATCATTTCATCAACCAGGTCACGCGCGATCTCAAACGTTTTCTCACCAGCCTGTCGAACTGCGGCACCATCAGCAAATGTGCCAATACTATCGAGAAGCACTCGCTCACCTTTTTCTATAGCGCGCGTCATACTTGGCGCCTCTTCGTGCTCTACGCCGATGATTTTCGTAGAAGGGCTAAGGTACTTTATGTAACTCGCAATCCCTGAAATTAGACCACCGCCACCGACACAGACGAAAATGGCATCGATAGGATCAGGGTGTTGGCGTAACAGCTCCATACCAATGGTGCCTTGACCTGCGATAACATCTAAATCATCAAAAGGATGAATAAAGGTCATGCCTTCTTTTTCGCAAAGTTCCATGGCATGCGCATAGGCATCATCAAAAGTATTACCGTGTAAAACAGCGATGCCACCGTGTGACTCAACGCCTTTTATTTTGATATCCGGCGTAATTTTAGGCATTACGATGGTAGATTTAATCCCTAATTTAGCGCCGGATATAGCCACACCTTGTGCGTGATTACCCGCAGATGCTGCAACAACACCTCGTTGCTTCTCTTCATCAGATAGGTGAAACATGCGATTAAACGCGCCACGTAACTTAAAAGAAAATACTGGCTGTAGATCTTCTCGTTTTAGAAAGACTTTATTATCAATACGTTTTGATAAAGACTTTGCAGCATCAAGTGGGGTCTCAATCGCTACATCATAGACTCTTGCAGTGAGGATCTTTTCTATTATTTGATTAGTTGTTTCTGATTTCTTATCCATGGTGCGGACTTTACGAGCTGAAGTTAAAAGGTGCAAGTGATAAAGCGGTATAAGTGTTTCTTGGCATCCTTACTTTAGGTATTATCTACAGATCCTTTAAGTAACGATTTTTACGAGACTAACTTATGACACAAGATGAAATGAAAAAAGCTGCAGCCCAAGCTGCACTCGAATATGTTGAATCAGGAATGGTTGTAGGTATAGGAACAGGATCGACCGCAAATCATTTCATCGATTTACTAGCGACTATGAAAGGCAAAATAGATGGAACCGTCGCAAGTTCTATCGCCAGTGAAGAAAGGCTGAAAAGCCATGGTATTCCTGTAATGGATCTTAATGATGCAGGACAGTTATCTCTGTATGTCGATGGCGCAGATGAGTCTGATAAACATCTAAACTTAATCAAAGGCGGTGGCGGCGCATTAACACGTGAAAAAATCGTAGCAGGCGCTAGCGAAAAGTTTATCTGTATTGCAGATGACAGCAAGCTGGTCGATGTTATGGGTAAATTTCCGTTACCTGTAGAAGTGATTCCAATGGCGAGGAGCTATATTGCTCGTGAAATTGTGAAAATGGGTGGGCAACCTCAGCTACGTGAGGGTTTTACTACTGATAATGGCAACATCATTCTTGATGTGCATGGTCTGGAAATATTTGAGCCGGTAAAAATGGAGGACGAGTTTAATAGACTACCAGGTGTTGTCACGGTTGGGCTTTTTGCCAGACGTCCGGCAGATGTACTTATTTTGGGCGCAACAGATGGCGTGAAAGTTATAGATTAACTATCACGTTTAATAACTACTTTTTGAAAGGAAATGGTTAAGGATTAATGCAGAGTGAGTGCAGAAAATTAACTGGCGCTTTTTTCTGGCTCTACTAATCTTAATTCATCACTTTTAATACGCTTGAAAATTTCTTCACGATGCACTGCTACTTCTTTCGGTGCATCTATACCTATGCGTACCTGATTGCCTTTCACACCTATCACCGTGATGCTTACATCATCACCGATCATCAGTGTTTCACCGATGCGTCTGGTTAAAATTAACATTTAATGACTCTCCGTTATTATAATTATTAGCCACTTTCCCGAGGCTATATTTGTATTCGATTTCTTTTTCGTGTGGATCTTTAGCAAACTTTTTCTTTATCTAATGTGTTCAACATTCTTTTAGTTTACACAATAAAGTCAAAATAAGTCTTTTATACAAGATTGTTTTTATTTGTTAGTTAACTTGTAGTTTTTATTATTATTTTTGACCACTTTTTCCGATATACGGTGCAATAATGGCATGATGCTCCTGAACACAGACTTAACTTTTTAAGAATAGTTAAATAAAACATCACGTATTTCATTGGTTTAAAACCAAATACACCCCCCTACTTATAGGCACTTTTTTAGAAAAAGTGCCTATAAGTAGGGGGGTGTATTTTTTATAGACTTAGCGTTCTTCCTACGGCTTATTATGCTTCGTGTAGATCAAATGCCTCATGCAGACTTCTAACGGCTAATTCTAAATACTTCTCATCAATAACTACTGACACTTTAATTTCAGATGTTGAAATCAATTGAATATTAATATTTTCTTTAGCCAAGGCTTCAAACATTTGTGTAGCAACACCCGCATGTGATCTCATGCCACCACCAATAATCGAAATTTTCGCTATTTTATCATCGCTAGACCAGTTCTTCGCACCGAGTGATTTACCCGTTTCAGCCAAAATATTCTTCGCTTGCTCCAACTCATTCCGATGCACGGTAAAGGTAAAATCGGTTGCGCCATCTGTTCCAATATTTTGCACGATCATATCAACTTCGATATTCGCATCCGATATTGGGCCTAGAATTTTATGCGCCACACCTGGCTGATCTGGTACGCCTGTAATTGTCAGCTGAGCTTCATCTCTGTTAAACGCGACACCGCGAACTAATACTTCTTCCATTATATCTTCCTCACGCGTTACCAGCGTACTCTTTCCATCATCACCATCATCAAAGCTTGATAATACTCTGATTGGCATATTGTATTTATAAGCAAATTCTACCGCTCTAATCTGTAGTACTTTAGAGCCCTGACTTGCCATTTCCAGCATTTCTTCCAGTGCAAGTTTTGGAATGTGCGTAGCCTCAGGAACCATGCGCGGATCCGTTGTATATACACCATCCACGTCTGTGTAAATTTGGCATTCGTCGGCATCTAGAGCTACTGCTAATGCAACAGCCGTAGTATCAGATCCACCACGACCTAAGGTTGTGATATTTCCTTCTGCATCCACTCCCTGAAAACCAGCCACAACGACTACTTTTCCAAGGTTTAAATCTTCTTTGATTTTAGAGCCATCTATTTCACTAATACGAGCCTTACTATAGGCGTTATCAGTAATAACTCGTGCTTGTGTACCAGTATAAGAACGCGCTTCACACCCTTTTGCTTCTAGCGCAAGGCTGAGTAAACCGATGGTGACTTGCTCACCTGTGGATAGCACAACGTCTTTTTCACGCGCAGAACCATTCGGGTTAATCTCGTTGATCAAACCAACGAGTTTATTCGTTTCGCCTGACATCGCAGATAAAACTACCACAACTGAGTCACCGCGATTACGATAACGAATCACACGATTCGCTACTTCTTGAATACGCTCTACCGTACCTACAGAGGTTCCGCCGTACTTTTGTACAACTAACCTATTCTTTTTAGCTTCCATTAAATTTGTCCTTCTACCCAACTCACAACTGACTCTAAGGCTTTTGGTAAAGCACTTGGGTTGTTACCGCCACCCTGCGCCATATCTGGTCTTCCGCCACCTTTGCCATCAATTTGACTAGCAACATGTTTCAACAAGTCGCCTGCTTTTATTTTGTCTGTCTCACCTTTAGTAACACCTGCAACCAAGCTGACTTTATCACCATCAACGGCCGCAACAATTACTGCTGCTTTTCCCAATTTATTCTTAAGTTGATCAACCGTATCACGTAGTGATTTAGGATCAGCTCCATCCAGATTGGCAGCCAATACCTTGATACCAGCGACTTCCACTGCTTGAGATGCCAAGTCAGAACCTGCTTGAGTCGCGAGCTTGGTCTTTAACTGCTCCAGCTCTTTTTCCAGCGCACGAGATCTTTCAAGGATTTGAGTGACTTTATCGCTAGCATTACCTGCAGATGTTTTAACTAATGAAGCAATGTTCTCCAATTGATCAGAACGCTCTTCAATCCAGTTAATTGCACCTTCACCTGTAACCGCTTCAATACGACGAACTCCTGCAGCAACGCCACCTTCACTAACGATTTTAAATAAACCGATATCTCCGGCACGTTTTACATGTACACCACCACAAAGTTCTGTGGAGTAACCAATATTCACGACACGTACTTCATCGCCGTATTTTTCACCGAATAAAGCCATAGCACCTTTTTCAATAGCATCATCCATGCTCATCACATCCGCTTTCGCTTCTGCATTCAAACGGATTTCGTGATTAACTATTCTTTCTACTTCAGCAATTTCTGCTTTAGTCATGGGCTCGCCATGAGAGAAATCGAATCGCAATCTTTCTGGCGTTACCAACGAACCTTTTTGTTCAACATGTTCGCCCAAGACTTGTCTTAAAGCCTTATGCATTAAATGTGTGCCAGAATGGTTGAGGACGATTGCCTGTCGACGCTCATTATCCACTTCAGCCATGACGTCATCACCCGTTCCAAAAGAACCAGAAGATACAATGCCGTAATGAATATAAACATCGCCCTGCTTTTGCGTGTCTTTTACATCAAAAACATTACTGCCAGAAATCAACTTTCCGGTATCACCTACAGGACCACCTGATTCTGCATAAAATGGGGTATTGCCTAGAATGATTTGGCCAGTCTCGCCTTCTTTCAAAGAAGTAACTTTCTTGCCATCAGAAAAGATAGATTCGACATTACTAGAGTCATTGGTTTTTTCATAACCACTGAAACTGGTTTCACCAGAAACATCCAGTTTATTGGTGTAATCACTGCCAAATTTTCCTGCTGAAGACGCTGTTTCTTTCTGAATTTTCATTTCAGCATCAAACCCTGCTTCATCAATCGCAAGATTATGTTCGCGTGCAATATCCGCCGTTAAATCTAGTGGGAATCCATACGTATCATAAAGTTTGAATACCACTTTACCAGGAAGCGTATCGCCTTCTAATTCCTGAATTGTAGTGCTTAGTATCTTCATGCCACGATCTAAAGTTTCGGCAAAACGTTTCTCTTCTTTTAACAGAATCTCTTCAACTGTTTGCTGTGCTTTAACTAGTTCTGGATAGGCTTCACCCATCTCTTTAACAAGAGGAGCGACAATCTTATAAAAGAATTCTTTTTCTAAACCCAGTTTATGCCCATGACGCGCAGCTCTTCTGATGATGCGTCTTAAAACATAACCTCTGCCTTCATTCGATGGAATCACTCCATCTACAATCAAAAATGCACAGGATCGAATGTGATCTGCAATGACTTTTAACGAAGCATTGTTTAAATCTTTTGTGTTGGATAGATCTGCGATAAATTTAATAAGGTTTTGAAACAGGTCTATATCATAATTGCTATGGCCACCCTGAAGGATGGCAGCTAGTCTTTCAAGACCCATACCCGTATCTATTGAAGGCTTTGGAAGATTGCTCATCGCACCATCTTTCGCGCGATTGTATTGCATGAATACCAGATTCCAGATTTCTATGTATCGATCACCATCTTCTTCAGGTGTGCCTGGAGGACCACCCCAGATATGTTCGCCATGATCATAGAATATTTCACTACATGGACCACAGGGACCGGTATCTCCCATTGCCCAGAAATTATCACTTTCGTACTTTTTGCCTGGCTTATCACCAATTCGACTCAAACGATCTGCAGGAAAACCTAGTTTATCAATCCAGATACTCGCTGCTTCATCATCATCGGCGTATACCGTTACCCAGAGTTTCTCTTTAGGCAGCTTCAGAACTTCAGTTAGATATTCCCATGCGAATAAAATCGCATCTTCTTTAAAGTAATCACCAAAACTAAAATTACCCATCATCTCGAAAAAAGTATGATGTCTCGCGGTATAACCTACGTTCTCTAAATCGTTATGTTTACCACCTGCGCGTACACATCTTTGTGAAGTGGTTGCTCTTGAAAAATTGCTTTTCTCGTCACCTAAAAAGATATCTTTAAATTGCACCATACCAGCATTGGTAAATAATAATGTCTTATCATTCCCGGGAATGAGAGAACTTGATGGAACAATCGTATGACCTTTTCCAGCGAAGAAATCCAGAAAGCTGCTTCTGATTTCAGCTGTACTCATTTTTTTATTTGAATCTACCGACATGCTTAACTCTGCTAGTGCATAAAGTGGCTATTGTCTATGTATGTTGAGGCATATTCAAGATAGAGTTAGTTTTTTCTTATATAGCTTGATAAAAGTGGATACTTTTTAGCCTTAATTTTAAGATAAATCGTACTTTTTATTGTTATGCGCCAACTAAATCTCTAATTATGTAGGTATCAAAACCTCGACTAGACAAAAAACGCATACGTTTTGTTTTTTCCTTGTAATCAACTGGCGGTGTCTCTCCGTATTTTTTTTCGATTTGCTCTGTAGCTACCTCATACCAATCAATTTCATTTTTATCGATTGCTTGCTGAATTAGAGATTGGCTAATACCTTTTCGTTGTAATTCATTCGTTATTTTAAGTCGGCCTTGCCCGCGATTTACTCTTGATCTAACGAAGCATTCTGCAAAACGCTCTTCATTTAAATAATTATTTTCAATCAACTCATCAAGAAGTTTATTAAGGTCAACGCCTTCTGCAAAGTCTTTAACTTTTAATTTATTAAATAATTCTAATCTTGAATGTTCACGCATAGCGAGTGAATAGATCGCCGAATTCATGCAACGCGTATAATTATCTTTTTTACTAAACGCTAACTTACTCACTGTAGACCCCAACTAACTTGTTTTATATTTTTGTATCTTTAATTTCTTATATTTAATCTGTCGTGCTTTGTTTTAAAAACTAATAAATATCTATTAGTAACTAAGTTCCCATTCTTCAAAAAAAGGGGTCAAAAGGGTGGGGGTGTGTTTGACACAAATTATGGGGGGATGATACCCCACCCTTTTTTGACCAAGGGGAACTGGTTTTATATATAGAGATTTAATCTCTTTTGAGATCTACTCTCTTAATCTACTTCTTTTGCATCATCAATTTCTTCTGCATCAGCTACAGCTGTTTTAGATGGCAATAGCTTCTCACGAAGTAGTTTTTCTATTTCTTCAGCAATCTCAGGGTGCTCTTTCAAATATACCCCTGAATTTTCTTTACCTTGTCCGATTTTTTCACTGTTGTAGCTATACCAGGCACCTGCTTTATTTACGATCCCTTCTTGAACACCTAAGTCCAAAAGCTCTCCAACATGTGACACACCTTCGCCGTATTTAATTTCAAATTCAGCCTGTTTAAATGGAGGTGCCATTTTATTTTTAACCACTTTTACACGCGTACTGTTACCGATGATTTCATCACCTTTTTTAACAGCACCAATACGTCTGATATCTAATCTTACAGAAGCATAAAACTTAAGTGCGTTACCACCCGTTGTCGTTTCTGGGCTTCCAAACATCACGCCAATCTTCATACGAATCTGGTTGATAAAGATAACCATAGTGTTTGAGCGTTTGATATTGGCCGTTAACTTACGTAACGCTTGTGACATTAAACGCGCCTGAAGACCCATGTGTGAATCACCCATGTCACCTTCAATTTCTGCTTTAGGTGTTAGTGCGGCTACTGAGTCAATAACCACTAGATCTACACCACCAGAACGAACTAACATATCTGTTACTTCAAGCGCTTGTTCACCCGTGTCTGGTTGAGATACCAACATATCATCAATATTCACACCTAGTTTTTCTGCATAACCAGGATCAAGAGCGTGCTCCGCATCAATAAATGCTGCTGTACCGCCGTTCTTCTGACATTCTGCAATAGCATGTAATGTCATTGTTGTTTTACCAGATGATTCTGGACCGTAAATTTCTATAACACGTCCTTTAGGCAAACCACCTATACCCAAAGCAATATCCAGTGTTAGAGAACCAGTTGATATCACTTCTATATTTCGTGCTGCTGCAGAATCCCCCATACGCATGACAGTCCCTTTACCAAACTGTCTCTCGATTTGTCCTAATGCGGCTGCTAGTGCTTGTTTTCTTTGCTCATCCATTTTAATCGTTTCCCGGTATCTATTTATTTTGTTATATCTAAGTTCTATGAATACTTAGTTATATTGTTCGTTGATCATTTGTACTTATTTACATGTACTTTTTAATCATACAATTTCGTTGTTTGTTCTATTTTAAACATAAAAGCGAACATAAAGCAAACAATTGCATTTAATTATCTATTAACTTGATTATCCCACTCAAAGCATAATCCACAGCCTGACTTCTCACACTGTCCCTATCACCTTTAAAAAGTACTGTTTCAGCACGAGCTTCCCCTCCTTTTTTCTTCCAGCCAAAGCAAACCGTGCCGACAGGCTTTAACTTTGTTCCACCCGCAGGGCCTGCAACACCGCTTATTGATACAGCAATAACTGCATTCGAATGTTCGATAGCTCCAGCAACCATTTCTAATGCAACTTCTTCACTAACGGCGCCGAATTCATTGATGGTCTCCGCTGAAACGCCCAACATATCCTGTTTTGCTTCATTGCTATAAGTCACAAAACCACGATCAAAAATAGCAGAACTACCCTCTAAATCAGTTATTTGCTTGGCAACCCAACCACCTGTGCATGACTCTGCAGTAGCCATTACAAGATGATTAGCATGCAATTTATTTGAAACTTCTTTAAGAATATTTGTCATAAGGTAAAGATTTTAAAAATTACGTTAAGCATAAATTAAGCGGTCAGTTGTCATATTAGCCATTTAACGATGTGCTTTGATTAACGTAATCGCCTTAAGTAAATATAAAAAATCACCTAAGAAGCTACGTCTTAACACCGCTAGAAAATAAAACAAAAAGGATAGTATCATGTCCATTAATTGCAAAATAGTCACCCTATTTGTAACTACCGTTGTACTATCTGCCTGCGGAGGTGGAGGTGGCTCAGGAACGACGTCAAACACTCCTGATATAACAACCACACCACCATCTACAGACTCAACAACAACCGCCACGAGTTCTATTCAAGTTAAAAATCAACGTGATGCATCAAAATTTCTCGCGCGCTCAACCTACGGGCCAACGAAGGAAAGCATCAATCAATTACTTGCTAAAGAAACCTATGACGCATGGTTAAACCAGCAATTTTTAACATCACCAACCTACCACTTCCCCTACGTTAAGCAACTCGCTAAACAAATGTGTGCTGATAAGGATGATGATGGAAAACTATTAGTCGACACATGGGAAGCAGTTTACGCACGCCATCAAGTTTGGTGGGAAACCGCTACAGGCGCTGAAGACCAATTACGCCAACGCGTAGCACTCGCATTAAGCGAAATTTTGGTTATTTCAGACTCACAGGGTTTAGGTCTCAGTGATTTTCAATATGCAGTAACCAGTTATTATGACGTTCTGGTAAAGCACGCCTTTGGCAATTATCGCAATTTACTTACTGATGTCACCTTGCATCCAGCCATGGGTGATTTTTTAAGTATGTCCCGCAATCAGAAAGCAAACGCAGAAGGTACGATTCGTCCAGATGAGAATTATGCGAGAGAACTTTTGCAGTTATTTACCATTGGAGTTCACGAATTAAATCTGGATGGTAGCGAAAAGTTAGATGCAAATGGCGCAACAATCCCAACTTATGATCAGAAAACCATCGAAGAATTCGCAAAGGTATTTACTGGATGGAATTATTCAAATCTGGAATGGCATGAATACTTTGGGCATGGAGATCACACAGTGCCATTGGTAGCCGTTGAGGAATACCACGACACCTCTGCAAAAACGCTATTAAATGGAGCACAAAGTAGCGCCAATCAATCGGCGAGACAAGATTTAGACTTTGCGCTCGATAATATTTTTCAACACCAGAACATCGCCCCCTTCATTAGTAAACAACTGATTAAACGTTTAGTTACCAGCAACCCTAGCCCACAGTATGTCGAGCGGGTGGCGGAAAAATTCAATGATAACGGCAATGGCGTTAAAGGCGATCTTAAAGCGGTAGTAAGCGCCATATTACTGGATGACGAAGCACTGGCAACAAATAAGCCAGATAGCTTCGGCAAGCTTCGTGAGCCCATGTTACGTATGAGTCATCTCTGGCGTGTTTTCAATATGCAAACATCGCTTAAAGTGGGACATTACTGGGAACCAGACAAGCGCTGTGGGCAAGGTAGCTACAGAAATTACAATTTTTATAGCTCGCTAGACTGGTTTGCTCAAAAGACAGGGCAAGGTCCGTTGCAAGCCAGATCCGTTTTTAATTTTTACAAACCTAACTACTCACCAAGCGGATTGCTAAACGATAATGGCTTGAGTGCGCCTGAATTCCAGATTATCAACGAGAACACCATGGTTGCCGGTACCAATCTTTTTCACCAGATAATAGAAGAATTCAGCGACAGTAAACCGATCACTCCTGAACTGGAAGGGTATTCAAAATTAAACCTATCGGATGTCACTGACTTAGCCGCAGATACTGAAAATTTACTGGATTATCTCAACCTGGTATTACTCGATAAAGACATGACCACATCGCTGCGAGATATCCTCACTGATCACCTAAATGCCCCGGACATCTATCAGGAGGGAAGAGAGGGACAGCTACAAAAAGCCAGAGAGGCAATATTGCTCATCATCAGTTCACCTGAATACTTAATCCAAAAATAAACGCAAAGAAGTAACCTTCGAACCAGAAGGAATAAAGGACAAAATTATGATTAAAAAACATTCACAATCACGTCGTAGCTTCTTAAAGAAACTGTCCATAGGCGTTGGCTCCTCATCCTTGCTAGCCACACAAGGTAAACTCCAGCTGATGAATGCAGCGATTGCCGCAGATAGCGATTACAGTCATTTCGACGACCATAAATCACTCGTATGTGTTTTCCTGTTAGGAGGAAATGATGCTTTTAATACCATGATTCCCTACGAGCAAAGTGCTTATCAAAAGTATCAGGCAGCCAGAACAGGCATGGCATTATCACGAAATTCGTTACACGCATTAAAAGGTGGAGAACAAGCATTTCACTCTTCTCTGCCTGATTTACAACAGCTATATAATGATGACAAATTAGCGGTCGCAACAAATATAGGCGCAATCATTGAGCCAACCACAAGACAGACCTTCAAGAATAAATCTGTCCAATTACCACCAGATTTATTCTCGCACAGCCACCAACAAGAATTCTGGGAAACTGGAACCACGGCTAAAAACAGCGTACATCCACCAGGCTGGGGCGGAAGAATGATAGACATGCTTGCTTCAGCTAATAGCAACCCTACCGAGCCGTCAATGTTCAGCCTTGCAGGCAATAGTGTCTGGCAAAAAGGCATAAAATCACTGGATTTTGTATTAAACCCTTATGAGGGCGTCACCCAAATTCGTTCTTTCACACCCGATGTCTGGCCCAATGGTTCACACAAAGAAAGTAGGATTGCAGCGTGGAATAGAATCAAAGCCAGTAGCAGCTCATCACTGTTACAGCAACACATGACAAGCACCTACAACAGTACGGAAGAACGCATCAATTCATTAATAGAACAAATTGCTCAGGCGCAAGAAATCACAACCGAATACCCAAGTGACAATGAGTTAGCTGTTGAATTAAAGATGGCAGCAAAAATGATTTCTATTCGCGAGAACCTTGGGCAAAAACGCCAGATATTCTTTGTCGCACTAGGAGGGTGGGATACACACGGCAATCAATTAGCCGACCATGCAGAGCGATTAGGCAAGCTCAACGACGCCCTAAAAAGCTTCTATGACACAACCGTAGAACTTGGAATTGCAGACAGCGTTACAACCTTCACCGCCAGCGAATTTGGTCGCACCATGAGCATTAACGGTGATGGAACAGACCACGCATGGGCAGGTCACAATATAATCATGGGTGATGCAGTTAAAGGCGGCCAAGTACACGGCGATCCGATTAATCTAACTATTGACGGACCCGATGATGCTCAGGATACCGGACGCTTCATCCCCAAATATGGTGTCGACCAATATGGATCAACATTAGCCAAATGGATGGGAATGTCAGACAGCGATATGAATGAGATATTCCCTAATCTAAGTAATTTCGACACCAATGATCTTGGGTTTATGAGTTAACCAATTTACTCATAGTCACCCCCCTACTTATAGGCACTTTTTATAAGCTCTGTTTTCAGGCAATACTTTCAGTAGCTATGTTATTAAAAGACTAATAAAATTAAAGCCTTCTTAATTGAAGGCTTTACGCAATGTCTCTAACTGTTTCTATCGCTCAAATTAATCCTATCGTTGGTAGTTTTAAGCAAAATTTCAAAATGATTTCAGATGCCATTCTGGAAGCACAAAAACAGAATGCGGATGTTGTTTTATTCCCTGAGCTAGTGATAACAGGCTATCCGCCTGAAGATCTTCTTTTTAGACAAAACTTCTTACGCAAAGTCGAAACCATGCTGCAAGACCTAACGCAGGTCGCACCTGATATTGCCGTTGTGATTGGCGCGACCGTTACTCGTGCAAAACGCCTTTACAATATGGCCTGTGTTTTAAAAGATGGCAAAATAATCCACGAATATGCCAAGCGACATTTACCAAATTACCGCGTATTTGATGAGAAACGTTATTTCAGACGTGGAGGTTCAGCCACTGATAGTCATCGACCAAACAGTAGTATTGTAGAAATTAACGGACATAAAGTAGGCCTGCTCATTTGTGAGGACATCTGGCGCAAAGGACCTG
The DNA here is from genome assembly GCF_035798195.1 of Cocleimonas sp. KMM 6892. Lineage (NCBI taxonomy): Bacteria > Pseudomonadati > Pseudomonadota > Gammaproteobacteria > Thiotrichales > Thiotrichaceae > Cocleimonas > Cocleimonas sp. KMM 6892. The sequence continues at coordinate 1,163,835 of NZ_JAPFBV010000001.1, read as the reverse complement.
CGAAAGTAGCTAAAGCAGAAGGCGCGGAAGTACTTTTAGTGTTGAATGCATCACCCTTTCGTAGCAATAAGACCAAAGAGCGTATCGAATTACTTAAGAAACGCTCCAGCAAAAATCAAATCGATATCGTCTATGCCAATCTGGTAGGTGGGCAGGATGAATTGATTTTTGATGGAGAGTCACTGATTTTCAGTCAAAAAGGTGAGCTTTTATTACAAGCCCCAAGCTTTGAGTCAGGACTATTTACTCACACACTACTTAAGCAGGAAGCCCAAAAACCCATACAGCCAGCAGAGCAACACGCCCTTAAAAACATCTACGATGCACTTGTGCTTGGTGTGAAAGATTACGTTAACAAGAATGGCTTTCCCGGCGTGATGCTTGGGCTTTCGGGAGGCATAGACTCAGCACTAACCTTGGCAATTGCCGTCGATGCATTGGGCGCAGAAAATGTTGAAGCGATTATGATGCCGTTTCGTTATACCGCTGACATTAGCAAGCACGATGCGGCGCAACAGGCGAAAACTCAAGGCGTTAAATATCGTGAAATACCGATTGAGAATATCTTCGAAAGCTTTATGTCTGCCTTATCTGCTGAATTCGAAGGTTTGGAACGCGATGTAACCGAAGAAAATATCCAGGCTCGCTCACGCGGCGTATTGCTGATGGCGATGTCCAATAAACTGGGAAAAATGCTTCTCGCCACCGGTAATAAAAGTGAAATGGCTGTTGGCTATGCCACCCTTTATGGCGACATGGCTGGTGGCTACGCTCCACTTAAAGATGTATTTAAGACAGCGGTGTATGATTTGGCCCGTTATAGAAATGAGATTGGTGATGGCACGGTAGAGAATCCAGTCTATAAGGAAATCATCCCTGACAGAGTCATCACTCGCCCTCCTTCTGCCGAATTAGCGCCCGATCAGGTTGATGAAGATTCATTGCCACCCTACGATATTCTTGATGCAGTACTGCGAAAGTTTATCGAAGAATTCCAAAGCGTCGACGATATCGTTGCCCAGGGTTACGATGCCGAAATGGTTGAGCGCGTCGCGAATATGGTATTACTCAACGAGTATAAACGTCGCCAATCAGCGCCAGGTATCCGCATCACCAAACGCGCGTTTGGTAAAGATCGACGTTACCCGATTACTTCCCACTATCGCTGGAATATGACTTAACACGTTCGATTAAACCCATGACTAAATCATTCACATTCATTTCAGAAGACCGACATCTGTTGGTCATTTCTGGCGAGTTAGACGAATGTGTTGCGATTGCCAAAAGAATCGTGGCAAATATAAACGCTATTGAGCTTGAAGACCCGAAAAAGGCAAACAGTTATCTCGGACAAGAATGTGATGCCGTTATTTTTCATTCACATCGCATGTTTGATCCCAATGCATTTGGCGCGATTGCCGGCACCATTCGTTGCGGTGGATATTTACTGTTATTAAAATCACAAGATACCGCTCAAAACAGTTTATTTTTGACACGTTTTGATCGTTTGCTCGAAGCTTCTAAAAGCACTCTATTCATCAATGCCAAGGACACATCGCTTTCAGAACTACCAAAGCCAATCGCCAAGATAGCTAGATATCAAGAAACCAACTCTACAACTTATGCCACACAAGAACAAAAACAAGCCGTAGAAACAATCATACAAGTCGTTAAAGGCCATAGACGCAGGCCTTTAGTCTTAAGCTCTGATCGTGGTAGAGGAAAGTCTTCTGCATTGGGAATTGCCGCAGCAGAATTAATCAATCAAGGTTATGAGAAAATCATTGTCTGCGCCCCCAGCAAAAAAATCTCCGCCATGGTTTTTCAACATGCAACCAGAATAAACCCTGATGCTGTCGAGAATAATGCTATCAGCTTTTACTCACCTGATGATTTACAACGAGATAAATCCAAAGCAGATTTAGTCTTAGTGGATGAAGCCGCAGCGATTCCTGTCAGCATTTTGACTGCACTACTCGTTCACTATTCCAGAATTGTTTTTGCCAGTACGCAACATGGATACGAAGGCAGTGGCCGTGGTTTTTCCATTAATTTCAAGAAGGTCTTAGACACACAAACGCCAGACTGGAACAGCTTTCATCTGAACACACCGATACGCTGGAACGAGAATGACTCACTCGAACAGTTTACCTTTGATGCCTTATTACTCGATGCAGAACCTTGTGATTTACCCAAGAACTTTGATAAAAAACTAAATTTAGCAGACTGTGAGTTTTCGAATATCAATAAAGCTGAATTGATAACAGATGATGACAAACTCAAGGCGATCTTTGGCCTGTTAGTCGGCGCACATTACCAAACCAAACCTTCAGACTTAATGCATCTACTCGATGATGATGAAGCAACGCTTTATTCCGTAACGCAAAATAATCTCATTATTGCGGTTGCGTTGATCATTCGTGAAGGAGAAATTGATAAGACCTTAAGCGCGGATATTTTTGCAGGAAAACGACGTATACAAGGCCACCTTGTTGCGCAATCGCTGTCAGTCAATGCGGGCGTAGAATCTGCCACTCAACTCTCTGGCGACAGAATCAGTCGTATTGCAGTCCACCCAGAATTGCAAGGCCGAGGTATCGGTAGTTTCCTCTTAGATAAACTGGTGGAATCATCGACTGCAGATTACGTCAGCACCAGTTTTGGCGCTACCACGCAGCTATTACACTTTTGGCAGTCTTCAGGATTTCATTCGGCTTATTTAGGAATGAAGCGTGACGCCAGTAGCGGTTCACACTCTATTGTGATGTTAAAACCAAAATCAACAGATGGAATAGAGCTATTAAACAAAGCCCAGAATAATTTCGCACAAAACTTTCCTCATCTTTTAAGCGACCCTTTCCGAGACTTAGATCCCGACTTGGTCTTCGCAATAGTATCTGACTTATCTAATAAGCTTAGTCACCCCCCCACTTTGGAGGCTTTTTCTATATCTCAGTTACATGGTTTTGCCAACGACTTCAGAGGCTATGAAAATACACTCGCACTAATATGGGAACTCACGCTACGTAAATTACCAAAAAACAATGAGTTAACGGCAAATGAAAAGCACATCCTAATCATCAAAGTTTTACAAAAAAATAACTGGAAAGAGCTGACTCAGAGAATGGCGGGAAACATCAGTGGGAAGAAAGATGCAATCAAACTGCTAAGGGCGTCAGTTGGTAAATTACTTGAAAGATAAATCGATTTATTAAACCAGAGAAAGCTCGCTAAAAGCCTGTTATAGCGTGATTCAACGCTTCACAAAAGAAACAATATGAATTAATATAATGTGAACCAATACTAACAATTAGCAAATAAAAATTTCGGGCTTGAAATGAATTACTTAATAAAACTTAGTCTTGTGCTATGCCTATGTGTATCTGCACCAGCAACGTATGCACTCTCAGATTCTTTTTATTCGACTGGCGAAGATCTTGATTTTTTGATGGAAAGTCAAAGTACTTACGTGATTGAAGAAATTGAATATGAACTCCGCCAATTTATTTTGTATCGGAAAATTGAAGACCTTTTCTCTGATCCAACGGACGAATACTCAGGAATACTCGGCAACTGAGCCGTTAAATAAACCAATTAAAGCAGGGCGATATTTATAAGCCACCCCCCTACTTTGAGGCACTTTTTTTTACAGTGCTCGGTATTTTTAGTGTCTTATAGGAAGATTTATACTTCAACTATTTATACTTAAACTAAAGAAGCTGTTTAAGTTTACCCATAAACACATCCATATCTTCATCTGTGCCAATTGTTATTCGCAAGAACCCATTGATTCGGGGCGCATTAAAATAACGCACGAGTACACCGTTTTCTTTCAAATCCAGATACAGTTGTTCTGCGTTTTTTTCTGGCTTGGCAAACACAAAATTCGCTTTAGACGGCAGCACGGTAAAACCTAAGTCTGATAATTCATCAGATACTCTTTCACGCGTCTTTATAATTCTGGAACAGCTCTCTTGAAAATATGCTCTGTCTCTTATTGAAGCTGCTGCACCGGCAATCGCTGCTCTATCTAATGGGTAAGCGTTAAATGAATTTTTCACCCTTTCCAGCGCTTCGATCATTTCGACCGAGCCAATCGCAAAACCAACACGTAAACCCGCCAATGAACGAGACTTGGAAAATGTTTGAGTCACTAATAGATTAGGGTAATCGTTGACTAAGGAAATGGCGGTACGCGCGCCAAAATCAACATAGGCTTCATCAATCACAACCGGCGATTCCGGGTTGGCTTTAAGAATTTTTTCAATTTCAACCAGCGTTAATGCTATACCTGTGGGTGCATTGGGGTTCGGAAAGATGATTGATCCCACTTCATCTGCCGTGGCCTCACTGTAATCATTCAGATCAATCGTAAAATCATCTGCAAGTGGAACCTGCTTATAATTGATATCAAATAATTTGCAGTAAGAAGGATAAAAGCTATAGCTGATATCAGGAAACAGTAGCGGTTTAGAGTGCTTGAGTAAGGCAACAAAGGCATGCGCCAACACTTCATCTGAACTATTCCCTACAAAGACCTGATCTGTCCAGACAGAATAGTATTCAGAAATAGCTTTCTTTAGCTCGAATGAATTCGGATCGGGATACAAACGCATCGCCTCACCAGAGGCCGCCCGCATTGCTTCAATCGCTAATGGAGATGGTGGGTAGGGATTCTCATTAGTATTGAGTTTTGTATACTGCTGATCTTGCGGCTGTTCTCCGGCCGTATAAGGGCTGAGCTCGTGTGTGCGTTTACTCCAGAACTTACTCATGACAATTTCACTGACTAATTTTTAATGAGTTGATTATCAATCCTAAACCAAGGATTGGCAACAAGCTAAACGGATAAACTTTACTCGAGATACAGTAGCATCAATGCCAATGTGAACAGCGACAGAGCATTGCCAACAACGACCATAGATGCCACTTCAGTTGGTTGCTGATTGTATTTTTCGGCAAACATATAATTCAAAACAGCAGGAGGCAGAGTCGCGAATATCAACAGTTGTACACGCTGTGCAGGTTCTATCGGCATAAAGAGCAATAAACCAAAGGCAACTACAATACTAAATAGTGGGCACAAAATTGCCCCTATCATTCCTAAGCGCCATGCACTTAAATCGACCGTCGTCATGCGCACGCCTAATGACACCAGCATCAATGGAATCGCAACTTGCGACAACATTTGAATTGGAATATGGATAACCTCGGGCATCTCCCAATGCGTGAAACTAATCACCAAACCGATAATAGTGGCGATGTTTACCGGCATTTTGAGTAGGTTCCACCAGGATATTTTACCGCCAACGATATAAGTACCTAAAGTAAAATGCAGTAGATTAGACACTAGAAACAACACCACCGCAGCACTTAAAGCCTCTTCTCCAAATGCTAAGATAGCCAATGGCAATCCCATATTTCCACAGTTATTAAACATCATGGAAGGGACAAACATAGGAACCGATAGTTTAAACGCTTTGGCAAAGGCGTAAGCCAATACGCCTGAAAGCAACACCACTAGCAACCCTGCAATGGCAAGCAATTGATAATCTATCAAGTTAAAACTTTTACGGGATAGGGCCTCGATCAAGAGCGCAGGTATGAAGATTTCCATATTGGTACGGTTGGCAAATTCCATGTCGACATGACGAAATTTGGCATACAGGTAACCAACAAGAATTAATACGAATATAGGGAATAGAACGGGAAATAAAATTGCCATTTAATACACTTTTGCCTCGCCCTCTGGGCGTGTTTTATACCATTTCATGGACCACATATACTGCTCTGGGTGTTGTCTAATGATAGCTTCAAGTGCTTGATTCATGTTTTGTGCATCAGCAGCGGCATCTTTAGAGGGGTAATTCTCTAATGGCTTAGAAATTTTGGCAATATATTTTCTTTTATCTTTATCATAGTAAGCAAATGTAGTTAGTGCTACAGCCTTTCCCATTTTTGCCAAACGCGCGGTTGTTGTTAGTGTTGATTTCTGTCTGCTGAAAAAAGGCACAAACACTGAATTATCCAGACCCAAATCTTCATCTGGCAGAAACACCATCAACCTTCCGGGCGACATTGATTTCACCAGTTTTCGCAAACCCTCATCTCTGGATACGACCAAGCTGGCATGGCGGCAACGACTTTTCGCGATGATCCAATCCATCACCGGATTTTTAGAAGTTTTGTAGGAGCCGAAGATGTCATATTCTGCGCCGATGGCCGTTGGCGCAAACTCCAGCATCACACTGTGGGCAAGTAAGATGATGACATTTTGTTGATTTTGAACGGCTTGCTCAATGTGTTCCTTCCCTTCAATCTCGATAAACTTGCTTAAGCGCTTGCGACTGGTGAAGATAATTAAGCTGTAATCAATTAAACCACAGCCATACCATTCCATATTTTTCTGGGCTAAATCCTCTAATGCTTCTGAGCTTAATTCAGGGAAGGCAATCTCAAGATTTGAAATCACCGTATTTCTTCGACGTGGACTTCTATACATGAAGCTTCCAATTCTGCGACCGACCATGTGCCGCACAGACGCAGGCATATATGAGATCAAGTAAAAAACACCGAGACCCATCCATGTAAGCCAGTATTTAGGGTGCATCAGTGAAGCGGTAAATTTAATCCCGCATTGCTGACTCATGAGTATGCACCTGAAAAATCAGTGCTTTTATTTAAGGCAATGACACCCCCCCACTTACAGGCCTTTTTTTCTTTCTTGTTTGGCGCTATTTGGTTAAGGACTAACTTATTAATCGCTTTATTGATAAAGGCCGCATAAGAGGGGTTCAGCATAGTCTTCAATAAATTTATTCGACATTCAACACTAATCACTACAACAAAAAACAAACTACTTGGCCTCTCTAAATTTATAAGCAACATCCATTGCTTGTAATTTTTCTTCCAGCCATTTGGCCGCTTTGGTGACATCTTCTTCTGGGCCTTTCAATCCAAAATCAATTAAATCACCTCTTCTCACTGTGCTCGGCAAGCTTGATAAATTAACCGCTTCGAACTCCTTTAATAATTCATTCATCATCGGTAACAAAACACTCTCAGGCGTACCCAGAATATCCCAGCGCCATTCGACATTAGGCGTATCATTTTTTAAGTGGGCGTAATAAGTATCAAGCACCCATTCAACCATTGGCCAAGCCATATCAGGAAAACCGGGCACAAAATGGTGATGCTCAATTTTAAAACCTGGCACTTGATTAACCGGATTAGGAATCATTGTGGCGTGTTCGGGCAAATCTGCCATTAATATCCGACTCGGATACGCACTTTCGCCGAATTTATCTTCAATAAGTGCTTTTGCCTCAGGGTGACGAATAAACTTTTGATTAAACGCTTCAGAGGCTGCCGCTCGGGTTTGGTCATCTGGTGTGGCACCAATGCCGCCAAAACTGAAAACCACATCATTGAGGGCTTTGGTCTGGTTCAAATTAGCCACGATTTCTTCGCGAGTATCCCCAATCATTCTGACCCAGCTTAAAGACATTCCTCTGGCTTTTAATATCTCTATTACATGGGCCATGTGCTTGTCTTGACGAGAACCGTTAAGCAGTTCATCCCCAATCAAAATCAAACCGATTTTTTGATCTGTGGAGACCGCGTTACTCATAGTTTCGCCCCATGTTTTTGCGCCTGCTTCTTGGAAATTTCACTTTGTTTTTCCGCGCTTGAAGCCTGCCAGTCACTTTCTGTTTCAGCCCAGCCTTGAGTATGCTGCTGAACGATATCTGCCAACGCTTTTACATGCTCCGGGTTATCATTTAATGCAGGAATATATTGATAATCCTGACCTCCGGCCTCCATGAAATATCCGCGGTTTTCCATGTTAATTTCTTCCAGTGTTTCGATGCAGTCAGAAGGAAAACCCGGGCAAACAACATCAACTGATTTAATCCCTTCGGCAGGCATTTCACTAAGGGTTTTATCAGTATAAGGTTTTAGCCACTCTGCCTTGCCAAATCGAGACTGAAAGGTAAGTTTCCAATCACTTTCTTTCAAGCCCAGTTTTTCTGCCAGTAACCGCCCCGTCTTGTGACAATGGCAAAAGTAAGGGTCTCCCAATTCTAAATTTCTCTTCGGTAAACCATGGAAAGACATGAGCAATACTTCGCTTCGCTTATTCGTTTTCCAAAAATCCTTCACGCTTTCTGCCAAAGCGTTGATATACGAGGGATGATCATGATATTGCGCTACAAAACGTAGTTCTGGTATCCATCGTCTAGCACTGAAGACTTTGAAAATCTCATCAAAACTGGTGGCGGTTGTGGTGGCTGAATACTGTGGATATAAAGGCAAAATAAGTACTCGTCTTACGCCTTTTTCCTGGAGTTTATCAATGCCTGCCTGTATATCTGGATCGCCATAGCGCATGGCTAATTCGATATGCACCGGACCACTAAATCGGGATTCCATTTCTTTTTGCAATAGCTTTTGTTGACGTAAGCTGTAATGCATCAGAGGAGAACCTTCATCCATCCAGACTTTTTTATAATTTCTTGCGCTGGCTTCCGGGCGTCGCGGCAAAATAAATCCGTACAGAATAGGAAGCCACACTAACTTTGGTATTTCGATCACACGACCATCGGACAAAAACTGTTTCAAAAAACTTCTGACGGAGGATTTTGTCGGTTCTTGCGGTGTCCCAAGATTAATTAAAAGGACACCTGTACTCTCAGATTTCCCATGAAAAAAAGTCTTGTCACTCTTCACTTTTGCCACTTTTAGGTCTCAGGATAGAAAAAAAGCAGAATAACATAAAATTAATCCATTATTAGCGCTCTATTAGTCGGATAATCGCTAACTAACTCTTATCTTTTTATAGTTTGGCGTTTATACTGGAGGTTATATTTTAATGAATTTTTTAAAGGTGTAATCATGGCCCGTGTAACAGTAGAAGATTGTTTAGAGTTTGTAGACACAAACTACGAATTAGTATTAAAAGCCTCTAAGCGCGCAAGAGATATTGCCGATGGCGCTCAACCACTTGTTGAAGAAGATAACGACAAGCCTGTAGTTATTGCATTACGTGAGATCGCAGAAAACGTGAGCGTAGAAAGCGCTGCTGAATTAGAAGCTCCTCATGAAATGACATTAGATCAAGACCAGTCTCAAGAACCTGTTGAAATTAGTATTGGTTAATAAGTTTTTTATTCAGCTTCCTTGCACCTTAGTTTTTAAAAGCTGAGTAAAGAGCACTAGATTATGTCCGAGGAAGCCAAACCACCTCTCATTAAGGCATCCGATCTTACGGAGGTAGTTTCGCGCTACATGAGCGCTGAAGACATCAGTAGAGTCTACAGCGCTTTTCTTTTAGCCGCAGAAGCACATGAAGGCGTTGTTAGAAAGTCCGGCGAATTTTATATTTTCCACCCCCTCGAAGTTGCTCACACACTGGCAGAATTTCACATGGACGCCGACACTGTCTGTGCCGCGTTGCTACATGATGTTATTGAAGACACCGATTTTTCCAAAGAAGATATAACGAAGCAATTTGGCAAAGTAGTTGCCGACCTGGTTGACGGCGTTACAAAACTTGCAGGTGGTGAATTTAACACCAAACAAGAAGCCGCAGCTGCTAGCTTTCAGAAGATGATGGCTGCTATGACTCAAGATTATCGAGTCGTTTTGATTAAACTTGCCGACCGATTACACAATGTTAAAACACTGGGCGTAAGAAGCCCCGCATCGCGCCGACGAATCGCCAAAGAAACCTTAGACATTCATGTACCACTAGCCCGACGCATGGGAATGAACACCATGCGCAAAGATCTACAAATCAATGCCTTCAAACACTTACACCCCTGGCGCGCCAAACTATTGGCACAAGCATTAGAAAAATTTAATGCGGATAACGAAGAAAAACATCAGGAAATTGTTTCTAACATTTCCCAAGCCTTATCTGAAAACAACCTTAAAGCTCAAGTATTCCGCTGGAATAAAAACATCTACAAAGTTTACAAACGCATCGAAAGAAGTAATGGTAGAAAGCGCATCATCAATAGCAAAGAAGCGCTTGAAGTTAGAGTTTTAGTTGATACAACCAACGAATGCTATCTGACATTAGGCATTCTACATCAGCTATTTCACCCTAAACTGGGCTCTTTTAAAGATTTCATTGCAACCCCTAAAGGCTATGGTTTCCAAGCGTTGCAAACTGCTCTGTTAACGCCTCAAAGACAGCTGATTTTTGTACAAATACAAAGCCATGAAATGTACCAGATTGCACAATACGGTATCGTGGCACCTAAACGCTATCCAGAATTACTAAAGTCTTCCGATAAGTCACAAATGTATCTCAATCGATGGTTACAGCAAGTCGAAGAAATACAGAAAGTTACTGGGAATGCCGCAGAATTTCTGGAGGACATGAAAGCTGATTTATTCTTGAGCGAGATATATGTATCAACTCCCAGAGGGGAAGTAAAAGTTTTACCCAAAGGTGCAACCCCCATTGATTTTGCTTACTCAATTCATACTGAAGTTGGTGACAAATGTGTTTCTGCAGTTATCGATGGTGAACCTGCGAGACTCAATACGGCATTACCCAATGGCGCTACGGTTTTAATTCTTACCGATGAAGAAGCTACGCCTCATTCGTCCTGGTTAAATTATGTGATTACGGCAAAAGCCCGCTCGTCTATTCGCGGCTGGATAAATAAACGTAAAACACATGAGTTCTTATCTTTAGGCAAACAGATCCTTGATAAAGCATTACAACCTTATAACCACACATTAAAGTCCATACCTAAAGAAAACTTTGATTTAACACTCAAGGCTCTCGACCTTAAAAACACTGACGCCTTATATATCAGCGTAGCAAAAGGAAGCCAATCGGCGAAGTTAGTGGCTAGACGTTTACTTAATGATGATCGATTGATTCCACTCAGCGAAGAAGAAAACAAAGACCAGCTATTACTCATCAAAGGAACCGAAGGGCTTGCTGTACACTTACAGCCCTGCTGCTACCCTATCCCGAATGATATGATCGTCGCAAGGCTTGATGAGCAAAGTGGCTTAGAAGTACACCGTGCAAATTGTCCCGCTTTATCACGTAACTCACGCCTCAATCAAAAAGATATTTTCAGTATCGCCTGGGTTGATGATACTAGCCAGGAAAGCCATTTTCTTGCTGCATTAAATGTGCAGGTAAGAAATCGGGTTGGCGTACTTTCACACATTACTGACCTGTTAGAGAAAATGCAGGTTAATATAGAAGATATAAATATCAGCGGTGATCGTGATATAAAAGACATGTATTTTTTAATACAAGTTAGCGATGCAACTCACCTTAGAAAAATTGCAGAAGCTATAAATAACCTACATCATGTACTTGATGTTGCCAGAGTTTTCGAAAAAACCAGTTAATACATTATTAGGATTTAAAATGAGCAAGGAAATAATTTCAACGACAAATGCACCTCAAGCTATAGGCACTTATTCTCAAGCTGTTAAAGTTGACAATACGGTTTATATTTCAGGGCAGATTCCTTTAGTACCTGAAACAATGGAAGTTGTTGAAGGCGATTTCGCTGAAAACGCACGCCAAGTCTTCAGAAACCTGGCTGCTATAACAGAAGCTGCAGGTGGAACAATTAACGATATTGTGAAAATTAATATTTTCTTAACGGACCTGAGTAACTTTGCAACTGTGAATGAAGTCATGGCTGAGTTTATGTCACAACCTTATCCTGCGCGTGCCGCTTTACAAATATCAGCGCTGCCTAAAGGTGTTGAAATTGAAGCTGATGCAGTAATGGCGCTCTAATAGATAGAGTTAAACAAACATTTGAAGTTAGAGATTGATATGACTAATAGAGACAATAAAACAGCAATTTATCCTGGGACTTTTGACCCTATTACTAATGGTCATATTGATCTCGTTCAACGTGCTGGAAAAATGTTTGACGATGTTATTGTGGCGATAGCAACCAACTCCAAAAAGAATCCTAAGTTCTCTCTAGAAGAACGCATAGATATGGCAGAGAAAGCATTAGCAGATTGCCCAAATGTCAGAGTAAAAGGATTCAAAGAGTTACTCGTTGATTTTGCAAAAAAAGAAAATGCCATGGTATTAATCCGAGGCTTACGCGCGATCTCAGATTTCGAATACGAATTCCAGCTTGCCAGCATGAATAGAAATCTGGCACCTGATATTGAATCAATATTTATGATGCCCGCAGATGAATATTCATTTATCTCTTCTTCTCTTGTAAAAGAGGTTGCGTCACTTGGTGGTGATGTTTCTAACTTTGTTCACCCGCTAGTGAATGAAGCCTTAAAAAACAAATAGTGTAGACTCTCTATTTGCTTTTCCCATTATCATCCTTATATAAGCATATATTGATAAAGGTTACTGTTTTTTTAATGGTGTACTGTTAAAATCACACCAAATATACGACTAGCTAAGAAATAAGGATTTCAGATGTCATTATTAATTACTGATGAATGCATCAACTGCGATGTATGCGAACCAGAATGCCCTAATGAAGCGATTTATATGGGTGAAGAAATATACGAAATAGATAAGGACAAATGTACAGAGTGCGTGGGACATTACGATGAACCACAATGTGTTGAAGTTTGTCCAGTTGATTGTATTCCAAAAGATCCAAACAACGAAGAAACCGAAGACCAGTTAATGCTCAAGTATGAGAGATTAATGGCTGAATAAATTTTATGATAATTACTCTCTCTCCATCCAAAGGACAAGATTTTGAAACCCCGACACCCTCGGATATTCACACTCTTCCTGACCAACTCGCTGATTCACAACTACTGATCAATGAAGCTAAAAAGCTCAGTTCTGAAGATGTCAGTGAGCTTATGGATGTGAGCGAGAATATATCAAATTTGAATGTTCAACGATTTCAAGACTGGAATCGTGACTTTAATACACAAAATGCCAAAGCAGCTCTATTTGCTTTCAAAGGCGACGTGTATTCGGGTATTCAAAAAGAGAGCTATAACGACGATGATTTAGCCTACGCACAAAATCATCTTAGAATTTTATCAGGTCTATATGGCGCACTTCGTCCTATGGACCTTATTCAACCTTACCGCCTAGAAATGAAGACCAGGCTAAAAAACCCACGTGGTGATAATCTGTACCAATTCTGGGGCGATAAAATAACTCAGCAGTTAAATGAAAGCCTGGAAGGACAAACCGAAAAAGTCCTTATCAATCTGGCTTCTAACGAATACTTTAAATCAGTAAAGCCTAAGATTTTAGATGGCAAAATTCTATCTGTTAATTTTAAAGAAACTAAAGATGGAAAAACGCGAGTAATCGCTATTTTTGCTAAAAAGGCTCGTGGAATGATGGCAGATTTCATTTTAAGAAATCGCATTGAGCATCCTGAAGATATCAAGGACTTTGGTTCGGATGGCTATAAATTTGATGCTAAAGAATCAACAGATAGCAACTGGGTGTTTTCAAGGCCACAACCAGCTAAGAAGTAAGAAAATCTCTAGCAAATTAGACGCAGATTAAGGGTTTATACACCCCCCTACTTATGGGCACATTTTTTATTAATCAGCGTTCTTAATTTTAAATTTATCAGCCCACCACATTCTTGCTCTTAAACCCCATCCACTCGTTAAACCAACTTCTGTAAATCGTATATTTCCATTTCCATCGATAATGTAACTTGTTGGTACACCTTTAACGCCAAATAGATCTGCCAACCTACTGTCAGCATCGATGATTGTTGGCCAGCTTTCTATGCCTTTTTCTTGCATGTGCTTAACGACTTCGTCTTTATCACCGGATTGGTAAGCAACACTCAATACCGACCAATCTTGTTGAATATCGGTAATACTGCTTTCTTCAAACTCACAAAAAGGGCACCAGCTCGCCCAGAAATGAAGCAATAAAGGCTTTCCCGTATAGTCTTCAAGATTCACTGTTTTGCCATCAATCATGACACTTTGAAAGCTTGGGGCAATTCCGCCCACCAAGTCTTTTTGTTGCCAGGCTCGAATTCCGACAACTATCCCTACGATTAAAAGTATTTCAATTAGAAAACGAAACCATCGTCGCTTTCTGGATGCTTTTACTGGCGTATTACTCGTTTTATTCTTGGACATGATTAAAGGGGATTTATAAATTTTAAGAAGCTTAACATAGCTAAGAATTCCAACGTTAATATCCTTGAAGATTTCAAACTAAGTTTTTTATGAAGTCTATAAACAAAAAAAAGCCACAGTAAAAACTGTGGCTTTTCCGATCATCCTTGATCAATTTACATCCTACTAACTCGGTTTAATTACACTTGTAACCAGTAGCACATCCTTCGACAACATCTACATAGATCAATGCAGCAGTGCCTTCACCTTTATTAGGACCTGTCGTATTAACGATGTCGTACCAGAAGCTATCCGAACCTGTGTATCCTGGGTTTGGAGTGTAAGTTACCTTACTACCAGTAAAAGTAACTGTTCCGTTCTTAGGAGCATCAACTGCGATGATTTTAATACCCGAACCAGTATCATTACGTAGAGGATGTATATCTACAGAGGTATCTTGATTCGTCATAACATCATCAGGCTCAGCATTAATAGTTCCACCTGTCACACCTTTAAGACTAATGTCAACCGTAGCAGAAGCAGTATGACCTGCACCATCAGAAATTGTGTAAGTAAAGCTATCTGAACCACCTTTGCCACAAGTATCTGGGTTAGGCGTATAAACGATCATTCCACCTACGATTGAAGCCATAGCTCCAATACTTACACCATCTACTCCAATAATACTCAAAACATCATCTGCGTCAGCGTCTGTGTCATTATTTAGCACATCTATATTAATGGCACTACAAGCTGCTGTAGCTGAATCATCTTTCGCAATCGGAGCCGTATTCGCTGGTCCCTCTACTGTGACTGTTACTGTCGCGATATCTGTATTTCCAGCCGCATCTTTCACTTGGTAAGTAAACGTTTCAACACCAATGAATCCTGTTGCTGGGGTGTACTTAATTTCATCACCTACGATACTAACGGTTCCACCTTTAGTTGGCGTACTAAGCGACCCAGGAACTAATTCAGCATCATCATCATCGTTACTTAGAACATCAATAGTCAGAGGAGTATTTAAATCTGTTGTTCTAACATCATTCTTAGCATCAACTGATTTATCAGTCTCTAAAACAGTCACAGTTACTGTAGCAATAGCAGTGTTACCAGCTGCATCTTTAACTTCATAAGTAAATGAATCTGTTCCAACGAAACCAGTCTCTGGTGTATACTTAATTTGACCACCTACAATTTCAGCTGTTCCATTTGAAGGACCGCTCACGATACGCTTAATAGTTGCATCTGTATCATCATTATTTAATACATCGATAGTTACAGGTGTATTTTTGTTAGTCACATCTGAGTCATCATCTGCTTTTACAGAAGTATCAGTCTCTTTGATTGTAACTGTTACCGTTGCTGTAGCAACATTACCTGCCGCATCTCTTACCTGATAAGTAAAGGTATCTGTACCTACATATCCTGCTGCTGGTGTGTATAGAACCTGACCACCAACGATACTTACAGTGCCACCATTTTCTGGTGTGCTTAATGATCCAGGTACGATAGTTGCATCTGAGTCATCATTAGATAGAACATTGATTTTGACAGGCTCGTCTTTATTAGTCGTTTCAGAGTCATCTTCAGCATTTACAGAAGTATCTGTTTCAGTAATTGTTACCGTTACTGTTGCTGTATCAACATTTCCGGCTGCATCTCTTACCTGATAAGTAAAGGTATCTGTACCTACATAACCTGCTGCTGGTGTGTATAGAACCTGACCACCAACGATACTTACAGTGCCACCATTTTCAGGCGTGCTTAGTGAACCTGGTAATAAAACAGCATCAGCATCATCATTAGAGAGAACATTAATCTTGATAGGTGTATCTTTATCAGTTGTTCTTGCATCGTTTACAGCATTAACAGAAGTATCCGTTTCAGTGATTGTTACCGTTACTGTTGCAGTATCAACATTTCCGGCTGCATCTGTCACCTGGTAAGTAAAGGTATCGGTACCGACATAACCCGCTGCTGGTGTATATAAAACTTTACCATCAACAATACTTACTGTGCCGCCATTTGTAGGTGTGCTTAATGAGCCGGGTACGATAGTTGCATCTGCATCATCGTTCGACAACACATCAATCGTAACAGGTACATCTTTACCCGTATTTTTGGTGTCATTTGCAGCATTAACAGAATCGTCAACTGGACCATTAACAGTAATAGTTACTGTTGCTGTCGCTAGGTTGCCGTTTGGATCTTCAACTTCATACGTTAATGTATCAGTTCCTGTGAAGTCTGCATTAGGCGTGTAAACGATTTGGTCATTAACGATAGTTGCAGTTCCGTTAGAAGGACCAGTAACGATACGTGTAATTGAAGCATCCGCATCATCATTATCAAGCACATCAATTGTTACCGCTTGACCTTGGTCAGTGGTAGCCGAATCATTTACTGCTTTAACAGTATCATCTACTTCTGCATCTACAGAAACCGTTACAGTTGCAGTATCCGTACCACCATTTCCATCAGAAATCGTGTAAGTAAACTCATCATCTATTCCACATGTGCCAGCATTTGGTGTGTATTCAAATACACCATTAGACACTTGAGTAACTGTACCATTTGCAGGCTGGGTAAATCCAATTACAGACAATGCATCATTATCAGCATCACTGTCGTTACCTAGTGCATTAATAGTTACCGGACCGCCATTACAAGATACTTTAGTTGAGTCATCTACAGCTACTGGACCATTGTTACTATTACCTAGCGTGCTGCCTTCAGTTGTCTCATAAGTATTGATATTTCTATCATGCTTAATGTTGTTATGCAGTGCACGCTTGATCCATGCAGGAGATGTAGGTATTGCTTCTGTTCTCCAAACTACACGAGGACTTCCCGCTTTACCATTATCAATCATTACATTCTTAGAACCAGCAGGAACATTCTTGAAGCCTGTAGCTACTTGACGTGTACCTGTTTGAACATTTTGTGTCTCTGTTCTGTAACCTGTTTTGTAAATTTGCTTCTCAGAAACATACTCGATATCAACACGACGGTTTTTGAAGTCTTGATCAGGAGTACGTGGGTACTTTGGATGTCCTTTACCTAAACCACGTGCAACTAAATGATCAGGGTTAAATCCGTTCTTGATTAAGAAGTTTTTAACCGCTTTCGCACGCTTCTCAGATAGGATTTGGTCATATACTGGATCACCTAGACCACATGTATTACCTGTAATTCTGATAGAACCTTTATATCCTGACTTACGAATTTGAGCTGCAATTTGCTTCAAACGAGTTTGAGCAGAAGGAATAAGCTTAGAGCTATTCAATTTAAAGAAAGTCTGACCTTCAAGCTCCATAGTGCTCTTTACTAATTGCTTGTAAGGCTTCTTAACTGTTTTCTTACCATATACAGGAACAGTCTTATACGTAGGAACACGCTTAAATTGTTGCTTCTGTACATAACGTGGAGGAGTCGCTTTTCCAGGAACTTCTACACGAACACGACGGTAACGTCTATCAGGCTGATAAATACTTGCACCACCAAAGTCATACTTATAACCAAGTCTACCCGTTACATCAGTATCATCTGTTCCACCATCTAGGTAACCACCAGATTGCTTAGAACCAGCTACATCTAAAGATACGCTATGTCCTGTTCCCTGGAAGAATTTTTCTATACCAGCAGAAAGCGTTGTATTTCTTGCATCTTTCTCACCAACACCAACTTTGTCGCTCCATTCATGATCTAAACCAGCACGAACACGCAAGTTAGCTTCTGGAATGAATTTACCAACACTACCACCAGCGCCCCATGCGTATGCACGATCAGAAACGCCATTGCTTCGAGTATTTTGTCTGCCTGAAAGCCCTTTACTTACGTGACCTTCCCAGAATAAATGCTCATTTTCCTGGCCGTAACCAACTGTTGCTTTTTCATGATCATCTTCATTACGATCATAAGCAGCGAATACTTTATTAACTCGTGTAGCACGACCTGATGCATCACGTGATACCCAGTTGTGATTAATTTGTGCACCACGACCTAGCAGGCCTTTTTCGTCGCCTTGCAAGTCGTATCCAGCCCATAAACCAGCGCTTGTGCTGTGATTATCGCTTTCAGAAAGTACCTGATTGAATTCAACGTCAGTATCACCTTCATCTGTAATACCAAATCCAATCTGTGTGTTACCACCAACATATTCGTGGTTGGCTCTATTTACTTGTTTAGCATCTTGATATTGCTGACTTCCTGCTACAGGTCCTGCTGTAGCTTGAGTTGCTAATATAGCTGCTGAACTAAAAACAAACGGTAAATATGCCCATTTGTATGTTGTAGTTTTATTTCTCATTACTTTTCTCTCTATACAAAGTTAATAGGTGTAAATAATCATCGCTTCATACATTGGGTCGATGGCTATCTACCGCTTACGTCCAATACGCATTTAGCATGTGAGAATTATCTAATGAGTTGTAATGTGAAAGAATTCCACCTGTCAGAGCAAATAGGCGATTAGTACCTTTCATCAGTGAATTGATGCCAGTATTTTTACAAGCAAGATCAAACAAGCTTATTTATTAATCCAATTTGAGAATGCAATCTGAACTTTAGGTATACTGATGACACGTAGTTATATGGCTTGAATGTAGACTAGTTTTTGAGAAATAAGAGAATCAACTTTAGATCTCGTATATATTTGATTGTGAACAATTTCACGCTTGAAATTACAATCCTTTATAGGAAGGGTACTAGCATGTTTATTTTTAAAATTTTTCCACTTTTTGCTTTTTTACTAATAGCATTCTGGGGGCTACATCAAATAGGCTACTTCCCTGACAGATTAAATCATGTGTTATTCCATGTTGGTTTGCCATCAGGGTCAGTTTGGAAGCCTACCTGGAGTGATGTAGTAACGTTGACTGGTCTTATCACACTGTATATCGAGATATTTAAATCAACTCGGACATCCAGTATCTCAATCGTAGATCACACTTTATCTACCATTGTATTTGTAGGATTTCTTGTATCCTGGATGGTATTTCCCTGGTCTATTGGCGACAAAGGGGACTCTACATTTCTATTTTTAACCATAATGTCATTTATAGATGTTATAGCTGGTTTCACAATCACAATAGCCGCGGCACGTCGCGATTTTGCTCTAGGCGGCAGAGAATAATTTATATAATTTTGGAGGCATTTAATGCACGTAACTATCAAAACATTGTTAATAAGCAGCTTTTTAGGCTTAACAATTCAACAAAGTAACGCAGAAGGTTATCCACAAAATTTTGAAATGCCCTCTCCCATCTGGGGAAACAATCATGGCCTTATAGCCTGGGGAGACTGCGTACCAGTTCCTGTTGCACCAATAAACATGCCTCATGCAATCTACCCAATGGAAAACTTAGGAAGCAATATCGGTTTTCCACAACCTGTGCCGATACCAGAAGTAATACCATACCCTACTCAGAATGAACCCCTTGGCTTACTGCCACCTCCAAGCCCTTTTTTCAATACTGCTCCGCCTATTCAAGCCAAAACTCAAACATCAGCCCCAGAGTCGCAGCACAAATGCGCAAGTGACGAAAAACTCCAAAACTTACAACAAAAATATGATGCAGCATCATCGGCATCGAAACAGAAAATTGCAGAATTGAATCAAGTTATTGCAGATACACAAAACCAATTCTCTGATAGTCAAAAAATAATTAGTGCCGGTAGTAATGAAAACATCGCACTAAAAGAAAAGGTAAACGAGCTAGAAAAACAGATATCTGATTTCAAGGCCATACAAGCCAAATCAGATACTGAAGCAAACAAAGAAAAACAAGCACTAGAAGAGTTAAACAAGACAATAAGCAACCTTGAAGTTGCTAATAAAGATTTACAAGCTCGCTTATCAACTGCTGAAGAACAGGCAGGGTCTCAAGCTCTCATGATCACTTCTTTAAAACAAAGTGATGCAGAACTGAATACTTTAAAAAGTGATTTTAAAGTAAAGGATGATGAAACAACCACGTTAAAAACTGAGTTAGAAAAACTAGATAATGATTACAAATCTCTACAGTCGCAGTTTGCCTCTTTAGAAACCGAATCTAGCAATCAGGCAAGAAAATTAACCGCACTTGGACAATCCGATGTGGAATTAACGGCTCTTAAAAGTGCTTACAAAGATAGGAGCGAAGAGGTAGCCACACTAAAAATGAAACTGGCAGAATTAGACGATGAATATAAAACATTACAGTCTAAGTTTGCGTCATTAGAAAGCGAGGCAAGTAATCAGGCGAGAAAATTAACCGCATTAGGTCAAACAGATGTCGAACTCACAGCATTAAAAAGCACTTTTAAAGAACGCAATGAAGAAAACATGCAGCTCAAAGATAGCCTTTCGAAACTTGATGGCTTTAACAAGTCATTGAGTTCTCAGTTAGTGCAAACACAAAGTGAAGCTGCCAGCACCTTACAGAAACTCAATATTTTAAGTCAATCAGCAGCCGAGCTAACTGCTTTAAAAAACACATACAAAGAGCGAAACGACGAAAACACGCTACTTAAGCAACAGTTAGCCGAACTTGATAAAGAAAAATCCAACATTCAAACACTTTTCGATACTGAAAAAACAGCCATCACATTAAAATCAACTCAAGCCAAAGAAACTATTGATAAGTTACAAAAAGAGCTGAGTGCAGCAAAAGATGCCAGTATTAGCTTTAAAAGCCAGCTTGATTTAGCCAACAAAAACGCAAGCGAGCAAACAAGGAAAATTACTGCGCTGACTCAAGCATCCAATGAGCTGACCGCATTACAAAGCGCATACAAAGAACGTAATGACGAAAACGTTGCGCTTAAGAAACAATTATCTGAACTTGATAACTCACATAAATCACTACAAGCAAAACTAGAAACAGCCACAGCTAATATCAGCACACAAACGAGTAAATTAACTGCTTTAGGAAAATCTACGGCAGAACTAGAAGCACTAAAAAGCACCTACTCAAAACTCAACGAGGAAAATGCATTACTTAAAAAACGCTTATCAGCGCTTGATAATTCCCATAAGACACTGAAATCTCAACTCTCAACAGCGACTGCTAGCATTAGTTCTCAAACCAGAAAACTAACCGCTTTTGGAAAATCAGCAGTTGAACTTGACGCGCTAAAAAGTGCTTATAAAACCAAGAACGATGAAAATACCGCACTCAAGCAGAAACTTGATGAACTCTCTGCAGCTCAACAAACGGCGAATTCTCGTAAACTCGAATTAGATAAATTACAAGCTAAGCTAAAAGAATCTGAAGACGCAAAAACGTCTTTATTAGAAAAAATCTCGACTTTGGAAAATAACTCATCTGAGCAAAGCCAAAAAATAGCCACTTTAATGGCAACCACCAGCGAATTAGATGCACTGAAAAGTGCTTATAAAAACCTAAGCTCTAAAGAGGACGATTTAAGTGCAAAGCTAAAAGCTGCAACGGCTGATTCTGACAATGATAGTGTCATTGATAGCAAAGATAAGTGCCCAGCAACACCTTCGGGACAGGAAGTAAATATAGAGGGCTGTCCAAATATTGTCGACACTGACAAAGATGGTATAGCCGATGCAAATGACCTTTGTCCAGCATCAGATGCTGGCTCAGAAGTTAATGGATTTGGCTGTACTCCGACCGAAAATATCACACTAAAAGGTGTTAACTTTGCCACTGGTTCGGCAAATTTAACACCAAACTCGCTCCCAATAATCAAAGCTGCAGCTGCCACGATTAAACAAAACCCTAATTTAAATATTGAGGTTGCTGGCTACACTGACAATCAAGGACTTGCTTTAGTGAACAAACGCTTATCAAAACGCAGAGCAAATTCAGTGATGATTGAATTAATCAAACAAGGCGTTGATGCAAACAAACTAACCGCAAGCGGCTATGGTGAAAAAGAGCCTGTTGCTGACAATAAAACTGAAAGTGGACGTGCAAATAATCGTCGCGTTGAATTAAAAATCATTAACTAATCTCTTGCAAAGAAACAGTAACAAAGCGATAGAACAGGTTATAATTAGCCCCCTTTTTGGGGGCTTAATTTTTTCCGGAGTAAATACATGCAGGACTACAAAACAAAAAAACGCTTCGGACAACATTTTCTGAACGATCACTCTGTGATTGAAAAGTTGATCTATGAAATTAACCCTAAACCCAATGAAAAAATTGTTGAAATCGGCCCAGGTCTTGGCGCATTAACATTTCCACTTCTAGATAAAATAGATTCGCTTAACGTTGTGGAAATAGACAGAGATGTTATTGCTCGACTCCAGCAAAAGAATAATCCTAAACTCAATATTCATGGTGTCGATGCTTTGAAGTTCGATTTTAGAACCTTACTTCAAGATGAAAGCAGTGACACGAAGTTAAGAGTAGTAGGTAATCTCCCTTACAATATTTCCACGCCACTCATCTTTCATTTGCTTGAATACAGACATCAAATATCTGATATGCACTTTATGTTACAAAATGAAGTGGTTAATCGGATAACAGCGGATCCTGGCTCAAAAACCTTCGGTCGACTTTCTGTAATGGTCCAATATTTTTGCAATTGTGAATACTTGTTTTTTGTCGGGCCGGAATCATTTTCACCGCCGCCTAAAGTTGACTCTGCTATTTTAAAATTAACACCGTGGGACAGGCCTCCTCATCATGCTAATGACGAGGAACATTTGTCCCGATTAGTAGCACAAGCCTTTTCAATGCGACGCAAAACTCTACGCAATAATTTGAAGAAAATGCTGACTACCGAGCAAATTGAAGCTGCTGGCATAGACCCTTCTTTAAGGGCTGAAAGCTTGAGTGTGAAAGACTTTGTTACTCTTAGTAATATTGAGAGCAATATTGAGAGCAAGAATGACAGTAAAAAATAAAATAGCATCAAAACCTAAATGACACCTATTCCGTTAAGCCTCTATGTTCACATCCCCTGGTGTGTAAAAAAATGTCCATATTGTGATTTCAACTCACATCAAGCCAAGGGAGAAATCCCTGAAGCACAATACTCGGATGCACTGATCAACGACTTGGAATCAGAACTACCTCAAATATGGGGCAGATCAATTGAATCGATTTTTATCGGCGGCGGAACCCCTAGCCTGTATTCAGCTAAGGCTATGGATCAACTCTTATCCAGCTTAAGAGAAAGACTGACTATTCGCCCGAATACAGAAATTACCATGGAAGCTAATCCTGGTACTTTTGAACAAGAGCGTTTTAGTGCTTATCGACAAGCAGGAATCAACCGTCTTTCCATTGGCATCCAGAGTTTTAATAACAAGCACCTGAAAGCGTTAGGAAGAATTCACGGTGCAAATGAAGCACAAAAATCGACTCACATTGCGAAACAGGCAGGCTTCGATAATTTTAATCTGGATATTATGTATGGCTTACCTGAACAAACAATAGATCAAGCCATTGCCGACCTTCAACAATCAATAGATGCCAACCCCACTCATATCTCGTGGTACCAATTAACCATCGAAGAAAACACCCTATTTCATCACTCTCCACCGGTTACTCCAAACGATGAAATACTCTGGGAGATGCAACAACGAGGTCAAAAACTTCTAGCGGATGCTGGTTATTATCAGTATGAAGTATCCGCTTATGCCAAAGAAGGCAAACAGTGTCGACACAATCTAAATTATTGGCAGTTTGGGGATTACTTGGGGATTGGCGCTGGTGCTCATGGAAAAATCAGCATGCCTGATGGTGAGATTAAACGTCACACAAAATATCGTCATCCAGAAAAATATATGGATGAAGGTATTAATGGCAAAGCTCGTTCCAGCGAGAAAAAACTGGCCATAGAAGATCTTGATTTTGAATTTATGTTGAATGCTGCGCGATTAAAAGAAGGCTTCACTAAAGAGCTGTTTGAGACCAGAACACTGCTTTCTTTTTCTAATGTTGAAGAGAAATTAAATACATTAATACAAAAAGAATTGATCGAATACGACAATGAAAAATATAAACCAACAGATAAAGGTTGGCATTTCGTTAATGACATCGTCAATAGCTTTATTTAACGATTAAATCGTCCAGCCATTTGTCGTTACACAAGGCATTACTAAAAAAACCGCCCCAAAGTAGGGGGGGTGGCTTTCGTTATTTTCAAAGCAATTATCAGCTAGAAAATAGCCACCTCCACACTTCTGAATGTTATTACGTTTTTGTTATTCGAAAATGTATATAGAATTTATGCAGAATCAGGTACTTTTTAACGTGCCATAAATGCTTTAAACGCCATACCTAAAACATCATCTATCATAGAACCGTCTTTATCGGCATCGAGTAAATTAGTCAGAAAGCCTGAAGATTCCTGTCTAGATGGCGCAGTTTTACTACCACCAAGCATCTTCTTGCCTAAAGAAGCCATTACCATTGTTGCTACAACAGGCAACATCTTCTTCAATAAACTACTTCCTAGTCCTGTTTCTTTCGATGAACGTTTCGCCACATGACGGCTAACATCTTTATCGCCAAAAATATGACCGAGGATGTCGTTTCCTTCTTGAGTCGTTTCTTTCTTACCCAATAAAGAAGGGTCATCCAGGTAACGGGAATGGTTTCCTTTCTCTAAAGCCTCCATCAAGCTATCAAGGCCTTTAACCTCTTGTGTATTTGCTCCGAGACCGCGGGAAAGAGAGTCTGCTAAAGATGAGATTGCGTCTTTGGCTTCAGATTCATTGACACCAAAATTATTGGCAAATTCCGAAATGGCATCTGTATTATTTTTATCAAAAAGCAAGTCATTGATATTCAAGTAAGGCTCCTCGTACTTTGTATAAAAGAAATTAAGCGAGCTATTACTATAGATAGTAAACCTTTATTTCTCAATAAAAGTTTCTTTAATGGTGTTTGTTGAGTAAGTGGTGTTTGTTGAGTAAGTGGTATTTTTTAAGAGCAAAGAGAAAAGAGCCTTCTTGAGAGTGAATCCAAAGAAGGCTCAGTAAAGAATGGTTTAAGAAATCTCTGGTAAGGCCCCAGATAATACAGGTTTACTATTGATGGAACGCTCATTCTGCTCTTCGGCTTTACCGTCAAAGCTAAGCATCCATTCAAGGTTGTTTTTAGAACTCGCATGTTCAAGTGCATTTTCACGAGATATTTTACCCGCTTTAAATAACTCAGCAAGTGACTGGTCGAAGGTGTGCATACCATCCGCGCCACCTTTCTCGATGATATCTTTAAGCTCTTGCATACGTCCTTTTCGAATAACTTCTGCTGAAAACGGTGAATTCACCAACACTTCAGTAGCAAGCGCATATCGACCATCCAGACTTGGAATAAGACGCTGCGCAATGATCGCATTCAGGTTCAAAGATAGATCCATTAACACACGGTCTTTTTGATCAGCAGGCAGCAAGTAAATCAAACGTTCCAGTGCCTGAATCGAGTTTGTTGCATGCAGTGTACTGATAACGAGGTGACCAGTATCGGCAAAACCCATCGCTGCTTCTACGGTTGCAGTACTTCTAATCTCACCTACCATAATGACATCAGGTGCTTCACGCATGGCTTCTCGCATGGCGTTCTCGTAAGAGTGCGTATCAAACCCTACTTCGCGCTGTCCGATAATGGATTTATCGTGACGGTAAGTAAATTCGATAGGATCTTCAATGGTTAGAATATGCCCCGAAGCACGTTGATTTCTGTATTGAATCAGTGATGACATCGATGTTGATTTACCCGCACCCGTAGAACCTACGAATAAGAATAAACCTTCTTTTTTCATCACCAAATCTTTTAAAACTTCCGGTAATCCCAAGGCTTCAGGAGCCAGAATATCTGATCTTACATAACGAATAACCATCGATACTTCGCCACGCTGAAAGTAGACATTGACTCGGAAGCGACCTAGGTCTCTGACCGAAACACCTTTATTCATCTCTTTGGTTCGATGAAAAACGGCCCATTCTTTATCGGATAACAACTCTTTGGCAAATGCGGCGATAACGCCAGGCATCAATTTATTTTTTGAGATGCTCTCAAGGCTTCCCATGACTTTGATAGAAGCAAAGGCACCTGTAGTTAAGTACAAGTCAGAAGCCTCTCTTTTGACCATGAGCTCTAGATAGGGGATTAGTTTCATAATGTTTTCAGCCTTGAAAGATCAATCAATGTAATTTTTTATTAGTTATTTTTTTATTAACGATTCTAGTAACGCTACTGTCTTAAGCCCTAAGGTTTATTACAGCTTAGGTGTGTACTCGTCCAATGTTTCCATCGCAAGTGACTCAGTACCTTTAAAGAAATCACCTTTCTTCGCCTGACGGCTATTCAACTTCAACTGAAGACGTAAATCATTCACCGAATCGGCATTGCGTAACCCTTCTTTAACCGTAATCATACCGGCATCAATTAAGCGGAATAGCGCCTGATCGAAAGTACACATACCCAACTGGTTAGACTTAGCAATTAATTCTTTAATCGCTGGAATATCACCTTTATAAATCAAGTCGGCCATCATCGGTGTATTCAACATCACTTCTACAGCAGGTAAACGACCATTGTCTTTAATTTTTCTTACCAAACGTTGTGATACCACACCTTTGAGGTTTAATGACAAATCCATAAGCAATTGATCACGACGTTCTTCCGGGAAGAAGTTGATAATTCTATCAAGTGCCTGGTTGGTACTGTTTGCATGCAATGTGGTCAAACATAGATGTCCCGTTTCTGCGTAAGCGATCGCATACTCCATGGTTTCTCTATCTCTTACCTCACCTAGCAGAATAACGTCTGGCGCTTGTCTTAAGGTGTTTTTCATCGCTATTTCATAGCTATCTGTATCAACACCCACTTCACGTTGAGTCACTAAGCACTGATGATGCTCGTGAGTGAATTCAATCGGGTCTTCAATCGTAACAATGTGACCCATTGAGTTTTTATTTCTATAGTCGATCATCGAAGCCAGGCTGGTAGATTTACCAGAACCTGTCGCACCCACCATGATAACCAAACCACGTTTTGTCATCGCAATGTCTTTCAAAACAGGGGGTAGCACTAACTCTTTAAACGAAGGAATATAATCAGGGATATGTCGTAAAACCATGCCTGGCGCACCACGTTGTGTAAATGTATTCACACGAAAACGGGCTTTACCTGGCAAGCTAATCGCGAAGTTACACTCCATGTGCTCTTCGAATTCTTTCAATTGCTTATCATTTAAAATCGAACGAACAATAAAACCTGCCTGCTCTGCATTCAGCTTCTGGTTCGACAGAGGCTTCATTTGACCATCAACTTTAATTGATGGGGCAGCCATCGAAGTAATAAACAAGTCAGATGCATTCTTATCCAGAGTCGAATCTAACAACTGGTGGACGTAACTTATCGCGCTTTCTTTATCCATTTTTATTCTTCACTTTTATAATCGTTATTATTCTTAATGTGATTGCTTTTGTATCAACAAGCCATTCTTATGCAGACTTTTATCCGCTTGGCTAATAAATTAGCTTCGTTCCATAATCGCTTGTGGATTATCTGCCTTCTTCATAGCAACATCACGAGAGATATGACCCAAGGTCATTAACTTCTGTAGACTTTGATCCAGTGTCTGCATACCGTCTGCCGCACCTGTTTGAAGGGCAGAACGCATCTGTGCCAGCTTGTTTTCTTTAATCATGCTGCGAATTGCGTTAGTACCAATCAATATTTCATGTGCCGCTACTCGACCACCCTGAACACGTTTTAGTAGTGTTTGTGAGATGATTGCCTGTAACGATGAAGAAATCATTGATCTCACCATGTCTTTTTCTGCAGCTGGGAAAACATCAACAATACGGTCAATGGTTTTAGGCGCACTGGTTGTATGTAGTGTTCCGAATACCAAGTGACCTGTTTCTGCCGCTGTTAGCGCCAAACGAATCGTTTCAAGGTCACGCATCTCACCAACCAGAATAGTATCTGGATCTTCACGAAGTGCAGATCTAAGTGATGCATCAAAACTTTGTGTATCACGGTGAACTTCACGCTGGTTTACCAAACTCTTTTTACTGTTGTGAACAAATTCTATTGGGTCTTCGATCGTTAGAATGTGACCGTGATCGGTTTCATTCTTGTAGTCAATCATTGCTGCCAGCGTAGTCGATTTACCAGAACCTGTTGGTCCTGTAACCAATACCAATCCACGAGGCTTATCAGAAATCTTCTTGAAGATTGCCGGAGCATCTAGGTCTTCTAGCGAAAGTACTTTACTAGGGATGGTACGAAATACCGCTGCTGCACCACGATTCTGATTAAATGCGTTTACACGAAAACGAGCCACACCGGGAATTTCAAACGAGAAGTCAGTTTCCCAATTTTCCTCGTAAGCTTTACGCTGTTTATCATTCATGATGTCGTACACCATACTATGCACTTCTTTGTGCTCTAGCTCAGGCATGTTGACTCGACGCATATCGCCATCGACACGAATAATCGGTGGCTCCCCTGCTGAAATATGTAAATCTGATGCTTTGTTTTTTACCGAGAAAGCGAGTAACTGTGTAATATCCATAAATGACTACTTTTATTTATTGTTATTAATTATTGGAGTCAGTATTTAAATTCTTTTATTCTAATAACATCGTTTCCATTGTTATTTAGATGCTAGTTAGGGCACTATCCCCAGTGCCAAAAACTATTACTACTGACATTTACGCCATAAATTTATCATATATGACTCAAATAAGTGACAATCTCCAGACAATCGGTGCAAAACTGAAAAAGTATTCACTGCAATATAATCGTGCAGAAAATTCAGTCAAACTACTCGCCGTAAGTAAAAAGCACGACAGCACCAAAATACGAGAAGCTTATGAATGCGGCCAAAGAGCATTCGGCGAGAATTACGTACAAGAACTCTGGGATAAATATCAGGAGTTATCTGACTTAGATATCGAATGGCACTTTATAGGTCCGTTACAATCCAATAAGACCAAAAAAATCGCTGAAATTGCAGACTGGGTTCACACTATTGATCGCCTGAAGATAGCGCAAAGACTGAATGATCAACGCCCAGAAAACCTAGACCCACTCTCTGTTTGCATTCAATTGAATATCAGCGGAGAAGAGAGTAAATCTGGTCTTTCAATAGATGAAGTAACAAATGTAGCGAAAGAAATTATCAAACTGCCTCATTTGACTCTTAGAGGCTTGATGGTTATTCCCGCTCCTGAAGATGACTTCGACAAACAACTCGACGTATTTGCTAAAGTCAGTGCCATAAAAGAGGCACTAAGCCTTGAACTAGGGATAGAGCTTGATACACTTTCAATGGGTATGAGTAATGATATAGAAGCCGCTATTGCAGGTGGCTCGACCATGGTTAGAATAGGCACAGCCATTTTTGGTCAACGCGAATACTAAAATACATTCACACAGGGATTACTTAATAGCATGGGAAAAACGATTACTTTTATTGGTGCGGGAAACATGTCTCGCAATCTAATAGCAGGTTTAGTTCAAGACGGCAGTAAGCATAACATTCGTATTTCAGACCCTAATGAAGAACAATTGACGGGGATTACTGCAAACTGGGCAGCTATAAACTCTTATGTAAATAACGCCGAAGCTATTGATGGTGCGGATGTTGTTGTTCTTGCGGTTAAACCTCAGATTATGCAGATGGTGTGCGAACCACTCGCAGAAGTCTTTGAGGCTCAAAATCCCTTGGTTATTTCTATCGCGGCAGGCATTAATTTAGAAAATCTTGAAAAGTGGTTAGGAGGTTATTCTCCCGCGGTTGTTCGCTGTATGCCAAATACACCTTCGCTGGTGCAGTCTGGAATGACAGGGCTTTTTGCAAATGAACAAGTTTCAGAAGAGCAAAAGAATCTGGCTGAAAGCATTATGCGCTCAGTCGGAAGTACACTTTGGTTAGGTAATGAAGGTTTAATGGATACGGTTACTGCTGTATCTGGTAGCGGTCCGGCATATTTTTTCCTGGTTATGGAATCAATGCAGGAAGCCGCGCAAAAAATGGGATTAAGCGCTGAAGACGCCCGCTTACTGGTCTTACAAACTGCGTTTGGGGCGGCTAAACTAGCTTTAGAAAGTAGCGATGATGCATCTGTGTTACGTCAAAGAGTCACATCAAAAGGTGGAACCACCGAGGCAGCGTTAAAAAAGCTTGTAGATGGCGGCTTACCTAGCATCTTTGAAGAAGCATTGGTTGCAGCTGCAATTCGCTCGAAAGAATTAAGTAAAATATAAAAAGCCACCCCCCTACTTTGGGGCCTTTTTTCCCTTTTTTACATTATCACCCAATAATAACTGGAGAAGTTATCAGTGTTAGGTTTATCAATATTAGGACTTTCAGTCGTCTCTCAAATCGTTATCTTTTTAATAGAAACCGTTTTTTCTTTATATATCGGTGCGGTGGTGATTCGTCTACTGCTGGGCTTTGCGCGCGCGAGCTTTCATAACCCTTTCTCACAGTTTTTGGTAAAAATAACAAACCCTGTGTTAGTGCCACTCAGACGTTTCATTCCGTCATTCGGAAGTGTCGACACATCTGCGGTTGTTTTGGCTTACGCGTTAACCTGGATAAAGCTAAGTTTACTGTTTCTGATTAGTAAGGGTGCAATTATGTTCCCTGAAACCTTACTGTTTGCCTTGGGAGAATTGGTAAAAACCATAATATGGATTTACATCATTGCTCTTATTATCCAGGCGGTATTGAGCTGGGTAGGAAACGCTCAAGGCAACCCATTGGTACCATTAATTAATAGCCTGACTAACCCTATTTTAAGACCTATTCGTAAAGTTGTTCCACTTGTAGGCATGATGGATTTATCACCGTTAGTTGCGATTCTTGGGCTAAATATTTTACTCATAATTGCCAACAATCTATTCCATTAACTTGAGAATTATGGGCAAATACCAGTAATCTAAAAACGATAATAATCATTGTCTTAAAAACAGGCATAAAAAAAGCCTGCTAAGTTGCAGGCCAAAGGGGATGTTCTTTAAACGTTAGAGGGTATAAATTAGATTTGGTTCCAAAGTATTTCTACTTTTCGACGACCCCATTTAAATGCCTTACGTTTGTTCATACCCATATAAATATCGATTTTCTTGCGCCAGCGCTTGTTCATTTTATCTAGCACAACGTATTCGCCTTCCAGGCCTTTGATTCTCACTTTTTGCTTATGCTTTAATCCGTGTACTTTTAAAAGATCACGAGATACCGCAATTGCTTTCATACCGGGCTTCAATCTATCTCCCCATGCAGCAATATTAGGGGTGCTATCTGTTTGATCAGCATGAGAAGTGTATGCAGTAGCAGTCACATGTAGGCTTTTATCATAATCAGAGTAGTTAGCCGCCGTTAAAGACGCTTTAACTAACTTGGCTTTACCACTGTTCTTTTCTGATGAATATTTCGCTTTGACAGAAGCTGCTTTTTTATCAAACTCTGCAATCAACGCTTTATATGCTAGTTGTAACTGCCTGGTTTCTTCAGCAGTTTTCGTTTTAGTGATAACGCTGTTCTTATTCCGTGGGCTTGCATTTGCTGACATTGAGAATACAAAACTCAATAGCACAGCTAGCGTTAATCCATAAACGCTAAGGGGTTTATTAGTAAACATCTTAATTTCTTCCTCGTTCTGACACTCCAAAAGGGGGGATAAGTGCCAATTTCGGCGCATATTAGCAAAAGATGATTTGCTAATAAAGCTTAATTTAAACTTTCTTTCGCTTATTTTTTATGCATTTCTAACAATAGAAATATATAAAAAATAACAATTGTGTAAATAACATCAAACCCTTTAGTTAGCAGACATCGAAGAAAGTTCAAAATTATCGAACTTATCCTCAATCAAGTCCCCCATATACACTCTCGCCTGATTGTTCTCGTAATTGCTTTATGAGAGAATGCTCAATAGTTAGGCAACTATATATGGATAAAAATTTATTATGGAAAATGCAGTACTAAACGTATCTAAAAATACGTTATCAGTGTTCTTATTCACCCTTATTTTATCTTTAGGCTTAACAGCTTGTGATAATGATGATGCCAAACAAGACACCACAGCAGCTGTGGAAGATAAAACCATAATCTTATCTGCAGATGGTATTGGTCCCATCAATGCCACTACATCATTCAATATGCACCAGATGACCTTGGCATTTAGCGATTACAGTGTTGTTGAAGAGGTCAATTTTCAGGATGGTAATCCATTTCCGGCAATACGCATTTCAGAAGGCGTAAAAACCATATTGAATATCATCCCTGATGCGGCACACAAAAACATTTACTCAGTGATTATTGAAGACAACATTATCCAGAACAGCCTAGGTCATCATCTTGGGACACTCTACAATAAAGTGTATACCTACGGTCAAAATGAGCAATGCCAGGCAGGCTATTCTGATATGTCTGGAAAAGTACTGTGCTACGCTCCGAATACACCAAATATTCTCTATGTCTTTAATGGCAAGTGGGATAACCCGGTTACAGGCAAAATTCCACCTGCAGATGTTTTACAAGGCTGGTCTCTCGAATCCATTATCTGGCGCCCAAAATCCTAAACATCTGATTCTTCATCTGTGGCATAATCCCGTTTTTTTTAGCATCACCCAAAAACAGATTACTATTGCGAGAAGAGAGAGATGAGCCTAGAACAATCCCTAAAAGACCGAAGTGAAAGCAAATGCGAACTATGCTCGGCAGAAAATGATCTGAGTGTTTTTGTAGTACCACCGGAAACCAACCCGACAGTTGATACCAGCATCTTAATTTGCGAAACCTGTAAATCCCAAATTGAAGACCCATCCAGCATGGATGCAAACCACTGGCGTTGTTTGAATGACAGCATGTGGAGTCAGATACCAGCCGTTCAAGTGATGGCATGGAGACTGCTTAATAGCCTGAAAAGTGAAGGTTGGCCGCAAGACCTTTTAGATATGATGTATTTAGAAGACGAGACAAAAAAGTGGGCAATGGCAGGTGTTGGTCCAGGCGCAGATAATGATGAACCAACCTTGGATGTTAACGGAACAGCATTAAATAATGGTGACTCTGTCACATTGGTTAAAGATTTAGTGATTCAAGGCGCAAACTTCACCGCAAAACGCGGCACCTTGGTAAAAGGCATATCGCTTACTGATGACACCTCACAAATCGAAGGGCGCATTAATGGTACTCGTATCGTACTTCGCGCCTCTTACATGAAAAAGGCTTAATTCACTAAACGATTCCATTCGTGTAAACAGTATAAAAAAACAGATAGCCACCTCCCCACTTTGGGGAGGTTTTTTTATGATTAATCTAAAGGCACAAAATTCAGGATCGCATCCAGCTGCTCATCACTAAAGATTGATTCCACAATCGGGAACAACTCTCTTTCTTCAATACGTGTGTGATTTTTTAGCATACTTGCAAACTCCGCCAGATCTTCTCTTGCACTGGCCACATGAAGTTTTGGCATTAACATTCGCATTGCACCATGCTCTTTTAATAGCTGTGTAGCGATGCCAATATGCTCTCTATACTCTTTAAAGATCGGGGCGAAAATGGTTCGCTCTTCGTGCTGAAAATGCACTTCTAGCTCATTTTCGTAGTAATCTTTAACCTTTTCGATCGCCTCCGCAATGGCTGCTTCATCTCCAGACTCAGCAACCTCAGCAATGCGTTTAGCCATCACCAATGATCCATGATGCTCTCTCGACAAGTCTTGTAATTGTTCCGCTCTTTTCATTTAATTATTCTCTATCTTTGCTAATCGCATTTTCTTTAGCTGCTTCAGCAGCATGTTCATTGTGATCAAATCCGCAATTGGGGCAGACGTTGACACTGGTGTTATTTTTTTTAACTTTATTCCGTTTATTTATTGCTCTGGCTTCGCGTAGCATGATGGCTGCATCTGTTCTAGATATGCCGAGATTCAATCTCAACTCAATAAATTCGGAATTTTCATGTTTACTAAAAGTGCCATCTTCTACCCAAACCATCAGCGCGGTTTTAAAATGCTCTCGCCTGCGCGTCACTTCCGATGTAAAACCAGCAGCCAATATACCTGCAGGTAACGCAGCCATACCAACACCCGTAATCACTATTAATATACCAAGCGCACGCCCTATTCCGGTTACCGGAACGACATCACCATAACCTACCGTCGTCAATGTAACCGTTGCCCACCACAAAGCCCTTGGAATACTTCCGAATTCTTCTGGTTGAATTTTTCCTTCAACAATATGGATACCCGATGCTGAAATCACAATAAGAATCATCAACACGAATATTGCCGAAAGAATCGTCTCGGCTTCTTGTTTAAAAACAGTGGTGAGCAATTCCATCGACCGCGAATAACGCGTCAACTTAAACACTCTGATTAATCGCAATGCCCTTAAAATAAGAAAATCGTGACCGAGGAAAAGTAAATAAGACGGTAATATCGCCAATAAATCCACCAATGCCATTGGGGTAATCATATAGCGTAGACGAGTCATTATCGGGCGACGTTCATCTTTCGATTCTCTTTCGATAGATACCCAGATACGCATAAAATATTCAATGGTGAAAACCACCAATGCAAACAAATCCATCCAGCGAAAAAACACGGCGTACTTATCATGAATACTCTGCTCAGAAGCCGCAACAATGCTGACCACATTCAAAAAAATCAACACCATCAAACTGATATTGATGACATACCCAAAAGTACTGTTATGACTTTTTTCTAATACTTGATACAGCCATTTACGTCGCGTTTCGCTCATTTCTTTATTCTACAATACACCCCCCCACTTTTAGCGAGTTTTTTCAGAACATAGATCAGCTAAATAGCTGTTAAAAGGGCAAAATAATTACAGACTGGAGAAAAGCGAACAAAAAGCGTATTATCATATAATGAGTTCTCCTAGTTTCCATCCGGCCATCACCCGCTGGTTTAATTCTAACTTTAAAGCAGCAACGGATGTTCAGGAGCAATCGTGGTCTGCAATAAATCAGGGAAAACACACATTACTCGCAGCGCCAACAGGTTCGGGTAAAACGCTCGCCGCATTTTTATCAGCGATTGACCAGTTAATAAAAGAAGGGCTCGAACGCGGGCTGGAAGATGAAACCCGCGTACTTTATATCTCACCATTAAAAGCCCTTTCCAATGATATTCAAATCAACTTACAACAACCGTTGCAAGGCGTCCGTGATTCACTATTAGAATTAGGTTTACACGATGTCGATGCCCGCGCCTGGGTGAGAACCGGTGACACACCTCAAGCAGAGCGCGCCAAAGCGATTCGCACACCGCCGCATATCCTCGTCACCACGCCTGAATCGATCTACATTCTGCTGACTTCTGAGTCTGGCAGAAAAATGTTAAGCACCGTGCAAACCGTCATCATCGACGAAATTCACGCCATCGCAGGGAGTAAACGTGGTTCCCACCTAACGCTCTCATTAGAAAGACTGGAAGCGCTCACCAAGGAACACAATCCAGAATCTCATCTGCAACGCATCGGTTTATCCGCCACACAAAAACCCATCGAAACCATGGCTAAGTTTCTAGTCGGTGATCGCGATGAGGAATGCGCGATTATCGACACAGGTCATTCTCGCGAGCGCGACCTTGCGATTGAAATGCCCGCCTCACCCTTGAGTGCGGTGATGTCGAATGAAGTCTGGGAAGAGATTTACGCGCGCCTTGAATACTTTTCCAATACGCATAAATCGGTGCTGATCTTTGTAAATACCCGACGCTTAGCCGAACGCGTTGCCAAAAGCATGGCTGATCGAATAGGCGAAGAAAACGTCATGGCGCACCATGGCAGTATGGCAAAAGAAAAACGACTCGAAGCTGAGCAACGGCTGAAAGCAGGTAATCTTAAATGCTTAGTCGCCACAGCCTCGTTAGAATTAGGTATCGATATTGGTGATATTGATCTGGTTGTGCAACTCGGCTCACCTCGGTCGATTGCCGCATTTTTACAACGCGTTGGACGTTCAGGTCATGCCATTGGCGCAACGCCTAAGGGTCGTATATTTCCATTAAGTCGTGATGAGCTGGTTGAAACCACCGCATTATTACATGCCGCAAATCAGGATGATTTGGATCGTGTTATTATTCCCAAACAACCGCTGGATGTTCTATCACAACAAATCGTTGCTGAAGTTAGTGCGCGCGAATGGAACGTCGATGAACTCTATCAGACATTTAAAAAAGCACTACCCTACGCCGAGCTTACGCAAAAAACCTTCGATGACATTATAAAGATGCTAGCGGATGGTTTTTCTACGCGACGCGGAAGACGCGGTGCCTACATACATTATGATGGCATCAACCGTCGTGCTCGACCGCGTAAAAGTGCGCGTATTATTTCGCTGACCAATGGCGGCGCAATTCCCGATCAATTCGATTGCGATGTGGTATTGCAACCCGAAGGTTATCGCATCGGAAGCGTAGGTGAAGATTTTGCCTTTGAAAGCCTGCCCGGAGATATTTTCCAATTGGGTAATCGCTCTTATCGAATTTTAAAATCAGAAATTGGCAAAGTGTTTGTCGAAGATGCAGATGGCCAACCACCTAACATTCCTTTCTGGGTGGGTGATGCATTGGGTCGTACCGATGAATTATCAGGAACCGTATCCGCCTTGCGTGAAACGGTCGATGAATTACTCGACGAAAGCGAAGAATGCGCAATCGCTTTTTTGCGGGCTGAATATCACTTATCACGAAGTGCTGCCGAACAATTGGTTGCTTATCTGGCAGCTGCCAAAGCGGCGTTGGGATTACTGCCTACACAAAGCAATGTGCTTTTCGAACGCTTCTTTGATGAAGTGGGGGATATGCATTTCGTGATTCACTCCACCTTTGGATCACGCATCAATAAAGCATGGGGTCTGGCTTTACGAAAACGCTTCTGCCGTAAATTTAATTTCGAATTACAAGCAGCCGCGCTGGAAGACAGTATTGTGCTGTCATTGTCATCCACCCATAGCTTCCCCATGGAGGAAGTTGCACGATATTTAAATTCAAAAACGGTGCGTGAAGTGTTAATCCAGGCGATGTTAGATGCGCCTGTATTCCCGACTCGCTGGCGCTGGAATGCGACGATTTCATTAGCCGTTTTACGCAATCGTTTTGGCCGAAGGTCACCCCCTTACTTTCAGCGCTCTGATGCCGAAGATTTAATGGCCGTGGTGTTTCCCGATCAGATTGCCTGTCTGGAAAATATCGCTGGTGAACGCGAAATTCCTGATCATCCTTTGGTAGAACAAACAATTAAAGACTGCCTAAACGAAACCATGGATATAGATGGTTTGATCGAAGTCTTGCAGAAAATCGAAACGGGCAAAATCAATATCACCTGCTGTGATTTAACCTCTCCATCGCCGCTTTCACAAGAAGTGATTACCGCTAAGCCCTACGCATTCCTCGACGATGGTGAGGCTGAAGAACGCCGCACCATGGCGATTAAATCTCAGCCATTTATGAGCACGGAGGATGCCGCCTCATTACGCAAATTAGATAATGCAGCGATAGATAAAGTTCGTGAAGAAGCCTGGCCGATTGTTCGCACCGCCGATGAATTACACGATGCGCTGATGGTATTGGGTTTTATTCTCGAAACTGAGCAAGGCAAGGTATTATCGAATAGCGCTGTCGATGTGATTAGCAATTGTGGCTGGCAACACATGTTTGATGAGCTAGCCAACGATCATCGTGCGCATAAAATTAAGATAAATTACTCCGATAGTAATGCAGATATTTTATGGGTTGCTGCTGAACGGTTACACGACTTTCTGGCGGTTATTCATGAATCAAACCGTGAAATAACTAGCCTCGAATCTACTAATAACAAACAAAATGTCACCCCCCCACTTACAGGCACTTATTCTACAGAGAACCCTTTACTAGAAATTTTACGCAGTAGGCTGGAAGGGCTCGGTCCTGTCACTGCCGAGCAATTAGGTCAACCATTAGGAATCGATGTAAATAAAACCAATCAGGTTTTACTGGCGCTTGAACAGGAAGGCTTTGTTATTCAAGGTCATTTCACCCGACAAAATAGCGAAGTTGAATGGTGTGAGCGTAGACTGCTCGCACGCATCCATCGCTATACTATTTCTCGACTACGCCGTGAAATTGAGCCCGTTTCACTCGCCAACTATATGTCCTTCTTATTTGACTGGCAGGGTTTGGTGGATAAAGGCGAAGGCACTGAATCCCTTGCCCACGTACTCGAACAACTGGAAGGTATTTCGCTTTCTGCGGTTGCGTGGCAAGAAGGCGTATTGCCAGCGCGCATCAAAAATTTCAGTATCGATATGCTAGATAGTCTCTGTATTTCTGGAAGAATTAACTGGCTACGCTTGAATGTCGCCTCTTCAAGTAAAAAACTTACCAAGAAAAAATCGCCTGTGAGGAATACTCCCATTGCATTATTGCAACGAAGCCATCTTCCCCAATGGAAGCAACTCGCAGGAAAACCCGACAAATACAAACTCAGCCCCTATGCAGAAAAAGTAGCTGAAGCGTTACGCAATCATGGTGCGTTATTCTTCTTCGACATTGTTCAGCACACAGGTATTTTGCGCACTCAAGTCGAAGATGCATTGGGCGAGTTAGTGAATTGGGGATTAGTTACATCAGATGCCTACGTAGGCTTACGTGCATTGATTACGCCTTCAGCCAAACGTCCCAAATTTCACGCACGACGCGGAAGAAGCACCGCCAAAGTTTCACCTTTCGATAATGCCGGTCGCTGGAGTTTAATCAGACAAATCAACAACACAGAAACAACTCAAACCTCACTGAATCAGGATGAAATAGAATTCATCGCATGGACGCTACTGCATCGTTACGGCGTTATCTTCCGCAAGGTATTAGAACGCGAAAATAACCTACCGCAATGGCGCGATTTATTGCGCGTTTACTGGCGCATGGAAGCGCGCGGTGAAATACGCGGAGGACGTTTTGTAAACGGTGTCAGCGGTGAGCAGTTTGCTTTACCAGAAGCACTCAATGTACTGCGAAAATCCCGCAAAAATAACAAAGTAGATCAATCGATTACGATTTCTTCGGCGGACCCGTTAAATTTGGTCGGTATTCTACTGCCCGGAGATAAAGTTCCAGTGACACCGCTAACACACATATCATTTATCAATGGTGTTCCTGTCGTTTCGGATGTCAAACTTCAAGGGTTTTGCTGAAGAGTTCCGATATAGAAAACCAATTCAAGAATTCGCTCACGAACTGATGGACTTGGTCCAGTATTCATTGGCCCAACTTCCTTAACGATCTCTTGATTATATCGTTCACCCCAAATCGGCATTTCCAGCGTTCCATGGGAAGCAATTCTGTCGACTCCTGATATTAGGTTATACACTTTAATTAAGGGATAAACGCCGCCATTGCGTTTGCTGATTAGGGTTAGATCAGATGGCGCCTTTTTTAATAATTCAACAAAAGAACCATCGCCTTTACCCGTTATACCATGACATACAGCACAGTTATTCAAGAATTCCTTTTTACCAATATCAGCACTTGTTTTGTCTGCTGCAATAGCCACATTCGTTGTAGCTATCAAACACAAAGCGATGAAAGTCGATACAGTACCTGCAATTAGTCGCGTAATCATAGTCGTCTCCATAGGTTTATTGATTAAATCATTTCCATACTTCAACTTGAAAGCACTTCATATCTATAAAAATAAAGTAACTCTCTCGAACGCACACTCTCCCAAGTGTTGATAAAAGCATAATTAAGCACAACACGCTTCTACAATTGTTGATTTGTTGACGAAAAACACTACAAACAGACATAAGCACAGCGACCGGCAATATTAATTACAAATCACCCCAGGCCATCTGACATGCAGTTATACCAGCTACTGCGGCAGTTTCCGCACGTAATATTCGTTTGCCAAAATTCACAGATTGAACTTTTTTTGACTGCATCAATTGCTCTTCTTCATCGCTAAAGCCACCTTCTGGCCCGATAATTAACGACACTCCGTTATGACTTTCATCGAGTTTCATTTGTTGTATTTTATTTTCCGAACCAGGCAACATAGAAATTTGAGTAGTCCCATCATAAGCGGAGAAAATTTCTTCAAAATCACAGGGTTCTTTTATTGCAGGGATAGCAGTTCGCCCTGATTGCTCGCAAGCGGCAATGATAACGCCTTGCCAATGTTGCATCTTTTTTTCGAGACGATTGCTTTTGAGTTTTATGACACTGCGTTTTGTATACATCGGTTGAATCGTAGAAACACCCAGTTCAACGGCTTTTTGAATCGCAAAATCCATTTTATCAGGCTTGATATTCGCCAATATTAAGGTAATAGAAAGTGATGATTCGCGATTTACAGGATCGTATTCTTCCACAATCACTTGTGAATTTCGTTTATCTGTCGCACTAACTTTTGCCGCATATTCTCCGGATTGTCCATTAAAGAGAATCAGATCATCTCCTTCTTTTAAGCGTAACACTTGCACGGCATGACGATGATTGGCCTGAGTTAACGCCAATTCTTCACCCACTTTTATGTCACCTTCCTGATAAAAACGCGAAACTCTCATTTGTCTATATGCCTGTTAAAATTACTTGCCGATTGATTATGCATCTAGCAATAAAAATTGTCCGTTATATTTATGTAATCGACGCTATATTGCAATTAATACATTCTATACACACAATGTATTATAGTATTTCAGAATATTATTGTTTTCTGTTATACTCGGGCAAATTACGATATAAACATATAATTTCAGAGGTAGAAAAATGGAGCAGAAAAAACTAGCTATTATCGCCACTAAAGGCACACTGGACTGGGCTTACCCTCCTTTTATTCTGGCATCAACAGCGGCTGCTTTAGGTTATGAAGTAGAAGTTTTTTGTACATTTTATGGCCTACAACTTTTAAAGAAAGACATCAGTGATCTACAAGTTAGCCCACTTGGAAATCCTGGTATGCCGATGAAAATGCCAGTAGGACCAAAATGGTTCAAGGATATTAACTGGAATATTCCTAATATTATTCAGTCGAACCTACCTGGCTACGAAGCCATTGCGACGACCTTAATGAAGAAGACGATTTCCAATAATGGTGTGGCTTCAATCTCGGAATTGCGTGAGTTATGTCAGGAAGCAGAAGTTAGATTTCTCGCGTGTCAGATGACGGTTGATCTCTTCGGCTTTGATGCAGAAAAAGATTTTATGGATGGTCTGGACTATGTAGGTGCAGCAACTTTCTTTGATTTTGCTGGCGAGTCAGATATCTGTTTATACATCTAACTAGCTACAGTAATCGCAATCGAACATTAAAAAGCCGACGTTATCGTCGGCTTTTTTGTATCGTTTTATTGTTCAAACAGAACTCTGACACTAATATTTTTGTAACTCTGTAACCACGGCATTCACCAAATCATCATCGTGACCCTCAAAGAAGTGATTTGCGCCTGCAATTTTCTGCTGTTTGTATCCTTTGTTTTGTGAGGCTGCCTGTTTTCTAGTCTCTGTTGAACTCAACACACCTTCCAGATCTTTTTCCCCGTATAAATCTAAAACCGGAATTTTAATGTTTTTTAGAAACTGCTCATTATCTGTATTCATTCCAATACCGATGTAGGCAATTATCGGCGTTTCTGTATGCGCTTCTTTATAGACTTTTTTATGCGATAAGTAGTAGTTAGCCATGCGTGCGCCCAGACTATGCGCAACGATCACTACTTTCTTTGCGCCTTCCTTAGCCAGATACCGAATCCCTGCATCAATTCTGGCGGGTACTTCTTTCATCAAGGGTTCGTAGTCTTCACTGTCTGCATCATTTGCAAGAACTGGCATCTGCAGTGAGAGCGTATTCCAACCCTTTTCTGCTAACTCAACACGCAGTGGCTTTACGACGGTTTCCCAATCTGGATGAATACCAATACCATGGATCACGATTACAGCCACATCACTTGGTTCGTCTGCACGCGTATCGATAGCTAAGAAGTCATTACTACCATCGTTCAACTCTATCGCTTCGCCATCAAACAAAGAATCACTGATTTGTTCTGCCCAGCGCTTTTCTTTCTCAAGATCACTGGCAAACACAGAGGTCACTGAAAACAGGCATGTTAAAGCCAATGCAAAAAAAGCCCTGTAAGTGGGGAGGTGTCTTTTATTTTTCATGAAATGCTCCATTTTTAAAATGAATGTAGCACAACCGATAGAACAGAAGAAGATTGAATATCTTATTCCCAGTCGAATATTTTAGTCCTAATATTTCAGCCCTAGTATTAGAGACTTGCTTAAAGTGATAACCACTCTTTCGCGATAACGCCACCAGAAAGGTGTTGAATCGAATCTATTGCATTATTTCTAAACTTTTGCAGCATAAGCTCGTTATAAAACAAGTCGTCTATGGCTAGGGTAAAAGCCTCGGTATTTTCATTTTCGACCAGTAGCCCATTCTCACCATGACGAACGATCTCTCTCGGACCTGTCGGGCAATCAGTCGCAACCACAGGCGTTTTAAGTGCCAAAGCTTCAATAAGAACCATCGGAAATGCTTCGGTACGACTGGTTAATGTCAGGAATTTAGCACCAGCGAGATAGGGAAAAGGATTGCTTTGGGTTCCTACAAAATGCACTTTATGATGGATTTGTAATGAATTTACCTGACGCTCCAGATCCTCTCGAAGATCGCCATCACCCACAATAATCAGGTCACAGTCCTCCTTCATCTTGCTGTTAGCGTATGAATTGATTAGCAAGTCGTAACGTTTTACTTCGTGGAATCTGCCTAGTGCAACGATATAAGGCTTAGGATGCTCATAAGGTTTTTCGACCTGCGCAACAATGTCTTCCACATCAACCGGATTATAAATACGAGAAACATTACTCAATGAATAATCTGTTTTGAGTATTGAGGCAACATCTTCAGAGACCGCGATAATATTCTTAACCCGAGGATAAGTAAGCTTCACTAGTGTAGATTCGAAAAAGCTGAGTTCACGAGGGTTACAATGCACGGACAGTGCAGCGTCATTAAAGACTAAGGCTGTCGGGAAATTAGCGGTTTCCATAAAGCCATAAACATGATCAAACTTTTCTTTTTTAATCAGCTTTCTTAAACGATAGGCACGTTTCAAAACATTGAATGCTTTACCAATAATGTTGTCTTTTTGTGGGCAATCCAGATGAATCAACTTTCCGGGCGCATCGTAGTGTATATCGTCATCCTGAAAAATAACGATACTAACCTCATTTTCTTTCGCTAAAGCATTAGCAAGATTAATTGCCACACGTTGTCCGCCACCTAAATCTAGGTCCGCGATAATGATTGCGATCTTTTTCATGAATTGCCCCGGTTATGTTGTCTGTATTACTGTGTAGACAATCAGTGCATAAGTATTCAGTAAAAAACCATGAAATGGTAATTTTAGTAGACGAAATGATGATCTTAATGACCAAAGCGTCTTTTAGGCAGAATAATAACCGCTAAAAGGTTAAATTAAAGCCTATTTTTTCTAACCACACTTTTTCTTGAGTCAAGTCTGCTTCTAACAATGCCTGATCTTTAAGCGACTTAGAGCAGGTGATATGCATACTGTTTTTTGCCGCAGTAACAGTTGGCAGGATTTCTTTATCCTGTCTGGAACGGTGCAATAATACTGAAATACGTAATAGCACACAGAGATAGATGATCGTTTGACGGTCATCTTCTAGCAAGG
Organism: Cocleimonas sp. KMM 6892; assembly: GCF_035798195.1. Taxonomy (NCBI): domain Bacteria; kingdom Pseudomonadati; phylum Pseudomonadota; class Gammaproteobacteria; order Thiotrichales; family Thiotrichaceae; genus Cocleimonas; species Cocleimonas sp. KMM 6892. The sequence continues at coordinate 1,120,098 of NZ_JAPFBV010000001.1, read as the reverse complement.
TGTCGAATATTTCGCTTTCTATTTTTTTACGATGCGTTTGCACCATGACCGCCAACCAATGCTGACGTCTCTGGTTAAAACCGGGTATATCAGCATGATCCAGAATGTGCGCACCTTGTAATTGATGTTTATCGTGGGTAATGCTCATGCCCAATTCGTGCAAATCTGCCGCCCAGGCCAGTGTATTGCTACGCTTTTTATTCAAATTCCAGTCTTTTCTAACCTGAGAAAAGCAATGCAATGCTGTTTTCTTTACTTGTTCTGCGTGCTCTATATCGATATTAAAACGACTCATCAGGTCTTTTACAGAACGATCACGGACATCTTCGTGATTTATTCGCCCCAGCATATCGTAGAGCAAACCTTCACGCAGGGCCCCTTCAGACACGGTCATTTCTTCTATGCTCAATGCCTCAAACACTGCGATGATCACAGCAAGTCCACCCGCATAAACAGGCGCGCGGTTTTGATTTAACCCCGGTAAATTTATATCGTCGGTATTGCCAATAGCGATTAATCTATCCCGAATTTCGTATAAACCATCTAGCGTTATCACAAACCGGCCCAATTCAAGTTCCTGAATAATAGCCAGCGTAGCCTTGATTGTTCCCGAAGAACCTATTGCACGCTTCCAGTTTTGTTGAGAATACTCGCGTTGAATCGGCATTATCTCAAGGCGTAAAACGGTATTTGCCGTCTGCCAATTAGCTGGACTCAAATCACCATTGGGGAAAAATCGTTTAGTGACACTAACCGAACCGAAATTAAGGCTCTCTAGACGTTTAGGCTCAAATTTTTTGCCGACAATAAACTCGGTACTACCACCACCAATATCAACGACCAGCTGCTTGCCTTCATCATCGGATAAGGTATGCGATACGCCCAGATAAACCAGACGAGCTTCTTCACGCCCCGGAATAATATCAATACGATGGCCGAGCGCTTTGTTTGCCTTGCGCAGAAACTCTGTGGAGTTATTCATGGTGCGCAGTGTATTGGTACCCGCTGCTTTGACCGCTGATGATTTTAAATGCCGAACACGATCACCAAAACGTTGCAGACATTCCAGTGCGTTTTGCGCGACTGCTCTGTCCATATTATTGTATTCGTCGAGACCACCGCGTAAGCGCACCATTTCTTTCATTTGATCAACCATGGAAAAATTACCATGTTCATCAACGCGCGCTACAATTAGGTGAAAACTGTTTGAGCCAAGGTCTACCGCGGCAATCATTTCGGGGTATTTCCTTTGCTCAATATCACTAGATTTTGTCATATCATGAAGATAACGCCTGAATCATTCTGAATCAATAAGTGTTATCAATATCGATAGAAATAATCACAGTAGGCGTCTATCACACCTTTCTTCATTGTTAGACTTCACGAACTATTTTGATTGAGCTTCGCGCAACTCATTCCAAAAACGGTATTTAATTTTTTTGATGCGTTTAAGCGGTTTTCTTTTCTTCAATATTTTTGTTTTCATTGGATATATCTCCTAAATAGCGTTTCTTTCTTTTTTCTTTCATTTGCTCAAGATCTACCAGAATCAAGCTATCTATGCAGTAGTTGAACTCTGCATCAATGTTAAAAGCAATGAACTGGCACCCTCCTGGCTTGCATATTTCTGAGTATTGTTTGTATAAGGTTGGGACTTTGACTCCATAGTGTTTGAGTTTTTTATTCAAACGTTTGAAACTGGTTTTGTATTCACCAGCAAAATCCTCATCCGCAATTGCTAAAACCTGAGGCGTCAATTCAAACGGTTTCATTGCAGACGCCATTTTTTGTTTAGCGGAGAACTGTAGATTATAAAAAGACAAGATTAGTTCCGTAGGCTGTCGTGAATAAGCTTGAGACAAGCTAAGAGGACCGAACAGGTATTTGATGTTCGGGTTATGGCGTAAATAAGCACCTATTCCGAACCATAAGTAATCAAGGCTTCTCTTACCCCAGTAACGCGGCTGCACAAAACTACGGCCTAATTCGATTGCTTCTGGCAGATGATCCGTAAATGCTTCTTCAAATCTAAACAAGGCGCTCGAGTAGAGCCCCGCAACGCCTTTATCTTTGATGATTTTTGCGCATTCACCAATACGGTATGCACCGACGATTTCTAAGTCGTTGTCATCCCATAGCACCAGATGGCGGTAATAACTGTCGTACTTATCGATGTCTATTGAATTCCCCGTACCTTCTTCGACAGAACGAAAACTCAATTCGCGAAGTCTGCCAATTTCGTGAATAACAGGCGAATCTGCGGCGTAATCGTAAAGAAATATTTTCTTACCATCATCCGTTTCTCCCAATAATGGTGCTTGATAAAGCGCAGTCTTTAGCGCCTTTCTTCTGGCAGGATGAACAATAGTCTGTATCGTGTTAAACAGCGGCAGTTTGTTTTTACCAGACAATCGATATAACTGCTTTTTAACTAACTTGGCAATACGCTTGTCGGGCAGATCAGAACTGATAAATTCTGAAACAGGAATCGGCTTGCCCACATGAATGTTTAATTGTTTGTTTTCCTTATTGAACATTTCATGGACTAGCATGGCTGTGCCCAAAGGCTTATAAATCGTAGACATACTGTAAAATAAAGCCGAATTTTTTGCGTTAACAAACACCGGCAATACCGGCGAGCCAGTACGCCGAGCCAGCTTCAAAAATCCCGTTTTCCACTTGCCATCTCTTACGCCATTTGGCTTCACTCGGGATACTTCACCGGCAGGAAAAATAATCAATGCCTGTTCATTTTCCAGCACTTGAATCATGCTTTTTAATTGCACTCTAAAAGCAGCCTTGCCAGACATGACTTCAACAGGAAGTAATAAGGATTCTAGGGGCTTGATCTGCGATAGCAATTCATTGGCGACCACTTTTACATCGTGTCGTACAGATCGAACCATTTTCAGCAATGCCAGTCCATCTAGCGAACCAATGGGATGGTTGGCAACGATAATGACTCTGCCTTCTGCAGGAATATTGTCGTAAGATTTAGCAGTAGCCTGATAGGTAAAATTAAAGTGTTGCAGCACTTTATCCAAAAAAGCAAAGCCCACTAAATGCTGGTTTTCGGCAATAAATCGATTAATCTCCTTTTCTCGAAACAAATGCCTGATTGTTTTAAAAAACAAATTTGAGCCCGGCTTATCTGCCAGAGATGGGTTCACTTCTAATAACTTCTTCTCTAAATCAATCACTTTGTTATGCCTTTAGAATTCTTTTAATAAACATCGCAACAAAGAATAAACCTGGCGTGTTAAGAAAAGATGAATGCAATATTAAAGTTTGATGACTTCACACAGCTTCGTTGTAAGCCAGCCCTTGCTTTGCAACAATCAAAGCAACAATGATTTATTTATTAATTAAAAATTTAAATAACATCCCCACACTTTGCTGGGTTCTTACTATACTCATTAGTAGAACGTTTATTCCTTACTATTTAGCAGTTACAAACTTTACTAAAAACAATTACTTAGGAGCGTTAATATATGGCAGATAAGATCTATGTAATCGATACCAACATCATTTTGCATAATCCTCAGGGCATCAAACAACTATCACAAGACAACAATAATATCGTTGTAATACCAGAAACAGTCTTAGTTGAATTAGAAGAATTTAAAAAAGGCTCAGGAGAACTGAGCTATCAGGCAAGAAGCTTCGCACGCATGTTGGCCGCTTGCAAAGTCGATAAAATAGATCAGAAAAAAGAATGTAGAGTGGTAAAACTCCGGTTTAATCATTCTGCCTCCATCCACCTTTTCTCAAAAAACAAATACGAATCAGATCTGGATGCTGCACACATCGCAGAATCTAACGATAAACGTATCGTCGAAGTCGCAGAAGCCGCGCAAAGCTATTACAGAGGACACAAGATTGTGTTTCTCTCTCTGGATATTTATGCCCGCATGTTCGGCTTATTCAGCGGTATAAAAGTTCAGACCTTGTACGAAGACAGATCTGACCTTCCTCCCTTCCATTTTTTCAAATCCATCGAAGTCGATTCAAGCTTATTCAATGGCATGCAGAATAGCGACATCACCGATTACGATGATAATTACCAGAACGATAATTTTAATTACGAATTCGCTTCTAAAGACGGCAATCGCCAATACGGCATCGTCAGTAAAGGCGGAAAAATAGACATCGTCAATGAAAAAGAAGACTTCAATGGGCTGAGCATTAAGCCGATGAACATGAAGCAAATGTTTCTGTTGAAGGCGATGCTCAGTGACTATTTCGACATCACCGTCGTGGATGCCAAGGCAGGAAGTGGTAAAACCTTGCTGGCATTTGCTGCTGCCATGCGATTAATCGATCTGGGGCATTATGAAAAAATCGTTTATGTTCGAAACTCCATCGAAAGTGTCGACAAAGGCGCAGAGGTTGGCTTCCTATCTGGCAACGATGAAAAGTTTCGCGTTTACAATATGGCCTTGTATGACACGCTGGAATTTATTGCGAAGACCCAGTTGAAGCGCCGCGAAAGTGTTCTTCAACAAGAAGCACTTGAAATGAAGGTCGAGTATTTGGTGAACAAATACAACATAGAAAAGCTCTGGCCCGGCGAAGCGCGTGGACGTACATTAAGCAATGCCATTGTGATACTGGATGAATGGCAGAATAGCTCGAACAATACGACTCAACTGGTTTTATCGCGACTCGATCAAAGCTGTAAAGCGATCATTATTGGCTCAAACCGCCAGATAGATAATATCTACCTGAATCGCTACAACAATGGTTTAACGACACTACTCAAACAAACCACCAACAAACACGAAGAAGTGTCTATGTATGCGATTGAACTAGAAAGATCGGTTCGTGGTAAATTTGCGCAATTCGCCGAAGAGATATTTGAGAAACGCGAGAATTAGAATGCGTGACCATTTTAGTCACAATAACACTTTCCTAAAAAACGCCCTATAAGTGGGGGGGTGGCTTTGGTATTGATTGTTTCTTATCGGGAACCGGATCATAGCCACCTTCATTCCACGGATGGCATTTACCAATACGTTTGAGTCCCAACCAGGTGCCTTTGATGGCACCATGCTTATCGATGGCTTGATGAGTATAACTGGAACAGGTGGGTTCGAAACGACAACTGCTGCCCAATACAGGGCTTAGAAATATCTGATAGCCACGGATGATTTTAAGAAGAAACCATCTCATCATATTTTATTTTTTGTAGAGTTCTTCGGGATCAATGAGTGGTTCGGAATCGGTTATCAATTCGCCATCTTTAACGACTTGATAAAAACACGAACGCCTGCCCGTATGACAAGCAGGTCCCGTTTGGTCGACCAGCATTAACAGTGTATCTGCATCACAATCGACCCTGAACTCTTTGAGCATTTGCACTTGCCCAGAGCTTTCGCCCTTACGCCAAAATGCCTGACGGGAACGAGACCAATAGCAGACGCGTCCCGTTTCCAGAGTTTCTTCAATCGACGCTTTATTCATCCAGGCCATCATCAATACTTCATGAGTATCAAATTGCTGGGCAACTGCAGGGATTAATCCGTCTTCGTTATACTTTAAATCGTCGATAAATTTCATAATAGCGTTAGGTTATTAGATTATCTGGCCGGGTTCTTTGCGTACATATTTCGCTTCTTCACATCGGGCAAGATAATCTGCCCAATATTCTTCGTAATTGTCGCCAAGTTCGCGCAATAGTCCCCAGTCATAGAGGCCACTGTCGTGATTGTCGTCGAAACCCAGTTTTACAGCATAGTGACCAATGGGTTCGATCTCTTTGATATTGACGTTTTCTTTGCCCAGCTGTAAAACTTCCTGACCGGGACCATGACCACGAACTTCCGCCGATGGAGAGTAAACGCGCAAGTATTCACAAGGTAGATTTTGAACCACGCCATCAGGCCATGTAAGTTCCAGAACTCGAGACTTCTGGTGTAGTGCTATATTTGTTGGTGTCATTCTAAATCCTGTTTCAATATGTTAATGATCTAAATTCTAATCATTGCTAGTTTATCCTAATCAGTATCGATTAGATAAAAGCATCTATTTCTTTACGTCACGAATTTTCTTATTACTAATGTTACTAATAAATAAAGAAATTAAAGAATGTATCTGCTTAGATCTTCATCTTCTATTAGTTCGCCCAGTACATCATCAACCATTTTCGCATCAACTATCACGGTTTCCGTGCAATCCGGTGCGCAGAATAATACTTCTTCAAGCAATCTTTCTACAATCGTATGTAAACGTCTCGCACCAATGTTTTCTGTTTGTGCATTGACCTGAAACGCAGTTTCCGCTATTCGTTGAATACCATCATCAGTAAACTCTACTTTTACACCTTCTGTTTGAAGAAGGCCCTGGTATTGCTCAGTCAGTGATGCGTTTGGTTCAGTCAAAATACGCTTAAAGTCATCCGCTGTTAATGCACCAAGCTCTACACGAATCGGTAAACGACCTTGAAGCTCAGGAATCAAATCAGAAGGCTTAGCCATGTGGAAAGCGCCTGAAGCAATAAACAAAATGTGATCTGTTTTGATGATACCGTGCTTAGTTGTTACCGTGCTACCTTCAATAAGAGGTAGAAGATCTCGTTGCACACCTTCGCGAGAAACACCCGCACCACCCTGCTCACCTTTTTGAATCACTTTATCGATTTCATCGAGGAATACGATGCCGTTTTGCTCCACATTCTCGAGTGCTTTAAGCTTTAGATCTTCGGTATTAACCAGCTTATGCGCTTCTTCTTCTGCCAACTCTTTCAGCGCATCTTTAATTTTAAGCTTACGTTTCTTAGTCTTGGTACTGCCCATGTTCTGGAACATGCCTTGCAACTGACTCGCCATGTCTTCCATTCCGGGAGGCGTCATGATTTCCACACCTAATGGGCTGGCAGAAACTTCAATTTCAATTTCTTTATCGTCTAGATCGCCTTCGCGTAATTTCTTACGGAATTTCTGGCGTGTCGAACTATCTTCTACAGGCTTCTTATCGGTCTCGTTGCCATCGCTGTCCATACCGAACCAGTTAGCATCTTCTTCTGCTTTAGGTCTTGGTATTAGAATGTCTAACACGCGATCTTCTGCTGCATCTTCCGCGCGGTTCTTAACCTTCTCCACTTCCTGCTCGCGCGTCACTTTAATCGCTACATCAGCAAGGTCACGAATGATCGAATCAACTTCTTTACCGACATAACCCACTTCGGTGAACTTAGTCGCTTCAACCTTGATAAAAGGTGCATTCGCCAATTTCGCCAAACGACGGGCAATCTCTGTTTTACCCACACCCGTTGGGCCGATCATAAGAATATTTTTCGGCGTTACTTCTTGGCGTAAATCCGCATCAAGCTGTTGTCTACGCCAGCGATTACGCAAAGCTATCGCAACGGCACGCTTGGCATCATGCTGCCCTACAACGTGCTTATCTAATTCTTGAACAATTTCTCTAGGTGTCATTGACATAATAATTCTCGTTTTTTGCTGCTATTTTCTATTTTTGATTATGTGCCTATTTAAAACACACCCCCCTACTTTTAGGAGGTTTTTTATAAAATACTGTAATTATATTTTAGAGTGTTTAGATTTCGTTCTAGATCAAGGCAACATCGGGCGGAGAATGTGAGCGTATGTTAAATACGTGACCATTCGAGCACGATGTTAACGCCGAGCTAGGGCGAAAGATGAATGCTCTAAATTATAATTCTTCGATTGTGCGGTTCTGGTTGGTGTAGATACAAATATCACCTGCAATACCTAACCCTTTCTCCACAATCTCACGCGCTGATAATTCTGTATTATCTAGTAACGCACGCGCTGCTGATTGCGCGAATGGTCCGCCTGAACCTATCGCAATTAAGTTATCTTCTGGATCGATGACATCGCCATTACCGGTAATAATCAGTGATGTTTCTTTGTCTGCCACTGCGAGTAATGCTTCTAATTGACGCATACCTCTATCGGTACGCCAGTCTTTTGCGAGCTCGATTGCGGCACGCGTTAGGTTGCCATTGTGCTCGTGCAGTTTAGCTTCGAACTTTTCGAATAGAGTAAATGCGTCTGCTGTTCCGCCTGCGAAGCCTGCGATGACTTTGTCGTTATAAATACGGCGCACTTTACGTGCATTACCTTTCATAATGGTATTACCTAAAGAGACTTGGCCATCTCCACCAATCACTACTTTTCCGTTGCGGCGCACGGATAGTATGGTTGTTCCTCGATATTGTTCCATTTTCAGTCCAGATTTATTAGTGTTAAGTTTAAGGTCACCCCCTACTTTGAGGGCTTTTTTCTGGGTAACCTTTATTTTGATCTATTCAAGAAATAATTGGGTTAAATAAACTAATTTCAACAGATAGTTTTTAATTTATCTACGTGATTATAGCAGGCACAAAAAAGGCACCGTATAGGCGCCTTTTTCATTATTTACCGTGACGATAAATTACTGTGACTGACTAACCATGTAATCAACCGCAGCTTTTACTGCTGAATCTTCAAGAGACATATTACCGCCCTTAGGTGGCATTGCGCCTTTACCTGCTATTGCGGTTTGGTATAAAACGTCCATGCCCTGAGCGATTCTTGGTGCCCATAATGCTTTATCACCCATAATCGGAGAACCTGCAACGCCTGAAGCGTGACAAGCAAAACAAGCTGTATCGTAAATTTTCTTACCCACTTCATTGTCCTTAGCAGCTACAGCTTGTTGAGCTGGTACAGCTGCTGCAACAGGTGTAACTGGAACAGCAGGAACTTCAACTTTTGCTGGTGCTACTTCTTTAGCTGGCGCTTCTTCTTTAGCTGGCGCTTCTTCTTTAGCTGGCGCAACTTCTGCAACTGCTGCAGTCTCTTCCGCTTTAGGTGCCTCTGTAGTTGCTGCTGCAACAGGAGCTTCTTCTACTTTAGGTGCTTCTGTAGTTGCCGCTTCTACTTCTTTATTTGCTTCAGGCTCTTTGTTGGATGTTTCTTCTGCTTTTGGTGTTTCTTCTGTTGCTGCCGCTTTAGGTGCTTCTTCTGCTCCGCCAAGGTCTAAGCCTGATTCTTTAGTGATATAAAGAATAACCGCTTCTAGCTCAGAATCTGTAATCGATGGATCACCACCTTTAGCTGGCATTGAACCTTTACCTTCAGTCGCTGATTTCAGTAAACCTGCAAGACCATTAACCGCACGTGCTTCCCAAGCTGCCTTATCACCTAACTTAGGCGCATCTAAAACACCTGTCGCATGACACGCGGTACATACAGCATCATAAATTTCTTTAGGTGGACGTCCTGCAGCGTTTGCAACAACAGCACCCGCTTCTGCAGCGAAACCAACCGGCTTGATGTTATTTTCAGCGTTGAGAACTAACTGGGTATTATCAACTTCACCTTTCAGTGAATTTCTTTGATAGGTATTTATTAAGCTTGAAATTAAAACGTAAACTACCGCCAAAATCGCTAGTGCACTAAGTAAAAACATTATCTTAGATACATTATCCACCTTAGGTGCTTGACTTGCCATACTCTCTCCAACTTCCATCCAGTATTCAATAGGTGCAGGATTATATTCAACTGCACTAATATACTCTACTTTTTTGTGCGATTGATTTTTTAATCATAGCAATAGTTGATGTGGATCATGAAACAAATGATCCCCAACTGCTAAAAGTAAGAAAAAATTCTCTTAGTTCTCGAAAATAGAACCAATATCACTCTGTTATTGGTTCTACTGGCAAAAACCTCACTCAATTAAATGATATGCATCTGTTGCGCATATTCACGAAGTTCATCACGAAAATCAGGATGTGCGATCGAAATTAATGACAAGGCACGTTCACGCAGACACTTGCCGCGTAATTTTGCGACGCCATATTCAGTAACCACATGATCCACATCGTTCTTACTGGTGGTCACTACCGCGCCCTCTTTTAACATAGGCACTATACGAGAGATGGTGCCATTTTTTGCGGTAGACGGCATCGTAACAAAACCTTTACCGCCCTTTGAGATATTGGCCCCTCTAAAGAAATCTACTTGGCCACCTGTGCCACTCCATTGTTTAGGGCCCATGGATTCCGAACAACACTGACCGAACAAATCAATTTCAATCGTGGAATTTATAGCGACCATATTGTCGTGCCGACCAATGTTGTAGGGGTTATTGGTATAATCAACGGGGTGCATTTCTATCATCGGATTGTTATTCATAAATTCATAAAGACGTTTTGAACCCCAGGCGAAGGTGCCAATGAGTTTGCCTGGATTCCACGTTTTTTTAGAATTGTTTACCGCGCCACATTCAGCAAGTTCGAGTATTCCTTCTGTAACCATCTCTGTATGAATACCCAGATCTTTCTTGCCTTTGAGCGCCTCACAAACCGCATTCGGTACACCGCCAAATCCAATTTGCAAGGTAGATCCATCGTCAATCATCTCTGCCACGTAGCCGCCAATGGTGATATCCAGTTCAGATAACGGCGCGCAAGCCAGTTCTGGAATAGGATTTGAACATTCAACCACATGAGTCACCTGAGAGATATGAAGCTGGCAGTTACCATAACAACGCGGTGCTCCCTGGTTGACTTCGACGATCACAGACTTGGCTTTCTTAATCGCTTCCCACGTGTAATCGACACCTAAACCTAGACTAAAATAACCATGCTCATCCATAGGGGAGACAACCACACTAACCACATCTACAGGCCAGTAATCACGGATGAGTCGAGGAATTTCATGAAAATGACTAGGAGTAAAATCAGCCCACCCTTGATGTACCGCTTCTCGAGATGCGCCGCTAACAAAAAGAGAATCATGACGAATATGTGCTGAGGACTCTTTATCAAAATAACCGGGCTTTGCAGGTAATATCTGGTGAGTAACAACATCCTTAAGACTGAGCTTACGATCTATTAAGGCTTTTAAAAACACATCAGGCTCTCCCGCACCAACCGGCAGCCAAATGTGGTCGCCCGATTTGATAGTGGCTGCCGCATCTTTTGCAGAAAGCAATTTATCGTCGTAGCGTTGTTGCCAATTACTCATAATCGTCTAGTCCTTTAATTATTTATACACAGATATATTCAGATTAATTTGTACCATTTTAGTAGGTGATGGTAGTAATAATTACTGCTATCGCACTTGTTACGGAAACAGTAGCTCTTTGATTCGAATGAAAAAAGAGTAAAAAATGGCGCGCCTGGCTGGATTCGAACCAGCTGCCTCAACCTTCGGAGGGTTGCACTCTATCCAAGTGAGCTACAGGCGCATCCCAATCATTCTAACGAAAACGGGTACACGCTTCATAGACAATTTTCTAATTATTGATGAAACGATTCACCTGGTAGGTATTTTTTTAATACATAGATGATCTGGATTGATGCAAAGTCTATTGCCACAATTTTGACCGACAAACATCCCGTCAGGGATATCACCGATAAAAGCAGTATAACTGGCGGTTTCTGCCGTTAGTTTTTTGTTTATAGACTGCGGATTATCCCTGACGGTAATGCGTCCATGCCCACTGTTGGAAACTTGTCCTAACCATTCCCAACAATTTGTAACAGGGTCAACCTGACTACAAATACGAAGTTTTTCTTGTAAACGAACTCGATACATTTTCACTGTTTCCTTAATTAACAACAAAAAACCTATACATAGATGATAAGAAATCGGGTTAAAAAGTAGAGTTACTTTATATAATCTTATACAATAATGATACAATATTAATAGTTTTGCACAAATTTCACATTTAATTCGCACTCATTTCACATCCCCGATGTGAAGCTACCGATCGTGAATCATCTTATTCACACTTAATTTCGGGAGAACACAAATGAAACGTATAACAACATTATTATTTATTTTAGTCAGTTCGTTATTACTCATAGGTTGCGGCGGATCGAGTAGTAATACACACGATCCACAATTAAGAGCAGTACATTTATCACCAGATGCGCCAGCAGTTGATGTAAGCATTGAAGGTGATACCGCGTTGGAAAATGTTACGTATCGACAAACCAGCGGATTCTTATCCTTAGATGCCGGAAGCAATAACGTAAAGATACTTGTAGCAGACACGACTACAGCAGTAATAGATGAAACACTCGAGCTACAAACAGATATGAAATATACGGTACTTGCAGTGAATACTGCAGCCAATATTGAGCCTATTGTTATTGCAGATGATATTGAAAGCCCAACAAACGGTTATGCCGCGATAACTGCTGTTCATGGCGCACCATCAGCTCCCCCAGTCGACGTTTACTTGTCTGCACCCACCGATGATTTCTCGAGCCTCTCACCGACGCTTCAGGGTGTAGCTTTTAAAGCGAATTCAGGTGAGCTAGAAGTTCCAGCCGGTGATTATAGAGTACGAATTACATTAGCAGATGACAGTACTGTTATATATGACTCAGGAACTATCTCATTAGCATCAGGCATTGAATACATAGCGATTGCCGCAGAATCTAGTGGTGGCTTGTCGCCAATCGGACTCACTATCCTGACTGATCAAGACTCTACACCTTTTGTAAATGTGGATGATGCGAGAGCAAGATTACGCGTGGTACATGCTTCGGCAGATGCGCCACCAGTCGATATTTCAGTAGATGGTTCTGAGGTGCTGAGTGATGTTCCTTTTGGGGTAGGCTCTGATTACCTTGAAATACTCGGTGACTCTTACAATATAGATGTGGCTGCCGCTGCTAATTCTGCAAGCGTGATTAATGCTGATCTTACATTTGATTCACAAATGGATTACACCATTGCAGCAGTAAACTCTTTGAACAATATCGAACCCATCGTTTTATTAGATGACAACCAGCCTCCCGATGCTGGAAATGTGAAAGTTCGTCTAATACATGCAGCACCAAGTGCTGGTTTAGTGGATATCTACATAACCGCGCCAGACGCTGACATCAATTCGATATCACCCACAATCAGTAATTTTGACTTCAAAGATAACTCAGATTATCTCGAAGTTGTAGCTGGTGATTACCAAGTGAGAATCACATTGGCGACCACCAAAACAGTAGCGATTGATACTGGCACACTAAGCTTGGCTGACGGGCAAATAAGGACTGCTTTTGCCGTAGACCCTGTTCCGGGATCTGCGGACTTCGGTGTTATTTTACTTGCTGACCTCAATTAATTATTGCGAGGTTAATTTATAAAAAACTGAAAAGATCATATCTATCTGATCTTTTTAGTTTTTTAGTTTTTTAGTTTTTTAGTTTTTTAGTTTTTTAGTTTAACGAGGATTTATGAGTAGCTTAAATGATTTTCATGGGCGCATTCTGGTAGTCGAAGATAATACTGACATTGCCTCTTTGCTCGTCGATTTCTTTACCGACAAAGGTCATATTGCCGATTACGCAAGTGATGGTTTAACCGGTTTACACCTCGTTACCGTAAATGAATACGATGTCATTTTGCTTGATTTAGCGCTTCCCGGCATCGATGGGATCAACTTATGTCAGAAGCTACGCAAAGATCTTCATTCCACTACGCCTATTTTAATGTTAACCGCTCGGGACTCTCTGGATGAAAAACTAATCGGTTTTGATGTAGGTGCAGATGACTACTTAGTAAAACCGTTCGATCTATTAGAAGTATATGCAAGAGTACAAGCGCTGTGGAGACGTTCTAATAATGACAATCAAACAGTCATCAACGTTTCTAACCTTGCGTTCAATTACGAAACTCTGGAAGTTGTTAGAGAAGGTCAAGCCATTAAGCTAAACTCCATTAGGCTCAAAATTCTACGTTTGTTAATGGAAAATACCCACCGCGTTGTTTCGCGCAGGGAAATGGAAACACATATCTGGGGAGATGACCCAACAGAAAGCGATGCATTGAGAACTCATTTATCAGCCATCAGACAGGCGATAGACAAACCCTTCGAGAACAAGTTATTACATACCATTCATAGCGTGGGGTATCGTCTTTATGATGACCAGGCAGCTTAATTTAGCTAACCGCTTTGACCTAAATAGAATTTTTTCCAAACGGTGGATACTACAAACGCTTTTTATCATTTTCGCTGTACTGGTGAGCATCATTACCATTACCTGGATATTAGAGAAAAGTCTGGTGAAGCAAGCAATGGAATTAGAAGCTGATGCTTTTATCAGCCATTACCAGAAAGATAAAAGCTTTCCTTTACCAAGAACCAGAAACCTTATTGGCTATCTCACAACCCCTGAATCTACAGCAGAAACCCCTGATGAAATCAGCGGTCTTGCAGCAGGCCTTTATCCTAAAGTGATCATATCTGGTCGTGATAAACCCGTACCTGTATATATACGAGATTTTGATAACAACCGACTATATTTGATTTTTGAAGGCGCTAACATAGATCGTCTGGTGGGTGTTTTTGGCTTAATCCCGATGAGTATTTTACTCATTCTTATTTATTCCAGCAGCTGGATAGCCTACAAGCTAACGTGGCGAGCAGCCTCCCCCGTACTGAACATCGCCCGTAACCTCAGAAATTCCGGAACATCAGGCACCGATAGCTTTGCATTAAAAGTCTCAACAAAAAATTTAAGCGGTGAAACAAAAGAGCTGGCCGAAGCGCTAGATGAATACGCTAAACGAATTGACGTATTTGTCGAGAGAGAACGCCAGTTTACCGCAGATGTCAGCCATGAGTTACGCACACCAATGACTATTATTGATGGTGCAGCACAATTTCTTGAAACCGAGTCCGGAATCAGCAGCAAAGGCATCGCTCGTGTCAAAATGATTCGTCGTGCTTGTAGCGATGTGAATGACCTAACTTCGGCCTTTTTCCTTATGGCTAGAGAACAAAAGCCAGAGCTTGACGGCAGCAAAACCAATGTCACTGAAATCATCGAAAATGAAGTAATCAAACTGAGCTCACTGATTGATTCTTCCAAAATCGATCTATCAATCAACATTCAAAACGAACTCAGCGTCAATACACATAGAAAAGCACTAGAAATAATCATCGGTAATATTCTTGGCAATGCCATCAAATACACAGAAAAAGGTGCCATTGAAGTTACCGTGGCAGGTAATCAGGTCATGGTTTCTGATACCGGAATCGGGATACCAGATGAATTATTGCCTAAATTATTTGAACGCCATGTAAGAGGCAGAGGTCTACATCAAGCGGGTGAAGGCATAGGGCTTGCCATCGTAAAAAGGCTGTGTGATCAATTTGATTGGGATATTTCCATTCAAAACAATGTAGATCAGGGCATTCTGGCGACACTAACGAAAATAGAAAAAGAGACTCAGGACAACACATGAAAAAACTATACTTTATGATTATCACTTTATTCTTGAGTGGCTGCTCAGCAAGCATTCCGGATGGAATCGAACCAGTCTCTGGCTTTGAAGTAAATCGCTATTTAGGAAAATGGTACGAAATTGCACGCCTGGATCATTCATTCGAACGTGGTCTAAACAATATAAGCGCTGAATATAGTCTTCGTGAAGATGGCAATTTGCGTGTACTTAATCGTGGTTACAATATCAAAAAGAAGAAATGGCAAGACGCTGAAGGCAAAGCCAAATTCACAGGGTCAAGTGATACCGGAAGTTTGAAGGTTTCCTTCTTTGGACCATTTTATGGTGGTTACAATATTATCGAGCTAGACAAGCAAAACTATCAATACGTGATGATTGCAGGAAATGATCGGAGTTATTTCTGGATTCTATCTCGAACACCGAAACTTGCGCCTAATATACAAAAAAAGCTTATCGCGAAAGCTAAAAATCTAGACTTTCCAGTAGATAAACTCATTTATGTTGACCACAGTCTTGCCACAAGATGAAACTACTTCTAGCCACTACTTTAACTTACCTTTTTTGCTTTATGAATGCATCCGCCCAAGAGCTGATCATTGACGACCGTAGCACCGGAAACACCCGCTCTAATATAGGTGCAGACTGGCGACTAGTAACAGACAGAGTGATGGGAGGTATTTCAAAAGGCAGCTTATCTCCAGAGTCATATCAGGATAAAAAATGTCTACGAATGCAGGGTGAAGTATCCACCGAAAATAATGGCGGTTTCGTGCAAATGGCGCTGGATTTGAATGATGGCAAAGAGTTTGACGCCAGTAATTTCCGGGGCTTGGAACTCGTAGTCGCAGGAAATAATGAAGTCTATAACCTGCATTATCGTACCAGTGGACTTTGGATGCCTTGGCAATCGTATCGGGCAAGCTTCAAAGTCTCGCCTGATTGGGGCATTGTAAAAATACCATTCAGCATGATGACTCAGTATAAAACGAGCAAAAAATTTCAGGCCAGCAAAATTAAGCGCCTTGGATTAGTAGCCATAGGTAAGAATTTTGATGCAGATTTATGTGTTGCTTCGATGAGGTTTTATGGAAAACAGTAATCCAGTCGCTGAAAACACAAGTGATGCTCAAGCAATGAAATCTAAAGTCACCATGTATCACGATGGTGACTGCCCTTTATGCAAGTTTGAAGTCAAGACTATGCAAAAACTAGACACCGCTAAAGCAATACGCTGGGTGGACATCACAAAAGATAAAAAAGCGCTAGAAGACTCCGGCATCAGTTACCAACAAGCCATGGCAAGAATCCATGTGCAAGACGAAAACCAGAATATGTTATCCGGTGTCCGAGGCTTTATGACTGTGTGGAAACAACTGCCTTATTATCGCAGAATCGTTCCTGTCATCGAGCATACACCTTTACTGTTACCAATTCTGGAAAGCATTTACACCGTGTTTGCCAGGTATCGCTTACCACTAACAGGTAAAAAGCCGCTTACACCTGCTTCTGAAGTTGCCTGTAAAACTACTAACGAAACCACTCACGAAACTACTAATGACGTTATCAACAAAACAACAAACAAAGGGGTTTAATCATGAATCAGATAAACCCAAAAAAGCTGCTACTATCAAAATGGACTGCAACAGCGCCTGTAAACAAAGAGCGTCACTTCATTGTTTCTGAATTAATAAAAGATGAAGAAGAGAAAATCATTGGCTGTAAATTAGAAGCCGTCATTAACAAGAACCTCTACGAAATCCAGTGGCAACGTTTAAAAAACAATGAAGAATGGTTGATGGGCTGGAAGTAACGACTGAGCAGATTAGACGATTAATGACGAACTTCAGATATCTTGCTAGTACTCTCCAGTATCGCAGTTAACGCTTTTATTCTTTGTTCGATGGTATCGATTTCAATCAACATCTGCTTGTCTTCATCCGATAAATTAAGAAAATAGAAAAGAGCATTCAGTAAATTTTCAGAATCTAATTTCTCCATAACTTCCCAATCTAATTTCATATCGGTTTGATTGAAATAAGATTTTAACGCACTAATAAATGATTTTTGCGTAGTAGCATCAGGCTCAGATTGATCGTCATAATCCATTGCAAATTTAGACCAGTCTGGAACGATCAGACGATAACCACGGGTTGTTACTATTTCATCTTTTATTTCAAAACGGCACAGTCCCGTCAGAGAAATTTCTAACCGACCATCGTTGGTTTCTTCATAACGGGCAATCCTCGCCGCACACCCGATATTATAGAGTTCAGGTTTGGCGCTTTCATCACGCGGCTGAATCATGCCAATCAATCGGTGATTCTCCATCGCATCTTGCAGCATGTTTATGTAACGCGGCTCAAAAATATTCAAGGGCAAATGGCCACCCGGCATAACAACTGCATTTGCCAGTGGAAACACGGGAAGTGTGCTGGGAAGCTGATCAAAGCTTTGCATAAATGGACTTAATTTACTCATTTTCATCCTTGTTGATTAGGCTTTAATATAGCCTTATTGCGAATTTTCTAGAATACACCCCCCTACTTTGGGGCACTTTTTCATAATTGTTATTTTTTCTTAATATACAAGACCACTACTGCATTTCTTGAATGCGCATCGGCATCTGGTCAATCTCAGAAAATAGATAATCGATGTTTACTTTTTCCTGCCTAAGCTTTTCACCTTGATCATAACCAATCAACAGTACGCGAAATTCATTTTTACTGACGTTGTAAGTCTTTCTGAAATCTTGGCTTGATATACCATTTGTTATGCCAGCATGCACTGTGTTGTCTAACTTTACAGGATCGTTCCCAATCACATGCCAACTGTGCAATTTACGTTCTTCAAACTCATCTCTAAATTCTGCTTCTAGCTTTCTAAAAAGTTGATATTGACGATGCTCATAGCTCGGAGCAAAAACGATTAGCTGACGTTTTTCCCACGCGTATTTGTTCAAGGCCAATCTTACCTTGTCAGTTGCTTTTTCAGCGGCTGAAACACTTGTGGATGACATAATCATAAATAGTAATATCAGGATGTTTTTCATAACCAGCCTTAGCCACTAACAGGGAAAAAAGATCGATACAGAGGATTGGATATTGGTTTGTTTTTTGACAACCAGATACCCAGATATGCTTTCGCCAATTCTGCAGATTTAATCTCGATTAGGTTCTTATCATTTAAATCCAGCCGCATCAGCTGATTTCTACCGTTATAGCAAAGACTATAACTATCACCTTTCTTTACGGGTTTATAAGCTTGTTGAAAAGCATCTAAAGGGGCTTTAATTTTCTCAAGGTATTCGGCGTTGTGCTGGCGACTTAATACTTTAAATGTTGCCAACCTAAATTTGTCCACCGATAAATCTACGGCGTAATCCAGTTTTAAACATTTTGATACATTCGTGTTAAGTATCGTTTCCGCTTTTACTGCATTAGGGCTGTAAAGACTAATATCATAAACCTTTATCATTTTTAAATAACGCACTTCACCCTTGCTGTGCAGTGGCCACTGTTTGGTATAAGCAAATGCTGAGGAAAAAATCGTGCTTAATACCATTACCATGATCATCACAATAAAGGGAAATATCGTTTTAAATAAGCGCATAATTAATTCCTAGATTCAGTGTTGTCTACTTTTTGAAGCTGATAAAAACTTCACCCAGCCTGAAACCAAATTTACTCATTTTTGCCCTATTGAGCAGAACGCCGTCTGGTTGTAAGAACATCCAATCATCAAAACTCACTTTATATGTTTTACCATCGACTGGCAGGCTCAAGTCATACTTCCAATGTAGGGCATTACCTGCACTAACTCCCTTGGCCTCGCCAATAACATCGTCAGCTTTACCGATATATTGATTGTCGCTACCTTTACTGATTGTCCAGACGCGTCTGGATTTTTCACCATCATTCCAGACAAAGTCTTCTTCTAAAACCAACTGACCCTGGTCATTTGTATAACCATTGATATCAACAACAAACTGTCGTTTAAGATTGCCGCTTCGATCCTGAAACATTCCCCAGCCACGTGTTTTACCCTGAAAGTACTCAAACAAAGTAAAGCTGGGTTTGTTCTGTTTATAGTCTTCAATTTTCATCGCGCTACTGCATCCGCTCATTATTGGTAACAAAAGAAATAGTGTGAGAATTAATCTTTGAGTTATATTTATCATCGTGATTACCTACTTTTTCATGTGCTTCTTGAGTTGATACATTCTTTACTGCCTTGATCGGTTCTTCTGTATGTGATTGTGATTTTGTTGTTGCTTCTATTAATGGTGTTGAAAATAGTGTTGCTGGCTGTCGTGGAGACATTTCTAATGACAGCTTTTCCAATCGTGACGTTGTGAAATAACTTCGGTTAAATGGGAAATGCCACATTTGAAAGAGGACCCATATCTTAAAAAGAATAGGAATCAGCGCATACAAAACCACTAAAGTCACAACCGCTATCTGACTAGAACCTTCAGTAGTTGAACCATCCAGTTTAAGACCGACCATGTCTAATAAGGGGAAAGCTATTCCAATGGCTAACGCGAGTGATAGCTTTGTCAACAAGCCCCAGATACCAAACAACAATGCGGTTGAATTTTGACCTTCTTTAACGTTAGAAATGTCATCTGACTGCTGAGTAGCTTTGTTAGCTTTGTTAGCAGAAATATCCTGAGAGATATCCGCCTGAATAGATGCTGGCATAACAACATCAGCGCCCAAACAAAAACCACTCGCCACACAGATAAACAGAAAACTCAGAAAGTCACCAGTATTCAGGAAAGGTACCCAGATAAAACTCGCTATAGAACCGTAGAGCGCTGTACACCAACTAATATGCTTGTCTGTTTTGCGTGCTAAATATAACCAGAAAGGAATCCCTACTATTGCCGATATAAAATAACTGACTAACAGTATTCCGATCATCTCTGGCGTTTGTAGAACATAGCTGACAAAAAGAATAAATAAGGTTGCAGGTAAAGCGTTAGCGATGCTATTGATGAAATAAGCAGGTAATAACCTTTTAATTGCAGGATGTTTTAAAAGTTCAAACGTCTCTTTACTGAAAAGCTTCTTGTTGTTTGGTCTTTGCTTATCAGGTTTTGAGCCAGACAGTAATTTTGGCGATAACACCCATAACAGAGGCAGCAATGTCAGCGGTACTAAAAAGGTCAGGTAATTTGCAAGCATCGACAACACAGACTTTATATCTGTTTCGATCGACATCAACACGGGTAAACTAATGACCGCAACAGTGCCTATTACTGCAAAAATCTCCCGACTGGATGCCAGCGCACTTTTCTCATGATAATCATCGCTAATTTCAGCACCTACGGCTAACCAGGGAATGTTTATTAAAGTCCAGCCTAAATAGGTGACGAATGACCAAAAGAATAAATAAAAGGCCGTAGCTGTTTCTTCTGGTCGAAGTAAATAATTCAACCCAACCAGCAACAATGGGATGCCAGCAATGATAAAACTCTTTCTTCGCCATGAAACGGATCGAAACTCAGGATAACGATCATTCAGCAACCCAATTATTGGATCAGTAATCACATCCAAAGAACGCGCTAACAGTAACGCCAAGCCTACGGCAGTTAAAGATAAACCCAAGTTCTGACTATAATAACTTGGCAAGTATACGAATAAGGGAAGCCCTAGCATCGCCAAAGGCAATCCCGGTAATCCATATAAAAAAACCAAATATGATTTGAGTTTACCGCTCACAATGTTATCCCGAATGTGTCAACGTCAACTGAATTACATCGATACGTTCTTCTTCGAAGCCTGCCTGACAGTAACCTAAGTAATACAACCACATACGTTGAAAGCGCTTGTCATAACCTAAGGCTTCCATTTCTGGAATCACGTTCAGGAAGCTCTGCTCCCAGCGAGCCAGTGTTTCACCATAGTCGTGACCAAAACTGATACGGTTATCCACTTTTAAATCATTTTTAGAGACTAAATCAGACAAAATACTTTCAGATGGCAACATGCCACCCGGGAAAATATAACGCTGAATAAAATCCGCACGTCGCTGGTACAAATCGTAATACTGATCTTTGATGGTGATGATCTGTAATACCGCTTTACCACCCGGCTTCAAGCTACGCTTCAACATCTCAAAGTAAGTTTGCCAGTATTGCTCACCCACTGCTTCAAACATCTCTATTGAGACAATATGATCATATTGCTGATCTATCTCGCGATAGTCTTTAATTTCTAATTGGGCGTTATCACCAAAATGAGACAAACGTTGCTTTGCAAATTCCAACTGCTCTTCAGAGAGTGTTACACCGTGTAAATGACAGCCTTTTTCCAACGCTTTTTCTGCAAACCCGCCCCAGCCACAACCGACTTCTAATATCGATTGGCCTTTTTTTGCATCTATTTCATTTAGAATTCTGTCGTATTTATTATTTTGGGCTTCCAGCAAGGACTGGTCTTCACGCGCAACGTTGTAAGTCTCTTCTGATTCAAATAGCGCCGATGAATAAGTCATGCCTTCATCGAGCCACAACTTGTAGAAATCATTACCCAGATCATAATGATACTGAATATTCTTTCGGCTCCCCTTTATGCTATTTTTACGCAACTTGTGATAAATATTAGCGGTAGCACGAAGCATGCTTTTTCCACCATAAGCATTGCCTAACTTGTTTCTATTTTTTAGAAACAGTTTAAGTAATTGCGTGACGTCATCGCTGCTCCAGTCTCCCTCGAGGAAACTTTCTGCAAAACCCAAGTCTCCTTTTGCCAGGCATCGCCATGCCATTTTTAAAGGCTGATGGATTCGTAAGGTAGCCGTTATGGAATCATCATTTCCACAGGCATAGCAATGCCCATCAATGTGCACGAACAATGTTCCATGATGTATTTTTGCTAAAGATTTCATTAACCAGCGCTTAAATGCCGGCAAATGATCAAAACTTGGCGGTAAAACACGAGTTAACGTCATTTCATTATTCATATTTATTCCTCGAATATCTCAGGATGTAACAACTATTACGTTTAATAATCATTCAACAAACTAACTAAAGTCTTCTTTGGGTGCTTCTGGCTTTTTATGATAAACACCGCCTCTCATCCATATTTTTAGAGCCTGCCAATGGATCAGCCACATGATTTTGAATGTCATCAGAGGCAAGCGAAAAAATTGGCCTAAAAGGTGGGGGGTGGTTATCTCTTGCTGTTCGCCCATTTGAGTAGCGGTTAACATCAATTCGTTATCCTGATACTCGTTTATCACTATCATTAATTCGTCTTTAGGCGTACCAATGGTGAATCTATATTCAGCATCCATACTGATAAATGGCGACACGTGAAAATGCTTTTTCTTGTGGGCTTTAACTCTGCCTTTATAGGGTTGATTATCGTTATGTAGAACGTAGTGATGATGCTCTCCGAAAGTATTGCTGACTTCGCAAACAACTGCATATAGCTGACCATCTTCACCGAAGCAGTACCACAAACTTAATGGATTAAATGCATAACCTAAAATTCTAGGGAAACACAGTAATTTCACCTGATGTTTTGCCTTGCTCAAATTGCGCTCATCCAGAACCGTATCAATCCATGCTCTCCATCCTGAACCATCTCTAGCGCCATGATCTTTGGTATAAACGCTATATAAATTAAAGCGATTAAATGAAAACAGTGGATTTACCTTACTTTGCTTAACTTCATCAATATCGATCAGAAAACTAAATACTTTATAATTAAAACGATAGTTTTGAGGAAAATGCCTGCGGTGCATTACATCGCATTCATATAATGATAAGGCTGAGCTCATTGAGCACTCCCCAAACTTGTTTGTGGTTCAACTTTTTGCTCAGCGTTTGATCCTGTTATTACCTTATTCCACGGTGCAATAACACCTAGCTGTTCACAGACGTTTACAGATGAAGATAATGCATCTTCATGGAATCCATATCCGGTGTAACTGCCACAGAACCAACTATTATTTTCGCCTTGCAATTCATTCAAACGAGACTGAGCATAAATAGCATCACGGTCAAAAACAGGATGGTGATAGGTCATTTTCTTAATGACTTTGCTTTCATCTAATTGCTGGTATGGATTGAGTGTTACCAGATAATTTTTTTCTGCTTCAACCTTCTGTAAATTATTCATCCAGTAAGTTGCTGTGACCTTACTTTCATCTGAGCCATCCGCTAATTTAGCGCCAGATTGAGCTAAATAATTCCACGAACACCAGGCATTTTTGCGCTTAGGCATCAGGTTTTCGTCAGTGTGTAAGTAGGTGATATTTTCCTGATAATTAAAGCAACCCAGAATTTCCTGTTCAGTGTCACTTGGCTGATCAATCAGTTTAAGCGTTTCGTCTGCATGGCAGGCAAAGATCACTTGATCAAAATAAAAACGTTCATCACCACTAATGACTTCAACAGCACCCTTTTCATTATTGCTGTCGCGTCTGACAGATTGAACGCCGCCTTTAATCGAAATCTGATCATTTAAAGTAGGCATCATTTTTCGTATATATTCTCGACTCCCACCCACCACACTTCTCCATTGTGGTCTATTTTGCAAATCAATCAGGCCGTGATTCGCAAAAAACCTCAAAAAGCTGTAAGCCGGGAAGCTATTCATTATCTCGACAGGACAAGACCAAATCGCAGCACCCATCGGTAGCAGGTAATTTTGTTGCAAGTCTTTGGAAAAATTGTGCTGCTTGAGAAAGTGACCAAGCGAGTGTTCGCTGGATTTATCTTTTTCTAACACAGGTAACTCTGCATGAGCCGTTTTATTGAACCGAACTATCTCCTGGATTAAACGCCAGTGCTTGATGCTTATTAGATTGCCGCGCTGAGCAAACATCCCTTTCAACCCAGAACCTGCGTATTCAAGCTCTCCCTGATTCATAGAGAACGCAAAAGACATATCGGTAGCCTGCGTCTCAACCTCAAGCTCTTCAAAAAGACCAACCAGATTAGGGTAATTTTTTTCGTTGTAGACGATAAAGCCAGAATCTATAGCCAGCTCTTTATTATTTTCGACTACATCGTGAGTATGAGTGTGACCACCGAGGTAATCATTTTTTTCAAACAGTGTGACATCATATTTATCTCTCAAAAGCCAAGCCGCAGATAATCCTGTTACCCCTGAACCGATAATTGAAATTGACTGTTTTTCTTTACTCATGTGATCACACCAAATTAATTTACTATACAATAGTTATACATAATGTATAGCATTTGAGTCTATTTGTATAACTATTTTTTACTTCGAGCCATTTTATTGCTAACTCTGTGAAATAAATGCGAAATGGATGTGAAAATTTATGAGTGAAAATAGGCATGGCAAAAAGGAATAAAAAAACCGTGAAAAACCCTAAAAACACAGCATTTAACTATCAATTTTGTTATAGACTGATATGGTGTTTACATTAAGAAATGAAGAGATATGGAAGCAATCGTATGAGCAATGACGATAATACGAACGGAAACGATTCAAGACCGGAACAAACCCCAATAAGGCCTGACCTACTGCACGCTCTTATTGATCATGCTGAACATGGTATAACCATTGCAGAACGTGAAGGTGACGATACAATTCTGCTTTATGTGAATCAGGCGTTTGAAAAAATGACAGGCTACACGCCAGATGAATGCCTATATAAAGATTGCCGTTTTCTACAGGGCGAAGATAAGCAACAAGAAGAAATCAAGAAAATTCACAAAGCTATTCAAGATGAAGAGCCCGTTAGAGTAGTCCTTAGAAACTATCGCAAAGATGGCACCCTATTCTGGAACGATCTCACTATCACCCCTTATTTCGACAAAGTAGAAAGCGTGATGTATTACATTGGTGTACAAAAAGACATCAGTAGCCTCAAAGCGCTTGAAGAAGAACTCGCAATTGCCAAGGCAAAAATAAACGAATAAAAATAAAGCTGTACAAGTTATGTATAATTTTAGTATAAATAGGATATGCATAAACAGAAAACAGCGTGGATTATTGGAGCAAGCTCAGGCATAGGCAAATGTCTTGCCGAGCTAATGGCTAAAAATGGTTGGCAGGTTGCCATTAGCAGCCGCAACCAAAATGCCTTAGAAGACATCGCCAGCAACCACGAAAACCTCCATCCTTTGTCTTTGGATATCACAGACAAAGAGAGTTTGGCGACGGCCAGAGATTTAATTCTTGATAAACTCGGCTCTATCGATTCGCTATTTCTAAACGCCGGGGATTACACCCCAATGCCACTGGATGAATTCGACCCTGCTTTATTTGAACAGTTAATCTCCATTAATTATCTTGGCGTAGTTAACGGACTGGATACCATCCTGCCTTATATGCAAGGCGAGAAATCTGGTGAAATTTATGTAACAGCTAGTCTTGCAGGCTATCGTGGCCTCCCGAAATCTGCTCCTTACAACGCCAGTAAAGCGGCCGTAACCAGCCTGACAGAATCACTTCGATTAGAACTTGAACAGCAAGGAATTACCTTGCGTTTAATCAATCCTGGTTTTGTTAAATCTCCGCTGACTGATAAGAACAACTTTAAGATGCCTTTTATGATTAGCCCCGAGAAAGCAGCTGAATACATATATAAAGAGTTACCTAAAAGTAACTTTGAAATCACTTTCCCAAAACGTTTTGCCTACATTATGAAAACGTTCCGAATACTTCCTTATCGACTCTATTTTGCGTTAACAAAATCCTCACTTCAAACCGATCAAGTGAAGGAAGCCTGAAATGAATCAACAAGCAAATCAAACAATTAACATCGAAAATAGCGCTATAGATAACAATGAAAAAAGCCGTGAAAAAACATTCATGCGTTTTTTTACGGAGTTAACCGCTGAGAATCTTATCCAGATTAACGAGATATTTGCCCCTGATGCGCACTTTAAAGATCCATTCAATGATGTATACGGAATAGATGCGATTAAAACCGTATTCACTCACATGTTTGATACGACAGAAAGACCAAAATTCAGGATCAATCATTACGCATCTAATCAGCAAATACTCTTTATCCAATGGCAATTCAGTTTTGGTAAAAACAAAACCATGTGGGCAATAGATGGCTCCAGCATGGTGACCTTTGATAATAACGACCAAGTAAAAGAGCACATAGATTACTGGGATCCTGCTGAACAAATTTACAGCAAAGTGGGATTACTTAGACCACTTATGAATTTTCTTAAATCACGATTAACAGCAAGTAACGATTACAGCAAATAGTATCGGTTAATAAGGCACAAAGACATGAATGAACAAAGCATCAATAACCCAGCAGTAAGCCAACTATTCAAGGTCTCGACCTTGTTAGCGCTATTGCTTGGTTTCGCACTATTAATACCCTTCTTCTCCATAGCAACCGCCAAAACGATTTCAGCTCCAGTTAACTCAAATGGTTGTCCTGCGACACTGGATTTTGATCTTAGAAAATTAGCTAAATCTGATGAAGTAAATTTATGTGAAGAATATAAAGGCAAGGTGGTTTTGATCGTCAATACTGCAAGCAAATGTGGTTTCACTGGCCAGTTTGATGGGCTTGAAGCCTTGTACAAAAAATACCAGGATAAAGGTTTAGTCGTTTTAGGCTTTCCTTCCAATGACTTTGCCAATCAAGATCCTGAGAATGAAAAAAATATCGCTAAATTTTGCCGTCTCACTTACGGCGTGAAATTTCCGATGTTCCAGAAAACCCATGCCGCCGAGAGTAATGCCTCACCGATCTATAAAACCTTAGGGAAGATGGCAGGTGAGTTTCCGCAATGGAATTTTCATAAATACGTGTTAGATACTAACGGGAATTTGATTGGCTCATTTAAAAGTCAGATTACTCCTGAGAGCAAAGAAATCGTTTCCCTTATAGAAAAACACTTACCTTAGAACAGTCTAAATACGCGCTTATACAATATCTGTACAGCATGTTAATATAGCGCCATTTTTTACACACGACAAATTAACTGGTTAACAGCATGAACGAAGATCTTGATAGCTTATTACCCGCATCGGAAGAAGGTTTCTACCCGATTAGAACCGTTTCCGAGGTGACAGGCGTAAACGCCATAACGCTTCGTGCCTGGGAAAGACGCTACGGATTATTTAAACCACAACGAACTCCGAAAGGGCATCGATTATACAGCCAGCAAGATATTTTACGCATTCAGCAAGTTTTACAATTGCTCGAAAAGGGTGTGTCTATAGGGCGAGTATCTAATGCTTTAAACAAAGAAGCCAAGCTAGAAGACCTTAAAGATATCACCTTGCAAAACGATATCGTCAAGACCGAGGATAATCTGTTAGCTGCAGATCAACAGAAGACAGAAACCCCTTCTGAAAATCAATGGAAAATCTACAAAGATAAATTAATGGCGGCTGTTAATAGTTATGATTTAGAGACACTTGAAAGACTCAATCATGAGATTTTTTCGCTCTATCCGATAGAAATTATTAACCACAGTTTGTTAAAACCGTTACTGCACGAACTCCGTAGTCAGGCTGATCAACTGCAATCTTTGTCTGGCAATTACCATTTTTACTGGCAATTCCTGCAACAACGAATCGGTGGTTTATTCTTAAAAAGCACCTTGCAGAATCGCGGTAAAAAGATTCTGTTAATGGCTTATGGTGACCCTCAAGCAAATGTAGAGCTAATGTTATTCGGGCTGCCACTGCTAACTCATGGTTACCGAGTCGTCGTGCTTGGCAGTGATATCCCATTCGATGCCATCCCGATGACTTTATCTCGTGCGAGTTGCGATGCACTGATTATTTATTCTGCCGTAACATCTACAAACGCATTATCAACCCCGGAAGAAAATGAGCCTGCGCACGCAACCGAAATGATTACATCTATTAAAGCGGTTGCAGATAGCCAGAAGATTCCAGTATTTATTGCGGGACAACACAACGAAGCTGAAACGAAAAACCTGCTTGAAAGTGGGCTTGTGTTATTAGCAGATAATGCTATTGAGCAATTAAAAGTGATTGATGCGACTTTAGCTTAATCAACACCTTTTCAATCTAGCCTAAGCCACCCCCCTACTTTGAGGCGTTTTTTTATACTAAAAAAATGGCTATAAGTAGGGGGGAGGCTTTTAACTAATATGCTATTACTTATTCTCTGATTAAATAAGCTAAGGCACTATTTAATTTGGGAGTATCTATCAAGCGCACGCTCTCTCGTAGCTTTCAGATCAACCATCGCTTCTGGGTAATTGCATTCCTTTGCTTGCTCTACAGAAGGCTGATGAATCGCTTTATTATCCAGTTTACTTAGCTCTGGAACCCACCGACGAATGTATTCTGCCTTGCCATCAAATTTATTGCTTTGTAACACAGGGTTAAATATTCGGTAGTACGGCGCAGCATCCGCACCACTTCCTGCAACCCATTGCCAACCCATTGTGTTATTGGCGATATCTGCATCAACCAAAGTATCGCGAAACCATGCTTCTCCCTTGTGCCAATGAATTAATAAATTTTTGGTTAAAAAGGACGCAGCGATCATCCTGACACGATTATGCATATAACCTGTTTGCCAAAGCTCTCGCATACCCGCATCAATGATAGGAAAACCAGTATTACCCTGCTGCCAGCGTTTTAATTCTTCTTCATTGTTACGCCATTCAAATCCTTTGTATTTTTCGAATAAAGGATCGGTAACCGTTTCAGGAAAGTGGTACAACAATGCATAGGCAAACTCACGCCACACGACTTGACGTAAAATATGTCCAACGCCGTGATCGTGATGCGGGTTTTGTGCTTTATGCATATTGCTGTAGTGAAATACCTGTAATGGGCTTATTTCACCAAAGTGTAAATGTGGTGAAAGTAAGGAAGTGCCTCCAATTGCAGGGAAGTCTCGCTTTTCTTTGTAGTTTTGTACGCCATCTTCTAAAAACTCATGCAATGCATCATGTGCAGCATCTTCGCCTACTTTCCAGTGCTTCATCATTGCTTCATCCCATCTTGGGATAGGTTCCTGAGGGAGAAGTTTAAGTTGATTAAGCTCTAAAGAATCTGGCCACTTTTCTGCCGGCTTAAAATCCGATGGCATTTCATACGGCGATGTAAGGATGAGTTTTTGTACCAATGCTTTCCAATAAGGCGTAAATACGCGATACGGTGTATCGTCTTGTTTTAATACCTCCCATGGTTCCAGTAATAAACTGCCTTTAAAACTTTTTACCTTTATTTGCTTGCTTAAGATTTGCTTACTTAAGGTCGTTTTAATTTCTTCGTCGCGTTTTCTTACTTTTGGCTCATAGCAACGATTCCAGTACAGATGTGTAGCCTTAGTTTCATTGATCAGTTCGCTTAAAACCTTTAACGGTTCGCCCTGCCTAAAAATTAACTTTGACTGCTGAGAGCTTAAATCTGCTGACAAACTTTCTAAGCTTCGATGTAACCAGGCGCTACTTGCACCAC
Source organism: Cocleimonas sp. KMM 6892 (assembly GCF_035798195.1). Lineage (NCBI taxonomy): Bacteria > Pseudomonadati > Pseudomonadota > Gammaproteobacteria > Thiotrichales > Thiotrichaceae > Cocleimonas > Cocleimonas sp. KMM 6892. The sequence goes on along the minus strand of NZ_JAPFBV010000001.1, from coordinate 1,090,457 downwards.
CAATACTACTAATACTTTCCTCCATAGCATCGTCAATAAATACGGGGATTACGACATCACACTCATTGCACGCGTGTAGCAATGCAGCGTTATCCGCTAACCGTAAATCTTGCCTAAACCAGACGATACCAATCATAAAAGCTTTTCCTTAGCGCGTTTAAACGCCTTTAATTATTAAATGTACAACTCTATTTTGATCATAATTGTATAACTATTTAAAATAATTGTACAACTTATGTATAGCCATGTATACTAATTGAAAATAACCTACTTCAGGAGACTGAAATGCTAAGTAACAATAATTTCCCAAAACTAAAACTCGGTATCAGCAGTTGCCTTCTTGGCAATGAAGTTCGCTTTGATGGCGGACACAAGCGCAGTCAATATATTCAAAATACATTAGCCCGTTTTTTTGATTTCCAGACATTTTGTCCTGAAGTTGCCATAGGTATGGGCATCCCTCGTAAACCTATTCGTTTAGTACGCAAGTCAGAAGATGATGGTAAAAAAGCGTACGCAGTAGATGTTAAAAATAACGAATTAGATTTTACCAATGACCTACATGAATACTCAGAGATGATCGCAAAAAATTATCTATCTGATATCAGTGGTTATATTTTCAAGAAGGACTCACCTAGTTGCGGCATGGAACGTGTAAAGGTGTACAGCCCTGAGGGACATTTTGTACATAAAGATGGCGTTGGCATTTACGCGGCTGTAATCAAAGAGCACTTCCCACACATGCCAATGGAAGAAGAAGGTCGTTTGAACGATGTTAATCTGCGTGAAAGCTTCCTCACCCGTGTTTACTTATACAACGACTGGCAGTGTATGGTGAAAGAAGGTATCACACCACGTGGCCTGGTAAACTTCCATGCACAACAAAAATATTTGTTTATGGCGCACAACCAACACATCGCTCGCGAACTCGGTCAAATGATCGCCACAGCAGGCAGTGCCGATATCGATGAGTTAGCTGAGTCGTACATCTCACTGGCAATGAATGTACTAAAGAAACAACCAGACCGTAAACGTCACACTAATGCGTTACAGCACATTATGGGTTACTTACGAAAGAAGATTGATAGCGATGACCGTCAGGAATTGTTAAATAGCATTATGTCTTTTCAAAAAGGCGAAGTGCCATTAATAATGCCGCTTACATTGCTCAAGCATCATTTTTCGAGACACCCTAATGACTACATTGCTAAACAGCGTTATCTTTCTCCATTCCCAGTTGAGCTGCGTTGGTAGTTGCTAGCAGCTTCTGGTTTTCAAGGTACCGCTGGCAATAGTGAAATCTCCCAATTAATACTATTGCAAGCAGTTCGATATGGCTTTGCCCATATTGTTGAGCCAACCAAGATATGCATCTTGGTTTGGCTCTATTTTTCTGGCAAGTACATCTATTTCTACCACTCTTATTTCCTTACTGGCATTTTTAGGCAGCAAATTATCCACCTGAGATTTTGTGATATCTGGGCCTGTAAAAACACAACGTATATTCAAATCAGAAATTAACTGGCGGGTTGCGCTTAGTTTCTTCGCTCCACTTGTTAAACCTTCATGTGTATTAAGAACGATTGGATCTGCAATTCCAAATTCGTGTGCAAAATACTGCCATGAATTATGAAACACAATATACGGAATGGCTGTTTTACCGTTTAATTGCTGTGTTATCTGCATTGATTCCTGACCTAGCTTGGCGTCGAACGTATCCAGATTTTTCTCGTATACTTTCTGATTCTCTGGGTCTAGCCTAGACAATTCCTGAGTAATCTTACGTGCCATTAATAGTGCATTTTTGGGGGATGTCCAGATATGCATATCCTGTTTCCCATGATTATGACTATCGAAAATTTTCGTTTCAGCAATGACTTCTTTAGATGTTAATGCTTCCTCTTCAGCTTTGGTCTCGGGACTAGTCTCAGAAATGGTCTCAGAGCTGACTTCAACATTATCATCAGGTTTTACTTCAGACGCATGAGATTCATGTTCGTCACCATCGACATGACCTTCGTGTGGTTCATGATCGTGATCATGTTCGCCATGTCCCAATTCCAGCGCCGCTTGTTTTAATATTTTGTTTTTTGCTTTGCGCATGCTATCCCAATCTATTAACGCGATACCTTCAACTTCGGCTAATGAGATGAGTTTATCTTTATGCTTTTCCAGCAAAGGGTTTAGCATCACTTCCATGTGCTCATCGATACGGAAAATGATATCCGCCTGCGACACTTTACGAATATCAGAAGGTTTAAAACTGGCATTATGCGGTGATGAATAGTCGGGGATTAGTTGAAAACTACTCACATGGTCTTCTAACTGATCACCCAAAATTGCCAAAACAATCGATTGCAATGGCTTAATCGTGGTAACAATATGTAATGGTTCGGATACTTTGGTTTTTTCGGTTACTGTTTTAGTTTCTGTTTTGTTTTCTGCTATGTTTTCTGCCGACTCTTTATCTCCACCATTATTTCCACACGCAGTGAGCATTCCAGAAAGCAAAAAAAAGAGTACAATACCGCGCATGTCTGATCCTATCCAAAATAAAAATGTTGAGTTACTGGCTTCGCTAGATCATATCAACCTTAGCCTGCAAGGGAAGACGATTCTGCATGATGTAAGCCTGCAATTGCAAGCAGGAAAAATCCTGACGGTAATTGGCCCTAATGGCGCAGGCAAATCGACACTGATTCGCATTCTTTTAGGATTAGAAACGGCTCAAAGTGGGGGGGTGTATCGAAAACCCAAATTACGCATTGGTTATGTCCCACAAAAAATGGCAATCGACTCACTGTTGCCGCTTACTGTAGAACGGTTTGTGTCGCTGTCTTCCCGATCATTTAGCAATACCGCAAAAGCAAAAGACGCGTTAGAAGAAACCGGGGTTAAGCACCTTGCAAAACAAGCGATTCAACAATTATCTGGCGGCGAATTTCAGCGCGTTTTACTGGCACGAGCATTGCTGCGTAAACCCGAATTACTGATACTCGACGAACCTGCACAAGGTGTTGATGTTACCGGCCAGGCAGAGCTGTACGAACAAATTGCCGCCTTAAAAAACACCTATGGTTTCGGTGTTTTAATGGTTTCTCATGACTTACATTTAGTGATGCAAAAAACAGATCAGGTGCTGTGCTTAAATCAGCATATCTGCTGTAGCGGACAACCGGATGATGTCAGCAAACACCCTGAATATCAGCGACTGTTTGGCAATTTACCCACCGAAGGTTTAGCTGTTTACACCCATCACCATAATCATTGTCACGAGTTAAACGGTGATGTTGTGGTGGGCGAATGTAAACATGCAGACCACAATCATTCGCACCATGAACATACTGATATCGCCATTGAAAAAGTAACAACTAAAGAGCAGGAAAAACACACGCATGGATGATTTTTTAGTCCGCGCCATTCTGGCAGGCGTCGCGATTGCATTAATTGCCGGCCCATTAGGTGCTTTTCTACTCTGGCGTAGGATGGCATATTTTGGCGATACCTTATCTCACTCAGCGATATTAGGTGTGGCTCTCGGCATGCTCATGTCGATCAATGTGAATATTGGCATCCTGGTTTCTACATTATTGGTCGCTGCCTTACTGATACTATCGCAGCGGCAAAAACGACTGGGTAGCGATGCCCTACTCGGCATTATTTCACACAGCGCATTGTCGCTAGGCTTAGTCTTAATCAGCTTTGTGCATGGCATGCGGGTTGATTTGAATGCATGGTTATTCGGTGACATCCTCGCGGTTACGTGGACAGATTTAGGATTAATCGCTGTAAGTGTGGGGGTGGTTTTAGCCGTGCTCACCGTGATCTGGAAACCATTATTATCATTAACCGTACATGAAGAACTGGCTTTGGTAGAAGGCGTTAATATCTCACTAATCAGCGCGATCTATACATTGCTGATTGCGGTTTTGGTGGCAATAGCGATGAAAATAATCGGCGCCTTGCTAATCACATCACTCTTAATTATACCCGCGGCAACGGCTAGACAATTCTCTAAAACACCAGAACAAATGGCAGTGCTTGCTATCGTCGTGGGCTGTATTTCTGTGATTCTGGGATTAAGCGCTTCTTTCTTATGGGACACGCCTGCGGGCCCATCGATCGTAGTAGCTGCTTCTTCTTTATTTTTGTTGAGCCAGGTTTTTAGCAAACGTATTTAAGAAAAAGGTGCTTAGCTTGTGGTAATCGACAGCACAAGCCGTCGATTACAATTGGAATCGTATTCGTGTATTCTTGCTGGAGTTATTTGCTGGTCTTTTTCTCTAAACCCAACCAGTAATCTAGCGACAACTTACCTGGCCCGATAACAATCAATGCGGCCGCAACTCCGGCCCACCACATTGCAGGATTCACCCAGTGCGACCATGTCGGGAATACTGCTAACTGGATAAAGATAGTCATACCGAGGATGCCTAGTGCGGCAAATCTCGTAAACAATCCAACGATGATCATTAGTGGCAATACGATTTCTGCCACGCCTGCAGCTACAGCAAAGTACTTAATATAAGCAACGGTAGATGAGCCATCCACATACTCTAAAGTTTTAGGATCACACAGCAAAAGCGCGCCTTCTCGTGGTTCTTCAGGACAGAAAAACTCATACAGAAATAAATCATAGACGCCGGGATCGGGTTTCAAAAAACCATTCCATTTGGCTAAACCAGAATAAAAGAACACACTGAAAAGTTGCCAGCGTAAGCCCAGCATAGCCAGTGGTTTAAACAATATATTCAGCCATTCAAATACGGCAATATAAAATGATCGGATTAAATTCATAGCGTGTTACTCGATTAAATTTTATTTTTGTGGAAGTTTTTGTAAGCGTTGTAATAGATGGGCGTTTAGTAGCTCAGCAAATAAGGTTGAAATATCAAAACTTTCATCCATTGCCAACGCCTGCTTTGTTGCTTCATCAATATCTGCAGTCTGTTTCAAACACTTCATGAATACCGCTTCAACGGCAGACAAAGGTTTAGCTTGTACCTGTAAATCCATCTGCCAAAAAATCACGGAGTTCTGACGTGCATTTAACTCTATTTTATGGTCTTCTGAAATTTCTCCGAACCGCAGTTGCCCCCATAATTCGAAGATATCGAACTCCAGATCAACCACTCGGCTTGAATCAACCACTGTTAATGCTAATTCCGATAAATCTTCCCCTTGTGCTATTAAATCCTGAACAACCTCAAGTGTTAGAAACGAGTCTCCATTCTCATTGAGTGATTCTAACCAGGCTTGATCTAAACGACAGATATCAGGCACATAAGGGAATTGAACTAGCACCTCAGCGAGATGTTGCTGAAGGAATTCGACAAAGCTAAGGGTTGACGGCTCTAATTCATCATCCACAGATTGTTCGGTACGGTTTTCAAAACCATAGCCTATTAGCGTTGCATTGGATGGCGGTGTAGCGTTGACATAAGCGCCTGCCACTTGTGCGAAGTAGTCGTCTCCCCAAAGTTTAACCAACGTCGGGAAATTACTTTCAAGTGCAGAAACACTGGCTCGGATAAAACCATTCCGGTAAACGCTTAAGAATGCTTCAGGTCTACTGTCTTCGAGGAAAGAAGCTAACTGTGCTTTTTCTCCCGTTTGCATGAATTGCTGAAATGCACGCAAATACTCACTGTGTGAAGAATGATCAGCTGGCATTAGTCACCGCCAACTGAGGCTGTTGAGCCATTCTGGATGAGTCCATCAAAATCGAATAAGCGCGATTACGCTCGGTCATTAACTCACTAAATTCGGGCACATTATCATCACGTTCTAATAGCACCGGTTTAGGTCCTAAAATTGAAATGGTCGTTTCTAATAAATCCCAAACAGCTTCATCTACTGGGGCTGCATGACTGTCGATTAATAAATCATCGGGAAAATTAGAGTCGGCATCAAAACCGGCTATGTGAATCTCACCGACTTTGGCAGGATCTAAAGATTCCAGGTATTGCTGAGGGTTTAAAGCAGTATTACGGTAGCTGAGGTATAAATTATTTACGTCGACCAGTAACCCTGCTCCGGTTCGGTTTGCAGCTTCCATCAAGAAGTCTGCTTCATCCATTTCTGAGATAAAATCTAAATAATTGGTTGGATTTTCAATCAGAATAGTACGACCTATCGCCTCTTGATAGCGATCAATACCATCACAAAGGCAATTCAAAGCCTGTTGTGTTCGTGGTAAAGGCAATAAGTCAGAAAAATAAGCATGCTGACTTGTTGACCAAGTCGCATGTTCAGACACTAACACAGGGTTAAAACGTTTAACTAAACTGGATACCTGTGCCAAATGACTGGTAGTAATAGTGGCAGGTTTCTCGTTAAAGGATCCGAGAGAACCTGCGACGCCGTGAAAGCTAAGCGGAAAGCGATCGGCGATTTCTTGTAAATAACGAAGTCTTGGCCCGCCTTGTACGAAGTAGTTCTCGGTATGAACTTCAAACCAAAGTTCTGATACAGCATTGGGCTGGGAGCCTGCGTCAGCTGAAAAATGTCCATCAGCTAATAAAAGCGCTGCTTCATAGTGCTGGGGTTTCAAATTTATCCCCGCGCCTGTCAGCGTTGACTGCTTCGAATCAAATTGGGCCAAATGACTTTGCATATTCAGTGTATTAAAGCTTAGAAATATTACGCTTTAATTTCAGACTTAGAACCCATGCCTACTGGTGTCTTGATGAATTCACAAGTGCCTTTTGGTGCATAAGTCCATGCATTACCCTGGAAATCACTTGTTGAAGTACCCTGACAACTTGTACCTGGACCTGCTGCACAATCGTTCTCAGCTGTTAATGCAATACCGAAACATTTGTCTTTACGTCCTGAAATCTCAGCACCTGCAACCCAAGAATTAAAACTCTTTTTAGCGCTATCAGAAGCATCTGCAGAAATTGTTAATTGGTCGTTAGGCTTTGCAGTAGCAACAGAAGTTAGAACAGCTAGAGCAGCGCCAGCGATTAGTGCAGAATTCGTAGAATTTTTCATAGTAATAAATCTCTTAATTAATAATGGTTTAAGACATCATTTGATATCTGTAGTGTTATACGACACATTTTGAAATTTAGATCAAATTAATTTAATTTAACGTTAAAAGACAAAGTGTTAGTTTAAAAAGTACATATTTACCGGCTTAACAAACCATAAGGATTTATCCTTATTTCCTTTTTTCTTTATTTATTGTTCATTAATTACCCGTTTGTTACCCACCCCCCTACTTTAGGCCGTGTTTTCAAATTTCTGTCCTTGTGAAATTTGATTTGAAATTTATATTTAGACCTGAACCTAGACCATACCTTGTCCATTATTATGACTTCTTACAATGGGAAAGTACTAAACGTGAGGGGTATTACATCATTTCATACAAAACCAAGTCGACGCACAACGTATAAAGAAGAACTGTTAAAGTTGCTTGCTTCCGTGATTCAGATGAAACTATCCGCGCCTATTTTTCGCCCTAAAAACATCAGACGAAAATTATTTGCTAGAAAGGTAAATATACTTTTCTCGATGTCTAAAATCAAATACTTACGATAGAAGGCCGCATTCAATAGGGTTTATAAAACAGAGTAAACGCCTATCTGAATACTCAGGCTGATCATGATAAGAACCTTTTTGAGCTTTGATATCATCGTTAATAATTCAGTTGCTTTGTAAAGGTATAGAAAAAAGTGCCCTAAAGTAAGGGGGTGGCTAAATCAGCCAACAGATTCCAAGCCTGCGATATTCACTTAACAACACGCTTTAAGGCTCGAATTTCTCACCTAAGAAATCGAATAGGTAACCACTATCGTCGGGCTTTAAATTATCCACAACATCAATCAATTTACTGGCGGTAAATTCTGGCATTTGTAAATGCCCTTCTGGAACGCCTTGTTGAAACGGCGCTGATAATAAGGTGTCGGTTGTTCCGGGTTGCAAGCCAACGATAACCACGGGTCTTTTCATACGAGTAAGCTCAATCGCATAATTTTTTATCAGCATATTCAAAGCGGCTTTACTGGCGCGATACGAATGCCAGCCACCAAGGCGGTTATCGCTAATACTCCCGACTCGCGCGGATAGCACGCCGATTTTAAGCGGATGTTTCTTGTCGTTTTTTTCTAATAAATACTTCACCAGCAATGACGGGCCAATGGCATTTAAACTAAACGATTGCGCTAACTGTTCAGCCGACAGGCTTCGATAGGTTTTCTCTGGTTGCGTATGTTCATCGTGCAACCAACCTGAGGCTATAAAGGCCCAGTCGATATTAATATCCGCAGGGATTTGTTCTATTGCTTGCAGTAAAGAATTTTCCGAAGCCAGATCAAACTGGATATCGATAGTGTTGCAACTCAGGGCAGTTAATTTTTCCAGATTGCGCGCCATTCGAATCAAGGTTACATCAGGATAACGAATTGCTAATGCTTCGCAGATTGCATGGCCGATGCCACCTGTGGCACCTGCGATAAGAAAATTTGTGGGTTCTTTCAAAAGGCTTATCCGGTTAGATAGATCAATGTCAGTCTTTGTTATAGGTTTTTAACCGACCTTAAGCAAAAAACCTTCTATAAGTAGGGGGGTGGCTTAAATCTTATTTACATAATATTTAAGCTGGTTTGACCATTGCCCATCGACGATTCCATAAGAAATCATCGATGGGCTTTAGTGTGTTGTGGTAAGCATTTCTACTTTTAGGCAATTTTCAATTTTTCATGGGAATACTGCTTAACATCTTCGCAGTTATTTAAAGTCTGGATACAGGCTTCCGCGGCCTCTTTGCCTTTTGTCGCAAAGTGTTTAAAAAAGAACGCTTCGTGTTCAGCGCTTTCGTGGAAATTAATTGGCGTCATTATGGAGTGAATAATTGGTATTCGAGTATCTAGCTGTATGTCCATAATTGATTTGATTATGCTATCAGCGACAAACTCGTGACGATAAATACCGCCATCAACGATTAATCCAGCAACAATAATTAAAGAATACTGACCTGTTTCTGCTCGCAATTTCGCTTGCAAAGGTATTTCAAGAGCACCAGGGACATCAACTTCGCTAATATTCTCTTTTACAATTCCTTGCTCAATTAGAGTATCTATACACGAATTTTTAAGCTCATTGACAATGTTTTTATGCCATGAAGACTGGATATAACAAATTTTTGCTTGATTAAGATTATTCATTTTTCACTACCATTTTTACAATTAACATTAATGGGCATGAAGAAATAACGCAGGAAAACGCGAAGGCAATTCTAGAACGCACACGCTAAGACCATAGACTGGACTTGTCACCTGTAAACTTCTCTCATCCGGACTTTAACCGTCGGCTTTGGAATTACACCAAATCTGCTGACTCAAAGTTATCACTTTGACGCTCGCGGGCTTGTTTTCATGAACAATGATAAAAAACTTTACCGCCGGTAGGGAATTACACCCAACCCCGAAGACTTACGGAAAAAATCTTAATCCAATAGGCTTAAAAGATAAATATCTTTCTTAGAATAATTTAGCGTTTTCTTGGGAGTTCCTATTAGCCTCTCACTTTTACTAAATATTTTGTTTATTAAATAAGTCGAAAGCTTCTGTGGCTCTTTACCTTTATGCCAGCTTTACTAACCATACAAGGTGCTATAAAAGCGCCTGCAATAAATACTCAGGCAGGACTCATTAAAGCTCCCTTTTTGCAAGTCGTTAAAAGGCATTTAATCTTTAAAAAGATCAACAAAATAAGAAGGTGTCGTCTACACTCCACTAATCATGTTAACCGCCTCATACTCTTGACTCTCAACGACACACCTACTGTTAAAGACTGGTTTTCTCTACTGTTGCTTATTCTGCTGTGGGGAACATCATTTATGTTTACCGCTGTCTCACTGCAAAGTTTTAGCCCTGTGGGTATAGTCTCTCTTAGGGTGTTGATTGCAGCGATTATTTTGACGCTTTTCTTATTTACTAAAGGTTTGCGATTGCCTTCCGACCCATTGGCCTGGGCGGTGTTTCTACTATTGGGAATTATGGGTAACCTGTTACCGTTTTTTCTGATCTCTACAGGTCAGAAGGATGTTAGCTCGGGCATCGCGGGTTTATTGATGGCGTTTATGCCGCTGGCGACGATGATTTTGGCGCATTATTTTGTGGCAGGGGAAAGTCTCAACCGCTTTAAAATACTCGGTTTTCTATTGGGCATATCTGGTGTGGCAATTGTGCTTTGGCCGTCTATAGTCGGCGTTCACAGTAACTTACTGAGTGGTCTATTGATTTTACTCGCCACCTTTAGCTATGCGATAAATGCCATTTTAGTGCGGCGATTACCCTCATATAACCCTATTGTAACGGCAGCTGGCGTGATGATAATTTCCAGCATTGTTATCGTGCCATTGTGGTTGTGGCAAGATTTACCGTGGCAACAAAGCTACTCTTTAAAACCCACCTTATCGTTATTATGGTTAGGTGTCGGTCCAACGGCATTTGCCACCATTATTTTGTTTGCCGTTATCAGCTCGGCAGGCCCAACCTTTCTTTCATATATTAATTACGTGATTCCTGCAGTGGCGTATTTCACTGGTGCGCTTATTTTGGGCGAAGCGATTGAATGGACTAGCCTAGCGGCGATGTTATTGATAATTTTGGGGATAGCGCTAACGCGCAAACGAGTCGCTGATAGAAAATGATTCTTGAGAGTTTTGCTGAGTTGTAGAAAAACTCAGGCTAAATCAATCAAATCCTCAATGTTTTACTACTGTCAGAAAGTGCAGGCGTGTGATTTCAAATACAAAATCACACGCCTGTTTCTCACAAATGACTAATCAAAAAGCCAAAGATAACTAATCGTAAAGGTAGCTATCAATAATACCGCTGCAACGATATAGCTCAATTTATCCATTCTTCTTGGCTTCAGCTACTCTCGCTTTAACTTGCTCTGGTGCAGTTCCGCCTAAGTGATTACGCGCTGCTACCGAACCTTCTAGCGTTAATACTTCAAATACATCCTGATCGATGATGGTTGAGAATTTCTGTAATTCTTCAAGACTCATTTCACTTAGGTCTTTGCCTGTTTCCACACCGTAAGCAACCGCACTACCTACCACTTCATGCGCATCACGGAATGGCATATCTTTACCTACGAGGTAATCAGCTAAGTCAGTCGCGGTTGAGAAGCCTTGCATCGCTGCTGCACGCATTGCGTCTTTATTAGTAGTGATATTTGGCACCATATCGGCAAACGCACGCAAGCTACCCAATAAGGTATCAACCGTATCAAAAAGTGGTTCTTTATCTTCCTGGTTGTCTTTATTGTAAGCCAATGGCTGACTTTTCATTAATGTCAGCAGTGAGAATAAGCTACCGAATACTCTGCCACTTTTACCACGTACTAGCTCAGGCACGTCTGGATTTTTCTTTTGCGGCATGATGGATGAGCCGGTACAAAAACGGTCTGGCAGATTGATGAAGTTAAACTGCGCTGATGTCCACAGCACTAATTCTTCTGAGAAACGTGATAGGTGCATCATGATTAAAGACGCGGCTGAGACAAACTCAATGGCGAAGTCACGATCGCTCACGCCATCTAGCGAGTTGTTACAAGGTCTATCAAAACCTAATAGCTCGGCAGTGTAAACTCTGTCGATTGGGTAAGTGGTACCTGCCAATGCTGCAGAACCTAATGGCATGATATTTACGCGCTTGCGGCAATCTTGCAGACGTTCGAAATCTCTAACCAGCATTTCGTACCATGCAAGCATGTGGTGGCCAAAGGTAATCGGTTGTGCGACTTGTAAATGAGTGAAGCCAGGTAGAATCGTTTCTGCCTCTTGCTCGGCTACTTTTAATAAACCACTTTGTAAGCGTTTTAATTCAGCTGAAATTGCATCGATTTCTTCACGTAACCAAAGACGAATGTCTGTAGCGATTTGGTCGTTTCTTGAACGTCCAGTGTGTAATTTTTTACCCGTAATGCCAATCTTGTCAGTCAGACGTGCTTCGATATTCATGTGAATATCTTCTAACTGTATTGACCATTCCAGATTGCCTGATTCAATATCTGCCTGAATCTCAGCCAGACCTTGATGGATATCATTCATTTCTTCATCAGTCAGGATGCCTACTTTATTCAGCATTTGCGAATGTGCTTTTGAACCTGCGATATCGTGCTTGTATAAACGTTGATCAAAATTAATTGATGCGGTAAATGCTTCTACAAACGCATCGGTAGATTCAGTAAAACGTCCGCCCCAAAGCTTGTCCGCAGTACCGCTCTTTTCGGGATTAAGGCTATTTTGGTTATCATTTGAAGAATTTTTGCTATCAGGCATGGTTGTTCAGTTTCCAGTCAGTAAGGTTTACATACAATATGACGAACGCTACAAAAAAAGCGACGAATATAATAAAAAAAATGATAGTCGTAGCGTTTACGCTACTTTAAATAAAAATAAGATTTAAGGTATTTATATCAAGCTACGCATTATAGCAAAGCCTGTAAACCTTAGATCCAATAAATAAGTTAATAATAATAAATGAATATAACCACCACTGAAAACTCTATCGGTTTCCTACCAGAGCTTTGCACGCCACAGGCAGTGCTTCGCGTTATGGTTGGTGCTGAAGTGTTGGCTTTGGTGTTAGCGTTAACCAGTTCTTCTGCGACTTATCAGGCATCGATTTTACGTTTAGGTTTAACTTCTTTGTTTGTGCAATGGGTTGCTTTAAGCTCGACATTAACGATCTGTCTTTTATCCAATAAAATCAAACGATTACCTGTTATTAAATTTGCGGCAGCAGTAAGTGGAATCGTAGTTGCATTTACCATTGGAGCTTCTGTTCTTGCCATTATGATGGATAGTTACCAGAAAGTTGGCGTGATGTACTTTTGGGATACGCCTTTTATTCTTAGAAATGTATTTGTAGCACTGGTTATTAGTCTTATGACGTTGCATTATTTTTATGTGCATAGCCAAAGAGCTGAGCTTTTGAGTGCTGATTCAGGCGCTAAATACGATGCACTTCAATCTAGAATGCGTCCTCACTTTCTCTTTAATAGTTTAAACAGCATTGCTCAACTGATTCAAGTTGACCAAAACAAGGCTGAAGATGCTTTGTTAGACCTCGCTGATATTTTCCGATCGACCCTCGATACCCGAAACCGTATTTCACTAGGCGAAGAGCTTGATGTGACTTTACGTTATTTACGTATGGAAGGTTTACGATTAGGAAAACGCAGATTAAACATCGTTTGGGATATGGATCGTCAAACGCTTCCTTTTAATATGGAAATTCCGCCTCTGTTATTACAACCTTTAGTTGAAAACGCTATCTACCATGGCATTCAACCTTGTAAAGACGGCGGCACTTTAGGAATCAGTTTATATGATGCAGGACCTCGTTTAGATGTTGTTGTAACGAATCCTGTGCCACCAGTAGGAACCAATTCACACCAAAAGGGCAACCACATCGCCCAAGAAAACCTAAAGAATCGTCTGAGACTCGCATACGGTGATCGCGCTAATCTAAAAATAACAAAAAGCGAACACCAATACCGCGTCTCATTTTCTATACCGAAGGAGACATAATAATGACAATGAATATCCTAGTCGTTGACGATGAAGAACTAGCTCGACAAAGAATACAAAGCTTACTTCAGGAAAATTCTGAATACAAAATTTGTGCAGAGGCAGAAAACGGAGCCGAAGCATTAATGATGGTTGAGCGCCATCAGCCCGATTTGATATTACTCGATATTTCTATGCCTGTGATGGATGGGTTAGAAGTAGCAAAACACTTATCAGGCATGCCAAATCCACCAGCCGTAATCTTTACTACTGCATATGGGGAGTATGCATTAGAAGCCTTTTCAACCAAAGCAACAGGGTACCTCATGAAACCAATAAGACAAGAACAACTATTAAAAAGTCTACAACAGGCCCGCTCACTTAACCGTGCACAGCGATCTAAAGTACTGGATGACAACGAAGTAACAGGTGCAGGACGCAAACACATTTGCGCAAGAATGCGCGGTAATCTGGAACTGATTCCCATAGAAGATGTTTATTATTTCCAGGCTGATCAAAAATATGTAACGGTAAGACACAAGCAGGGAGAAGTGATCATTGAAGAATCACTTAAATCTTTGGAAACGGATTTAGCGGATAAGTTTATTCGCATTCACAGAAATGCATTAGTAGCTAAAAGTCGTATTACTGGCTTAGCTAAGAATAATATCGGTCGAGTACAAGTGAAAATTGAGAAGATTGACGATCAACTAGAAGTAAGTCGTCGTCACGTGGCGGAAATTCGTCGCTTTGTACGAAATCGTTAATACGATTAAACGGATTTTTGTTAGTAAATAATTATCTTTAGTTAATGACTTTTTAACAAAAACGTTTATCCGCTAACGGCTCAATTTATTGGGCCGTTTCTTTTTGGTATTTATTTTGATCTGTTTTAGACTAGCTTGATCTTCTCAATATTTATTCAATTTATCCATCATATTGTCTATCTCTCTATCCAGATAGGCACCGAATAATTCGATGGTATTAATTCCCACCATTTGCTTAACGACTTCTTTACCTTGATAGTCTAAAAACACCAGGGTAGGCGTTAACATCGCATGATATTCACCCGAGATATCGGCAGGCTCCACTGTCTTACCTGAAAAATCAACCACATCTCTGACATCGTCAATCTGTAACTTCCTGATAAAAATACGTTTATCGTATTCGCCGCTGAGTACCATCGGCGATAAAATCTCTTCGTCCATTTGTTTACAATAACTACAGTACTCTGCATGTAGCATTAAAACCAGACCACGATTTTCTTGCTTCATTTGTTGAGCAAGTTGCTGGAAATCATTTTCTTCGATGACAACGCTGTCATTTGATGCACTACTGTTAACGGAGATCAATAAAAGTAGAAAATATGTAAAGAATTTCATGGAGGGTTTTTGCCTCTAAAGACTAATTCACGTAAAGTTCGGAGGGATAACGCAACTTTTTTACGTTATCCTGTTTGAGCCAGATGCAAGCTTTATAACACACAGTCTCATTCGACTCTTATCTAACGGTTTTATTGCACATTCATTACGTATTATTTACGTTTTTAGTGCACACGACAGAATAAACTTATGACGAAAACGATACGCATAGCAACCAGAAAAAGCCCACTCGCCTTATGGCAAGCAGAGGAAGTTGCACGACAATTAAAACTCCATCACCCTGAATTAGAGGTTGAGTTAGTCACCATGACCACTCAGGGAGATATCATCTTAGACACACCCTTGGCCAAAATTGGTGGCAAAGGCCTGTTCGTAAAAGAACTTGAAACCGGCATGCTTGAAGGTCGCGCAGATATCGCCGTACATTCAATGAAAGATGTTCCCATGCAATTACCTGATGGCTTACATCTCTCCGTCATTATGCAACGTGAAGACCCAACTGATGCTTTCGTCTCTAATACTGTATCGTCTTTAGATGAGTTACCACAATACGCAAAAGTGGGTACTTGCAGTCTAAGGCGCCAGACGCAACTCGTCGAAAAAAGATCCGACATCAAAATTCTTAACTTACGTGGTAATGTGAATTCGCGTTTGGCTAAGCTGGATAACGGCGACTACGATGCAATCATCCTCGCTTCTGCCGGACTGATTCGTTTAGGCTTTGAAGACCGAATCAAACACGGAATTTCTGTAGAGCAAAGCTTACCAGCAGCGGGACAAGGAGCTGTAGGCATAGAATGTCGCAGTGATGACGAAGAAGTGAATGCCCTGCTCGCACCCCTACATGACGACGAAACTGCTACTCGCGTCTATGCAGAGCGAGCGCTAAATACACGCTTAAACGGTGGCTGCCAGGCACCGATTGGCGGCTTTGCTACTTTACAAGGTAACGATATTCACTTAAGTGGATTGATCGGGTTCCCGGATGGGTCAAAAATATACCGTTGTGAAAAAACGGGACCTCAAGCTGATCCAGAAAGTCTCGGTATTGCAGTCGCAGAAGACTTACTCGCTCAAGGCGGTGATGAGATATTGAAACAGCTTGGTATAGATACCTAGTCGAAAATGGAAGCTTCTCTGCCGTTAAAAAACAAATGGATAGTCAATACCAGAGCTGCGCATCAAGCTCAGCCACTAACTGAAAAATTAAGAGATGCCGGCGCTACTGTTATCAACTTTCCATTACTCGAAATAGAAGCTCCTGAAAATTATGAAGATGTCGAGCAGCAACTATCAGCACTGGAACAGTATGATCTGGCTATATTTATTAGCACCAATGCTGTTGAGCGCACCTTGGATAAGGTTGATGTAAGCACTTTAAAAAAGCTGAAGCTTGCATGTGTCGGTAAAAAAACTGGGTTAGCTCTAAAGAAACATGGTCTTGATAGTGACTTTTGCCCCGAGCGTTTTTTTAACAGCGAAGCATTACTCGCACTAGATGCTTTCCAACAATTCATACCGGGTAAAAATATAGCGCTGATTAAAGGAGAAGGTGGCAGAGACTTACTTCAAAAAAGCCTTCTAAAGTGGGGGGGTGACGTTGATAGTATTAATGTTTATCGCAGAACGTGTCCACAGCATAATTTAGCGCTTCTGAAAAATCACCAACAACGCCAAGAGCTTGATATAATCATTCTCACGAGCGGTTTCAGTATTGATCATTTCTTTGAGCTGGCCGATAAACATTCTGAGACTGCTGTAACAAACAGTAACAACAAAAGTAACGAAAACAACTTGATGAATTCAGTGACATTACTGCTTGGTAGTGAAAGATTGAAATCACATATACCCGATAGTTTTAAAGGCAAAGTGATTTTTGCCGAAGACCCGAATGATGACACACTCTTAAAAGAGTTAACGATTGATAATAAATTATGAACAACGAAGACCAAATAAAACTACTAAAAAAAATCAATCGACGAACTCGGTTTACTCAGTTTTTAGCATGGCTAGCCCTCTTTTTTACTGCGGTGGGAATTGCTGCAGGTTATAAAAACTGGCTACGAATTCACGATAAAGCAAAACTAAGCTTAAAACAGATTGAAGAAATTCGTGGAGATATGCCTGATTTTGCCCAAAAATCCAAAGTGGAATTGTTGCAACAAGAAATCAACGAAAACATCAAAGAGAATAAAACACATCTAAACGAAGCGATGCACGAGCTTCGTAGTATTCAAGATAGTACACAACACATCGCCGAAACTGTTTATGTTCAAGTTGAACAACTTACTAAACAACAAGCACCCTTAAAAGTACAAACGCCGACGATAAATGACTGGTCATTAGGCGAAGTACATTTTCTGCTACAAACCGCTGTACAGAACTTTGAACTGAAAAAGGATAAGTCTGGGGCAATAGCCGCACTCAAACTTGCAGATAATTTGTTATTAGAACGTGGCTCAATTGATTTGTTGCCAGTGCGTAAACAAATCAGTAACGACATTGCGACGGTGAATCAATTCGAAATAGCAGACATTAGCGCGCTTTCACAAAAAATTGATGCCTTAATGCTTCAACTGAAACCGGCTGAAAATAAAGCGATCGAGACTGGTGAAAAAGTTGAGTTGCTGTCAAATGACGATAATGAAGACACGGCGACAAACACCACAAAAAAGAAAGAAAAACCGTCAATTGTTTCCAGAGTTAAAAACACTATTAACAACGCCGTAATCATCAAGAAGTTTGATAAACCTCTGCAAGAAGAGATGAATGCAGATGCCAAAGAAAATCTGTTTCAGTTATTCTCTTTACGACTTGAAACACTGCGCATTATGTTACTTCAAGGCGATGATGAAAATTTCCATAAGCAAATTGCCAGAATCAAAACCTTATTAGAAAAATACTATTCCGAGGCAGACGCCATTGCATTCAATAAACAACTCGATACACTATCGACTGTTAATTTAGCACCGATCGTCCCTGACATTTCATCTTCATTAAAGCTACTCGAAAAACTGATGGTTGAAACACAATCAACGAAAGACAGTGAGCCAACCGAAACTGCTAAAAAAGGCACTGAATAATGAAATATATACTGTTCTTCTTTTTAATTGTTGCTGCATTTTGGTTGGGTATATTTGCAGTCCAACATTCATCTGATGTCACTATCAATTATCAGTGGGACAAAAATCCTATCAGCGTAAGTTTGACGAGTACGACGCTACTCATCGCAAGTATTATCGGGCTGATTGGTTTATATTTTCTGTTTTCAATATCCAAATTTCTATTCGGATTAAGTAAGCGCCTAAAGCAAAGAAAAGCAGCAAAGTTAGCCGCCAAAGCAAATCAGGAACTCACTAAAGGTCTTGTATCTTTCACTGAAGGGCACTGGTCTGAGTCTGAAGATACTTTATTGAATAATGTTGATCATTCTGAAGCACCATTACTGAACTATCTTGCTGCCGCAAGAGCGGCGCACATGCAAGGTGCTTATGACAGAAGAGATCGTTATTTGAAAGTAGCCAGCGAACAAGGCGATGACGCCCAGATTGCGGTATCAGTTTCGCAGGCAGAAATGCAATTTAATAGTGATCAACTCGAGCAATCCAGAGCGACGTTGATCCATTTGCTGGAAGTTTCTCCAAAGCACCCTTATGCGATTAAGTTATTAGCCAAGGTCTACTATCAACAGGAAGATTGGGCCAACTTGTTTGAGTTATTACCAGACCTTGAAAAACTGTCTTTGATTAAAGAGAAAGATCATAAGAAATACCAAACGACAGCGTTGTCGGGTATTTTTCATACTCTTTCACACAAAAAGGATATTACAAGTCTTAACGCATTATGGAAAAAGTTGCCTGCTAATCTAAGAGAAAACCCGCAAGCAGTTTTATTATACTGCGAGGCGTTAACAGATGCTGGCGATGAAAATACCAGTAATAAGTTATTAATTTCACAACTCAATAAAACGTTTGATGAAAAGCTCGTAGAACGATACGGATTAATTGATCACCCCGTTTTAGGTGATGCTATCAAACAGGCCGAAAAGTGGTTAGAGGGCAATGAAAGAAGCCCTATGTTGCTACTTGCCTTGGCTCGCCTCAATAGAAAATACCAACTCTGGGGTAAGAGCAAGACGTTCTACAATACCAGTCTTAATTTCTCGCCATCTGCAGCGGTGTATCTAGAACTTGCAGGACTATTAGAAGAGCTTAATGAAGATGACAATGCACAGACCTGTTACAAAATGGGCCTTAATTACAGCATTCACAAGAAAGGGGAGATTTTGACCCTAAAACAGCACGCAAATCATAAACATCCCCGACAACGCATAACTGATAATCCTAAGCTTTCTATTGTCCCGGAGACTGACGAAAACGATACTTATCCTTTGTAGTTTTTGTATCGAGAGAAGTCTGTTTAAAAATGAAACGTAGGTTTAGCCTCTTTACCCACAAGAGGCTTGAGTTCGGTTTCGAATAAGCTAGAGCGGATGAAATCATCATCCATTTTTACAATTTTCATTGCATGCGCTACCTGCTTACTTCCTACAACAACGAATAAACGCCCTTCTGGCTCTAATAAATTTTCAAACATTGGCAGATACTCAGGAATTGAGCCTGTTATCGCGATAACGTCGTACTTTCTACCAGCCTCCCAATCAGAAAACGCATCCTTCTGCTCTAATTCGACATTAGCCACATTCACTTCAGCCAAATTCTTCTCAGCCGAAAGCAGAAACTCTTCGTATATATCAATGCTGTGTACATGATTCGACATATTCGCCATACATGCCGTTACATAACCACTGCCTGTCCCTATTTCTAAACAGTTATCATCAATGTTAATTTCTAGTTCCTGAAGCATGCGACCTTCTACACGCGGAAACATCATCGCTTCGTCATTCCCCAGAGGCACTTCGATATCGGCATAAGCCAAGGATTTTAAAGACTCAGGGACAAAAATTTCACGAGGCACACTACCCATCGTCTGCAACACCGTATCGTCTAAAACTTCCCATGTACGTATTTGCTGCTCGATCATATTGAAACGTGCTTGTTCCATATCCATGCGATAACCCTGAATTTATAGAAATAAAAGACCTAGATTTATCTTAAGGTACGGCTGATTAATTGCAAGTAATTAAAAGGTTGAGCCGAAAAGGCAGCCGTTCATGAAATCTAGAGGTTGTTATTAGAGTATATTCAATGAAATACACCCCCCTACTTATAGCCGTTTTTTTCAGTTACCTTTTTTAACTTTTTTATGCTTAATCTGATCAAGCATTTGGCGCATTTCCTGCAATTCATTGACGTTAGAACCAGGCAGTCTCATCGCCTTGGTCAGCTGAATTCTGGCAGACTGATAATGACCCGTGCGTATATTGCGTTCAGCCACTGCACGATAGGCATAAGAGCTATTACCACGCAGTCTCGACAATTCTTGCAGTACTTCAAAAAATTCAAGACTCGTTTGTTCGGTGGTATGTATTTCTCGAATAATTTTCCACGCTGGTTCTATCTGACCTAAAGAAATATATGCCTGTGATAGCGGAATGGCGATGACTTCATTACCAGGATAGATTTTAGATAGCGGCAAAAGTATAGAAATAGCTTTATTGTATTGTCTTTGTTTTATCGCTAACTCAGCATATAAAGCAGCTTCAGAAATATTTTTCGTTGAGAGTTGGTTTTCCGCGAGATTATAGGCTTGCTGGAAAGCACCCTGTTTTCTGAGAAGCAGAATATTCGAATAGTTTTTAATCTGCGCAGAAACAGAAACTGGCGCACGCGAGGTAGTATTAGCAAGCGATCTCACTTTCTCTCGCATATATTGATAACTTATATTTTCTTTACCTTTAAACACACCAAACTGGCTCGCTCTAACGGAAGTATCGCTCACGCGTTTTATGGTAAGCGGATGATTCTGTAAAAACTCTCTGATCTCCGCGGTTTTACTGTCGCCATATTCCTCTAATTTTTGCAAAAATTTAGGCATCCCTTGTGGGTTTAAGCCCGCACTTGCCAGTATTCTTAATCCCACACGATCAGCTTCAGCCTCTGCTTCACGACCGAATGCCAATTGTTGATGTGCTGTAGTTGCAAGAGTTGCATTGATGATTGCACCACCTGCCTGACTATCTTTAGTCGCGGCAATCACACCTGCCAATAAAGCGGCTCCGGTAGCAAATTTATTATTTTTAGCTTTTTCAATCATTCGCGGAATATGTCGTTGCGTAACATGCGCAATTTCATGAGATAACACTGCTGCTAATTCGCTTTCTGAGCTGGTATTCAGAATTAAACCTGAATTTATTACAATGACACCACCCAGAGTAGCAAATGCATTAATAGCAGTATCTCTGGCGACAACAAAATAGAATGGGTTTGGAGAGCTTGGCGCACGCGCTGTTAAACGATTACCCAGTGAGCGAATCCATAAATTCACTTCAGGATCTTCGATGAGAAGTCCACGCGCTCTTAAGCTACGCAGTACATCCAGTCCCGTTTCTCTCTCCTTAATTGATGCTGCAATACTGCCTGTATGACCACCAAGTTGTGGCAAGTTGAAATCAGGCAATTCCAAATTCAAATCGGCCTTTACAGATGAGCTCAGTAATAAAGGCGTGGACAACAACACAGAAAGCAGCAATGTATTTAGTTTATTCATACTTTTATGATAGTAGCGTAGTTAGATAGTTCCGTTAAGGATTTGATTAAAAAGCGCTATCAATATCTTCTATATCTGCGGAATAACTGTCATAAAAGCTTAGCCATCCAAGACAATGATCTTGACTAATAAACAGGGCAAATGTAATATAAGTAAATTAGTATTAGCTTATATTGGTGTTCCGATAATGATGTCTGTAAAAGAAATTAATGCAACTGCCCTAAAAGAGATGATGGATAATGGTGAAGACATTTGTCTTTATGACGTCCGTTCACAAGCTGAGTTTGCACAAGGCATCATCAGGGGAGGAGAGTTTGCTCCACTGCATACGATACCGGTAAAAATGCACGATTTGCCAAAAGATAAAACGATCGTTTTTTATTGCCGCAGTGGCGCGAGATCTGCTCAGGCATGTCTATATGTTGCTGAAAATACAGGCATTGAAGCATTAAACCTTCGCGGTGGGATTATCTCTTGGTATCAATCAGGGAACGAAGTCATTAAGCCCGATGAAATGCAGGCAAACGGTTAATTATATTTAAAAGTCACCCCCCTACTTTGGGGCACTTTTTTCTATTATCTCAAAAATTAATAGCCAGTCATTTGTGATAATAACTGGCTAGTCGTTCTTCACATTTTTAGACAAAAAGACATTCCTGTCATCTACTTATAATACTAATTCGCGCGCAATTAATGATTTATTCACTGGAGTCACGTATTATCCTGTGCTTTTAAAACCGCAAGTACCTCAAATATTGAGATATATTCTAATTAAGAGAGTAATACTTTAATGTATCTTGTGAACAATAATAATAAAATCCTGACTCTAATTAAATATCGCGCAGAACAGGAATAACTAATTAATAACCTAAACATAAATAATCGTCAGGAGAGAGTATGTCGGTAAAAAATGCCTTTTATGCACAATCGGGTGGAGTCACCTCAGTCATTAACGCCTCGGCTTGTGGCGTCATTCAAACTGCAAAAAAACACAGTGATAAAATTGGTACTGTCTACGCTGGCAAAAACGGCATCATAGGCGCTCTCACCGAAAACCTGATTGATACAAGCAAAGAATCCGACGAAGATATCGCAGGACTACTGCACACG
This sequence comes from Cocleimonas sp. KMM 6892, assembly GCF_035798195.1. Taxonomy (NCBI): domain Bacteria; kingdom Pseudomonadati; phylum Pseudomonadota; class Gammaproteobacteria; order Thiotrichales; family Thiotrichaceae; genus Cocleimonas; species Cocleimonas sp. KMM 6892. The sequence continues at coordinate 1,067,762 of NZ_JAPFBV010000001.1, read as the reverse complement.
CCTTCTGGCGCATTTGGCTCTTGTCGCTATAAAATGAAAAGCCTAGAAGAAAACAAAGTGGAATACGATCGTCTGATCGAAGTTTTTAAAGCGCACAATATTGGCTATTTCTTTTACAACGGTGGTGGAGATTCAGCAGACACCTGTCTAAAGGTTTCTCAATTGTCAGAAAAAATGGGTTACCCAATTCAGGCGATTCATGTGCCTAAAACAGTAGATAATGACTTACCAGTGACAGACAACTGCCCTGGGTTTGGTTCTGTAGCTAAATACATTGCCGTTTCAACACGTGAAGCCAGTTACGATGTAGCTTCTATGGCCGAAACCTCTACGAAAGTTTTTGTTCTTGAAGTCATGGGCAGACATGCTGGCTGGATCGCTGCTGCTGGCGCATTAGCGGCTGATGAAGATAACGATATTCCTGTGATCGTGTTATTCCCCGAAATCAAATTTAATCAAGAAAAATTCCTGGCGTTAGTTGATTCAAAAGTAAAAAGTCATGGCTATTGCAGCATTGTCGTTTCCGAAGGAACCGCTTGGCCTGATGGAAGATTTTTAGCAGAACAAGGAACGCGAGATGATTTTGGCCATGCCCAACTGGGTGGCGCGGCACCGGTCGTGGCGAATATGATCAAAGAAGCACTTGGATACAAATTCCATTGGGCTGTAGCCGATTACTTGCAACGTGCAGCACGTCATTTAGCATCACAGTCTGATGTTGAACAAGCGTATGCATTAGGCGAAGCTGCTGTTGAAATGGCAGTAGCAGGAAAAAATTCTGTGATGCCTGCAATTATTCGCACTTCTAACAATCCTTATAAATGGGAAATTGGTTCAGGAAATTTAGCTGATATTGCAAATGTAGAAAAAATGATGCCAATGGATTACATCAGTGAAGATGGTTTCGGTATCACAGCGGCTTGTCGTGAATATTTACTGCCATTGATTGAAGGTGAATCTTACCCACCTTATAAAAATGGTATGCCGAACTATGTCACATTAAAAAAAGAACTGGTTGAAAAGAAATTACCTGAATTTAAGATGAAATAATATTTCGTTTCTGACAATAAAAAAGCCCTGCAATGCAGGGCTTTTTTATTTGAAATATATTATTTGTTGTTTATTAATTGATGTTTTTTTAATTTAAATACTTTTGTAAATTAGCTTCTTTTACTGTGTTTTCAAACGCTTTATAAGCTTCGAAATCTACACCACTAATTTTAGGCACTTCTTCGTAGGATAATTTTTCCAGCTTCTCTTCCATTTGTTTTAACTGTAATTTTAACCGTGCGTTTTCTTTAATAGATTCCCCTAAGTAGTCTTTTACCAATGTTAAATCTTTATCTGACTCTTGTTGTCTGTTCTGTCCGTAGAAATGATGCAACCACCAACCTATTAATGAACCAGTAACAATAGCAACCGTACTAATAAGTGCTATCTGAAATAAAAAGTATGTCATAAATATCATCCTTGATTAATAACGATGCACCTAACCCTTGATTCATCGTTAATTTACCTTACGCAGTACTGCGCATGTCTCTCAGTTATAAACAACCAGCAATCCTTGCTTGATTGTTTGCTCTTCGACCAACGTAACAAACGTTAAATTAGTCTTATCTTTTTTTGTAATAATGTTTCCTGCATAAATCTTTATTTATATTTCCATCACTATTAGTTTAGCAACGAAACGTAAAATATGTGTCTCTGTTCATCAGTACTAGCTGCTTGTTTATCAGAGAATCTGTATAGTTTTTAGTCGTTTGTTTGGTTTTTAACCACAAGCTGGCTCTTTACCTGACTAATACCGCTGATGTTATTCACGATATTTTCGGCTCTCTTTCTATCTTCATGGGTTGGAATAAACCCTTCCAGTAATACATTTCTGCCTTCAACACTTACTTTGACCGTTTTTATACCACTATCAATAAGGCCACCATGAACCTCATCTTTGATGCTTAATTCCAATCCGGGGCGCAAAAAATAGTTGGATATAACCACTAGCGTAGCAATAACCAATATTCCTATTAATAGAAGCAGAGTTAATGGACTCTTTGATGTTTCACCCTCTGCCAGCATTTCAAGTAACCGTTTGTTTTATCTAGAAGCTGGAAATTTAACAACAACTAAAGAAAAAGTTCGAAGGGATAAGATAACAGGGGGGAGAATAGGGATTAGCGGAAATAAGTCAGGCAAATACCGGATACTTTTCAAGCAACCCAATTAAAAACGGGTTATTTATCTGCATTTTGCAAAAGATCATGGTGTAGTTTTAACCATCTATGCTGATTTTCTTCGGAGACATTTAACTGATCACAAAACGCCCCAAAAGCATCGTTATTCATAGCTGATATTTCGAAATCTTTGGATTTCACTGCTTCAATATCACACACAATTCCGGTCAATCGACGCGCAAGTAGTATCGTATCCTGATGATCTGAAATTAATTGCTGGATACGACTGGCTCCACGAATTTGCATGGTTGAAATTTCACTGATATTGGCCAAAAGGTTTTCCAGCGTTTCAAACTTTCTTAGTAATTTACCTGCCGTCGACATGCCAACACCTGGCACCCCAGGAATGTTATCCGATTTATCACCCGCTATCGCTAATTGGTCGGCAATTTGACTCGGCTTTGCACCAAATCGTTTGGTGATTTTTTTAGTGTCGAGCATCTCACCTCTCAAATACTCCCACCAGTGATCATCCTCTTTTACTAGTTGCGCTAAATCCTTATCTGCGGTGATAAAATTTACGGGAATTAAATCGGTATAGAACTGCTGACCCCATGTGCCGAGCAGATCATCTGCTTCATAAAACGGACTAGCCTTTTCTAGAATGCCGAGATGACGTAAAAACTCTCTACACAAACGAAACTGTAACCTGAGTGACTCCGGAGCCGTTGCTCTATTTGCTTTGTATTCTGGATAAATATCACGACGATGGGAGGTTTCCAGACTTTCATCAAAAGCGAAACCAATTAATTGTGGTTTTTCAACCGACAATAGTTTGTAAACAAAATCCATAAAACCCATGACGGCATTTATTGGATTACCGTTAACATCATAAATGTCTTCACGAGTGAACCAGGCTTTAAAAACATAGATACTGGAATCAATTAACCATGCCTTTTTATTCATAGCAAACAATTGGGTATTAAAAAAATCATATAAATCCTACAGCTCGGCTATTAAAAAGTTTTGGTTAACATTTAATTAAGTTACAAACGGTATAATCCGCTAGTCTGGGAAATCTTGTGATAACAAATAAGATTGGATATATTTACTTAAAACCCAATAAAAATAAAATAATAAAAATAAAAAAGGCAAACCCAATGAATAAAATGTTACCTATAGTTGCTCTTTGTAGCGCAGCAATTCTAACAACAATTCTATTGAATGGTTGTGATAAGACTGCGTCTGCAAATGTACAAGCTCCACAGCCACATCTTTCTACGTTTTTATCTCTTCATAACCAATACTGTGAAAAGAAATACGATACTCCTGAATCATTACAAAGCTCTCTTGATAAAGCACCCGAACTTGCCCCCGCAAAAGATTTCAATGGTGTTTATGAAGTCCATGTAAATGGTATTAGTTTTGCTGTGTCTCCTGAAGAAGATGGCTGTACCACTGATGTAATGGTTCAAACCAGTGATAATAAAGAACTATTTTCTTTTGAAGATATAAACAAAGCCCTGTTATCAGTCGGTTATGTAGAAACAGGCGAGCCTGTTTCTCGTAAAGACCTGGGTACAGATCAGTCTGAACTTACCATCATTGAGAAGAAATATATTTCTCCTAAAGGTGAGATCACTACTTTAGATTTCCCTCTAGAGAAGAAAGATAAATATTACATGACGTTATTTGCAGAGAAGTTCTCAGAAGCAAAAAGAGAAACAAAAGAGAGAATTATTCAATCTCTTAAAATGGCATCAAAATAAGCAATTTATAAGAAATTCAATACTGGATTACCAAAGGTAGTTATACCTTTGGTAATCCCACACTCATTAACGGTTTCATTGTCGTTAATAAAGTCCCAAATAAATTATCCACTTGCTGCTCTTGTTGAGCCAATAGCTGCTTCATGCTTTCGCGTTGAGTAGGCATAGAAAAACACGCCGGACAATTTTCCATAATCACGGGTAACTCTTGCTCTTTCGCAAAACTCGCTAATTCTTTTTCACGCACATAAACCAAAGGACGAATGATTCTAAGGTCACCGTCATCATTCACATAATGCGCCTTCATTGTTTTGAGTTTACCGCCATGAAATGCAGACATTAAAAAGCTTTCAGCCAAATCATCCAGATGTTGCCCTAAAGCAATAACGTTATATCCGTTTTCTCTGGCGGTGCTATACATCACTCCACGCTTGATTCGAGAACAAAATGAACAATATGAATCACCATTCATGTGATCATCTGCCATTTCCAGAATGGGCTCTTGCTTAAAGAAATATTCAACTCCGACTTCTTCCAAATAAGGAATCAAAGGAGAGGGGTCATACTCGCCAGATTGAGGGTCAACAGTCATTGCCCCTACATCAAATTTAATGGGCGCATGTCGTTGAAAATGCAGTAACAAATGCAATAAGCTCAATGAGTCTTTGCCGCCAGACAGGCCTAATAATACTTTGTCACCTTCTTTGATCATCTCAAAGTCAACTATCGCCTTTCCCGCGTTCTTTCGAAGCTTTTTAGGCAAGTCAATGCTCGGTATAGATTTACGATTCTTTGTCATAACGGTATTATGCATAAAACTTCACCTAAATGTTAAGGACATCTCTAAGTAATGAGTGAACTATTCCCACCTATCCATGAAAACCGCCATTTTTATCTAGATGTTGGAGATCAACATAAAATCTATGTAGAGGAGTGCGGAAATCCTGACGGCATTCCAGTCATCTTCTTGCATGGTGGCCCAGGTGCAGGATGTGGTGAGGTACACCGCCAATTCTTTGACCCTGAAAAATACTGGATCATTCTTTTTGATCAGCGAGGTTGTGGCAGATCAACTCCGCATGCATCGATTGATAACAACACCACTCAAGACCTGGTCTCTGATATCGAAAAAATTCGTAATGAATTAAATATAGATAAGTGGGTCGTTTCTGGTGGGTCGTGGGGAAGTACTCTATCTTTGGTTTATGCTCAAACGCACACAGAAAATGTTCTAGGTCTGATTCTTCGTGGTATTTTCTTTAGTACACCAAAAGAAATTAGTTGGTTTTATCAAGAAGGTGCCAGCCAGATTTTCCCTGATTATTGGGAAGACTTTGTCGAGCCTATTCCAGAAGAAGAAAGAGACAACTTCTTACTTGCATATCACAAGCGCTTGAATGGCGATAATGAAATAGCCAAAATGGGAGCAGCCAAAGCATGGTCGCTTTGGGAAGCCAGAGCAGCAACCTTGCAACCTAGCCCATCTGGAATCAAAAAATACCACGACCCTAAAAATGCGATGGGCATCTCCCGTATTGAAACGCATTACTTTATGAATAATGGATTTTTAGAAGAAAACCAGATCCTGAACAATATGGATCGCCTTCAGGATATACCGGGTTTCATTGTACACGGTAGATACGACATGATTTGTCCTATCAAGCAGGGTTACGATTTACACAAAGCCTGGCCTAAATCTGAATTTTTTGTGGTTCAGAGTGCTGGTCATTCTGCAGGCGAACAAGGTATCACCGCAGCCTTAATTAAAGCCGGCAACGACATGATAAAGTTGCTTCAAAATTGATTGGTTTAATCCAGCGCGTTACTCATGCAAATGTTGTCGTTGCAGATAAAGAAATAGCCAAGATCGATCAAGGTATTCTTCTTCTCTTAGGTGTAGAGAAAGAGGATACTGAAGAGAACGCTAAAAACCTGTTAGATAAAATTCTGAATTTTAGAATTTTCGAAGACGAAATCGGGAAGATGAATCTTTCCCTTTTAGACATTACTGGCAGTCTGTTGGTGGTTCCACAATTTACGCTACCCGCCAACACTCAAAAGGGCACAAGGCCAAGCTTTGCTTCGGCTGCCCCTCCACAACTTGGAAATGAATTATTCGATTATTTCGTTTCAATCGCTTCCAATAAAGTGTCCAAACTACAAACGGGACAATTTGGCGCAGACATGAAAGTCAGCTTGTGTAATGACGGCCCCGTTACTTTTTGGCTTAAGAAATAAGTAAACTATCAAAACGGCCTAAACACTTCGACGCTTAATCTTTAAGCCACCCCCCTACTTTGAGGCGTTTTTTATAAAACCGCAAATAGAAGCGTTATCCAATAACCAACAAAAAAGCTTTAAGAGAGCGATGTCAGGCTAATTTCTCCTGTACTTCACCTCCAATTATCATGATAATTTTTCATACTTAATGTTTATTATTTTTACAGTATGCCAAGGGTTGCTTGAATTTGAGCGATAGGCATGATATTTTTTATTGGTTGGATAAATATTTTCCATAGAGAATTTTTATGACTAAAACTATAAACCTTATATCTCTTCTTATATTATCGATGCTACTAGTCTTTACCCCCGCTTACGCTGCTAGCCACTCAGATAAAGAAAAAAAAGCTGAAGCTACCTCTGAAGCAACTGGTGATGCTGCAGAGGAAACCAAGAAAGAAGAAGATGATAATGAGGAAGAAACTGAAGTCGAAGAAGACGAAGAGCCTGACTGCGACTAACCCAATACCCTGAACAGCAACCCATGCTTTTCTTAGTATAATTACGTATTAAAATAAAAACACGATTTAGATATAGTGTGCCCTTAAGATATCCCTAGGAGGAGAAACTTTATGAAATTATCAAAAACCCTAACTGCATTAATCGTAACTGCCGGTTTAACTGTAGCGGTAACATCTGCTCAAGCAGCATCACATGGTAAACCAGTAAACATTACGCCAAAATTAGAAAGCGTTACTGTGATGCATAAAGGCAAAGAAACGAAAATTATGCGCGTTCAGGATAATGCAAATACTGTTAATCCTGCTTTTGCTAAGACTTCACGTCCTTGTCCTCCTTTTTGTATCCAGCCAATGAGTCTGGGTAAAGGCATCCAGACTATCGGTGAAGTAGAAGTTATCGATTACGCAGATAAGATGAGTAAAGGTGACAAGAACATCATGCTTGTTGATTCACGTACACCGGATTGGGTTGCAAAAGGAACTATCCCTGGTGCAATAAACGTATCCTGGGTTGAATTAACACCAAGCAAAGGTGCAACAACCGAAGGCATTATGAAGGTTATGACTGAGCAGTTTGGTGTTAAATTAGCAGACGGTAAAGACGACGTTGATGTTGATGAAGCCATCGCAAACGGCGACACCTCTGAAGTATTCGACTTCACCGACGCCAAAACACTGGTCATGTTCTGTAACGGCATGTGGTGTGGACAGTCTCCTGCAAGTATCGCTGCATTAAGAAAATTCGGTTACCCAGCTGACAGAATCAAATACTACCGTGGTGGTATGCAAGACTGGGAAATTCTTGGATTATCAACGGCTAAGTAATAGACGTTATATTCACAAAAAAGGCTGGCGTTTGTCAGCCTTTTTTTATGGTCCTTTTTAACCACACCTATGAAACATCTTCTAAAAAATCTATCGTTATATTCATAATAATAAATAGGAGAAGCGAACGACCATTTGCTAGTCTTAATGGCAATACAAGCTTGATTTTTACATTTTAAAACCAAAGGCTCTGTTATGACACGTGATAGCTACTACCCTTTCTATGGCTGGTTACTAATGACCGGCGTAATTCTATTCAGTAGTTATTTACTCTGGGACTTCGGTCTATTTCAACAACTGGTAGAAAACGATATCACCTATCTTTCTTCTATCATTTTACTTTTATTCATCATCATTACTCTCTACTTAGGATTTGCCTCCTGGCAACTTTCCAGGCAACTACAGTTCACCCAAAATTACTCAGATGATGGCAAGATTGACAAGAGTTGGGCGTCGGAGCATCTCTCGTTATTACATTTCCAGCGGCAACAAGCTCACAACGAATCAGAACCGTTACTTGCGAGACTTATCGAGAAAATTCATCGGGGGCATGTCAATGGCTGGTTCTTTTCTGATGTGTTAATGCGGCTAGGATTAATCGGCACAGTCATCGGTTTCGTCCTAATGCTAAGTACCGTTTACCAACTTAAGGACAATGATATTCAAGCCTTACAACAGCTTCTGGGTACGATGGGGAGTGGCATGCAGGTCGCCCTTTATACCACGCTTTCTGGCTTAGGCTGCGGCTTGTTGGTGAGTCTTCAGTGCCAATGGTTAGACCGTTGTGCAGATACCCTAGTGAGTAAAATTATAGAACTGGGGATGCAAACACCTAAGCAATAGACCATGCCAAGCCTCTATAAGCAAAGCCGAAATACACCCAAAGTAGATCCTTTCATAGACCTGCTTTTTAATACCTTAATGGGCTTCAGCTTTTTATTTTTAGTCAGTCTATTGTTTATCAACCCGAAAGCGGATCAAGCTAAAGTCGAAAAACAAGCCGAGTACATTATTTCTGCCACCTGGCCACAAGATCTCGAAGATGACATCGATTTATGGATGCGAGCACCTACCGGTCATACCGTTTCATATCTGGAAAAAGAAACAGGCTGGTTACATTTAGAACGTGATGATAGGGGTGAACTCAATGACACCTTGATGATAGATGGTAAAGAGGAAATCCATCCCATCAATCAGGAAATCATCACCATCCGCAAACGCAATGCAGGCGAATACATCGTCAACCTTTTTTACTACACGAAGAAATCCCGTAAACCAGTTCCGGTGGATATTCGCGTCGATCGAATTAACCCCAAGTACGAAACTGTCTACCGACAAACCATAAACCTGGATAAAGTGAATCAGGAAAAGACCGCCGTAAGATTCACCATTAAAGAAGATGGCAGCGTACACAATATTAGTAAACTACCGATTGAATTAACGCCCTATTCTCTGGATCACATGCCATCTCTGATACCTGATGCAATGTTAGGCAAGCCAGAATGAATAGCTACCTCATTCTTATCAGCATCAGTTATATCAGTCTTATTGTTTTTGTTGCATGGTTGGGCTTTGGCAAGCGACTCTCGGTGTTAAGTAAAATTATTTTGGCTATGTTGCTGCCGCTTGTTTACTTTTTACATTGGACAGGACTTCAGGAAAGCAAAGGCTGGCCTTCAGATCAAACCTTACCAACACAATTTGAACTCATCAGTGCAGATATTCAGGAACCTAACCCATTAAAAGATATCGAAGGCAATATACATTTATGGGTTAGACCAGAAGACAATGGACCTCCACGGGCCTATGTATTAGCTTATTCACGGGAGTTACATAAAAAACTATTTGATACCAAACGCAGAATTTCCCAAGGCAGAAGACAAATCGGGCTTTTGTACGATCAAAGTTCAGGGCAAAGCGGTGTCAGTATTGGGGGTAATATGAAATTGGGTTTCCGTAATGCTCCCCGAAAGCGACTCCCTCCTAAAAAATAGCGTAAAAAAGAGTCTAAGGCCTGTCAGTATAAATTCCTTCGCTCATTTTAATCAGCAAAATAAAAAGTCGCTTAAAGTAGGGGGGTGTGTTTTCAATACTTTATTGTCTTAATAATATTTAGAGAAATACCTCAAACGATCGATAACTTAGGTACAGCTATAAATCTAGACTTAGGTAACTTATAATCTAGCGCATTGTTTTTTAGATTTTTTTAGAACTTTCAGTATTAAGGATAAAAATGAGTATTAGCAACGAAGATGTAACCAAACTCATCGAAACAGGCATTCCAGGTGCAACTGTAACCGTGGATGGTGATGGCTACAAATACGAAACGACAGTAATTAGTGATACGTTTGAAGGGCTAAATACTTTAAAACGCCACCAAGCGGTATACGCGGCAGTCAATTCAGCAATTACATCGGGTGAATTACATGCGCTTACAATTACGGCAAAAACACCAGACGAAGCGTAGTAAATAAAAATGACCTCGAATAACGAAAATATAACGACACATGATCTGGATGCGCGGCATTTACTTTGCCCAATGCCGGTGATTAAAGTACAAAAAAAAATCGTTGAATTAGGACCAGAAGCAGACGGTGACTATCTAGCGGTAAAATGTACGGACCCTGGCACGTTATATGATATCCCTGCCTGGTCCAAAGTCCACGGCCATAAAGTCATCGAAAAATACGAAAAAGATGATGAATATCACATCCTGGTCCAGATCTGCCTCGACAGCTAAAAACGTCCAATGGCGGAAACTCAAGAAAAAAAACAAGCTCGCTATACAGCCACCCGTAATGTAACGCTCATAGGGGTGGCGGTTAATGCGTTATTATCTATCGCACAATTGCTTGGTGGTTTTTTTGCACAATCTCAAGCATTAATTGCAGATGGTGTTCACACACTGTCTGATTTAGCGAGTGACTTTGTTGTATTGTTTGCGGCAAAAGCAGCCTCTAAAGATGCAGATGAAGACCATCCTTATGGGCACGGCCGCTTTGAAACGGTGGCAACCGTCATTCTCGGCATTGCTCTCGGTTCTGTTGCAATTGGTATCGCGATGAATGCCATTAACCGCTTAATGCAACCCGAAACATTATTGCAACCGAAGCCTTTAGCGTTACTCTTTGTAGCACTTGCGATTATCAGCAAAGAAGGTCTTTACCACTACACCATGAGTGTCGCCAAGCGAGTCGACTCTAAACTGTTAAAAGCGAATGCATGGCATCACAGGTCGGATGCGATCTCTTCTATCCTGGTTGCGATCGGTGTTGCGGGCAGTGTATTTTTAAAAATCCCCTGGCTTGATGCCGCAGCCGCAATCGTTGTCGCCATGATGATTTTCTACATGGGCTTAAAGCTCATTATGGATAGCACCATGGAACTGGTGGATACGGCATGGGAGCCCGAGAAAACCGACGAAATCAAATCATTTATCGGGGAGATAGAGGGTGTAGAAGAAATGCACATGCTACGAACTCGAAAAATGGGAGATTCGGTTTTAGGTGATATTCACGTGCAGGTAAATCCTTATTTAAGCGTTTCGGAAGGGCACCATATTGCGGATAGCGTCATCACTAAATTACGCCGTAACTTTCCTGAAATGAATGATATTACTGTTCATATAGACCCGGAAGATGACGAGGTTTCTTCGTTATCCAAAACATTACCGAATCGCCACGAGCTCATGGTGAAGGTCTACCCAGTGTTGCAAACGCTGAATATTGATCAGGCTGTACATAATATTAATTTGCACTACATCAAGGGTAAAATCGAACTTGAAATCATAGTAAATGCACAGCTCTCTGGTGAAACCATTCAAGCACTTAAAGAAACTTGTGAAAGTTTTGATGAAATTAGGTCATTAACCATGCTCTATCGGATGGATTAAAAACAGCAGCAATATTTAAAGACGAATACCAAAACAAAGTGAAACTATAAAGAAGCAGGGAAAAGCCATGATTGCGCTACAACCTAGAGAAATAGTCACACCCAGGCCATCAATGTCGCTCAAGATACCCGATGGCATGTCGCGCGCAGAATTTTTCAATAGCGCCGCCAACTTAAAAAACCTCGCCGAAGAAAACGGTTTATTCAGAACCCCTGAAGATTTACTGATGTATCGCAAATTAATCGGTCACAGTACCGAGTTCGATACTTCAATTATTTTAGACACATCCAGACGAATACTCGACCCGCTTGGCCGTCCTGTGCGCCGTGATCAAATGAGCCGTCAACAGAAGAAAGTCTGGGCAAAAATGACCACCATATTGATCGAATATATGCTGGAAAAATACCCCGACCCAGAACAACATTTAATCCTTTGCGGTGAAGCCAGCCTGGACTCAACCTGGCCGTTAAATAAACCCGGTGTTCCAAGCATTAGAATGATACACAATCATTTTATGGTATTCCCCATTGCTGATATCAAAGCGGCAAAACTAACGGATGCAAACAACCCCAACTTAACCGATAGTGGACACAACACCCTCTTTTTGAGGCATTTAAGCGACGTTTACCACGAATTTCTCGAAGTTCTTGATTTACAACTGCTATCATTCTTGCCTTCAGAAGATTGTGCATTATCACTCACCGGTTACCCTCAAGGTCTACCAAGCTGGGAGTTAACAGGAGGCGCCGAGAAACTCAACGACCAGTACTTTTGGTATGAGTTCGAACAGGTTTTAAGAGGCTTTCTGGATTTCTATCAAACATTTTTTACTTTAGTTGCAACCGGTGAAGAACAGATTCCACCCAATGCAAATTTCCCTGCTCAAATATCGGATGTGCTTCTTAGCAGTAATCGTTTTTTACGGGTTGCCAGAGACCTTCGCGAGCAAGTTATACAGGACCCACAATTTGCCAATGATATTCGTTGGCGCCCTGCTTATAAGCAAATTCTTTACCGGGACGATAAAGGCCGCTTGATTGTAACTATTTCTCAAAATTCTGTCGGCAATGCGATTACAGAATTATTAGGATTGGTCATCAATCGCGTTGAAGACACCGATGCTTATTCGAAAAAAGAAGCAGCACTGGTAGAAAGATTATTAGAAGCCAGAGAAAGATTGATTGCGGCTAATCTGGGTGAAGCCATTTCTGCGCCATGTTGGCCTAATGGTAAATTTGTAGCTTGCAGATAAAACAAAGCCACCCCCTATTGATGTGACCTGTTGATGTGACCTGTTGATGTGACTTATTGATTTCACTTTCTAAAAAAGTGCCTGTAAGTAGGGGGGTGGCTAATTAACACTAAAGATTAGTTATAAGACGAAACCGGACGTCTTTCAGCCATCCATCCAGTAATGCCATTCGTTACATTCATCACATTTTGATAACCAAGCTGTTCTGCAATCGCTCGGCTCGCTGCCTGAGTACGATTACCTGTGCGACAAATGAGCATCACTGGCTGATTCGGCTTAGCTAGCGCGGTGAATTCTGGTACAAAATTCGGATTGATATTACCGGTTCTATCGAAAAAGGTAATAGTCTTACTGCCTTCAATAATTCCCGTTTGTTGCCACTCTTCTTTACGACGAATATCCACTAATAGGACGCCTTGCTGAGCAAGCTCTTTCAATTTAGCATTATCTATATTGCTATAACCACCAGGCTGAGGAATAGGATCGGCCCCCTTTGTGTTTACCTTTTCTACATTGGCTGCTTTGGTTGATTGTATTTCAACGCTTTTATCAGCATTGGTATTGGCATTACACGCGGTTAAAAAACTTAATAAAAAACCACCTAAAACTATTGGTTTGATGTTATTCATTCTGAACTCCAGATATATTAATGCGCTGAAGTATATCGTCTTATAAAAGGCATATATAAATCTAATAAGGATTTAAGGGTTAAAATTACCCAATATTTTCCAATATATTGATAAAAATACTTTTTTGTATCACTCGATATTACAAATTGAGATGAATTCTAAATGACAGAATTCACTATTTTGGCTATTATGTCGACCACTAAGGGGCAAAAACAGACCGCTAATCAAGCGGTAATCTAATAAGGGTGGAGTAATGTCAGCTAATTCATTACGAATTATTTTCAGTGTATTTTTTACAATCACTTTTCTCGCAGGTTGCGGGGGAGCTGGTATTAAATCTACAAGTTCGGAAGATGCAACTGCGGAATCATCTGCAGATTCAACCTCGTCTTCGGACAGTAAAAGTTCTGAGGAAGGCGCCGAGGCCAAGCCAGAAAAGAAAGTTGAATCAAAATACGGCAGTTTACGAAAACGTAAAATACCTGGTCGTCCTAATGCTAATCCCGTTTCTAACAAAGCGTTCGCAGACAACTTAATGGCTGCGAGAAAAAAAGAAGCAGAACGTTTCCTTAAACAAGGCGCTGATGCAAATACAATTGCGGCGAACGGCGAACCTGTTCTATACACCGCACTTCGACTACGAATGTATGACATTGCGGACAAACTTGTACTTTACGGCGCAGACGTTAACGCGACGAACCGTGGAGGACGCACGCCATTACTAGTAGCCGTAGACCAAGGCAGTGATAGTAATGTTCAACTGCTTTTAGAAAATGGCGCTGATCCGGACAAATCAAGTAACGCGGGAGAAACACCCCTACTAAATGCCATTGAGAGAAACCAGACAGGCATTATCAACAAACTGCTTTATTACAGAGCCGACCCTAATAAAACCGGCAGAGGCGGAAACCCACTTCACCTTGCAATCGCGAAGGCACAAGTAGACGTTGTAGAAAAACTATTAAAGTTTGGTGCCAATGCAAACACTGGCAGCCAGAAAGGCACACCTCTTCAAGTGGTTTTAAGAAACGGCAATGTGAGCATCGCTAATCTATTAGCCAGCAATGGCGCAGATGTAAACATCACCGATAGTATCGGCGAATCTTTATTGCACAAAGCAGCTGCTAATGGACAACTTGGCTTTGCACGCGTCATTATCGAAAATGGCGCCAACGTAAATGCGCGAGATCAATACGATGAAACACCTTTGCACGAAGCTGCAGCTAAAGGTCGTTTAGATGTCGTAAAGCTTCTGCTATCAAAAGGGGCAAAACTTAACGCCAAAACAAAAAAGAAATGGACAGCATTACATGAAGCTGCTCGTTTTGGACACCCAGAAACCGCGGCATACTTGATTGGTAGAGGTTTAAGCAGAAACTCATCTAATAGTGACGGCATTACCCCTAAAGGGCTGGCTCGTCACCTCAAACATGATGAAGTGATCAAAGTATTCAAGTAAAAACTGACTTAAATAATAAAAAAATCAAAGTATTGACCCAAGTCATTATTCTAAAAATCGCATAGGTGTAAATTTAAACTTCGTTAAATAGTTAGTTATCGGAGTTTATTATGTGGGATTTCACATTTCCTTCAATTCTTATCGTTGGTTTAATCATCTTCAGCTGGGTGATGTTTTTTAGTACATTTATTTAATATCAACGGCACATCAAAATACTGCGCCAAGGAATTAATCTAATCTCTTGGCGAAAGCTAGTTATCGTTCAAACGAGCGTTTCTGGTATTGGCAATTATGCTGCCATGTAAAATAAAGTCTTTCAAAACACGCAAAGTTCTTGTACTTACAGTGTTGTTTGGAAACGTAACATATTGATATCTATAAAGTGTATCGTGGAGTTGCTCTTATTCAGGCATCTACCACCTAATTAAGCCGCTTACAAAGCAGTTAATATGACATTAGTGTCCTATAATGCTTGCCTATGAATAAAGGCATAATACTAATATTATTGGGGTACGTTGGCTGGGGCTTATTCCCACTTTACTGGGCACTTGTGAAACATGTGCCAGCCTTTGAAGTTTTATCACACCGCATGCTGTGGTCTGTTCCTGTACTTATTCTTTTTGTTGTTCTCATCACAAGCTGGCGATCGGACTTTTTCTCCACCTTAAAAAATAAACGCGAGCTCGGCTGGCTATTACTGACCTCTACCCTGATTACTATCAATTGGGGTGTTTACGTATACGCTGTAAATAACGATCGGGTGGTTGAAGCGAGCATGGGATATTTTTTAAGCCCTTTGCTTCATGTCCTCGGCGGCTTAGTCATCTTTAAAGAACAACTAGGTCCTCTGCGCAAGCTGGCGGTAACCTTCGCTACCTTAGGCGTGCTTTATTACATTTTTAGCGTGGAAGTATTTCCCTGGATTGGGCTTGTGGTTGGCTTTAGTTTCGCCGCCTATGGCATCTTAAGAAAATTCATTAAAACCTCTGCAGTACCCGGGCTTTTAGTGGAGACCTTACTGTTAGTCCCGCTTTCTTTGGGTTATCTGGTTTATATCGAAATCAGTGGTGAAGCAGTTTTTCTAAACCTGGATTTGAATACTGATATATTTCTGGGCTTAGCCGGTATAGTGACGGTTGTTCCATTGGTTTTATTCACGGCTGGTGCGCGTTTATTACCAATGACGACTTCAGGTATTCTTTTTTATATTACGCCAACGATGCAATTCCTGATCGGCGCATTTATCTTTAAAGAAACGGTTAATACAGATCAATTAATAGGGTTCAGTGGAATCTGGATTGGCTTGGCACTTTATACGTTCTCGCTATTGAGCCGACAAGCGAAAATAGAACCAAGCAGGGAAAGTGCTTAGATAAAGCCACCCCCCTACTTTGGGCCGTTTTTTTTTACAGCAACTAAGACTCTTGTTCCTTCTTCTTAGCCTCCGTTAACATCTGCTCAACATCTCGTGTTGTTTCTCTATCTGCTTCTTTGATGAACTGATCCAAAGAGATTGTTGCATTTAAACGGGTATCACTAGGTAACAGTGTCTGACTGTATGAAGGCACTTCAGAAAAACCAGATTTCAGTGATAACTCATCAACAAGAATCAATACCTGATAAGCAAGGAATGGCGAGTATACGAGTACTGCAATCCCTGCAGCAGGCAACCACTTAGCATGTATAGTCTTCACAATGAATACTGCAATAAGCGCTGGGATCACAATAAATTTAGCCGCATATTTTAACCACAAGCCCACAGAATCCTCTGTAAGCAGATAAGCTGCGTAATGACCAATGTATTCAAAGACTTGGGGCAATAAAAATATCAATGCGGAAATACTAATCGCAGGGATAATTTCCCAGCGATGCGTCGAAATACGGCTAATGCCAGAAATAACAACGGTAATACCCAGAATTATCCATATCGATGGCAATACGGTATTTAGATAAAAGAATATTTCTTTGGGAACGGGCGTAGTTACATAACGCTCGTAGAAGAACATGGCAATCGTTGCCAGTAAAAGCCCAATCGCCCAAAGTGGATTACTGAAGATACAGAAAAAACCGCTACAATCTTTAACATGCGTACTTTCAACCGGCATATCTATCGGTAGCAATCTAGCTTTGACACCACTCATTTGAAAACTAGTCGGCGCTTCAATTTTTACGCGCTCATCACCCATCGCTTTTTTACGAAGTTTTGTGCCATTCTCCGTTGATAGGTTTTGTATGTAGAGATCATCACCTTCCTGATCAATCACCACATGATGAGGAGAGATCGTAACATCCTGAATGATAACGTCGTTATCAAAAGCACGACCAACCGTTACCGGAAATGAGTCAACTTTATGATAGTGATGAACGCCACGCTGAATCGTTTCAAGAATTAGTTTTGCCATTTGAATTTCTCCAGCATGCTTTGAAATAATGCTAATGCGGCTTTAGGATCTGTACCGGTTAAATCTAGATTGAAAAGAAAACCCTTATCTTTTTGACCAACCAGTGCGGTGGTAAAGAGCATATCGCTCAAACCTGTATATTTAAGGTAATCTCTTCGACAAACAGACGTTTTAAAATCATGATCACCAATCTTAGTGAAATCAGTATGACAAGAGAAGTTAGTCACATCACGCTTACCAGCATGCCCCCCAATAACACTGCTATTCACTTTTTCATAACGACGGTAGAAACGTGTCGGCGAGAGTTTTTCCGTTTCTAGCCACATATATTCATAATTGATACTGCCAACATTCAATCGGCTAGAAATAAAGATATTGTCTTCATTAGAACAACGCGTGAAATACGTGCGGAATAGATCATCTTTCTTTGGAGTTCTACTCGCATCCCAACAACGGATCGATTTATCGACTTCTGCCGGCACCACGAATGAACCGATTTTGGTACCACTCCATTTATTATTCAGCATCTTGTTCACGATTTTTTGTGAATTAGCCAGTAATTGACCAGAACTATGCGCAAAACGATCGCTTACGGCTTCAAAGCTAGTTTCTTTCAAACGATCCAACACGACCGTTAAATACTCTGCAGGAACCAGAAAACTAATATCATTACCCGATGTTGCAACATTGATACCAATGATATTGCCTGTTTCATCAAGGGTTGGACCGCCACTCATGCCTGGGTTCAAGCTTCCAGAAAACAGAATATTACCGTCTTCGTCTTTGGTTAAAATACCGTTATTGGTGCCTTTGATGATGGTGAAACCCAAATCCATTGGGTTTCCTAATGAATATAAGCTAGCGCCTTTTTCAGGTAGGTAAGAAATTCTTAACGGAACACCCATTGGTTGATTCGCTTTGACGACAGCAAGATCATGAACGATATCGAAATCAACTAACTCTAAAGGACCTGTTGCACCAGTCGTTGATAGAAACTCTAAAGAGAAAACATCAGGATCGTTAATGTATTCGCTAACTACATGATAGTTAGTCGCCAGGATATTATCTTTAGTGACAACAAAACCAGAACCTATGCTTGATTTTTTCCCCGTTTCTTTATTTATTACACGTATTTGATAGACTGATTTTTCAACGTTGGTGTAGATGTTTGCAGTATTCAATTCAGCATTTACTTGTGCTTGAGCGCTCATTAAAAAGCTCAGAAGCAAGATCAGCAAAGATTTTTTTAGCATTCCCTGGTTTCTCGTTTTATCGATGGTTTTTGAAGGACTTATAGCGTTGCAACTGTTTAAAGAGTAGCAACAATCAAAATCGTTATATTTGCATAACAGAATTGATAATTATGTCGCAGCTATTAAGAACATCACAATAGATAGAAGTTCAGCGTAAGATATGCCAACATTCTAATACATACCAGCTTTACTGATCAATATTTCGCCAGATGGATCATTTTAAGCGCTGAAGTGCCCAAGAGATATGTTCTCGAACCATCTCGGATGAGACCTCATATTTGGCGTTTAAGGCAGTGATAATTTTCTCTGATGAGGGCGCGTTTCCTAGCGCAATGGCGATATTCCTTTGCCATCGCTCATAGCCAATTCGTCTAATTGCAGACCCTTCCAGATTCTTTAAAAAGTCTTCTTCGCTCCACGCAAAGAGGCTTAATAAGCTTGCAGAATCAAGGTTATTTCGCGTTGAAAAGTCTGATTCTTTGGTATCTACAGCAAAACGATTCCACGGACAGATCAATTGACAGTCATCGCAACCATAAATTCTATTTCCCATGGGCTCTCTAAATTCCACAGGAATAACGCCTTTATGCTCGATGGTTAAATAAGAAATACAGCGTCTGGCGTCTAATTCATAGGGTTTGATAATTGCTTTGGTCGGACAAACATCAATACACGCCGTACAATCTCCGCAATGATTATCAACTGCCTGGGATTCGGTTAAGGGCAAATTGGTATATATTTCACCAAGAAAAAACCATGACCCAACATTCTGGCTCAAAATATTGGTGTGCTTACCCATCCAGCCTAGACCTGCTTTCACCGCGATTGGTTTTTCCATGACGGGCGCGCTATCAACAAACACACGGTACTGCATTTGCTCGGAGTCACTGAGTTCTTCATTGATTTTCTTCGCGAGCTTTTCCAGCTTCTTGCGCATGATCTTGTGATAATCCCTGCCTAAAGCATAACGGGAAACATAAGCGCGCTCTGGGTGATTCAGCACCATGATTGGGTCGACGGTTTGTGGCGGCAAATAATCCATACGCACGCTGATGACACTCATGGTTCCTTCTTCGAGCTCTTCGGGGCGTGTTCGCTTATTGCCATGTCGCTCCATCCACTCCATATCACCGTGAGAACCGTTTGCTAACCAGCGCTTCAGATACCTCTCTTGAGTGGATAAATCAATACCACTCACGCCCAACCCCTGAAATCCCAGTTGTTGCGCCCACTGCTTAAGTTTTATTTGCGTGATATTATTCAATGTCATTCCTTTTAACCCAGCAGTAATAATAGCATTGTGATATCTAAACCACGTAATTTATCTACTTTATCGACCTTATATTGTGCCGATCAAACCAGAGAACTAGATCGAATAGCGATACAGGACTTCGGCATTCCAGGGTTTACTTTAATGCAAAGAGCCGCTCAAGCAACATTTGACGCGATACTAAATTCATACCCAGATTCTAAATCAGTATGTGTTTTATGTGGTGCTGGTAATAATGGTGGCGATGGTTATGTAATTGCTACGCTTGCCATAAAGGCAGGATTAAAAACTACCCTTATTCAATTGGGAGATGTCAACGCCATACAAGGCGACGCACTGCTTGCCAAAGATGCATTCACCCAAGCTGGGGGGATTTCTGCTGAATTTGAAGAAATACTTTTGAATGCTGATGTGATTGTAGATGCTATTTTAGGTACGGGACTCACTCGCAATGTAAAAGATGATTGGATAGGCTTTTTTGATGCCGTTAATCAAAGTTCAGCGAAAAAAGTCGCTGTCGATATTCCGTCTGGTTTGAGTTCTGATACGGGTCAGATTCTTGGAGCATGTATTAAAGCAGATTTAACAGTAACGTATATCGGCCTGAAACATGGCTTATTTACCGGACAAGCAAGGGATCAAGTAGGTCAACTCATCTTTGATGATCTGGGAGTGCCCGCTTCTGTGTATGAACAATTAAGCACAAAATCAAATACATACCTCATTCCTGAAAACATTATTACCAATACCATTACACCCCGTCCTCGCTGCAGCCATAAAGGCAATTTCGGCAGTGTCTTGTTAATTGGTGGCGGCGAAGGTATGCCAGGAGCGATTCGACTTGCTGCAGAAGCCTGCTTGCGCTCTGGTGCTGGTTTAGTGCATGTCGCTACACACCCTTCTCATGCGAATTATATAAACGCGACAAGACCTGAAATGATGGTAAAAGGCGTTGAAGATCCACAAGAGCTTGATGAGCTTTTAACGAAAGCAACTACCATCGTACTAGGACCCGGATTAGGAAAAACACCATGGGCCCGACAATTATTTTCACATGCTATCAACGCCAGTCAACCGATAATTATGGATGCTGATGCGTTAAATTTACTGTCTGAACAACCCATCAAAAAAGACAACTGGATACTAACTCCGCACCCCAAAGAAGCTTCGCGCCTATTGCAGACAACTACCAAAGAAATTGAATCCGACAGGTTTTCAAGCAGTAAAAAAATGCACTGTAAGTACGGGGGTGCCATTATTCTTAAAGGCGCAGGTACTTTAATCAGTGATGGTAGTGAAACATTCGTGTGTACCCGTGGAAACCCTGGCATGTCTAGTGGTGGTATGGGAGATGTTTTAAGCGGTATTATCGGAGCATTAGTTGCTCAGGGGTTAGATATCTCTGATGCAGCAACGGTTGGGGTTGAGACCCATGCACATGCCGCTGATTTAGCGGCCGAAAATGGTGAAATAGGTATGTTAGCCAGTGATTTATTCCCTCACTTGAGAGCACTCTTGAACAACAAATTATCAGCCATACACTGAAGCTAAATTAAGATAAAACAGTGAAGATAAAATATAAGTGACAGATAAGATGACAATTAATTATGAAAGATAAAGATGACAGATAAACAAATCATCCACGATGAAAACGAAATGATGAGTTTCGGTGGAGAAATTGCAGAAAAATTCCCTAAAGGCGGCATGGTTTTTCTCAATGGAGATCTCGGTGCGGGCAAAACAACCTTAGTACGAGGCTTACTCAGAAGCCTTGGCTTTCAAGGCACTGTAAAAAGTCCCACTTACACGCTCGTCGAACCTTATCAAATCAAAGATCGGATGATTTATCATTTTGATCTTTATCGATTAGCTGACCCTGAAGAACTCGAATATATCGGCGGTAGAGAATACTGGAATAGTGATGCTTTATGCCTTGTAGAATGGCCTGAAAAAGCACAAGGATTCCTTCCTGAGCCTGATTTAATTATCGATATTCTCTATCGAGATACGCAGAGAGAGATAATTACAAAACCATCTATAACTATTAAAAACAAAGACTTATGAAATTATAGTAAAAATCACTTGAATTTAAGTCTCTACTGAGTTTTACTATATAAACAAACCGCGAGTAATAAAAATAATTTTCAGCTCGTGTTTTACAAACTACATACTTATAACATTTGAATGTGAATATCGGATAGGGCTTAGATACTCACAAATCATTGGGGAATATGGATACTACCAGTCAGAAGCGTAGAGACTTCGTACTGAGATTAGGCAAAATATTAGGTGTCGCTGGAGCAACTAGCGTGGCACCTCATACTTTCGCTAAAGGTCGCAGCGCGAATATCAAATCAGTCTCTCTTAAGCAAGGTGCTAAAGGAAGCCAAAAGCTTATATTTGAGCTTGATAAATCCGTGCGCCACAAAGTTTCGACGTTAAAAAATCCAGATCGAGTCGTTATAGATTTTCTTGATACAACGTCGCTCACTAAACTCAAATTAAATCGCAACACTGCGGCTTCTAAGCAACTCATCAATAAACTGAGAGATGCCAGACGCAACAAGAATGACTATCGTGTTGTTTTAGACATGGCTCAACAGGCGCACCCATCATCCAGAATGAGTGCGAATAACAAAAGCTTTTTCCTTGAAGTCGCACTGAGCCCTAAACAGGCACCTAAATCAGTCGAACAAAAAACCCGCCAGGCGATAAGCGCTGTAAGTGGGGGGGTGATTAGAAAGCCAATCGTAATAGCAATTGATGCTGGCCATGGCGGTAGAGACCCTGGCGCTGTAGGCAAACGCGGCACAAAAGAAAAAAATGTAGCGCTCCAAATTGCTAAACGCCTGAAAAAACAAATCGATCGACAGCCGGGTATGCGCGGTGTCTTGATTCGCGATGGTGATTATTACGTTACATTGCGTAAACGTATCGAAAAAGCGAGAAAGAACAGAGCAGATCTTTTTATATCGATACATGCAGATGCTAACCCTAGTCGCAAATTAACAGGCTCGTCTGTCTACATATTGTCGGACAAAGGGGCTACCAGTGAAGCGGCTAGATTACTTGCTAAGAGTGAAAACTCATACGAGACAAAAATTGCAGGCGCACGCTTACACAAAAATAAAACACTAAACTCAATAGTTGTGGGTCTGGCACAAGAGGCAACCACCACTAAAAGTCTGGAGATTGCGAACGGAGTGCTTAAAGAATTAGGCAGCGTAAACAATTTACTCAGAAGCCGTGTTGAAAGCGCAGGTTTTGTCGTTTTGAAGTCTCCTGATATTCCTTCCGTTTTAATTGAAACAGCATTTATCAGCAACCCTCAGGAAGAAAAACGCCTGAAAACTGCACGACACCAAGAAAAATTAGCCAAAGCGATCTTTAAAGGAATACGTCGCTATCAGGTGGCTTTACAGGATATTGATTCTCAATATAGCTAAACTTCTAATAATAATGATTTCCTTCGATGTGAATTTAGCCGCTTTAAGCGGCTTTTTTTTGCCTGCAAGAAATGCTTTTAAGCTTTCTTTGAAGCACCAAGGCTATTCACCAAACCTCCCACAATTACACAAGCTAAACCGACCAGATAGATTCCCAGCATCGGCTCGTCAAAAAAGACTATCAGGTAGATTGCAGATAACACCGGTGTAATGAAAGTGAAAGGCGCAAGATACGATGCTTCAGCTGATCTCAATGCCATCAACCAGAATAAATAAGAAAATCCATTTACAAGAATGCCATTTAACAGAATTGGCATAATTTCAGCCGAAGATGGAACAGCAAACTCTGAGAAATACAGCATCGAAATTAGTGATGCCAATGTTGCCGACAGAAAATAAATGCTAATCACTACTAACGGCGCTCGTCGCTTGATATTTTTACTAAGCACAGAAAACAGTGCAAAACAAAATGACCCAGCAGCAACTAATGAAATTACCGTAAGATTATTCAGCTGAACGTTTTCGAACTCACCCTTGGTTAATACCAGCATAACGCCGATAAAACCCAAGGCGATAGCAATTGTTTTTCTGATGGTAAGCTGTTCTTTTAAAATAAATAAGGAAAGTACAAGGATGAAAATTGGCCAGGTGTATTGAATCACCAACACTTCCATCCCTACTGCTTTAGCATAACCAAGATAAAGAAATAGATAGTAAATATACGTGCCGAGCAAACCTAAAAAAGCATAGTAGAGCCATTCTTTCAGGGAATAACTACCCAGCTCAGACATATCGCCTTTTATAACAGCGGTAATGCTTAGAACAATCAAAGAAACCAGACTCGACCAAAACAAAAACTGGTGATTATCCAAGCTTGCCTGACCCAGCTTAGCAACCACCGGAATTAACGCCCAAAGAGCCACGCAAATTAAAACAAACAGGGTTCCTTTAAACTTACTGCTCACTAGCTAAATACTTAAAACACAAGAGAGTGTTTAACTGTAAATATTAAAGCCACCCCCCTACTTTGAGGCACTTTTTTAATGCCTAGATTCATTTGAGATTTCGATACTCACTCACTACTGGTGCGTGATCCGATGGTCTTTCCCAGCCACGTGGTTCAGGATCCACATAACTCGCTGTGCATTGCTCAGCCAGAAGCTTGCTGGATAAAACCAGATCAATACGCAAGCCCATGTTTTTGTCAAAGCCACCGCTGCGATAATCCCACCAGCTATAGGTTTCGTCTTCTTGCTCAAACAAACGGAAAGAATCTGCAAAACCGAGATCAAGAATTTTCTGTAAGGCATTGCGTTCAGGTGTAGAACAGAGAATCTTCTCATGCCAGGATTTAGGGTTATGCACATCTCGATCTTTAGGGGCGATATTAAAATCACCCAAAATGACAAATTTCTTGTATTGCTTAGATTGTTCTTCAATCCAGTTGGTTACTTTTTCAAGCCAATGGAGTTTGTATTCAAATTTCTCCGAGCCCACTTCCGAACCATTCACCACATACAAATCAAGAACGCGAATACCATTGATAGTTGCCGCTAAAATGCGACGCTGTGGATCATCCAGATCAGGAAGATCCATCACCACATCTTCAATCAAATACTCATCTTTGCAGAGTATTGCCACACCGTTATAGGTTTTTTGCCCTGAGAATACGACCTGATAGCCCATATTCTGAATGTCTTCAGCAGGGAAATTTTCATCGATCGTTTTCGTTTCTTGCAGTACCAAAATATCTGGCTCTGCTTTTTTCAACCACTGTTCCACATGAGGCAAACGAACCTTCAGCGAGTTTACATTCCAACTCGCAATTTTGAACTTATCGCCATAGATACTGGTTTCTTTAGAGATGCTGGGACTACTGTCACTCATGCTGCCAATCCAGAATGCTTGAGTAAGGCGTCGACTTTTGGCTCTCTGCCTCTAAACGCTTTGAAAGAATCGATTGCCGGACGCGAACCACCCACTTCAAGAATTTCTGTAAGAAAGGCTTTACCCACATTTTCATTGAATAAACCTTCTTCTTCGAACCTCGCAAAAGCATCAGCAGAAAGTACTTCAGCCCATTTATAGCTGTAGTAACCCGCTGCATAACCACCCGCAAAGATGTGTGAGAAACCATGCTGAAAACGGTTGAAAGTGGGGGGGTGTATAACCGCAACTTCATCACGTGTTTTATTTAACACATCCTGAACTTGCTGCGATGTTTTAATTGAAGTATCCATGTGGAGACGCATATCGAACATCGAAAATTCTAATTGACGCACCATACCCATGGCACTCTGGAAATGTCTTGCCGCCTGCATTTTATCGAATAACTCATCAGGTATTTTTTCACCCGTTTCGTAATGTGCTGCAAACATATCCAGCGCTTCACGCTGCCAACACCAGTTTTCCATAAACTGACTAGGAAGTTCTACTGCATCCCACTCAACACCGCTAATACCAGAAATATCCAGATAATCTACCTGAGTCATCATGTGGTGCAGACCATGACCAAACTCGTGGAATAAAGTGATCACTTCATCATGCGTGAATAACGCCGGTTTACCGCCAGCAGGTGGTGCTGAATTACACGTCATAAATGCGACGGGGGTTTGCAGCTTATCCACCATTTTAAAACGGCTACAGAAATCAGCCATCCATGCGCCGCCACGTTTGTTCTGGCGTGCATATAAATCCAAATAGAAACGAGCTTTCAAGTTACCTTGTGCATCATTGATATGGAAGAAACGTACATCAGGGTACCAGCTTTCCTGCTCTTTATTTTGTGTAATCTTAACGTTATAAAGCTTCTCAACTAACTCGAACAAACCATCCAATACATTATCAACAGGGAAGTATGGCTTTAAATCTTCATCACTAATGCTGTAACGTTGCTGTTTTAGTTTTTCGCTAACATAGCCCACGTCCCAAGCCTGAAGATCGGCAATACCCACTTCTTCTTCGGCAAATTGCTTTAGCTCTTCGTATTCTTTTTTCGCAAACGGCAAAGATTTTTCAGCTAATTCAGAGAGAAACTTCAGAACTTGTTCCGGTGATTCTGCCATCTTCGTATCTAGCGACAAATTTGCATAGCTATCAAAACCTAATAACTGCGCTTTTTCCTGACGAAGCTGCAAGATCTTTTCCATGTTCTGGCTATTATCAAAGGCTTCATTGTCACCTTGATCTGAAGCGCGAGTACTATAGGCACGATACATTTCAGCGCGTAATTCGCGATCATCCGCATAGGTCATTACTGCATAGTAAGATGGAAATTCCAGCGTCAACATCCAGCCTTCGGCATCTCTTTGCTTAGCGGCTTCTGCTGCTTGCTCTATTGCAGTATCTGGCAAACCTCTCAAAGCTGATTTATCAGTCAGCAATTTCGTCCAGGCATTGCTCGCGTCTAAAACATTATCTGAGTACTTAGAAGTCAGTGTTGAAAGCTCTTTGCTGATTTCACCATAACGCTTTTTCTTATCGCTTTCGAGATCGACGCCAGACAAGCGGAAACCTTTAATTGAATCTTCCAGTGACTTGCGTTGTGCATCATCAAGACCTAATGCATCAGCATTCGTTTGAATCTGTTCGATTGCTTTAAATAGCGCTTTGTTCTGTCCCATTTCGGTGCTGTATTCGCTTAGTTTTGGCAAACAGGCGTTGTATGCATCACGAAGTTCAGGAGAATTCACAACCCCGTTCATATGGCTAATTGGTGACCACATGCGACTTAATTTGTTATCAACTGTTTCTAGCGGCTCAATTAAGTTCGCCCAGGTGTATTCTGTGTTTTCATCTAGCAACGTTTGGGTAAGCTCTCGCGCTTCTTTTATTAACTCATCAAGCGCTGGCTCAATTTGTTCTGCTTGTATTTTTGAAAATTCTGGAAGATCTTTAATATCTAATAATGGAGAATTCATTTGTTTTTCTATGCTCATTTAGTTTTTATGATGACTTTTGAATATGGATATTGTTTAAAGATGGCGATTTTGAAACGTTTATCAAGAGTCGATTAGCCAGTTAAATTATTCTATTAAACTCACGATGGAATTTTCTACGCCTATCGTCATTTCACCAGACATTACTTTGTGAATTTGTTCATTCACTAATTCACCACGCCAATCATCAGAAAGTCTTGATTCACCAGATTGAACCAACGTCGCCAATTGCTTTCTTGTCGCAATCACAGCTGCTGTAATATTGTGCTTTTTAGCCTGAATTTGTACCACTATCATCAATAAATCTATAAGCGCATTTTGATTGGGTGATGGCTTTTTGCTTCTCGGTAGTTCGGGCCATTCTTCTTCTGGCGTATTTTGACCTTTTTTAATCAAATCTAACCAGATTTGGTGAGTATTACTGCTTCTATCCGCATTAATACCTCTGATTTCTCCAATCTCAGTTAGATTTGACGGCTGTTGTCTGGACAAATCCAGCAAAATATCATCACTCACTATCCACTTTCTGGGTCTGTCAGATTTTTCTGCTTTGTCTTCTCGCCATGCTGCCAGCTCTCTTAAAATAGCCAGTTGAGGTCGTTTTAATACTTGGTTGCCTCGGACTTTTTTCCATCGTTCACGTGCGTTACTGGCATAGACTTCTGGGTCTGTCGCTCGCGTAAAATCCTTATCAAGCCAGCTTAATCGATCCTGCTCTTTTAATTTATCAATCATCTTTGGATAAATTTGCGCAAGATAACGCACATCATCAATCGCATATTCTAATTGCGCTGGCTTAAGTGGGCGCTTAGACCAGTCGGTTCTCGATTGGGTTTTTGCCAGACTAACACCCAGCATATCCTCTACCAATCTGGCATAACCCATTTGATCGCCGATACCTAAAACAGATGCCGCAACCTGTGTATCAAAGATTGGCGCGGGTACTTTCCCTGTTAATTGGAGTAATATTTCTAAATCCTGATGCGCAGCATGTAGTACTTTGACGATATTAGGGTTGTGCAAGATTGAGGAAAATGACGAAATATCGTCAATAGATAATGGGTCGATACACGCTCTTAAACCCTCTGCTTCCACCTGCACCAGACAGAGTTTTGCGTAGTAAGTTTTTTCGCGGAGGAATTCGGTATCAATTGCAACCCAGCTTGCGTTACTAATTTTATTTACAAAGTTTTCTAGTTGTTCTGTTGTCTCAATCAGGTCAAACACTGTTGCACCAAAGTATTAAAATCAATACTTGAGCATAAAGCACTGTTTTTAAATTTGATACTTATTTATCCAAGATTGTAGAATCTTTATAAGTAATTAATAATATTGGAATATTTTTCTGTTTATTGACAGTATTGCTAACAAAGCGCATTCTTGAGGTGTAGAAGAATTCCTCCAACCGCTAGGAGGGGTAACGTCGGAAACGGAGGATGCTCCCCCTTACCGACACACTAAAAAGCCTATTCAATGAATAGGCTTTTTTTTATCTGTGAATTCTAATATTCATAAATATAGTTATCGATTTCACAGTTGAATAAAAACCAGACCGAAGTCTGGTAAAAACTCTTAAATAAGCAAGGGGTGGCTTATTTAAGAGTGGAGAGTCCAAAGGACTCCGGGCTAACAACATAGATAAAATCGGGGGCTTTGTTATTGTTATTAGCTAAGCAAAACATTGAATTAAAAATATAGTAACTCCTGATGTGTAACGGTAATATCGCATAATTAACTATTATCTTCATCGTGAAAACGACCAACTTCACCACTTTCTGATGAATGGCCAACTGATAAACTTCCGAGAAAAGAATACTTTATGAATAAACACTTGTTAATCGCCATCCTAATGTCACCTTTTCTAGCGCTAGGAGGTTATTTCCTTGCGGGCATCTATTCCGATGAAGAAAAAGCAGAAGATCTAGATAAAATGCTAGTGGTCACCGATGATAGTTGCCTTCCTGTCGAAGACCGTTGTGAAATTCTTGGTGTAGGCATGGAAATGCACCTCAAGTTTCAAGCACCACCAAGTTATCAACGCTTATTGCCTATTGAATTACTCTCAAAAACATCACTCGATGATGTCGCGATGTCAATAATCATTGATGGGGAGGAAGCCCAACCCGTAAAAATGGTAGACTCAGGTGATAAAAAACGCTGGACCATAGAATTAATGCCTACAGGTACGGTAACTCCCGACAACATGAAAATACGACTTGCCGTATCCTATAAAGCCGCACTTCATTTAGCTGAGTTCCCTATCAAATACTAACTTTAACTGTACAAAAATAATCATGGAAATAGAGCAACTAGAAATTCGCGAATATCTGGAGACCTGTTCTCCATTAGATAAACTTTCAGCTAAGACCCTTGATGAAATAGTCAAAACACTCGAAGTTACTTATTTACGCAGGGGGAAACCTTTATTGACTCCTGGTGATGAAAATCAATCGTTGTACCTGATACGTACGGGTGCATTAGAACTTTACGATACGGAAGGGAATATAGCGGCTCAACTTTCTGAAGGGGATTGGGCCGGACATCGCTCCACCATGCTCAGTGGTATTGTTACTCGCAAAGTGATGGCAATTGAAGACTCGTTGCTATATATCATTGCCGCTCCTGTTTTCAAAAAATTATTAAAAGAAGAAGAAGGGATTAGAGAATATTTCTCTGAAAGAAAACACGAGCGTCTGCGCAGCGCTATTAAAACTATCAGCAACAACGAGCGTAGCTCACTAATTTCTACCCGTGTCAGCGAGTTATCGCACGCTACGCCGTTAATTGTAGAATCTAACACTACCATTAGGGAAGCCGCCAATAGAATGACTAACGAGCACGTGAGTGCGTTATTAGTGATAAATTCTGGTGAGACCAACATACAGGGAATCATTACAGACCGTGAATTCTGTACCAAGGTAGTTGCAAAAGGGCTTAATCTGGAAGATAGCGTTGATACCATCATGACACGCAACCTGATAACCATGCCTTCCACAGCTACTGCATCTCAGGCGCTGTTAACAATGGCCAGAAACAATATTCGCCATATACCCGTACTAGAAAACAATATAATCAAATCAATGGTTACTGCGGCAGATATTATTCGCCAGCAAAGTAACAATGCCGTTTACCTGATCAACGAAATTCATCGAGCAAAGTCCGTCGAAGAACTTACCAGCTTAAGCAAGCAACTCGCGCCAACACTGGTAAATCTTGTTAATAGCGGTCTCAATGCTGACGATACCGCACATTCAATTAGCTCGATAGGCGAATCGATTGCTAAACGTTTATTACGTATGGCCGAAGATAAACTCGGTCCGCCGCCTGTACCTTACGCATTTATCATTGCTGGGTCTCAGGCCCGCAATGAACAGACAGCTCATTCTGATCAAGACAATGCGCTGATCTTATCGGATGATTATGTCGAGGAAAAACACGACGAATATTTCCTCGCTCTGGCGAAGTTTGTTTCTGATGGTCTGGATGCCTGCGGTTATATTTATTGCCCGGGCGATGTCATGGCAACCAATAAAAAATGGCGTCAGCCTTTTTCCACCTGGTTAGCATACTTCAAAAAGTGGATAGATGAACCCGAACCAAAACCACTTATGTATGCCAGTATCTTTTTTGATTTACGCTGCATTCATGGCGAACAACAATTACTCGAAGCATTGCAAACCAAGGTATATAAACGAACCAAGAAGAGTGACCTTTTCATCAATCTCATGGTGGATAACGCTTTGCATTATCGACCACCCTTAGGTTTATTCAGACATTTTGTACTGGAAAAAACGGGTGCTGAACAGAAAGCACTTAATATGAAGAAAAGAGGTGTTGTTCCTATTATCGACCTTGCACGTGTTTATGCCTTAAAAGCAGGCTCTCACGTTATTAATACTCAAGAACGATTAGATGAAGCCGCTATAGCAGGCGTTTTGAGTCAGGAAGGTAGAGCCGATTTGAAAGATGCATTTGAATTTATTTCAACGGTTCGACTTAAGCATCAGGCGATGCAAATTGAAAATGGCAAAATTGCTGATAATCATGTGCCACCGGAAGAGCTTTCTTCTTTAGAGCGCAGACACCTTAAGGATTCTTTCGAGATTGTCAGTACCTTGCAAACTGCAATGGAAAGACTTAGCTAATGTTTTCTTTTTTCACTAATCCAGATAAAAAAAGACAAGCGCTTTTAGAAAAAGTGGAAAATGAGATACTCAAAGATTACCTTTCCACGCCATTTCCAGATTTAAAGTTACCCGCTTCGGAAGTTGAATTTCTAGCACTGGATTTTGAAACGACGGGATTAGATGCCAGTAAAGAAGCCATTCTCTCCATTGGCTCTACACTGATCAAAAACGGCAAAATAAAGCTGAGCGAAAACAGCCATCACTTCATTCAAGTGAATCGCGAAATTCCTCCAGAAAGTGTCGTCATCCATAAAATAACGGATGATCGAGCGATGACAGGCGAGCATTTACATGATGTCTTGGCATTGTTATTAGAAAAAATGAAAGGACGGGTCTTGTTAGTGCATTACGACAAGATAGAAAGAAATTTCTTTAACACAGCTTGCAAAGAAATCTATGGCGATACGCCACCGTTACTGATTGTTGATACATTAGCAATAGCGCAAAAACGTCAGGATAAGCGCCCTCAAGGATTCTCACCTAATTCTTTACGCTTATTCAATCTAAGAGCTGATTACGGACTACCCAGATATAATGCGCATAGCGCTTTGGAAGATGCGATTGCTACAGCCGAATTATTTCTGGCACAAATGGCCAACGGTGATGGACTAGAAAGAGTCCGCTTAAAAGATATTCTATCCAAATAAAAAAAGTCACCCCCCTACTTTGGAGGCTTTTTTTAAATAAAGGCCTCAAAGTAGGGGGGTGACTTTTAGTTTAAAGCTATGCTAAATACGCTTTATTCAATAATCTCAGGATTACTAATGAGTATTGTTGTACCACCTGAACCCTGGAAAGTAGCCAATTGAGTATGCATTTCAGTGAACACATCAAGATACTCTAATGCACCATTCGGGCCTGCTGGCGTAAGTGGAGAACTATGTGCTCCTTTATTGAAAGTAACAATACCTGCATTACCCGGCGCAATATCAGTAACTGTTGAGCTAACTGCGCTTGCCCCGATTAAGCTTGAGAGAACATCCGTACTTGAATTAGGTACGGTGCCATCATCGATGACTTTGATCATGTGGATAGCATTGTTAGCTACAGCTTTACTCGAGAAATTAACTGGATCTGTAGAATCCACAATCCACTGTGCTGCCTGATAGAATGCAGTCAGATCATCACCTGTCACACCCTGAGCTTCAAGACCAGCAACGATACGAGGTCCAAACGAATCAGAATCAATTAGAATCTTACTGATTGGCGCACCTGCTGTTACTACTGAGCTCGGTAATGACTGAGTCTCAACACCTAGATAAGTCGTTCCAACTACTCCACCGAGAGAATGCGCTACAAAGCCTGTTTTACTGGTATCTATTTTGATAGTAGAACCATCCATACCATTCACAATATTACCTAAACTTTTACGTAAGGTAAGAAGGTTTGCAACACCTTGTCTTATATTATCTCGTGACGTCAGAAGACTTTGTAGATTTATAAAGTGAGTACCTGAGGCATCGATAATACCATCTGGTCCAGCTTCACCCGTTGTGTTGTTAACAAAATCCAGATCGAAAGAAAGCTCTGTCTCATTGAAGTCTGTATTACTTGCGTGGAATGGATTAGGTACTTCCACATCGCCAACTGTGACCGTT
The DNA here is from genome assembly GCF_035798195.1 of Cocleimonas sp. KMM 6892. Classification (NCBI taxonomy): domain Bacteria; kingdom Pseudomonadati; phylum Pseudomonadota; class Gammaproteobacteria; order Thiotrichales; family Thiotrichaceae; genus Cocleimonas; species Cocleimonas sp. KMM 6892. The sequence continues at coordinate 1,034,930 of NZ_JAPFBV010000001.1, read as the reverse complement.
TTAGATGCCCCATGCATAGGTAGATCAATAGCGATTACTGCAAATCCAGCATTAGCCATTGCATCGGCATAGACCAAAACATCTGTTCTATTTCTCGTTATACCATGCTGGTAAATAACAACCGGAAAACCTTCAACCGGAGCTTCGCCTTGAGGCATCGTCATCATCACAGGAATAGTCAATGTTGTATTAGCGACAGGTGCCGGATTAAAACGCGTTAGAGAACTTCCACCAGCTCCCATCCAGTAACCCGTAAGAGGTGCTGTAGGATTTTCTGCCGACGGTGTTTCTAAGTAATAAGGAACATCCAGAGTTCCCACATAGACATTTGCTGATCCCATTAAACTGCTGTTTACATCATTGGTAGATTGACCCGTAGGTACAACAATTAATGATTCAGCTTTTGCACTCGCTTCAACAGCAGAAAGCACAGGAGTGATTGATTGAGTAGTGAAAGACCAGGTCAATACAATACTGTCTTTATCAACACCACCCAAAGCACTTGCAACCGTTTCATGGTTATTAACAGACTGTCGAAGTGGTTCTAAATCGTTGTAATCACCACCTGTTAAAGGAACAGTACTTCTTGCAATGATATACGCACTTGCACTCACTGCATTTGAACCATCAGCACCTTTAATTTTGTTGGTTAGTACAACCATAAAACTAGTACTTTCAGCCATTGGGGCATTTGGAATCAAAGCCAAGGTAGATCCATCACCAATCGCAGCAGCCGTAAATTCAGCCGCTGTTGCTTCACGCTCTATTCCAGTTACTGCGCCAGTCGATAAATCTTTTGAAACCTGGAAGATTCTAATTGAATCACCCACAGTCAAGCTAGATTGATCAAGAGCCATTCCAAAGTCAGCAATTATTGGGTTACTGGTTGAGAAACCATCCAATGTATTGATTTGCGGAATTACTGGGCTATCAGTTGTATTCGGTATATTTAGAGTACCGTCTGCTGAACCCTGGAAAAATAAATCATTTGTCGTTGGTAACTTACCAGCTGCCGGGTCAAAAATTGGCCCATTAGGTGGAGCAGCTTCAACCGTTTCGATAGGCGTATCAAAATCGTGATTTGAACCCCCACCACAAGCTGTTAAAAATAATACAGACGCAAAAGTTGCTGTTAATTTTGTAGATATTCTCATTATACGCTCCCCTTAAAATTTATAGTTAAGTTGTGCACTAAGAATGTCCACACTGCTTTTATAAGTACCACGTACTGCATATCCATTTTCACCCGGATTATCAATAGCGGTTTCTTTTAAGAATAGATGCGAGTAACCAAAATCAAGATCTAGATTTTTACTCCACTTATAACCTGCGCCAAACGAAATCCACGTACGATCATTTCCTGGAATTCTTGGTGTGCGTAATTCTGCTGAAGGAATTGGCTCTTCATCATAAGCAACACCAGTACGAAGTGTTAATTTCTCGTTATATTTATAATTTGCACCGACAGAAATACGATAAACATCTTCCCATTCTTCAGGAGTCGTTGAAACTTCAGTAACACCATCAACTTCAGTTACTTTTAACTCTTGAAACGAGCTCCACCCAGTCCAGGTGATATCTCCAAGCAATTCGAGTTTATCGTTCACTTTATGCGCAACAGAGAAAGACAAGGAATCTGGTAGCTCAACAGATGCTTTTACATCTCTATCTTGAAGTTGAGGAACCCCATTAAGAGAAACTGCAGTTAAGCCGGGATCTAGATCAAATTTAACTTCACCATCAACATCGTGCTTAACTTTAGAACGGTAACTTAAGCCCAATCGAGTTTTATCTGTAGGTTGATAGAGGAGACCGAGATTATAACCAAATGCAATGCTATCCCCAGTGAGTTCATTGTAAGAATCTGTTTCCGGTTGTGCTGCATTCGGATATACGGCATTACAACCACTAAATAAGTCTGAATTTCCAGTTTGGATAGCTGCGCTTCGACAAAAACCAGCGGAATCAATAGCTGCTGACAATGAAGTAAGTTTTACATATTGCGCATTAACTCCAGCCCCCAGACTTAATTTGTCGCTAGCTTTCCATGATAATGCCGGATTAATATTGATAGACAAAAGATCTGTCAAGGTAGATTGATATCGACCATACCAGTCTTTATCGTAATCGGTTTTAGAACCAAAAGGACCATTTATACCTAGGCCAAAGTGTAATTTTTCATTTACTGGCTTCACATAATATAAATTAGGTATGAAACTAGTGATTCTCTTGTTCTCATCTACTCCGCCAAGTTGTGCATTCAGTGCCGCTGGTGCTGTTGAGCCCTTGTCAGTGTATTTTGTTTTTGCTGAAACGATATGTCCAGCTTGAGTAACCAGTGATTTTCCGTCCAGACTTTTGCCCAAATAGTCCATGCCTGCTGGGTTAAACCATACTGTTGATGCATCTTCAGCTGCCGCTGCGGCTCCTGCAAAAGCTTTGCCCATTCCAGCTGCGGAATTTTCAATTAATGCAAAGCCAGCGGAGTATGCTGTTTGTGATGCAAATAGTAACGGGAGTGTCGAAAATAATACTGCTTTATTAAGCGTTATTTTTATTGGCATATAATAATTCCTTATTTAGCGGGTGGTTTCTTGCCAAATAAGAATAGTAAACAAATGACAAAACGTCTAATTTTTATTGATTTATATCAAATTGCTAAGGTAATTGATCTAAATCGTATTTTTTAATTCTGTATCTCAACTGTCTAAAAGTCATCCCCAACGTCTTTGCAGCAGCGGTTCTGTTCCATCGCGTCTGATTTAGTGCATGTAATATTTGCTCTTTCTCATTCCCTGACGAAAAGTCCGGTTTTTCGAGCGATCGCTCTAAAATTGGCTCGTTTTTAACCACAGATCTTACATCTGTTGCTATTGAAGACAGTTGTAGATCTTCTGGTTCTATGAATTCACCATCAGATAAAGTACAAGCGCGCTCTAAAATATTCTCTAATTCACGCACATTGCCAGGGAAAGGATAATTAGATAATACCTTTATCGACTCATTGGAAAGAGCGGCTTTAGGTAATTGCCACCTTTCAGCAATCAGATTCAAAAAGTGCTCAGCCAGTAATAGAATATCATTTCCACGCTCTTCCAAAGAAGGCACGTCTAATTTGATGACATTTAATCTGTAATACAGATCTTGTCTGAAATGACCTTTTTCGACTTCTTCTTCGAGATTTTTATGCGTCGCACTTAAAATGCGTGTGTCAATTGATACTTCTTCCACACCACCTACTGACTTTACTGCTTTTTCCTGTATTGCACGTAGCAATTTTACTTGCATACTCAGCGGTAAATCAGCCACCTCATCAAGGAATAAAGTACCATGATGTGCTGCCTGGAATAATCCAGCCTTATCTTCTACAGCCCCGGTGAAACTGCCTTTTTTATGACCGAAAAATTCACTTTCCATCAAACTTTCCGGGATCGCACCACAGTTAACGGGAACGAAAGCACCAGACGATCGTGGGCTTTGCAGGTGTATTTGTTTCGCGACTAATTCTTTACCTGTACCTGAAGCACCATGAATAAATACTGGAGCCTGACTTCGCGCTAATTTCGCTATCGTCTTCTTTAACAGCTCTATCGCAGGAGATTCTCCAATAATTGGATTCGAACCAGCATCGTATTCAGCGTTTCCTGAGGATGCATCTGGTCCGCCTTTTTGCGAAAGCTTCAAAGCCGTTTGCACTAAATCCCTTAATTTAGCGAGGTCCACAGGTTTTGAAACGAAGTCATAGGCTCCTGCTTTTAACGCCTCAACCGCGCCTTCCATACTGCCAAACGCAGTGATTACAGCAACAGGAACGTGTGAATGTTCTCTCTGGATATATCTAACAATATCAAATCCAGTTCCATCAGGAAGTTTCATATCAGTTAAACACAAGTCAGGCTGGAAATTTTGTATTTCCAACAATCCATCTTTAACCGTTCCGGCAGTAGCTGTTTCCAAGCCCATTCGAAGCAGTGTTAGTTCTAATAGTTCGCGAATATCTGGTTCATCATCAATAACTAGTACACGTTGAGTCATCTTATTTTTCTCTTTTACTTATTATTTTTACTTTTTATCTATTCTTATTTTAATTATCTAAATATTAGTTCTCTAAATTAGACTGTGAAAAAATCAATCTAAAACAGCTACCACCGGCTGGTAGCTTAATATATTCGAGCGAGGCGCCATTGCTTAAACACAGCTCTCTCGCCATGAATAAACCAAGTCCCGTACCTTCTCCTTTTGAGCTTGTAGTGAAGAAAGGCTCAAACAACCGATCAATATTTTTATCTGGCACACCTTTTCCATTATCAATAATGCTCAGCATAATGTCTCTGGTATGACTTGGGTGCGTTCCTTGAATGTCTATATGCAACTCAGACACATCATCTCGCGCATACTTTTCTGCATTACGGCACAGGTTCCACATGACTTGATGTAAATGTGTTGGATCAAACTGGATAGCAGCATCAGGAACATCTAAAAACAGACTAACCTGATTCTTTTGTAATGAAGATTGCATTACAAAATCGTTGATAAAATCATTTAACCAGAGTTTTAATCTGATGTTTTCCCGCTTTGGATTACTTTTACGTGAGAGATTTAATACGCTTTCTATGGTGCCATTCATGCGTTTTGAGTTCGCTTGAATAATTTGAATCATTCTTTCATCTGCTTTATCTAAAACAGGAGACTCTGAAAGTAATTGTGCCGCATGACTAATCGCACCTAAAGGATTTCGGATTTCATGTGCAATATTGGCGGTTAATTGACCTAAAGAAGCCATTTTCACATCTTGCTGCTTTTCACGTTGCATTCTAGTATCTTCCAAATACATCAATACAACGCCCTGATTCTTAATCCCCAACTGGGAAAGCCGCATAGTAAACTCCGTAGACTTCCAATGCTTTATATCGTAACTCGCGACTTTGGGAGAAACATTATGCCGCCAATAATCTAGATGAGAGTGTAATTCAGGCGCAAATTCCTTTAATGTTTTCTCTCTCCAGTCCCCGGGTTGGCCCAGCATATCCCACGCTGTTGGATTCAAATGCCTTATACACGCCTGATGATCTAATACTATGATTCCGGTTTGCAATTGATCGAGTATCGATTGATTCAACTGTGAAAGATTCGCTAAATCGATACCACGGCGTTTAGCCAGTTCCGCCGTTTTTGAAGCTTTCTCAAACCAGCTACCAGCCGCCAAAGAAATAACCATGATAAAAAGGGAAAGCACGCCCGTGTGGAAGATTTCATTGCTTGAATCCACATTTAGAGAGTGCAAATAAGTCTCTAACCCCAATAATGCAATAACTGTTGATGCGGAGAGTAATAAAGATATTTGCCCGGGACTTAAAATACTTGGCAGAATAACGGGTAATAAAAGAAGAATTCCAAGGCCAGAGGTAATACCACCGCTGCTATAGGCAACGATTAAAAGAAAAACTATGTCTGAAACAGAGTTTAGATATACCTGATAATTTGCACCAGGTTGCCTGAAATGAGCAAGGAAAATACCTAGTACAGCAACCCCAAGATAGATATTAACGGCTTGTGAGAACACGACTTCATCGTAACCACCAATCCGAACCGCAGAAACCTCGGTTAAACTTAAAACCAATAGAATACCAGCTAGAATCAGCCTATAAACACTGTATAACTGTATCGGTGCCCAAGGATCTGTAGATACAACTATTTCTGAAGAACTAACACCCCCAATACTTCCTACAATTTCTCCTGTGCGTGCTCCAGACTGCAAAATACCTTATCCCCTATTTTTATCGCTTCTTTTTCTGGAATATGTAAACCACAATTAAGACATTTGACCATTTTGTTTTTATCAGAGGTCGTATTGCTGTCTTTTTTTATCTTCTTTTGTGATTCATCCAGCTTTGTTCGAAGGTATTTTACAACATACAAGCTGACTGCCAGCAGAACGAGAACAAGAAAAATGCGTCCCATACGGAAATATCTCTAAAAATTTTAAGTAAAATCGATTATACCTGCAATTATTCAAAATAATAATAAGCTCCCTCAAACAAAGCTATAATAATGGTATATCTAGATATTATTAGTACTGATACACAAGCAAACCCTTATATATTATCACTTTATGCCTTCTATTAGTTTGCTTGCTACCGATTCACGGCATTTATCTGTATGATAGCCGCCGTTATATAGAAGCCATGTGTTTAGCTGATAATTTAGCTATAACACGCATTAATCATTTCACTTATCAGAGAAAAAGATGAACGTACATGAATATCAGGGTAAAGAAATCCTGAGAAAATATGGAGTTACTACTCCACGTGGTATAGCTTGCTTCTCAGTTGATGAAGCCGTTGCAGCGGCGGAAAAATTGGGCGGCAAAGTATGGGTCGTAAAAGCACAGATTCACGCAGGTGGACGAGGCTTGGGCGGCGGAGTAAAAGTTGCTACTTCTATGGAGCAAGTTCGTGAATACGCTGATGCTATCTTAGGCATGCAGTTAGTAACTCACCAAACTGGTCCAGAAGGAAAAGAAGTTAAACGACTATATATAGAAGAAGGCGCAGATATTGCGGATGAACTCTATGTAGGTGCTTTAGTTGACCGCGAGACACAAAAAGTTGTTCTTATGTGTAGCTCTGAAGGCGGCATGAGTATCGAAGAAGTTGCAGAAGAAACTCCTGAGAAAATCATCAAGATTTACGTTGATCCAACTGAAGGTCTAAACAGAGCCGAAGCTGAAGACGTTTGTGCAAAAATTGGCATGCCTGCTGAAGCAATTTCTGAAGGCGCTGATTTCTTAGCTGGTCTTTATGAAGCATTTGTTAAATCTGATGCATCACTTGCAGAGATTAATCCTCTTGTTATCACTGGCGACAAGCGTGTTATTGCTCTTGACGCAAAATTCAACATCGATTCAAACGCACTTTACCGTCAACCAGAAATCGTTGCTTACCGCGACCTTGACGAAGAAGACGCTAACGAAATTGAAGCATCTAAATGGGATTTATCTTACATCTCTCTAGATGGCAATATCGGTTGTTTGGTTAACGGTGCAGGACTTGCAATGGCAACCATGGACATCATCAAATTATACGGTGGCGATCCTGCAAACTTCCTTGATGTAGGTGGCGGAGCGAATGCTGAGCAAGTTACTGAAGCATTCAAAATCATGCTTGGTAATGAAAATGTTGAAGGCATTCTAGTTAATATCTTCGGTGGTATCATGCAGTGTGACGTTATTGCAGAAGGTATTGTAGCTGCTGCAAAACAAGTAGACATGAAAGTTCCATTGGTAGTTCGTCTAGAAGGCACCAACGTTGAAAAAGGTCGCCAGATTCTTGATGAGTCTGATGTTAAATTACAAACAGCTACCACTATGGCTGATGCAGCAGAGAAAATCGTAGCTGCAGTTAAAGCTTAAGGAGTTCACACATGTCTATTTTAATAAACAAAGATACACGTATTGTTACTCAAGGTATCACAGGTAAAACAGGTGAATTCCATACCAAGCAATGCTTAGACTATGCATTTGGTAGAGACTGTTTTGTTGCTGGTGTTACGCCAGGCAAAGAAGGCCAGGAAGTTCAAGGCGTACCTGTATACAACAATGTAGCTGATGCTAAAGCAGAACACGGCGTTAATGCTTCTGTTATCTATGTGCCACCTAGATTTGCAGCTGCTGCAATCGACGAAGCGGTAGATGCTGAACTTGATTTGGTTATCTGTATCACAGAAGGTATCCCAGTTGCGGATATGATCAAAACTCGTGACCGTATGCGCAAAATGAACAGCAAGACTATTCTTGTTGGTCCTAACTGCCCAGGTGTTATCACTCCTGAAGAAGTTAAGATCGGAATCATGCCTGGTTACATTCATAAGAAAGGTAATATCGGAATCGTATCTCGTTCTGGAACATTAACTTATGAAGCAGTACATCAAGTAACACAACTTGGCCTTGGCCAGTCATCATGTGTTGGTATTGGTGGCGATCCAGTTAATGGATTGAAGCACCTTGATGTAATGAAGATGTTTAACGATGATCCAGAAACACATGCAGTTGTTATGTGTGGCGAGATCGGCGGTACTGATGAAGAAGAATGTGCTGCATGGATGAAAGAAAACATGACTAAGCCAGTTGTTGGCTTCATCGCAGGTGTTACTGCTCCTCCAGGAAAACGTATGGGCCATGCTGGCGCTATCATTTCTGGTGGTCAAGGTACTGCTCAGTCAAAAATTGATGCTCTTGAAGAAGCTGGTGCGCACGTGACACTTAACCCTTCTGAAATGGGATCTACACTGCTTAAAGCAATCTCTTAATTCTACATTAAGACTGTATTAAGAAATTTAAGCAATAAAAAAGCCGGGTCACTTAACAGTGGCCCGGCTTTTTTGTTTACTGCATTTTTACAATTCTAAATAATTATTCTTCAGCTTTGAGCATTGCAAATAATTGATCTTTTAAATGCAGGCGCTGCTTCTTCATTTCTTCGATAACATCATCTGATGGTGTTTCGATTTCCTGTTCTACCCGTGTTATCTGATGAACAATTTCATCGTATTCCTTAAATAAACGCTGAAAATGCGCATCATTCATTTTTAATTCATGAATTTTTTCTTTGTACTCAGGAAACTCATGGTGTAGATCGTGATTCTCTCCAAACATATTTAACTCCTATTTTTAAACATTATAACTGAATGATATATCCGAAAAAGGAAAGTCACGTTGATTTAACTCAACTTCCCCCTTTTGTTTTTTAAAACAAGTGATATACTTCCGCGCTTGAATCTGTGCCAGTGTGGCGGAATTGGTAGACGCGCTGGATTCAAAATCCTGTTCCCTCTGGGAGTGTCGGTTCGATTCCGACCACTGGCACCACTTTTATAGAAGTGAAACTTTATGACAACATCTAATCAACAAGGCTACTATCTCGAAGATTTAACCATCGGGATGGCAGCAGAAAAGACCATGGTCGTTTCTGCTGATAAAATCAATGCCTTTGCAGAACTTTCAGGCGATTTTAATCCAGTACACATGGATGCTGAGTATGCAGCAACTACTATGTTTGGGAAACGAATTGCCCATGGAGCTCTTTCAGCTTCTCTGATTTCTGCCGTTCTAGGTAACGACCTACCGGGTCCTGGAGCAATATTTGTTGAATTAAACATGCGCTTCCGCAAGCCTGCTTTTATTGATGAAGAAGTAACAGCACGTGCTGAAGTTGCTGAAATCAATGAAAAAACTGGCCGCGTTAAAATGAAAGTTTCTTGCTTAGTCGATGGCAAAGCAATCATTCGCGGTGATGCAGGTGTCGTTGTAAAAAAACGCCCTCAAGAATAATCAGTTCGACTCGTTCTAATGCAGCTGAGTGACTTTAGTTATTCGCTTCCTCCAGAGCTTATCGCTCAAGAAGCTTTAGAAGATAGAACGGCTAGTCGCTTACTTCATTTAAATGCTGGAATCACTCCAGCTGAAGTTCATGACAAACACTTTTCAGATATCGTTGACCTGATTCAGCCCAACGATTTACTCATCTTCAACGATACCCGTGTAATACCTGCGCGCCTTAATGGCTTTAAAGAGAGCGGCGGAAAAGTAGAAGTATTGATTGAACGAGTATTAGACGATCATCGTGCACTTGCACATATTCGCGCAAATAAATCCCCTAAAGTGGGGGGGTGCCTTTTGTTAGAAAGTGCAATCAATGCAGAAGTGCTAGATCGACACGATGCACTCTATGAAATTAAATTTAAGAACGAAGAATCCATCTTCAAACTACTCGATCAATATGGACATATTCCACTGCCTCCCTATATTGAAAGAGAAGACACAGAAGCAGACAAAGAACGCTACCAAACAGTATTTGCCGATAAAGTCGGCGCTGTTGCAGCACCCACTGCTGGACTGCACTTTACCGATGAATTATTGCAATCTTTAAAAGATAAAGGCGTCGAAACAGCCCAGATTACGCTTCACGTCGGCGCTGGAACTTTCTTACCCGTACGAGTCGACAATCTTGAAGATCATGTTATGCACGCCGAATGGGTAGAAGTCACCCAGGAAACCTGTGATGCTGTGGCGGCATGCAAAGCCAGAGGTGGCAAAGTAGTTGCTGTTGGAACGACCAGTGTGCGCAGCTTAGAATCTGCCGCAAAAGAAACAGGTAAGCTCGAGCCTTTTGCGAGCGATACACGACTCTTTATAACTCCTGGTTTTAAATTTAACGTAGTAGATGCGATGGTGACAAACTTCCATGTACCCGAGTCCACGCTGCTCATGCTAGTTTCTGCATTCAGTGGCTATGAAAATATCATGTCTGCCTATGAGCATGCAGTAGCAGAGAAATATCGCTTCTTTAGTTATGGCGATGCCATGTTTTTGGAAAAAGCTAATCAAATTTAGCAAACCCTAATTAGCAATAAATTTAAAAGCCACCTCCCCACTTACAGGCACTTTTTTCTTCCGAAAAATACCCAATTATCTAGCGATTAAATACTCCGCAAGCTTTTTATTGCCTTCAACGTTAAAGTGACCATCACTTGGGAAAAAGTAGTCTTTAGTATTATTTTTAAATACATCTCCCAATATGACTAAAGGTTTGGGTGAAATAGCCTGTAACTTCTTGCCTAATTCCTGATACTTATTGTGAATAATTTCAGGCTCTGGAAAAATCACAAAAACCTCATACTCAAAGCCATAAGCCTTACTGAGTTGATCCAATCGTTTAAACTCCCCACCAGCAATATTCAGCGACTTGTTTAGCTGCGCTTCAGCTTCTTCAGGATCATTTCGAATAATGGGCAATACTTTGTAATAGGCGACTCGCAATAAATTTGAATGCTTTAAACCAAAATCGATAATCTTCTCAACCGTTCCTTTATTGTTTTCAGCATCAGGATTTAAATTCAATTCACCAGGCTCATAGCCTTGTCCTTGGGAGCGCAATTCATCAGCGATTAAATTATCACCAAAATCATTACCCGTAAAAAAGAAGAAATTTACCTTTTGAGGTCGCCAGCCCTTATCCTTTATATAAGACTCAAGTCGATCGACTTCATACAAAGTACTGGAACCAGGCACCGATAAATTGGCGCAATTAAGGTTTTTAGCGTTGCAATAAATGGCCGGAAAAGCCTCATGATCTTTCACCCCTTGAGCATAGGTGAAAGAATCCCCGATAAAAACCACCTCCGGATTACCCTTACTCGCAGGAGCTCGATAGCCATCAGGTGTAATGTTTGTGACCGCATCGTAATCAGGAGTAATTATTCGAAACTGCTTATTCGGCGATACATAACTGATTCGCTGTTTATTTCCCTGCATATCCAAAATGCTTGGACCAGGTGATATAGGGCTAACATATCGGCTAGCCACCTCACCTATTACAAACATGATAGAGAGACTCACACACAGTAGTATCAAGTTTCCGAATACGTTTTTCATCGTTCTGCTTTATTAAACTCCAGGTTAATTTTCATTTTGCTTTAATTAGAATAAAGTATAAATAAAGGGGGCTATTGCCGAACCTTGAGCAAGCACTAATAGCGCGCCCAATAACACCATGACCAAAATAATTGGTGCCAACCAAAACTTTTTGCGCTCACGCATAAATGACCATAAGTCACCCAATAAATCTAACATGTCTAATTCCTATCACTATCTCATTCATTAATTACTACAAAGATTAAAAAGGCTTTTTCAGATGATCCTTTTCTCGTACCTTTGTTATTTTTCTATACGTTTCAGCTTTCTCTTCTAACTTTCTTTCCATGCTGTCTTTCCCTAAAACCTTCAAGATCATGCCAATCGGAAAAATCATTAAATAGAACATTGCTCCCAAAATAATACGGCTATTTATAAACCCTAAAACATTGCCAATCTTTAACCAGTAATGATTAACTGGGCGTAAAATTTCAGGCATCACGATTGCCAAAGCAAAGAAAACAGCCATCACGATGAATGGCCATATTGGCCAATTTTCGCTGGTTTTATCAAAAACCCAGGGAAAGAATAAGCCAAACATTAAGGCGATCATCCCTCCCATAATAAAACCAAATTTTCTTAAATCTGATTTTGTCACTTCCACTGTTTGAGTATCTGCGGTCATATTTATAGTCTATTCTTAGTTACGATAATATTGCTTTAATCCAAAGCGAACTCATTACGCCAGTCGCCTTCTTCTTTCCATTCTGGCTGAGTAGTCTTATCTATTAAAATATTTTCCATCACCAAATAATCCATTTCAGTCCGCATAAAGCATCTGTATGCATCCTCTGGCGTATTCACAATTGGCTCGCCACGCACATTGAATGAAGTATTAACCAGAACAGGGCAACCTGTCTTTTCTTCAAAAGCATCCAATAGATGGTAAAACCTTGGGTTGGTCTCCGGATGCACGGTTTGCACACGCGCAGAGTAATCAACATGGGTAACCGCTGGTATTTGAGATCGCGGGATATTGAGTTTATCAATACCAAAAAGCTTATCTTGTTCTGCGCTCATCACGTTTCGCTTATCTTCTTTTACAGGCGCTACGATCAACATATAAGGGCTTGGGCCCTCATGTTCAAACCATTCTGAGACTTTATCGAACTTAACAACCGGAGCAAAAGGTCTGAAGGACTCACGATATTTGATTTTTAAATTCATCACGGTTTGCATTTTGGTGCTTCTTGCATCACCAATGATAGAGCGCGCACCTAAAGAACGCGGACCAAATTCCATGCGTCCCTGAAACCAACCAACAACTTTCTCACCTTGCATAACTTCAGCAAGTTTAGGCATTAATTGATCATCTTCGACATGCGTGTAATCGGCTCCTATCTTGTCTAAATAGCTTGTTATCTGTTCATTACTAAATTTTGGCCCGAGATAAGAACCTTTTGTTGCATCAGGCAACTGCAAGGTCCGTGGCTTATCCATATACTGATGATAAGCAGATAAAGCAGCACCTACCGCACCACCGGCATCTCCAGCAGCGGGTTGAATCCAGATACCTTTAAACGGACCTTCTCGGAGCAACCTTCCATTAGATACACAGTTAAGTGCAACTCCACCAGCAAGGCATAAATAATCCAGACCGGTTTCTTTATGCACACTTCTACCCAAACGCAGCACCACTTCTTCTGTGACCCACTGAATAGAACGCGCGATATCCATTTCTTTTTGAGTAAGTTCACCTTCGGGCTGTCGTGCAGGAGCACCAAACAAATCAGCGAACTTTTTATTCGTCATCGTAAGACCAGTAGCGTAATTGAAGTATTTCATATTCAATTTAAACGTACCGTCTTCTTTCAGATCGATCAAATTATCTAAAATCAAATCGACATATTTAGGTTCACCATAAGGCGCCAAACCCATTAACTTGTATTCACCAGAGTTAACACGAAACCCTGTGTAATAGGTAAAAGCCGAATATAGCAGCCCCAGAGAATGCGGAAAATCGATTTCCCACTGCGGCGTTAACTCGTTTCCATCACCAATCCACATGGATGTTGTGGCCCATTCACCCACACCATCAAGACATAAAACTGCCGCTTTCTCATAAGGCGATGGAAAAAAAGCAGACGCCGCATGAGATTGATGGTGCTCATTAAACAGCAACTCAGGTATTTCATTCTCACCAATAGAGAACACAGAAGACAGTTCTCTTTTAAGTGTTTTTTTCAAAAATAATTTATCTTTTAGCCAGATTGGCATTGCTGTTAAAAACGAACGAAATCCGCTTGGTGCATAAGACAAATAAGTCTCTAAAAGTCTTTCAAACTTTAACAATGGTTTATCATAAAAAACCACCGAGCTGATATCGTTATGAGTGATACCAGCTTCTTTTAAACAATATTTAATCGCATGAGCGGGGAAGGCAGGATCGTGTTTTTTTCGCGTGAAACGTTCTTCTTGCGCAGCAGCCACAACCTCTCCATCACAAACGAGTGCCGCTGCACTGTCATGATAATATGCTGATAATCCTAAAATATATGTTTTCATATTTGTGGTTCTATTTCTTTCTTAGTTATTCTTTCTTAACGATATTCGACTTTAGAAAAACACGAAATGATTTATTGGTAATCACTATTTCCAGCTTCTGCTCTACGTCTTTATATACCTAGATTTTTTAATAATTTATGGTATTAAATCAAAACATCATCATAGAGGAAACTGTATAGAAAATAACCAACTATTGATCAATGGCTACAATGAAAAGACTAAGGGATAATATTAATAAACTAAGTAGTACTAATCTTAATCATTAAAATAATTCTATCTCCAATAAAAGACCTTTACAGGTCGTTATGCTATCTTCGCCGGAATCTTTAAAGCATTGGTTGCTGCTTTAACAAGATTTTAAGTAGACTATAAGGAGAAGTTTATGTCGCAAGAAAGTGAAAATAATGCGAAGGCCTATTGGAAGGCCAATTTAAGACTAGTGATGATCTGTCTAGTTATCTGGTTCGTTGTTTCATACTTATTTGGCATCATGCTTGTTGAACCACTTAATGAAATCCGCCTTGGTGGATATAAGTTAGGTTTCTGGTTCGCACAACAAGGTTCAATATATACTTTTGTAGCTCTAGTCTTTTTCTACGCTTGGCGTATGAATGCGTTAGATCGCAAATTTGGCGTGGAAGAGGATTAATAAATGGAATTACAAACACTAACATATATCGTAGTAGGCTTAACGTTTGCGTTATACCTAGGTATCGCGGTTTGGGCACGCGCTGCATCAACTGGCGAGTTTTACGTTGCAGGTAAAGGTATTCACCCAATCCTGAATGGTATGGCTACTGCTGCCGACTGGATGTCAGCGGCATCTTTCATTGGTATGGCTGGTTTAATCGCCTTTAACGGATACGGCGCTTCTGTATTCTTAATGGGTTGGACTGGTGGTTATGTACTACTAGCGATGCTTCTAGCTCCTTACCTTCGTAAATACGGTAAGTTTACGGTACCTGAATTCATCGGTGATCGTTTCTACTCAAGAACAGCACGTCTTGTAGCTATTATTTGTTTGATCCTTGCTTCTGTTACTTATGTAATCGGACAGATGAAGGGTATCGGAGTAGCTTTCTCTCGTTTCTTAGAGCTTGATTATGATACGGGTCTTTACGTAGGTATGGCGATCGTATTCTTCTACGCAACACTGGGTGGAATGAAAGGTATCACTTATACACAGATTGCTCAGTACGTAGTTCTTATCTTTGCTTATACAGTTCCTGCGGTATTTATCTCTATGCAGCTAACTGGCAATCCATTACCACAGCTTGGTTTGGGTGGCACGATGGCAGATGGCACTTATCTACTCGATAAACTTGACGCCGTTCTTACAGACACAGGCTTTAAAGAATATACAACTGCTGGAATGGACAACAGACTCAATATGTTTGTTTACACACTAACATTGATGTTCGGTACTGCTGGTCTTCCACACGTTATCACTCGTTTCTTCACAGTTCCTAACGTTGCAGGCGCAAGAAGATCTGCGGCTTGGGCATTAGTATTTATCTCATTACTATACACAGTAGCTCCTGCTGTTGGTGCGATGGCTCGTCTTAACTTGATGCAGACTATCGAACCTACTAAAGGCGATTACCTTGTTTATGCAGAGCGTCCTCAGTGGTTCAAAAACTGGGAAAAGACAGGCCTACTAGCATTTGAAGATAAGAATGGTGATGGCAAGATCCAATACACTGCTGATAAAGCAACCAATGAAATGGTTAAAGTTGACCGTGACATCATGGTACTTGCTAATCCAGAAATTGCGAAACTACCAAACTGGGTTATTGCATTAGTTGCTGCTGGTGGTCTAGCTGCCGCACTATCAACTGCTGCCGGATTGTTACTTGCGATTGCTTCATCCATCTCTCATGATTTATTGAAAGGTATTCTAACCCCCAATATCTCTGAGAAAAGCGAGCTACTCGCCAGTCGAATAGCGATGGCCTTCGCCGTCCTAGGAGCCGGTTATCTCGGATTGCATCCGCCCGATTTTGCGGCTGGTACGGTTGCGATAGCCTTTGGACTTGCAGCTTCGTCTCTATTCCCAGCTCTGATGATGGGTATTTTCTCTAAGCGAGTAAATAGAACAGGCGCGATCCTTGGTATGCTTACAGGTATCATTGTAACGATGCTATATGTATTCCAACACAAAGGAATCATGTTTATCCCTGGTACATCTTTCATGGGTGGCATGGAACAAAACTGGTTCTTTGGAATATCTCCAAATGCATTTGGTGCTGTTGGCGCATTAGCTAACTTTGCAGTTGCACACATTGTTTCTAGAATGACTGCTGAAGTACCACAAGATGTACAAGAGCTTGTTGAACATATCCGTGTACCTCAGGGTGCAGGTGCTGCTCACGTAGACTAATCTATGTAGATAATTACATTGATTAATAAAAAGGCTCCTTCATAGGAGCCTTTTTTATGTATACACTTATCTAGCCATCTTTAATGCTTACGATTGAAGCTATTCATTTTCCTAATAGTGTTTTATTTCCTACCCTTAAACGATGGTTAATAACATCAAAAATTTACTTGTCACCAAACGTGGTGAAATTGTTATTCGATTAATCTTGATGTTAGAGAATCCTCGATCAGAGTGATTTAGTCGCCGTATTTAAATAACAAGTAATCTAAAAAAAAATTAATATCACAATTTATATAATAATTTCCTACGAATAAGAGATTGGAGAAGTAAGAGTATGTCCAAGAGAGATAGCGTAACGCTAATTGATAACCGCACTGGCAAGCAGATTGAGTTAGATTTATACAAGCCTACTAGTGGCCCTATGACGGTGGATGTACGCAGCCTTTATAAAGAATTAGGCTACTTCACTTATGACCCAGGCTTTATGTCTACGGCAAGTTGTGAAAGTAAAATCACTTATCTTGATGGTGACAAAGGAATCCTCGAATACCGTGGTTACCCTATCGAGCAATTAGCTGAAGAAAGCTCTTTTCTGGAGACATGTTACCTGTTATTAAACGGCGAACTACCTAACGAAAAAGAATTAGAAGAGTTTGAAGAATCAATACGTACGCGTTCGATGCTTCAGGAGCAATTAAAAACATTCTTCTTAGGCTTCAGACGTGATGCTCACCCTATGGCTACCATGGTTGGTGTTGTCGGCGCATTATCCTCTTTCTATCATGAAGATGAAGATGTACATAGTCAGGAAGATCGTATGGATGCGGCTCATCGTCTTATCGCAAAGATGCCAACTATCGCTGCCTGGAGTTATCGCTACTCTAAGGGAATGCCATTTGTATACCCTAAGAACTCTTTAAGCTACAGCGCCAACTTCTTGCACATGATGTTCTCAATGCCTTCAGAGCCGTATACAGTTGATCCATTGATGGAAAAAGCACTGGATATGATTCTGGTCTTACACGCCGACCACGAACAAAATGCTTCAACCTCTACAGTTCGTTTAGCGGGTAGTTCTGAAGCTAACCCATTTGCTGTTATTGCAGCCGGAATCGCTTCTCTATGGGGACCTTCTCACGGTGGTGCTAACGAAGCTGTTATTCAAATGCTTACTGAAATCAATGAGTCTGGCAAACCAATTTCAGACTTTATTGATAGAGCGAAAGATCCTAAAGACCGTTTCAGATTAATGGGCTTCGGACATCGTGTTTACAAAAATTACGATCCGCGCGCCAAAATTATTAGAAAAACCTGTCATGAGATGATTGCAGAAAACACCTTCAGCAACCCAGAGCACAAGAAGCTACTTGAAACTGCGATGGAACTTGAGAAGATTGCGCTGGAAGATGAATACTTCGTGTCGCGTAACTTATATCCAAATGTTGATTTCTACTCAGGCATCATCTTCCTCGGAATGGGTATTCCATTAAACATGTTCACCGTATTGTTCGCTCTAGGAAGAACGGTAGGCTGGATTTCTCAGTGGAATGAAATGATGGGTGACCCTGGTTCTAAAATTGGCAGACCTCGCCAGTTATACACAGGTGAAGATAAAAGAGATTACGTGAAGATAGACAAGCGTTAGATCTTAAAAAAACTGCTTATAAGTAGGGGGGTGCCTTTTCTGGTTCTTGGTGAATCAGCAAAAGCCACCCCCCTACTTTTGAGCGTTTTTTACAAATTTTCTACTTAGTTACAGCAGTCGTTAATTTATCCAGGCCCGTTTCAACTTTTCCCAATACTGGCACGTCAGCCACATCATAATCTTTCGCAAGATCTTGCGGATTACGGTAACTCAACCACACTTTCCCGGCATCATCTTTATAAACCGCAACTTTTAGTGGTAAATCCAGAGATACAGCAGGATCTTTCTTCATGATCACAGTGCCACCTTTTGGGTTTCCGAAAATCAATACTTCTGCTTCATTCATTTTCATGTCAACGCCCGCCGCATTCTTAGTGTGGTCAACGCGTGCAAAAATATCCATACCTTTAGATTTAGCAAGTGCTTCAAATTTATCCATAGTTTCTTTGACACTATGCGCGCTCGCTTTCTTGATGATGTCTGCAGAAGCAGATACTGAAACAGCAAGACCCATGATCACTAGCATTTTTTTGAAATGATTAATTCTCATTGTAATTATCCATCCTTTATTTTATTTAAGAAGTTTCGATTTAGAAGTAAATGTATTTATTCGGTATAACAGCACAATTTATGCATATAAGCTGTACGTACAAATCTTAAGTTCAGATCAAACTTTTTAAAAAAAGTTTAGTGAAAGTTGAATAATTAACAATAAACGCTAATGAGCTTCATCCCAGTTAATACCAAGACCTGTATCTACAACTAACGGCACATCAAGTTTAGCGGCATTCACCATACGCTCTATAATCTTTGATTGGACAGCTTCGATTTCATCTTCAGCAACTTCAAACACCAATTCATCATGCACCTGCATAATCATGGTGGTATTGCTGGTGCCTTCTCGCAACCAATCATTCACCCCAATCATCGCAACTTTAATAATGTCTGCGGCTGTGCCCTGCATCGGCGCGTTAATTGCCGTACGCTCCGCGTATTGACGCCTCATGGCGTTTTTAGCATTAATTTCTGGTAGGTATAGGCGACGACCGAAAAGTGTCTCTA
The DNA here is from genome assembly GCF_035798195.1 of Cocleimonas sp. KMM 6892. Lineage (NCBI taxonomy): Bacteria > Pseudomonadati > Pseudomonadota > Gammaproteobacteria > Thiotrichales > Thiotrichaceae > Cocleimonas > Cocleimonas sp. KMM 6892. The sequence continues at coordinate 1,015,868 of NZ_JAPFBV010000001.1, read as the reverse complement.
CGTAGCCATCCTCTTTGGCTTTTTCGCGGGTGTCTTCCATATAATGTTTAACACCCGGATAACGCTTGAAATATTTAGTCACGTATTCAGCAGCCTCAGTACGAGAAACCTTGAGCTGCTTCGCCAAACCAAATGCCGACATACCGTAAATAAGACCAAAGTTGACGGCTTTTGCTGCACGACGTTGCTCGGTTTGAACGTCATCCAACCCTACTTCAAAAATTTCAGCAGCTGTCGCTCTGTGGATATCTTTACCTTGCGAGAACGCCTCTACCAAACCATCGTCACCCGACAAATGCGCCATGATGCGTAATTCTATTTGCGAATAATCAGCCGCTAAAATTTTAAAACCTTCAGGTGCCACAAACGACTGTCGAATACGTCTACCTTCCGCATTACGCACGGGAATATTCTGCAAGTTCGGATTACTCGATGACAAACGACCTGTCGCCGCAACCGCCTGATGATAAGAGGTGTGCACCCTGCCGGTTTGAGGGTTTATTTCCAATGGTAATTTTTCGGTATAAGTCGATTTCAACTTGCTCAGACCACGATGCTCTAATAACCAACGTGGTACATCGTGCTCTTCCGCCAATTCCTGCAACACATCTTCAGCGGTTGATGGCTGACCTTTCGGTGTTTTACGAATAACCGGAAGATTGAGCTTATCTTCATTAAAGAAAATTTCCTGAATTTGTTTTGGTGAACCTAAGTTGAATTCACCACCTGCAGATTCATAAATATCCTGTTCCAACTCTTTCATTCGAACCGTCAATTCTTCGCTTTGCTTAGCCAACATTTCAGCATTAACCAATACACCGTTGCGCTCGATATCGGACAACACTTTTAATAACGGCACTTCAATTTCACGATACAGTTTTTCCTGAGACTGACGCGGTTTTAATTGTGGCCAGAAGAAATTATGCAGGCGCAATGTCATATCTGCATCTTCTGCGGCGTAATAGGCAGCGCCGCGAGTCACTGTCGCCTCAACATCCGGATCATCACTTTCTTGTACGACATCGTCGATTTGAATCTGATTAAACGTGAGTTGTTTTTTACCTTTACCCGCAACGTCTTCAAATTTCACATTGATGTGACCGAGATGTTTTTCACACAGCGTATCCATATCATGGCGATTAGATACCGAATCCAGAACATAAGATTCCAGCATGGTGTCATGCGCGATACCTTTTAGCTCGATATCGTGATTTAGCAACACAGAACGGTCATATTTCAGATTTTGACCGACTTTAAGAATGGTTGGGTCTTCTAGCAGTGGTTTCAGCTTGGCCAAAGTTTCATTGAAATTCAGTTGCTGAGGCACTCCCACATAATCATGTGCTAGCGGTAAATAAGCCGCTGTGCCTGCTTTAATACAAAATGACATCCCAACCACTCTGGCGTCCATATAGGCAAGACTGGTTGTTTCAGTATCGAACGCGAATAATTTTGAATCTTTTAAATCTGCAATCCAGCTATCTAACTGTTCTTCAGTAAGAATCGTTTGATAGTCGACTTCTTTAATCTCTTCTATTTCCGGGATACCAATTTCTTCGCTATCACTATTAGAACCTACGGCTTCAGGTTTTAACTGAATCGGCGTATCTGAGGTTGATTGCAAATTGCTTAAACGCGTACGGAAACCATACTTTTGATAAAGCTCGGCCAGTAGCTGTTTATTTTCTTTGTTAAAGCTTAAGTACTCTGGCGATACATCCAGCTCAAGATCACATTTAATCGTCACCAATTCATACGATAACGGCAAAAACTCCAATGACTCACGTAAGTTTTCACCAATCTTGCCACCAAATTTATCCGCGTTTTGCATGATCGCGTCGAGAGAATCGTATTCGGTCAACCACTTAACAGCAGTCTTCGGCCCCACTTTTGGTACACCCGGAATATTGTCGACCTTATCCCCCATCAACGCTAAATAATCTCGAATGCGTTCTGGTGGCACACCGTATTTTTCAATCACGCCTGCGCGATCGTGGAAGCTATTCGACATGGTGTTGATCAAACTGATCTGGTCATCCACCAATTGCGCCATATCTTTATCGCCGGTAGAGATGATTACATCACCGTCATACAGTTTCGACATGGTGCCGATCACATCATCAGCCTCAACACCTGGCATCACAATCATCGGGTAGCCTTGTGCTTCGATAATCTTGTGTAGCGGCTCGATTTGATCGCGCAACTCATCCGGCATTGGTGGGCGCGTGGCTTTATATTCTGGGAACATGTCATTACGGAAGGTTTTACCCTTCGCATCAAAAATTACCGCCATGTGATCTGGCTGATAATCTTTCCTCAATCTATCGAGCATATTTAACACGCCGTGAATCGCGTTAGTTTGCATCCCGTCTGGGCTGGTAAGGCTCGATGGTAATGCGTAAAACGCACGGAATAAGTACGATGAACCATCGACGAGAACTAAAGGTTTACTGGTATTTTTATCTGACATGGATTGATATACTGTTGAAATCTAGGATTCGAGACCCAAAGTATAAAACATGTCTACTGTTACAGCACCCATCATTCCTGAATTTAAAGTTCCGGTAACGGCACAAATCGAAAATTTGAGCCCACATTACACGCCCGAAGAAAAAGAAGCCGTCAAAGATGAGATTAAAAAACTCCTGAAAGAACAGGATGCCGTCTTGGTTGCGCATTACTATGTTGATCAAGAACTGCAAGAACTTGCAGAAGAAACCGGTGGTTACGTTTCTGATTCACTCGACATGGCAAAGTTTGGTAACGAACATCCTGCCAAAACATTAATTGTTGCCGGCGTTCGTTTCATGGGTGAAACGGCAAAAATTCTGACCCCTGAAAAACGCGTGTTAATGCCAACACTCGAAGCGGAATGTTCTCTGGACCTTAGTTGTCCAATTGAAGATTTTGCACCATTTTGTGATGCGCACCCTGACCATACCGTTGTGGTTTATGCCAATACCAGCGCGGATGTAAAAGCACGTGCTGATTATGTGGTTACTTCGGGTATCGCTTTAGACTTAGTCAGCTGGCTCGGCAAACAAGGTAAAAAAGTATTATGGGCACCTGACAAACACCTCGGTAATTACATTCAGAAAGTTTCGGGTGTTGAGATGTTACGCTGGCAAGGCGCCTGCATCGTGCACGACGAATTCAAAACCCGATCATTGGGCGAGCTTATCGAAAAGCATCCTGATGCTGGTGTTCTGGTGCATCCTGAATCTCCCGAAGAAATTATCGCGATGGCTGATGTTGTTGGTTCAACCACCCAAATTATCAATGCCGCGAGAGAAATGCCAAATAAGGAATTCATTGTTGCCACCGACAAAGGGATTTTCTACAAAATGCAGCAAGAAGCACCCGGCAAAGTTTTCATTCCTGCGCCGACTCATGGTGATGGTGCAACCTGTGTGAGTTGTGCACATTGCCCATGGATGGCTATGAACGGCCTGCACAATTTATTAGAAGTGTTGAAGAACGGAAATAATGAAATTTTCGTTGATGAAGAAGTGCGCGTAAAGGCACTTAGATCGACACAACGCATGCTCGATTTTGCCACTAGCCAATCAATGAGCAAAGTTTCAGCGTAAATAATCATCCATCTATATTTAATACACCCCCCTACTTATAGCGACTTTTTCTAAAAACTCGCTATAAGTAGAGGGGTGTATTGACATTTGTTTTAATTTGCACAAAAACAATTTTCTATTTTCAAACTAACTCATTAAAATTAAAGACACCTATGTCTAAAGATCTTTGTCTAAGTTAGTTGATATGAAAATCACGCGCAAGCAGCTATTCACTCCACTCATTTCAGTGATTCTTTCGTTAATCACTATTCCTATTTTCTGTGTAGTTATTGGCTTGTTTTCTGGCAGCGCAATGGCGCAACAGCCGGCAACAGAAAGCTCCAGCAAAGCACCTGAAAATAACGAAAAATACACGTTCGTGATCGTACACGGTGCCACAGGTGGCGGCTGGGATTGGAAAACCGTCGCACAACACCTGTCCGCAAAAGGTCACATCGTTTATAGACCTACCCTCACAGGCCTGGGTGATAAGTATCATTTAGCTAGCCCAGAAATCAACCTCACCACACATATCAATGACATTGTGAATATGATTATTTTCGAGCGTTTAAATAATATCGTTCTGGTAGGTCACAGTTATGGGGGAATGGTTTTAACAGGCGTTATGAACCGTATCCCACAGCGTATTCGTCATGTGACTTTTGTCGATGCGATGGTGCCTGATGATGGTATGTCGATGATTGATGTAAAACCATTAAAACCCAGCTATAAAGTGATTGACGGGATGATTCACTTCCCCTGGTTAAAATTTGACAAACCTTACCCAAGAGACGTTATCCAGTCATATAAAACTTACACCGAACCCGTATCTTATATAAACCCTGCGGCAAAACGATTAGATACGACTTACCTTGCCTTTGTCCCAAAAGGGATGTCGGTCGAGAAGCGTTCACGAGATATTTCCTGGCAACGGGCTAAAGAGCGAGGCTGGACAATCCGTACCTTTAAAGGCAATCATGTCGTCTACAGAAAAAAACCGGCAGAGTTTTCAACGGTGCTTATAGAAACAGTAACCGATGAAAATTTATAAATTAAAACCTTAAGACCTGTCTGCCTGAATTCTAAAACCCTGCGTTTAGGTAAATAAAAAAACGCCCCTAAGTAGGGGGGTGGCTTTGGTTTAAAGGGTTTTCAATCTGCTTATAAACTAATCACATTGATACTTTCTTGTGCATTAGAACAATGATTCAGTCAAATTTAACAAATACGTATGCATGAAAACCTTTATTTGACAAATAAATGCTGATTATAAATTAGTATATGTTAATATTTTTACCCGTTTCTCTCCAAGCTACATGGGTTGAGAAGCACCCACGCCTTACTTACTCCGAATAAATAACACTTTTAATGCGACAGTCTTTTTGAATAAACATATTGCGACCATAGTTGTGACCCGAGCCTTGCACCAACTTATTGTGCTTCTATGCTTTTCATTGTTGATGATGGCTAAGCCAGCTGTGTCACAAGAGTCACAAGAGCTCAAACTAGGTCATCGCTGTGAAAGCATTAGTCCGGTTTTCGCCTCAACCGGAGAGTGTTATCGATTACTCAATGATATCTTCGAAGGATTGATTCGAGTCGGTAAATATGGCGAACCTGAACCCGGCGCGGCAAAACGCTGGCGCATTAATGCGTTGGATAAAACCATCGTCTTCTATTTAAACCCATCTAAACGCTGGAGTGATGGCTCTCCGGTTGTTGCGAATGATTTTGCGCTCGCCTGGCAATCAGTCCTGAAAACATCAAAAAACCAAAATGCATTGTACTTCGCGCTGATGAATTTAGCAGGTGCAAAAGAATACAGTGAAGGCTCCTCAAAGGTACTCAAAGGCATTCAGGTTATAGATCCGTATACGCTCCGACTTGAGTTTGATACGTTTGACCCGTTGTTTTATCAACGCACGCTAAACGCTGCACTATTTCCGGTACCTTCGCACTTTGTAAAAAAACACGGAGACCACTGGAGTAACAGAACAGATATTCCTTTTAACGGTCAGTACAAACCCATCTTGAATACTTTTTATCATTCCAGCGGGCACAACCACCTGGATTTAAAAGAAATTCATTTAGTGAAAAATACTGCTCATCCTGAAAGTAGTCAGTTAAAAATACCCAAAATACACTATGTCTATGTCTCAGAAAAAGACGAACCACAAAAAGATGCATTACGTTATTACACGGACCCAAAAACAGCGCTGCATATTTCTTACGTATCAGCTGGCAATACAAAATTAATCAGTAATTTTTTGGAGAGTAAGAATTGCAGCTTGATTGAACAACCCTCAACGGCAGTCTATTTATTAAGTATAAATCGTGACCGTGTTGAACCTAAACTTGTTGAAGCTATTAAGAATATCGTAGAGCCCGAAGAGGTCTTTTCACGGGCATCCCGTCGTGTTCAAGGATCACCAACACGTAGATTGGTCCCGTTACCAAACCTTAAGGCCTATTCTGATCTGCCGTTAAAAAATACCAACTATGAGCTCAATAAAAGTCAGCGACATGATAAGGCTAGGAAGCTTCTTCAGGAAATTGACATTAGCCCTCTCTCGCCCAAAACATTGACCTTATTGGTTACCTCAGATAATAAATCGAGCCACTTGGCGAGGGTTTTAACACCTATTTTAATTCCCTTTGGCATAAAGTTAAAACTGGAACAACCCACCTCTTCTGACAGTTTTGATAAAATGAGGGTGAGTGAAAATTACGATTTATCGATATTCCAATGGTTTGTTGCTCTGCCCGATCCTTCTGGATTTTTTATCAGCATGTCTCAATTGCCTAGAATTTTTCAAGCTGAGGATAAACGTCATTTTGATACATTAATGCGGGAGGCAAATAATAGTAAAGGCACAAAGCGTTTTGAAAAATTTAGAGATGCAGAAGAATTCTATTTGAGTAAAAGCAGCGCTATTCCCATTATTCGCCCGTCTTTAAAGCTCATGGCACATAATGATGTTTGCGGTCTTACACCGGCACAAAGCCTTATTTTTCCTTCAGCCTGGTTGTCGTGGTGTCCGAAACAATCGGAAATTCCGAACTGACTTAAAAATATTGCTCTGAAGAAACATGCCCGGGTTTGTGATTTAAATGTCTGTCCATACCACGTTTTAATAACACGGCTTTAGTATCATTCAACAAACCACTATTCCCACACAGCATCACATGCGAGTTTTCCTTGTTAATTTCCAAACCCGCTTTCGCTTCTAGTTCACCGTTCTCAATTAAGGCAGGAATGCGTCCTTTGAGTGATCCTTCATGATCTTCACGACTGACGATAGAAATAAATTGAAACTGATCGGGTTGTTCTGCCGCAAACTGCTCAATGAGTTCTGAGTAATTCAATTCGTTGGCGTAAGGAACCGCATGCACCAAGGTGATTTTTTCAAATCGCTCCCACGCTTCATCGGTTTTCAGCATCGACAAATAAGGACCTACGCCCGTGCCTGTAGAAAGCATCCACAGATGTTTGCAATCCGGGATTTGTGACAACACAAAAAAGCCAACGCAAGGTTGCGCAATTTCTAAAGTATCACCCGGTTTTAAAGCTGCCAAGGCATTTGACACTTTGCCTTCTGGCACAGTGTTGAAATAGACCTCGGCATATTTTTCATCAGGGGTATTGATTAACGAGTAGGGATTAGCAAATTTATCTAATTCACCTTCATCGTTTTCTGCTTCGATTTGCAAGCGTGCAAACTGACCCGGTTTAAAAGGCAATAGCTCAGCGTCGAAGATCAGGGCAAAGTGCCTATCTGTCAATTTTCGGTTTTCGATAACCGTTGCTGGAACCCAGTTTGCTGCCATTTTATGTATTCTCTTATGGTCACCCCCCCACTTTCAGGAGGTTTTTTATGACCGGTCTAATGTAACCCGATCTAATCGGGTCTATTAGCGATAAATCTATTCAGGGACGAAATTGTCGACTGACGATGGACCTTCCCCTAATAAGAACTTTTCCATTTCTTCTTCAAGAAATTTACGGTCTTTAGGATTGATCGGTGATAGACGATACTCATTGAGTAACATTGTTTGATGGTTTACCCATCCCTGCCATGCTTCTTTTGAGATATTGTCATAAATTTTCTGTCCTAACTCACCCGGGTAAGTCAGTGTGTCTAAACCTTCTGCTTCTTTGCCTAGCTTAATGCAATTAACCATTCTTGCCATGTTTCTGTCCTTTAATTTCTAGTAACGTATTTATTAAGTTTTTGTCTTCAAATTTTTCTAGATTTTTCTATATTTTTCTAAATTTTTGATCAGATCACTGTCTGACCAAGGTGTTTAAAAGTGTGCTTACAGGGGCTGCAAGACCACCATTGAATTCTGTGTTGACGTTATACCAGAGCTTGTCTGTTTTCTCCATCACACTCATTTTAATGGGGGCTTTAAGCTGAATTATCAAGGGTTGAATGTGTAATTTGAAGTGACTAAACGTATGACTAAGCACATCGTGTCGTTGCACTTTTTCGCTCCATTCGCCCAGGAACTCCTGTGTCCAGTTTTCAGCGTCATGCTGTGTTTCGAACTGAGGAAAACACCAGAGTCCGCCCCATATTCCTGTCGGAGGACGCTTCTGCATAAACACATCACCTGCTTCATCTTTAACGATGAGCATAATCGTTTTTTTCTCGGGGATGATTTTCTTCGGCTTTTTAGCAGGCAATTCAGCTTGTCGACTATCAGCAAACGCAATGCAATCGCTTTTCATCGGGCAATCATCACAACGTGGTTTACTGCGGGTACACAGCGTTGCACCCAAGTCCATAATGGCCTGAGTGTAATCAGCGTTGCGCGTTTTGGGTGTGGTTTGTTCGGCAAGCGTCCACAGTTCTTTTAACACCGCAGATTTTCCTGCCCAGCCTTCCACCGCAAATACCCGACTTAGCACGCGCTTTACATTACCGTCCAAGATAGGTTCTGGCAGATTACTGGCAATGGATAAAATTGCCGCGCCGGTAGAACGGCCAATGCCTTTTAAGCGCTGGATATTCTCAATATCACACGGAAACTCACCATTAAATTCATCCCTTACCATTATCGCTGCCGCGTGCATATTGCGCGCACGGGCGTAATAACCTAAACCTGACCAGTGCTTTAAGACTTCATCCTGCTCGGCATCTGCCAAAGCAGTCACCGTAGGAAACGATGTCATAAAGCGGTGAAAGTAAGGGATGACCGTTTTCACTTGGGTTTGCTGCAACATAATCTCAGACACCCAGACACGATAGGGGCTGATATCCTGTTGCCACGGTAAATCTTTACGACCGTGATCATCAAACCAGTGCAGTAATTTATCTGCGAACGATAATTTATTTTTACTCATATATTTTTGTAGGGGGTGGCTAAGCCGTTATGTGGATGAATCAAATTGATAACGGAAAAATTCAACGCTTGGGTCAGCATCGTCAAAATAAGGGGCGCAATGTTTAAAACCATAGTGTTGATAAAGATGCTTGGCTGATTCCATTATCGGTAGGGTTTCTAACACCACTGTTTCATAACCCATTGCCTTTGCACTCTCCATTGCCGCATTAAACACCTTTTTGCCTATGCCTTTTTTACGGTGCGATTCTCGCACAAACAAACGTTTAAACTCCGCTTCTGTTTCTGCTTTATCGATTCGTGGTCTTATCGCTGCGCAGGCGACTGGTTCGTCATCATCGAACACCAAATAAATTGCTCCCTTTGGGGCGGCATAGCGACCGGGCAAACTCGCTAATTCCTCTTCGAACCCCTGAAAACAAATATCCACATTTAACCAAGCCTGATATTCACAAAAGAAATCACGGACTATCCCCATATCTTCAGATTGTGCTTCAACTATTTTCATTTGGTCACCCCCCTACTTTGAAAGCATATTTTTCAGAAGAATTTAAATAAAAGCTTAGCGTTAATTCTGCTTAAGAAACTCGCCGCTTTGGTGCTTCCACATGGTTGCATATTTACCGCCTTTATCAAGTAATTCCTGATGCGTCCCTTGCTCAATAATTTTACCGCTATCGAGTACCAGAATTCGGTCCATACGCAAAATAGTAGATAAACGATGGGCAATCACAATCGCTGTTTTCTCTTCGATTAGCTCAAAGATAGCTGATTGAATTTGTTTTTCGGTGATGGAATCCAGCGCGCTTGTGGCTTCATCCAACACCACGATAGGCGCATCTTCCAGAAAAGCTCGAGCCAAAGCGATGCGTTGCTTTTCGCCACCTGAAAGCTTTACGCCGCGTTCACCCACCATTGTTTCGAACTGCTCTGGCAGGCTTTGAATAAAGTCCAGGCAACCAGAGTTTTTAGCCGCTTTGATCAACGCCTCTTCACTGACTTCTTCACCCAGTAAAATATTTTCTCGCACGGTTCGGTGAAACAACTCGGGTTGTTGTGGCACTAATGAAATCTGATTGCGTAATGATGACAGAGTAAAGTCTTTGGCATCCTGACCATCGAATAAAATCTTGCCTTGTTGTGGTTCGAAAAAGCGAAACAGCAATTTAGTCAGTGAAGTTTTTCCTGAACCAGAATGCCCCACTAAGGCAATCTTCTCACCGGGTTTTATATCCAGTGAAAAGTCTTCGAACAATCCATCCTGGCTTTTGTCACTGCTTGAATAGGCAAAATTAATGTTTTTGATTTGAATGCCACCGTTACTGATTTTCAAATCTTTGGCGGTGGCAGAATCTCGCTCGAAATCATCATTTTTAAAGACATCAGCCATCTCTGCAGCATCGGCTAAGGCGGTGAAAAAGTTTCTGAAATTTCGTCCAAATTCCCAGAGACGCTGCACCAAAATCAACAGAATCGATTGGAATAAAACAAATTCGCCGACATTGAATAGGCCCAGCTCCCACTTACCGATCATTTTGTACACTAGTACTAGCTCGATGCCCATGGTCAAAAAGCCTTGAACCGCAAATGAAACAAACATCAATATCCAGGCGATCTTAGTTTTTTGATAAACCACATCGGCTTTTTCATCGATGTTGTTTTGTTCGCTTTTTTCTAGGGCGAAGCTTTTAACAATAAAGATATTGCTGATTGCATCAGAATAGGCACCCCCCAACTTTGAGTCACTTTCTGCAACGGCTTTATCGTATTTCAATTTCCAGATGGAAAAGCCCACGCTCCAGATAATGAATCCAATCACCCATACCAGAAAATAGTAAGCAAACTCAGGGTAGTGTTGATAGAAGATAATAAAAGCGATCGAGATGCTTAATACATTTTGCACAAACTGGAAAATAAACCAGTCCACAATCACTTCATAAGAGCGTGAAAAGCGTCCTGCCTGTTTGATTAAACTGCCCGAGAAATTATTTTCGAAATACAGAAATTTCTGACGTTTCAATACCTTGAAGCAGCGCTTGTTCAACAGGCGCATACCACCGCCATCAACAGGCACGATACCGATTTCAAGCACACGCCAGGATAGCCATATACCGGCATAGAACAGGACAATCATCCAGAAGTTATGCAACATCATCGCGCTGGTTTCTACGCTAAAAGGCTCGGCAAAACCATTCGCAATATTTTTATAAAAAACAGGCACATAGATCCCTAGGAACGTCGCAGAGACAATCCCGATCATTACCAGTAAAAATGCCCATCGCACTTGCAATGCCACATTGATATATTCTTTAAAAATGGTTTTCATAAGAGGTATTTATTAGATTTCACCAGAACTTCGCACAGTGTACTTGATAAGTCGCGCTTAAAGCCGCATATTTGATTCATCTCACACTAATTTAATCTTGGAGTTTCACATGGGTGCAGTTGGAAAAGTATTTTCATTATACAAACCCTCAACCTGGAAAGAAAAAGGCCTTAAGTGGACAATAGGAATGTTTATTGTCACCCTGCTCATTCTGTCATTTTTACTGATGTTTTACTGGAGCCGCGAACCCGCTCGCTTTGATGTAAATACCAATGCACAAAACTATGCCGATGAAATGGGAGCTGAAATGGTAACTGGCTTTACCACGACCGCAACATTATCTCAGCTGATGAAAACCCTACTCGACAAACCCGGTGGATTCCTCGAGAACGATCGCATGCCTCCCGGCGTATTCATGGACAATATGCCTAATTGGGAATTTGGTGTACTGGTGCAAGCGCGTGATCTGGCATTGGCGTTACGAAACGATTTAAGTCGTTCACAATCGCAGTCGCAGGAAGATGATGACTTGATCAACACCGCAACTAAATTTCATACAGACACCAATTTATGGATTTTACCGCCTGCCGAAAGCCAATACAGAGACGGCATTAAAACACTGGATAAGTATCTTGCAAGATTATCCAGTACAGGAAAAAACAATGCACAATTCTACGCACGTGCTGACAATTTAGGTGACTGGGTAGACTTAGTTAAAAAACGCCTGGGATCTTTAGCGCAAGAATTGAGTTCTAGTGTGGGTAGAGAGCAACTGGATACGTCACTGGCTGGCGATAAAAACGCTAAACAATCGACGCCGAATGCAGAATCGAACTATGTTAAAACGGGCTGGTTTAAAATCGATGATGTGTTTTATGAAGCACGTGGTCAGACCTATGCACTGATTCATATCTTACGTGCGATTGAAGTCGATTTTAACGACGTGCTAAAAGACAAAAATGCACTGATTAGTTTGCGTCAGATTATTCGTGAATTGGAAGGTACTCAGCAAGCTATCTGGAGTCCGGTGATTCTTAACGGCAAAGGGTTTGGCTTTGTGACCAATCACTCTTTGGTGATGGCGTCATACATATCACGTGCTAACGCAGCCTTGATTGATCTTGAGAGATTGTTGAAGCAAGGTTAACGACCTAAGTCTTTTTAAACTGATCGCGCATTTGCCGTTGTGTCAGTTTCTAAAGACAGCCTTCAAATCCTTTGAAATGTGTATCGAGTACACTCTGTGCTTGATGCGCCTTTTAAAAGAATAATCAACATCACGAAAACTCCCCTCAAAGTAGGGGGGTGCCTTTAATCTCTTTTTCCGGTTATTCACTCGTTTTCATCAAGGTTTAATTGCGAATAATTCTCATTTAATTTAAACTCTCGCCACTCTTAATATTTAACGCTGTAATGAATAATCAGTCTACAAATCAAACATCTTCCAAAGCAGGATTTCGCTTACCAAAGCTGAATCGTTGGAATGTTTCTATTGTGACGATCGCGTTATTAATGGCGCTACCCGTTCTGGTTGTCGCAAGCTTTTTATTTCAGCCTTTTAATGAAAACTGGACGCATTTATACGATTACCTGTTAAAGGATTACATCACTAATTCTTTAATTCTTATGGTCGGCGTTTCTGCTGGTGTGTTGAGTATCGGTATCACCACTGCCTGGTTGACCAGCATGTGCGAATTCCCCGGACGGCGTTTTTTTTCCTGGGCTTTATTATTGCCATTAGCAATTCCTGCTTACATCATCGCTTATACCTACACCGGCATGCTGGATTTTGCGGGCCCTCTTCAGACCTTACTGCGTGAAACGTTTGGCTGGAGTGCAAGGGATTACTGGTTTCCTGAAGTACGCTCAATCGGTGGCGCTATCCTAATGCTGTCGTTAGTGCTTTATCCGTATGTCTATATGATGGCACGCGCGGCATTTTTGGATCAATCGATCGCGGTACTTGAAGCGAGTCGCACCCTCGGTAATTCACCGCTACAAGGGTTTTATCGTGTGGCTTTACCGCTGGCACGCCCTGCGATTGTGACGGGCTTATCGTTGGCGCTAATGGAAACACTCGCTGATTACGGCACGGTTCAATATTTTGGCATCCCAACGTTTACCACGGGTATTTTTCGTACCTGGTTTGGCGTGGGCGATGGTGGAACGGCTGCTCAATTAGCGGCGTTATTATTAGGCTTTGTATTCGCATTGCTAATGCTAGAGAAGTGGTCACGTAAGCGCGCAAAATTCCATCATTCCACCAATAAATATTCAACCATCAAACGCTATCAAATGAAAGGCTGGATGGCCGCTTTAGTCGTGTTTGCCTGTTTTATGCCGCTGTTATTGGGCTTTATAATTCCTGCCTTGCAGTTATTCGTGTGGACATTCACCACCGCAGAAGAAGTGATCGATGCATCCTTTTTTGTGCTGGTGGGTAATAGTTTAATGCTCGCGGCTTTGGCAGCATTGATTGCCGTTAGCATTGCCTTGTTATTGGGTTACGGTAAGCGACTGCGCAAAACCAAAGTCATTAACACCAGTGTTAATGTCGCTTCAATGGGGTACGCCATTCCGGGTACCGTTATCGCCGTGGGCGTGATGGTACCTTTTGCCTGGCTGGATAATAGTATTGATGCGTGGATGCGAGAGCACTTTGATATCTCCACTGGCTTAATATTCTCAGGTACCCTGTTTGCGCTGCTATTTGCCTACACCGTGCGCTTTTTAGCGGTTTCCATTCAAGCCATTGATTCTGGTTTAGGTAAAATTAAACCAACCATGGACGACGCTGGTCGCTCACTAGGCTTAACACCTTTCGGAGTGCTTCGTCGGATTCACATGCCGATAATGCGCGGCACGGTATTAACCGCCTTGTTACTGGTATTCGTGGATGTATTAAAAGAATTACCCGCAACGCTGATTATGCGCCCCTTTAACTTTAATACCTTAGCGGTTCGTGCCTATGAAATGGCGGCGGATGAACGTTTACCCGATGCCGGAGCACCATCTTTAATGATTGTTTTAGTTGGAATCATTCCAGTGATATTGTTAAGCCACGCCATTAGCCACTCCCGTGCTGGAGAACACAAATGAAAATACTCCACGTAGATAACGTTTCCATTGCTTATGATCAAAACGAGGTTGTCACACAGGCAAGTTTTGAGTTAGATAAAGGTGAAATTGGCTGTCTACTAGGGCCTAGTGGTTGTGGAAAAACCACCTTGTTACGCGCCATAGCTGGTTTTGAACCGATTACACACGGCAGCATAAAACTAGTCGACACAACCGTGAGCAACGTCGGTTACACGATGCCGCCCGAAAAAAGAAATATCGGCATGGTGTTTCAGGATTTTGCGCTCTTTCCTCATCTGACTATTGCTGAAAATATTGGCTTTGGCATACGCCACTTGAGTAAAAAAGATAAATCAGAACGTATTAAACAATTACTAGAACTCATCAATCTGCAAGATTATGGCTCGCGTTATCCGCATGAATTATCCGGTGGGCAACAACAACGTATTGCGCTCGCACGCGGCTTGGCACCTAAGCCCGATTTATTATTACTGGATGAACCATTCTCCAGCATGGACGCCGAACTACGCGAAGAATTAGCCAGAGAAGTCCGCAGCATTCTGAAGCACGAAAACATCACCGCCGTATTAGTGACCCACGATCAAAATGAAGCGTTTGCGATGGCAGATAGCATCGGTGTAATCAATCAGGGCAAGTTACTGCAATGGGGAAGTGGTTACGAGTTATATCACGAACCCGAATCATTATTCGTCGCTGACTTTATCGGTTCTGGTGTGTTTATCGATGGCGAAGTAATGGAAGGCAATGTCATCAAAACATCGCTCGCCTCTTTGGAAGGCATCTCTCCTCCCGAATGCAAGCCGGGTTGTAAGGTGAAAGTATTAGTACGCCCTGATGACATCGTTCATGATGACTGCAGCCCGCGTAAAGCGAAAATAGTATCCAGAGTTTTCAGAGGTGCAAATAACCTTTTCACGCTGGAAATGGAAGATGGCACGCAACTATTGTCGCTGGTGCATTCACATCATAATCACGAAGTCGGAGAAGAGCTGGGAATCATCATGGAATTTGAGCATTTGGTGGTTTTTCCGGATAAGCCTCAATAAATCCGAACAAGACTAATCTTAATGACACCCCCCTACTTTAAGGCACTTTTTTTAGGTATTTAAACCCATTCACAAACATAAAAATTATTTTATGGGTGGATCAAAGTGGGTGACCTTTGACTTCTTTGGCAAGGAATCGTACTAAAAGTAATGTCAGATTTTCTCGACGTGATTTATCTGGCCACACAGCATAGTAACCCAGTGGTCTTAGTTTCCACTCTGGAAGCACATGTACTAATTCACCCGAAGCAATAAGATCTACAACCAAGTGAACAGGTAGAATTGTTACGCCCAGGTTTTGGAGTGTAAAGTGCTTTAAAGCTTCAGAACTGTTTAAACTTATCGAAGCATTTTCTTGAATGGTGACAGACTCACCCGTAGTTGAAATTAACTCGATAGCACTAGGTCTACTCTGAAAGCGTAACCAATCCCAGTCTTTTAAGTCTGATGGGTGTTTTGGTATTTGGCGACCTTCTGCATATTTCTTACCAGCAACAAGAAGTCTCCCACTCTCCCCCAATTTACGAGACATCATAGAACTATCTTCTAATAAGCCTACTCGAACTACCCGAATACTCAAATCAAGGCCTTCTTCTAAGATATCCATCACTTGATCTGAATAGGTCAACGTTAAAGATACTTTTGGGTGCTGACGAGCAAACTCAGCTATCGCGGTAGAGATAGTTGATGAGGCTAGAAAAGCTGGAAGTGCAATTTTCAACGAACCAATAGACTCCTGAGAAAGGACGTTAAGCTCGTTTAATCCAGCTTCAGCATTTCTCGTGATTTCAGCGGCATAAGCGTAAAACTTCTTTCCCTCATTGGTAAGGAAGAGTTTGCGTGTCGTTCGATGCATCAGAGTAACGTTAAGATATTGCTCAAGATCTGACACCGTTTCACTGACTCTTGAAGGTGCTATACCAAGTGTTTTCGCTGCAGCACGAAATGATCCTTCATCCACCACACTCGCAAACACACTCATATGGCGCAGGTAATTTATCATTGTTCCGAATACCAGAATTATGAAATACATTTATTGTATCTACTCAGAACAATAAGTAAACGATATATTTAATCCCACAACTCGCAGTAGTAATTCAACTGCTTGAAACATTTAATTAAACGATCAAAAAAACAGTATAAAAAGGTACTCTGATGAACACAGCAAAGAACAAGGTAAAAAAACAATTAGTGCTAGCCATCGCAGTGGCATTAGCCACTCCTTCAATCGCTTTAGCAGAAGGATTCTATGCAACGGCACAGCTTGGTGTTAGCGAGCAAGCGAGCGATTCTGAACCGACAGGTAACAACATTGCAACAGATTCAGATTTCCCTGCAAAGTTTGATTCTGGTGACAGTAGCGTTGCTGGCATTGGTATCGGTTACAAATTCAGTGAAAAGTTTCGCATTGAAGGCCGTCTTACTCACCGCGATGGAGACTTCAATGACAAAAATATCGGAACTGGGGCACGAGCAGGTGAAGAATATATCCTCAACGGTAACATCGAAAGCACAGCCCTGACTGTAGAAGGGTTTTATGACTTTCCAAACAGCACATTATTCACACCATACATTAAAGCGGGATTAGGTGTATCTGACAACAGTTACTCAGCTCGACTTGGTGGCGCAGGTGTAGCAGCATTCGATGCCTTTGACGGAGCAGCCGACGGTTACTACGATGCCTATGCAGACAGGGATTCCACAGAACTCTCCTGGAATGTTGGTATTGGTGGAAACTATAAGTTATCTAAGCGCACTTCGATCTATGGCGAATATCAGTATGCTTCATTTGGTGATGTGAAAACTGGATCGGATTCTTTTACCGATGGATTTAAAATAGACGATGTTTCGGCACATGAATTTGTAGCGGGCGTTCGTATAGATTTCTAAATTTGCATCAATTAAAGCCCCAAAAACAACAGCCCTCTCTCGAGGGCTGTTGTTTAATGAGTTGCATCATACTTGCAATAACTCACCCCCCCCCCCCACCTTTTGAGCTGTTTTTAAAAAAAGTGCTCATAAGTAGGGGGGTGGCTTAATCAATTAACTTAAACAGGCTCTACCAGAAGCACAGCACCTTTAACGCCAACTACCTTAACTGAAGTACCTTCTGCAGTGTCAGGTCCCTGTGCTTTCCAGGTTGATTCGCCGACTTTTACGCGCCCACTACCATTGATAATGGCTTTTTCAACTTCGTATACATTACCAGTAAGTTCGTGTTCGAGCTGACCCAGCGTCGGGTCGTCTGTATTTGCTGATTTGCGGCTGAAAAAGGTGCGTCCCACTAAAATAGAGGCAATGCTCGCAATTGAAAATATAATAAATTGCATTTGCCAGCTCATTTCCGGCAATGCTAATAAGGTTAAGCCAGTCACACCCGCCGCGGCACCCATCCACATAAAAAATGCGGCAGGGGAAAACACTTCAAGAATCACAAGTACAATGGCGAAAACCCACCAGTGCCAAAATTGAAGATTATCAAAAAGCCCGTTGGTTAAGCCTTCCATTATTTTTCTCCGTTCTTATCACTGCTACCAAACGTTTCTTTGGTAATTTCTGCGATGCCGGCGATTGATCCCATCAGACTAGCGGCTTCCATTGGCATCATTACGATTTTAGAATTGTTTGCAGATCCTATGTCTTTAAGTGCCTCAGTGTATTTTTGCGCAACAAAGTAGTTGATTGCTTGCACATCACCTTGGGCGATTGCTTGAGATACCATGGTCGTTGCTTTGGCTTCTGCTTCGGCTAAACGTTCACGTGCTTCTGCTTCTCTGAATGATGCTTCTTTCTCACCTTCTGCGGCTAATATTGCAGATTGTTTAATGCCTTCTGCATTCAGTATTTGTGCGGCACGTGTGCCTTCGGCTTCTAGTATCAATGCACGTTTTTCACGTTCTGCTTTCATCTGACGACCCATCGACTCGACAAGGTCCATTGGTGGGTTGATGTCTTTAATTTCAATACGTGTGACTTTAATTCCCCACGTTGCTGCCGCTTCATCGACCACCACGAGCAGTCTGGAGTTAATCTCGTCACGCTTGGATAGCAACTCATCCAGATCCATCGAGCCCATCACACTTCGGATATTTGTCATCGTGATATTTAAAATCGCACGATACATATCATTTACGCGATAGGCTGATTTAGCCGCATCCATTACCCGAAAGAACACCACACCGTCTGCTGTTACCATCGCGTTATCTTTGGTGATAACTTCTTGCTGAGGTACGTCAGCGACCTGTTCCATCATATTGACTTTGGCACCGATGCCGTCGATAAATGGAATAATAAATTGTATGCCTGGCTTCAAGGTACGCGTGTATCGACCGAAGCGTTCAACCGTATATTCCATCCCTTGAGGAACACGCTTGACGCCCATTATGATCATAATAATGGCGAATACGACTATGACTATGGGTAACAATTCCATGAAAATCTCCAGTTAATATTTATATTTATTTGGGCAATTAAAATTGATTATATTTTAATCGATAATGAGGGCAAAACGCCCGTTTTTCAAGTAGATTCCGATATGTAGCAACCAAAATGAATATTGTATAAGGTGCCATTAAACGCTAGTCTTTTTCCATGACTTCAGAGATTGCTTCAAAACACCAAAAACACCCTCAAACAAATACCTGGATTGTCGGTTGTGGTGATATCGGTAAACGCGTTGCGGCATTATTAGCTACTGAAGATCAACGGCAAGCTCAAAACCTAAAAGCAATCGTTTCTTCTGCCGAATCTGTTGAGCAATGCCGGCACTTTAATATCGAATCTTATGCGCTTGATCTTGATAGTCACTATTCGCTGGATGGTTTCAATTTTGATCAAGCCGATCTCTTTTATTTTGCACCACCAACGCCATCGGGTACTGAAGACCTTCGATTAAAACAATTTCTCCAAAACCTAGGCAGTGCTAAACCTCGACGTATCGTTTTGATAAGTACCACAGGTGTTTATGGTGATAGTGCAGGTGAATGGATTGATGAAAACACAGCAGTAAACCCTAAAGCAGAAAGAGCAATAAGACGCTTATCCGCCGAACAAACATTGCAAACATGGTCTAAAAAAACAGACTCTGAATTCATAATTTTAAGGGTTCCCGGAATTTACGCCAAGGAAAGGTTACCGCTTGAGCGCCTTAAAAAAGGCTTATCGGTGATTAATGCAGATGAAGCGGGTTACACCAACCGTATCCATGCTGATGACCTTTCGCAAGCGTGTGTTGCGGCCATGAATTGTGAATTTAGCAATGAAATAATCAATGTCACCGATGGCAACCCGAGCACCATGACGGATTATTTTAATAACGTAGCTGATTTTGCTGGTTTACCGCACCCGCCACAAATCAGTCTGGAAGCGGCAGAAAAAACCTTAAGCGCAGGGATGGTTTCGTATATGAAAGAGTCTCGACGGATAAGAAACGATAAAATGCTTGGATCATTAAAAATTAAATTACGCTATCCGGATTTAAAAACTACCTTGCAGCGCTCGGTATAGCTACGCTTATCTGATCTTCGCTTTCATGAATCAAAACGTTCTAATTATTCAATTAGACCTATCTTAGTATCCTTCCTATATTATAGAAGTCAGTTGCGTCTGCGACTTTCATAAAAAATCTTACCAAATTTTTTTTATAAATTTCTATAACAACAAAGGAGAAAAAATTATGTCTCTTAAAGGAACCAAGACTGAGCAAAACCTGAAAGATGCTTTTGCAGGTGAATCTCAGGCAAACCGTCGTTACTTATACTTTGCAGCAAAAGCTGACGTTGAAGGTTACAACGATGTAGCTACTGTTTTCCGTTCAACTGCTGAAGGTGAAACAGGACATGCTCATGGCCATCTTGAATATTTAGAAGAAACGGGCGATCCAGCAACAGGCCTTCCATTTGGTCCTACTGCTGACAACCTAAGAACAGCGGTTGCTGGTGAAACTCATGAGTACACAGATATGTACCCGGGCATGACCAAGCAAGCTCGTGAAGAAGGCTTTGACGAAATCGCTGACTGGTTTGAAACGCTAGGAAAAGCGGAGCGTTCACACGCTAATCGTTTCCAGAAAGCGCTAGACAATCTAGACGATTAATCTTCATTTAATTTTGAAGATTCCTCCCTCTCTTATTTCTTAAGAGGGGGAGCACATTCAGTATGAAGTTGGATTAAGAAACGGAATTTAATCACTATGGCAGCACGTGAAGGCAATTTAGAAGCACCCACACGACATCCCTTAGACTGGAAAAATCCAGATTTTTACAACGAAGATTTACTCAATGAAGAACTTGAGCGGGTTTATGATATCTGCCATGGCTGTCGCCGTTGTGTCAGCTTATGCGATGCATTCCCCACTTTATTTGATTTGGTCGATGAATCTGACACCTTTGAAGTCGATGGTGTCGATAAGAAAGATTTCGTAAAAGTCGTCGATCAATGTTACCTGTGTGATCTTTGTTATATGACAAAGTGTCCTTACACACCACCGCACGAATGGAATGTCGACTTCCCTCACCTGATGCTTCGCGCAAAAGCGATTAAGCATAAGAAAGGGGACTTTAAAACCCGTGATAAGATTTTATCGGCAACTGACAAAGTCGGAAACATCGCTGGAATTCCAGTTGTTTCGACTATCGTTAATGCCGCCAATGAAAATGGCTTGGCCAGAAAGGCGCTACAGAAAGTGCTAGGCATTCACCCTGATGCTACTGTTCCTAAATATCACAGTAAAACCGGTAGAAAGTTACTGGCATCAACAGTAGAAGAAAGCAAAAGCACGCACGCAGATGCTAAACAAGCGGGCCGAACTACAGGCAAAGTAGCCATCTTCGCGACCTGTTATGGCAATCGCAATGAACCACATCTATTAGAAGATTTGGGTAAAGTGCTGCATCACAATCAAATAGCAGTTTCCTTAGTCGATAAAGAAGTCTGCTGTGGCATGCCGAAACTAGAACTAGGCGACTTAAAATCTGTAGAACACGCTAAAAACATCAACATCCCTGAGATGGTGAAAAAGATTGATGCAGGCTGGGACATTATCGCTCCCGTACCATCTTGTGTTTTGATGTTCAAACAAGAATTACCGTTAATGTTCCCTGATGATGCGGATGTACAGAAAGTTAAAGCGCATATCTTTGATCCCTTTGAATATTTGATGCTGCGTCACAAAGAAGAACTACTCAATATAGATTTCAAAAAATCACTGGGCAAAATTGCCTACCATGCAGCCTGTCACTTACGTGTACAAAACATGGGTTTAAAAACCAGAGACCTTTTACAACTGGTTCAAGATACTACGATAGAAACGATTGAGCGTTGCTCTGGTCATGACGGTACTTACGCGGTCAAAGAAGAATTTCATGAGAAATCGATGAAAATCTGTCGCCCGGTTATTACTAAAGTCCAAAAGTCGGAATCAGACTTTTACAGTAGTGACTGTCCTATGGCAGGACATCAGATAGCGAATGGCATGAAGGATGATTCTGAACCACAACACCCACTTACTTTGTTACGCATGGCTTACGGGCTGTAAACACTAACGAAAGAATTACGGATAAAAAGTACAATGACACAAAAACTTACCAGAGATGACTTACTTTCTTTAGAGCAGTATCACGAACAGCGACCAGAAATTCGCGCGGCAACCATGCTGCATAAAAAGAGCCGCAACCTTCCAGTTGGTCCAAATGTTACTCTGTATTTTGAAGATGCCACTACCTTAAAATATCAAATTCAGGAAATCCTACGTGCTGAAAAAGTATTTGATGCAGCAGGTATCAATGAAGAATTAGAAGTCTATAACGCCATGCTACCTACTGGTACTAATTGGAAAGCAACGATGATGATCGAATACATCGATGTTGCCGAAAGAGTTAAAGCACTGTCACAATTAATCGGCATTGATCGTAAAACCTGGGTACAAGTTGAAGGATTCGACAAAGTATTCGCGATTAGCAATGAAGACTTAGAGCGCGAAACCGAAGACAAGACCTCTGCGGTGCACTTCATGCGCTTTGAATTAACCCCAGAGATGATTGCTGCGGTTAAAGATGGCGCAGCGATTAATGTCGGTATAGATCACGAAAACTACACGCATGCGGTAACGCCAGTTCCTGAGAATTATCGTCAGGCGATGGTAAATGATCTGGCTTAGATAAAAATAGAAAAAGTGCCTAAAAGTGTGGAGGTGCCTTATAAATAGCCCCCTACTATTAACAGTCTCAGGTGTAACTCAGCAACCAATCCTTAAACAATCGAGTAGCTTCCGATAAGTTCTTTTCACTTTTATAACAAACAAAATAGCCGCTTTCAGTATCCAGACTTTCAAAAAATGGGGCGACCAATTGCTTCGCTAAAAAGCCTTCCTGCATGAAATCGTCATACATCAAACAGATTCCCATACCATTTGCTGCGAGTGAAGCGGCCATCACATAGCTATCCATATATTGCATCGGTTGTCTGGGTCTATCATTCAACTCAGTCATTTCTAACCAGCTATTCCAGCCTTTAGGCACGCCCAAAACATCGAGCAATGTCAGCTTATTAACATCATCGAGCTCACGCAATTGTTTTGCATTTTCAGGGCTGCAATAAGGCCTTATCTTTTGTGAAATCAGCGGGATAGATTCAAAGCCATCCCAATCACCCTTGCCATAACGGATTTCTAATTCTGAAGTTGATATTGGGTAATCAGAAGCCCAGTTAGTGCCATGTTGACGAATCGATATATGCGGATGAATCAAATTAAACTGTTGCAAACGAGGTGCCAGCCATAACTCGGCGAAGGTTGTATTCACACCAAACTCAACAACCGCTTCATCTGATGGAGAAAATATTTTAGCCGCGCCCTGGTTGAGCTGTTTCAAGGTACTTTCCACCAGGGGTAAAAATGCGCGTCCTGCGTCGGTGAGACGTATACTTCTGTTAGCCCGGTAGAACAGCTTTTGATTCAAGTGATGTTCTAGTAGCTGGATTTGTTGACTCACAGCTGATTGGCTCATTGCCAGATCTTCAGCTGCCAAGGTAAAGCTTAAATGCTCACCCGCAACAGAAAATGTTCTTAGCCAGTTGAGTTGTATAGAATTTGTGAGTAGCCTTTTCATAAGTTTAACTTATACATTTGTGGTTTATATATCATTTGTTGCTGGTCGAATAACTTAATATCATATTTACTAGAAGGACACAATCACTGCGCGCCCCTCATAAAACATAAAAAGTAGCAGTCATCCCTATCAGAGACCAAAGGAATAATGATGAAAAATAAGACAGATGTATTAATCATGGGCGGCGGCATTGCTGGCGTTAGTACTTTATATCACCTGACAAAACTTGGCTGGACTGATGTCATGCTGACAGAAAAACTGGATTTAACATCTGGTTCTACCTGGCACGCAGCGGGAAACCTGCCTCATTTCAGCAATAGCTTTAATGTGATGAAAATGCAGCAGCACAGTATTGCGCTTTATGCACGTTTAGAAGAAGAAACCGGTCATCCCGTTGATCATCACCCTACCGGTGCGGTACGATTAGCGCATACCGAAGAGCGCATGAATGAATTTGAGCGCGTAGTGGCAATGTCAAAACTCGCTGGACTTGATCTGGAAATGATCAGTGTTGAACGCTTGGTTGAGCTCTATCCTTATTTAAACCCAGAAGGAGTTTTGGGTGGATTATGGGACCCAGCCGACGGTCACATCGACCCAACCAGTGCGACAAACGCAATGGCAAAAGGCGCGAAAGATGCGGACGCAACCATTGTTCGTCAAAATCCTGTTGAAAAAATCGTACAGAAAGAAGATGGTCGCTGGGAAGTGACTACGCCTAAAGGCATTATTGACGCAGGCATCATTGTGAATGCAGGCGGTTTCCGCGCTAACGAATTAGCCAAAATGGTAGGCCACGAATTACCGATGTGTTCTATGGAACACCAGTTCCTTGTAACCGATTCAATCCCTGAATTAGAAGGCCGTGATGAAATGTTACCAATGCTTCGTGATCCAGATGTTTCTTATTATTTACGTCAGGAAGGCAAAGGTTTCATCTTAGGCCCATACGAGCCAGACGGAATTCCATGGGCAACTGATGGTGTTCCTAAAGAATTTGGTCAGGAATTATTAGCACCAGATCTGGACCGAATCGAAGACATTATGATGACAGCGATGACTCAGGTTGAGCTGGTTGCTGAAGGCGGAATCAAGACGGTTGTTAATGGCCCTATCACTTACTCACCAGATGGGCATCCATTAGTTGGACCGGTGCATGGCATCGAGAACTATTTTGTTATTACTGGCTTCAACTTCGGTATTGCACAAGGTGGTGGTGCTGGTCACTTTATGGCGCAATGGATTGTCGATGGCGAACCAGAACTCGACCTGTTCGAATTAGATCCGCGTCGTTTTGGTGATTATGCTGACATCAAATACACAGTGGCAAAAGGTACTGAAGTTTATGCCAACGAATATCAATTGGGTTATGCCAATGAATACGCGATGCGCCCTGCGGTTCGCGGCCAAAAGAAAACACCCATCTATGAATCACACAAAGCAGACAACGCAGTATTTGGCGCTTACTTTGGCTGGGAGCGCCCTAGCTGGTTCGCTCCTGAAGGTATGGAGCCTGTTGAGCAGCATAGCTTCCGCCGAGGTAACTGGTTTGATCCTGTCGCCGCAGAGTGTAAAAACGTTCAAGAGAATGTCGGTCTTCTAGATCTATCTCCATTCACCAAGTTTGAAGTATCAGGTGATGGCGCATACGACTACTTAAGCAATATCATGCCTAACCATGTCCCTACTGAACCGGGCCAAATAGTTCTAGCCCATCCGCTCAGTCCTTCAGGCGGTGTTGCCTGGGAAGTTTCAATCACGATGCTACAAGACGGTAGCTATTACATGATGTCGCCTGCGGCACTTGAAATTCTTATTGATGATTGGCTATTCAGTCGCCTACCAAAAGATGGCTCAGTCACCTTAAAAAACACCACCAAAGCCGGGGGGTGCCTTTTAATTACAGGTCCTAATGCGCGTAAGGTTTTGAGTAAGGTAACAGATGTAAGCCTAAGCAATGCAGACTTCCCCTGGTTTACAGGTCAGGAAATTGATGTTGCAGGTATTCCAACACGTGCATTACGCATGAGTTTCGTGGGCGAATTAGGTTGGGAGCTTCATCACCCAGTCGAATACACACAGAAGCTATATGATGCATTACACGAAGCAGGCGCAGAGTTTGGCATCAAAAACTTCGGCTTACGTGCAATGGATTCAATGCGATTCGAAAAAGGTTACCCAGTGTGGGGCCCAGACATGAATACAGAATTTACAGCGCTTGAGTCAGGCCTTAGCTGGTTCATAAAAATGGATAAAGACTTCGAAGGTAAAGACATATTGCTTAAGCAAAAAGAAGCTGGCTTTGAAAATGACATGGTGATGATTGAAGTTGATTCAGATATGGCTCATGCAAACAAAACAGATGCACAAAACGGATTTGAACCACTTTACTTAGACGGTGAAATCGTAGGACAGTGCAGTTCAGGTGGTTACGGCAATCGTATCCAGAAGAGCTTAGCGTTTGCCTTTATCAAGACTAAAAAGATTGATAAGAAAGCAGAAAACGCTGGGTTAACCGTTCAGATTCTTGGTAAGCATTACCCTGCCAAGATCGTTCCAATGTGCAACTACGATCCTAAAAATGAAAGAATTAAGGCCGATGACTAAATGCTAACAAATAGTATATGAACTCATTCGAAGGGCGTGCTTAAGTACGTCCTTTTTTATATCACCCCCCTACTTTGAATGATATTACGTTTTTGTTTTTTAAAAACGTAAATAGAATTTATGCAGAGCTAGGCACTTTTTTCCTAGGTTTCTTAACAACAGTAAAACTTAACTATTGATACCTTACCGAATACACATCATCAGATTGAATATCACTTATCTTTGTTTTGCCCGCTAACCCCATGGTTGTCTTCAGTTCATTCTCATAAATCTGCAGCAATTGGTCGATGCCTGGCCTTCCCATTGCACCTAATGCATAGACCATAGAACGCCCGAGTAATACTCCGCTGGCACCTAAAGCTTTAGCACGGAAAATATCCATACCGGTACGCACACCAGAATCAAAAAGTAGCTCCATTTTATCGCCCACCGCATCAGCGATACGAGGAAGCCAGTAGATTGAACTGCCTGCGCCGTCTAACTGGCGTCCACCATGATTAGAAACAATAATGGAATCGATCCCCATGCTGGCAGCAATTTGGGCATCTTCAACATCGAGGATGCCTTTGAGTATGATTTTGCCGCCCCATTCCTGTCGAATCCATTCGACGTATTCCCAATCAAGCGCTGGATCGACCATTTCTTTTGCCCAGACAAGCAGACTACTCAAGTCATCTACTCCTTTGGCATGCCCCATCACATTACCAAAGCCTTTATAAGGAGTGGTTGCCATTTCAAACGCCCATTTTGGCTTGGTCATAATATTCAACATATTGCGGAAGTTCGGGCGAATGGATAGTTCGTTTTTCACATCTTTATGTCGTTGACCCAGCATAGGCAAATCCATGGTGACAACTAATGCTGAACAATTAGCGGCCTTGGCGCGATGAATTAAATCTCGTACAAACTCACGATCTTTAACCACATAAAGTTGAAACCAGAACGGAGCACCCGTTGCTTCCTGAATTTGCTCGATTGAGCAAATAGACATGGTAGATAAAATGAATGGCACACCATAATCACGAGCCGCTGTTGCCACTTTGATTTCGCCACCTGCATTCTGGATCCCCAGCATGCCAACGGGCGCAAACGCGACGGGTAGTTTTGCATCTGCTCCAACCATAGTGGTTGACGTGCCGACATTTGAAATATCCACGCCTACCCGTTGACGAATACAAACATCCTTTAGCTCATTCTCATTTCTATGGAATGTCGATTCTGTATAAGAACCCGCTTCCACATAGTCATAAAACATTTTCGGAACACGTCGTTTGTAGAGTTGCCTAAAGTCTTCTACACAGGTAATTTTACTCATGTTAATTATTCTCTTTGTTTGAAGCTAAAAAAACAGCCTCAAAGTAGGGGGGTGCCATTTATAGTATTATTGAATACGCTGCATCATCCAGTGTTTAAAGGTAATGGTATTGTCACCATATATGCGTGTTGGGGAGGAATAAAAAGCATAACCATACCCTGTTAATTGTTCCTTAAAAGGCGCTACCAACAATCCATTATTAAGCTCATTTAACATTAAATCATCG
The DNA here is from genome assembly GCF_035798195.1 of Cocleimonas sp. KMM 6892. Classification (NCBI taxonomy): domain Bacteria; kingdom Pseudomonadati; phylum Pseudomonadota; class Gammaproteobacteria; order Thiotrichales; family Thiotrichaceae; genus Cocleimonas; species Cocleimonas sp. KMM 6892. Next base: position 988,229 of record NZ_JAPFBV010000001.1, on the reverse strand, counting down.
GCTAAAATCAATCCCTGTCCATCGACTGCTGCCTGCACCCGCACATTGGCATCACTAATCACTCTGCGAGGGTTGTTTAGCTTAAGATCAGGACCAGCCGTGTTATTGGCTTTTAACCACTCCTGCCAGTGATCCTGTTTGCTGTCTTCACATAGCAAGGGGATATTACTTAGCGCTCCTTGCACGATGGCACCCATACTAATCCCGGTTTGCTGGCTTATATTGTGTGTGTCTAATAATTTTGGACTAATCACAGGAAACAAAGACATCGGTATTTCTGCGAAGCGATTTCTATCCAGCTTGCCTTTGCACGGCCCCCACAAAATTGCGAGATCGACTTCATCAAGCTTGAAATCAACCGAATTTACCGAGTGTTGTAAAAAAATATTAATATCAGGGTATTCATCATTAAAACGACCGATACGCGCTGACAACCAGCGCGCAGCGACATAGGTCGTTGCGGCAATCGATACGTTTGCTTCCTGCTTGCCTTCCTGAATCCGCGAGAGACTCGATTCAAGGTCTTCGAAAATCTTTTTCGTGGTCAGATATAAGGCCTGCCCTGTATCTGTGAGATAGACTTGGCGCACGGAGCGTTTGAACAAACTGCTTTGTAACTCTTCCTCGAGTTTACGTATCTGATAACTGACAGCACCTTTGGTTACGCATAACTCATTCGCTGCGATACTAAAACTCAGGTGCCTGGCCGCAGATTCAAAGACTTTAAGACTATCGAGCGAAGGCAAAGAATGTTTCATTGTTGGTCCAGCCTAGAAATACAGTAAAGCATTTATGGTTTAAATTAACTGAACTATAGATCATAACGTTTCGATTGTCAGACGCTTGCTTTGTTGTGCATTATTGATGACTTAAATTTAGAAGGCTTAAATTTTAACTTTTTATATCTGGAGTAGAAAATGTCGAATTCTGTTAAATCCCATGCTCGCGTGGTTGTCATCGGCGGAGGTATTGCAGGTTGCTCTACCTTGTATCATCTTACCCAGCTAGGCTGGACAGACGTAGCACTGGTAGAAAGAGATGAACTGACTTCAGGTTCGACATGGCATGCAGCGGCGCAAGTCACTCAGTTTGGCGGCAATCAAACCATGATTGGTTTGAAACGTCACAGTATCGACCTGTACCGAGAACTCGCGGCAGATGAGGATTTTCCCTTCTATTACGATATCACCGGCGGCATGCGAACCGCTTACACTCAGGATCATATCGATACCTATCAACACTATATTGGCATGGCGAAAAGCATGGGTGTTGAGATGGAATACATCAGCCCAAAAGAAATCAAAGAGCGCCACCCATTATTGACCACTGACAAAATGCTGGGCGCGTGGTGGGATCCATTAGATGGCTATATTGATCCATCTGGCATTACACTGGCATTGGCACGAAAAGCACGCCTCGCTGGAGCTTCTGTTTATAGAAGCAATCCCGTTGAAGGCATTACGAAAAAAGGCTCTCGTTACGGCACGGGCGAATTTATCGTTCACACCAAAAACGGCGACATTACCTGTGAGAAGGTTGTCAACGCAACCGGCTACCGCGTCAATGAAGTGGGCAATATGTTAGGCGTTGAGCACCCTGTGACTTCGATGGAGCACATGTACTTCCTTACCGATAATATTCCAGAATTAGAAGCGCTGGATTTTCAGGTACCGATTATTCGTGATCCATTAGATGATTTTTACAGCCGTCAGGAAAAAAATGGCCTGCTGGTTGGTGTTTACGAACAAGCGTGTAAAACCTTCGGCATGGATGGCATTGACCCAGCATTCACTAAAGACTTATGCCCACCCGATTTAGATCGCTGCCTTGAAAATATGGAAGGTATTTTTGAACGCTTACCCGCTCTTCAAAACGCAGGGATTCATACCACCATCAATGGACCTATTACCTACACTATTGACGGCATGCCGTTGATTGGAAAAATACCTGGAATAGAAAACGCTTACTGTGCGATCGGCTTGCGAGCGGGAATCGGCGAAGGTGGTGGACACGGAAAGATCTTAGCTGACTTAATCGTTCACGGTGAATGTGAGTGGGATGCATGGTGTCTTGATCCGCGACGTTTTACACAATACGCAAATACCGAATATACCTGCTTGAAAGCGATTGAAGATTACCAGAATGAATTTCACTATCACTTACCACACGAGCATCGCCCTGCTTCTCGTTTGGCGCGTACAACGCCTCTTTATCCAGTCCTTGATCAGCTAGATGTTGCCTGGGGAGTGGTGAATGGTTGGGAGCGCGCTTTATTCTTTAAACCTACCCCTGATTTTGAAGATGAGCATTCATATCGCTTCACCCCGACGAAAGATGTTGTGGCTAAAGAAATTGAAGCGTTAACGACAAATGTCGGTTTAATGGAAGTGTCTGGTTTTAATCGTTTCTCTATTCAAGGTGAAGGCGCAACGGAGTTTTTAGACAGCATCACCTGTAGCAATATTCCGAAAAAAGTCGGCAAAATTAGCCTGTGTTATTTACTCAATGAACATGGTCATGTGCTAACAGAAGCGACCCTTGCCAAGTTAGATGAAGAGCATTACTGGTATGGTTCAGCCGCTGCTGCTGAATGGCATGATCTGGATTGGTTGAACACGCACAAACCTGATTCCGTAACCATTACCGAAATGGCGGCATCACATACTATATTGGTCGTTGCAGGTCCTAAATCACGCGATTTATTGCAGTCGCTTTCACCGCGATGTGATTGGTCAAAAGCGGGCTTCCCCTGGTTGAATGTTAAAGAAATGACACTGGGTCATGCCAAAGTTATGGCAATGACGGTGAGTTTCTCCGGTGAGCTCGCCTATGAATTGCATGTGCCTAATGAGCAATTATATTTAGTCTGGAAGCTGTTAAATGAGGCAGGTACAACGTTTAACTTGTCACACTTCGGTCTTTACGCCACAGAATCAATGCGCATGGAAAAGGGCTATCTGCATTGGAAAGCAGACCTTATTTACGAACGTAACCCAATGGAAACGGGCTTAGACTTCTTTGTGAAAATGGATAAGCCGGACTTTATCGGTAAAAAAGCGCTGCAAGCACAATTAGAAAAAGGTAATCAAAAACAGCTCGTCACGCTTGTTATTGACTGTGATTTAGCCCCTGCACACAGTGGTGATTCAATTTACCACGGTGAGACATTATCAGGCACTGTCACCTCTGGCACCTATGGCCATCGCGTTAATAAAAACATTGCCTATGCGTTTGTAGAACCTCAACTCTCCGAGGTAGGTACTGAAGTAAAAGTAGAAATACTTGGCGAGAAGTACCCTGCTGTTGTGACTGAAGCTGGTTTGTATGATCCTAAAAATGAGTTAGTCAGAGGCTAATAAAAAACTAGTAAAAACTAACTAAACAGATCTAAATGTGGCCTCAAAGCAGGAAGGAGTGTTGAATTGACACCCCCCTACTTTAGAGGCCTTTTTTCTTTTAAATATGCACTCACAGGTTTCTTTTCTATCGTTCTGATCCATCGTTCGAATTTAATCCTATACTCATTGAGTAAAGCACCGTTATATTGTCTGGCGAGGATAGCTTTAGCAAAAACCGCAGATAGAGACTGAATATGGAAACACACTGGATTGCAGTAGATTGGGGCACAACAAACCTTAGGGCGTATGCAATGTCCAGCGAGCATCAAATCTTAAGTGATGCGCAATCTCATGATGGTGCGGGCAAACTTTCACCCGACGAATTTGAAGGTGCTTTGCTAAAACTAATTGATGATTGGCTAGTGCCCGATAGAATAACCAGCATACTGGTTTGTGGCATGGCAGGTGCCAAACAGGGATGGGCAGAAGCACCTTACCTGCAAACTCCGTGTCTGCCTTCTTCATCCGAAGGATTAAAAGCTGTTGAAACGAAAGATTCCCGCCTTAAAGTATCCATTCTGCCCGGCGTCTGCCAACAATCTCCCGCAGATGTGATGAGAGGAGAAGAAACGCAACTCGCAGGTCTAATCGCTGATACAAGTTCAAAATTCAATACGGTATGCCTACCGGGAACCCACAGTAAATGGGTACAACTACAAGATAATCAGATACACCGTTTTAACACCTATATGACGGGTGAGACTTTCGAATTGCTCAGCAAGCAATCCATTCTGCGTCATGAGCTAATTTCAGAAGGCTGGAATCAGTCCGCATTTTTAGAAGCAGTTGAGGAATCCCTAAAAAACCCGCAACAGCTATTAAGTGATTGCTTTCGAATTCGTGCTCAAGGTTTGCTAGGTAAACCGGACTCGGCATCTGCGCGTGCCAGATTATCTGGATTGTTGATAGGAGCAGAACTTGCAGGTGCAAAATCCTACTGGAACAATCAGAACACAGCGTTAATTGGTGATGATCGTTTAGTCACCCTCTATGCAGAGGCTTTAACCCATATCGGTGGTAACAGCGAAATATTCAGTGCTCAAGACATGACCTTACAAGGTTTGATTCAAGTGTATAAAAATCTATTCAATCAATGAGAAATACTATGTCACCTAGACCGTCACGTAAATTAATTGCAATTCTTAGAGGCATCACCCCCGACGAGGCAGAAAACGTATCTGAAATGCTGGTTGAAAAAGGCTTTGACTGGATTGAAGTACCTTTAAATTCACCGAATGCCTTTGATTCGATTGAACGTATGGCTAAACATTTAGGTGAACGTGCGCATATTGGAGCAGGCACAGTGTTGAATGAAGATGACATCATTCGCATCAAAGAGGCTGGCGGTACTTTTATTGTTTCACCTAACTTTGATATTGATGTTGTGCAGCAAACCAAGAAATTGAATATGGGTTCATACCCCGGCGTACTGACACCCTCGGAATGTTTTGCCGCACTAAAAGCGGGTGCTGATGCCTTGAAATTATTTCCGGCGACAGCAATCGGCGGGGTAAATATTCAAGCAATGCGCGCTGTGTTACCAGAAGCAACTGACTTATACGCAGTGGGTGGTTGTAACCCAGAAAATCTGGGTGAATGGTTATCCTATGGTGTTGATGGTTTTGGCATCGGTTCTGCGCTCTATAAGCCCGGGAAATCAGTCGCAGAAATTGCCAAATCGGCAGAAGCTTTTGTCGAAGCCTTTGATAAACATGTTTAAAGTCATGGTAAACAACTGGAAACGATAAAGGTCTAATTTTACTTTTTGATGAAATAGAGGGGTATTAAAATCACACCCCCCTACTTTGGGGCCTTTTTTTATGAGGTTGATTATCTGTTTTCAGAAAGCCCTTCAAACAACCTTGCAACCGCTTCAGCACCGGGATCAATATTTCCTTTCAGTTGCTCCTCATTTACATAAGTAGAGCGGCCTGCCTTAGCAACTAATATTGTTGAAGTATGATTTGCTCCCTCACGAGCCGCTATAGCCGCAGCCTCTAAGCCATTACCCAAAGCATCTAAAGCTGGGCTAAGTGCATCAACCATGGTTCGATCACCGAGGTTTGCTCCACCGATCGCTTGCATCCTATTTAAACCGGATTTGAAGGCATCAATAACTGATGCACCGTTGGAGGAAGCATCACCTACCGCGGTAAAGAATATTGCCAACAATACCCCAGAAGAACCGCCCATGACTTGGCTCAATTCCTGACCGATAGCGCTAAATAGTTTTGGGTGATCTGCTAACGGCAAGCGCTCAAGCGCATCAATTATAGATCGTCCTGCGCCTGCTACGGTAGAACCTGTATCGCCATCACCTGATTTGGCATCAAGTGCATTCAAGTCAGCCTCTGCAGCAATCATGATCTCACAACATTGTGTAATTAACGTTGCTGTCTCATCATCCTTTGATGGATTATGGCTAACGGGTGTTAATCCATCGGGTAAATCGACGATCGCAATAGGCGTTATTTCTTTACAATCTGGCCACACAGAAAGCGCACAGGGTGATTTTAATAACGCCTCTTGTTGTGCGGTAAGCGGACACACCGAAATTGAAAAACCTCTCATATCAATGGCTGTCATAAGTGATGCCGGACCGATAATTAACTTGAGCTTTTTACCGATAGAAGAATTAATTAACTCATGCGCAAGTATCGACATTTCCAAAATAGAAACACCACCCAAATTATTTAGCAAAACAACATGTGGCTCATCACTCATCAAAGGCTCTAGTTTATTCACCATTGCTGCAATCGACTGCTTGGCATCAATATAATCTAATTTTTCAAAACCTGGCTCGCCATGAATGCCCAGACCTAATTCAGCTTTACCGTCTTCAATGCGCTGGTCTTTTGGTGAGCCCGGAACTGTACAGGTGTCCAAAGACATACCGATGGTTTTAGTACCAGCAATAATATTCTCGGCAACTTTGGTTACCTCGCCTAAAGATCCACCGTCATTTGCCAGCGCCCCAGCGATTTTATGAACTAAGACTGTTCCGGCAATACCTCTCGGTTTCGCTAGATCGGGTAAAGCAATATCATCATCAACGATAACCATATTTACCTTAAAGCCCATTTCGATCGCTCTTGCTGCGGCTAAGCCAAAGTTCAAACGGTCTCCCGTATAATTTTTGATGATCAGCAGGCAACCTTCAGAACCTGTCACTGCCAGTATTGCTGACAAAACAGCATCTACCGATGGCGAAGCAAACACTTCTCCACAAACTGCTGCCGTAAGCATACCCTCACCAACTAAGCCAGCATGTGCGGGCTCATGCCCTGAACCGCCGCCAGAAATAAGCGCAACTTTGGACTTATCCCAATCGTTTCGGACAACGACTTTGATATGTGGATAACCATCGAGTCTTGCGAGTGCCCCTCCTGACGTGGAGATCAATCCATCTACAGCTTCCGTGACAATATTTTCTTTATTATTTATAAATTGGGACATTCTCTCTCCTTTGAATAACTACAGTGCAAAACCGTATATAACTATATTTACTGATAGGCTAAGAGAGTAACAATAAAAGCGGGGACTCACCTTAGCCGAGAAGACGCTAGTAGGAGCAAAGTAGCGTCACATTTGACGCTATTAACATGCATTTTGGTGAAGAGAATAAAGAAAACTTCCTTCTATTGCTTACAAAAACTGTCTTTTTTATAGATTACAAAAAATCCTGAGGATGGAACGTAAATTGAGCGTCAGTAATTTCATTTTTAATTAATTTTTTAATATTTTCTGGGATACGCTCATCGGTATGGTGAAATAAATCACATTGCTTCATCGCTGCTCTGATATTGATGTTTTTTCCTAAAAATTCGAAGACTGTTCTGCCTGCGCTGGGCTGATGAGAACTGCCTGAAGATGCACAAATTACCAAGCCAGACATATAAGGACTATTCGGTCGATAGTTTGGCGTTAAAATCGCTTCGGATATTGTTGAATTCAATGCTGGTTCCGATTCAACGATGAATATTCTTTCGGCCAGAAAAAAAGCAACGCCATGATATTTTATTACCAAACGAGGTATGGATAAGTCATCATTTTTACTCGAAAGCTCTATGTGTTTAATGTAGTAATAATCACCTAATTGATAGAGCTTAAAGAATGAGCGAAAAATATATCCGGGAAAACTAAAAGAATAAAAATAACGGTAATAGTAGCCTTCATAACGACTTAAAGACTGACTCGAATTCTTCATTAACGGCATAACGATGTTTGCAAACTGCTCTGGAACTGCGCCTTTCTTTTCGGTAGCGCTGGGTAAGCCTGCTATTTTTTGAAATTCGATAGGGTCGATAACAATCTCTTCGCTTTCAACACCAAAGAAGTCACAGATCTTTTTATAGTTTTTATAAGAAGGAAACGATTTACCCCTAAGGTATCGATTGAATTGTTGTCTGTTTATTTCAAGCCTGCGGCATACTTCTGATATCGAACTGTAGAAGCCACATAGGAATTTTAAGTTTACTGCAAAATTTTCTGAATCAGTTTGATTGCTCATATATACGCATTAACCACCTTTAAATCGCGTTTAAGCATAGGTTATTAATTTAAAAATAACTACACTAAATTCAGCTATACCCTTTAAATTCAACGTATTTGAGGTGATCACAACAGTAAATAGATCAATGCATTGTAGTAGCTTCATTTTTTACGCTTAGTAGCGACAAACAGACCAAATCAAACCACCGCCAAACGCTTTTGTTACTGCTACACTGAATATCAATTACTCAAGATGTACATGAAATAATGCTTAAATTTAAAGATGCTGATCAAAGCCTTTGGCAACATACAGCAGTAAAACTCACTAGACCGGAACCATTAAAGGGCGCTGTAAAAGCAGACGTTACTATTGTAGGTGCTGGTTTTACAGGGTTACGCACAGCATTAGAACTCGCTCAGAAAGGTGTCAATGTGATCGTATTAGATATGCACGAACCAGGCTGGGGTGCTTCAGGTAGATCGGGCGGACAAGTTAACCCACTAGCACATGCTCAACCCAGTGAAATCATCGAACAACTAGGCGATGTTTTCGGCAATAGAGTACTAAACAATTATATTCATTCAGCAGATGAAGTCTTTGACCTTATCGACAAACATGATTTGAAATGTGACTCCGTGAGAAAGGGCTGGCTAAGGGCCGCACACAGTCGCTCATCAATTCCTGAACTGGAAAAAATGGCTAAAAACTGGTCTGACATGGGTTTAGATATAGATAGTGTGGAAGGGGAACAACTAAACCAGCTTTCCGGATCTACAGCCTATTCATATGCAACACGTGTTGAATCTGGCGGCTCGATTCACCCCCTTTCTTATACGCGTGAATTAGCACGTGTAGCCATGGAACATGGTGCGCAAATCTACTCTGACAGCAAAGTATCCAAGGTAGAACGTAAGGGTGATAAATGGCAATTAACAACCGATACCGCAACGATTGATAGCGAATGGGTGGTCTTTTGTACCAATGGTTATACTGACGATACCTTGAAAGGCTTGAAGCAAACCATTATCCCGCTAATCAGTGTACAAGCTGCTACGCGTGAATTAACGGATGAAGAATACGCTCAAGTATTGCCTGAAGGACATACCATTGCTGATACTCGCAGGGTGATTTACTACGGCCGCAAGGATAATCGTAATCGCATTCTACTAGGCAGTTTAGGGTCGTCAGAACTCTGTGTAGGTACAGATAGAGATCGAATCCACAATGCTTTTAAAACAGTCTTCCCCCAATTTAAACCTGAAGATATAGAATTTTATTGGGGCGGGCGTATTGCACATACGAAAGACCTGTTGCCTCATTTGCACGAACCTGCGCCAGGTATACTCGCTGGCTTAGGCTGTAATGGTCGAGGTGTAGCAATGGGAACAGTTATAGGTAGAATTTTATCTGAACGAGTATTAGGTAAAGAACAGCAGGATTTAGCGATGCCGACCACGCCTTATAAATCTTTTGCGTTTCACCGATTCCATGAAGTCGGAGTCAGTGTAACCACCAAGTATTTTGAAATGAGAGACGCGTTAGAAGTGAAATTTTCATAATCGCGTAATTTTTAAGCCAGCTAAATTGACATTAACTCATCAGACTAGACAGATTATTAATATGATTAAAATAGAAAAACCAGACCCGAAAAAATTAGAAGAAATAAAGCAATGGGAAGTATGGGAAAAGGAACCCTGCACCTTTGATCATGATCAACAAAAAACAGAGTCTTTTTACATAATTGAAGGAAAGGCTAGTTTATCTACCGATACAGGCATCAATGTAGATATTTCTGCAGGAAATCTTGTGACTGTCGAGTCAGGGCAAATTGTTCACTGGCAAGTGCATGAAACGATTAAAAAACATTTTAGATTTTACGATTAATTGATCGTTAAAAAATCATAAGTGAGAAGAAGGAGAGGAGAAAGAGAGAGATAAAATTAAACATACTATTTTTATTAAAAACAAAGAATTATCCACACTTAACCGTTTAATAAGCCCTAAAAAATGATCAAAAAAACCCCTATAAGTAGGGGGGTGTATTAAGTAAAGGGTGGTACCTAGATTCTACAAAAATACAATAGATGTGAATATTTTAAACAAATATGAGTAATACTAATGTAATTAATAAGCAGTACTTAAGCTATTGATAAGTACTACTTAAGTCATTAAAAAGAAAAGATTTTTAAAAATTTTTAACTATACTCAATTGATGCATTTTGTATTTAACACTACTAAATGTAGAAAAAAGTAAGTTCTATACTTGGAGGAGTTAGAGTTTAACGTTTGATGTCGGATGCTTTTTGATTAAGAGCGTATGGCTAATATTAATATATTGTGAAGTCTAAATTTGAGGTTATAAAATGAAATCAATGAAAAAAATCCTGGGTTCTTTATCGATTGTTGCATTGTCTGCATCAATGGCAACATCCGCAAGCGCTGATGTGAATGTCGCTTACTTTCTAGAGTGGGCAACACCCAATCAAATAGCGAAGGTTGAGAAAACATACGACAAAGCATTAGGCGAAAAAGTAAACTGGGTTAACTTCGCCACAGGTACAGCAATGACAGAAGCTATGTTATCTGGTGATATCGATATCGCATTTAGCCAAGGCTTAACTCCATTTGTAAATGCTGTTAATGCAAATGCACCTATCAAACTGATTGGTGTGGCTGTTGCTTACGGCGCTGGTGGTGACTGTGTTGTAAGTACCAAGTCTGGTATTTCAAAAGAAAACGCAACAGAGCTAGAAGGCAAATCAATAGCAGTACCATTAAACACAATGTCTGACTATGAAATGCGTTTGACACTGAGTACTCTGGGTGTTGACATCAAAAAAGTAACACTAGTCGATCAGGAACCAGCTGATGCTGCAGTATCTTTAGTTGATGGTGCCGTTGCAATGGCATGTGGCTTCGGTGAGAACTCATTATCCAAGATGAAAGAAGTGGGTAAGTCTATGCTAACCATCCCTGAGAAGACTGAAGCAGGAATCACGAGTTTTGATATCGTATCTGTTACAGAGAAATTTGCTCAGGAAAACCCAGAAGCTGTAAAAACGTTTATGGAAGTAACAGCACAAGCGAACGCAGACTTTGCAAAAGACCAATCTAAGCTAGCGATTATTGCTGGTGATGCTGGTTTATCTGTAGAGAAAACTAAAAAGCAGATGGCAGGATTCAGTTTTCCTAGTGTAGAAGAGCAAATGTCTGAGTACTTCAGCAAAGATGGCAAAGTTGCTAGTGTTCTTCCTTTCATGGGAAAAATGTTTGCTACAGAAGCTGCTCCAGCTAAAGAAGATTACTCTACAGTAGTAGACACATCTTTCCTTAAGTAATATGGATTTTTAAGATATTACTAAAAACGGTAGATAAATTTATCTACCGTTTTTTTTGTAACAAAATTTAGAACAAAATCAGAACAAGCATCAAAAGATAGCAAACATGATGCATTAGCTATGCTTTTACATAAAAATTTATATTCTTATGGTAAAAATTGAAACAATAATATTTCCTGCAAAATAACACTTAACAAAAAGATATAAGGAAATTTCCATTTTTACAGGAAATATGATTTTTAAAGCTAGGCTACTATTAATTGAGACAATAATGAGTAGCGATTAAATTAAATCAACAATTAATCGTGAAGCGAAATAAATAAACTAAGGAAGGAATATGAGTGATCTTGTAGCAAAAGACCTGAGTATGGTTTTTGATGTTGATACTGGAGGCCAAGTACATGCACTTAACAACGTCAACTTCACGTTAAAAAGCGGAGAACTTTTATCGGTACTAGGCCCATCAGGCTGTGGTAAAACGACTCTATTAAACATAATTGCAGGATTCAACCACCCAACGGGTGGCGCGGTATATCTTGGTGATGAAGAGATAAAAGGCCCCGGTGTTAACAGAGGCATGGTTTTCCAACAGGGTGCATTGTTTGAATGGTTAACCGTTTCAGAAAATGTCGACTTCGGTCTTCGTATGAAAGGCACAGACCCTAAAAAAAGCAAAAAGATGGTCGATGAATGGTTAGACATTGTTGGTCTAGCAGGCTTCGGAGATATTCCTACTTATCAATTATCAGGTGGTATGCAACAACGAATTGCATTAGCACGCTGCCTTATCAATGACCCTGATTTAATCCTGATGGATGAGCCACTAGGCGCACTGGATGCGTTGACACGTGAAAAGATGCAATCACTGGTTTTGAAAATCTGGAAAGAAACAGGCAAGACAATCATGATTATTACTCACTCAGTAGAGGAGGCACTGCTACTAGGTGAGAGGTTATTTGTAATGGCACCAAGGCCAGGAAGATTGCATAAAGAATACAACTTGCCGTTTGCTGAAAGGGGCGTCACTGAAGACACCAGAGATATCAAAAACAGTGAGGAATTTATAGAAACTCGCGAAGAGATTCTTACCATGATCTGGGATATGGAAGAAGAAATAATGGGGCAGGTGTAATTATGTTTGAGTTCTTATTTGAATACCGGGGTTTCATTGTAGGCACCATTTTTATTGCTTTGATTGCGACGGTTATATGGGCGATTTTATACGGGCGTAATTTAATTCGCACCGAAAAGTCAGACGCTGTGTTTGGTAATCCAGAACGCGCACTAGGTGGCTGGCATTGGGTTATGACCGGTGTAAGTGCTATTTTGATTGTGTGGATTTACTTCTCCTGGGATGCAGCAAGGGCGTTTAATCCAAAAGCAGCAAATGAGCTGTGTCAGGTGGGTAAGCTGTCTTCTGCGATCAATCCTATTCGTTCTACCTTCCCTTTGGATGATGGTTTCCTTAAGGGGACAAGTCTCCTAGTTCGTGAAAATAAGCAATTAAACGAATTGGCTGATCAAGTCGAAAGACTGGGCTTCTCTGATGCTGAAAAGTCTCAAGCGAAAGAAACCATAGATTTAATGCGCAAAGCCATCATAGGGATGACCTCTCCTGAATATCTTGACTCTGCCACTGATGCCAAGTTTAAAGAAATTGTAGGTAGAATTGACGGTTTAACGGCAAAACTGGCTGATCAAAATTACCCTGGTGATCCAACGGCTGAGCAGATAGCCGCCGCAGAAAAGAACCCACGATGGGGTGATTCTGGCAATGAAATTCCTGCCGCACCTGCAAGTCCTCGTGGTTATAAATTTGATGCTGCTGCAAAAGAAATGAAAACCATTACTTCTGATTTTTCTAAAATTAGAAATAATAATAGTAATTTCCTCGCACAAGTCGAAAAACTAAAGGGACAAATTGCTTCACTAGATACATTGGTGAAAGCATCACCGGGTACCGACGAACTATTAATCGCGAATCGTGCTGATTTTGTAAAAGGTTTAACACGAGTTCTAAGACGAGTAGACGATGGTAATATTTTCCCACCTGATGCGTTAAACAATATACAAAATGCACTGGTTAAACTTGATAACGAGCAAAAAAGCCAGCAAGGCGGATTGAGATACTACGATATTTTGATGATGCCTGGCGGAGAAATCCGAGCAGGTAGCAGCTCATGTAGTGAACAAGGTTCAGGTCGTTGGTTACCAAAACCATCTGACACGCTACGTACGTTTGCTCGAATCTCTAACCCGGAAATCGGCTATAAGGGTTACCCACTGTTGTGGTACAAAATGAAGCCATTTGGTGAAATGGTTGATTTTATTATTCCAGATTTCATCGCTTCATTAGTACCTGGTGATTACCCTAGACATGACACCAACGGAATCGTCACACCAAACTTTAAAAGCAAGGTAAGAGACTTTGCGACAGGTAATTTTGAGTCGTTTAAAGTGCCGATGCCATCCGGCCACGTTTGGGATTCATTACTGAGAGTGTTAGCCGGTTTATTCTTCGGTATTATTCTCGGTGTACCTTTGGGATTATTTATGGGGCTGTCGCGATTCTCGAAGGGTTTCTTCGATCCATTAATCGAGCTTTATCGTCCGGTACCGCCACTTGCGTGGGCACCTTTGATCTTAACCATTTTCGGAATTGGAGATGACGGTAAGATTTTCCTATTATTCATGGTTGCTTTCGCCATTATGGTTATCTCAGCAAGAACAGGGGCGACAGGTACACACCTTTCCAAGATTCATGCAGCTCATTCATTAGGCGCGACTAACCGACAAATCCTACGCAAAGTAATATTGCCTAATTCGCTACCAGAAATTCTTACGGGTATTCGAATTGCGATCGGTGTTTGTTGGGGGACCTTGGTTGCTGCCGAAATGTTGGCAGGTACAACCGGTATCGGTTTCGTAGAGAATGTGGCACGTAAGCAATCTGACTATGAGATTATCTGGACCACGATTATCATCCTTGGACTACTCGGATTGTTATTCGACCTCATGATGCGCTGGGTGATTGATAAATTTATCCCATGGAGAGGTAAAGGTTAGAAAGAGTAATCATTACAGTATTTAGTCACTGTAATTTTACGAATAAAAAAGGCGAACTTTAAGGTTCGCCTTTTTTTATGTCTAAATATTCTTTGACTGAATCTGGGTGATTTACTAAAAGCCACCTCCCCACTTTGAATAATATTACGTTTTTGTTTTTTAAAAACGTAAATAGAATTTATGCAGAGCTAGGCATTTTTTTAATCGGACAGATCATGTTGTTATGCCTAGAATAAAACCCTTACTTCAATCGGCTCTGGACCCATAGATGTGTGTTGTAAGCTAATTTATTTTAAATCACCCCCCTACTTATAGGCATTTTTTTTAGGTGTTTTGTATTTGAGTCTATCGTTTATTTTTTACTTCTACTGAAATAAAAACCTGTAGAAGTAAGATTTGTTTTAAGGCGTTAAATAAATGGATAGATATAATAAATAGATAAATGTGATTCTCACTTTATGGAGAATCACATCTAAGAATGATTGGATTTTAAGCTATGACTGATTAGGTACTAAACCTAACAATAGCTTATAAACATTAGCCGGCCAGAATAGCGAGCTAAGAATTTCTTAACGTAATACGTGTACCGAACACTTAGAGTAGCGAACTACGCGTGCGGATGTGGAACCAAGAAAAAAGTCTTCTAATCCAGGCTTGTGAGAACCGATAATGATGCAATCCGCTTCAATTTTATTGGCATATTTTGAAATTTCACGTCCTGCCTGACCGTGTAGTATCTCAGACTCAACCGCTTCATCATGACAGCGCTCTGCCATCAAATCCTTAATCTTTTCGTATGCTTTGGATTCGACATCTTTAGAAACAAACGATTGAACAACATTATTTACAGGCTCTATAACATGCGCAACGATAATTTTACCGTTTTCAGAAACCAATAATTTAGCTGCTGCTAAGGCCCTATCACTAAAGCCTTGATTCAAGGCACTCGCAATCAATATTTTATTGTACATATTAACTCCAACATTACTCAATTTGAGTCTAAGGAAACAGGCCTGATTTAACTCAGGCCTGCAAACTTATGGACAAGTTTGAAAAGAAATTAAAGCTCGCCCTTATCCTTAAGGTATTGCTTCATGATTTCAACGCCTTTTGCATTACCTTCTGATCTTTCTGCAACTTTAGGCCAAACTTCAGCAATTGACTTGTCACGCATTCTCTTAACTTCATCAGGAGAGAAATTAATGACTTCACCGCCTGCATCTTCAAGAACCTTCAATGCTCCAGCCACGCCATCTGCATGGAGTTTGCTTGTTTCAAAATAAGTGCTTTTGAAGATTCCGTCGATTTTCTCTCTCTGCCAATCATTCAACTCGTTATATCTATCCAGGTTCAAGAATATTTCCTGATGCTGAGCGGGAGCCCAACCTGGCTGAGCTGCATATTTGATCACTTCGTGGAATGACATATCATCAATTCCGCCCGTATCCCAGTAAGTGCCGTCGATGGTGCCTAGTTTAATTGCGGTATATATTTCACCGCCACCCATTGAAACAGGTGAGCCACCCATGGCTGTGTGGAATATTGCCTGAGGACCACCAGCACGCATCTTCATGCCTTTTAAATCTTCCATTTTTCTAACGGGAGTTTTAGTAAACATGGCGTTAGGTCCCTGGTTTGTCCAACCAACCCATCTTAGGTTACGCTTTTTTGCCGCTTCCTGAATGATATCGCCAATTTTGTACTTAGGATCGCCAAACGTCACTTCCCACGCTTGCTCAGTACTGCTAGCACCCATTGCCAAGCCAAACGCCAACATACCTTCTGGCATATCTCCACTGTAGACAGAACCCCAACAAGCAGTTCCGTCGATTAAACCTGCAGCAGTTCCACCGAATGATTCAGACCCACTGGTGATAGCGCCAGATGGCTCCACCTTGATTTTAACAGTACCTTCGGTTGCTTCCTCTACTGCTTTAACCCAAGGAATAACACCGCTTCCCCATCCGGCATCGGATGAATCAAAACAGGGCTGAAAAACCCATTTGGTTACCTTGTCTGGTTTTCCACTGTCTGCTATTGCCGCTCCTGATACTGCGAGTAAACCCGTAGCATATAAGGCAGCGGATATCATCGTTATGACTTTTTTCATAGTTCTGCACCTCTGTAGTGTTAAAAAAATTACATTCGCTCAATACGTATCTTCCAACTTACTTATTGAACTCAATTACGCCCCTGAGTATGCAGGGGCCACATTCAGACGCTTACCTCAAAAAGGCTTACGACGAATTAAGTCTCCCACTCCTTATGACCTCAGAGTTCGTATATCGTTTACCAATTTTTTAATGACAACCAGAAGCATAATTATTCCTGTAATTGGAAAGAATATTTTCAGGGGATAAATAGGGAGCGGAATACTGGTTGGAGTGTGTTGGTTTAGCATTACAGACATCTTCGCCGCCTGATAGCCTTTCCATATAAGTACCCCGAGAAACAATATTGTGAAAACGACGGTGATAATGTCGCACACGGCTTTTTTCTTGGGTGAAAAGTTGGCATAAAAAAGATCCAGCTTTACGAATGCATTATCATTTAATGCATAGATACCTCCCACACAGGCCAATAGCACCATCGCAATTTGCAACGAGGTCGAAATCCAGAGGGAAGGAGCGTTTAAAACATATCGTAGAAATACGTCAGTAACACCAAGTACCATCAGATAAATAATCAGTAACCAACCAATGCGACCCATCATTTCAGCAATGAAGTCAATCGCCTTTTCTATTGTGTTCCACAATTTCATACTAGCCTCTTGATCGTAATTTATTTAATTTATAAAAAATGTTTCTCTAGCTCCTGCTTATTTCAAAAGTTCCGGTAGCCATGTAGCAATAGCGGGGAAGAAGAAAATCAGCATCAATCCAAGAAATTGCAGCGCTATAAATGGCCACACCGACCTGTATACATCGCCCATACTGACATCGGCGGGCAAAACACTTTTTAACCAGAACAGAACAAATCCAAAGGGTGGAGTTAGGTATGCAATCTGGATATTCACGATGAACAGAACACCAAACCAAAGCTTATCGATACCCAAAGAGTCAATAATCGGGATGAATAATGGTGTACACAGCATGATTATTGCCCAGTCATCCATTACCATTCCAAGTATCAGGATAATTGCCATCATCATCAGCAAAACGCCGTTTTCGCCACCCGGCATACTCAAAACTAACTCTGTTACAAGGTCCTGACTGCCAAGTGAATTGAAAACATTCAGATAGATATTGGAGGCAATCAAAATCCATAACCCCATACCGCTTAGTTTCACGGTCGCTGTTAAGGACTCTCTCAATACTTCCCAGGTTAATTTTCCGTAAATCAGGTTGATAACGAATGCGCCTGTGGCACCAAAAGCAGCAGCTTCTGAAGGTGTTGCTATTCCACCCCAAATTGCTCCCAGCACAATGACAATCAATAACATGAAAGGCCAAATGCTGACTAATGACTGTAGTTTCTCGCCTCGGGTAAATTGTTCATCCGCAGGTGTTGGTGGCCCCATATGTGGCTGTAAACGACAGCGAATGCCAATGTAGGTCATATAAAACAATGCGAGCATTAAGCCCGGTATTATTCCGCCAAGAAACAATGCACCAATGGAAACCTTAGCCAGCAGACCATAGAAAATAAAAGGAACACTTGGCGGGATCAGAGCACCCAATGCACCACCCGCGCCAATCGAGCCGATGGCTATATCTCTGCTGTAGTTATATTTGATCATCGATGGATAGGCGATTTGCCCCATCGTGATGGTTGCTGGAGGAGTAATACCGGTAATCGCCGCAAATATTGTACAGACCTGCACGGTTCCCATGGCTAAACCACCTGCGACATGACCTATTAATTTATAAACCGCATCATAGGCCGCTTCGGCTATCCCCGAAAATCGTATCAGACTCCCCATAAATAGAAACAGCGGGACAGTCACCAAGACGTTATTCCATGGTGTGGAGTAGAAAGCACTGGGGATGGTTAACAATGATCGTGGGACAAAGATAGCAGCAAAAATAACCGCCGTACCACCTAGGCCAAGCGCCACAGGCAAGCCAAGAAATAGCGCTACAAATAAACATAAGAAATAAAGTAAGGTGATAATTTCTATACTCATAACAACCCATCCATTTTTATAATCATGAAGACTTCTCCCGCTCTATTAATTTAAATATTTTAATGCTGAGCTGCACACTTAAGCTAAGTGTTTCATCGCTACATCTACTACTTCTGCTCTACATCTTTTCTCGCTGCTTTATATATTTCTGATTACTTTCACTAACGTTAAACTTGTTAAAGGTGTCTGTAATTTTCCCAAAGTGAAAACTACAGACACTTAATTTTTTGCACTTAACTGTTAACGACGTAATTTTCAGTTATATAGTCAGAGTCTCTTTTTATGAGGCGATACAACTTCTGACGTTGCCTTTGCCAGCTGACTCCGTAACTTTTTGCTCCCCACCTGACGACTGTTCTGCAGACAGATTCTGTGGTGGAGCTACCCTGATAGTTGACACTTTGTTCTGGGTAAAGAAATCAAAGCCGTCTTTTCCTTGTACCTTGTTATTTCCAATCAGTGAATCCTTGATGCCACCAAAGGGCATATAAGGATGAGGCGCACAAACACCCACATTGATGCCGACCATGCCGACATCCGCTTCATTCATGAATTTTTCAGCCAGATACATATTCTGGGTAAACAGACAGGCGCCATTGCCTGTTGATTGCTTGCGGATAAGATCAAGCGCATCATCCATATCCTTAATCTTCATCACCGATAATACTGGCCCGAAGATCTCTTCCTGTACGATTTCCATACAAGGCGTAACATCAGCAAAAATCGTTGGCCCAACAAAATAGCCGTCTTTATTGGCCTCCGGCAAATCAGGATTGCGACCATCAAGGACTAACCTTGCACCAGCATCAATGCCGCTTTGAATGAAATTCTCGATTCTTTGCTTGGCCTGTGATGAAATAACGGGACCCATGAAGACGTCTTCGTTCATGGCATCACCCACAACAATCTTCTTGGTAGCTTCGGTCAAACGTTCGATCACTTTGTCGTAGAGATCAGGCATAAGCGCAATAATCGAGCTGGCTAGACATCTTTGTCCTGCTGAGCCATATCCAGATTGCACAATATTGTTGATCAATAAGTCGATCTGCGCATCTTCCAGTGCTACCAGATAATTTTTAGCTCCGCCGAGTAGCATGGTTTTCTTGCCAACTCGACCGCATGCTTCTGCAATACTCTTAGCGGTTGGGGAAGAACCAACCAGACATACACCCACGACTTCGGGCATCTTATACCAGGTTTCAGCAACTTCTCTTTCGCCATAAACAATATTCACAACACCTTTTGGTAGGCCAATATCGTTCAATAACTGCGCCATTTTCTGCATGAACAGCGGCGATTCCATCGAAGGTTTAAACACAAATGTGTTACCTGCAGCAATCGCAAAAGGAATAAACCAGCCAAACACTAACGCTGGAAAATTAAAAGGCGCGATGCCACAAAAAACACCTAGTGGCTGACGGGTTACACGTCCGTTGATGCCATCTGCAATCTGATCCAGCATCTCTCCCTGCAAAAGCGAAGGTGCGTTGCAAGACATTTCAACTATCTCGATTACCCTCTGCACTTCACCACGTGCTTCACTGATATGTTTAGCCTGGTCGATAGCAATCGATTCAGCCAATGCTTCGTGGTTGTTCTTCATTGCCTCACGAAGTGCAAAAAGATATCCCACGCGTTTTCCGATAGGCACTTTTCGCCACGTCAAAAAAGCTTCGTGGGATGATTTGACGGCTGCTTCAACAGTCGCCTGACTCGCAACAGGAACCTCTCCGATCTGTTCACCTGTCGATGGATTATAAAGTGGCAGGATTGTTTCATTCTCATCCGTTACCCATTCGCCATCAATAAAGTTTTTAATTCGAATTGTATCAACCATCATCATCCTCTCTCTCGCATCGTTGTTTTTAGAAACAAAAAGTCTAAAGCTTGAAAACACTGAGCAGTAGAACCAACTTTCTTTACCAAATGGACCAGAGAGGCATTTCCTTAATATTTTAGTAATAAATTTGTGTCCTAGTAATAACTATAGACAAGATTCAGAGTTTACTTGAAGCCAGTTGCAAGAAACTTATAGTGCCAGTGGAAAAAAGTGAGCTAGATAGCGACCTCCGTGTGTGTTCACCTAAGACTAGAATCAGCAATAACGCGGGGTATAGGGTAATTTTTTGGAAATAAACAAAGTAAAATCTAAAAAGAAATACTGAAAAAAATAATGATGACTGCTTAGATAAACATCATCGTAATTAAATAAATTAGACGAATAATTGACCTAAAAAAGCATGAAATCGCTTACATAATCCTGAAATTCACTTCAAAAATGAGACTTTCTGCTTATAAGAAAAGGTCAATTAGCTGTGATTTATTTAAGCCACCCCCCTACTTAGAGGCGTTTTTTTTAACCAAATACGTCAAGCTGGCGCGCTGTGATTTTTTCGAATGTTGTGTCTAAAAAATACAAAATACTATCCGCTACAGGTGCCAATTGTTTGTCCACATAATGCTGATAATCCGGAATAGAATCTAAACTTTCGATCGGTTCTGGACCATTCAAAGTGATGACATATTGGATTTTTCTGCCGGGATTTTTCATTTTTCGCGCCGCTTTAACCTGTGGTGGCTGAGTGCTGGTATAACTTTCCAGTGGTCTGCGTAAACGCTTGGTATAAGTTAATTTATGATTTAATTCACCATTAATCAAAGCATCGTGTGTTTCTGAAATATAGTCTTCATAGGGCTGATTATTGAAGATGCGTTTATATAATTCCTGTTGAAATTCTCGTGCCAAAGGCGTCCAGTCTGTACGCACTGTTTCTAAGCCTTTAAAGACCATTAACTTCTCTGAATTTTCATCCGCGCCAGTTTGAATCATTCCAGCGTAGCGTTTTTTACTGCCCGTTTCAGCACCTCGAATAGTGGGCATTAAGAAGCGTAGGTAATGTGTTTCGAATTCAATTTCCAGGTTAGACTCGATGTCAAACTCATCCTGCAAATGCTGTTTCCACCAGACATTCAAGATTGTTTGTAATTGCACTCCGATAGTCTGGCATTCACTTCTCTCTTTCCCCTCACCCAGTAATACAAAGACGGAATCGGTGTCCCCATAAATGACAGAATAGCCTTGCTGCTCAATGAGCTCTTTGCTGGTTTGTATAATTTCATGACCGCGCATGGTGATGCTACTGGCGAGTTGTGGATTAAAAAAACGACAACCAGACGAGCCCAGAACACCGTAAAAGGAATTCATGATGATTTTAATCGCATACGATAAGGGCTTATTGTCTTCTTTTTTTGCCTCGTCACGTTGCTGCCAAAGTCGGGTAACAATATCGGGCAATATGTGTTTTTCGCGTGAGAATTCTGCCTCTAAAAAACCGGGGATAGTGTCATCTAAGTGATGTTGCGAAAGCCCTTCAGCGAGTCCCATCGGATCAATTTTGAAGGTTCTGATAATGCTCGGGTACAGGCTTTTAAAATCCAGTACCAGCACATTCTCATACAAACCCGGCAATGAATCCATCACATAGCCACCGGGACTAGTCTTGGTATTAAGTTGGCTCCCGATATCTGATGCCACATAGCCTTGTCGATGCAATCTGGGTAAATAGAGATTATCAAACGCCGCCGTCGAGCCACCCTGTCGATCGATCGCCAGTCCCGTCATTTTTGCGCGCTGAATGGAAAAGCTGAGCATGTCAGTTTTCTCAAAAATATCGGCAACTAATCGACAATCTTCCAGGTTGTATTCAGCCAAAGCGACGGGGTCTTCTTGATATTGACGACGTATCTCGTTTAATTTATCTAATGGCACCCCCCCACTTTGAGCGCTATTTTTATCTTCACTAATCAGCTTTTTACGACCCAATAGTTGTTCGGCGACATGATCCAGAGCAAAGCTTTCAAACGAATAAAATGCACCTCGTAAACAGGTGATTCCATCTAGAACAACTCTACCGGGTATTCGGGCAATGTACAGTTGGCCGCTGACTTGTGGCGTGAGTATGGCTGAATTTTGATAACTCGATGCTCCGCCAGCATTTTTGCTGTCTCTTTTATTCCCTCTGCCAATATCAAATGGCAAGTGCAATTGCTTACATTTCCATTGCAGAAAATCCAGATCGAATGCCACGACATTCCAGCCGATGATGACATCAGGATCGTGCTGTTTCATCCATTGGAAAAACTGTTGTAGCACATCTCTTTCACTGTAACACCAGTGAATATTTCCATTTCCCTTGTGCCTTTCTGGTTCGTCTTTATTCATAAAGACTACTTCAACATCGTTGCTCGTTACGGCAATGGAATACAGCTTTCCTCTGAGGTCTTCTGTTTCGATATCCAGTGAAACCACGTTGAATTCAGGCTCATATTCTGCGGGTTTCATCACTGGGTTTATGAATTCGAGATACCCTTCGCGCTGAATCGCGTCACCACTAATTTCAACAGAAGCGGTGATAAAGCGCTCCATCAGATAGCGTTCGGTGGGTTTAATTTCAGACTCTAGTAATTGCTGCTTATTGTAAGCGAGATGCTCACGCAATGTATTCAGCTGGCGTTGCTGCGGGAAATATAGACCATCTACCGCTTCGTGATCGAAAGTTTTCAACTCAAGTGGTTTGCGTTGAACCGAAGCATCTACTTTTAAAGCATTAGAGCGTCGAACAAAACAAACGGCTTGCTGTCTATCTATCAAGATATGTACAGGGCCCTGTTCAGTACTCACCCAAAAACTTAGGTTGATTCCATCCGCAGTGTCGCGCCATTGCCTGCTTAAAATGAAGCCCAATAATTTTTGTTTTTTGTACATATTCCACATTTTAACGTAATAAACTTTGATAAACTGCGCTGTTATTAACTGTTTTAATCAGTAAAAACATAACAAAGCATATTCACAACTATAAACGCGAAGGTACTCACATTGAAATTATTTAACAAAGCACTCTCAGGCTCTACACTTGCCCTGGCAGTTTCACTGGTGGCTGTTTCTACAACGGCTGTACACGCTGATGGTTTTTTCTCAAACTTATTCGGTGGATCAAAAAGTGGAGCTGGCTTTGAAAGCATGTTGGCACATGTTCCCGCTGATACGTCTTATTTACTGGCGAATAAAAATGCTATCCCTGAAGAAGTCATGGAATACCATTTAAAGCGTGGTAAAGACATGCTTGCCATGTTCTCAAAAGCGCAGGCTAAATCAGATGCTGATGATAAAGCCGAGAGCGAAGAAAAAGAGAGTCCTGATGCTGAGAAGTTCTTCAACGCACTAATGGCAGACTATAGTGACTTACTCGCTAAAGATAAGTTTGAAGAAACAGGTCTTTCGAAGAAAGCCAATAGCATGGTTTATGGTTATGACATGATGCCTGTGATGCGCATTAGCTATGCCAGCAAAGAAAAGCTAATGGCTATGATCAAACGCGCTGAAGAAAAATCCGGCTACAAAGTAGAATTCATTAAATGTGGCGATCTAGACTGCTTTACGTCAACGAACCCAACGGGTGAGATGGCAATAGCTTTAGTCTTCCTGGAAAACCAGATTGCAGTATCTGCATTTACACCTGATAAGAAAGAAGCGATGATTTCTCATCTTACTGGCAAAGCGGATCCTAAAGAATCTTACAGCGTTACTAAGTGGGATACATTCTTAAAAGACAATGACTACAAAGGTTATGGCGACGGCTTCGTCAACTTAAAGAGTGTTTTCAACAAATCGAAACCATTGATTGCGGAAAGCATGAAAGGTGAAGTTGATGATAAAGAATTAGAAGGTTGTTTAGCGGTTGTCGAGCAACACGTAGACAATATGCCTGAAATTCTACTGGGTACTAAAGAATTAAAAGCGGCGTCTATGAAGTACGAATTATTGATGAAGACCTCTCCGGCAGTGAGCACCAGCCTGCAAACGCTAGCGAACCCAAGCAATATTCCGCAACGTGCTGATGGTTCCATCTTCGAATTCGGTGTGAATATCGACTTCAAAAAGCTACGTGATGCACTTACGGATTACTCAAGCTTCTTGATCGCAGCAGGCGAAGCAAATAAATGTACTTCAATCAAACCACAAGAAATCCGTAAAGGTATGGGTGGCATGGCGATGGTAATGAATATGGGGCTGTCTCAATTCAAATCTATTTATGCTTCAGTCTCTGATGTTGAGCTGGATGACAGCATGCAACCTAAAAAGATTGATGCTTATATTTCATTAGGAACAGACGACCCTAAAGGCTTGCTTTCTATGGTTGGCATGATGGCTCCGCCACTAATGTCTTTAAAAATTCCTGATGATGGATCTGCTGTAAAACTGCCTGATGGACTTATTCCTAGCCGAGGTCAACCGGTTCCGGATATCTACTTAAGCAAAAGTGACAAGTCATTAAACATTATGGTCGGCAACGATAAGCCTTCTTTGGTTGAATATAAAAATGACAAACCACAAATCTCTTTCTCGGGTATCGATGGCAAACGTTATATGGAAAAAATTGCCAGCATTATGAAAAAGGCGATGCCTGATAACAAAGATGTGGAAATGATGGAATCAGTCGGCGGTATGTCTGGCAAATTCTTATCTGAAACCAGTGCAGATAAACGCGGCTTAGTGATTAACTACCACCTTATGTATGACAAATAAGGCTGTAAAGAGAGATCATTGCAAATGACTCCAGCAGTCGATGCAGCCAAGAAAGCAGGTATTCAGTATACATTACATGAATACTCGCATGATTCGCAGGCTTCTTCCTATGGGGAGGAAGCCGCGAATTTACTCGATATTTCCCCCAATCGGGTTTTCAAAACATTGCTGATTGCATCAACTGATTCAAATCAACTTGCGGTTGCGATTGTTCCCGTTAGTAATCAACTCAATTTAAAATCTGCGGCTAAAGCACTGGGCTTTAAGAAAGCATCAATGGCTGATCCGGCAGAAGCTGAAAAAGCGACAGGTTATATTCTGGGTGGCATCAGCCCACTCGGGCAGAAAAAACGCTTACCCTTTGTTCTAGATGAAACTGCTACTGGCTTTGGAACGATTTATGTCAGTGCAGGTAAACGAGGTCTGGAAATAGAATTAGCCCCAGGCGATTTAATTAAGCTTTGTAATGCCAAAACAGCAAATATAAAAGCCTAAATTATTAAAAAGGCACCCCCCTACTTTGGACGGTATTATTCAGACCCGATTCTTATTCATACTTTCTAACTCGCTATCTCCGCCAACAACCAATCTCTCAACAGCATAACCGCCTGATTTTTTGCTTTATTCTTAGGGATAATTATATAAAAAGGGTGATATGTTTTGATTTCAAGATCCAATGGCGCAATCAATTTTCCCTGCTGAATGAGTGGGTCTATCAAATGCTTCCACCCCAGTGCTATACCTTGCCCTTCTAAAACCGCTTGCACCACAACCGAGTAATCATTGAAGCTCTCTTCTGCTTTGGAATTACTGTAGTTCAGGTTTGCATCTTCAAATAAATCCTGCCAATCAAAGCGATGTGTATAACGCTCCTCAAGGTGGATTAAGGCATGATCCGCCAAGTGTTCGATTTTGCTTAATGGTGGTGAAGTTTTTAAATACGCAGGGCTACAAACAGGCGTTATCACCTCATCGACAAACTTGTAGCGTTCGAAACCGTCCCAGCTAACTTGCCCCAGTGGAAAACATAAATCAAAACCACCATTCTGTACTTCGTTATCGGTATCTTGCGTAATACAGCGTAACTGGATATTCGGATGGCTCTGTTTAAATTTAGCAATACGTGGCATCAACCAGTGGCTCGCTAATGAAGTTGAGATATGCAGCGTAATCTCATACTGGTTTTCAACCATCAAAGCTTCCAGCCCTTGTTGTATAGAACCAAACCCTTTACTCAAATAATGAGCGAGCACTTCACCTTCACTGGTCAGCTTTACACCGTCATGCTGGCGCTTGAACAAGGTGGTATCGAGAATGGACTCTAATTGCCTAACCGCATGGCTTATCGCAGGCTGGCCGACATTAAGCGTTTCTGCAGCACGGGTAAAGCTGCTGGTTTTAGCTGCAATATGAAATGCCAGTAAAGACTTATTGTTGAGCAGATTGATATTAATTTTTTTCATGTCATTTATGAAAACGAGAGACGTTCTCCATCATATTAGTAGCTGGTATATTAATCTCACTATTCTAGTAGAAATTTTTGACATGACTTTAACTAATGAAGAAACCAAAACACACCCCCCTACTTTTAGGCCATTTTTTGATAATTAAGTAAACAACCGACTACACCGAGGATAAACCTTTGACTAACGATCCACTTTTACAGCCTTATCAGTTAAAACATTTAACCTTAAAAAATCGCATCATGATTACCAGCCATGAGCCTGCTTATCCTGAAGATGGCATGCCCAAAGAACGTTATGCGGCCTATCATGCTGAGCGCGCCAAAGCTGGTGTTGCATTAACCATGACAGCGGGATCGGCTGCAGTATCCAAAGACAGCCCGCCGGTATTTAATAATATTCTGGCGTATAAAGATGAAGTCGTACCTTGGATTCAACAACTAACAGATGCCTGCCATGAACACGATTGTGCAGTAATGATTCAGTTAACCCATTTAGGACGTCGCACCGGTTGGGGCAAAGGTGACTGGTTGCCAGCGATATCATCATCACACCGCCGCGAACCATCACATAGAGCCTTTCCCAAAAGAATTGAAGATTGGGATATTACGCGCCTGATTAAAGATTATGCAGATGCCGCCGAACGCATGAAAGCGGGCGGTATGGATGGCATCGAACTGCAAGCTTATGGACACTTGATGGATCAGTTCTGGTCCCCGATCACTAACTCTTTGGACGCCCCTTATGGTGGTGATTTAAAAAATCGGGTTCGCTTCACCATGGAAGTACTGGAAGCAATACGTGAGCGTGTAGGCCCAGATTTTTTAGTCGGTATGCGTTACACCGCTGATGAAGTCCACAAGCAAGGTTTAACACCCGAAGATGGCATCGAAATATCTAAACTATTCCGTGACAGTGGCATGGTGGATTTTCTCAATGTAGTGCGTGGACGTATCAACCACGATGCTGGCTTAACCGATCTCATTCCGATTCAGGGAATGCCTAGTTCTCCGCATTTAGATTTTGCGGGGCAAGTCAGAAAAGAAACAGGCATGCCAACGTTTCATGCTGCGAAAATTCCCGATATTGCAACAGCCCGACATGCTATCTCGGAAGGTCTGTTAGATATGGTTGGTATGACCCGTGCTCATATCGCTGATCCGCATATTTTGCGTAAGATTACACAGGGGCGCGAACACGATATTCGCCCTTGCGTTGGCGCTAATTACTGCCTGGACCGTATCTATCAGGCAGGTGATGCATTGTGTATGCATAACGCGGCGACGGGTCGTGAGCTAACCATGCCACATGATATTCCAAAAGCCACTACGCAAAAGAAAGTTGTTATTGTTGGCGCTGGCCCTGCAGGTCTAGAAGCGGCACGCGTTGCTGGCGAACGCGGACATACAGTGACTGTTCTCGAAGCTGCTGCTGAAGCGGGTGGACAAGTGCTTCTCACAGCGTTATCTAAACGTCGTCAGGATATGATCGGTATTATCGACTGGCGCATGCAACAGTGTAAGGACTTAGGTGTCGAGTTTAAATTCAATACCTATGCAGAAGCCGACGAGGTAAATGCAGAAAACCCTGATGTAGTCATCATCGCTACAGGCGGTTGGCCAGATACTGAAGTATTAGAAACAGGTAACCATTTGGTTTCATCCAGCTGGGATATTATTTCTGGGCATGAAGCTCCGGGGAAGAATGTGCTTATCTTTGACGACGCGGGTGATCACCCTGGTTTGCAAGCTGCCGAAGTTATCGCTAACACCGGCGCTAAAGTTGAAATCATGACGCCTGACAGAAGTTTTGCACCCGAAGTCATGGCAATGAATCTGGTGCCTTATATGCGTAGCCTTCAAGATAAAGACGTGACCTTCACTGTTACCCGAAGACTGATGGATGTTATGCAGGAAGGGGATCAACTAAAAGCCATTATTGGCACCGATTATAGCGACCTTAGAGAAGATAAATTCTACGACCAAGTGATCATAAATCATGGAACACTGCCGATGGAAGATTTGTATTTTGATCTCAAGCCTCTTTCTTCCAACCTTGGCGCTGTTAATTATGATGCCTTGATCGAAGGTAAACAGCAGGATTTCAAAGAGAACCCTGAAGGATCGTTTCAGTTATTTAGAATTGGTGATGCGGTATCTGCACGTAATACGCACGCCGCAATTTACGATGCACTGCGTTTGATGAAAGACATTTAATTGGCGTTTTGTTAACGAGAAGGATGAGAACACCTGCCCCTTACTTATCAGGCTCTGCTAAAAATAGGCCTCATAAGTAGGGGGGTGTCATTTTGTGTATTAACATTAGGTATTTAACTCGATATATATCATGCATTTTAATCAATGACTGCTATATTCAAGCACTAAATAACAAATCTAATATCCAATATGTATCCTTTTATTAAACTCATTATTACCGTTGTTAAAGCTAAATACCGTCCGAAACTAGCACTTGAAGATGAGAGTGTGTTGCACCTTCGTGCTGGATTTCTGGATGTTGACATGTTTGGCGAATTAAATAATGCACGCTACTTCAATTATATGGAATTAGGTCGTTGGGATTATTCACAGCGCGTTGGTTTCGTTGGCCTGATGAAAAAACAAGGCTGGGGAGTAGCGGTGGGTGGTGCGAGTATTCGTTACCGTCGACGAATTCCTTTTATGCACAAATTCACCATGACTTCTAAAATGATTTGTCATGATGGCCGATGGATTTACTTTTTGCAGGAAACGCATCGCAAAGATCAGATCTGCTCTTCTGCATTGATGAAAGTCTGTGTGACCTCTAAAGATGGACTGGTTCCTGCCCCAGAGGTTCTTGCGGCATTGGGTACGGAAGATACATTTGCTGATGTACCTGATTGGGTTGCGGCATGGATAGAAGCTGAAAGCCAGCGCCCCTGGCCTTCGTCGCAATAGCCATAGCTACAAAAATTAATAGCTTATTTTATTTAGCCAATGACTATACTCACAGTTTGTATTAATTAGAGTCTATTTTGGATAATTTAAGAGGAAGCCTCTTCATGGTGCTCGCAATGGCGTGTTTCACCTTTGAAGACATGTTTATCAAGGTGGCTTCGGAATCTGTGCCTGTTGGTGAAATTTTAATCTTTTTTGGTATTGGCGGTACCTTTGCGTTTATCGCTTTAACGCTACGCCGCAATGAAGTCATCATCAATCCCGCGATTAAATCTAAACCTATCTTACTACGAACCTTCTTCGAAGTTTCTGGGCGGGTCTTTTATACCTTAGCGATTGTTTTCACACCGCTTTCTAGTGCCTCGGCCATCCTGCAAGCGACACCTTTAGTGGTTGTGACCGGCGCTGCCATTTTCTTTGGAGAAAAAGTGGGCTGGCGACGCTGGACCGCAATCATAGTGGGTTTCATTGGCGTGTTGATGATTTTACAACCCGGACTGGAAGGCTTTGAAACCGCATCTATTCTAGCCGTTCTAGGCACATTGGGATTTGCAGGGCGAGACCTGACAACACGCGCAGCACCCAAGGGACTGTCAAATACTCAACTAGGCATTTATGGTTTTTTTGTGTTAATTCCTATCGGCATAGTTATGTTAAGCATTAGCGGTGGAGCAGTAATACCAAGCCTATTCCCCGCATTACAAATTTTAGGTGCGATAGTCTTTGGGGTGATTGCATACTATTCGTTAACCATTGCCATGCGTACTGGCGAAGTATCGGTAGTCACGCCCTTTCGTTATATCCGTTTAGTCTTTGCTTTGATTCTGGGAATGCTGGTGTTCTCTGAACAGCCCAGTTTCATGACTTTAGTAGGCAGTGCGGTGGTTGTTAGCAGTGGTCTTTACACCCTGCTTCGTAGTAAACAGGGTACGTCTAAAAACCTAGTAAAGGAAACTGGTTGATACACAGAACGGTTAATTTATAACGACAGAAAATCCCCCTCAAAGTAGGGGGGGGTGGCTAATCTTAAAAGCAGCATCTTGATCTGCATTAAAATATCATTCAACAGTGTTAATCAGCTAATGCAGGCTTCTTTTTAACGACCGGATTTAACTCCCAGGTATCGGCATTCGCCATATCCCAACTTCTTTGCCATTTTTCAGGAATAGTCTTCTTAGATAATAAACACCCTTCTTCCAGTGTTTCATAAATATCGTAATAACTTTTAATTTCAGTGGCACTCGCACGTCGATTAATATGCCAGGGCATCACTTCTTCAGTGTGATTAATTCCAGCGACTTCAAGTAACTCCACGATGTGTTTCACCATCGAATGGTGGTAATTTGCTACTCTCTGGCCTTTATCAGTAACATCTAGGGCTTCATAACGAACGGGCTCTTGGGTTGCAATTCCGGTTGGGCATTTATCGGTATTACAATGTCTGGATTGAATACAACCAAGCGCGAACATCATGCCACGAGCTGAGTTTATGGTATCTGCTCCTAACGCTAATACCCGCATCATGTGGAATGCTGAAATCACTTTGCCTGCCGCTATGATTCTAATGTCATCCCTGACTCCAGTGCCGATTAAGGCATTATGAACAAAACTAAGGGCGTCCCTTAAGGGCATTCCGACAGAGTTTGCCATTTCTATTGGCGCTGCGCCGGTACCACCTTCAGAACCGTCTACAGTTACGAAATCAGGTGTTAGTCCGGTCTTTTTCATCGCTTTACAGATAGCCAGAAATTCAGCTTTATGTCCGATGCATAACTTAAAGCCAACGGGTTTCCCGCCGCTTTTTTCGCGTAAGTTTGCAACAAATTCGAGTAAGCCTTCAGGTGATGAAAAAGCGGTATGTGCAGGAGGAGAAACAACGTCTTTACCCATTTCAACACCGCGAATATCCACAATTTCCTGTGTTAATTTTGCCGCTGGCAATATGCCGCCATGACCAGGTTTTGCACCTTGAGATAACTTTATCTCAATCATTTTAATTTCTTCACGAGAGGCCATTTTGATAAATTTTTCCTCATCAAAACCACCAGTGGCATTATTTCTGCAACCAAAATAACCAGTGCCTATTTGCCAGATTAAATCACCCCCATGCTTAAGGTGATAAGGGCTAACGCCACCCTCGCCAGTATTATGTGCAAAATTATCTATCTTCGCGCCTTTGTTCAGCGCCATGATTGCGTTCTTACTCAAAGCGCCGTAGCTCATCGCTGATATATTTAAGGGCGATGCTGAATATGGCTTGCTACAATTTTTTGCACCAAAGATCACTCGTGGGTTTTTATCTTCTATTACGTGTGGCTGAAGAGAGTGGTTGATCCATTCATAACCTTGCTCATAAACATCAAACACAGTACCAAATGCACGAGTATCTCTAACCCCTTTTGCGCGTTGATAAACTAAAGCACGGAATTCTCTACTTATTGGTTTTCCGTTAGTTTCATCTTCAATAAAGTATTGTTGAATCTCAGGGCGGATATATTCCATAAAGTATCGGAGGTGCCCTATAAAAGGATATATTCTTAATAACGTAGAAGTCTTCTGACTCATATCCCTAATGCCTACTAAAATAATTGGCAAAACAATGAGGAAAAGCCAAAGAATAGGTTTCCAAATAAATGAAAACAGGAGAATGAAAAGGGAGACTACAATTGAGCTTATTATGAATCCTGTACGGACTGTCATATTAAAAACCTTAAGAAAAATATATAAAGAATATCATCCTTATATTAGTAGTTGAATTTTAAAGTGTCTTTACTTTTAGCGTTTAGTTTAGAATTCACTACGCATAAAAAAGGCTGTTATATAAACAGCCTTTAATTAATTTCTTTTTAAAACTTGATCAATGAAACAGAAGGTTTAACTCACTTTTATTTATTTTGCGGTTATCCAGATATTTTTAGGTTTCTCTTTCTTCTTTTCTGCGCCAACGGATAAGATCTCGTCTGTGAGGTCTTCAGGCTTATGAGGTAAGTCGTCCAGCAACGCTTCTAATTCTTTCTTTTGTAACTCTGCTTCTTTATCTAAAGTTTTATTCACTGGAAGCGGTTTTTTATTAACTTCTTTTGATTTTAATGCATTCCCTGGGAAAACATAGCTGGAAACATGGTTTCTTCCTGCTTCTTTAGATTCATACATCGCTTCATCGGCAAACTTAAGAAGTTGATCGAGCGATTTAGCGACCATAGCAGGGCAATTTACTGTACCTACAGAGAGTGATAATGGAATACTTGTGCCTTCCCATAAAATAGGTTGGTCTTGTACATTCTTACGTAAGTTTTCTGCAATTTTGACCATTATATCGTCAGTACAGTTATTGATATAGACGACGAATTCATCACCACCCAATCTAGCAGGAATATCTTTACTACGCGTGCTTTCTTTCATGATCGTAGCAATGTGTTTTAGTGCTAAATCGCCCGCTTCGTGACCATATTCATCATTGATAAACTTAAATTTATCAACGTCAATGACGATAATACCCACATTCTCTTTGCCTTTTCGTGCAATGATTTTATTTACTGAATCTTCGAAGAAACGTCTATTTGCAATCTTGGTTAAGTGATCATTACTGCTCATCTTATACAAATATCTATTGGTTGCGCGAAGTTTAGCTGTAGCTTTCTCGATATCCTTACTCAATGAGTAGTTAAGTTTTCGCACTTCTCTATTTGATTTATGCAATCTACTTACTAATGCAGACAATGCATTCCAGAGTTCTGATACTTCAATAGGGCTGTTTTTGGGAATCTTACCCAAGTTAAAGTTATCTGATCTTGTGCCAATTTCTTTAGATTTAACAACCAGAGAGTTCAATGGTTTAGTGATCTGTTGAGCCAGTATATAAGCAACTAACAACGAAATAATAATGCCCACTGCTAACCACGTTAATACGGTATTTATGACTTCTTTAAATGGAGAGACCAACTCTGATTCTGGCTGAAGTATCATTACACCCCAACCTAGTTTTTCTATTGTGCTGTATCCAACCACAACATCTTCATCAAGATAAGGAGAATGGAATGTCCAAAGCCCATTCATAGAATCTTTCATCTTATCCATAATGCCGATGGATGAAATATCGCGAATTTGTTGCTCTAATTCTTTACTAGGATGAGCTACCACTTGACCTAGCTGGTCTACAATGACGCAATGACCTTTTTCACCAAACTGAATCTTGTTACACATTTCACGTACAGGTGCCAAATCAAGTTCGACGAAGATTGTTCCTATTTTATTTAAGTCTTTGCCGATAATATGATGCTTCATCAACACTACTGGCTTGTTGGATACCGAACTATTTAGAACAGAAGATATAGAATTTACGGTGTCATATTTTCTGTATTTATTTTCTGTCTGGTGATAAGGAAAAGAGTTAAGCGATCCAGTTGATCTAATTTTATATTCGTCTTTAACAGAAACAACGGATGAACCATCTTCTATAGATAGAAATGATATTGCGACGAAGTTATCTAAAGTATTGACATACTTATCTGTCAGAGCTTTTATCCCATTAATATTTTTCGTTGAAAGGTTGGTTGAGTTTACAAAGGTATTTAAATTCTTTTGGTAAGACGAGAAATATTGACTCACGGGTAGCGTCATGTTTTTTGCGATCAGCAAATGTTTTTCCTTCAACTCATTCTGAGCACTATCCCACGAGTGCTGACTGAGGCTGGAAATAATAAACCCTAGAGGTAACAACAGGACGAACACAAAGCTTCCCATTACCAATCGATTTATTGAACGAGTTAAGAACTGATGCATATAACTAATTGATGTTTTTTCTTATTTTTATATAGTGACATTGTAAATTATTGTCACTAACTAAACAAAAGTAAGCAGACAAAAGGTTCATGTATTACTGTTAACTATCGGCTTTAAAGCGCCATTTAGAGTAATAAACAGGTTATTTGATAAGCAATAGAATATTGTTAGCCAATGACTCATAAACATACCTTAAATTCTTATAACTCTCAGATAAATATAAGTATTTCAGAACTATTACCGAAAGTGTTCTTATTTCTTAGTGGGCTCAGTTTTGTTGTTTCTTTATTTTTATCTACCTTTTTTACGTCTGATGGAAATGTTATAGGCGCATGGGTTTTTATTTTGGGATGGATAGGCATAGTAGTATTTCAATTTGCCTGGTATGCGAATCCATTAAATATTCTGGCGTTACTTTTGTTTGAAGCCCGCCCTCGACTGGCTATCTTATTGAGTTTACTTGCCCTGGTTATAGCTTCTGAAACATTTACGTTCTCAGAAATACCTACTGGCCTATTTACCGGAAATCATTCTGAAAAGACTTTCATTAAAGAATTTGGATTAGGTTTTTACAGTTGGTATTTATCTCAAATATTATTTTTATTTGCATTATTGAGTAAGTATCTCGCAACGAATAAAGGCAATTCATAACTGCCTTTATTCGTTCATCTGCTTATAAGATCGTTTGACTATTCGTTCGATCACTTTTGGAGCTAAATAGTCACCACTGAATTTATCATTTTTTCTAATGATTAAAAATCACCGGTTGCGCCTGCTTCCATTAATTTTAACATCACGTCTTTAACTTTATTCGCTTCCTGCAAAAGCTCGTCTGGCAATGTTTTTCCTCCATGAATCATTAAATCCATATCGAGTGAATACAACCAGAACTTACCTTCTTTATCTTCAACCATTGCGATACGACAAGGCAAATAAGCTGAAAAGGCATCAGAATACTCAATCATTTTTACTGCGGTAAGCGGATTACAATACTGGTAAATCGTTAACAGTCGTTGCTTCTCGCCTGTTTTAGCTTCAACTTCTTTTGATAGAGGAAGAACTCCTACAGCTTTGATATTGACTTCTGTGGCGACTGAGCTCATTGCTTCAGCAGCATCTTCTGGCGTTACACCCTCATCTAGCTGTCTCTTCCATACTGTGGACTCAGCTGAGTTGCCTGATT
Source organism: Cocleimonas sp. KMM 6892 (assembly GCF_035798195.1). Lineage (NCBI taxonomy): Bacteria > Pseudomonadati > Pseudomonadota > Gammaproteobacteria > Thiotrichales > Thiotrichaceae > Cocleimonas > Cocleimonas sp. KMM 6892. The sequence goes on along the minus strand of NZ_JAPFBV010000001.1, from coordinate 952,859 downwards.
TCTTAAGCTTCTGCCACATGTTCATATAAAGGGTTTTAGCTTCGGGTGTGAGTTTGTTTAGCTCATTAATTTCCCCGCCAAACTTACTGTATGCATAGCCACCACCAATCAAAGCGACTAGCCCAATGATTGCTAATATATTTCTTATAAATCCCATTTTAATTCTCCTAGTTTCTACCACCCATTTCCTATAGTGATTAAATATAGGGAAAGGAAATTATAAATTATTATTTGTTATTAGAGGCAAATGCTTAAACATTAGGCACTCACTGTCACTGTTTATCTTAACTTCATTAGACTAACGTTTTAACAATTGGCCAGTCATTTTACATAGCATTATTCTAATAATCTCAGAAGCATTAGATGAGTGATAGTGTAATGAAAATAGCGCCAATGGGTAATATTACCCATTGGATACTAAATGTAGATAAATGAAGCGAAGTAACGAAAAATTAGACCAATAAAGGCGCAATTACCAAAGAAACGATAGCCATGACATTGATCAGGATATTCATTGCGGGACCTGATGTGTCTTTAAACGGGTCGCCAACTGTATCCCCAACTACCACTGCCTTATGAGTTTCAGAACCTTTACCGCCTAAATTTCCTTTCTCCACATGTTTTTTCGCATTGTCCCAAACACCGCCTGCATTGGCCATCGTTAAGGCCAATAATACACAGCAAATTAAAGCACCACCTAACATGCCGCCAAGTGCTTCTGGACCAAGTAAAAACCCTACTACCACGGGAGAAAACACTGCCAAAATCCCGGGAAGAACCATACGTTTCAAGGCGGCTGTCGTTGCAATATCAACACATCGCTCAGTATCCGGCTCTGCCGTGCCTTCCAGTAAACCCGGAATATCACGAAATTGACGTCGAATCTCTTTGATCATATCAAAAGCCGCTTCACCCACCGCATTCATGGTGATCGCGCTAATCAAGAAGGGGAAAATTCCTCCAAGAAACATGCCTGCTAACACCAAAGGATCATTTATCTGTAAGGAAAAGTCTTGCTGATGATGTGAAATGGTTTCAATAAATGCAGAAATAATAGCCAATGCTGCTAGTGCTGCAGCGCCTATAGCGAAACCTTTACCAATGGCTGCTGTAGTATTACCCAATTCATCTAGGGAATCTGTAATCTCACGAGTTTCTTTACCCATACCGCCCATTTCAGCAATACCGCCTGCATTATCTGCAACCGGCCCATAAGCATCAATTGCCATGGTAATACCCACTGTAGCTAACATGCCGACAGCCGATATTGCGACACCATAAAGTCCGGATAAGTTACTAGAGATTAAAATAATCCCACAAATAGTTAACACAGGGATGACCACGGACTGCATCCCTACAGATAATCCGGCAATCATAACCGTTGCAGGCCCCGTTTCACCTGCTTTTGCAACTTTTAGGACAGGTGAACCCGATGTATAGTATTCGGTTACCAAACCAATAATAATTCCTCCGACTGCTCCCACGAGCACAGAACCCCAAACCTTTAAACTGATACCCATCACAGCAATTAATAGTAAAGCGATAAAAATAAAAAGGACTGAAGATCCTATCGTACCCGTCCGCAACGCCACTTCAGGAGATTTATTGGCAGATTGTTTTACGATAAATATTCCGATCATAGAACAAATCAAACCAAATGAAGCGAGCACTAACGGTAAGAACATTAGTTGATCTTGCGATGCGTTCAATTGGGTTAAGGTTGTTGCCCCCATTGTAGAAGCTAAGGCAATGGTTGCGATAATTGAGCCACAATAAGATTCGAATATATCTGATCCCATACCAGCCACATCGCCTACGTTGTCACCAACGTTATCGGCTATTACACCTGGATTTCTTGGATCATCTTCTGGTATTCCTGCTTCTATTTTGCCTACCAAGTCTGCACCTACATCAGCGCTTTTTGTAAATATTCCACCACCGACACGTGAGAACAAAGCAACACTGGAAGCACCCATTCCAAAGCCATGAATAACATGCGCAGTTTCCGGATTACCACCAAAGATTAAATACAGGAAACCAAGCCCCAGCAAGCCCATAGAAGCAACAGTGAGTCCCATGATAGAACCACCAAAGAATGCAACAGTCAGAGCACTACTGACGCCTTCTGTTGAAGCTGCCACCGCTGTCCTTACATTAGCCTGGGTAGCGGTGTACATCCCTATATAACCTGCTAAAGCAGATGTGAAGGCACCAATCAAAAAAGAAAGTGCGGTCTTCCAACCCAAGTCTGAAATTAAAATCAGAAATAAAACAACAGCACAAAAAATACCGAGGATCTTGTACTCTCGTCGCATGAAGACCATAGCACCAAGATGAATTTGCTCAGCTATTCTTGCTATTTTATCTTCGCCACCGGGGTATTTTTTTACTTCTTTATATAAATAAAAAGCCCCACCTAGACCAAACACACCCAAGAACATGGGAAATAACGCGCTTAAACTCATTTTGCCTCCTATTTTCAGCAATGACACACAGTGAAATAACAAAAATTAATAGATGGATAAGTTATATCTTAGTTTGAAAAGTGCTTTTTTGCTGATTACAAACACATAAATTCCTTAAAAATAAGAAATTCACTGCTGTACTGAATAGGAAATGAGTTGGAACAATAAGAGATACCCTCCCTACTTTGAGGGACTTATTATAAAAAGCCCCTCAAAGTAGGGGGGTGTATTTTGAATTAATTAGAGTCTTAGGTAACGATAAAACTCTATTTATTTGAAGCAGGAATATCCGCGAAGTCTGTCTTAACGTCTAAGTTTTGTGCGCGATGTCTTAACACGTGATCCATCAATGTCATTGCAAGTTGCGCTTCACAAATTGGTGTTGCACGAATACCTACGCAAGGATCATGGCGCCCTTTCGTGACGACTTCGATTGGCTCACCTTTAATATTTACACTTTTACCTGGCAAACGAATACTCGATGTCGGTTTAAACGCAGTATGAACGACAATATCCTGTCCAGAAGAAATACCGCCTAAGGTTCCACCGGCACTGTTACCATCAAAGCCATCGATCATGATTTCATCGCGATGCTCTGTGCCTTTTTGAGTGATTGAATCAAAACCGGCACCTATTTCTACGCCTTTAGAGGCGTTAATGCTCATCATAGAATGAGCGATTTCAGCATCTAAACGATCAAAAATGGGTTCGCCTAATCCTGGTGGAACGCCAGTAGCAACTGTCGTTATTTTGGCACCTATAGATTCGCCTTCTTTACGAAGCGCATCCATATAGGCTTCCATTTCAGGAACTTTGCTAGCATCCGGCGAGAAAAATGGATTATTAGGTATTTCATTCCAGTCTACAGATTCTATTTTGATAGGGCCTAACTGAGACAGATAACCTTTAATTTCGATACCGTATCTTTCTCTCAAATATTTTTTAGCGATTCCGCCTGCTGCCACTCGCATTGCAGTTTCACGCGCCGATGATCGACCACCACCACGATAATCGCGTAAGCCATACTTTTTATAGTAGGTGTAATCAGCATGACCAGGACGAAACTGATCCATGATATTAGAATAATCTTTAGAGCGTTGATCGGTATTGTTGATCAATAATGCAATCGGTACCCCCGTGGTTTTACCCTCAAAGACACCAGATAAAATTTGCACTTCATCCGATTCACGGCGCTGTGTTGTGTGACGACTAGTGCCCGGTTTGCGACGATCTAAATCATCTTGCAAGTCGGCTTCTGAAAGCTCCATTCCTGGAGGGCATCCGTCAACGATACAGCCGATCGCTGGGCCATGACTCTCACCAAATGAGGTCACTGTAAATAATTTTCCGTAAGTATTTCCTGACATGCTTGCGATTATATCCGATATTTTTTGATGTGTTTCTACATATTATACGTTTGTAAGGGGCTTGGTGGCTATATATATCAGACAATGCAACTAGAAACGCGTGCTGTACGTAATGATATGATCGAGTTTACTTTTTATGATTTCAAGGACGAAAACATGAAGCAGTTGCTAACACTACTACTTATTATTTCTGCATTTACTACGAGTGCGAATCAATTAAAAAACCACTCCTCCCCTTATCTAGCCCTTCATGGAAACGATCCCGTTAACTGGATGGAATGGGGTAAGCCTGCCTTGGATAAAGCAAAAAAGGAAAACAAGCTATTGCTTGTATCCGTTGGATATTTTGCCTGTCACTGGTGCCATGTGATGCAACGCGAAAGTTATTCAGATAAAGGTATTGCCTTAAAACTCAATAAAAACTATATCTCGGTAAAAGTTGATCGCGAATTAAATCCTGTTCTGGATAAGCGCTTAATCGAATTTGTTCAAGTCACTAATGGGACGGCTGGTTGGCCACTTAATGTATTCATTACACCAGATGGTTACCCTCTCGTTGGAGCAACTTATCTTCCAAGAAATCATTTCTCTAATGTGCTTAATCAATTGGATAAAAAATGGAAAACAGAACAGCCTGCTCTTTCCAAAAAAGCCAAAGAAATGAGCCAGACTTTAGTGTCAATGCTAGAAAAGCAAGAGAGAACTGTTAGCGGAGATATTTCACAATTGGCAGATAAATACGTTGATGAAGCTATGGAATACGCTGACACATTGCAAGGGGGCTTTGGACAAGACAGAAAGTTTCCTCAAATACCTCAACTATGGGCTTTGCTAAAACTGAATAAAAAACAAAAAGATAAAGAAGCAGACGAGTTTTTAAATTTAACACTTCAAAAGATGTCACAGCTAGGTCTTCATGATGAAGTAGCAGGTGGCTTTTACCGTTACACAATTGATCCAGATTGGGAAACACCACATTTTGAAAAGATGCTCTATACCAATGCATTAATGACTCTACTGTATTTTGATGCGGCAGATTATTATCAAAATTCTAACTACAGAGATATTGCACTAGAGACGTTGTATTTTTTACAAAACGAGATGCGAGGTGAAAAAAATGCCTATATAGCAAGTCTTTCAGCAGTAGATTCAAAAAATGAAGAAGGAGGTTATTACTTATGGCAGCAAGAAGAACTGAAGAAAATATTAACGCCCGAAGAGCTATTAGTAACGACTCATTTCTGGGGTCTAAATCGAGCAGCAGAACTACCAGCAGGCAACTTACCCAGACAAAAAATGAGTGTTAATGAATTAGCCAGCAAACTTGGCCTCAGTTATAGCGAAACCTCTAAAAAGCTCAAGAACCTTAAGTTTAAACTAAAACAACACCGAAATAAAACCAGAGAAATTCCACGTGATATAAAACTACTGTCAGGAATGAATGGGCTAACACTGGCTGCATTTGCCCGAGGATCTCAATATGACACCTCAATAAAGAGTAGTGGAAAAGATTTATCCGAATTTCTTATCAGTTTATGGGATGGTAAAGAGCTTCGTCGTTCTGCCGCGAATAACATGACAGGAACTTTCTATGATTATGCCGCTGTCTCTTGGGGTTTAATGAAATGGGGAATGGCTAATAAGGATGATGAAGCTAAAAAAATAGGACTAGAGATAGCAAACGTAGCTTGGGAAAAGTTTTACATTAATAATTTATGGATTGAAGATCCAGATAGTCTTTTACCTGAAGGGACCAACCAAGCACATCTACCTGATAGTGCCATTATTTCTGCAGAAGCACTGTTATTGGAGGCGAGCCTCCTAAGTAAGAATAAAGAGTTAGACAAAAAAATTAAACACACTCTAAAAATGGTCACTCGATCATTAGAAGTTGATATTTTTTCTTACGCATCTTTATTAGCATTAGCACATTTGAATTAAAAAAAAAGCCCTCAAATAGAGGGCTTTAATATTAACATGTAAGAACAATATCTATGGCGTTACAGTTACCGTTCTAGTGCTAGTAGTAGCATTGCCTGCAGCATCCACCGCTCTATATATAATCGTATGAGAACCAAGTATGCTTGTATCTACTGGTAACCCAGAGATTGCAGTTGCAGTGACAGCACCATCAACATCATCAACCGCTGTGGCACCAGCATCTGTATAAGTACCGTTTTGCGCTACAGTCTCAGGGTTAACACCTGTAATGTAGATAACAGGCCCCGTTGTATCTGTAGAAACTACAGGCTCTGGAACTATCGCCGCATCATCTCTGTAGAAGAAAATCTTCTCAACACCATTAATTGTTAAATTAATGTAGTACCCATTATTATCAACAGCGGTGTTATTATCTATTAGTCTGAATGAGTTATTTGGACCAGTTTCGATAGTCACAACACTAGAATTTAGACTGTAAGTACTTGCATCAAGGATTTCTCCATCTCCGCTAATTGAGTACCAAACGTCGTTTTCTAATTCGCTAACCTCTGCGCCAGTTATTGGGTTTACTACAACTAATGTGAGATTTCCTGAAGGTAATGGTGGAGCAATTCCATCTGGATCATCAGTACAACCACCCCATGTACCATAAGGGCTATTTAAATTCGGTGGTGTCGTATCACTACTATTTACATCCGCAGCAAGTACAGGAAGTCTAAAGTCTGTGTATTCAATAAACTCAGTTCCATCAACTGTTACTGTCGCTTCGATTCTTTGTTCAGACCACCAGGCAGTATTCTTTGCATAAATTACTTCAACAACTATTTTACCGTTTTCATCAGTAACACCAGATCCAGTGACTGCTGCATCATGAGTTGGCTCAAGTGTTCCATTAAAGTTTATATCTTCACCACTATCTAAATTACCATCATTGTCAAAGTCTTCTGATACACAACTCGCTGTTACACCTTGAATAATAACAGTGTTAGTTGGATCATAAACAGATGCGCCACTCCATCCATCACCCGTATCCCACAAGCTTCCCTTGTAATAAGATTTAGGAACGATTTTGAATGATACATCCTGTCCTACAACAGGATTACCAGCACTATCTGTCACGATAACGCCAAACTGTTTATTATAGAAAATATCTTCTGCTTCCAGTAAATGGTCATCTCCTAACACTATACGAAGCGCATTACCACCAACAGTCAGTTTAATCTCATCTTCCGCAACAGCTGGGTAACCTTGAATAAAGGTTTTAATAACAACCCCGTCTTTTGCACTTGACGAGTTTCCTGCCGTATAAGATACCGATGCACGTCCAAGAGAATCGGTAATTGCAGTTGAACCACTCAATACACCATCAACGGTATCGGTTAAGCGGAAATCGATTATCTTATTTTTTACAGGATTATCATTAGTATCGCGTATTTTAGCTGTAATGGTACTAGTTCCATTAGGAGATACCAATGTTGGATCTGCTTGTGTATTCAAATAAGCAGGTGTTGTTGCAACAAACTCCCTGTTTAATGTTGTAGATAAACCATCAGCTGTAGTAGCAGTAATTACGGTTTGACCAGCAGTAGACGATGAAATTGAAAATTTAGCTTTACCATCTGCATCTGTAACTGCGGTTTGACTAGTGATATCACCACGTGTAGCACTTAACGTTATTGTTTTGCCTGATTGAGCAACACCATTTTTTGTCCAGATAAAATCAATGGAAGCATTTGTGTTTATATTTATTTCTTCAGATGAAGCTGACGATAATGAAAATTCATCACTCGATACTTCAATATTTTTTTCAAAGCTAGCACCCAGTACATTAGCCGTTATAGTATCTGTTCCACTTGCGTCACCAGTAACAGTAAATGCAATTTCACCGGCTGAATCAGTTTCGAAATTACTATCCGTTTTAATCGTATTACCTGCTAATGAAGTAAGTTCGACTGCTTCATACGCTATAGCTTTGTTGGAACTATCTTTCAACTTCAGTACAAAGGGATTATCTTTATTCAGAGTAATTGCCTGAGGTCCGTCGATCGTTACCTCTGTACCAATTACCTCTACAGTAATCGATTTTGATGTATTACCAGATGATACCGTTACAGTTAATGTCTGGTTCGTTGCAGAACCTGGTGTTAATGTCGCTGTTTGAATCGAACCAGCTGTTACGACCGTCGTTTCTGTATCATCGGTTGCATCAACAGAGTCAGTCGTAGTGGTTACTGTTGCATTTTTAATAATGGTTGCATCTTTATCAACGGCGAAAGTAATGTCCGCGTCATCTATTGCAGTATTATTAGAATCTTTTGCGATAGCTGTAATCGTAATCGGAGAAGAACCATCTGATGCAAGTTGTCTAGAACTGACACTCAACTCAATAGAATCTGCAATTACTACTGCAGAATCATCTCCTGATGAACTAGTGTCGCCATCCCCAAACGATGAGCCTCCGCCACCACAAGCAGTAAGAGCGATTGCTAATGCAATAGGCGATACAATTTTTACGAATTTAACTGACTTTGACATGAGAAGGACCCTTTTTATAATTCTTGTTGTTAGTTATTTTATTGTTGTAGCAGGTGTTTTCTTATTTTTATTACGATTAGTTTAGTTTTTATACCGTAATTCTGTCAAGAAACACCACCTATATTCAGACTAGTGGTATTACCTTGTATAAGTAAGTTTCTTAATAAACAATTACACCCCCCTACTTATAGACACTTTTTTAGAAGCTTTTCTTAAATAGCCACTTATCTAAAAAAACATCGCCTTTTTATGTTTCTGCTAATATTGCTTTAATACTAAAAATAAAAGGTAAATGTTATGAGTCTCGGTCTTATTATATTTCTTGGTTTATTTGCAGCTCCTTTGTTTTGGGGTGTCGCTATCTTTAATCAACTGGTTACGCTTAAAAATAATACGAAGAAATCCTGGAGTAATATCGACGTATTGCTCAAACAACGTAATAGTGAGTTACCAAAACTCATAGATACATGTAAGCAACACATGAAATACGAACAGGAAACCTTAGAGAAAGTTATCAAGGCACGTAACCTGGTCGAGTCTGCGATGCAGTCTAAGAATATTCCTCAACTTGGTCCTGCTGAAATGAAACTAGAAGCCAGCCTAAACGGATTATTTGCAGTTGCGGAAGATTATCCTGAATTAAAAGCGAGCGATGCGTTTTTACGTTTACAAACGCGTATCAGTACGCTTGAAGAAAGCATCTCAGACCGCCGTGAGTTTTATAACGATACTGCTGCATTAAGCAATACAAGAATTCAACAATTTCCAGATAACATTGTGGCTAACATGTTTAGCTTCAAAGAATTTGATTTACTTGAGTTCCACATGAGCGAGTTGCAAGATGTAGACATCGCTGCAAACTTTATTTAACTCTTATTCACATTTAAATTAAAGTTTAGAAAGAATGATTTCCCGCTTTAAAGGACGGCTGTTCGTACTAATTAGCTCGTTCATTTATCCATTAGTGTTTTTAAGTTTATTGCTTTTTGACGAAACTCAACGATACGAAAAAGCAGTGCTAATGACTGCTTTTTCAGTAATGAGCCTGATTTTTTCTCTGCTTTTATACAGACGCATTCGTCTAATAGAAGACACCTCGCAAACCGTTTTGAATTCAGCTGCACAAGGTTATGTAGAGCTTGAAGGTAAAGCCTCTTTATATGATGGAGAGGTAGTCAGAGGACCTCATCCAGAACTCCCTCCCATGCTATGGTTTAGAAACTATTCCATAGATAGCTGGGCGGGTTTTATCTTAGGAGATGAAAAGGGCAGGTGTACAGTTAATCCTCGCGGTGCTGAAATCATTACCCCGCTATATACTTACAACCACCACACGTACAATGCAATTTATCCCGGTGAAAAAATATACGTTCTTGGCCAATTGCATACCTTAAAAAAGCAACGCAACGATTTTGAAATTAACAATTTGATGCTATCCAAACTTGCAGAGTGGAAACGCAATCACTTTAGTTTCCTAGAGTATTTTGATAAAAACAAAGACGGTAAAATCGACGATGGTGAATTAGAAACTGCCAAGCAGGCAGCCAGTAGAATGGTAGATTTAGCACTAGAAGAAACCTATCAGAATCCCGCCACTCATGTGGTTTCTAATCCAGAGGATGGACGTCCCTACATTATAAGTAGCATCCACCCCGATGAACTTGTTGTTCGTTATAAACGTGCATTGGTTTTTCACTTATGTACATGGGTGATTTTGTCTATATATGTATTAGCCATGCAAGTTTATTAAACATAATTGTTATTGTTGTACTAATATCAACATCCATTATCTACATCCAAATCTAATAACAGTTCGTTAAAACCTGTTAACATCCTGCTATTAAAAACACTCACATGAATCATAAGGAATTGGTTTGTACCAAACACTGAATCAGCGCTTAGAAAAGATCGAATCAACTGGCGCAACTAAATTACTCAAAAAATCCCTGACAGGATTAGAAAAAGAGAGCCTTCGTGTTAATCCTGAGGGAACCATCTCGACGACTCCTCATCCTGAAGTGCTTGGCTCTGCTTTAACCAACCCGTGGATCACGACAGATTACGGCGAAGCGATGTTAGAGCTGATCACGCCACCATGTGATAGGGCTTACAAGTCACTCGACTTTCTATTAAATATAGAAATATTTGTTTATCAGCATTTGTCTGATAACGAATTACTCTGGACCAGCAGTATGCCTTGCGTGATTCGGGGCGAGCAAGATATCGATATTGCCCAATATGGCTCAAGTAACGCCGGTAAAATGAAGTCTATTTACCGTCAGGGCCTGGCTGAACGCTACGGTAAAATTATGCAGGTAATTGCCGGCATTCACTTCAATTATTCAGTGGCAGTAGATTTCTGGCCTGCATTTCAAGAAATTGAAGGTGCTTCGGAGCAAGAACCGCAAGCATTTATCAATGAAAGATATATGGGGATGACGCGAAACATTCAGCGTTACGGATGGATCATTCCCTATTTATTTGGTGCCTCACCAGCAATCTGTAAATCATTCCTTGCGGGTCAACCCAAACCAGAATCCATGATCGAATTTAATGGAAACACTTATTATGAAAAATGGGGTACTTCATTAAGAATGGGTGATGTTGGTTACACCAACAGCAAAGAAGACAAAAGTGGCATCAAAGCTAATTACAACTCGCTCGAAAATTACATTGCCAGTCTTCGTTGTGCAATCAATACACCTTTTGAGGATTACGAAAAAATTGGCCTCAAAGATGGGGATAAGTATTTACAGTTAAATACCAATATCCTGCAAATCGAAAACGAATATTACAGCAGTGTTCGTCCTAAAAGAGTACTCAAGGGATTTGAAAAACCTACCGATGCGCTTGAAAGCAGAGGTATTCAATACGTAGAACTTCGTTCTGTTGATATCAATGTATTCAAACCCGCCGGACTGACACATACCCAGCTCTATTTCCTAGAAATTTTTATGCTGTTTTGCCTATTGCAGGAAAGTCCTGAAATCTGTACCAAAGAAGCTGAAGAAATTGACAGCAATCAACATACTGTTGCACATCAAGGTCGCAAACCAGGATTAACCTTAAGTAATAAAGGTGAAGAAATCACACTGAAAGAGTGGGCAACGCAATTACTCGATGAAATGTCTGGTGTTGCCAACTTACTCAATAGTACACATGATGAGTCTTGTTACGCCAAAGCAATATCAGAACAAATGGAGCTGGTTAAAGATCCCAGCTTAACGCCTTCAGCCAAAGTACTTGATGAAGTACTGAATCGGGATGGAAGCTATTATCACTTTGCAAAACGTCAATCGGAAGAGCATCGTGACTATTTTATTAAAAGACAGTTAACGCCTGAAACACAGTCTGAAATTGAACTAATGGCAGAAAAATCAATCAAAGAGCAGAAGAAATTAGAATCGCAAGATACCTTGGATTTTGATACATTCTTACAGAAATACTTTGCCAATGAACTCTAGTTCGCAGCTTTCTTACATTACACCCATAAATTAATACTAAACACATACTATGAATAAACTATTTTCCATTATTAGAAACAACAAAGGTTTCATATTTTTTATCATATTTCTGTTTGTATTCAGAGGTGCGGTTGCTGATTGGCATCCAGTACCAACGGGCTCCATGAAGCCAACAATCTTAGAAGGTGATGTCGTTTGGGAAAATAAACTGGCTTACGATTTACAGATCCCATTCACGGATATTTCCCTAATGAGAACTGGCGAACCGAAGCGCGGTGAAATTATTGTATTTACCTCAGCGGCAGCAGACAAACGCATGATAAAACGTTTAATGGGATTACCAGGCGATACCATTGAAGTTCGAAATAACCAACTTTTCATTAATGATGAAGCTGCTCAATACACTAATTTAAGAGACGAAAAACTAGAGCCACAACGAGATATCGATAAAGAAGAAGGTGTTTATGCGCTTGAGTCACTCAGTGATTTAGAGCCTCATGTAGTTCAGGTAAAACCTACCGAATACAACCCTCTTAAGAATTTCGAAAAAATTACCATCCCTGAAGATCATTATTTCTTTATGGGCGACAATCGTGACAATAGTGCTGATTCACGTTATTACGGATTTGTTCCACGTTCTGAACTTCGAGGACATGCAACGCGCATACTTCTATCACTAAACACTAAAGACAGCTACAAACCACGTTTTGAGCGCTTTTTGGAAATGCTTAAATAGAAAAGGCACCCCCCCTACTTTGGGGCACTTTTTTTAATTCAACGTTGGTTATTATCAACGACAGAAGGCGATTTACTGACTAACTGTCATGCAATCGCTGACCAGCAAACAATCAAGATTGACTTCAAATCAGGATAATTAACACTAATTATCACACTGGTTTGAAATATGCTTCATGCTAAGATTTTATTATGTCTAATGATTGGCACTTTCCCACAACTTGTATTTGCGGGGGCGTCAAACACAAGCAAAATTGGAATCAGTGTGGTTGTCAAAGAGCCAACGAAATGCGATTTTCATATAAGCACTGATGGGAATGCTGCCCTCTACAATGAATCATCTTCAAACTGCGTAATTCAAGCAGATAATTTAAAAAAGCATTTAAACAATATAAATTATCAGCAACACATTGAATCCAGTACTAATGAATTTGCCAGAATCGTTATGGTTGTTCAGTGATCACCGTTTTAGACTATTAATTAAATTTTAATATATCGAGCAAATCTATCAGTGCTTTATGCAGTTCGGGAGTTGCGGCTGAAACAACATCTCCTTTTGAATTCATATCCAGTTTTTTCCCTTTCCAATCAGTCACAATACCTCCCGCAGCTTCTATAACCGCAGACAAAGAAAAATAATCATAAGGCTTTAGATCGTAATCGATAACAGCATCAATTTGCCCCTGAGCAAGTAATGCGTGCGGGTAGCAATCATAAGAAAATCGCCTGACCTTTCCGACTTTCAATAAACGTGAGAGCTTTTCCGGATGACCAGCAACCAGCTTTTCTCCTTCGTTAATATAAAGCACGCACTCGTCGAGACTTGTTTGATTCGAAACTTTTATGGGTTTGCCATTACAAGTAGCAGGTAAACCAACAGCCCCACTGTATATTTCATTTAACATCGGCATAGAAATAACACCTGCAACTGGTACACCAGATTTCACATAGGCGAGCAAAAATCCAAACAGAGGGTTACCTGAAACGAAAGAGCGCGTTCCATCGATTGGATCGATAACCCATAAGTTATCATCAATCTCGCCCTTTATTCCGCTTTCTTCGCCCAGTATTCCATCGTCTGGATACTTTAAACTGATTGCGTTTTTAATTTCATTTTCAATGAGCTGATCAATGACAGTAACCGGGCTTTCATCTTCTTTGAAATCGACCTTGGTTGGCTGTCGAAAATACTGGCGAGCCAAGACTGCTGCTTCCTCAGCCCATATCTCACAATCACTTAAAACTTGTGTGTAGTCGTAATCATCTGAACTTGTCATAATCATAGTCTCACTCCAATTTTTTGAATTAAGCATTTAGAAAATACTTAATTTAATCTTTATTCGATTTTTCAGAAATTATCTCAACACCGGTTTTTTCAAACGGTTTTAACTGCTCCGGTTTTACCTTGTTATCTGTTATCAAATAATTAATCTCATTCGTTTCAGCGAAGCGCACGCGGTTAGTTTCACCAATCTTGGAATGGTCGCTTAAAATCACGCTTTTACTGGCTTTAGATATCATGGCTTTAGCGACTTCGGCCTCTTTTAAGGCATAAGAAAAAACACCTTTATCGGCATCGATGGCTACTGGCGAAATAAAAGCCAAGTTAACATTAAAGCGTTGGATTTCAGACAAAGTCAGTTCGCCATAAGTTGCCGGTACATCTGATGTCAACTGTCCACCCAACAGAATAAGATCAATATCAGCGCCACTAGCCTTGATCGTTTGCGCAATATCGATTGAATTTGTAACAACCATGATTCCTGCAAGTTTTGCCAGATAATGCCCAAAAGCAGAGGTCGTAGTACCCGCATCCACCATGATTGATTCACCGGGCTTAATGAGTGAAACCGCTTTGCGTGCTATATCCTGTTTTGCTCGAGTTTGAACATTTTTACGTTTTTCAAACGGGGCTTCATCACCTTTGTTTGCTAATACAGCGCCACCATGCACCCGGTCAATTAAGCCGCTATTCTCAAGCTCAAGCAGATCTCGTCGAACTGTCTCCCGGGAAACGGATAAAAACTCTGCAAGATCATTCGCACTTACTAATTGATTGTTACTCAGCAGCGAAAGGATGCGTTGATGTCGTTCTTTAGGCCACATTATGCTGCCACGACTTTATTTTTTGATTGCATCGATAATATTAATTTCATAATACCCAGAGAAAGACAAACAACCGCCATGACACAGGTAGAAAAAGCCGCTGCTTGAGAGGTTAACCCTGCATCATCGAGTCGCATTATTGTTACAGCAGCCACATCAAGCTGCGGAGTTGTTAGAAAGATAACTGCAGATAAAGTCACCATAGAACGCATAAAGAGAAAGAAAAAAACTGACACTAACATGGGAGCAATAAAAGGGACAATGACGCTTATTGCGGTTCTTCCCAAACCCGCACCTAAAGTACTCGATGCTTCTTCAAGTGCTGCAGGGAACTGACGAAAACCTGTCATCACCGTTAAAAAAGCTTGCGTATGATAGTGATAAAAATTAATTGCAGCAATCAATATGGCCGTTCCATACAAAACATGAAGCGGTGTTGACGTAGAATTGAAAGTTAGAATATAAGCAAGACCTAACACTATTCCAGGAACTGCTGCTGGCATTGCCGCTAACACTTGAAGTGCCTGAGATAATTTCTGTGGCAAACGAAGTAATCCAAAAGCCAGAATGAAAATTAAAAATGTGCCACCGATTGCTGCTCCTAATGAAATTGCAATCGTTATCCACAATGAGGAGTATCCTCCCGCCAACGTTATATCAAAATGTTTAAACGTAAAATCAAAATTGTAAGGCCAAAGTTTTACAAAACTCGCATAAACCACAATACCAATCACCGCAAGTATAGCCCCGATGATTAAGTAGCATGCAACCGCCATCGGGATATCTCTATAAGGCATGAATTTGGGAACGAAGGCCTGGATATTACTACTTGTTTTGCCTTGCTGGCGCTGCATTGCTTTACGTTCAATATAATAGGAAATGACCGTAGGCAACAGCAACATAATACCCACGACAGCGCCCATATTGAAATTTCGTAATCCTATGACTTGTGTATATATCTCAGTTGCAAGCACTGAATAATCTCCACCTATAACTGCCGCATTACCAAAATCTGTGATCGTTATGATGAATACGACAAAAGCAGCGTTGAGCACAGCATAGTAAATAGCAGGCAGTGTGAGATCTCGGAACTGTCGTAATGGTTTTGCTCCCATAATCTCTGCCGCTTCATATAAACGTTGATCCAGTAACACTAACGAAGCGCTAATAATCATAACGACCTGAGGAAGCGCATATAAGGTATTTGCAATGGTTAAGCCCCAGAACCCATAGATGTCTAACTCAAGGCCAAAAAAGCGATTAATCACACCATTACGACCCAACAGAAATATCAATCCAAGCGCTTGAACCAGCGAGGGTGCGAGTAACGGCAAGATAATGACCGCGCGTATTATCCACTTACCTTTAAATGAACATCGATGTAGCCCTAGCGCAATGATAAACCCAAAAAGAACACTAAATACCATGGTCGTCAAACCCATTAACATCGAGTGTCGAGTGGCACGCCAGAAACCTGTTGATGAAAGTGTTTCTATATAATTTTGTAAGCCCAATCCACCGTCAGGCAAAGTGATTGAACGAATAAAAACAATGTACATCGGATAAAGAAAAAATAGTGCCAACGCTACCAGCGGAATAACCACACAGGTTATTGTTAACAGTTTATCTCCATCAAAACCTCTACTGGACACTGCTTTCATGAGGCCGTCTCTACAACATCATTGAGAACCCAGTTACAATCAGCGGGATTTATCTGCAGCGATACATTTTGATTTTCTTCGAGATCTATTGCGCCGTGTACTTCTACAATCAAATCACCCAGCGTACTTTCTAGTTTGATCTTACTTAAGTTACCTAGAAAACCGATGGATTTGACTAGCGCATCGCCATTTAAGTTAGGTTCAATCTTGATTGCTTCTGGGCGAATACAGGCATCATAAAGCTCATCATCGCCTTCGGGTCGCATACCGAGTAATTCCGGCATAAAACTTCTAATAACTTCAGTCTTGATGAGGTTACTTGTTCCCATGAAATCAGCAACAAATCGTGTTGCTGGTTTTTGATACAGTTCTTTAGGTGTTCCCGCCTGCACTACTGCACCTTGATTCATACAAATGATTTTGTCGGCCAGCGCTAGTGCTTCCTCTTGATCGTGAGTCACCATTAACGTGGGAATTCCTAATGCACGTTGCAATTGTAAAATTTCATCGCGCAAATCTCCGCGTACTTTTGCGTCCAGTGCTGAAAGTGGCTCATCGAGTAAAAGAACTCGTGGATCAACGGCAATCGCTCGCGCCAGTGCAACACGTTGTTGCTGACCGCCTGAAAGCTGACCAGGAAATTTGTCTGCAATCTGTGGCAATTTTATCAAATCTAATAATTCAGTAACTCGTGTATTTATTTGATTAACAGGAGTGTCCCTGATTTTTAATCCATAACCGATATTTTCGGCAATCGTCATATTAGGAAATAAAGAATAGGACTGAAAAACGATGCCAAATCCGCGTTTGCGTGCAGGAAGTCCAGACAAAGACTCACCCTCTAATGTCACTTCACCACTATCGATATCAGTTAAACCAGCGATGAGTCGTAACAAGGTGGTTTTACCACACCCGCTTGGCCCTAGAAGGCAGACGAATTCACCCTGTTCAATGGATATAGATACATCATCTAAAGCGGTGAATGACCCATAGAGTTTGGTTGCGTTGCGCACAGTTAAATACATGAATGATTCATTCCATGAAATATTGTCACTTACGTGATTTACATGAATACCATACTAAACATCATTAATATGATACGAATAGAAATAGCCTACGAACAGATAGCTAAAAGAAGCATCTATTCGCAGGCTCTTTAGATTAGCGTGCGAACTTTTCTCGCCATTCCGCTTTGATTGCAGTCTGTCGACCAGCTGACTCAACAAAATTAACCGGTGCAAGAATGGTGCTTAAATCAGCAGGAAGACCAGATGCTTTTGCAGCTTCTGACTGTGTGACACCTGGCATAGTGATTAATGCTTTATACTGGCCAAACATAGTGATTGCGCTTTCTGACATGCTCCAATCTAGAAAACGTTTTGCGTCTTTTTTGTTATCGCTACTCGCTAAAAGCCCTGATGCTTCTAGTTCATAACCAACGCCGCCTTTAGGAAATACCATTGCTAGCGGATAGCCGTCTTCGATTGATTTCATGGCTGTAAAGGCTAACGAAATACCGACGGTATATTCACCCGTTCTTGCAGCTTTACAAGGCTTTGAACCAGATGACGTATATTGCGCCATGTTTGGATCAACCGCTTCAAGTTGCGCCCAACCTTTTTCCAGACCTAGTGACTGCAAAACTGCATTCACGTGTAAATAGCCAGTACCTGATGAATTAGGATCAGGCATCAGCACTTCACCTTTAAATTTAGGGTCAGCCAGATCTGCCCAGCTTTCTGGCATTTTTAAGCCTTTCTTTTCAAGGCGTTCTTTATTTACACAGAACGCTCCCATATACCCCATTTGAGCAAACCATTTGCTGTCAGCATCACGAAACTCCGGAGCGAGTTTTTCGACACCGGCAACTTTAACGGGTTCGAGTAATTTTAAAACTTGTGGATCCATCATGGCTGTCACAGCCCAACCCCAGATCACGTCAGCTTGTGGATTATCAGCTTCAGCGAGTAAGCGTGCCCCCAGTTTACCGGTAGATAAGCGCAGTACGTTTATATCTACATCTGGCATCGCTTTCTTGGCAGCTTTCATATAAACCGCAATTTCTTCTTCCTCGAGCGCACTATACACCGTAAGAGATTCAGATAAGGCAGCGGTTGAAGCACTAAATAAGACCATCGAAGCAGTAAGTTTAAGCAGAATGTTTTTCATATCTTTTCCCTATTTCCATTGTTGAGGTGCATGTAAGCCAGTGAAATTCGCAGATTTCAAACTAAACTCGTTTATCTCCTCCAATATGACCCAATCAAGAGAGACTCATTGTTGGATGATTGGGTAA
This sequence comes from Cocleimonas sp. KMM 6892, assembly GCF_035798195.1. Lineage (NCBI taxonomy): Bacteria > Pseudomonadati > Pseudomonadota > Gammaproteobacteria > Thiotrichales > Thiotrichaceae > Cocleimonas > Cocleimonas sp. KMM 6892. Next base: position 934,289 of record NZ_JAPFBV010000001.1, on the reverse strand, counting down.
TTATGTGCTTTTGTGTTATTTTGTGTATTTAATACATATTATTGGATTTTCAAAATAATTACAAGGGCTTTAAAAACAAGGAATACCATTAAGAATTAACGAGATATAGGGATAGCTAACACCATAGCCACCCCCCTACTTATAGGCCGTTTTTTTTATTATCAGATCTAAGTAGTTATCAAAAGAACATCAGTCACTAACAGGCTTTAACATCCCTTTATCAACAATAAAGTCGATAACTGCCTCAACATTTTCACCATCTTTCAAGTTGGTAAAAAGATAAGGTTTATCGCCACGCATACGTTTGGTGTCTTGATCCATGACTTCCAGAGAAGCACCCACCATCGGCGCTAAATCGGTTTTATTGATAATTAATAGATCAGACTTGGTTATGCCAGGACCACCTTTTCGAGGAATTTTATCGCCAGCAGCAACATCAATCACATAGATTGTTAGATCAGACAATTCAGGGCTGAATGTGGCACTCAGGTTATCTCCACCGCTTTCGATAATCACAAAATCAAGATCTGGGAAACGATCACACATGGTATCCACAGCAGACAAATTGATCGATGCATCCTCACGAATCGCGGTATGTGGACAACCACCTGTTTCAACGCCCATGATACGATCGGCATCAAGCGCATTATGGCGCAGTAAAAACTCTGCATCTTCTTTGGTGTAAATATCATTAGTGACGACGGCAAGGTCGTAATCGTCCTGCATTCTTTTGCATAGTTGACGCAGTAATGCTGTTTTTCCTGACCCTACTGGGCCGCCAACACCGACGCGTAATACTTGATCATTGCTCATTTAAACTCTTCCTTATTTATTCATTCTTTCAAGAAAATTTATGACTCAAGATCTGAACAATCTTGAATACTGTGTTTCATGCTGCGCACTAAGAATTGCCATCATCGGTAACGATGCGCCAATATCATCATCTTCAATCAATGTGCTCTGCTCAACGATATTAGGGATTTTAGGCAGCAAATCAGAAAGCACTTTCTGTCCATCTGTTTGACCAAGTGGCACTAGTTTAATCGCTGCAGCGATCTGATTATCCAACCACGACCAGACAAAACCATTGGCCGCCTGTTGGATATCTATGTTCCATTTGTTCGCCGCCAGGGTGAATAATGTGATGAAACAAAGATCATTTCTTTTATGCAGTGCTTTGGCTTCGGTAACATCCAGATCTTTTAGCAATCTTGCTAGTGCAAGTCCCAAGTGATGATCCTCACTGCGCAATTCATTTGTTTCTCTTTGCGCACGCAGTATTTGATTCCACTCCATCACAGCATTCAAATCATCATTTTGCCAAGCATGGTATAGACGAAAAAAAATCGGCAGATCGACATGTTTCAGACTCAACTCAAGCGAATCTGTTAACCACACGCGAAGTGCTTTACTGTCTTTAATGATCCCTGAATCAATCGCTGATTCCAGGCCTTGCGAGTATGCAAATGCACCTACAGGAAGCGTTGGACTGCTGAGTTGTAAAAGCTTAAGCAGGCTTAGATGTGAATCAGTCATGAGAATGACTGTGGTTATGGTCATGATCGTGGCTTTGATCATGCTTATGGCTATGATCATGCGCGTGATCATCCGCATGATGGTGATGCCCGCCGCCACTGTATGCACCAGATTCTGGTTCGAAAGGTGCCTGCTCAGTGGTTACTTCCAATCCTAAACCTCTGACCATTTCGTCTAAAACATGATCATGCTGATAGCGCAATTCGGTCGCATCAATTTGCAGTGGAATGTGTCGATTTCCGAGGTGATAGCACGCCTTTGCTAATAACAATGGATCATCACAATGCACGGTAGATACTGTTTCTGCCGCCGCTTTAATTTCCACTACCGTTTCACCATCGGTGCTGATGATTAAATCTCCATCTTGAAAACTGGTGCCCTTGGCAAAAAACAAACCACCATCGCGACCATCATCCAGAGTGACTTTCAGTCTGCTTTTTTCTCGCTGATCTTTTCCCAGCGTTAAGGTCGTTTCTGCAGTAGCGGCTGTTTTATCTATCTTTTTTTCGAATTTAATCATTTACTTTTTATACTCAAACGAGTCATTAAAACAAGAAGTAACGCTGCGCAAGCGGCAACACATCAGCTGGCTCGCAAGTTAATAAATTACCATCGGCACGTACTTCATAGGTTTGTGAATCGACTTCTATTTTTGGCATATAGCTGTTGTGGATCATGTCGGTTTTCTTCACCGTACGGCAGCCTTTGGTCTCACCAATCAAACTCTTTAAATTGAGCTGATCGGTTATACCTGCATCGATGCTCGCTTTAGAAAGGAAGGTCATTCTTGTGGCTAAACGCGCTCCACCATAGGCACCAAACATGGGACGATAATGCACAGGCTGAGGTGTTGGAATAGACGCATTCGGATCACCCATCGGCGCTGATGCAATCATTCCGCCTTTGATTATCATGCTGGGTTTAGTGGCAAAAAAAGCAGGTTTCCACAAAACGATATCGGCAAGTTTGCCGACTTCAATCGAGCCTATTTCGTGGGACATTCCATGAGAAAGTGCAGGGTTAATCGTATATTTAGCGATATAGCGCTTAATACGATTATTGTCATTTTGTGCGGGATCACCGTCGAGACTTCCGCGTTGTACTTTCATTTTATGTGCAGTTTGCCATGTGCGGCTTATAACTTCTCCGACGCGTCCCATCGCTTGCGAATCAGACGCAATCATTGAAAACGCACCCAAGTCATGCAATATATCTTCAGCGGCAATCGTTTCTCTGCGAATTCGTGATTCTGCAAATGCCACGTCTTCAGCGATGCTTGGATCAAGGTGATGACAAACCATCAGCATATCAAGATGTTCATCAACCGTGTTTATGGTGTAAGGACGCGTTGGATTTGTTGATGATGGTAAAACATTTAGTTCACCACATGCTTTGATGATATCAGGGGCGTGACCTCCGCCTGCACCTTCCGTATGAAACGTATGAATGGTGCGTTCTTTAAAAGCGGCAATCGTGTCTTCAACAAATCCAGATTCATTGAGCGTATCGGTGTGTATCGCCACTTGTATATCGTGACGTTCTGCAACAGATAAACAGGTATCGATTGAAGCAGATGTTGTTCCCCAATCTTCATGCAGTTTTAGACCCATCACACCAGCTTCAACTTGCTCATCCAATGCTTCTGGCAAACTCGCATTCCCTTTACCCATGAACCCTAAGTTCATCGGGAATTCTTCCGCAGCTTCTAACATGCGGTGTATATTCCATGGGCCTGGGGTACACGTAGTGGCGTTGGTTCCGGTCGCTGGTCCTGTTCCTCCACCCAGCATCGTTGTAACGCCAGACGTTAGTGCTTCTTCAATTTGTTGCGGACAAATGAAATGGATATGTGCATCGATGCCACCCGCAGTGATTATTGAACCTTCTCCTGCGATCGCTTCTGTTCCCGGACCTACAATAATATCAACATTCGGCTGTACATCAGGATTACCGGCTTTGCCGATTCCTGAGATTCGTCCGTTCTTGATACCTATATCTGCTTTTATTATTCCCCAATGATCTACTATCAGGGCATTGGTTATTACTGTATCGGCAACTTCTGCCGATACACGCTGGCTTTGACCCATGCCGTCGCGGATAACTTTTCCGCCACCAAATTTCACTTCATCACCATAGGTTGTGAGATCTTTTTCGACCTCCAGCCAGAGTTCTGTATCACCTAAACGTAAACGATCACCCGTCGTAGGTCCGTACATTTCTGCGTAGGCTTGTCGGCTTATCTTACTCATTAGAGTCCTCAACTGTATTTAGTCGTCCACTGTTTTTAATCATCAAAGCGCTCCCATAACTTCGGCATTGAAACCATAAATCTTGCGGTCACCCGCATATTCAACAAGCGTTACCGAACGTGTTTGCCCAGGCTCAAAACGAACTGCTGTACCTGCAGCAATATCCAGTCTAAAACCTCTGGTTTTTTCACGGTCAAAGAGCAATGCATGGTTTGTTTCGTAAAAGTGATAATGCGAGCCCACTTGAATAGGACGATCTCCACTATTAGCAACTTCTACCGTTACCGAATTTCTACCGACATTTAATTCAATGTCACCAGCAGCTACGATCATTTCTCCGGGAATCATTCTAAAGCTCCTCTAGTCCTATACGATTGGGTTATGCACGGTCACCAGCTTGGTGCCGTCAGGAAAAGTCGCTTCTACCTGCACGTCATGAATCATTTCTGGAATCCCTTCCATGACATCATCACGCGTAAGAAGCGTTTGCCCAAAACTCATTAATTCAGCAACCGTTCTGCCATCACGAGCGCCTTCCATAATGGCAGCGCTGATAAAAGCAATCGCTTCTGGGTAGTTGAGTTTTACGCCACGATCTTTGCGTCTTTCTGCAAGTAAAGCCGCGGTAAAAATAAGCAGTTTGTCTTTTTCTCTGGGGGTTAAATCCATTCTAAATCCACCTTTTTAATCTGTAACTGGGACAGGTGTTTAATTTTAGAATTAAAGTCACCCCCCCACTTTGAGCACTTTTTCTTAATGTTGAAGTAACACTATTGATAAATAGGAAAAGCATTTATGTAGCCCATATCCTTGGATGGCAGGCATCTCTTCCCATCACTTCAGGTCGAAGAGCCATCCAGATTAATTTAAGTATTGTCGAAATTTGTTCTGCATATTGCCCAAGGCAACGCGCTACTAAAATATCATCGAGCAATGTAATGCCGACTTGTTGATCGCCACCGATGTCCGTTATTGCCTCACGTGCTTTTTCGAGTAATAGAGGCGTAACATGCGTCGCAATAAAAGTACCGAAACAAGGATACCCGGCCAAACTGGCGGGGCTTTGTAATGCGTCATTGTTAATAATTTTTAAGCGATCGAGTAACAACGGTTCTCCATTTCTGGTGATTTCAAGTTTGGTGTCAACCTTACCGTTATTGAACAGTTCTTTTGACGCAGGTCTTCCGTAGCAATTAATTTCCCACCCCATGAAACGCGCTGATTCTTCTAGTTCTATTCGTGTGGTTAATTGCGTGTGGGTTCCATCAAAAAATATATTTTCCTGAGGAAACCACTCCAGTGATGAGTCATTCAAAACAGTGAGTATTTGAATCTGTTTTGCCAATTTTCCTGTATTACGATAAAACTTGGTTGCACCCGGTGTGGTTATTAATGCATTAGCCTGTTTAGCTGCTTCTACATTGATATGCAGCTCATCTCCACCAACAACACCACCCGGTGGATGCAATAGGTACAAGTGGCAAACATCACCTTCCGGGTAGAAAGGGCGTTGTACCGTTAAAGGTCCGCATTGCGTTCGACTGGCTAATACAGATTTACCAGAGCGTTTCTCAAACCCTAGAGTCAAATGCGCCTTCCAGCCCTGTGAATCCGTCTGTATTGTCTGGGGCTTAATTGAGGGCGCCTTTGATGATTGTTCTGTTAATGGCTGAATTGCAGGCACTTGTTATTTCTTAACTCGTTGCTTTATCGCTTTAGGTAAACGTTTAATTACGTAAAATCCAGCCGCCATTAGCGACAGGTAAATACTTACTGTGATTACAGCATGAAACATCAAATGCATTACAGAAGCGTTTTCGTGCCCTGAATGAGCAGATGCTGTGACCGAAAAGCCCAGGCTTAAAAACACAGTAATTACTGTTAGAAATAATTTAGTCATTGCATATATCCTCACGCATTTTAAATGGCTCTTAAAAGTTAACGTACTGTTTGCCGAAAATGTCAGCTTTTTATGGTGCAAAATTCAATACACCATGACAGAACGAAATACTCTAAACACCTAATGCAGTTTATATGCCAATGTTGATCTAATAATATTAGCTAATTTGGTAGTTAGATGAGTTAGAACGGCGTCACATTTAATCGTTTTGGTGCAATAACTACGATTTTAGCACCTTCGTGGTGCAAAAATTATTAGATGATATTAATGATGGCTCAAAAAACGTAAACACACGGCTGTCGCCGAGGTTCTGTTTTCTACACCTAATTTTCTAAATATCGGTTCTAGATGCTTATTAACCGTTCTTGGACTCATTGATAATATTTGGCCAATTTCTCGATTGGTTTTCCCCCGTACCAGCCAAAACAATACTTCTGATTCTCTCTCTGTGACGGAGAAGCGTTCGCAAAATAATTCGCGCGTACTGATTTCATCATCATTAGTCAGCCTGAGTAAGTATTCGCCCGGTGCTGGTCTTCCTAGAAAACACACCTGAATCGGCTTATCAAAATCTTTGAGCCACAGACTTCCATGCTTCTCTGGATTTGAGGATAGCCAAAACCGGATTTGCTCAGACATCAATTCAGAATTTTCTTCAGTATTAATACCGGCACTTTCCAAAAGTTTTTGCGCCGTATTTGTGGCCCATATTATTTTGGCGTTTGCGTCACAGGTAAATGCTAGTTGACCAATCTGATTCAGTGCTTTGTGAGCACTTCGTGTCGACTTTGAGTTCCTTAAATGTACTTTGATTCTTGCTAGTAACTCATCGAACTGTACGGGTTTATTAATGTAATCAACCCCACCCGCATCCAAGCTTTGGAACAGATAATCTTTGTCACTTAAGCCCGTCATAAAAATAACGGGTATATCCGTTAAATCACTATTTTTCTTTAGCTCTTTGCAGGCTTCTACGCCATCCATTATCGGCATAATAATGTCCATTAAAATAATGTCGGGCACCATGCGGTTAGCTATTGAAATAGCTTGTTCACCATTCATTGCGACCAGCACTGTATAACCTTCATTGATCAATGCTTCATTGATCATACCCAGCGCTTCCGCCGAATCATCGGCAACTAATACGATGCCTTTTGTTTCTTTTTCAATCATGAATCTAAGCCTTTTTCAGCCAATGAAATAATTTTTGCAAACTTACAACATTTCACATATTTGCGAATCCGTTTAACAAGTTCTTGATTACTTTCTAATTTATCCATGCGTGTTAATATTTTTTCGATACCTTGTATATACCCTATTTCCGCCATTGAGATAAGTTCATGACAATCACTTTTTTTAATCCCGCTGAATAGAGTTGTTAAGTCTGGCTTATCTTTAGGTTCTGTTTTTTTGTTTTTAGGCAGTGCTTTCTCGGTTTCATAAGCCCACCTTAAACCCAACACATTGGCGATTTTATCCAGCAGTAAATTATCATTAATAGGTTTGATTAAATAATCATTGTGCAGCCTCTTATCAGCATCAACATCCTGATTTTTAGGATTGTTTTCAGGGCTTTCAAAAGCATCAGCAGATACCATAATAATGGGGGTTTTTATGCCTCGATTTCGCAGAACTTTCACTAATTGCCACCCATTCATGCCTGGCATAGAGATGTCGAGCAGAAACAAATCGACGTTTTTATCCTCCAAACCTTCTAAACAGTTATAAGCGTCAGAAGCCTCTAAAACGTCAAAATTAAGCGGTGATAGAATTTCACTGATTAGACCACGATGGGAAGGTTCATCATCGACCACCATGATGGTTTTTTTACTACCTTCATAAGACGCTATGCGCCTGATAACTTCGGTGCGTAAAGTAGGCTCTGAAACATTCGGCAACATCAGGGATAATTGAAAACTACTACCTTTGCCGTGTTCGCTTTGCAGGGTGATTTCGCCCCCCATTATTTCGGCAAAAAATTTGCTAATCGTTAGTCCCAAACCAACACCTGGAATTTGTGGAGAATCAAGAGTGCGGATTCTTTCAAAAGGTTGAAAAATAAGTTCTTTATCTTCCGTTCCAATTCCCACCCCGGTATCTGAAATAATAAATTTAGCCACCTGGTTGCGATAGATAACGGAAAAAGTCACCCCCCCACTTTGGGTGTATTTTATTGCATTCGAAAGCAGGTTGATGAGTATTTGTCTCAAGCGTTTTTCATCGCCAATGACAACATCGGGGATCTGATTCGTGACGTCATATACAAACGTCAAATCTTTAGCATCCGCCTGCATGCTAAACATCTCTGCCAAATCATCTACTAACATTTTTAACGGCAGTTGATCGCGTCGCAATTCGATTCGACCTGCTTCAATTCGGGATATATCCAGCATGCCTTCGATTAAATCGTTTAGATGCTCGCCACTACGATGAATCAATGTCAGCTTGGCTTCCTGATCTTCGAGCAAGCGTTGATCTTTTTCTAATAATTGCGTGTAACCTAGTATTGTATTTAAAGGGCTTCTTAATTCATGACTGATACCGATAAGGTATCTGCTTTTGGCCAGATTGGCTGAATCTGCCGTTTTCATTGCCTCTTGCAGTGCTTGTCCTGTCTGTCCGTGAGCTTTTATCTCTTTGCTCAGCAAATGAGTTTGGCGTTGCGATTCTTCTAGTGCAAATTGTCGGCTTTCTGTCGCTAATACAAATAACCAAACTAATACACCTACAATGATCATTAGCAGAACAAATACATTCTTCATCGCTGATGTAATTAATTCGTTTGCCTCTATATTCTCATTAGGAACCTGTTGATAAACAAGCCAGAAAACCGTTGCTATCAAAGAAGAAATCAAACTAAGCAAGAATACAAATTGCAGCAATCTATTATCAATTTTAGCGGCAATATTATGCGGCAAAATGCTATTGATAAATAATTTCAGTTGATCATTAAATCTTGCACCAGCCTTACATTGATCATGACAGCGCCCGTCTAATGAGCAGCATAAAGAACAAATAGCTCCTCCGTAAGCTGGGCATGAGGTCATATCCTCTGTCTCAAAATCATTTTGGCAAACAGTACAAGTTAATATTCTTGTAGATGTTTTTTGTAGATTTGATTTACGCGCTATGTAGTATTTTCCTTTGGTATAGATTGCAATGATCGGGGACACTATAAATGCTGTTACCAAAGAAATATAAGGTGACAAAGCATGAGCTAATTCACCAAATACCCCAGTATAAGAGACGATACCAGCAACTGAAGCAATAAGCATTGCACCAAAACCAACCGGATTAATATCGTATAAATGAGCACGCTTAAATTCTATGTGCTTCGGGCTATAACCAAGTGGTTTGTTAATGACTAAATCTGCGACTAGTGCTCCTACCCACGCTACCGCCACATTGGCGTAAACGCCGAGTATATGCTCTAGCGCTTCATATATACCCAGCTCCATTAGTAGCAAAGCTATTGTTACGTTGAAAACCAGCCAGACAACTCGTCCTGGATGACTGTGAGTTAAACGAGAGAAGAAGTTTGACCAGGCAATAGACCCTGCATAAGCATTTGTTACGTTAATTTTTAATTGGCTGATAATAACGAAGATACCGGTTAGTGCTAAAACCACGTTTGGGGAGTCTGTTAAAAAACTAAACGCAATTAAGTACATTTGAGTTGGATTATCAGCAAGTTCTTCGGGTATTCCGTGGTTTATAGCAAGTACCACCAGAAATGAGCCAGCTAGAATTTTTATAGCTCCGACTATAATCCACCCAGGTCCTGCAGAGATAAGAGCTAACCACCAACGGCGACTATTCGTCTTATTCTTCTCTGGTAAAAACCGTAAAAAATCAACTTGCTCCCCTATCTGCGCGATAAGCGAGAATATGACCCCTGATGCCGCACCAAAAAAGATCAGATTAAAGCCGGTAGTATTCTGTTGCTGTTCCAGGGTTCCTTTATAGTTTGTCCAGTCTTCAACAGCAGACCATTCATAATAAAGAATAAAAACAAATGGGAGTATTTGTAATACCAACCAAAGTGGCTGACTCCATAATTGAAAACGACTGATAAAGGTTATTCCGTGAGTCGCTAGCGGTATGACCATTAATGAGCTCAGCAGATAAGCAATGCTAAGCGGTATATCGAATAGCATTTCCAGTGCCAGCGACATTATTGCGGCTTCTATGGCAAAGAAAATAAAGGTAAAAGAGGCATAAATTAGCGAGGTTATGGTTGAACCAATATAGCCAAAACCTGCCCCTCTGGTAAGTAAATCAATGTCTACACCATAGCGCGCAGCATAATAGCTAATTGGCAAACTTGTAAGAAATATAATAAGTGAAACGACCATCACCGCGATCACGGTATTGTCAAAACCATAACGTAGAGTAATCGCACCACCTATGGCTTCTAACGCCAGAAAAGAGATAGCCCCCAAAGCAGTGTTAGAGACACGTGACACCGACCATAAACGTCCGCTTTTTGCGGTAAAACGTAACGCATAATCTTCCATCGTCTGGTTGGCAGCCAAACGATTGTATTTTCTTCTGAATTTTGAAACATGCTGTTCATTCATACCAATGTCACTCAAACCAAACTATTTAATCAGGATTAACATCCCTATTTAATCCAGTTCGGATCATATAAAGACAGCCTCTACTATCGGTATACAAGTTTCATGCCAAAGGATATGCGTCAAATGACGTACCTCACTGGTGCGAATGGCGAATTCACAGAAACCCTCTAGATACGGATACTTTCGCTGGACAATGACAGTCAAGCAACTTCCATTTTATTAAAGAGGTAAAAACATGAAGTATTCAGGTTTCTCCAAAAGGCACAATGAATTGCGCCGACATATATTAAAAGGATTTATGGCATTACCTGCCGCTATTTTCTTATCTACATCTTGTATTGCGGCAACACCACCAACGTCAGAAATAAGCACTACTGGTTTAGCTGTAACGGATGACACAGTAACAGTAGGAATACTGCATTCACTTACTGGAACAATGGCTATCAGTGAAACAGGTGCTCAGGAAGCTGAAAAACTTGCGATCAAACAAATAAACGATATGGGCGGTATTTTAGGCCGCAAAATAGAAGTGATTCAGGAAGATGGGGCTAGTGACTGGCCTACATTTGCTGAAAAAAGTCGTAAATTATTAGTTCAAGATAAAGTAGCTGCAGTATTTGGCGCCTGGACTTCGGCTTCTCGTAAGGCTGTTTTACCTGTATTTGAAAAAGAAAATGGACTTCTCTACTACCCAACGTTCTACGAAGGTCTGGAACAGTCTAAAAACGTTATCTACACAGGTCAGGAAGCAACTCAACAAATCCTCGATGGACTTAACTGGGTAGCAAAAGAAAAGAAAGCTAAAACGTTTTACCTGATCGGTTCTGACTATATCTGGCCAAGAACCTCAATGAAAATTGCGCGTAAGCACATTGAAAAAGTGTTAGGTGGAAAAGTTGTTGGTGAAGAATACAAGCCTCTTGGCGATACTCAATTCGGTTCTGTTATCAACAAAATCCGTTTGAAAAAGCCTGACGTTATCTACGCAGCTGTCGTTGGTGGAAGTAACGTTGCATGGTTCAAGCAGCTAAAAGCTGCAGGTATCACCTCTAAGAAACAAACACTGTTAACAATCTCAGTTACAGAGGATGAAGTATTGGGTATCGGTGGTGAAAACCTTGAAGGTTTCTACTCAATCATGAAGTATTTCCAAAGCCAGGATAACGAAAACAACAAGAAATTTGTTGCTGCATTTAAGGAAATGTGGGGTGACGATAGTGTAATAGGTGATGTAACTCAAGCTGCTTACTTAGGTCCTTGGTTATGGAAAGCTGCGGTTGAAAGAGCGGGATCATTTGATGTTGATAAAGTCGTAGCAGAGTCTGAAAAAGGCGATATTGAATTAACAACTGCACCAGAAGGTTATGTGAAATTACATAAGAACCATCACTTATGGAGTAAAGCTCGTGTTGGCCAATGGAAGAAAGACGGTCAAGCAACAGTTGTTTACACATCTGAGTTAATTGAACCAGATCCATTCCCAGCTGGTTATCAATAAGCTTTAAGTTGAAACAGAGTAATGTGGGTATAAACCCGCATTACTCACTTCTTAGAAAGTCGATAGACCATTTACAAGTAAGCATTATTTGCAACACAAAAAAGTTCTATTTAATACGGAGATTATCAAATGGGCGATTACACATCTAGCGAGTTGGTTTCTATATTCGCAATGCAAGGATTTGCTGGTATTAGTTTATTCAGCGTACTTCTATTAATGGCACTTGGCCTGGCGATTATATTTGGTCAAATGGGCGTTATTAACATGGCTCATGGTGAATTCATGGCTGTTGGCGCATATACGACCTATTTTATGTCTTCACTTACAGAAACTTATTTTCCTAGTTTCATGCCTTATTACTTTATTTTTGCAATCGTGGTCGCCTTCTTTGTTGCAGGAGTTTTAGGCTACTTAGCTGAATTTGTCTTGATACGGCATCTATACAAAAGACCTCTAGATACTCTCCTTGCAACCTGGGGTTTAAGCTTAATTATGCAGCAATCATTCCGAACTCTTTTCGGAGCACGAGAAGTAAGCCCAACTTTACCTGACTGGTTATTAGGTTCTTACCAACCAACAGAGACTATTGATATTCCTTTAAATGGCATGTTTGTTCTAGCTTTAACTGCCGTTGTAACTTTAGGTGTTTTCTACTTACTGTACAAATCAAGCTGGGGATTACGTGTAAGAGCTACTACTCAAAATCGAGTAATGAGTGGTGCTGTCGGTATAAATACTAAAAAAGTAGATAGATATACCTTTGCGTTAGGTTGTGGAATAGCAGGCATCGCAGGAGCAGCTTTTACAACCATAGCTTCAACAGGCCCAACAACCGGCACTTTGTATATCGTTGATACATTTATGGTAGTTGTATTTGGTGGTGCAGCAAGCTTGATCGGCACAATCGTATCGGCCTTTAGCATCGCTCAGGCACAATCAATATTAGAATTCTTTATCAGTGGATCAATGGCAAAGGTATACACCTTATTTGCACTTGTCTTGATCTTAATGTTTAAGCCTGAAGGCTTATTCGCGAGCAAGGTTCGTCGTTAAAACTATTAACTATAAACCATAGAAAAACTTATATTTATTCTGGAGATAGTATGAACTTTGTATATGAAAAAATGATGGGAGGCAAAAAAGGTCTCACAGGGTTTCTGATCTTAGCGACCTTGATACTTGTTATCTTCCCTTTATTTTTAGATATTTTTCGTCTTAATTTAGTGGGCAAATACCTTACTTATGCATTCCCTGCAGTCAGCCTTGTTCTTCTTTGGGGTTACGGTGGAATATTAAGCTTAGGACAAGGTGTTTTCTTTGGCTTAGGTGGCTATGGCATGGCCATGTTTTTGAAGCTTGAAGCTTCATCTGTAGAGAACACTAAAATCCAATCTACCCCTGGTATTCCTGATTTCATGGATTGGAACCAGTTAACTTCACTACCTTGGTTTTGGGAGCCTTTCAACAGTCTTACATTAACCATTTTAGCCATCCTGATATTACCTGCCGCTTTTGCTTATATTATCGGTGCAGCAATGTTTAAACGCCGTGTTGGTGGGGTTTATTTTGCAATAATTACGCAAGTTATAGCGGTTATTTTGACAATATTAATTGTGGGTCAGCAAGGATATACAGGCGGTATTAATGGTATTACTGATTTACGTACCTTAAACGGCTGGGACATCACCACTGATAGCGCAAAGTACATCTTCTACTTCATCAATGTAGCGTTGCTGTTAGGGGTTATTTTACTTTCAAGACTTATTCTAACGAGTAAGTTTGGTAGCTTGCTGTTAGCCATTAGAGATAAGGAAGATCGTGTGCGTTTCTCTGGCTACGACGTTTCCAATTTTAAAATATTCATCTTCTGTTTTTCTGCCTTAATTTCATCGATCGGCGGCGCGATGTTCACACTGCAGGTGGGCTTCATGTCCCCTTCTTTTGTTGGCATCGTTCCTTCGATTGAGATGGTCATCTTTGCCGCAGTTGGCGGCAGAATGTCACTCATAGGTGCAGTCTACGGAACCTTATTAATTAACTTCGGTAAGACCGCCTTCTCTGAATCATTCCCTGAATTATGGCTGTTTTTGATGGGTGGCTTATTCATCTCTGTCGTTATGTTCTTCCCGAATGGTTTAGCAGGGCTTTGGGATGACTACGGACACTACATTACCGATAGATTTTCAAAATCTAAAAAAACCAAAGAAGACTCACCCGAAATTGTTGAAAAGAAGTCTGATGAGAGTGCAGCTTAAATCTCATGTGCACCCTGATTGACATTACTTTTTATACATTACTTTCTGGAGTAATAAATGAATTCAAATACTGATTTTACTTTAGCAATAGAAGATCTCACCGTTTCATTTGATGGTTTCAAAGCGGTAGATAGCTTGAATTTTTATCTCGATCAAAATGAGCTCCACGTAGTCATTGGACCCAATGGAGCAGGTAAGACTACCGTTCTAGATTTGATTTGCGGTAAAACCAAATCAACCTCGGGCAGTATTAAGTTCCTAAATGAGGAGCTTACTAAAATGTCTGAACATGAAATTGTAAGGGCGGGGGTTGGACGTAAATTTCAAACACCATCGATTTATGAAAATTTAACCGTCCTGGAAAACCTCGAAATTTCTTACCCTTATGGTCGAACTGTTGCTGGCTCATTGATGTTTAAACGATCCTCCGAAGTTCTTGAAAAGATCAATCAAACAGCCAGTGAAATCATGCTGCAAGATGACTTAGATACTGAAGCTGGATTATTAAGTCATGGCCAAAAGCAATGGCTTGAAATCGGCATGTTACTTATTCAGGACCCTCAATTATTAATGCTCGATGAGCCTGTGGCCGGCATGAGTGTAAAAGAGAGAGAACAAACCGCAGAACTTTTGAACAAAATTAGTAAAGGTCGTTCTGTTCTCGTTATAGAACACGACATGGAGTTTGTTGAGCGTATAGCGCATAAGGTAACCGTTTTACACCAAGGCAAAATACTAGCCGCCGGGAATATGGAAGAAGTACAAAACGATCCAAAAGTTATTGAAGTATATCTTGGTCACTAAGACCTAAATAACTATTAATCAAACAACTATTAACCAAATAACGAAGGTATTCAGATGCTAGACGTCTCAAACTTAAAAGTTAGCTACGGTCAAAGTGAGGTCATACATGGCCTGGATTTTACTGTCCCAAAAAATGAAACATTAGCAATTATGGGCCGCAATGGAATGGGTAAAACCACGCTGTTTAAATCATTGATTGGCATTCTTGATTCCACCGACGGTCAAATTAGTATCGATGGTGTAAATGTTACGAATACAGACAGTTACAAAAGAGTCGAAAACGGTATTGCCTACGTCCCTCAAGGCAGAATGATTTTTCCTTCACTGACCGTTCAAGAAAATATAGAAACAGGAATGGAAGTCTCGAAATTAAAGAGAATCCCAGATGATATCTATGCCCTATTCCCTGTATTACAAGATATGCGAAAACGTAAAGGTGGAAACCTTTCTGGTGGACAGCAGCAACAATTAGCTATTGCGAGAGCACTTGTCACAAACCCTAAAGTCTTATTACTAGATGAGCCTACCGAAGGTATTCAGCCCTCCATTATTAAAGATATCGCAAACGTTCTTAATGAAATTAAAAAGATGCGTGATATCACAATTATCGTTTCAGAACAGGTGCTTAGTTTCACTATGGCAATCGCAGATCGCATCATCGTTATCGATAAGGGTAATTTTATACACGAGGATCTTAGAGATGAAGTAAACACCGAGCAAATCAAGAAATATTTATCCGTATAGAGCCATTTGGATAGATTTAAACGTTATCAACAACCACAAATTTTCAAACACTGTAATTACAGTAGGAGTTTAAAATGACAGACACAATTATTAAAGTAAACCTAAACGAGTCTGCTTACGATAATGACAAACTTCATAATCGTTGGCATCCAGATATTCCGATGGTCGAAACGGTGAAACCAGGCGATGATTTCATTATCGAATGTATCGACTGGACTGGCGGACAAATAAAAAATGACGATGATGCTGCCGATGTTCGAGACGTCGATTTAACGCAAGTACATTTCCTATCTGGTCCTGTCGGTGTTGAAGGTGCAGAACCTGGTGATTTGTTAGTTGTAGATATACTTGATATCGGGACTTTTGATGATAGCCAATGGGGCTTTAACGGTTTCTTCTCGAAACAAAATGGCGGTGGCTTCTTAACAGAGCATTACCCAGACGCACAAAAATCTATCTGGGATTTTAAAGGTATGTTCACCAGCTCACGTCATATCCCAGGCGTAGAATTTGCAGGTCTTATACACCCTGGCTTAATTGGTTGTCTGCCATCACAGGAACTACTGGATGAGTGGAATAAGCGTGAATCAGCATTAGTGGCGACAGACCCAGACAGAGTACCACCACTAGCAACACTTCCTTATGTGGATACAGCACACATGGGACGTATGTCTAAAGACGACGCTAAAGCAGCAGCTGCAGAAGCGGCTAGAACCGTACCACCACGTGAACATGGCGGTAACTGTGATATTAAAGATTTATCTCGTGGCTCAAAAGTTTACTTCCCTGTTTATGTAAAAGGCGGCGGACTTTCAGTAGGTGACCTTCATTTCAGTCAGGGTGATGGCGAAATCACATTCTGTGGTGCAATCGAAATGGCGGGCTGGATTCACATGCGTGTAAATCTGGTTAAAAACGGTATGGAAGCTTACGGTATTAAAAACCCTATTTTCAAACCAAGTCCTATTGCTCCAAAATATGAAGACTATCTAATCTTTGAAGGCATCTCTGTCGATGAAGAAGGCGAACAGCATTACCTAGATGTGCAGGTTGCCTACAGACAGGCTTGTTTGAATGCTATCGAATACCTGAAAAAGTTTGGTTACTCAGGCGCACAAGCATACTCACTCCTGGGAACTGCACCAGTGCAGGGCCATATCAGTGGTGTGGTCGATGTGCCCAACTCCTGTGCCACTCTGTGGTTGCCTACCGACATCTTTGATTTCGACATTAATCCAAGTGCAGATGGCCCAACAAAATACCTTGATGGCAGTATTGATATGCCTATTGCACCGGATGAAGACTAACAGCTAAAGGAGAATAACAATGCCAGTTTACGATTATAAATGTTCTGAACACGGTTTGTTCTATGAGCTTGCAAGTATGGAAGACCATGCAAAGCCAGCTTGTTGTCCTGAGTGTCAAACGTTATCACCACGTGTGATTATCATGTCGCCTGCACTTTTTGAAATGCCTAAAGAGAAAAAACAAGCGATGGAAAAGAATGAGAAGGCTCAACATGAGCCTCAACATTCAACGGTTGATTCACGCGCAGAAAATGCCGAAATGCTTAAAAGTGGTTGCGGTTGCGAAAACAAAAAACGAGCGAGCAACCTTATGTATACGGCTGAAGGTAACAAGATGTTTCCTTCTATGCGACCTTGGATGATCAGTCATTAAAGCAGTAGTCAGAACTCAATAATCGATTAGGGCTGGTTGGAATACATATACGTTTATACACACTTCCAACTAGCTTTTTCGACGCTTTTTAATCATATTTATATCGGAGAATACGCATGAGACACGGTGACGTTTCCAGCAGTGCAGATACAGTAGGTGTTGCTGTAGTAAATTACAAAATGCCAAGATTACATACTCGTGAAGAAGTGTTAGAGAATGCACACAATATTGCGGAAATGATCAAAGGCATGAAGCAAGGCCTTCCAGGAATGGATTTAGTTATATTTCCTGAATACAGCACCATGGGCATCATGTACGACAAAGACGAAATGATGGCTACAGCAGCCACTATTCCGGGCGATGAAACAGCAATATTCAGTGCCGCATGTAAAGAAGCAAATACATGGGGCGTATTTTCTCTAACAGGAGAAAGACACGAAGATCACCCTAATAAAGCCCCATACAACACTTTAGTGTTGATAAATGATCAAGGTGAAATCGTACAGAAATACCGCAAATGTATTCCATGGTGTCCTATTGAAGGTTGGTATCCAGGTGATACCACGTATGTCAGTGAAGGCCCTAAGGGCATGAAAATAAGCTTAATTATCTGTGATGATGGCAACTATCCAGAGATTTGGCGTGACTGTGCCATGAAAGGCGCAGAATTAATCATTCGATGTCAGGGCTATATGTACCCTGCTAAAGAACAGCAAGTGATGATGGCCAAGTCTATGGCGTGGGCAAATAATAGTTACGTTGCCGTTGCTAATGCGACTGGTTTTGATGGTGTTTATTCATACTTTGGGCACTCAGCACTTATTGGCTTTGATGGAAGAACATTAGGTGAATGTGGCGAAGAAGATATGGGTGTTCAATACGCTCAGTTATCTGTTAGCCAGATTCGCGATGCTCGTGCAAATGATCAATCTCAAAACCATCTCTTTAAATTATTGCATCGTGGTTATACCGGTGTTTACAACTCTGGCGATGGCGATAAAGGCGTTGCTGATTGCCCATTTGATTTTTACCGAAGCTGGGTATTGGATGCCGAAAAAACCCGAGAAGATGTGGAAGCACTGACTCGTAAAACTATCGGTGTTGCAGAATGCCCTGTCGGTGATTTACCCGTTGATGGCAAAGAAAAAACAGCCGGCGAATAACGCTTACGTTACTAAGATATTCGAGCAAAAAAATCGAGTCGATCATGCCATTCATAAACGAAAGATTGTCAGCAAATCAGACCAGTATCGATAAGGCCAGGTATGAAAAACCTACTACGGATAATACCTTAGCCCGACAATCACGCTTTCATTTCAAACCTGAAGACGTTATGAATGCTCTACGGACAAACATCATCGGTCAAGATGATGTTTTGTCCTCAGTAGAGGAAATGTTATATCTGGTGAAAGCAGACTTCGGCATAAAACATCGTCCATTGGCGGTTAACCTATTTCTTGGCCCCACAGGTGTCGGCAAAACTGAAACCGTCAAAATTATTGCAAAAAGTATCTTGGGCAGCACCGACAATTTTTGCCGGATAGATATGAATACGCTCGCTCAAGAGCATTATGCCGCCTCTTTAACGGGCGCTCCTCCAGGTTATGTTGGCAGTAAAGAAGGGCATTCTTTATTTGATAGCGATGCTATCAAAGGTAGCTTTAGCAAACCCGGTATTGTGTTATTCGATGAGCTTGAAAAAGCCAGTACAGAAGTAATCCGCGCGCTATTGAATGTGCTGGATACCGGTCATCTCGTGTTGTCATCCGGTACGCATGAGATTGATTTTAGTAACTGCCTAATATTCATGACCAGCAATATTGGCGTTAAAGAATTAAATGCACATCGCGCCGCACAAAACAAAGGCATAAAAAAATGGTTTGGAAGCAATACCATCGATGAAAAAAGCCATCTTAAGCAAGCCTTACAGAAAAAATTTGATCCTGAATTTTTAAACAGAATCGATAGAATTTTATCGTATGATTATTTAAGCGATGAGTTTCTAGATAAGATACTGGATGTGGAACTTGAAAAACTAAATCTACGACTAAAAGCCAAAAACGCCACTCTTGAATTAGATGAAACCGCGAGACAGCAGCTATACACTTATTACGATGAAGAGTACGGCGCACGCAATCTCGCACAACATATCAGAGTGAAACTGGAACCGTTAGTGGCGAGAGAAATACTCAAAGATGATCAATCAACACAATTCATCATCAAGTATGTAGATGACAAATTTAGTATTTCGCCGGATATCAACACTTGATCACTTGTCTAATAACAGTAAATCAAGGTTCTATTCGATGAAAAAGCCACCCCCCACCTTTGGGGCACTTTTTATTCCTTATTTTGTTACCAGTTAGAAAAACAACCACTTCGTTTATTTGAGTGTTTTTTGTAACCAGGCAGAAATATCGTTAATTTCTTCCATATTCACGGAATGCTCCATTTGATAGGAGTGTGCTTCAACATCAAAACCTTTGGCTTCTAATTGCGGCACATAATCTTGCCAGCTAGCGAATGGAATCACCGGATCTTGTTGACCGTGAGCAGCAAAAATAGCCATGCCCTTTTGCACGTCTGGGACTTCACCCAGCAAGTTGTCGGCAAACGGAATGTAAGTAGAAAGTGCCATGATTCCACCCAGTTTCTTCGGATAACGCAAACCAGTGTGAAGTGCTATTACGCCACCTTGCGAGAAGCCAGCTAGCAGAATTTTTTCTGAAGGTGTGCCACTTTCAATTTCATCATCAATCATTTTATTGATCCATGTGACCGTGGTTAAGATATCATCTTCATTGGCATTTTTACTTCTGTCTAATGACAGCAAGTCATACCACGCTGGCATCGACATGCCATTATTTAATGTTACTGGTCGTGATGGCGCGTGTGGGAAAATAAATTTAACTTTTAGCGAAGCCGGTAAACGTAATTCAGGAATCACTGGCACAAAATCATTTCCGTCTGCGCCTAAGCCGTGCATCCAGATGACTGTGAATTCAGTTTCTTCTGCGGTTTTTACGATTTCTGCTGGTAATTTTTCCATGGCTTCTACGCTTCCTATATGTCCTGAATAACCCAATAACGTACTAAATAGAACTTGTGCAAAAAATAGCGCTATAAGTGGGGGGGTGGCTTTTTTAACTAAATGACTCATTAAAGATGTTAAAAATAAGCGCTGCATAATATCAAAATTTATCATTTTTCACAGAATTAAGAAGCATCCAGTTCTTTTAACTTTCTGGTTAATGTATTTCTACCCCAACCCAGTAATTCAGCCGCATCTTTTTTTCTACCACCGGTTTTTTGTAATGCCGCATTCAATGCGATGGTTTCAAATTTAGGGGTAACATCATCAAGAATTCGAGTGTCGCCACGATTGAGTCTTTGCAATAAATTTTGAAATAACAACGCTTCCCAGTTGCTCGCCTTTTGTTCATCGCTTTGCTTTAATTCTTGCGGTAAATCCTCCATGGTAATTTCACTGCCCGTTGCCATTACGGTTAACCAGCGACTGACATTTTCTAACTGACGAACATTACCCGGCCATTCTAAGGTTTGAAGGTAATCACTGACTTCATTGCTCAATCGTTTTTGCTCTGCGTTCAGTTCAATCGCGGCTTGTGCCAGGAAGTGATTCAATAGAACGATAATATCTTCATCTCTCTCTCTTAATGCCGGTATCTGCAATCGAATAACGTTGAGACGATGGAATAAATCTTCACGGAATGTGCCATTTTTTACGTGCTCTTCTAAGTTTTGATGGGTTGCCGCCACTACGCGCACATCCACTTTAATCGCTTTAGTGCCACCGACTCGATAAAATTCGCCATCCGCTAAAACACGAAGTAAACGTGTTTGTAATTCAGCTGGCATATCCCCAATTTCATCGAGAAATAACGTGCCGCCATCGGCCTGCTCAAATCGCCCAATTCGCTGTGTTTGTGCGCCAGTGAATGAGCCTTTTTCATGCCCAAATAATTCAGATTCAAGTAACTCTTTAGGAATTGCAGCCGTGTTTATCGCGATAAACGTTCTATTCGCTCTGGGGCTGTGGGTATGCAACGCTTTAGCCACCAATTCTTTACCGGTTCCAGACTCACCCGTGATCAAAACTGAAATACTGGTTTTACTGAGTCGCCCTATCGAGCGGAACAATTCCTGCATTGCTACTGACTGACCAATAATTTCCTGTGGTGAATCTAACGGTGCATTTTCTGCAACTTGCCCACTTTTAACTTTGTTGATCGAGCAAGCACGTCTGGCGAGTTCAGTGGCCTCGTTGATATCAAAAGGCTTTGGCAAGTATTCAAAAGCACCACTTTCGTATGCGGACATTGCACTATCCATATCCGAATGCGCCGTCATTATAATCACAGGCAAATCTGGATAAAGGCTGTGAATTTCTTTAATCAACTCAAAACCGCTCATGCCAGGCATGCGTATATCTGAAATAACGGCTTCAGGATTTTCCACATCAGCATCGTTTAAGTCGCGGATTAAATCACTGGCAAATTCGTAAGCACGAACGGCCATACCCGCTTTTTCTAACGCCTTTTGTAAAACCCAACGAATGGACTGGTCGTCATCTACTATCCATAATTTTTCTGGTTTTCTTGTTGGCACTTTGTCTCGCCTCTTTTAAAAATTTCAGTTTTATTTCAATGTAACTACGTATTGCTACTGTGGATTAATCTGCTTTTGAATTATCTATTGGTAATAACAGCGTAAAACAGGTTTCGCCGGGTTCCGATGTAAACTCAATCACCCCATGATGTCGATTCGCTAATGATTGGGCGATGGATAAACCAAGCCCAGTGCCATTGGCTGAACCGCTAATCATGGGAAAGAATAGCTTGTTACGAATATTTTCCGGAACGCCACCACCATCATCAATGACTTCCAGTTTTAGGGCTAACCGATACTGTTTGTTATTGATGACGTAATTTCTTAGTATTCGTGTTCTAAATAAAATGTTGCCTGAATCACCGACCGCTTTTAAGGCATTACCTACAATGTTAAAAACAATTTGAATCAAATTATCCAAATCTGCTTGTAACTCGGGAATACTCGGGTCGTAATCAAATTGTAAATTTACACCCTTAGGTATATCCGCTTTAACTAACCGGCGAACCCGCTCCAAAACTTCGTGAATGTTGATCCATTGATTTTTGGTTGGCTGTCTTGAGCCCAATAGTCGATCCACTAATTTTTGCAAACGGTCTGCTTCAGAAATGATAATTCGGGTGTATTCTTTTAACTCTTCACTGTCTAACTCAGAATCGAGTAGCTGTGCAGCACCACGCAATCCTCCTAAAGGATTTTTAATTTCGTGTGCCATTCCCCTGACTAAACTTTGAGTAGCTTCTTGCTGACTTAATAACTGCTCTTCACGCGCGATTCTTAATTGAAAATCGGTTCGATACAGCTCGAGTACAATTCCTTTTAACTTGGAATTTTTGATAAACGGGGTAGCAACACAATCAACAATAATATCTTTCTTTTGCTGACCTTTTAGATAGCGACCACGAACCGCTTGCGGCTCCTCATTTTCAATCACAAAATCAAGGTGATCCCTCATGATGTCTTCATGCAATATCACGGAAAATGGTTTATCGATAATGCGCTCTCTAGACTGGCCAAATAAATTTTCAGCAGCAGCATTCATTTGGCGAACTCGCAATGACTCATCTAATACGATTATCGCAATACTAATAGTGTCGCTAATTTCATTTGGTGAGAATTGAGTCTGTATATCTTTAGCCAACTTTTTATCCTGAAACTAAAAGGTAATGTATCTGAGAGTTATTAATGTAATTAACAAAAATCTTGAATTTAAATTAACAATGCAATCTTTGAGCCAACTTCTAAAAGGGCTTAAATAAACAAAACTCGCAGTTATTTATCTCCCCGAAACTATTATGGTGCTTTTTATCACACTAATGCACCTTATTGGTGCTTTTATCTCGAATTTCCTCCTTCTAGTTGCCCTAAGCCCCACTGAATAACACCGATAGCGCCTTTTTTAAAGTTGGCACGTATTTTGCGAAGTACGCATAAGCACACTGCTTTTTAATATCAATATGGAGAAAGAACGCAATGAAATTGATCACTGCAATAGTTAAACCCTTCAAGTTAGATGATGTACGTGAAGCATTATCAGAAATTGGCATATCCGGAATCACTGTTACAGAAGTAAAAGGATTCGGCAGACAGAAAGGCCACACAGAACTTTATCGTGGTGCTGAATACGTTGTTGATTTTCTACCTAAGGTAAAAATAGAAGCCGCTGTTTCTGATGACATCGTTGATCAAGTCATTGAGTCAGTCACTAAAGCAGCAAATACGGGAAAGATCGGAGACGGCAAAATTTTCGTCACTGATATAGAACAAACCATTCGTATTCGCACGGGTGAAACTGGACCCGAAGCACTTTAAACAAAAGCCTCTTAATAAAGAGTCCTTTTAATTAAATTATTTAGAATACGAAACAGGAGTATTTCACAATGGAAAATAATATATTTGAATTACAGTATGCGTTAGATACCTTTTACTTCTTGGTATGTGGCGCATTAGTAATGTGGATGGCAGCGGGTTTTGCCATGCTAGAAGCAGGTTTGGTACGATCGAAAAGTACAACCGAAATTTTAACCAAGAACGTCGCACTTTTTGCTATCGCTTGTACTGCATACTTAGTTGTAGGTTACGAGATTATGTATGACGGCGGTATGTTCCTTAAAGATATTGCTTTAGATGGCGCTAAAACAGCTGAAGGTTTAACGGCTGCGGTATTAGCTGAATCTGCAGAAGCTAAATTTGATGGCGGATCTGTTTACTCAAACGCATCTGACTTCTTCTTCCAGGTAGTTTTCGTTGCAACTGCAATGTCTATCGTTTCTGGTGCAGTTGCTGAGCGTATGAAGTTATGGTCTTTCCTACTTTTCGCTGTAGTAATGACTGCTTTCATCTACCCAATGGAAGGTTCTTGGACTTGGGGCGGAAAATCAGTATTCGGTATGTATAGCCTAGGCGATGACTTCGGATTCTCTGACTTCGCTGGTTCTGGTATCGTTCACATGGCTGGTGCTGCTGCTGCGTTATCGGGTGTTATTTTACTCGGCGCAAGAAAAGGCAAATACGGTAAAGATGGAAAAATCACACCAATCCCTGGTTCTAACTTACCTTTAGCAACACTAGGTACATTCATCCTTTGGATGGGTTGGTTCGGATTTAACGGTGGTTCTGTACTTAAGCTAGGTGATGTTGCAAATGCTAACTCTGTTGCAATGGTATTCTTAAATACAAATGCAGCTGCTGCTGGTGGCGTTATTGTTGCACTTATCGTTGCACGCTTAATGTTCGGTAAAGCTGACTTAACAATGGCACTTAACGGCGCATTAGCAGGTCTTGTAGCAATCACTGCTGAGCCTTCTACTCCTACACCATTAATGGCTACTATCATCGGCGGTATCGGTGGTCTTATCGTTGTATTCTCAATCATCACGCTTGATAAAATGAAAATAGATGATCCAGTTGGTGCGATTTCTGTTCACGGTGTTGTTGGTCTTTGGGGACTACTTGCTGTACCTCTAACGAATGATGGCGCTAGCTTCTTTGGTCAGATCATGGGTGCTATCACTATCTTTGTCTGGGTATTTGTTACTTCATTCATCGTCTGGATGGTTATCAAGATGATTATGGGTATTCGAGTATCTGAAGAAGAAGAGTACGAAGGTGTTGATATTGGTGAGTGTGGTATGGAAGCTTACCCAGAATTCACTGGTAAATAAGATCGTACTTAATAGTAAAACAGTCTTTAATTAGACAAAAAAAAAGAGAGCCTAGGCTCTCTTTTTTTTTGAGGGTTATTTTTATACAAGAAATTATTATAAATAAAAATATTGTAAAAAAACGGTCCCAGATTAGCCATGGGGAGAAGATATGCGCAGCTGAAGTGTATCAACCATGACCTCTCTGGAACCAATATGAAGGTAAGGAAAGTCCCTCCATATAAACATTTGACGGTAACATTTCTGATTAGTTCCAAATAAAATAAGAAAATTATCTTGTATAGAAAGATTAAAAATAGATTTATCGGATAATCAATATCTT
Organism: Cocleimonas sp. KMM 6892; assembly: GCF_035798195.1. Taxonomy (NCBI): domain Bacteria; kingdom Pseudomonadati; phylum Pseudomonadota; class Gammaproteobacteria; order Thiotrichales; family Thiotrichaceae; genus Cocleimonas; species Cocleimonas sp. KMM 6892. Next base: position 908,928 of record NZ_JAPFBV010000001.1, on the reverse strand, counting down.
AGTGCTGATATTTTTTTAAAAAAATTTTAAATTAATGTGAAACAGTCACCATTTTCCTAAAAAAACGATCCCACCACTTGTTAGATTGAACAACTTTTTTATTTCTTTTGCGGTGGATGTTTTGTTTATCTCAACACAGCATCACTAAAAACCGTCAAGATCATCTGCTAACTTTACCCCGAAGATACGGCGATAAACTGATTCACCATCAAATGAAGAGATGACAGAGAAGCAATAGAGGAAAAACAGAAAACCAGCCGAAAGCACGCATAAAAAAGCAGTTTTAAGGGTTACCAAAAAACTGCCTATAAGTAGGGGGGTGCCAATTTAAAAAACGGCAAAAGGGTGAAATAGATTAATTTAGGCTAGCCGAACCAAAAACTATCCGCTTTGCTTAGAAACTCTTTAACAGTCATGTAGTGAGAGCCATCACAAGAAAACGTGAGCCCTACCATGCCATTGATCACATTTATGGATCCTGAGCGTAAATAGACCGTTTCATCGGCATTTCTAAGATCCTTTAGCCTATCCAATACCATTTTTACCTGGTGCTCAGGTACGGTAGATTCCGTAGGATATGGATGCGACGGATAAGCAAGACACACATCAGGATTAATAATCTCATCCAGAACGTGTAACTGATATTCGTAAGGCCGCTCGTAAGCCCACAATGTTGCTCGTGAACTACCATAATGCAGCTTCGCGTGAAAAATCCCGCGGTTGCAGACTAAATTGGTAATAATTTTATGCACCTGATCCAGGTTCTGATCCATTGCACTGATAACACGCTCTTGCTGAAACAGGTTCTTGCGAATAGCAGGATCACCTTTTATTTGCCGCCAGGACTGTTCTTGATTCACTTTAAGGTCATTATCAGGGAAGTCATCAATATCAAAATCAGCGACCACAAAACCTAATATATTTCCGTTTTCATGAAACACAGGGTGGGTCGCAGTGATGCTGGGCTTATGATCAACACTACTTAAATACACTGGCGATAATGCAAAGCCTTTTTCACTGTGGATATTATGCGTATAGGGTCGCTTCGATAAATCCTGACCGCGTGCATGTCGTTTGGTTGATCCGTCGGGGAAAATATTAGAGCTTATCTGTAAGCCTTGAAAATCAATCACGTAAAATAATTTTGATTGAGGAATTCTACTCACAGCCTGAATCAGATATTGGTCGATTTCTTCCGGGTATTCCCAGAACTTTGCGCAATCCATAGCGATTGCCAGCAATTTAAATTTTAACTGCGCCCCTAAACGATCTTTGCGCTTAGTGGTTATTTCCAAGAGTTGAGCATGCATTGCATTAATCCCCTTCGCTTCAGTTACGGTTTAAATAAAAGCCACCCCCCTACTTTGACGCGTTTTTTTTAGTGTTTTTTATGTTTCGTTATCTTTGAAGAAGGGCTTGCTCTACATTTTTTACAAAAAAGAAATCAGGAACAAAAGGTATTTTGGTAAAAGCTACATAGGAGGAGAAACCAAACCAATATAAATACCTTCCGTTCCTGATCATCAAGTCAGATCCCGCTAGAGTCTGACGGTCCACTTTATTGTAATTATTATTTTGTAGCTAGTTGGTTGCTAAGCTACTTTATTCTTTGGTTGCTGACTTTCTTTGAAATCAACAACGGGCGATTTTTCTGAACTATCGACAACAGTCTCGTCAATAGTTTCATCTTCTGTTAATTCTTCTGCTTTTTTTCCATGTCTCTCATACAAGAAACGCAATACTTCATGACGACAATGGTTGTACTGGGTACTCTCAGACACCTTAATTCTGTCACGTGGCTGCGGTAAATTAACCTCGAGTATTTCGCCAACGGTTGCTGCAGGTCCATTTGTCATCATCACTATACGATCAGACAAAAGTACTGCCTCATCAACATCATGAGTAACCATCATCATGGTGTTACCAAGATCGGCTTGTATTTCCATCACTGAATCTTGTAAGTGCGCGCGTGTTAAGGCGTCTAAGGCACCAAAAGGTTCATCCAGTAATAGAACTTCAGGTTCCATTGCTAAAGCTCTTGCGATACCGACGCGCTGCTTCATTCCACCTGATATTTCATCGGGACGCTTATCCAGTGCATGTTCCATATGCACCAGTTGCATATTGTGTTCAATCCATTCGCGCATTTCTGCTTTGCTTTTTTTGCCTTTAAAAATAGTTTTAACGGCAAGCTCAACATTTTCGTAGGCTGTTAACCATGGCAATAAAGAATGATTTTGAAAAACCATCGCACGCTCAGGTCCTGGAACAGTCACTTCTTTACCGTTTAAAATCACGCCACCAGCGGTTGCTTGATAAAGCCCAGCGATGACATTTAAAACGGTCGATTTACCACAACCCGAATGACCAATGATTGAGACAAACTCACCTTTTTTGATCTTAAGATTGACGTTTTCTAACGCTCTAAACGAACCATTAGGCGTAGGAAAATCCATATTTACGCCTGTTAATTCAAGATGAATTTTTTCCATGATCAAACCTCCTATCAGACTGTTATCAGCGTACTAATGCACGCATGGCGTCTTCTATTAACGTAATGCAACCGACTTATCCCAAGACACTTTTTTCTGTAGAAACAGCATGATTCGATCCAGTAAAAAGCCTATCAGGCCTATCACAACGACCGCTACCATGATTCTACCCAGTGAATTAGAACTGCCGTTCTGGAATTCATCCCAAACAAACTTTCCTAAACCAGGGTTCTGCGACAGCATTTCTGCCGCAATTAATACCATCCACGCAATACCCAATGACAAACGTAAACCTGTAAAAATCATTGGAATGGCTGAAGGTAAAACAATTTTTCTTACATGCGTCCACCAGCTTAAGCGCAAGACATGGCTGACATTTTGCAAATCTTTACTCACATTGGTAACGCCAACTGCAGTACTGATAATGGTTGGCCACAAGCAACAAAGTAGAACCGTAATTGCAGAGTTTAAAAATGATTTATCAAACCATGCATCATCGGATGTAACGTAGGTCGCACTCACGATCATGGTTACAATTGGCAACCATGCGAGTGGAGAAACCGGTTTAAATATTTGCACCAATGGATTTAAAGCGGCATAAACCGTTTTACTTAACCCTGCGACTATTCCAATGGGAATTGCGATCAAAGAGGCTAATAAAAACCCTGCCATTACAGTCACTACACTGGTAATGATCTGATCAAAAAACGTTGGATTACCCGCGTATTTACGAACCTTAATGGTTGCTTCTGGGTCTTTTGCTAACTTCTTGGCATTGCGTGTTTCTTGTCTTTCATAAAAAGCGACCTGCTTTTGGCGCTCATCTTTATGCTCAACAACTAACGCTTCAAATTGTGAGTAAACCTGTTTTGGGCCTGGCACTGCACCCAAAGATGTCACAACTTTTGGCGCTAATAAACTCCATAGCATCAAAAAGATTAGAACACCTAAAATAGGCACAGCAAAACTGACAAAAAATGCTTTAAAGTCTGCTTTACTAAATGTTCTGGATTCTATGCTTTGCGTACTCACTGCTTTATCCTCTTCCTTGTTTCCTGGCCTAAAAAGCCCGCCACACAATCTCTAAAGAAAGTGGGCGGGAACCGCTAGGAACTTGTTAGCCTTTGTCATCGCCTTTTAGGCCGATTTTAAATGACTCAATATAGTCATTTGGCTTGCTACCGTCGTAAGTAAGACCATCGATAAATTCATTTTGAGCTGGTTTAAATCCGGTTTCAGTCGCAAAATCAGGAAACTCTTCTTTCGAAATTTTTCCTTCTGCAATTAATTCTAATGCAGCAACTTTGTATAACTCTGGCTTGTACACTTTCTTCGCCATATCGGTATACCAAGTGTCTGATTTCTTTTCATCAATCTGTCCCCAGCGACGCATTTGCGTGAGGTACCAGATAGCATCTGAGTAATAAGGGTAAGTTGCGTTATAACGGAAGAACACATTGAAATCAGGCACTTCACGCTTATCGCCTTTCTCGTATTCAAATGTACCTGTCATTGAGTTAGCGATAACGTCAACATCTGCACCAACATAGTTTGGCTTAGCAAGAATCTTTACTGCTTCCATTCTATTTTTGTTGTTGTCTTCATCTAACCATTTAGCCGCACGAATCATTGCTTTAACAATTCTTGCCGTGGTATTTGGGTATTTTTTAGTAAATTCATCCGTCATACCAAATACTTTTTCCGGGTTATCTTTCCAGATTTCGTAGTCAGTTATAACTGGAACACCAATGCCTTTGAATACTGCTTGCTGGTTCCATGGCTCACCGACGCAATAACCATCGATTGTGCCTGCTTCCATGGTTGCTGGCATTTGTGGTGGTGGTGTTACTGAAAGTTGAACATCTGCTTGTAGTTGACCTTTGATATCGCCCTTAGAAGGTGCGTAATAACCAGGGTTTAAACCACCCGCCGCTAGCCAGTAACGTAGTTCGTAGTTATGTGTAGATACAGGAAATACCATACCCATTTTGAATGCCTTACCTTTATCTTTGTAAGATTCAACAACGGGTTTTAACGCAGCAGCACTGATTGGATGAACAGGCTTTTCATCTTTGTACTCAACGTGTTTTTTCATTTCTTCCCAAACAGCGTTCGATACCGTAATACCGTTGCCATTCAAGTCCATGGAAAAAGGTGTAACAATATGTGCTTTAGTACCAAAACCGATGGTTGCTGCAAGCGGCTGACCAGCCAACATATGCGCACCATCTAATTGACCATCGATAACGCCATCTAGAAGTACTTTCCAGTTCGCCTGTGCTTCTAGCTTTACGTATAGTCCTTCGTCTTCGAAATACCCTTTTTCGTATGCAATCGCTAATGGAGCCATATCGGTTAGTTTGATGAAACCGAACTTCAAATCTTCTTTTTCAGGTTCGCCTATTTCTGCATGAGCAGGAAGTGTGATTAGTGCAGCACTTATTGTGAAAGCGACACTGATAGACAAAGTCACCTTCTTAAGAATGCTTTTGTATGTTGATTTATGTTTTGGTTTACTTTTGCTACTGCTAATTTTCACTTAAAACTCCAATAACTATTTTTCTATAATTATTAGAACCTTTGCAAAGCCCATGCCAAAAATAAACAAAGACTAACTGAATTAACTATTAACTTACTGATATATAACACTATTACTCAAATTAAAAGTTCTCGAATTTCTATCAGTAATTATTATCAGTAGAATATTCTTCTTCAAAATAAGGCATCAAACATTAGAATTGCATCATACAAGTGCATTTCTTATTTTCATCAAAGCCACCCCCCTACTTACAGCCATAAATACCTTTGGCATATAAGTTGCAAATAAAAAGCATGAAACACTTAATGGTTTAACGATCTGTATGAATGTATTACAAACTGGAAGTATTAAAACTACTTGCCCCTACTGTGGTGTAGGTTGTGGTGTATTAGCCTCAATGGATGAGCAAGGTGTGGTATCAGTTAAAGGAGATCCTGATCATCCTGCGAATTACGGACGCTTATGCTCTAAGGGAACAGCGCTTGGGGAGACGGCCTATCTACAGGATAGATTGCTATACCCTGAAATAAAAGGAGAACAAGTTAGCTGGGATCAAGCACTTAGCACTATTTCAGGGCGCTTTTCTGAAATAATTGACGAACATGGTGCAGATGCTGTCGCTTTTTACGTATCAGGGCAATTGTTAACCGAAGATTACTACGTTGCCAATAAATTGATGAAGGGCTTCATTGGCTCTGCGAATATCGATACCAATTCACGACTGTGCATGTCATCAGCGGTTGCTGCATATAAACGCGCATTTGGTGAAGATTGCGTACCGTGTAGCTTTGAAGATTTAGATAAAGCCAACTTAATTGTATTAACAGGTAGCAATGCCGCCTGGTGCCACCCTATTTTATTTCAGCAAATAGTGCGTGCTAAAAAAGCCAACCCTAAATTAAAAGTCATCAATATTGATCCGCGTGAAACACAAACTACTAGCGCTGCAGATATTCAACTTTCTTTAAAACCAGGAACCGATGCGGTTCTATTCAATGGATTACTTAATTATTTAAAAGAACTCGATATAGAAAACAACTTCTTTACTGAAAACTGTACCAGTGGAATAGATGGTGCTTTACAGACGGCAAAGGAATCAGCCCCCAGTATTGCGAGTGTTGCTGAACAATGCGCACTTGCAGAAGAAGATGTCAGTGAGTTTTATAACCTGTTTGCCAATACCGAAAAAGTTGTCACTGTTTTTTCACAGGGTATTAATCAATCATCCAGTGGTGTTGATAAAGGTAATGCAATCATTAACTGCCACCTTTTCACAGGAAGAATTGGCCGACCAGGCATGGGACCCTTTTCATTTACCGGACAACCCAATGCCATGGGTGGCAGAGAAGTTGGCGGTTTAGCCAATCAACTCGCCGCTCACATGGATCTTGAAAACCCAGAGCATTGTGACCGTGTGCAACGCTTCTGGAATTCGCCCACTATCGCTAATAAACAAGGCTTAAAAGCTGTCGATTTATTCGAAGCCATCGATCAAGGCAAAGTTAAAGCGGTTTGGATAATGGCAACGAACCCTGTTGTCAGCATGCCTGATGCTGAAAAAGTAAAAGCAGCGCTGAAAAAGTGCGAGTTAGTCATTGTTTCGGATTGTGTCAGAGAAACAGACACCGCTAAAGTTGCGGATATTTTGTTACCTGCTCTAACATGGGGCGAAAATGACGGCACTGTCACCAATTCGGATCGTCATATTTCTCGTCGCCGTTCTTTTTTAACTGCTCCCGGTCAAGCTAAAGCAGATTGGGACATTATTACTGAAGTTGCCCATCGTATGGGGTATGCAGAACACTTTCCTTATGCATCAGCGGCGGATATCTTTCGTGAACATGCTGCATTATCAGCATTTGAAAACGACGATAAGGCAAACGCTCATCGCTTTTTTAACATTAGTGAATTACAGAATATCACTAATCAGGAATACGAAACGTTTCCTATCAAGCCCTGGCCAATAACAGCAGAATCACCAGCAGGGACTAAGCGACTTTTTTCGAATGGAAAATTTAATACGCCCGATGGCAAAGCACGTTTTATTAGCGTAACACCCAGGGCGCCCGCATTCAGCACCACCAAAGAATTTGACCTGATACTCAATACAGGCCGAGTTCGTGATCACTGGCATACCATGACACGCACAGGTGTATCGCCCCGTTTATCTGCACATATCCATGAGCCTTTTGTGGAAGTAAATCCGCTTGATGCGGCACAATATGGATTAACGGATCGCAGCCTTGCACGGATAAACGGACCGCTGGAAAAATCCGTGATTGTCAGAGTTCAATATTCTGACAAACAGCAACGCGGCAGTATATTCCTGCCCATACATTGGAATGGCCAATTTAGTAGTCGCGCGAATGTAGGCGCTTTAATCCCGTCAGTGGTTGATCCTATTTCCGGTCAGCCAGAATCAAAACACGGTATCGTCAATATAGAACCCTATGTGGGAAACTGGCATGGCTTTATCCTGTCTAACAACTCAACCAATCTTGATCTTGGTTTTGCCAAATACTGGGTTAAATCTCGTGGACGTGGTTTCTGGCGTTATGAAATGGCAGGGTATCACTGTGGCCCAAATTGGGCAGCGTTCTCTAAAGAACTGCTCGGCACAATCAGTGAAGATGAATGGATTGAATACTTCGATAAATCTAACCACACGTATAGAGCAGCCCAGTTTAGAGGCTCGAAATTAATCAATATCATCTTTATTGGCCCCAATGAAAAACTACCGCCACGTGACTGGCTAATCAGCCTTTTTCAAAAAGAAGAAATATCAAGAAGTGAGCGTATCAGCTTACTTAGCGGTAAACCTCCTGCTGATCAGGAAGACGCAGGCAAAACAGTCTGCGCCTGCTTTAATGTGGGAGAGAAAACCATTCTAAAGGCGATAAATGAAAAAGAGTTAACCACGCCAGAACAAATAGGTGAATGTTTACAGGCAGGCACTAACTGCGGCTCATGTTTACCAGAATTACGCGGTATTTTAGCGAGCAACACATTCGCTAGCGCCTAACTGGTGCGATAGAAAACACTATTGCACCATAATACCGCTATCATGCGCTTTTAAAAATTGTCACCCCCCTACTTACAGGCCTTTTTTTATTTGAATCTTCAAATACATAGGCTTTTACACTCAAGCACTCTGATTCTTTTGCTGAACCCCATCATTAAACCTAAATAAAGACTTCAACATAAACTGTAAACGGCAGTTCATGACCTATTAAATCTATATTAATCAGTAATTTAATTAAAACAAATAACTCGCATTAAAATTAACAGGCTTTAACTTTTATTAACTTGGCATGCATTTTGCAAATTCTTAAGTAAATTTAAAATTGGCAGAAAATAACCATGAATCAAATATTAGAGAAACCAGAAAATAAAAAATGGGATACAAAAATGCCGGGTAAACTAACCGTATCAATAGGCGAATATTCAGATAAAGGTCGTAAAGAAATCAATCAGGATTTTCATGGATCTTACTATCCCGAAGAACCTTTACTGTCATCCAAAGGAATCGCTTTGGCTATAGCCGACGGTATTAATAATAGTTACATAAGCCAGATCGCCAGTGAAACAAGCGTTGCTGGGTTTTTAGATGATTATTACGACACGTCTAAATCCTCAGCAGTAAAACGTTCTGCCGAACAAGTCCTTATAGCAACTAACTCATGGTTGCACGCACAGTCACAGAAAACTCATGGACACCCTGATAATGACAAAGACTATGTGTGTACCTTTAGCTCGCTAATTCTCAAATCTACCACCGCCCATATTCTACATATCGGTGATACGCGTATTTATCGATTGAGAGCAGGAAAACTGGAACAATTAACAACAGATCATTGCTTGCGAGTATCGGATGAAATCAGTTATCTCAATAGAGGGCTTGGCATTTATTCGATTCTGGATATCGATTATCAAACCACCCCCATGAAACTAGACGACGTGTTTTTCATGACAACAGACGGTGTTTACGAACATGTCAGTGATGATTTTATTATCGATACTATCGAAGAGCATATCGATGATCTTGATTTGGCAGCAGAATTATTAGTGGAACAAGCTTATCAAGTAGGAAGCTCGGATAGCCTTACTGCGCAATTAGTGAAAATTGATGAGTTGCCATGAATTGAGTCACCAGAATCCATTTGATTCCATAGATAAAATACATCTAGTTTTGTAAATAATATAAACACCTCATTCATACGTTAATAGCTTAGCCCATAATTTAAAGGAGTTTATGATGAAAAAAATTGAAATGACTGAAGAAATTTTTGCCGCCAAGAAATCCGCAGCGATTAGTTGGGAAGAACTTGCTGAGAAAGTTTCTATATCACCCGTGTTTTTAACTTCAGCGTGTTTAGGTATGAACAGCTTAGCTAAAGAACCTGCAGATAAAGTATGTGAAGTTCTTGGTTTAAGCACTGAAGTATCAGGAGCACTACAAGATTTTCCTCATAAAAGCTGGGATAAAGTCGTACCGACAGACCCCGTAGTCTATCGCTTTTACGAAATTGTTGGAGTATATGGAGACACGATTAAAGAAATAATCAAAGAAAAATTTGGCGATGGCATTATGAGCGCGATTGATTTTTCTATGCATATCGACAAAGAAGAAAACCCCGCGGGCGATCGCGTAGTAATTACCATGAACGGTAAATTCTTAGAATATAAATCGTGGTAAATTCCAAGCTTGTAGCAAAGTATTTATGACGACTTTATAACGACAGTTTTAGTTCGAATGGCTTATTAAAAGTCTAGTTTTGCCATAGATAATAGAAAACCGCCTAAAAGTGGGGGGGTGGCTTTTCTAGGCTCACCAAGAGCCAGAAATGACAAGTCAAATAAATGAGTTATTCGTTTTTAGACAACAAAACGATAAGCTCGCTAAAGTCCGTCGTATAATTAATGAGCAATGGTCGGCATACAATGTTCATGCTGGTTAAAAAGTTAAGTTGTTAACTAATGGCACCCCCATACTTTTAGCCACTTTTTTCTTTTTTATTAGTCTATTTAAACGCTAATAATGCAATAATAATCACTAGCTGTATCGCTGCAACAGATTGCCAAAAAACCGTGGGGTTTCTTTGCATTAGTGGCGGTTTTGTTTGATTGATAAAGTTTTTGTTCGGGTGCCTTAAATCGTACACAAATTCACTCAATACATCGTAACGCTTGAGCGGGTCTGGGTTAAGCGCTCTACGCAAGGTGAAATCTATCCAGAGTGGTATATCGGTATCATCACCAATCACGCTTTTATAATGTAATCTTCTTTGTGCAGAACGCGAGCGTGCTTTGGCCACTTGAGTTCCATAAGGCAATTTTCCAGAAAGCATTTGATAGGCAATAACCGCGAGTGAAAATTGATCTGCTTTCGCCGTAGGGAATTCACCAAGGAAATATTCCGGAGCCGTGAATTGTGCGGTACCTAATATCGCGTGTTCTTCATCTGCTGATTTCATTTCGTCGATACCTGCCACACTGGTTGAGCCGAAATCTATTATTTTTACCGTACCCGTTGTGTCAATCATGATGTTTTCTGGGCGTATATCTTGATGGAGCATATCTAGCCTATGAAAGGCGCGTAAACCCTGAGCGATTTGTTCAATAATGTTGCGCACAGTTTCGACTGGTGGTTTAGGGTTATCAATCATCCACTGCGCGAGTGTTTGACCCTCTATGTATTCCAGAACGATATAAAAAAAGTGTCGTTTGCGTGTTTGTTTAGTGGGCTTTAAAACATGGGCGCTATTGATACGTCGCGCGATCCATTCTTCTAATAGCAGTCGTTCCAGGTGATCGCTATCATCACTTAATTCTACTGATGGTGCTTTGATAACGACCTGTTCTTGTGTTTCGTCATCTACCGCTCGAAATACATGACTTCGGGCACTGGTGTAAAGTTTGCTAATAATCGTATAGCCATCAAAACGCATACGCGCTTGTAACTGGGGAGGAAAAGGAAGTTGAGCCGCTTCTTTGATCACTTCGGATGCTTCTTTTTCAGGCAGTGAATCAACACAGACAATTTGTATACTGATGTTATCGTCGCTGCCGTTACCTAGCGCTTTTTCTGCTATTTTTTCGGCTGCCTGTTGCAGATCATCTTTGTAAGTTTTACACAGTTCTGCCATCTCTTGGTCACTAATGAATTCAAAGATTCCATCAGTCATAAGCAAGAAGGTATCCCCTTCCTCCAGGTCAAAACGGCTGTAATCCAGATCGAGTTGTTGATTCATACCGAGCGCACTTTTTAAATACGACTCCTTACTGGAAACATTCACGCGATGCTCTTGCGTGAGCACTTCTAATCCCGAGTCATTTTGAAGTCGATAAATACGCGAGTCACCAACGTGAAACAGGTGAGCCGTGCTGGATTTAATCACTATGCCACTAAAGGTGCAGACATAACCTTTATTAAAGTTATAACGGAATTCGCTTTGTCTTGTTTGTGAATATAGCCATGAGTTAATGGCATTCAGTACGGTTAAACCAGAACGCTTAACACTCCATGCATCGGACGTACTGTAATAATCACTGACAAAACCCTCAATCGCGGCCTGACTGGCTTCCTGACTAACATTGCTGCTACTGATGCCATCAGCTAATGCAATCACAATACCTTTTGAATCGAGCTGAGGCACTTCGGGGGTTTCTATACCGCAATAGTCCTGGTTAACTTCTTTTAAGCCTTTGTCAGAATATTGACCAGATTTTATAGAGAGTGTTTTTTTCATTTATTACTTACCAGAATACTTATCACAAACTAGATATACATCTGCGAAATACATTGACAGAACAGCTACGAAATAGACGCAAAAATAATACGCAAAAAAAAGCCCCGACCGAAGAAGGGCGAGGCTTTATTGTATCTCATCTACTACTTAACTTTTACGAGCTGCACTAGTACGAACGTGCGTGTAGTAAAGTGGTAATCCAACTAATAGTAAACCACCTGCCAAGTTACCAAGTACCGTTGGAATTTCATTCCACATTAAGTAATCACCAATTGTGAATTCACCACCCATAATCATTGAGAATGGGAAAAGGAACATATTTACAATTGAGTGTTCAAAGCCCATATAGAAGAACAGCATGATTGGCATCCACATGGCCGCCATTTTACTACCGGCAGATGTTGAAATCATTGCACCAACAACACCCATCGAAACCATCCAGTTACACAGCATGCCACGAATGAAAATTGTGAACCAACCGCCTGCACCGTGCTCTTTATAACCTAAAGTACGAGATTCACCAATGTGCCCTACCTTTTCAGCTATAACTCCACCATCTATTGCATAGCCGTAGGTTAATATAAAGGATGCAAAGAATGCGACGGTGATAGCACCACAGAAGTTACCAACAAACACTAAACCCCAGTTACGAAATAATTCACTAACAGTACACCCTGCACGTTTATCTATAACTGCTAGAGGTACTAATGTGAAAACACCTGTGAGCAAGTCAAATTTCATTAGGTAAAGCATGATAAAACCAACTGGAAACAATATAGCTCCAGCTAATGGATTACCTGTTTTTACGGTGACTGTTATGGCAAAAAATGCAGCTAGAGCAAGTATTGCACCCGCCATGAATGCACGAATAAACGTATCTTTAGTGGACATGAAAATTTTCTGTTCACCAGCATCTACCATCTTGGTAACGAATTCACTAGGTTCTAAATAAGCCATAAATCATCCTTTATTTGTTTAAATTTAAAGTAATCAAATTTATATAAAGCAAGATAAGTGCCAACTAAAACTGCGTGTAAAAAGTTTTGCAGGTGTTTTTATCAACTTTGCCTTTGATAGTGGTGCATTCTTGATGAGTCTATTATTTAAAACTATACCCACAGTCATATTTTTCAAATCAAACTCTGCTACACAAATCAATGCATAGAAAACCATTAAAGCGCACATCTATAGTGCCACATTCTAAATTTGCACTGATTCTGGGCGCTTTTTGAGCATAAAAAATATCAACCACTCTGCTTTTAGCGGGCTTTTCGTAAAGTCTTTTTAAAAAATAAAGCTCGATTACTAGCTTAAGCATTACGTGTTATTCATTTACTTTTTTTAAATCACAGCCATCTAGTCGTATAACCTTGTTTCCAAGGTTGTCTCGCCCATCTCAACTACTCATGTTTTATCTGCAAGCTTCCAATCAATAATCTCACAAAACTTTGGCACGTTATTTGCTCATCTATTAATTAACAACCATTAAATGGAGTTTTTCCTGTGAGTGACATTGCTAAACAAAACCTTATATTAGTCGGCAACGGAATGGCCGGCATGCGCACGATTGAGGAGCTCTTAAAGCTAGAACCTGAAAAATACAATATTACTGTATTTGGTGATGAGCCTTACGGTAACTACAACCGCATCATGTTATCTCCTGTTTTAGCGAATGAAAAAACACTCGAAGAGGTCATGCTTAACGATGACAATTGGTATCAGGAAAACAATATCCGTTTCGAAAAAGGGAAAAGAGTTACTGATATTGACCGAGTAGCTAAAAAGGTTATTGCTGAAGACGGCACAGAATTATCCTACGATAAATTATTAATAGCGACGGGTTCCACGTCATTCATGCTGCCTCTACCAGGTGCAGATAAAGAAGGCGTAATTGGTTTCCGTGATGTTAAAGATGTCGATGCGATGGTCGATGCCGCCCTCAATTACAAGAAAGCTGTCGTAATAGGCGGTGGTTTATTAGGACTTGAAGCGGCTAACGGATTAATGAAACAAGGCATGGATGTTACCGTTGTTCATATCGGTGACAGCCTAATGGATCGCCAGCTTGATAAAGACGCGGCGACAATGCTCAAAACATCGCTCGAAGAAAAAGGCATGAAGTTTTTAATGTCTCATGCTTCTGAAGAAATTTTAGGTGATGGACGAGTTACAGGGTTACGTTTCAGTGATGGCTCAGAAGTTGATGCTGATTTGCTAGTTATGGCGGTAGGTATCAAACCTAATTTCGAACTTGCCAAATCGACTGGCTTGCACTGTGAGCGCGGCATAGTAGTCAGCGACACGATGCAAACTTTCGACCCCAATATTTACGCGATTGGTGAGTGTGTTCAGCATCGTGGACAAGTCTACGGTTTGGTTGCACCATTATTTGAGCAAGCTAAAGTTGCAGCTAATCACCTTGCTGAATTAGGTTATGGTCGCTACGAAGGCACTGTTACTTCTACGATGCTTAAAGTAACGGGCATTTCATTGTTCTCAGCCGGTGACTTTATCGGTGACGACGATACCGAAGAATTATTATTTCGCGATGTAGCCAGCGGCACCTACAAAAAATTAATACTACGTGACAATGTTATTATTGGCGCCTGTTTATACGGCGATACCATGGACGGCACCTGGTACTTCCAGATGATGAAAGACGGGACCAATATTTCCGATTTCCGTGACTCTATTTTATTCGGACAAGCGCACTTAGGCGATGCAGGTCACGGCGATGAAACCCGTGTAGCTGCAATGGCAGATAATGCTGAAATTTGTGGTTGTAACGGCGTTTGTAAAAGTGAAATCGTTAATGCCATCACAGAAAAGAAATTATTTACTCTTGATGATGTACGCGCACATACCAAAGCTTCTGCATCATGTGGTTCTTGTACGGGTTTGGTTGAATCTTTGCTGGCTCATACTTTGGGTGGTGATTATTCACAAGCACCCAGCAAGAAATCATTGTGTGGTTGCACCGAGTTAACCCATGAAGAAGTTCGTGCTGGTATTCGAGAAATGCACTTAAAAGATCATGAAGATGTGCGCAAAACACTAAACTGGAAAACAGAAGATGGTTGCGCGGTTTGTCGACAGGCAACCAACTATTATCTACTGTGCGAAAACCCTGAATACAACGACCCTGAGTCCCGCTTTATAAATGAACGGGCACATGGAAATATCCAGAAGGACGGAACGTATTCTGTGGTTCCACGTATGTTTGGCGGTATGTGTACGCCAAAAGATCTACACGCAATAGCTGATGTGGCAGAAAAATTCAAAGTCCCTGAAATGAAAGTGACAGGTGGACAGCGTATTGATATGTTCGGCATCAAAAAAGAAGATTTACCACTGGTATGGAAAGATCTCAGCGAAGCTGGTTTTGTTTCCGGGCATGCTTACGGTAAAGCAATGCGAACCTGTAAAACCTGTGTTGGAGATTCCTGGTGCAGAATGGGTACTCAGGATTCAACCGGTTTAGGGGTAAAACTAGAAGAGCTCACTTGGGGTTCCTGGATGCCACATAAATACAAACTGGCAGTATCAGGTTGTCCACGTAATTGTGCTGAAGCAACCATCAAAGATTTTGGAGTGGTATGTGTTGATTCTGGTTATGAAATTCATGTCGGTGGTAATGGTGGAATTAAAGTTCGCGTAACGGACTTCTTAATCAAACTCGATACCGAAGAAGAAGTGCTCGAATACTGTGCCGCCTTCAGCCAATACTATCGTGAAGATGCACACTACTTAGAGAGAACAGCACCCTGGATAGAACGTGTTGGTCTGGACAAAATTAAAGCTGCTGTTCTGGATGATGAGGCCAATAGAAAAGCACTTTATGAGCGCTTCATCATTTCACAAAAACCTGCGCAGATTGACCCTTGGAAGAAACATGCAGATGGCGTGGATGAAAATCAGTTTAAATCAATTAAAATTACAGCGGCGTAAGCGACGGGACATAGGATAAAAATATGAACAATTGGTTAGAAATAGTCGCCCTTGAAGAAATTCCTGTTTTAGGTTCGCGAGTGGTAGAAACAGACACTGTCAATATCGCTGTATTCAGAGGCAAAGAAGACACCGTGTTTGCCATAAAAGATCAATGCCCTCATAAACAAGGGCCTCTTTCACAAGGTATTATGCATGGTGATTCTGTCACCTGCCCCTTACACAACTGGAAAATAAGTCTGGTTTCTGGTGAAGCTTTAGGTGCAGATGAAGGTTGTACTAATGTTTATGAAACGAAAGTCGAAGACGGTAAAGTATTTTTAAAGAGTCCTTCCAGCTAATATTTCAGTTAGCTAAATATCCTACTTAGTTACTTCTTGGGATAGCTTTATTAGCAATAAAGTAAAATTTAAGATTAAACAGGGTTAATTACCTCTATTCGATATACTAAGTCATTATAGTTAATGGCTTAGCAAACCTTAATAATACTCTCTTGCTTGATGTCTCTGTTATTAAAAACCTGTTTAATAACAGAGACAATGATCTCATGCCCATTGCCCATCCACATCCACAGCAACAACAAAAGAACAAAGGCACCCTCCCACTTTCGGGCATTTTTTCTTATATTTTTGTAAATGCGTAAATACACGTTTTTGTAAAACGTTTATGTAAAGAATTGGTATACTTCGTCGTTTTCACACATTTAGAAACAGAACTACCATGCTAAAAAATTTTTGCTGGGCTCAAAAACTATTCGCGCTAATGGTTTTCGCATTATTCATCTTGAGTGTTTCCAGCTTAGTCACTGGCTGTGGCAACAAAGGTGATTTGTATTTACCTGATAGCAAAAGTTCTGCTGCTAAATCAAAAACACCTAACTCAGAACAATCACCAAAGAAGCATTGATATGGACTTTTTTAATTATAAAAATGGGCAACTATTTGCCGAAGATGTAGCACTAGACGATATTGCAAAACAATACGGAACCCCTTGCTATGTATATTCAAGAGCAACCTTAGAACGACATTATCACGCATTCAATGATGCTTTCGGTGAGCAACCACATTTAATCTGCTATTCGGTAAAAGCTAATTCAAATATTGCTATTTTAAATTTATTGGCGCGCTTGGGTTCTGGCTTTGACATTGTTTCTGTCGGTGAATTAGAACGCGTTTTGAAAGCCGGTGGAGACCCTAAGAAAATAGTATTTTCTGGTGTTGGTAAACGTGCGGATGAAATGCAACGCGCATTAGAAGTCGGCATTCGCTGTTTTAATGTCGAATCAGAAGGTGAATTAGTACGACTTAACGATGTTGCTGCGAGCATGGATAAAATCGCTAGCATCTCGATTCGTGTGAATCCTGATGTCGATGCAAAAACTCACCCTTATATATCAACGGGCTTAAAAGAAAATAAGTTTGGTATCGATATCAGCCTTGTTGAAGCAGTTTACCTTCGCGCTGCGGCGATGGAAAATATTAATGTCACTGGCATTGATTGCCATATCGGTTCACAACTCACTGATGTTACGCCATTTATGGATGCACTTGAACGTTTGCTGGATTTAGCAGATCGTTTAAAAGCACAAGGTATTGATATCAAACATCTCGATTTAGGCGGTGGTTTGGGTGTGCGCTATAAAGATGAAACGCCACCATTGCCGTCTGAATACACCGAAAAATTATTCACCAATGAAAAACTAAAAGAATACGAAATCGTTATCGAGCCGGGTAGGGCGATTGCAGCAAATACAGCTGTATTACTGACTAAAGTCGAATACCTAAAACACGGTGAAGAAAAGAACTTTGCCATCGTTGATGCCGCGATGAATGACTTGATCCGACCTTCTCTGTATCAAGCATGGCAAGCAATTATTCCTGTGAATGAAGATAGCTCTGCAGAAACCAGAACCTACGATATTGTTGGCCCTATTTGTGAAACCGGCGACTTTCTCGGTAAAGATCGTGATTTGGCATTAGAACAAGAAGATTTATTAGCAATACGTTCTGCTGGTGCTTACGGTTTTACCATGGCTTCAAACTACAATACACGACCACGTGCTGCTGAAGTTTTAGTCGATGGCGAACAATCCACGGTCATTAGAAAACGTGAAACGATTGAAAGCCTGTTTGAAAATGAAATCATGCTACCCAAGGAATAATCGTTTATTGGAGCATTATTCTAGTAATTAAACATTGTCACCCCCCTACTTATGAAGGATATATCTTTTTTATTCTGTTAAAACTCAATAGAATTTATCCTTTGTGAGTAGGGGGGTTATAAAAAAGTGCTGATTTATAACGGCTTTTATAGGGCCTTCTTGTTAAACAGACCAAGCTCTAATTGCTATAAACATGGTCTTTAACGTAAACCTAATAATAAAATTAAAATTTTAAGCTATTAATTTAATTAGTTATTTTTTGTTAGCGTCACTCTTTTCATTATC
This sequence comes from Cocleimonas sp. KMM 6892, assembly GCF_035798195.1. Lineage (NCBI taxonomy): Bacteria > Pseudomonadati > Pseudomonadota > Gammaproteobacteria > Thiotrichales > Thiotrichaceae > Cocleimonas > Cocleimonas sp. KMM 6892. The sequence continues at coordinate 890,754 of NZ_JAPFBV010000001.1, read as the reverse complement.
ACGTTCGTGATTAAATAGATAACTTAACTAAGTTAACTTATTACCCCCATAAAAAAACTCATATACCGTTTGTCACGTAATAATCGCCTTATATCGTCAGATGAAATAAATTAGATCGTGCGAGAAAGATATAAGATGCGTACGAGAAATACCTTACGTAATAATAAAAAAAAATAAAAGGAAAATGCGTGAAGAAGAAAGCTCTTGTGCTAGCAAGCTGTGTAGCATTTGCGACGCCAACAATTAGCATTGCCCAGGCCATGCCGAATAATTCGGTCGGCTTAAATCTGGGAGACATAAATGCGACGTCATACCTTAATCAACCATTTAAGGGCTCTATACCTTTTTTATTTACTAGTGTAGAAAGCACTCGTCAATTATCTGTACGGCTAGCTCCAGAGCATGTATTTGATCAGATTGGTGCTGAAAAGCTACCCATTCTTAATAATTTACAATTTCACATCGTCAACCAATCGAATAAACCTGTTATTCAAATAAGCTCAAATTCTCCAATCCAGCTCCCCTTTTTAAATTTTGTATTGGAAATAGAAGGACCAGAAGGTGTTCTCTATCAAGATTACACCGTTCTGCTTGATCCTCAGGGCTACCAGGCTGAATCACAAATAACGCAGGGCCAACCTACGCTGTTTGAATTTTCTAATGATTCATCCTTAGAAGCGATAAATGACGCGACCTACCAAAGCAATGAAAGTGAAATTAGCAATAACGACTTACCTGTCACCTATTCATCGACAAGTGTTGTTACCAATAAGGCAAAAAATCACAAAATAAAGTCAGGTGATTCATTATCTCGAATTGCTAAACAATACAAACCCAATGATATTTCGCTGAATAAAATGATGCGTGCAATTTTTGATAAAAACCCGAAGGCATTCATTCGTGGGGATATCGACAAGATTAAAAGAGGCGTTGTTTTAACTTTGCCTTCACACAAAGAGTTAACTGGTTTGAATAACATTGCAAAGAAAATCGAATTTAAAGGTAAAACTCCTAAAGTTTCAGAAGTAACGCTTTCTAAGGATACCTACAAAGTTGTTAAGGGCGATAGTCTGTCTAAAATCACACAAAAATTTGTCGATAAAGACACATCTTTTACCAAAATGATGAATGCTATATTTACGGCTAACCCCGAGGCTTTCTCCCAGAATAACAAGAGTCAGTTAAAAGCAGGTGCCACACTGAAAATTCCTTCTTTTAACGAAGTAGCATCTGCACCAGCAGAGGAAAATCCAAAAGTTGAAACGCCTGCTGTGACTACTGTGGCAATCAGCTCAGAATCTACACAGGTTAAACCCAGCAAAATAGAACCAGAAAAGACGGCGTCTACCGAAAATACTGCTGTGACAAAGTCCAAAACAGATCTGCCGCTTGATCAACTATCTCTGAGTACCTCGAATCAAAATTCAACAAGTATTGTTGAAACAAGGGTACTAGAAGAAAATGAATACCGAATTAAAGAAGGCGACACATTAACAAAAATCGCAAAAGATATTGGTTACAAGAATGTATCTTTCACCAAAATGATGAAGGCGATTTATACAGAAAACCCTCAGTCTTTTGAAGAAAACAATATAACAAAACTGAAAGTTGGTTCTGTATTAGTGTTACCAGAACTAAGCGTTATCGAAGGAGTTACATCAACGCCTGATGCTAAAGCTAACATTGATATACAAGCAAAAGATGAAGTAACAAACACTCAGAAATTATCTGACAGTTCTGTTGCTAGCACATCCGTTAACGATGCTCCTGAGAAAGCAGGTGACAGCAAAAGCAGTGAAAAATCAAATGTCATCAATATGCAGACTAAGCTAGCGGGTAAAATTGCCGCCAATAGCGAATCTGTTACAGAAAAGCTGGCAACAACGAGTATTAATAATAATGCTGAAACTGTTGTCTCACCTATTACAAGTCTAGATACATCAAATTTAGAAAAGCGTATCCGTGAACTTAGATCAGAACTTGATCAGGCTCAATCTGGTTTATCGAAAATGAAGACGGAGCTATCTACAAAGGATGCCATCATTTTTGAAAAGGACAGCCAGCTAGTAGATTTAAAGTCATCGTTGATTAAACTTAAAATCAGCAATGAACAAAATCAAGGGATACTAGAAAGTCAGGAATTAGCCCCCGAAGACATCATCATAGAAGATGAACTTTACCCAGAAACTACTTCGTCTACCGCAGAAGCGGCAGCATTAAGTATATTAAAACCATCATCTATTGCAGAAACTGATGATGGTTTTAATCAAATGTTAAGTAATTTAATACAGGATTACTCCGGTAAAACTTCACCGAAAAATCTCGCTTATTTATCAATGGCGTTGATTTTAGGTTGGTTACTGATTAGATATCGCCGCGAAATTTATTCTTACACTGCGATTAATTTAGATGAGCCAAAATATTATCCTGCGCCAGGTATTGATGATTATGTATTGAAAGAACGTAATATTACCCATCAAGACTCGATAACCGAAATAGATCCTATAAAAGAATATGTAGAAGATATCGAAAACAATTCTATCGCTGAGTTATATAGCGACCCGGTTCAAGAATTTACAGATCAAGAAACTGTGGAAGAAACGGTGAAAGAAACCGTAGAAGAAATTGAATTAGATATCATTGAAAATGAAGTGACTAAGACTGAAATGTCTGAAAATGAAGTGCATAAAGAGGAATCAATCTCCAAGGAAACAAAAGAGATTGAGCACTGTGAGCATTTAGTCACAGAACTATTTAGTGATCTTAATTCCAGCTCTAGCTCAAAAACTGAAGTTTCTATTGGTGATAATGAGTGGCTCAGTATTGAAAAAATCTGCGATGACTACATCGAAAGTAAAAACGAAGAAGACACAAAAGTCGTTGTTGATATGCTTACCGTCGATTCTCTAGCAGATGATACTCTAGACTTTGATACACCTAAAGTTGCAGAACTTAATGCCTCTGAACAAAAAGTCACAGCACCGAAGCACAGTGACTTAGATAAAAATGATGTAATCGACTTCAAAGACGCAAAACCAGCCACCGAATCTGATGTGACTGATTTTGATGAAATGATGTCAGATTTACTAAAAAGCCTGGATGGTGTGGAAAAATCCATCAACATCAACTCTTCACTAAAACGAAAAGTTAAAGACTTGAAGGCCGATCCCACGGAAAAGTCCACATAAAATCAGTATTCAGCTAATGCGCGTTCAATAGAAGCTTGTTGCTGACTCTGGTATAGATCAAAAGCATTGACTACTTGAGTACCCAATGCTTTTTCAAAGCTATCCTGATTTGGACTTTGTTGAATCTTATTTTCAGCCTCATTATCTTGCGCTAGGTTAGACGTAAAAATCCCCGCTGCACTTACTGGCAAAAAGTCTTCATATCTAATCGGCTTGAAATCAATATTTCCGCTTTCGATAAGCGCTTCCAAGGAACGTTTTTGCTTATCCAGGCAGCAAGGTTGCTTGGTATCAAAGTAGTTGAAATATGCCAGTTCCTGCTTTCTTAATTCCTCATAACTATCGGGAAAATCAGCGAAGGCATTTTGCAAAGTTGTTGCATGGTCTTCCTTGTCGCTTTTATTGCTACGCGCAAGATTTAGTAGCTCATCGTAAAGCGCACGCCCTTTCGGTGTTAATGCTATACCTCTTTGTTCTACCTCTCCGAATCTTGCTGTATGTGTGCCTGTTTCTCCATCCGTGAATGAGACTGCTTCATCAAGTGCGATAAAACTCGTTTGGCGTAATAAAATATCACAGTCTCTATTCGGCGGTCCTTCAACAACGGCTTTTGCTTTGAAACCCTGATTCTTAAACTCACTTTGAATCTCATCAATATCCAACACCTTGGGTGTCAAATGATTGATATGTGGACCTTTGAAAGACACCACATCAGCGACTAGTCGGTGTGTATTATTCAATGCATCGTATTGTTCTTTCTTTACATTTGCCTGTTGATGCCAACGAAATATTTCGAGTGCCTCGGCAACAAACACAGCAGCATCTTGTTCGTTTAAGCCACCCTGACTTTCTGATTTATCGAGTAAGGCGACTAATTCATCAGTGACTATATTTCTGGTAGAAAGTATCTGTTGAGCTTCTTCACGCAGTGCTTCATCAGCAATTAAATCTAATCGCAGTAGCGAAGTAAAAACACGAAATGGACTGATTAGTAACTGTTCGGGTTCTAAAGCTCTGAAAGCTGTGGAATGAACAGGAATTCCGGCCACACTCAAATCATAATAATCTACAGGGAACATACCCATAACATTGAAAACACGTCTTAGCGCCGATAGTTCTTCAGCTGTTCCGACACGAATTGCGCCATGATGTTCTTTGGCTAATAAAGCGTCTTCATCCGACGATAATGTGATTGAGTTTTGCTGGATGAAGTTATTATTGGATTGCTTCACTAACGATAACAATCGACCGTATTCAGGTACTTCCTGCTGGTACATATCAGACATGGCAGCAGCAAAACTCTGGCGAATTTTATCTTTAGATAGAACAGTAGAAGAAGTCATAATCTCGAACGTTTTGTAATCGGAATATGAGTCTAGTATAAATCTAATGCCACCCCCTACTTAAAAGTAGGGGGGTGGCTTAAATATTAATTTCTTATTAAAACTTAAACACCGTTCATGCGATCCATAGCTCGATAACTAATGGTTTCGCTTAGGTGCGTTGTTTGAATATGTTCACTGCCTTCTATGTCCGCAATGGTTCGTGCAACTTTTAGAATACGATGATAAGCACGGGCCGAAAGTTTAAATTTTTCCATAACCTGAGCCAGTAAGTTTTCATCCGATTCGCTTAATTTACAGTACTTCTCGATTTCTTTATTGCTTAGAAAGTGATTGGCTTTTTGTTGTCGTTGAAGCTGTCTGTTTCTCGCGGCGATAACTCTCGCACGAACGGTTGCGCTGGTTTCACCGGTACTCGGACTTTGCAAATCTTCACGCGGTAATCTCAATACTTCGATTTGTAAATCTATCCTGTCTAAAAATGGTGCAGATAACTTAGAGCGATGTTTTCGCTGCTGCTCTAAGGAACAGTGGCAATTACTTTTAAAATCGCAATCTCGACCTTGTGGACACGGATTCATCGCGGTGATTAACTGAAAACGGGCAGGGTAGGTCGCTTGCCTTGCTGCCCTTGAGATGGTTATACAGCCTGTCTCTAAAGGCTCACGCAATACATCAAGCACCTTGCGATCAAACTCCACCAATTCATCAAGAAACAACACGCCGTTATGCGCTAATGAGATTTCTCCCGGGCGAACTTTTGCTCCACCACCAACCAATGCAACACCCGAAGAAGTATGATGCGGATCTCTTATGGGTCGTAGCCCCCACTGACTAGAATCAAAACCCTGATCGCTGATTGATGCGATTGCCGCTGACTCTAAAGATTCCTTTTCTGACATCGGTGGAAGTATGGTTGCTAACCTTGAAGCAAGCATCGTTTTTCCTGTTCCGGGCGGGCCAATCATCAGTAAATTATGATTGCCAGCTGCAGCTATTTCTAAAGCCCGTTTCGCTTGAAATTGACCTTTTACTTCGCTTAAATCACTAGCGTATGTTACTTCATTGTTTATTTCGGTGTTTCCATGAGCCAATAATCTTTCAGTATCGGTCAAGTGAGCGCAGATTTGTAATAAATGAGTTGCTGGAAAGACTTCTAAGTCTTTAATTAAACTGGCTTCGTTTGCATTTTCCTGAGGAAGAAAGAGTTTTCTATCTGCTTCGCTGGCAGCATAGGCTGTTGGTAATACACCTTTTACCGGGCGCAGTTGACCACCTAAGGCTAGTTCACCGATAAACTCATAATCTGCCAAGGCGCTCTCTGATATTTGCCCTGATGCCGCTAAAATTCCCAAAGCGATAGGCAAGTCAAAACGCCCCCCATCTTTTGGCAAATCTGCAGGCGCTAAATTGACCGTAATTCTTTTTGCTGGAAATTCGAAACGGGAATTTATAATTGCCGCTCTTACGCGATCCTTGCTCTCTTTAACTGCCAGCTCTGGGAGACCTACGATCGCAAAACCTGGAAGACCATTACTCAGATGGACTTCTACAGTCACCAAGGGAGCGTCGATACCATCATTAGTACGACTAAAAACTACAGCAAGATTCATAGCAATTTAGCATTATTATTTTTTATGAAAGATAATTATAGCTAAATATAACCCTGCCCTCTATTTCCCCCTGATAAGAGGCAATCAGTGAAACGATAAATCCATTGCCCTCAATAAATAAGGCCTCATGAATCAGGCAATCAACTGACCACCGTTAATTTCCAGCACTTGCCCAGTGATATAACCTGATAACTTTTCAGAAGATAAGAACACATAAGCAGGCGCACAATCTTCGGGTAAACCCAGACGCTGAAGTGGTATCGATAATCTAGTCGCTTCTAACTTTTCCTCACTGGAATAACGTTTATGAAAGTCCGTAGTAATCGTTCCCGGAGAAACCGCATTTGCTCTAATGTTATCGGGAGCGAGTTCGCGAGCCAGTGCTTTTGTGTAAGTACTGACAAATGCTTTGGTTGCACTGTAAATAGAAGAACCAGGACTTCCGCCTGTTGTTGCAGAAATTGATACCGTATTTATGATTGAAGCACCAGAGGATTGACGCAATGAAGGTATTAACGCTCTGGTAATTTGCACCACTGAAGTTTGATTCAAATTAACAAGATTCTGATATTGCTCGCTGGTCAGTTCGTCTGCTGGAAAACGACCTAACATGGTTCCTGCATTATTGATTAATACATCGATGGTTGATGTCTCGGCTTTTACAAACTCAATAAAAGCTCGCACTGAATTTTCATCGGTCATATCCGCTTCAAATACAGAATCAGCAATATCAACAAGCGATTTTGCCGTCCCTGAACGTCCACTATGAGCGATGAGTTTTGCACCACATTCTTTCATTGTCGTAGCAATCGCCAAGCCTATACCACGCCCTGCACCTGTTATTACAACAGTTTTTCCCACTAAAAGATCACTGCTAAACCCATTATTATTCATCAAACTGTCCTTTAAATCTCTTTTGAACTGGCTTTGGATTGAGAGATGGTACTCTCTACAGCTGCTAGCCAGCTGTTATATCTGTGCTCACGTTTTGCTTCATCTAGTCGTGGCTCAAAACGGTTTTGAAGTTTCCACGATTTGGAAAAACCTTCCATGTCCGGCCAAACTCCACTCTTCATTCCTGCCAGCCATGCTGCGCCTAACGCCGTTGTTTCTAAAATGGATGGCCTATCAATGGGCGTCGCCAAGGTATCTGCGAGGTATTGCATCGTCCAATCACTTGCTACCATACCGCCATCAACTCTGAGTACACTTTCTTCCTTTTGCCCTTGCCAATCCTTTTTCATGGCATCAACCAAATCACGTGTTTGGTAACATACCGCTTCTAAGGCAGCGCGTGATAATTCTCTTGGCCCTGTGTTGCGTGTTAATCCGAATATTGCACCTCTTACATCAGGCTCCCAATAGGGCGCGCCCAAACCCGCAAAAGCAGGAACCATAATCACATCCTGGCTTCTGTCGGCCTCGGCGGCTAGCCCGCCCGTTTGACTCGCATCATCGATAATTTTCAGACCATCACGCAGCCACTGGACAGCAGCACCCGCGATGAAGATCGAACCTTCTAATGCATAGGTTGTTTTACCGTTAATTCTATAAGCGATGGTTGAAAGCAATCGATTCTTGGATTCTGCACGTTGTTCACCGGTATTTAACATGACGAAACAACCCGTTCCATAGGTCGATTTAATCATTCCCGGGCTGAAACAAGCTTGACCCAAAACTGCAGCGTGTTGATCACCTGCTATCCCTAATACTGGAATAGATGCACCAAATAAATCGGTTACGGTGTTGCCAAATTCCGCAGCGCAATCTTCCACAGTCGGAAGTATCTGGCGCGGAACATTAAATATTTTAAGTAATGCATCATCCCATTCATTTGTTGCCGTATTAAAAAGCATGGTACGGGAAGCATTTGTCGCATCTGTTTTATGTGAGGCACCATCAGTAAGGCGCCATAATAAATAGGTGTCTATGGTGCCGAAAAGTAGTTTGCCGTATTCTGCCTTTTTTCTTGCCCCATCTACGTGATCGAGCAACCAGTTAATTTTTGTCGCAGAAAAATAAGGATCAAGAAGAAGTCCTGTTTTATCTCGAACCGTTTCTTCGTGACCACTGGCTTTTAGTTCATTACAGTAATTAGAGGTTCGCCTGTCTTGCCATACAATCGCATGATGTATGGGTTTACCCGTAGACTTATCCCAGATAACGGTGGTTTCACGTTGGTTAGTGATTCCGATACCTGCAATTTGTGAAGCGTTAATTCCCGCATCAGCAATTGCTTTTCTACAAGTGGCGACAACACTATGCCAAATTTCCTCGGCGTCATGTTCTACCATTCCAGAAGATGGAAAGTGTTGAGCAAATTCTTGTTGTGATGACGAAACAATATCAAACTGTTCATCAAAAAGTATGGCTCTTGAGGATGTTGTACCTTGGTCGATAGCCAAAATATAAGAAGTCATAACAGCTCCTTTTCCAGATAATTATTCTAGATAATAAAAAAGGACTTGGGTTTCCCCAAGTCCAAATTGCATCCTTTATAAAGCGATGCTGGAGGAGTGCAAATCTAACTTTCTAGATATGCAAAGCATCTATTGTGTCCAACTCTTAACAAGTTCAGCATAAGAGACGGTAACGCCTTGAGGTTTCTCATTAGCTAATTTAGGCTTTGGAGCACCAGGTTGAGCAAGCCAGTATTCAGCACCTTTTTCCTCATTTAACTTAGGACCAAGTTCACCCTGAACACCTGCACGTTCTAGACGAGACAATACTTTTTCCTGAGCAGCACATAAGCCGTCTAATGCACCCTGCGCTGTTTTAGATCCAGACATTGCATCACCGATATTCTGCCACCAAAGCTGAGCTAGCTTAGGATAATCAGGAACGTTAGTCCCAGTCGGAGACCATTGTACACGCGCTGGTGAGCGGTAAAATTCAACCAAACCACCTAATTTATCCGCACGTTTTGTAAAGTGATCTGAGTTGATGGTTGAGTTACGAATAAACGTTAAACCAACATCAGATTTCTTTAGGTCAACTGTCTTAGATGTCACGAACTGAGCATATAACCAAGCAGCTTTAGCGCGATCAACCGGAGTAGATTCCATTAGTGTCCATGAACCAGCATCCTGATAACCAATCTTAGTACCTTCTTTCCAGTAGGCTCCATGAGGTGAAGGTGCCATACGCCATTTCGGTGTACCATCTTCATTCATCACAGGAAGATCAGGTTTTACAGTCGCTGCAGTAAACGCTGTATACCAGAACATTTGTTGAGCAACATTTCCTTGAGCAGGAACTGGACCAGCTTCACCAAATGTCATACCAGCAGCTTCAGGCGGAGAATATTTCTTTAACCATTCAATCGCTTTTGTTACTGCGTAAACAGCAGCAGGTGAATTAGTCGCGCCACCACGTGCAACACAAGAACCTGTTGGTTGTGACTTATCGTTTACACGAATACCCCACTCATCAACTGGAAGTCCGTTTGGCTCTCCTACATCGCCCATACCCGCCATTGACATCCAGGCATCAGTATAGCGCCAGCCAAGTGATGGATCTTTCTTTCCGTAGTCCATATTGCCATACACTTTACCTTCAACGCCTAAACGCGATAGGTCACGTCCTGTAAAAAACTCAGCAATATCTTCATACGCTGACCAGTTCACTGGAACACCTAGATCGTAGCCATATTTAGCTTTGAAATCGCCTTTGTTCTTTTCATCGTCAAACCAGTCAGCTCTGAACCAGTAAAGGTTTGCGAACTGTTGTGTAGGAAGTTGATAAAGTTTTCCATCTGGGGCGGTTGTGAAAGAAGTACCGATGAAATCTGCAATATCAAGTGTTGGGCTAGTAACGCTCTTACCATCACCTGACATCCAGTCAGTTAGGTTACGTACTTGTTTATAACGCCAGTGTGTACCAATCAAATCAGAGTCATTTACATAAGCATCGTAAATATTCTCGCCTGATTGCATTTGAGTTTGAAGCTTCTCAACTACATCCCCTTCACCGATTAAATCATGAGTGATTTTTATTCCTGTAATTGCTGTAAATGCAGGTGCTAAAACTTTCGACTCATATTCATGTGTTGCAATAGTTTCTGATACAACTTTGATTTCCAAGTCTTTGAACGGTTTTGCAGCATCAATAAACCATTTCATTTCTGCTTTCTGATCATCAGCATTCAAGACTGAGACGCCAGCGATTTCGTCTGTTAGAAACTTATCTGCAGCAGCCATATCGGCTTGTGCAGAACTCATCCCTAACATCAAACCAGCTACTGCCGTAGATATTAGTAAATGTTTTCGCATAATAAAATCCTCCTTTAAGATTTTATGTAGATTGAAGGGACATACTTATAGAGTACGTTCCCATTTTGACTTCATACTGTTTTAAATACGCCAATGGCATAAACAAATGAAATTCCGAGAGCCCACCACAAACCAGGACCGATAAAGCCTAGCCAAGCGAGGTGGATAAAAGCACTACCAAGAAGCGATATGAACAGACGATCACCTCTTGTTGTTTCAAATCGTAATATTCCTACCCGTGGATTTCCACCCGGTGAAAAATATTCCCATACCATCATGATGACCAGGCAACTCACAATTCCTAACCAGAAAAGTGCTGTCGGGCCGGTCCATGCCATCCAAGAGAGATCCATTATTTGATACTCCTTTTAATTGTTTAAACGCGGCCTAGGGCAAAGCCCTTGGCGATGTAATTTCGAACGAAGTAAATAACCAATGCACCAGGAATAATGGTTAGTACTCCTGCCGCCGCTAAAACACCCCAATCAACCCCTGAAGCACCAACCGTTCTTGTCATAATGGCAGCGATTGGTTTTGCATCGACCGTGGTTAGTGTTCTTGCAATTAATAGCTCAACCCATGAAAACATGAAACAGAAGAATGCAGCCACGCCTATGCCAGAAGCAATTAATGGGGTGAATACTTTTATAAAGAATTTTGGAAATGAATAACCATCAATATAAGCTGTTTCATCAATTTCTTTTGGTATACCAGACATGAACCCTTCTAGAATCCAAACAGCTAGTGGAACGTTGAAAAGACAATGAGCTAGAGCCACAGCGATATGAGTGTCAATCAAACCAAAAGAGGAATAAAGCTGAAAAAATGGAAGTACAAAAACTGCTGCCGGAGCCATTCGATTCGATAACAGCCAGAAGAACATGTGCTTATCGCCTAGAAAACGATATCTGGAAAATGCATAGGCAGCAGGCAATGCGACTGATATAGAAATTACAGTATTCATCACCACATAAATAATCGAATTTATGTAGCCGTTATACCAGGAAGGATCGCTGAAAATTACCACATAATTACTCAATGTCGGATTTTCCGGAATCAAAGTAAATTTTGAGAGAATTTCCTGATTCGTTTTAAAACTCATATTGACCAGCCAATAAATCGGCAACATCAAAAAGAAAATATAAAGCGAAGGAGTAAACCACCTAAAATTTCTTGGTTTTTTCATTTGATTGGTCTGACGTAGCGCACCTTCAACCAAAAGTGTTGTTTCTTTGGTAGTCGATTCCATGGTTATTCCTCCACCTCTGGTTTGTCGGTTCCTACATTGCTCATTACAGTGAAAAAGACATAACAAACCAGCAACACGATTAATTGATAAACAAGCGACATTGCCGCAGCGGGCCCAAGATCAAACTGACCAATAGCTTGTTTTACAAGGTCTATCGACATAAAGGTTGTAGAGTTACCCGGACCACCGCCCGTAAGAACGAAAGGCTCGGTATAGATCATGAACGAATCCATAAATCGAAGTAAAAATGCAATGATTAATACGCCCTGCATTTTGGGTAATTGAATGTAACGAAATACAGACCACTTAGAAGCACCATCAATTCTTGCCGCTTGATAATAAGCTTCTGGAATTGAAACCAGACCAGCATAGCAAAGTAATACAACCAAACTTGTCCAATGCCATACATCCATAACAATAATGGTTACCCATGCATCGATAACATTACTTGAATAGTTATAGTCGATGCCTAATGTTGCCATCGTATGACCAAGCAAACCGATGTCTGCTCGTCCAAAAATTTGCCAGATTGTTCCCACTACATTCCATGGGATAAGTAATGGAAGGGCCATCAAAACTAAACAAACAGGCACCCAAATACCTTTTTTAGGCATCGATAATGCAATCAAAATACCTAACGGAATCTCTATACATAAAATAATAAATGAGAATAAGAGGTTTCGGCCTAAAGCATCGTGAAAACGCTCTGATCTAAGGACATCGGTAAACCATTCTGTACCTACCCAGAAAAACTTATTGCCGCCGAAGGTATCTTGCACAGAATAATTAACCACCGTCATTATTGGAATAATTGCCGATAAGGCAACCAGCAAGAATACCGGTATTACTAGTAACCAGGCCTTGTTGTTATATGTCTTATCCATGATCTAAATACCTTTTCCATTTTCTAGAGAACGAACCAAATGATCATCTTGGTAAATATTTATTCGTGATGATTCGAATATTAATTTAGGCTCAGCAGGAATATTTTCCCCTTCATTTAGTACAACATTTAATTCAACGCCTTCAATGCTTGCTCGTACAATCTTGAAACGGCCTATGTCTTCAACACCATTAATTTGTGCAGGAATTCCCGATTCTGAATTTGTCAGGGATAAAAATTCAGGGCGAATGCCAAGCTCAATTTTCCCTGTTAAATCTGGGTAAGCACCTTTTAGAGTAACAGTATGACTGCCTAATTTAGCCTGATTACCACTGACCTCAACAGGTAAAATATTCATCCCTGGTGAACCAATAAAATAACCAACAAAGGTATGCTTCGGTTCATCAAAGAGTTCTTCCGGGGTTCCTATTTGAACAACATCACCTTCATACATAACCACAACTTTATCAGCGAAGGTCAACGCTTCGGTCTGATCGTGTGTGACGTAAATCATGGTATGACCTAACTGACGATGTAAATCTTTCAACTTTGTTCGAAGCTGCCATTTCATGTGTGGATCGATTACAGTCAAAGGCTCATCAAATAAAATAGCGTTCACGTCGTAACGAACTAGACCTCGACCCAGTGAAATCTTTTGTTTTTCGTCAGCAGTAAGTCCACGTGCTTTTCTATCTGCTTTATCACTTAAATCCAGAATGTCTATCATCTCAGCAACACGCTTTGATATTTCATCATTTGGCACATTACGATTCTTTAATGGGAACTCTAGATTTTGACGTACAGTCATCGTGTCATAGATCACTGGAAACTGAAAAACTTGTGCAATATTGCGTTGCTCAGGCTGTAGATTTGTCACATCTTTTCCATCAAAAAGTATCTGTCCTTTGGATGGAACCAGAAGCCCTGAAATAATATTGAGGAGCGTTGTTTTACCACACCCCGAAGGTCCTAAAAGAGCATAAGCACCACCATCATCCCATGCATAATCAAGCTCTTTTAATGCAAAATCATGATCAGTTTCTGGGTTCGGCAAGTAAGAGTGCGCCAGTTTATCAAGTGTAATTTGAGCCATTATGCTGCTCCCGTCTTTGGAGCAGATACAAGTTTATTCTCTCCATCAAATATAAAAAATTTCGCTGGATCCATATAAACCGGAACTTGGTCACCGATATCTACTCGGTGTACACCGTGTGTGAGTATCACCAGTTTAATGTCATCAAAAGCCACATGTACAAACGTCTCTGACCCCGCAATTTCTGAAGTAGAAACGGGTGCCACAACTTTCACTGATGTTTGTTTAGGCTCACTAAGCAATAAGTGATGAGGGCGAATACCAATACTATAAGAACCGTCTGATAATCCAGATAGATCTTCAGGGCAGTCAATCTTACCTTGAGAAAAGACGAATTGTGCGCCCTGCTTTTGCATCGGAATCACATTCATGGGTGGATCAGAAAAGGTTTGAGCTGTGACTAAATCTGATGGTTTATTGTGCACATCAATAGTCTGACCAAACTGTGTAATATGGCCTTCATGTAACGTCGCAGTATCGCCACCCAATAATAAAGCTTCTTGTGGCTCTGTAGTCGCGTATACAAAAATAGCGCCAGTTTCAGCAAATATTCGAGGCAGTTCTATTCGCAGTTCTTCACGAAGTTTATAGTCTAGATTAGCTAAAGGCTCATCAAGCAAAACAAGCTCTGCATCTTTGACCAAGGCTCTCGCCAGTGCTGTTCGTTGTTGCTGCCCACCTGATAAATACAGAACACCACGATCAAGATAAGGGGTCAGTTTCATCAATTCTGCTGCTTCACGAACTTTTTTATCTATGGTTACTTTATCAATACCTGCAACACGCAAAGGTGAGGCTATATTTTCATATACACTAAACGCTGGATAGTTAATAAACTGTTGGTACACCATTGCAATATTACGTTTTTGCACAGGCGTTTTAACCACGCTAACGCCATCCATGAAAATATCGCCTGATGTAGGTTTATCGAGGCCCGCCATTAATCTCATCAATGACGTTTTGCCAGACAACGTCGGGCCCAAAAGGACATTCAAAGAGCCTTTCTCTAATTTCAAAGACACATCATTTATGTGAAAGGTATTTCCTACCTTTTTACTCACATTACGCAATTCTAACAATTCCAGCTCCTCTACTTTATTTCTTATTAATTAGCTTGTTTTATTGGTGTTGTTGTAGCCAACTATCTAATTCTTTTACTTCCTGATCGCTTAGACGAATACCAAGTTTGGATCTTCGCCAAACAATATCTTCTGCGGTTTCTGCCCACTCGTGTTGTATCAAATACATGACTTCTCGTTCTGTGAGCGAACCACCAAAGTCTCGTCCCATATCTTCAAGCTTTACTGCACCATCCATCAGTACCCAGGCTTTGGTGCCATAAGAACGAATCAACCTTTGAGCCAAAGATTCTTCTATAAAAGGAAATTCAGCCTTTAGCTTTGTTACTAATAAATCATAGTCAGAAACTGCGAAATCACCGCCGGGTAGTGAAGAATCAGCAGTCCATGATTCTTTTCGACTTCCGATCAAATCCTCAATTTTCTCGAGCATTGATTCTGCCAATCTGCGGTAGGTTGTAATTTTTCCACCAAAAACATTGACTACTTTTGGTTCATCACCCTTGCCATCAACACGTAACACATAATCTCGTGTCGCCTCTTGTGCCTCTGTTGCACCATCGTCATAAAGAGGGCGAACACCTGAATATGACCAAACGATATCTTCAATTTTGATCGGTTTTTCGAAATACTCACTGGCTGCTGAACATAAATACGAAACTTCAGAATCAGTGATTTTGGCGTTTATCGGATCACCTTTGAAATCATGATCCGTGGTTCCTATCAGGGTGTAATCATTCTCGTAAGGCAATGCAAAAATAATGCGATTGTCGCTATTTTGAAATATATATGCTCTGTCATGATTATGAAGTTTTGGGACAACGATATGACTTCCTTGTACCAGTCGAACATTTTTAGCGTTGTTGCTGCTCATCGTTTCATCGAGCACTTTATCTACCCAGGGTCCTGCAGCATTCACTATCAAACGAGCTTTATGCTGTTTCCTATCCCCGGTGCGAACATCTTCTGTCGTAATGTTCCAATAGTCTTTCTCTCTACAAGCATAGACAACTTTAGAGCGAGTTTCTATTTTTGCGCCACGATCTTGGGCGTCTTTTGCATTCAAAACGACTAGACGAGCATCATTGACCCAACAATCTGAGTACTCAAATCCTTTTGAAAATATTTTTTTTAACGGTTTTCCTATAACAGACGTTTTTAAATTAACTTGAGAAGTGCCGGGCAATAACTTGCGCTTACCGATGTGATCATAAAGAAATAAACCTAGTCGCAATAACCAGGCTGGACGCATATCACTGTGATGGGGTAAAACGAAACGCATCGGCCAAATGATATGTGGTGCCATTTTCAAAAGCACTTCACGTTCACCTAAGGATTCTCGCACCAATCTGAATTCGTAATACTCCAGATAACGCAAACCACCATGAATGAGTTTTGATGACCAGGAAGATGTACCACTTGCCAGATCGTTCATTTCAGCTAGACGCACAGAATAACCACGGCCAACTGCATCGCGAGCTATACCACATCCATTTATTCCGCCACCAATGACGAAAATATCATCTATGTCAGACAATACATTCTCCTATGTATTTTTACTTTTTCTGAAATTGCTTCAGAAACAACGAATAGGAAAGATATTTGAAAAGAAAACGAATGTCAAACGAAAGCTACAAGAAAAGACTTATTGAGTACTGTGAAAGCTATCTAATCTCGTTAGGTCGCCTCTACTTCGATTACCTTTACTTCGGACTCTTCACAAATCTCCCTAAACTCATTATCGTCAATGATATCTGTAATGAATGTATCTATTTGAGAGATGTGACCAATTCTCACTGGTGCGCTACGTTTAAGTTTAGTTGAATCTGCAACCAATATAACGTGACGTGCATTTTTGATAATGGCTTGAGCTACTTTTACTTCTCGAAAATCAAAGTCTAATAGTGAACCATCAGAGTCTATTGCTGAAGAGCCAATAATGGCGTAATCCACTTTAAAGTTCTCAATAAAATCAACCGCAGCTTCACCCACAATTCCGCCATCTGATGATCTTACTACACCGCCAGTAATTATCACTTCATTTTCCAAATACAGCCTTAACCTACTGGCAACATTGATATTATTGGTTATGACCATTAAGCCTTTATGATCAACAAGCGCATCGCTGAATGCTTCAGTAGTGGTTCCTATATTGATGAAGAGGGAGGCATTATCAGGAATCATTTCAGCCGCTGCTTTGCCAATCAGTACTTTCTGTGATGCTGCGATCTGTCTTCTTGCTTCATACTCGACATTGCCGCGACTATTAAGCAGTCTCGCTCCACCATGAACCCTCACCAGTTTTTTTGCTTTGTCGAGTTCGTTAAGGTCGTTTCGAATAGTTTGCGGAGTCACATTAAATTCAGCGACCAGATCTTCAACAGAAACCTGATCCAGTTTTTTTAGCATATCGAGAATTTTATTTTGCCTTTTACTAATAAACATAAATCCACATGTTCCTTTATATTATTTTTACTCTACTTTTCGATATTTTGTGATTGTACAAATTACGCAAATTTTCACTCTTTGTCAAAACAGTCTTAAGATACTGATTTACAATACATAATGACTAAACACATTAAAGTTTTGAAAAACATTTAATCTTTAAAGCTAAAAAGAGAAAGTAAAACGAAGATATTTTATGGGTATCACAATCATAAAAACTGCCAAACAAAATATTAAATAACCCTTTAACATTTCCAAAACATAATTTTCTTTTAAGAAAATTATGCAAAAAATATTTAATGAAAACCGAAATGCTTTGTTTTTCAGGACCTTATTAAAATTTAAAGGCACCCCCCCACTTATAAGCGTTTTTTAAGGGTATTCGATATGCAACATTAATCTCGAACATGTACAATAATGCCCAAAAGGGGAACATCTTTTGATCGAACTAGTACTTACCATTATTTTAGGCATTGGCGTTTTACTATTTTTAGTGAGTTATCTCACTTATATAGTTACCGGCTTTAAACACCATTTTGTGACGGGAGTAATCGCAGCATTACCTGTGCTCAACGTAGTTACACTGCCTTCACTTTGGGATAAAGGAAGAGGAAAATTCCTGATGGGTCTAGTAGGATTAGTTCTTGCGGGTGGATCATGGATCCTGGGGGCCAATAAAACTGTTAATAATTACCTTGCTCAAAGAAACAATATTTCTGCAGAAACTGTAATACGCAGTGCAGATAATACCCAGCGCATAGTTACAAACAACGGTAATGCCTCGAACAACCTCACTTCTCCAAGAACACAATACAACCCTATTGATGAATCCAAGATGCTTGGCCTACCTAGCAAAGCCTTATATTCGATGCACTTTGACCCAGTACCCGTTAATCAGATAAGTACATTACAAGGCCGTATAGTCAAAATAACCAATCAACAAAATGAAGAGATTGAAGGTCGAATTAAAGCAGTAAGTGCGAGTAGTGTGGTGGTTGAAGGAGAGTATGAAAATGAAATTCCGATTGCCACAATTAAACAAGTATTGCTTATGGTGAAGAAAGCAAACCGATGAATTGTTATGTATACCGCAGTAATAAAAAACAAGGTATGTACCTCTACCTCGTTGAAAAAGACAATTTCGATGATGTGCCTGAGTCTTTAATGAAATTATTAGGTGAACTCGTATTCTCTTTTGAGTTTGACCTAAGCAAAGATCGTAAATTAGTAAAAGCAGAATCAGAAGAAGTATTAAGAATACTAAAAGAAAATGGCTATTTTTTACAGATGCCCCCTGCCAAAAGTGAGCTTTTTGGAAACAATGAATCTCTAAACTGATCCTGACATAATTTTGTTCCACAAAAAAGCCGCTATCTTTCGATGCGGCTTTTTTCATTGAAGCAATTATTGCTTCAAATCATAACTTTTAACTACTACTGAGTTGTTACAGTTAAAGTAACAGTATCAGAGTAAGTACCAGCTTGTACTACACCAGAAATAGCAGGTGAAGTCATGTTGAAAGCACTTGAAGCATTGTTACAAGAAGTTAAAGTTGCAGCGTTCGGAGCGCCTGCCGTATATGTAGTACCTGCCCAGCTTACTGAGTAATTAGAAGCACCGTGTAGGTACAAAGCAGCAACTGTATCATGCTGTAATTTGAAATCATTTACCGAAGATACTGCAACAGTACAACCACCCGTTGTGTTAGCTTCTGTACCTAGCGTACCAAGAGTAGTAGTCGCACCATTAACATCTGCTTCAGCAAGAACTACAGAAGTATTTCCAGCTAATGTGCCAATTAGATTTACATACGCATCTTTAGTTACATTGATTTCGATATTTGTAGTATCTGTTGCCGCAATAGCGAATGAGCTAGTTGCTAAAAGAACAGCAGACGCAAGAATAGACTTAGTGAATTTCATTGTTTTTCCTATTTTTTATTGTAAAGGGTTTGTTTTGGTTTGTTGCTTTAGTTTGTAAAAGGTAACTAGTAATTTTTATATTGTGACCTTGGATATATCTTATGCATTTTTAGCTGAACGTTTCCTGAACATATCATTCAGTTTTCTACCGTATGTCTATAACATAATGTTAAAATGGCTATACAGTGGGGTTTTGGTTATTCATCTATAATTAAGTTACCGACTTGATGAACTTTTCCTTTCAAATCAGGAACGCTAATCTGAATGTCATTCATATCAGGATAATCGAATAATTCTAACTTATATGTTCCAGCGGGCATCGAGATGACTCTAAATCTACCTGCCTTATTAGAGAAGAAGGCAATAGTCTTCGCTTCTTTATTATTTGCATCGATTGTCCCAGCATCATTTGCTTCATTGTTTACAGCAGAACTAACAGGTATCCATTGACCACCTTTAAAGCCTAATGGTTTATTAGCAGTATCAACTAACATCCCATCTAATATAGTCTGTGGTTCTCCGCCTGCTTTAATCAAGAATCCTTGGTGATATTTTGGCAATACTTCAAATTCTGTTTTCTCAGTATCGTAACCATTAGGTAGGGTGCTTTCATCGATATTAATATTTTGATATCGATAAGAATCTAAACGCACAATTGCGCTATCACCTTTACCAGGTATTAATGCCGTATAGTTATCGGGCAAACCAGTATCATTATCTTCCGAGTATCTAAAACGATTATTGCCGTTATTTATTGCTATAGGGGCTTCCTGATTAGATGGCCCCGTAACCAATGCAAAACTATCATTGATAGGATAAGACGTTGCGCAGTTTCCACCCACACAGGCTAAACTGGTATTAAAGCCAACAGTTAATTGTTGCGTGTTATCACTATCAGAAATACTGTATCTATTATGTGCAGCGAATGTAGATTCAAACCTGTTGTGTCTATACTGAAGGTTAAGATTCTGCTGTCTTGTATGATCATCTTGATAATGTTCTAAAGACCCTGCCAAACTATTTGTGCCCACTAAACTTGTTGGTTTTACACTTAATTTCGATTCTAGAGTGCTGTCTTTGGTATTCACTAATACATCTAGACTCTTTTTTCGACGGCTTGATTTATGTGATAAAGGAACAGAGAGCTGCATGCTCATTGAAAAATCATCTTCACTGTCATATCGCGCACCTAAACTGAGAGACACACCATTATCAAATCGCCTGGTGGTATTCAGGCTTGCATAGATATTTTCATCGGCATCATAGTAATCGGATATTCCAAGGTTTAAATAACCATTCCACTTTTCACTTAAGTTCAAACTGAAGTTCGTTTGCAAATTCGACTTTAGACGTTGATTGCTTACTTCTACGATATTGCCTAATTCATCAACCGTATCTAATTGCACTTCATTAATTTGTGAAAAGTTTTCACTTCGATATTCGCCCGTAATTGTCCAACCATTCAGAAAGTCATTTATCGGTGGTTCAAGTCCGAGCATATCTTCGCGTAAGGTATCTAGACTAATATATTCTCTTTTCTTATTGGGTCTAAACTCGAAGCTTGTCGCATAACCTGTATCCTGATTATCAGCACCGCCACTGACGGCAAAACTGTTCTTTATTGAGCCTAAAGCCACAGATGTTAAAACTTCAGTTCCCAATAAGTAACTATTAGGCGTGATTTGAGCGTCTACGCTCAATGTAAGGTCTTTTGTTAAACCTTTTTGATAGTAGCCACTTAGGATCAATTCATCTTCTAAACTATCGTTAGTGTAACCTTCTTCATTACTCAAATAACCGACACTGAAAGCATACAGAGACAGGCCCGATTTTAGTAAATGAGAATCATAAAACTGCTCACTACTTTTAACTGTGATTTTTCCAAACTCATCTTTTATACGAACCCGTATATTATTTGCACCGTTATATAGACCAATATCTTCTAAAGAATAAACCCCTTCTTTTAAGTAAAAACGACGGATTAATTGATTGTTTATGAATACTTCAACTTCCGAGTCTGAATCAAGAACCAGTGATTCATTCGCCTGTGGTCTGATCTGCAACTCAGGATCCATAAAGAACTCTTTGCTGACTCTGATGCCATTGAGCGAAAGGTTTTCCTGAAAGTTTCTATTACCGGAAGATATATTGCCTAAGGTGAAACGTTTTAATTTTTCAGGTTGGTCAAACGTCAGCGTAGTATTGCTAAAGGTGTATTCTTCATCACGTACATCGACGGTTGTTTCTAATACTTTATCTCCAATATTCAAACTACCTTCCAGTTTCATTTTGAAGTCAGTGTCACTTTCGTTTTGAGAATTGAAGCCGACAGTTGTGTAAGTATTAATAAAAGAACTGATCTCATTCGCCTTAATTTTATTTTCGCTTCTGACTGATGCTTTCTTTTTACTGATCATGGACAGAATATTGGGCCTTCTTAATTCATTCTTGATGTTTAAATCGAGACTTAAATTAGTGGGGTTATATTCGGCATCAATTCCCATTTCACTTAAAACAGCAAACTGGGTTTTCTTCTGTGTCTTCAGTTTTTCGTTTACTCGAAAATAGACATGCTCTTTCAATACATCTTTGAGTAAAACAAGTAATGGCTCTGTTTCTACTTTATCCAACACGCCTTGATCATTACTAAATAGCTTTAATTCACCCTTAGTAGAATTATTCACTCTCAATTCTGCTGTGACTTCTTTAGGTGTGCTGACTATCTTTTTTCCAAATGCTTTTGCAAATAATGCATTTAAATCATTTGCTTTAGCAGATTTTGGAGAAGTTTCTTGTTTATCATCACTTACTCCCTGACTTGAAAGGGCTGTTGTATTTGTATTTTGAGAGGATGGAAGCGTACTTTCTGCTTTAGTGGTTACGGTCTCTTCCCTGGAACTACTGAGTACTTCAACTCTAGCTGGAGTTTTAATAATTTTATTGGCTATAAGTGGGGGGGTGGCTTTACCTTTATCATCTATATCGACATAAAGATTATCTGCCTGATTATTTATGGTTTTTTCGTAAACTGATTCAGTTTTCTTTATAACAGTAGGTGTTATTGATTCATCTGTCTCTGTTACAGGAATAGCTTCTTCGATATTTAGACTTTCAAAGAAAGCAATCAAAGCAGGGTCATTTTTATTTAAATCATCAGTGATTTTTGGCGCTGCAGTACGTGTTTGTTTACGCTTTTTCGATGGCATCTCTTTATTTAAAAGAGGCTTACTTTTTTGAGTAACAGTAACTTGTTGCGGAGACGCTTTTGTTTTTGCTTGAGTTGAAGATTTCTCGGCAGAAGTCAGACGATGATAAAAGGCAGCAATTTCAGCATCTGATATTTCATCGGCTGATACAGTTAAAAATGGTAAAAAAACCGGGAAAACAAACAATAAAAAACCAGCAACCCATGAAGTAACTTTGATAACGCTACAATGGGTGATTTGCTGGTTCATTGTTAATTAATTCACGCGTTTATCGATAAGGAGCCGTTGTATAGCGGTGAATCAGTTAATGAATTGTTATTTAGGGTACTTAATTTCAGCTTTCCACGCTCCATCCCTGAAATTCTTCGGTAATGGTATGAAAAAGCGCTTTGTCGCTCCTCCTAGAACATTATTGCCTTCCAGCCCCAAAATTTGATTGCCTTTGAGTTGGATCGTTTGTCCACCATTGCGTAAAATCAATGTAGCGTAACGCATCAGCTGGTGCTTATTACCTGTGTTTGCAACAGTAATCGCCAACTTATTTCCCTGACGCTGAACACCTTTAACTACTAAGTTACTTTTTGTTCCATTTGGCTGAACATACAAAGCACCTACGAGTGTCATCAACATCTTTACACCCGTTGTATTTTTCTCTTCGAGTGACACATAAACCTGTTCTGCAATTAATCGATATGCTTGTTCACGTGGTAATTGTCCGGGACCCAACCATTCAACTCTGACTCTTTGAGTGGAGTTAGCAGGAATAATTGTTTGCGGAGGATAAATCATGAAATCCTTATCGGCAGGCTTTCTGACTTCTTTATTATTGATTTGTTGTCTAGTGGTAACACTAAATTGAACCGCGATAGGCTTGTTACTTTCGTTAGAAACTCTAACAGATTGTTTTGCGCCACCGCCAGATGGCTTAAGCACCAACGATAAAGGATTCATCTGTAGTGCATGACTACTCAAAGTCATGAGTAAAAAGAAAACACTAATAATAGATTTAATCAGGAAGGTGTTATTTTTGTTGTCCATATTGTTCATTGTTTACATCCGGCTTGTATTATTGTTATTTTTTCTTAAGCACGCTCAATCCTAAACGTTACTGAAATCAATATACAACGCGTTTTCTTTACCTAGGCTTAACCATATTTATTTTTTCTAGTTTTTCTTTTGTTTAATAGCTTAGTTGGCTTGTACTCATTTCTCGTTTAACTCTATGATACGCTTGAGGGGCGTCAGACCTTAAAATTCAATCTTGCTCTAGGTTATAAAACATGGAAATCAGAATCGGAATACTTCAATGCGATCACGTTGCAGATGATTTAATCAAAGATCATGGTGACTATCAGGATATGTTTACTGATTTAGTTCTATCTCAAGATGATGAGATTGAAATCAGCGTATACGATTTAACGGCTAATCAGTTTCCTATAGATTTGAATGCGTGTGACGGCTACATAATTACTGGTAGTAAGTTTAGTGCGTTTGAAGATATTCCCTGGATTCATAAAGCCAAAGATTTAGTGAGAGATCTATATCAGGCTCAAATACCCACAGTTGGTATTTGCTTCGGTCATCAACTCATTGCCGAAGCATTGGGCGGTAAAGTAGAAAGAGCGACAGATAAAGGTTGGGGTGTTGGTGTACACCAATGGCAAATTAAAAACCAACAAGAATGGATGAAGAAGAATCCTTTGGAATCAATGTCTATGCGCGCTAGTCATCAAGATCAAGTAGTGGAAATGCCGAAAGACGCCACATTAATTGCTGGTAGTGACTTCTGTCCCATTGCAGGGTTTCAGTTAAATTCTGTTGTTACGTTTCAAGGACACCCTGAATTTTCAAAAGAATATTTAGAAACTTTAATTACAAATCGATTAGATCGCATTGGTGAAGACACCACTAATGCCGCTATTGAGTCATTAAAGAAAGAGGTCGATGGTAAAACCGTTGGTTCCTGGATGGTAGATTTTATTAAGAACTCTCGTGCATAATTAACAATCTACTATCTATCTTTCATTAGGATAAACCCGCTAACTACATGAAACTGAGAAAATACACCTATATAGTTTTGGGTTGGCTAAGCTTTGCTATTGGCTTTCTTGGGATGTTTGTGCCATTACTTCCGACAGTTGTATTTTGGATTATTGCCGTTTGGCTCTGGTCTCGCGGTGCGCCTGAGCTCATGCAAAAAGTGTATGACAACGCTAAGTATGGCTCTCAGATAGAAGCTTTCATGCTGCATGGCGTGGTTTCAAGAAAGGGTAAAATAGCGGCCGTTGTTAGCATGTCTATTAGCTACATCTTGTTTCAGTTCTTTGCAAAGCCAGCCTTTATGGCCGGAGCAGGGGTAGCTGTTGTCTTAAGTGTAATTGCTATCTGGTTAGTCACAAGACCTGAACAACCAAAACAAGATCCCTAATTTACTTAAGCCACCCCCCTACTTTAAAGCAGTTTTTATAACAACAAAGTAAATACCAAAGCAATAAACGCAGGTAGTGCCTGAAACACAACAATCTTCTTACTCACTGTCAGTGCGCCAAATATTCCCGCAACTATCACACAAGTAAGAAAGAATATAACAATAGAGCGCCCACTTTCACCGAGGCTTAAACCCCAGATTAATCCAGCTGCTAAAAAACCATTATATAAACCCTGGTTGGCCGCCATTGCTTTTGATTGGGTAGCAAATTCCTGAGTTAAACCAAATACTCTTCGGCCCATTGGTTTATCCCATAGAAACATTTCCAGGACTAAAAAATAGATGTGTAGAACGATTACCAGTGCGGTAAAACCTATGGCTAGCATTTGCATAAAGACTACTCAGTGAAAAATTTATTTAACGTCAGTCTTACAATAGCCTAACAAAGCCTTTTCAACAGCTTTAAGTGCATGAATTTTTGTTGTATCAAAAAGTAGGGCAGTTGTATGTTCCGGTTTAACTAGCAATGTAATTTCAGTACACCCAAGAATAATCGCTTCAGCACCCTGTTCGACTAAGGAATCAATAATCCGCAAATATTCCTGTCTTGATGAATCTGCGATATTTCCCAAACATAACTCATCGTAAATAATTTGATGAATGATTTGTTGATCTTGCTCGTTTGGAACCATCACATCCAAGCCATACTCCCTAATCAAACGGCCTTTGTAAAAATCCTGCTCCATGGTAAAACCAGTGCCTAAGAGAGCAACTTTATTAAGGCCTTGTTTTACAATTTCTTCTGCCGTCGCATCAGCAATATGTAAAAGCGGAATAGAAATACCTTGTTGTATTTGCGGCGCAACAAGGTGCATTGTGTTGGTACATATCAGTATAAAATCAGCACCTGCTTTTTCTAATCCCTGAGCAGCAGCTTTTAGTATTTCAGCTGTTTCATCCCATTTTCCCTGATGCTGAAGTTTTTCAATTTCTGAAAAATCTACGCTGTGCAAAACAATCTTGGCAGAATGTAATCCACCAAGGTTTTGTTTTATCCCTTCATTTATCCAACGGTAATAAAGCTCTGTAGACTCCCAGCTCATCCCACCTAATAAACCTATTGTTTTCATTTTTATAACCTTTATTAACTATTCGGGAGCCAACCTATAACGAAGTAAGACTTTTATAGCCCTGGAACTATACGATCTTCAGGATAACTCACGGAGTAACCATACTTAATATTCACTGACTTTTTTGGTAATAAGTTAATGTTCCAACTCGACACTCCTTTCTTACCATCTACATCTGTATTGGTAGGAAGGTCTCCCAGTATTTTAATTTTAAGTTCTTCGTTAGACGAAACAGGCAATACATCCTGTATCACTAATGGATAAGCTTTATTGTGGTTACTGTTTACGCTGACTTTGTAATGTCTTTCAACAACCTTCTTTTTACCAAATAATAAACCGTCTTTTCGTTTCTGATCTGGGTCAGGTAAAAATTTGATTTTCACTTTATCGTCTTCACCAAACGATAGTTTTATTTCTTCGCCTGATTGTTTTTGAGATAAGAAGGTACTGCCGACAAAACTACCGTTTCGATAAAGCGACATACTGCCAGCCAGTAATGGTGTTTCATCCTGGTATTTTGTAGTAGCAAGAATCATTACTCTAGGATCCATTCGAGGAGCACTAGCAAGATTAATCGTTGATTGTAAATCTTGTGATGTCAACGCGAAACGTCGCTTATTACTGCCAGAACCTAAACTGATATTACCCGGAACTTTATATTCCGCAGAAAAATCTGCACTGATCAAACGGCTTTGCTGTTGCTGCATACTTTTCCTAGGTGCTCTTTTGACGGGCGAAGGCATAGGAGCTGCCAGTGCCATATCTGCCATATTGCTTTTCTTCATCATCATGCCAGAGCTTTCTGCTTGTACCATAGGCATAGCTTCTGGCATAAAATCTAATGCCCAGGGTTGAAGTACAGGTAATTGCGAGCCTGCGCTAGGACGCAAGGTAGATAACGTTACATCAACACCCGTCCAGTCTTCACCGGTTCGTTGACTAATTTGGGCTAAGGTTTTTAATTTAATGTCGCCTGTTTGAGTATCTAAATCAGCATCGTAAACTGGCTCCCAGCGGGCACCGTTTATTTGATAAGTAAGATTTAAGGTTAACTCAGTCGCGCCATTAGATTCGACTTGTAGTTTTGCACTTCTGGTTTCTTTTTGATTCGTAGCGACCAGCTGAAGCTCGCGTTTCAATTGATTTAATGTCTGATCTTTCTCTGAAAGCGCAATTTCTGACTGTCTGATTTTCTCTTGCACTTCAGCTGTTGCAGAGTCTAATGTATCCCATGCCTGCTTCCACTGATCTAAAGGCAGATTCGTGTAGCTTCCACTTTTAACTTCTTCATTTTTTTGCTTCGTATTATTACTACCTAAAACCATCTGACGAATGAATTGAAGCTGTGTCTTATTACGGCTTATATCGTCTCGAATTCGTTTTTGTTCTAACTGAACATCTTCAATTTTTTGACGTAATTCTTTTTCCTGTTGCTGTACTACATCTCTTTTAATATTCTTGAATAGCTCAATGCTACCAAGTGATACATCTGCCTGACTTTCACCAGAAACACGCAAAGATGTCTCATTTAAGTTTAAAGGCAAATTTTCTATGACAACTTCATTATTGCCTGCATTTAATGAAATCTTGCTAACTCGCGTTACTTTGGCGCTACCCGGATATACAGTGACTGCTTCAATGCTAGATTCTGCAATGATGTCATCCGCAAATGCCAGTGATGAAAATTGAGCAGAGAGAAGTAAGCCAAATAATGCAGTACTGCTCACTAGTTTTAATGGTGAAGATGACTTGAATATTAAGCCAGAAGTATTCTTAGACATTTTTATACCTTTTGTTGTGTTCATGTTCATGTTCATGTGAATATGACATCACTATAAAGAACGAGACTTTTA
Organism: Cocleimonas sp. KMM 6892; assembly: GCF_035798195.1. NCBI lineage: Bacteria > Pseudomonadati > Pseudomonadota > Gammaproteobacteria > Thiotrichales > Thiotrichaceae > Cocleimonas > Cocleimonas sp. KMM 6892. Next base: position 863,051 of record NZ_JAPFBV010000001.1, on the reverse strand, counting down.
ATTCGTTAATCAAGTGTAACAACTTTGTAAAAAGAATGTAAAAACCTAAAATAAGAAACCATGGAACTCATAGATAGCCATTCACATATTGATTTTGCAGAGTTTGATCATGATCGCACTGACGCTATCCTGCGGGCTAAACAAGCAGATGTTTCTCATATTATCGTTTCATCGACAATTGCAGATCGCTGGCGATTGATTACAAACATAGTTGAAGCTAATCCATCAATGTGTCACGCAGCTTATGGTTTACATCCGATGTTTATGGATGATGTAAATAATGATGATCTGGATAAATTAAAACTGTATTTACAAGAGCATAAAGCCGTCGCAATAGGGGAGATTGGTCTGGATTTTTTTATCCCTGAAAGTCATCAACAACAGAATAAGCAAAAACAAATAGATATATTCGTCGGGCAATTAGCCATTGCTGATAAGTTTCAGTTGCCGGTTATTATTCACGCGCGTAAATCACTCGATATAGTACTAAAACACCTCAGACAATTTCCTTCTTTAACTGGATCCATTCACAGTTTTTCGGGTAGTGAACAACAAGCAAAACAGCTGATAGATCTGGGTTTTTATTTAGGCTTCGGTGGACCTATTACTTACACACGGGCAACTCGATTACAACAACTTGTAAAAACACTGCCCCTGGACAATATGTTGATAGAGACCGACTCTCCGGATCAACCTGACTCATCTCATCACCAACAACGTAACGAACCCTCCTATTTACCCACAGTGGCAAATACCATTGCAGAAATACGCGGTATAGACATCAATCAGGTAGCGGGTGTAACAACGGCTAATGCGAAGAGGTTGTTTGCGTTATAATCCTGCGTCAGATTATTAGATGTGACTTTATGATGAAAACACTCTCCACCATAATTATGGGTATCGTTATTTTAGCTGGATTGATACTCGCGGTAACACCATTCGTTGCTGATAAGTTTTTCCCCGTGCCTGAGAATGCTACACGTGTAGCAAAACCAGAAGCAGCTGTAATGGCGCTTCAACAATGGTTTCAATCACCCGATGCCTTGATCACGGATGTACAAGCGATTAATAAATCGGGCAATGAAACTTCATCATCCTGGTTTTCATTTAGCGTTGGTCGTCGACCAGTTGAAAAGTACATTATCAATAAAAAATTATCTCAAAATACGCTGACACCAGAAATTTTGGAATCCACTTTCTCTACAAATAACCCACCAGCCAGTTGGTGGCATCCCACTGCTGTGAATCAGGAAACCTATTTTTCTGGCACAGATCAGGGACGTTCTGTGGCTTTGATATATAACCCTGATACTAAACGTGGTGTGTTGGTAACCAGCACCAAAAAGCTTAATTAAAAAAATGCCTGAAAGTAGGGGGGTGACTTTATATTTATAGTATTACTGTTTAAAGTAGGTTCATGAGCAACTCACCCGAACAAGACTTTGTTACCTTCAAAGCAAAGATAAAAACACTGTCTCTATCAACGCTGACCGCAACAGGTCGACCCAACATCAGCTATGCACCTTTCATAGAAGATGAAAACGGCTGCTTTTATTTGTTCCTTAGCCAGTTGGCCAGCCATACACAAGAACTTCTTAATCAGCCAATGGCGAGTATTTTGCTGATAGAGGATGAACAGGATGCTCGACAGCTATTTGCCAGACAACGTATTAGCTATGATTGCGATGTCAGTATCGTTCAATCTGATGAAGCCTGTTATAGCGATAGATTGGATAAATTTGAGCAGTCTTTTGGTAGCATCATTCCATTACTGAGAAGCCTGCCAGATTTTATTCTATTTAAACTAACACCAACTGAAGGACGTTATGTTCAAGGCTTTGGTAAAGCCTATCAACTAACCGGTGAACATTTAACTGAACTGGAACATGTCAGTGCCTAAGCACATCATAGCGAAGTAACACGAACATAGTTACATTTGCTAAACATACAGTTGTTTACTAGTCTTTAGTATGACTTCTGATGTCACTTTTATTCGGATTAGCTATCGAATTATCGTTTTAACCCTTCTCGCATTAACGCTAGGCAGTATCGCTTCGCTCGCTGCAATAGCGTTTATTGAAGCAGTAGATTGGATGAATGATATATTACTTATTTCACCTCGCTCTCGCATTCAGCTAAACAATCCATTTTTACTGACTGCAGCTACAGTATTAGTGCCCGCTATTGGTGGCCTGATTGTTGGTTTTCTTATACAAAAATTAACCATTGAAAAGAGACCTTTGGGGCCTGCCGATGCAATTAAAGCGGTACAACTTAGAACATCTTTACCAGATGCACGATCTGGTTTTGTTTCAACCTTGGCTTCGCTGGTTTCGCTTGGCAGTGGTGCTTCAGTGGGCCAATACGGTCCTATGGTTTACATGGGTGCCATAGCGGGTAATTTTGCCAGTCGTCTAAAACTCGATATACCCAATATCCAAACAATAGCAATTGCCTGTGGTGTGGCTGCTGCCATCTCCACAGCATTCAATGCTCCTATTGCCGGTTTGGTTTTTGCCCATGAAGTGATTTTGCGTCATTACTCATTGCAAGCATTCGCACCAACTACCGTCGCTTCTGCAACCGGTTATGTTTTCGCCAATATCATTTTTGATAGTCCTCCACTGTTCCTTGTTCATTTTAATGGCGTGGCTTTTGGTTACGAGTTTTTGCTGTTTGCAATTTTGGGACTAGTCTGTGCGTTCTTAGCTGTTATATTTATGCGACTGTTAGCTTCTACTAGTGCGTTTTCGGAGAAGTTATCATTACCCGCTATTTATAAACCTGCTATCGCTGGATTAGCAGTGGGAATCATTGCGCTACAATTTCCTGATGTACTTGGAATAGGTAAAGAAGCATTGCGCTTTGCAACCATAGAAGGCGCATTTAGTAGTGGAGAACTGATTCTATTACTAATTGCTAAAATGGTGCTGACCGCACTCTGCTTAGGATTTGGTTTTGCTGGGGGCGTTTTCAGCCCATCGCTACTGATTGGTATTTTGTTTGGCGCGCTATGTTGGACCTTTTTAAACTTTATCGGCATACCCAATTCTGGTGTCGTGGTTTACGCCATCTGCGCGATGATGGCCTTGACCAGCCCAATCATAGGAGCGCCTTTAACCACAATTCTTATTGTTTTTGAATTAACCCATAATTACGATTTAACCATCGCTGCCATGGTCAGCGTCGTATTTGCAAATTTACTCGCCTATCGATTGCACGGTCGCTCCATTTTCGATGTCGTTCTCGCCAGTAAAGGTGTCGACTTATCGTCTGGAAGAGATAGAGCGATGCTTGAAAACATCAATATATTAACCTTGGATAATACCGATTTTGCTAACTTAAAAGACACATCCAGTATTGAAGAATCTTTGATTCAGCTTAAGCAGGCTGGTCGTTCTGCCGGAGCAATCACTAATCATAACAATGAATATTTAGGTGTTGTACGAACCATTGATTTAATTGGTGAAGAATCCCAAGCAATTACCAACCTCATCAGAAAGGATATGCCAGTACTCAATGAGAAAACATCACTTTGGCAAGCCATGTCTGCACTCGAGGGATTTACTGGCGAAGCTGTTCCAATCATCGATTCTAGTAATGGTGAATTGATTGGCATGGTACCTGAAAGTGAATTAATTACTGCCTATCAGAAAATTGCCAAGGATATTAAGAATGAAGAAAATGAAGGCATTTAATCAATTTTTTATCTTCCTGCTCTGTAGTTATTTTTCTACAACGTTACTCTACGGCCAATCAGAATTAACCATAGCTACCTGGGGCGGTAGTTATGAAAATGCACAGCAAACTGCTTTATTTCAACCTTTTGAAGTTGCCACAGGTACCTTAGTAAATACCCAGAAATACTCTGCCGATCTGGCAATTTTAAACAGTGATTTACTCCCTGATATTATCGACATGACATTAGGCGATGCACTTATCGCCTGTGATAAAAAACTCATTCATAAGTTGGATTATAAACAGATTCTTATTAAGGATAAAAAACACAAAAATCCTAAAAGCGACTTTGTTAAACATTCGATTTTACCGTGTGGAATAGCACATCTCTCATACTCAACTTTGATTGCTTATGATGAAAGAGAATTCACGGGAGAAAAGCCTCAAACAATATCTGATTTCTTCGATATCAAACGTTTTCCGGGGAAGCGAGCACTGAATAAATCACCCTCTGATATTCTGGAGTGGGCGCTGATTGCCGAAGGAGTGCCCATAGATCAAATTTACGATTTACTCAGCACTGAACGTGGTATGCGTATTGCTTTTCGCCGTCTAGATAGTATTCGGGATGAAATTATATGGTGGGATAATCCAAAACAAGCAGCATCATTATTATCAACTGGTAAAGCTGTAATGGCTTCAGGATATAACGGAAGGTTCTTTAGTGCGCAACTCGATGGCGCGCCCATAACAATGATCTGGGATGCTCAGATTATTGACTGGAATGTATGGGTTATTCCCAAACAAAAGGATAGTAATTCTAAAACTGCATTAAAAAATGATTTTATCCGTTTTGTTATAAAAGCCGAAAACATGGCTAAACTGGCAGAGATTATACCTTACGGACCTAGTAGAAAAAGTGCCTTACGCAGAATAGGTCTACATGCTGAACAAGGCTTTTCTATGCGTGATCAATTGCCAACAGCCACGCATCATTTAGACAGGGCGCTGTTTAGAGATGCAAATTGGTATGCCAATACTCAGAATTTAAGGAAAACACGATTCTGGGATTGGTTAAATCAAAATAAAATGGGTGATGCTAAAGAAGACAATCAATGATCTAGCTTTCTACAAACCCTAATCTAATCCCTAAACCAATCAAAATAACACCTGTCGCCTTGCCAATTAGTGTGCTCACTTTTTCGTTATTACTGAGTACTTCACCAAATTTGGAAGAGAATAAAACCACAGCGATAAGTATGGGCAATGATAAAACAAGAAACAGTAAACCCAGCAAAATCATATTGGTAAAAGCATCTGAATCGGGTCTTACAAACTGAGGCAAAAAAGCCATAAAAAATAACGCTAGTTTTGGATTAAGCGTGCTTGAAAGCATGCCTTCTTTTAATAATTTAAAATCAGATGCTTTGTCTTTAGTTTTCTTTATTTCTAAACGCCCTTTTTGTCTAAATGCTTGAATACCCAGATAAATCAAATAGAGTGCGCCAACAATTTTAATAACGGTAAATGCATACGCTGAAGTTAATAAAATTGCCGCAGCTCCAGTGGCTGCTGCTAAGGTGTGAAACATTACCCCGATAAATAAACCGGCGATAGAAATGAAACCGGCGCGAATACCTTGTGAAATACTGCGAACCATAACATAGATAAAATCTTGCCCGGGTGTCATGGCTAATATCAATGTAGCAGTGATGAAAAGTGATAGGTTTTGCATAAGAGTTAATCAGCTTAATTCCTCACCAAGTAAGTAAACTAACTTGTTCCTCTGCTGACTAAAAACAAGCCAGCACCAATCATAATACTGCCTGCAGTTTTGTTTAATCGTTTTAAAGCCTTTTGCGACTTTAAGTATTTTCTAACCGAAGATGCCATTACAGCCACTAGCATCAAACCAACCATTAAAGCTAGCAGGGTTAATCCGCTGACTAACACAATATCCGAAGTAGACAGTTTGGTTAAGTCCATAAACGTTGGTAAAAACGCGATATAAAAAAGTATCACTTTAGGATTTGATGCAGAAATTAAAAAGCCTTGAACAAAACTACTTAACCAGGAAGATCGGCTTACTTTATTTTTTTGTATTTCTACATCGACTTTGGTTGTCCACATTTTCCAACCTAAGTACATCAAGTAAGCTGCGCCTATAAACCGTATCGCTGTAAATAAACCACCATAGTTTTCTGCAATTGCTGCAAGACCAAATGTTGCCAAGATCAAATAAATAACATCGCTAACAGACATTCCCAAAGATAATGGAATACATGATTTTGCACCTGAATTTAAAGCACGTGCCAGTATTGCAAAGATGCCTGGACCAGGAGTAATACCAAAAATGAATATTGCGAGAGTAAATGTAATCGCTGCTTCTAAAGACATGGCTAACCTAAAAAACTGCTTATAAGTGGGGGGGTGGCTTTTCGCTGTAGACTATGCCTGTTTTAATCGAAATAAAAGCTTTATTTGCCGATACAAAAACTACTAAAGATCTCACCTAATAAATCATCTGAGGTAAATTTTCCGGTGATTTGACTAAGCTCATCCTGCGCCAGTCTTAACTCTTCTGCCATTAATTCTCCGGCATTGAATTCAGTTAATTGCATTTCTGCATTATCGACAAATTCCTGAGTTCTTTCTAACGCTTGAAGGTGTCTTCTTCTCGCTATAAATATCCCTTCATTATTATTCTGATAGCCCATTCTTTGTTTGAGTTCTTCTTTTAGAATATCTATTCCAAGATTGTATTTAGCAGAGATATTTATAATATCTTTTTCTTTTCCTGTGTCTTTGGCATTCAAGTCAATTTTGTTTTGCACAACAATTAAAGGTAATGATTGTGGTAGTTTTTTGACTATTTCATCACTCTTTGTAGATAAATGGGTATCGCCTAATAGCAAAAGCGCAATATCTGCTTTTTCTACTGCTTTCCAGGCACGCTCGATTCCGATCTTTTCAACAGGGTCCTCACTGTCTCGAAGACCAGCAGTATCCACTAAATGTAATGGCATACCATCAAGGTTGATAGACTCATGCAACACGTCACGTGTAGTGCCGGCTATATCAGTGACTATCGCAGTATCGTTACCCGATAAAGCATTCAGTAAACTGGATTTGCCCGCATTAGGTTCACCGATAATAACGAGGTTTAAACCGCTTCTTAACAAGCTTCCCTGTTTTGCTTTGTAGGTGATTTCAGTGAGTTGATCTTTAATAGCCTGTAATCGTTCTAGAACTTTTTTATCCGCTAAAAAATCAATTTCTTCTTCTGGGAAATCTAATGCCGCTTCGACATAAACGCGCATCTCAATCATCTTAATCAACAGGGAATCTATCGAAGAAGAGAATTCACCTTGTAAAGAACGTAACGCAGATCTTGCTGCTTGCTCAGAACCTGAATCTATCAAATCAGCAATAGCTTCTGCCTGTGTAAGATCGAGTTTATCGTTGAGGAATGCTCTTTCCGAAAACTCACCAGGTTTTGCTATTCGTGATCCCAATTCAAGACATCGTTTTAGCACCATATCCAAAACAATTTGACCGCCATGACCCTGGAGTTCTAAAACATCTTCGCCAGTAAACGAATTGGGAGAGGGGAAAAATATGGCAACGCCATCATCAAGAGTTTCTTGATTAGCATCTTTGAATAGACGATGTGACGCCTTAAAAGGAGGTGGTAAGGAACCTAGTATATCAACGGCCATATCGCGAACGTATGGCCCTGAAATACGAATGATACCTACACCACCTCTACCGGATGGTGTAGCTATTGCGGCAATTGTATCGATGGCATTCATCATTTACTAATACCACTACATGTTAATGAACGTTGATAAACCTTTATTGCAAAGGAATAGTTAACTATCTATCCGTCGCCTATTATCTTTTTATTGATAAACCACTGCTGGAAAATAGAAAGAATGTTATTAACAACCCAGTAAAGTACAAGACCAGCAGGGAAGAATAAGAACATCACAGTGAAGATAACCGGTAGATAGGTAAATATCTTTTGCTGCATCGGATCTTGAACAGCAGGTGGATTCAGCTTTTGCTGAATAAACATACTTGCGCCCATTATGATCGGTAATACAAAGAACGGGTCTTTGATCGACAAATCTTTATACCAAAGAATCCACGGTGCCTGACGTAACTCTACACTCTCCTGAAGTACCCAATATAAACCCATAAATACCGGCATTTGGATTAGCATTGGCAAACAACCACCTAATGGGTTTATCTTCTCTTTACGATAAAACGCCATGGTTTCTTTTTGCTTAGCTTGTGGGTCGTTCTTATATTTTTCGCTAATTTCTTTTATCTTTGGACCAAGCTTTTTCATCTTCGCCATAGAACGGTAACTAACCGCTGATGGGTAGAAGAAAATAAGTTTTATGAACATGGTTAACAGGATAATTGTCCAACCCCAGTTGCTCACAATATGTCTGTTAATGAAGCTCATAACCCAGAATATTGGTTTAGAAACAAATGCAAATATTCCGTAATCCACTGTCAAATCCAGACCTTCAGAGATTTCAGCCAATGTCGCCTGATCTGTTGGCCCTACGTATAGTTGACTGTCGAAACTACCCGATGTACCTGGTTGAATATCTTTAACAGGAGATTTAACACCGATAATGTAGTTATCACTAGATTTGTTATAACGGGTGTAATAGGTGTTTGTTTCTTCTTTAGAAGGTATCCAAGCACTTACAAAATAGTGCTTCAACATGGCTACCCAACCACCTTGAATTAATCGGCTGGCTTTTTCTTCTTCTGGTAATGCGTTAATTTCAGAACTATTAAGATCTTTTAACTCACCATCTTTTATTTCATCGAAATCAATTTTGTCGTACTTATTATTGTAATAAGCAGGACCAACGTAGGCGATAGCGCCACCAAGTAGACTTCCTGATCTCTCATGCTCTTTATGAGTCAGCTCTAAATACTCGTTTCCAGACCAAACTTGATCTGTTTTGTTATCAACGGTCTGAATTTGTTTAACTAAAAAAGAGCCACGTTCAAATATAAACGTTTTAGTAACAGTGATACCTTGTCCATTACTCCAGGTAAGAGGCACTTGAATTGTATCTTGACCATCTTGAAGGGTGTATTCGGTACTCTCAGTGTCAAAGTTAGTGTAATGATTAGGTGCAGAACTTTCACCATTGCTTCCACGATAAATAAGACCAGCTTGTGCAGCGTACTTCATTTCTCTATCAATAATACGCGTTGCTTTATCCTGTTCTTCTAAACTAACTGGATGTGTCGGTAAATCTGCTTGAACTATGGTTCCACCCACTGTGCTGATATACATATCGAGTACATCAGTTTTAATGTGAATTTGTTTAGCTTGTGCATTTGTAGCAGAATTATTTGCCGAAGGAATGACATCTGAACCATTTACCGAAACACTAGAACCCGAAGGCACTGAATTATTTCCATTAGCAGATTGTTGAACAGACGTGTTGGCTGAAGGGATAGGCTTTGGTGCATGTTCTTGTTGCCAAGTAGACCAAATTAAGAAACCTAAAAATACTAAACTTAAATATAGAAAAGGGCGTTGTTGATCCATGACTAAAAAGACTCTATTCGTTTGATAATGCAGGGAATTTTTTACGCATGAAACGCCATTGTGTTTCTATTTGCCTTTGCATCTCCGCATTATCTAAAGAAAGAATGCCTGGCTTACACATAGCGACGATATCAACATTAGGTAATGAATGTTGATTTAACCTGAAGCTTTCACGGAATAATCTTTTAATGCGGTTTCTATCTACAGCTCTTTTTGCGCATTTTTTAGATATAGCTAATCCTAATCTAGGATGATCTAAATTATTTGTTCTGGCTAATACAGTTAAACAACGATTACCAAAACGCTGTGAATCACTGAAAACAAATTTATAGTTTTCAGCATTCAACAATTTCAAGTCACGATGAAGATGAAGCTTAATATTACTGTCAGCCACATCTATTGCGTTCACTTTAAACTGAAATCTTAAGTTGTTTAAATAACTTAAAACTTAACAGCAGAGTGATGCACGACCTTTTGCACGACGAGATGCTAAAACTTTACGTCCACCAACAGTGCTCATACGTGCGCGAAAACCGTGTGTACGTTTACGCTTTAAATTACTTGGTTGAAATGTTCTTTTCATGACTAAAAACCTATTAAAATCTGTTATTTATAACTTCGTTAAGAAGATTGCATTCTACAATTGAGCATATTGCTATATTCAAATTACTGTAGGAACGCAAAGGGCGGAAAAAATACGCTATGATTGTCTCAATGTCAAATAATATATTATTTTTTTGAACCAAAAACTGCTTGTGGATAACTTATCATAGAGAGTAGTATTTGACCTTCTTAAGTACGATACAAAGCATTTACAAATTATAGCTTTATGACGGTACTAATAATAAGAATAGAATGTGTATAAATAGTAGTTTGTCCCCTAACAAATTACCTCTATAGCCATTCAATTAAAATACTAATATTTTCAACCCACTAATCAATTATTGGTTTAACGGTTTAATCCTTAAATTGTCATAAATTTCGTAGGAGTATCATCTATGCTCTGGCAACAATGCCTGAATAAACTAGAGTCAAAATTATCAGATCAGGAAATTAATACCTGGTTACGTACTCTACATGGTACACAGCATGATGATGTTTTAGTACTTCTAGCCCCAAACACATTCGTCTTTCAGTACGTTAAAGATCAACACTTGGAAACCATTAAAGATGAAGTTAAGAAAATCTCTAATGGCAATAATATTCAAGTGATTCTGCAGATTGGTGCTGGTGATACGCTTTCGTACTCAGAACCTGTGCCTGCTGAAGCTTCTATCACAGCGCCGAGTGCGCCGCCTGTTTTAAACAATAATACTCAAAATGTTTCTAATCCACAGCCACAACCTATTATCAATCAGAAAAGTTTTACCAATAATTTAAACCCTACAATGACTTTCGACAATTTCGTTGAAGGTAAATCTAATCGTTTAGCTGTAGCTTCAGCCAAACAGGTGGGAGACAACCCTGGTCAATCGTATAATCCTCTATTTATTTATGGGGGAGTTGGTCTAGGTAAAACGCATCTAATGCATGCAGTCGGGAATCAAATAAGAGAAAACAATCCGAATGCCAAGGTGGTATACCTTCATTCAGAACGTTTTGTAAACGACATGATTACTGCTTTACGAACTAACAGCATTGATCAATTCAAATTATATTACCGAACTGTTGATGCATTACTCATCGATGATATACAGTTTTTCGCTGGCAAAAAAAGCTCTGTGGAAGAATTCTTTCATACGTTTAATGCACTGTTAGAAGGCCAAAAACAAATAATCCTCACTAGTGATAAATACCCCAGAGATGTAGAAGGCATCGATGACCGATTAAGGTCACGACTAAATTGGGGTCTAACCGTCGAAATCGAGCCACCAGAGCTTGAAACACGGGTAGCTATACTAACTAAGAAGGTAGAAGAGTTTCATCTTGATTTACCGAAAGATGCTGCGTTTTTTATTGCAAAACGTTTTCGTTCGAATGTCAGAGATTTAGAAGGAGCCTTGCAAAGAGTCCTTGCTAGTTTACGTTTGCATCAACGTACTGACATTACCCTTGATTTTGTTCACGACGCCTTACGCGATCAATTAGCAAGCCAGGATAAAATGGTTACGGTTGATAACATTAAAAAGACAGTTGCCCAACATTACAATATAAAGACTTCTGATCTTGATTCTAAGAGACGTACTAGATCTATAGCAAGACCAAGGCAAGTAGCCATGAGCTTATCTAAAGAACTGACTAATCATAGTTTACCTGAGATAGGTACCTTCTTTGGTAATAGAGATCACACTACTGTATTACACGCATGTAAAAAAATTAAAGAATTAAGAACAGAAGACACAACTTTAGACGAAAGCTATCGTATACTAGAAAGAACCTTAACAAGGTAATATTTGTAAAAGGATAAGACGTTATTAAATGCTTGGTAAAACTAATAACAAGCTGTGGATAAAAAACTGTTTAAATTTAGAACCAGACTTATCCACAGTTCTTACACACATATAATCATTTTTATCAGATACAATATCAACACCCATTTGTATCTTTAAATATATGATTTAATTGTATTTATTAACTTTGTTAACAGTAAACCATTACCCCTATTACTACTATTATCTTTTAAATATATATATAATATAAATATGAAATTAACTATTTCCAAAGAAACATTGCTCGATCAACTCACTCATGTTGTCGGTGCTGTAGAAAAAAAACACACTAGCAAAATTCTTGAAAATATATTAATTCAAGTCTCAGAAAATCAATTAAGCCTTGTTGGTACAGACCTTGAAATTGAAATGTCTTCTAAACTTGATATTCAAGCAGAAGAACCTGGTCAAATTACTGCACCTGCAAGAAAGCTTTTTGATATTTGCAAAGCTTTGCCTGCTGACTGTTTTATTTTATTTGAAACGGAAGGTGAAAGACTTCACATCAAAGGACTTAGAAGTAAATTTGAATTAGCAACGTTACCTGCAGAAGAATATCCACTGCTTGATGATATTCCGATACAAAACGAAATCACTATTCCAGAAAAAGATTTAAAACTTTTGATGGAAAAAGTCTCATTCTCAATGGCGAATCAGGATGTCAGATATTATCTTAATGGTTTGTTGTTAGAACTATCTGATAATAAACTTTTGGCAGTTTCTACTGATGGACATCGTCTAGCAGTTTCTGAATTTACAGTTGAAGATCTTAAATTAGATTCTCCTTTGAAAATCATTGTGCCACGTAAAGGGATTCTAGAATTAACTCGTTTACTTGATTCTACCAGTGAAATTCCCGTTGCCTTACAAATCAGCGATAACCATATTCGCGTTCACAAAGATAATATTAGATTTACATCAAAACTTATTGATGGAAAATATCCAGATTATCAAGCAGCAATACCATCTAACTGCCAACACAATATTGAACTTGATCGAGAACAATTCAGAGATACTTTGTCTCGTGTTGCTATTTTGTCTAATGAAAAATTTCGTGGAATACGTCTAAAGCTTCAAAACGGTGTAATGGTTCTTCACAGTAACAATCCCGAAAATGAAAGTGCTGAAGAAGAAATTGATATCAATTATTCTGGTGAACTATTCGAAATTGGTTTTAACGTGACTTATCTGCTCGAAGCAGTAAATCATCTAGAAGGTAAAATTGTTCATCTTGAATTATCTACACCTGATAGCAGTGCCCTATTACATTCATCGGATGATTTGCAAACACGTTATGTTGTTATGCCAATCCGTTTGTAATTATATTTCATATCTTCTGATCTTATGTGGATTCAGAAACTCAACATTAAAAATGTACGCTCAATTCAGGATGAAAGTTTAGACTTTTGTCCTGGATTCAATATCATCATTGGTGATAATGCTTCTGGTAAAACAAGCTTACTCGAATCTTTAAGTTTATTATCTAGTGGTAGATCATTCAGGTCTTCCCATATTTCTGAAGTAATCAAATATCAACAACCATCAGCTTTGGTGAATGCTACACTCAATAATAATAATTCTTCAATAAAAATGGGTATTGATAAAAGCCAGAGTAAAACGTCAATTCGTATTAATCAGAAAGACATTTTTTCTCAAGCTGAACTTAGTTCTCATTTACCTATAACGATAATTCATCCAAATTCTTTAGAACTGATTACTGGAGCTCCATCGTTACGAAGAGCGTATATCGATTGGTTGGCTTTCTATATTTTTCCTGATTTTTATTCAAAGTGGAAAACCTATCAGCATGTTTTAAAACAAAGGAATATCTGTTTAAAGTCACCTAAACATTTTTATGCCTTAGATAAATGGACCAGCGAACTCGTTATTAACCAACCTGAAATTATTAAATACCGACATCAAACGGTTAAATTAATTAAACCGATACTTCAAAAAATCACTTCTGTGTTATTACCCAAACTTGATATCAATATTGAATTATATTCGGGCTTTCCAAATGATATTCAAACGGATTCGAAATCCTTACTGGATTTCTACAAATCAAAATCTGATATTGATATTAAATTTAAGCGAACGGTAACTGGTGCTCACAAGGCTGATCTAAAAATAAACCTAGGCGATACATCTGCTTCTCAGTCTGCGTCGAGAGGACAACTTAAACTAATTGCAATATCTTTACTTTTAGCTCGAAGTGAAATTATTCTTGAAACGAAATCCAGTAAAGGTATTTTGTTAATTGATGACTTATCTTCAGAGTTAGATGTTATAAACCAGAATAAGCTTTTAAAATTCATTTCAGATTTGAAATTACAATCCATCATCACCACTACCAAACCTTTAACTTATGATTTGGACCAAGCAAAGATGTTTCACGTGAAACACGGGTCATTTTCTGAATATCAAGGTTGAAGAAGTCTAGCTAATCTAAATACATTTCCTGCTAAATAGTATATAATTTGTCGGTTATATTTGCCTGCACAAAAATAAAATTCTCAAGCAATTTTAAGTGCCTAAAATCTTATTGATAGGTTGTAAAGAATGTCTGAAAAAAATGATTACGATTCTTCGAGTATTACGGTCTTAAAAGGACTTGAAGCTGTTAGAAAAAGACCCGGTATGTATATCGGTGACACAGACGATGGAACTGGTCTTCATCACATGGTGTTTGAGGTCGTCGATAACTCGATAGATGAGGCCTTAGCAGGTCACTGTACCCAAATCACTGTAAAGTTGAATACAGACGGTTCTGTGACTGTTTCTGATGATGGTCGTGGCATACCTGTTGATGAACACGAAGATGGTGGGTCAGCTGCTCAAATTATCATGACGGTACTTCATGCCGGTGGTAAGTTCGATGATAATTCATATAAAGTCTCTGGCGGACTTCATGGTGTTGGTGTTTCTGTTGTAAATGCTTTATCTGAAAAGTTGACGTTAACGATTCAGCGTAACGGTGAAGTTTACAGACAAGAATACAGTATGGGTGATCCAACCACAGAAATGGAAGTGGTTGGTAAAGCTGAAAAGACAGGTACGAAAGTTCGCTTTTTACCGAGCAAAGAAATCTTTGCAATTCACGAATTTAGTTTTGATATTTTAGCGAAAAGATTAAGAGAATTATCTTTCCTGAATTCAGGTGTAAGAATTCATCTTATCGATGAACGTGGTGAAGGCGAAGATATAGTTTTCGAATATGAAGGTGGTATTAGCGCTTTTGTTAGTCATCTGAATGATAAGAAAACACCGATACATGAAAAAGTAATTAGCTTCGATACGATGAAAGATGATGTCGGTGTTGAAGTGTCTTTACAATGGAATGACTCGTATCAGGAAAATATTTTCTGTTTTACTAATAATATTCCACAGCGTGATGGTGGTACTCATCTCTCCGGTTTCCGAACAGCACTGACAAGAACGTTAAATCAATACATAGAAAGAGAAGGCGTTTTATCGACTAAAAAGAACGATAAAGTTTCTTTAACGGGTGATGATGCGCGTGAAGGTTTAACCGCTGTGTTATCTGTGAAAGTACCAGATCCTAAGTTCTCATCTCAAACAAAAGATAAATTAGTCTCTTCAGAAGTGAAAGGTATTGTTGAATCTGCGATGGGCGAAAGCTTGTCAGAGTTTTTAATAGAGAATCCGAAAGAAGCAAAAATCATCTGCGCTAAGATGGTTGAAGCAGGAAGAGCTAGAGAAGCTGCACGTCGAGCAAGAGAAATGACTCGTCGTAAGGGTGCATTAGATATAGCTGGTCTACCAGGTAAACTTGCAGACTGTCAGGAAAAGGACCCGGCGCTTTCTGAAATATACTTGGTGGAGGGTGATTCTGCGGGAGGTTCTGCAAAACAAGGAAGAGATCGTCGAACTCAAGCAATTTTGCCACTCAAAGGTAAAATTCTGAATGTAGAGAAAGCTCGCTTTGATAAAATGCTAGGTTCTGCAGAAGTAGGAACTTTAATTACTGCATTAGGTTGTGGTATCGGTAAAGAAGAATTTGATCCCGATAAATTACGTTATCACCGTATTATTATCATGACCGATGCGGACGTCGATGGATCTCATATCAGAACGTTACTCTTAACGTTCTTCTATCGACAAATGCATGAACTAGTAGAAAGAGGGCATATTTATATTGCTCAACCTCCGCTTTATAAAATAAAGAAAGGTAAACAAGAACAGTACGTAAAAGACGATGATGAGTTAAACGAACGTTTATTACAATTAGCACTGGAAGATGCTGGTCTGTTTACTGAAGAAGGATCTCCTGCGATTAAAGGCGAAGCGCTTGAAAAACTAGCGAATGAATTCCTTGTTATCAATAATATAATTAAACGTCTATCACGTCGTTATGATCAAGATGTATTAGAAGCAATGCTGTTTACGTCTGCTGGGACTAAAGACATAGATAGTACTACGGGCACCGACTGGTTAAATGGAGCGGTAGAAACGGCGAATGATAAGTTTAATGGCACTCGTAATTATAAAGCTCAGTTAAAAGAACTTGAGGGTGATGATTGGAGTATCCAAATCACTCGCCGTATGCATGGAGTAGATACAGAATATTTCTTTAATAAAGATTTCTTTGCTAGCCCTGAAATGACCTTATTAGTTGAATTGAACAGAAAACTAGATGGCTTGCTGAATGAGAAAAGTTATATACAACGTTCAGATAGACGAGAATATGTTTCTCGCTTTGATAATGTTATAGCCTGGTTAATGAAGGAAGGTCAAAGAGGACTGAATATTCAACGCTATAAGGGTCTGGGTGAAATGAATCCTGAGCAACTTTGGGATACAACAATGGATCCTGAAACCCGAAGAATGCTTCGTGTAAATATTCAGGATGCGTATCAGGCAGATGAAATTTTCTCTACGTTGATGGGTGATTTAGTAGAACCTAGACGTGAGTTCATAGAAAATAATGCATTGAATGTTGCCAATCTAGACGTATAGAAAAGTACAGTTATGAAGATAATTACAGCAAATACAAATGGTATTCGTGCTGCTGCAAAAAAAGGTTTTTTTGACTGGCTAGAAAAACAGGATGCTGATGTTACCTGTATTCAGGAAACCAAGGCTCAAATCCATCAACTTGAAGATCCTATGTTTCATCCTGGGTTTAGTTATTACAATGATGCCGTTAAAAAAGGTTATAGCGGAACCGCTCTTTATTGTAAAAGAGAGCCCGATGATTTGATAAGCGGGACAGGCTACGAGACGTTTGATTCAGAAGGACGTTATCTAGAAGCTAAATTTGGCAACTTAAGCGTTATCTCTTTGTACATGCCTTCGGGTTCGGCGAAAGATGAAAGACAGCTTATTAAATATGAGTGTATGGATTTCTTCATGAATCTTATGGAAGAAATGAAATCTTCTGGCAGAGATTATATTATTTGTGGCGATTGGAATATTGCCCACAAGAATGAAGATATCAGGAACTGGAAAGGCAATAAAAAGAACTCTGGATTCCTTCCGGAAGAGCGTGCCTGGTTAGATACCCTTTTTGATGATGTTGGCTTTGTAGATGCGTTCAGAGAATTAGAACAGGAAGAACATAGCTATACATGGTGGTCAAATCGAGGTCAGGCTTATGCTAACAATACTGGTTGGCGCATTGATTACCATGTACTGAGTCCTTCACTCAAAGGAACTGTTAAGAAAACAGAAATCTATAAGGATGAGAAGTTCTCAGATCATGCGCCTCTGATAATCGATTATGACTATGACATTTAATTGATTAGCGCTATTGATGAATCAGGAAATCAAGATAAAAAAGTGCTCTAAAGTAGGGGGGTGCCTTATAAAGAATTCAAAAGGCACCCCCCTACTTTAAGGCTATATTTTCATTCCCTGTTAACAAGGTTGGTGATTAGCATGCCAAGAATAGCTAAGAAAATTTTTATTATTACTGTAGCTATATGTGCTGTTGTCGCATGTCAAACTAAAGCAGATAAAAATTATTCTTCTAATTTAGAAAATAAAAATAATACACAAGCTCAGGTGTGTTCAAATCCAAGACCTGAAATATGTACGAGAGAATATAAGCCAGTTTGTGCAGTTGTAGATACTAAGGTTAGATGCGTAAAAGCACCCTGTCCTTCAACTATCAAAAAGACCTATTCGAATAGCTGTACGGCCTGTAGTGATAATAATGTCTATGAATATAGTTTAGGTGTTTGTAAGTAATTACTTTTTATTATCAATTACTTAACAAAAGTATATTTATAATTTCCGCTGCTTAAGATGAGTTTATTCTTGTCTAAGAAATCAATTCCGTACTTAAGAATTATATCGTCACCGTTGATAGGCGAAAGATTTGTAACATATAAAATCTGACGTTTGATATGCCAATTTTCAGCATCTACAGAAAATGCATCGGGTATTAAACACGCATCTCCTACAGACTTGTAATATCTGTTTTTATAAAACGTTTGTGACCACGATGTATCTTTACAATCATCAGCTTGGCGTTCGTATTTCCAGGTCCCACTTGTTAGTGTTTTTTCAATTTTGACGTCTTTTTGAGATTTAAGCGGATGTGATGACATAGTATTAGTAGCAGTATTAAAATTGCTGCAACCCGTAAAAAGAACAGACAATAATATTAGCGGTATAACTTTCATCAGAAAAAATCCATTTAGCCCATTAGAGTGAATATTGTTACGCATTGTTACATAATGTTAAGTGATAAAAAAGTGTTTAGCCCAGACAAATAGCGTTATAAAGTAAGTAAGAAATTAACAATATCTTGTTGTTCTTTAACAGTTAAAGAAATAGGTGGTAGATCAACTTCTAGCGCCCTTTTTTCATCAATACTACTGTAATATTTTAAAACTTCTTCTAAATTACTAAACCTGCCATCATGCATATAAGGTGCAGTTTTAGAAAGGTTTCTAAGAGACGGTGTTTTAAAAGCACCAGAAAGACCATGCTTGTTTCTATTGATGTAATTTAATTCAACACACTCTTCTTTTTTTGCATCACTGTATTTGCTTAAACAATTAAACTCATCATGAATAACAGCATTTATAACTTCAGATCTACCGTTATCGTACGCAAGAATCCCGGTTCCTATATTGTGAAACTCTTTATTAGTAAAAAGTGGACCGTTATGACAATTTGAACAACCTGATTTTTGATCTATAAAAAGTTTATAGCCGTTTATTTCAGATTTATTAAGAAGTGAAGAACGTCCTGTGACCGATAACTCATACGCAAATTTATCAAAACGTGATTCTTTAGATTCAAGCGTAGTGACATAAGAAGCAATCGATTTGCCAATATTAGTAAAAAATAAATTTATTCTATCTCGTTGATTGCTATTGAGTTTCTTCCATTCTATTAAACCTTGTAAATCTGCATTAGGGCCAGCCTTAGCAGGTAGATTTGTAGCTATAGAGGTTTTAGTTAGAGATTGTTTAAATACAGATTCGTACAGAGTTTTATAAGTATTATCATTAATGAATAAATTAAATAACTCTACTCTGGTGAAGTTTTGTTCAGCGGGGTTTTCAATAGAACTTAAAACTTGTGCCCAAAGGCTGTCTTTACTTCCATCAGCAAAAAACCAGTTATGGTGTGCTGAATTCAAAAGCGTTGGTGTGTTTCTAAATCCTTTTTGTAAGCCAACAGCAAGGTTATGATTGTCTGTAAAAGATTTTTCTTTTATATGACAGGAAGCACAGGATATCTTTTTATTACTACTTAAACGTGTATCAGAAAATAGTTTTTCACCTAATGAAATAACGTTTTTATCTAATAAATATTTGTTTGACGGGTCTTTTACGGGTTGTAGTTTTTTAAGGGTGAACGCCGAGATCTGTTGAATGTCTTTATCTGACCAGCTATTAGCACTAATTGAAGAAACAATTAGTATCGAAAATAAGGTAAAAATTAGATTAAAAGAATACTTAATCATTGGATTTTTTGAAAATTAATCAATGACAAAATTAAAAGTGACAATATCGCGTGGTAGCTTATCAGTTTTTTCGATCAGAAATTTAAGTTGCCATGCACCAGGCATACTGAACTTTAAACCATTGATAATATGTACTTCTTTCTCACTATCCCAACTTATAGTTGGAGAGGTAGGTAAGCCATGATGATGTTCTGGCATACCACCCTCTATTTTAATAATAGCATTAGATATAGGATTAGAATTATCACTAAGAACCAAACTACATGGAAGAAAACCGCCCAAAGTGGGGGGGTGCTTACACATTAAATCAACAGAGTAGTGTTCGTTTTCAGATACTTGTGATTTTTTCCAGCTAGCAGTGTTGTTGGCGTAAAGAGATTGGAAATATAAAAGCAGGCCGAAAATTAAAATAGATTTAATCATTGTTCTTAAATCTGAAAAATACATTGAATAAAATTAATCCCAGTAGACTGAATAACAGCATTATTGAAAGTGTTCCACCACCAGAACTTGAACCAGTAGATGCTGCAGATACCACCCAATTAAACTGCGTAGAAGCACTTTGCTGTCCATCGGACACAGTAATTTGCACAAGATAGGTTCCTGCTGTTGAAATAACGCCGCTAATTACACCTGAACTGGTGTTTATAGATAAGCCAGTAGGTAAATTAGAAACATTATAAGTCAAGCTATCACCATCTGAATCACTAGCTTGAATATTGAGAGTGATAGAGTCAGAGATTTGACTATTTTGATTGGCTACAGTTGCAATGGTTGGTGCGTTATTAGTCACATCATCACTTAAGGTATTGCTTGCATTCCAGTCACGCGGAACTATTTTTAAATGACTCCAGTGTGCATCCATGTGGGGTGCATCTTCTGAGCGCGGCATATGGTAAAAGGTGACACCAGCCCAGACAACAATATCGTTATCGACGATGCTTTCACCATTTACAAATTCATCCAGGTTTGCACCGCCACTCGTATTGTGTGAGGCGAAGCGTTCGTTATCATTCTGAGTGGTAACGAAAAAGTCATTATGAGTAAATGGTTCACTGGCTGGGCCTATATCCTGATGACCCATTTCACTAAGAATGACATCATAAGAGATGCTGTGACCATTTTCATTTTTAGCTGATTTATCACGGACCCGCCAATGACGCATGGTTTCGGGGTTAACTTTACGAGCTGCTTCCGTAGAAAAAGGGATAATACTTCGCTCTCTTTTTCCATTTACGAGATTAAAATTGATTTCTTCTACAGCATCATCTAGATAAGTTTTATTAAGATCGAAGTCTAATTTCCAAAAGAAATTATGTAAATGTGCGATACCTACTCTATTATCAGCTAATAACCAGCCTGTACTATCGTCTGTACCAAAACGTTGTAACGCACCAGTGGCTCCCATCCAGGGTTCAATTTTACCATTATCAAAAAATTTCCAGGTAGGTATATAGTAATAAGCGCCAACCGGTGAAACACTAAATAAACTTAAATAATAACCATTTGCGGTATTAGTGCCTGATTTAAATGAAATGTCCTGTTTTGTGGTTTGTTTGCAGAGTACGTTTTTTCCACTGAAAGGAATCAGACTTCCATCCAAACATTCATCAGATTGAAGTTCTAACATATTCAAACCACCGATCCCGAGATCAGATAAATCATGGAAGCGAGTACCATTATCGTCATAAGGTACATGTATTTGGGCAATAGCAGCCTGGTTTAAAACCATTCTGCGTGTGCCATTTTTCGGCGTAAAATAGATACTTTTGAATATGATGCCTTCTCTATCTTTATGTTCCCAGCACATATCCCAACGTGCTCCATTAGGAAATATTTCATTCACATAAAATTCATTACCACAATTTTCAGCGGCATTAGCGTGACTAAACCCGAGTAAGGAAAGAGTAAATAGTAAAACTATTTTTATGAGTAATTTATTCAAAATGTTTGCTCTTATTATTTTATTCTAAATCTTAACAATCCAATAAAGCTAAGTAATATTAGCCATTCAAGTGGGACTGAACCCCCTCCACTTGAACTAGAATTATCAGTGTCTGTATTCGTATTTGTACCACTATTTGTTCCATTTTCAGCTATATTTAATACAACTGTTTCAACAGAACTATCAAAAGTGCCATCATTGGCTATATATCTAAAGCTATCTTCACCTACATAATCTGAATCAGGTGTATAAATATAGTTTTGACCACTGCCCGAAAGAATGCCGTTGTTAGGTTGCTCTAATAGTTGGTAAGTGAGTGTATCGCCATCAAGGTCTGATGCGGATAAAGTAATCTCACTAGTCGTATTGCTCCTGACACTAAATGATATAGAAGATGCAACTGGTCGACTTGATGAACTTGAAGTACCTCCTGAAAGTTGGTACTCAAAATAATCCAGTGCGTTAGGGTAAGTATCTATACTGCTACCGCCAAACGCATCATTGTCTCCTACAAAAATTACTCGCATCTTATCCGGATTTCCAATAAGACTTCTGGCAAAGCCTAATTCCACGGTGTTGGCATTATAGCTAACTGTGGCTGTTGCGAAATTGTTCCAACTCCAACTACTTCCATCACCAGTGTAGCGCTGAATTTGAGTACCTTCGATAACATATTCAGCGCCGACAGTGCCTATTTTATAGCCGCTATCAGGATTAGAATCGGTATCTATAAATGTTTGCCAACCCCAATTGATAAAGCTGCCATTATTAGCATCGGCATTGATAGCATTGTAACTTTGGTACATGAAATAAATATCTGATCCGTTATGAGCTGTCGCAGCACGTTGCCAATCAATAACGTTATTGATTCCGCCGATGTCATTACCATCTTGTGTATAAGCAGAGAGACTAGCCCACTCCTCGTTATTACCATCAATGGATATGCTACTTACAGGGTTGGAGTAAGCTCCACCTTCAGCTCCAGAAACATTTATGCTCACGGTAGCATTAGAACTAATGGCATTACCGTCATTTACATTAAACGTGAAACTGTCTTGCCCTATAAAATTACTATTTGGAACATAAGTCAGATTAGGGGCAACACCGGATAAAGATCCATTAGACGGGTTAGATACAATACTGTAAGTAAGATTATCGTCATTAGGATCGGATGCTACTAATGTAATGTTAACAGTAGAATTTGAATTTACAGAGACAGACTGTGTATAAGCGATGGGTCGCCCATTAGAGCCTGAATCTCCACCGGTAATGTCGTATTCGAAAAAGCGAATACTGGATTGCGCATTATTTTGTCCGTTGGGATATAAGTCTGCACCAGAACCAGCATAAGAACTACTATCGCCTGAAAAACTCACTCTAATTGAATCAGGGTTGCCTAATTGGCTGAGAGGCAATGCTAATTCAGCAATATTACCTTGATATTGAGATTCAACTGAACCCAAGTGAGCCCAGCTCCAATTACTTCCGCTTCCGTCGTAACGCTGAATTTGATTACCTTCTAAAACGTAATCAGCACCGATAGCACCAGTCTGATAGCCGGTAGAAGCGTTCTTATCGGTATCTATAAATGTCTGCCATCCCCATGCTAGATAAGAACCAGAACTGTTGCTTGGATCGATATTGCCTCTGTTATTATAGAGCAAATAGAGTTTAGAACTGTCATGCGCAATTGCCGCATTTTGCCAATCAATATTTCCTGAAGCGTCATCTGCATCGTCTTCAAAACGAATTAATGTCGACCAATCAGAATCATCTCCATTAACCGATATGGGGGAGCTTACATAGTTAGCAATAGCTCCATTGGTTTGTCCGTTTGTTACCGTAATAGATACAGTGGCAGATTGACTGTTTAATAAACCATCATTAGCTTGAAAACGGAAATTGTCTGACCCCGTGTAATTATCATCTGCGGTATAAACCAGATTAGGAGCAGAGCCACTTAAAGAACCGTGTTGAGGTTGTTGGTTAACGGTATAACTTAAACTGTCATTATCGGCATCAGATGCTGTGAGTATTAAACTTATAGAGGCACCACTACCAACCGAAAGCTGTTGATTATTAGCGATAGGAGCCGAATTAGGTGAACCAGAACCCGTAAAGGTGTAGCTAAAGAATCCAGTATCTGGGTATCGGTCAGTACTATCACCATTAAATGCAGCATTATCTCCCAGGAATATCACTTTCATGCTTTGAGGGTTGCCAATACTCGAACGAGGAAATCTCATTTCAACATTAGCACCTGAATACATTAACGTTGAAGAAGTTACGACATCCCAACTCCAGCTGGTACCAGTACCTATATAACGTTCTATTACATTGCCATTGATGACGTAATCAGCGCCAATAGAGCCTTGTTGATAACCGGTATTTACATTGTTATCTGTATCTAGAAAAGCTTGCCAACCCCAAGGAATATAGGAACCTGAAGTATTACTAGGGTCTACATTTTGTCTATTCTGATAAGTCATAAAGACATTTTGCGGGCTATGAGCAATAGCAACTTTTAGCCAATCTATTTGATTATTTTGACCACTAATGTCATCAGCATCATTACTGAAGTATTCTAAACTGCCCCAATCTGAGACTGCGCCATTAATAGTAATTGACGTATTAGAGACTTCATTCGACGTTGAATTTGTAGGGGAAGATATAACCCAATTAAAAAATGTGTTAGCGGATCTCGAAGAATCGCTAACAGTAACCGTAGTAGAAAAGTTTCCTGTAGTACTTAAGGTACCTGTTATACGCCCAGAATTTGCATTGATTTGTAAGCCGTTGGGAAGTCCAGTGGCACTATAACTCAGGCTATCACCATCTGAATCATTTGCCTGAATAGCAAGATCTATGCTGTTACCGACCAAACCTGTTTGATTCCCAGGAGAGGAAATTGTAGGTGCAGTATTTGTATTAGCAGATACAAGCCAGTTGAATAGTATCGAACTGCTGTCACTCCCATCGCTTACAGTTATGGTCGTACCATAGTTACCAGCAATTGAAGCAGTCCCTGAAATTAATCCTGAGCTACTATTTATCTGAAGACCATTTGGGAGTCCCGCCGCTGAATAACTTAAAGAATCACCATCAACATCAGTCGCCTGAATAGCTAAACTAACAGAGCTACCTTGTTGTGTATTTTGATTACTTAGTGAAGTAACAGTGGGTGGTGTATTGACAGGAATACTGCCTAAAGGATTCGATGCGTGCCAGTCACGCGGCACTATTTTTATGTGGCTCCAATGCGCATCCATATGTGGCGCATCTTCTGAACGTGGCATGTGATAGAAAGTAACGCCAGCCCAGACCACGATATCGTTATTAGTAATTGATTCACCATTGGCAAATTCTGCCAGGTTACTTGCACCTGTTGGATTATGAGAAGCAAACTTCTCTTCATTTTTTTGTTTAGTGACATAAAAGTCATTGTGCGTGAAGGGTTCACTCGCTGGACCTATATCCTGATGGCCAGCTTCATTGATTAAAATATCGAATGAAGCACTATGATTATTAATATTTTTAAGTGTTTTATCTTTTATTCGCCAATGACGCATCGTATCTGGATTAACTTTGCGTGCTGCTTCCGTATTAAAAGTTGTAATGGTTCTTTGTCTTTTACCACTGACTAATGGGAAGTTAATCTCCTCAACAACATCATCAAGGTGTGATCCGTTTAAATCGAAATCAAGTTTCCAGAAAAAATTATGTAGATGAGCGATACCAACACGGTTATCACCTAGTTTCCAACCACGGCTCTGATTAGATCCATAACGTTGTAATGCACCTGTTGCGCCTATCCATGGTTCAATTGTACCGTCGTCCATAAAACGCCAGGTAGGAATATAGTAATAAGCACCAACAGGCGAAACACTAAAAAGACTTAGATTTTTAGCATTAACAACATTGTTGCCGCTTTTATGCGCTAATGGCCTAGATTCAATCTGCTTGCATAAAACGTTTTTACCAGAAAAATTGAGTAAATCACCTGCCGGACATTCATCGCTATTTAAGCTAATAATATTATTTCCACCAATACCATAATCGGAAATATCGTGATAACGCGCTCCATTATCGTCATAAGGAACGTGTATTTGGGCTACAGCGGCATGGTTTAATATAAGACGGCGTTGCCCATTTTTAGGCGTGTAGTAGACATGATGGAAAATAATGCCTTCGCGTTGTCGGTGTTCCCAACACATATCCCATTTCGAGCCATTGGGGAGAGTCTCATTAATAAAATAATCATCGCTACAATGTTCGGCCGCTTCTGCATTTTTTGTGGACAAAGACAGAACTGTTAATGCGAGTAGAATACTAAGCAGTATGCGGCTGAAACTATTTTCTAACTGAATAATCATTTTATATTTTCATTACAGTCGATTAATCGATGTCCAGTCTCGAGGCAGTAGAATAAAGTTACTCCACTGAACAGCGACAGGAGAAAAGTCTTCATCTCTTGGAAGTGTGTGATGAGCCATGCGGTACCAGACAACAATATCTTTAGCGTTTGTATTTTGTGAATTTACAAACTCAGACACGTTGCTACCGCAACTGCTTGCTGGGTTGTTAACAGCGAATCTTTCGCAGGCATTATAAGCAGTGATATAAACATCATTTTTTAACCATGGTGAGCTACTGTTGCCTTTACTCTGTTGTGCATAGTTGAGTAATACCATTTCATAAGACACGGGCTGGTTTGCATTATTTGTTTCGCTTTGGTCTTTAATGCGCCAGAATTTTTTATCAGCTGGCGTAAATGATGCCGCAAGTTCTGACGATATGGTTTGAGTCTGTTTGGTTTTAGTTAATCGATCAGAAGATGGAACACTTTTAATTTGTTCAACAACATCGTTACTATTACTGGATCCTATATCAAAATCGAGTCGCCAAAAGAAATGATCGGTGAAGCTGGTAGAGAGTTTATTTTGCGAAGTTACTGGCCAACCTGCATTTGAATCTGTCGTTGTTTTCGTGAATTGACCGGTAATACCAACACCCGTTTCTATCGTGCCGTTTTCGAGAAAAGTCGAACGAATGATAAACTCTCTTGAGTTTATGTTTGATGCACTTAGTATTTCTAGTTTGCTTCCTTGCCTGCGGATATTGTCTCTATATCGATAAATATAACCGTTGGCACTAGAGACTTCACACAATACATTTCTACCTGCATATTCGTGTAATTGACCACCTTCACACATAGAAGCATTAAGTGTTTGCAAACTATTTCCGCCTAAGCCGAAGTCTGTAACCAGGAACTGATCAGCTGAATCATCATCATATTCTGTTTGAATTTGAGAGAGACTCATTTCACCTATAACTTTTCTTCTGTTTGAATTAGCTGCTTTATAGTGAATATCACTTAACACCACGCCCTCTTCATCTCTCACTTCCCAGCAAAGATCCCAAGCGGCACCTGAAGAAAAAGTTTTGGAAATTGTATTACCAGCAGCGCAAGAGAAGGTATTTGGTCGCGCAAAACTTGAACTGGCAAATAACAACGAAGATAAAGTGAAAAGCGCGAAACCGGCTTTGATTATTTTATTACTCATACTTAAAAACCAATTCTTTGGGTTACAACACCAGCAGATAAATTAACGATTGGTGAAATTTCAAATACAATATTTTCATCGGTATACAGCATTAGCTGTGCGCAACGATGAATACCACATTGTTTACTCGCTTCGTTTACTCTATTAGGCAAACTGTCTGCAGTGAAAGTAAATGCTTTAATATTTAGCTCAGATGTATCATTAAGTGTACGTGACGTGATTCTATTGTATTCATGCTCAAGAATCTGACGCTCGTCTTCATCCTCAAACACTATCTCTTTAGCTCGCTTAAGCTCATTTACTGTTAAAGGAAGTTGCACACCCTGTTTAGTAACGGTGCTTATAATTTCTGATGTGTTTAAATCAACCAGAGATTGTTCTAATTCATCCGTTGAGTAGTTGTAGATATAGACATCCGCGCGACGTTGATCCTTAGGTGCACCTTTTTCTTCGTTACGCTCAATCAATAACAGTTCCTGATTATCATTAACCGTTACACCACCTTCAGATTTAGCAGCTAAGGTTTGAGGGGTGACTAAGTTTCCTACTCGGGATATTTCATCAACGGTCAAAGGGTCATTATTGTGTGCATAAGCATTGCTAAAACTAAGAAAACTTAGGATACCAATGCTAATAATTATTGATGGAAGCATTTTCATGCAGGATGGTCTAGAAAAAATCATTATCAACTCACCAAAATAAATTTTTATTATATCCGACAAAGTATAAACCAGATTGACTACATTAATTTGATATTAGTCAAACAGTTACTGCCACTTGTCTGATATTTACTGTAAATACAGGCGATAAATATACATAAGCTAAGGTTTTTATTGGTATTGGTAGATTACTTTACAAGCAGTCATACACACAATAAACTCCGCCTAAATTTTAACTACCCCCCTTCCTTTACTTGGTGAATAGCTATGGTTACAAAAAACTATATGTCTGGCCTGTTTGGTAGATCTCCCATAACCCCTTTGCAAGAACATATGTACCGTGTTTACCGGTGCGTAAGACATTTATCGCCACTTATAGAAGGTATGGTGGAGTCTGATGAGAAAAAGGTTCTAAATGCACAAAAAGCAATTGCAAAAGGTGAGCATGATGCGGATAAGATGAAGCGTGAATTACGCACTCATCTTCCGAAAGGGCTCTTCATGCCTGTTGATAGGCGTGATGTACTTGATGTATTACTTCGCCAAGACATTATTGCGAATCAGGCGAAAGATATTGCTGCTCTGATTGTCGGACGGAAAATGCAATTGCCGGCAGAAATGAATGAACCATTTTTAGTTTTCACCAAACGTTGTATCGATTCGGTAAAACAGGCGTTACATACCATTAATGAACTGGATGAATTAGTAGAGACAGGGTTCAGAGGACTTGAAGTCGAACGTGTAGAAGGCATGCTTTCTGATTTGGGTGCCATCGAAAGTGAGACAGATACGATGCAAGATGATTTAAGAGCCACACTCTTTAAATTAGAGGATGACCTAAGCCCAGTAGATGTAATTTTCACCTACAGGTTGATAGATTGGGTTGGAAATGTGGCCGACAATGCCGAGCGTGTTGGTAGTCGTTTATCTTTGATGCTAGCACGATAGGTATATAAATCATGGAATTTTTAACTGATACAACGTTTATCTATATTACTCTTGCGGCCGTTTTTGGCATTTTCATGGCATGGGGTATTGGCGCAAATGATGTTGCTAATGCAATGGCGACGTCGGTAGGCTCAAAAGCGATCACCATTAAACAAGCGATTATAATTGCAGCAATATTTGAATTTTTAGGTGCCTACCTTGCTGGAGGGCAAGTTACTAAAACCATCAGAAAAGGTATCGTTGATCTCAATGCTTTTGATGGTAATCCGGATTTATTGATCTGGGGCATGCTCGCCTCATTATTAGCTGCAGGTACATGGCTATTAATTGCATCCATGAAGGGTTGGCCGGTTTCTACCACGCATAGTATTGTCGGTGCGGTTATTGGATTTGCTGCAGTCGGCGTTAGTGTTGACGCTGTTAGCTGGGGCAAAGTGGGTACCATTGTAATGAGCTGGGTGGTTTCACCGGTACTTGCAGGGGGCATAGCATTTGCGGTGTTCAAAAGTATCCAAAACCTGGTTATTAATACGAGTAACCCTTTAGAAAATGCAAAAAAATATGGACCGTTTTATTTATTTATGGTCGGTTTCATTATTGCCTTGGTGACAATCAAAAAGGGTTTAAAGCACATAGGCCTGGATGTTAATGGCGGCATGGAATTTGTCTACGCGATTATCTTAGGCTTGTTAGTAGCGCTACTAGGTGTGTATTTAATCAAAAAAGTAAAGTTTGATGAAAAAGCTGAAAAACGCTTTCACTTTGCTAATGTTGAAAAAATATTTGCTGTATTAATGGTTTTTACCGCTGCGGCTATGGCTTTTGCTCATGGCTCAAATGACGTAGCAAATGCAGTTGGACCTATGGCGGCTGTTATTAGTGTTGCTCAATCTGGCGAACTAGCTTCAAAATCTGAGTTGCCAAGCTGGGTGTTGCTAGTAGGTGCTATTGGTATTGTTATAGGCCTTGCTACCCTAGGTTACAAAGTAATGGCGACAGTAGGTAAAAATATAACTGAGTTAACACCAACTCGTGGTTTTTCTGCAGAAATTGGGGCGGCTTCGACAGTAGTACTAGCCTCTTATACCGGTCTACCAATTTCAACTACGCAAACATTAGTGGGTGCGATTTTAGGTGTTGGTTTAGCCAGAGGTATCGCAGCAATAGACTTACGCGTTGTGGGTAATATATTCATGTCTTGGGTAATTACCTTACCGGCTGGCGCTATTCTCTCGATATTATTCTTCTACATGCTGAAAGGAATATTTGGTTAGAAGCATACACTCTAAAAAAGTGCCCGTAAGTGGGGAGGTGCCTTATTTAATTAATGTTTCAAGGCACCTTTCATACGTAACTATTTGATTCTCTTTTCATACGGAAATGAGAATCATTCCATTAAAATAATTAAAACAATAGAGGGTAATCATTAACTTTCAATTTACGAGCGCTTCAATATCAGCTAATATTAAGTCAGCTTCAATAATTTAATTGGTTGTAGCTCGGTCTTTTTATAAGGCTTTGGGGAATGTGTTTGGCAGCTTGTATATAGTGTATTAGACTAGTTTTTAATGCAAAATCTAATGCATACGAAACACAAAATTACGCATTGCAATTCGAATTCGATTAATAAAATATAAGTAATAATATAAGCAAAGCGAATTTTAGGGCAGTTTTAAAAATCACTAATCTGTTCTGTCGAACTAAATAAATAAACACAAGTCTAAACAAATAGATGAGTGTTAATTTTCAATCATTCTAAGCTACAAAGTTACGTATTTTTTGTGAATTTCAAGGCAAGATGCGGATATAACTTTACAAAGCATATTGCTGTTTAAGATTCAAAAAATAGAAGTAGTTCGCAAAAAATAAGTACCAAAAGCAGTTTAGATTATTGTTGATAAGACAATTATCAAAATAACCTGGGGTACATTATGAGCATCTTTGACAGTTATCAGTCACGTTACGAGTCATTTCTCGAGGAGGAATACTCACTTCAAGAATACCTAAATTTGTGTAAGGAGGATCCCTCTGTATACGCAACAGCAGCCGAAAGAATGTTAATGGCTATCGGAGAACCAGAGCTGATAGACACTGCCAATGACGAGCGTTTGAGCCGATTATTCTCTAATAAAGTAATAAAACGATACCCGGCATTTTCACAATTCTTTGGAATGGAAGATGCCATAGAACAGATCGTTTCATTCTTACGCCATGCTTCTCAAGGTCTGGAAGAAAGTAAACAAGTACTCTATTTACTAGGTCCTGTTGGAGGTGGTAAGTCATCATTAGCTGAGCGTTTAAAAGTGCTGATGGAAAAGATGCCGATTTATTGCATTAAAGATTCTCCTATCAATGAATCCCCACTTGGGCTATTCGACTCAGGAGAGGATGGCGCAATACTCAAAGAAGACTACGGAATTGATAAGCGCTATTTGGGCAATATCATGTCTCCTTGGGCGGTAAAACGCTTAAATGAATTTGGAGGCGATGTTACTCAATTCAAAGTAGTAAAACGATACCCGTCTCAGCTGAATCAGATAGCAATCTCTAAAACAGAACCGGGTGATGAAAACAATCAGGATATCTCAGCTTTAGTCGGAAAAGTTGATATCAGAAAACTCGAAGACTTTTCACAAAACGATACTGATGCTTATAGTTATTCGGGTGGTTTGTGTATGGCGAATCAAGGCCTGCTTGAATTCGTTGAGATGTTTAAAGCGCCAATCAAGGTATTACATCCATTATTAACCGCAACACAGGAAAAGAATTACAACGGCACTGAGAATATTGGAGCCATACCTTTTGATGGGATGATACTGGCTCACTCAAATGAATCAGAGTGGCAGTCATTCAAGAATGATCGTAACAACGAAGCATTCATCGACCGTATTTCTATTGTAAAAGTACCGTACTGCTTGAGCGTCAATGAAGAGATTCAAATCTATAACAAATTGTTGGAGGCAAGCTCACTCAACAAAGCACCGTGTGCGCCTGACACGCTTAAAATGCTTGCGCAACTCTCTGTGCTTTCTCGAATTAAAGAACCAGAAAACTCCAATACATTCTCTAAAATGAGCGTGTATAACGGCGAAAACTTAAAGGATATCGACCCTAAAGCAAAAACCTATCAAGAGTACCGTGATGTTGCCGGTGTTGATGAGGGAATGAACGGATTATCAACGCGTTTTGCATTCAAGATACTCTCTCAAGTGTTTAATTTCGATGCACAAGAGATTGCAGCAAATCCGGTACATCTGATGTATATCCTGGAAAAACAGATCGAACGAGAGCAATTCCCACAAGAAACGCAAGATCGTTATATTGGATTTATCAAAGAATATCTCAGCCCTCGTTATGTTGATTTTATTGGTAAAGAAATCCAGACAGCTTATCTAGAATCCTATTCAGAATACGGACAAAACCTCTTCGATCGTTATGTAACTTATGCTGACTTCTGGATTCAGGATCAGGAATACCGTGACCCTGAAACCGGTCAGATTTTAGATCGCGCGGCTTTGAATAACGATTTGGAAAAAATTGAAAAACCAGCGGGAATCAGTAATCCAAAAGACTTTAGAAATGAAGTTGTTAATTTTGTATTACGTGCAAAAGCACATAACGATGGTCAAAACCCGGTTTGGACCAGTTATGAAAAACTACGTCATGTGATCGAAAAGAAAATGTTCTCAAGCACAGAAGACCTATTGCCAGTTATATCGTTCAGCACCAAGTCTTCAAGTGAAGAGCAACAGAAGCATGATAATTTCGTTTCAAGGATGGTTGAACGTGGCTATACCGAGAAGCAAGTGAGATTACTTGCTGAATGGTATTTAAGAGTCAGAAAATCTCAATAAACTAGTAATTACCATGAAAAGCTAAGGAAACTGAAGCAAACTAACGGAGACAAAATGTCATCTTACATCGTAGATCGCCGGCTCAACAGTAAAAATAAAAGCACGGTTAATCGTCAGCGCTTTTTAAAGCGCTATCGAAAGCAAATACGCAAGGCTGTTTCCGACGCAGTAAATGAGCGTAAGTTAGAAGATATGGAAAATGGGGATAGCATCAGCATCCCCAAGAAGGATTTATCTGAGCCAGTTTTTAGCCATGGTAAAGGTGGCAACCAAAATATTGTTCATCCGGGCAATAAAGATTTCGTCGTGGGTGATCGATTCAAACGACCAGAAGGAGGTGAAGGAGGATCTGGTGAAGGCGAAGCATCAGATTCCGGCGAAGGTGAAGATGAGTTCGTTTTTCAGATCTCCCAGGAAGAATTCTTAGAGTTCATGTTTGAAGATCTGGCCTTGCCGAATATGATCAAACTGCAATTGAGTACGGATGATTCATTCAGTTATAAACGCGCCGGAATCAGCGAAGTCGGTAGCCCCAATCAAGTGAATGTGGTGCGTTCTTTGCGCAGCGCACAAGCTCGTCGAATAGCATTGGGAGGTAAAAAAAGAAGGAAGCGCAGAGAGTTGCGAGAGGAGCTTGCTGAATTTCTGGAAGCCACACCCAAGCCCTACGATGAAGAGCAAAAAAAGAAAAAGTTATTGCTGGAAGATGAAATTGCTTCATTAACAGCCCGCCTGGATGCGCTGCCCTATATCGATGAGTTCGACCTGAAATTTAATCTACGCGTGAAGATTCCACAGCCTTCGCCAAAGGCAGTGATGTTTTGTGTGTTGGACGTATCCGGTTCTATGACTCAGGAAATCAAAGACACCGCCAAACGTTTTTTCTATTTGCTGTATCTGTTTTTACATCGCAGTTACGAAAAAATAGACGTCGTGTTTATCCGTCACCACACTAAAGCGGAAGAAGTGAGCGAAGAGGATTTTTTCTATTCTCGTGAAACAGGTGGAACGGTTGTCTCGAGTGCTCTGGAACTGATGAATGAAATTATCAAAGAACGTTATCCTGCTGATCAATGGAATATCTATGGTGCTCAGGCATCTGATGGTGATAACTGGCAAAATGATACCGCCAAGTGCCATGAATTAATGACACAGCAAATTTTACCCGCTGTTCAATACTTCACTTATATAGAAATTGGGGAACAAGACCCACAAGAATTGTGGCGTCTATACACAGATTTAAAAGAGAGCTTTAACGATAGTTTTGCGTTGAGCAAAGTAAGAAATAACAGTGAAATTTTTCCAGTGTTCCGTGAGCTGTTTAAAAAAGAGGGGCTTCGGACATGAGTAAAACCAACAAACAAACACCGTTTTCCAAATTTGATGTAGATGGTCGTTCAGAACCCGCACAACCTCATGGACCTCATAACGAAAAGAACTATATTTCGACAAGTTCTGAGTGGACTTTTGAGTTACTCGAAAAATACGACAAAGAAATCAGCCGTATCGCTAAGGAGAAATTCAAGCTAGACACTTATCCGAATCAGATAGAGGTGATTCGTTCAGATCAAATGATGGATGCCTATGCATCAGTCGGTATGCCGATTAACTATAATCATTGGTCTTACGGCAAATCGTTTCTAAGTACGCAACAGGATTATCAACGCGGACGTATGGGATTAGCCTATGAAATCGTGATTAACTCCAGCCCATGTATCGCTTATTTGATGGAAGAAAACACGCTGACAATGCAGGCGTTAGTGATAGCGCATGCCTGTTATGGTCATAACTCTTTTTTCAAAGGAAATTATCTTTTTAGAGAATGGACAGATGCTGAAGCAATCATTGATTACCTGTTATTTGCCAAAGGTTATATCGCAAAATGCGAAGAGCGATACGGTGTTGAAGAGGTAGAAAAGGTACTGGATTCTTGTCATGCGCTGATGAATTACGGGGTCGATCGTTACAAGCGCCCTACTCCAATCTCGGTGGTTGAAGAACAAAAACGTCAGAAAGAACGCGAAGAATATATTCAGAAACATATCAACGACCTATGGCGAACATTGCCCGAAGAAAAAGATAAAGTGGCAAAGAAAAAACGTTTTCCAGAAGACCCACAAGAAAACCTTTTATACTTTATTGAGAAAACATCGCCAAAACTTGAAAACTGGCAGCGCGAAATAGTTCGAATCGTAAGAAAAATATCACAGTACTTTTATCCACAACGACAAACACAAGTCATGAATGAAGGCTGGGCGACGTTCTGGCATTACACCATTTTGCATGAGCTTTATGATGAAGGATTAGTCTCTGAAGGCTTCATCATGGAATTTTTGGTGTCGCATACGAGTGTTGTGGCACAACCAGATTTTGATAGCCCGTATTATTCAGGTATTAATCCTTATGCTTTGGGTTTTGCGATGATGCAAGACATTCGCAGGATATGTGAAGACCCCACAGAAGAAGATTATGAATGGTTCCCGGATATTGCAGGTAGCGACTGGTTAGAAACATTACATAATGCAATGCGCAATTATCGAGATGAGAGTTTTGTACTGCAATTTTTATCTCCGAAAGTCATGCGTGATTTTAAATTATTCCATTTGAATGACGACGACTCGCAAGAGACGATTGGTGTAGAAGCGATTCATAATGAGCAAGGTTACAAACAAATCCGTGATCAATTATCACAACAATATAACCTTAGTTATAGAGAACCAGATATTCAGGTTTTTGATGTTGATATTCTTGGGAATAGAACCCTAACCCTAAATCACTATATGAATAACCGCAGACCATTAGGGCCTGCAACGACTGAAGTCGTAAAACATATTCGCCAGTTATGGGGCTACGACGTCAAACTAAATTCAGTGGATGAAAATGGAGAAACCGTGACGAGCTATTCGACTTACGCTTAGCATTACTTGAGTAATAATGACTAACGTTAACTGATCTATTCTCGTTTAAAAAATATGCCCCAAAGTGGGGGGGTGGCAATAGAATTAGTCGTAATCGCTTATTCTAACGAACACCGAATGCGCCAAGAATTCGTCTGTCATTGGTCGCTTTAGCCATATCAATTGCACTCAATCCATCTGATGTTTTAGCATAAGGAGACGATCCACGCTGCTTTAGATAGTTAGCAATCTGAGCGTGGCGAAAGCGTGTAGCATGATGAATCGGTAACCAGTTATTAACTGTTCGGGCATTAATGTTTGCCCCATGATTGATTAAGTAGATGACTGCGGAATAATGTCCTTTTGCAGCCGCCATGTGCAGCGCAGTTTCTCTCTCTGAATTTCCTGAATTTACATTCACTCCACGATTTATCAATTGACCAATAGTTCGCACATCGCCTCTACTAGCCGCATCAAATAATTCATTGGATGTCGGTGCAGGTGCTTGGGTTGCTGCTGGTGCTCTTGGCGCAAGTCGATTTTGAGACGTTTGCACAGGTCTTTGTTGGAAATTTGTTTTTTTCTGTTGTAGCTGCTGCATTTGACGCTTTTTAGTTTGCTGCTGTAATTGCTTTTTGCGCGTTGCTAATTGCTGTTGTTTTCGTGATTGCTGTTGGGCATTTAACAGACGCACCTGCTCATTGAAACTCTGGTTCGACTGTGATGATTTTGTCACGGGTCTCGATGGTGGTTTCTTTACCATTCTTTTGGCTGGAGCTGCTTTTGGTTTTTTGAGTTGCTTTTGATACTCGCTTTGCAGGGCCCCAATATCAGACATATCGTAGGCATATTCAGAGTTTGCGCTTGCTGATAGATTACTTACCAGGAAAGTAGTGGTGACCACTGTGTATAAAGCGATGTTAGAGCATTTCATTTTAAGTTCCTTTGTAAGCACGTCTTATCTATTGATTATAAGATAAATAGTAAAAATCAGTTGCTTGATGATTAGGCAGTTATCTTTTTAAATACGCTTACTAAGGGTGTACATTGATTTAAATAGTTCACCCCCCTACTTACAGGCACTTTTTTTGGCATTAAAAAAGGGTGCTAAAAGCACCCTTTTTATAGACTTGTGAAACTTAAGAAATTAAGTCACTTTCTGGTCTAACTCACCAGATGCATAACGCTGTGACATTACATCTAATGAAATCGGTGTAATCTTTGACGCATTACCTTCACAACCGAATGACTCGAAACGTGCTTTACAGATCTGTCTCATCGCATTGGTAGACTCTTTCAAGAATTTACGTGGATCAAATACAGATGGGTTTTCTGCCATGAACTTACGGATAGAACCCGTAGACGCCATGCGTAAATCTGTATCGATGTTAACTTTTGCAACACCGTTTTTGATACCTTCAACGATTTCCTCAACAGGTACACCATAAGTCTGGCCCATATCGCCGCCATAGTTATTAATGATTTCTAACCAATCCTGAGGTACCGAAGAAGAACCGTGCATTACCAAGTGCGTGTTAGGAAGACGCTCGTGGATTTCTTTAATTCGATCGATGCGTAAAATATCTCCATCAGGCTCTTTGGTAAATTTGTAAGCACCGTGTGAGGTTCCGATAGCGATTGCTAATGCATCAACATTGGTCGCTTTAACAAAATCAGCTGCTTCTTCAGCCGAAGTGAGTAGCATGTCCATGTCGAGTTTGCCTTCAGCGCCATGACCATCTTCTTCGCCCATTTCACCGGTTTCTAGAGAACCCAAACAACCTAATTCGCCTTCTACAGATACACCACCAGCATGCGCCATTTTTACCACTTCTTTGGTAACACCGACATTGTATTCAAAACTCGCTGGAGTCTTCATATCTGCTTCTAGCGATCCATCCATCATCACCGAGGTGAAACCAGACTGAATGGAACGTAAACATACTGCAGGTTCAGAGCCATGATCCTGATGCATAGCAACAGGTATATGTGGATACATTTCAGTCGCTGCAGTTATCAAATGGCGTAAGAAAGGTTCGCCTGCATAAG
The DNA here is from genome assembly GCF_035798195.1 of Cocleimonas sp. KMM 6892. Lineage (NCBI taxonomy): Bacteria > Pseudomonadati > Pseudomonadota > Gammaproteobacteria > Thiotrichales > Thiotrichaceae > Cocleimonas > Cocleimonas sp. KMM 6892. The sequence goes on along the minus strand of NZ_JAPFBV010000001.1, from coordinate 825,499 downwards.
CGCGCGCACCTGCAGAACCTTGTAATATAACCGGTGAATTTGTTTCATCCGCTGCTTGCATGATCGCATGTACTTGCTCCATGTTATTCACGTTGAACGCTGGCATACCGTAGCCATTTTCTGCTGCATGATCTAGCAGTTGTCTCATCGAAATCAGGGCCATTGAAATCTCCTTTACTATTTAATCACTTATAAAATTACGAATCAGTTAATCAGAATAATGTCTTTTTAACTGGCTTTAACAGTTTGGTGCGTTTGTTATATAAATAGCAAAAACAACCTTCAAGTGGTTTAACCGTTGTGATGTTCTCCAACTCGAATTACTTTCATTTGATTGGTGCCGCCATCTGATCCTGTTCCTAGTAAATCGCCTTTTGTGACAATCACCAAATCACCATCTTTTACTATTTTTTCTACCACCAAGTGTTCAACTACTATGCGATTAGCCTGCAATGGATCACTTAAAGGTTCATGTACCCAAACAGGATAAACACCACGATACATACTCACTTTACGACAGGTTTTCTTATGCGTAGTCATGGCATATATTGGAATTCCCGAGCTGATACGAGACATCCATAGTGCTGTAGAACCAGATTCAGTTAAGGCACCAATACCTTTCACACCCATATGATTTGCGGCATACATTGTCGACATGGCGATGGCTTCATCAATTCGCTGGAAACGCTTGCCAATACGATGCCTGGATTTCTTCTGTGAAGTAGATTGCTCTGCTTCTATACAAATATTAGCCATCGCAGAAACAACTTTTGCCGGGTGTTTACCAACAGCTGTTTCGCCAGATAGCATTACTGCATCAGTGCCATCCATTACGGCATTAGCGACGTCAAATACCTCCGCTCTTGTCGGAATTGTATTATCAATCATTGTCTCCATCATCTGTGTTGCTGTAATTACCGCACAGTTGAGGTTTCTCGCACGTTTGATCAGCTTTTTCTGCATCAAAGGCAAATTAGCGTCACCAATCTCGACACCCAAATCGCCTCTGGCAACCATGATCACATCAGATGCACTAATAATGTCGTCTAAAGTAGGTTGTTCTACTGCTTCTGCTCGTTCAATTTTTGCGACAAGCGCGGCATCTCCACCAGCATCTTGCATTAATAATCGAGCATACTCTATGTCTGCTGCACTTCTTGGAAATGATACCGCTAAAAAATCAACGCCTATTTTGGCAGCTGTTTTTATATCTTCTTTGTCTTTTTCCGTTAACGCTTCAGCTGAGATACCACCACCGCGTTTATTGATGCCTTTATTATTAGAAAGGTCACCACCAACCAAGACCTTGGTGTGAATTTCTTCTCCGATTACATCCGTGACGGCTAACACAATTCTGCCATCATCGAGTAACAGTTCATCACCCTTGTAAACGTCATTAGGCAGATCTTTATAAGCAATGCCTACACGCTGTGTAGTTCCTGATGACTTATCCAGTGCCGCATCGAGAATAAATGAGTCACCAGCGATAATGGTAACCTTATCGTTTACAAAACGATCGATACGAATTTTAGGTCCTTGTAAGTCACCTAAAATGCCGACAGACCAACCCAGTTTATCAGCAATATCCCGGACCATTTTTACACGACGGATATGGTCTTCGACCTCGCCGTGAGAAAAATTCATTCGTACAACGTCTACGCCTGCACGTATCATTGCCTCAACAGATTCTGGAGTGTCCGTTGCCGGCCCCATTGTTGCTACTATCTTAGTTCGTCTCATGATTAATATATGCTAGTAAAAAATCAGATTATAAAGTGACTTCATTACTAAAATATTAACCCTTCGCTCGTTCTTCTAGCATTGCAACCACAGGTAGTTTTTTGCCTTCCAAAAACTCAAGGAATGAACCGCCACCAGTAGAAATATATGAAACTTTATCTGCAATATCATATTTATCAACTGCTGCCAGTGTGTCACCACCGCCAGCGACGGAGAAGCCTTTTGACTCAGCTATCGCCATTGCAATCGCTTTAGTGCCTTCACCAAATTGGTCAAATTCGAAAACACCCACAGGACCATTCCAAACGATTGTGCCAGCATTTTTAATGACGTCAGCAAGTTCTGCCGCTGATTTTGGGCCGATATCAAAAATCATATCGTCATCAGAGACATCGCTAACGTCTTTGACGGTAGCTTCTGCCGTTTCTGAAAACTCTTTACCGCAAACCACATCGATAGGTACCGGAATGTCACCACCGTTTGCTTGTGCCGCAGCTTTTAGGTTTTTGGCAGTTTCTACCAAATCTTCTTCGTACAGTGACTTCCCAACATTGTGACCTTCAGCCGCAATAAAGGTATTCGCGATTCCACCACCAACGATTAATTGATCTACAACTTTTGATAGAGATTCTAAAACCGTTAATTTTGTCGATACTTTAGAACCACCAACCAGTGCCACCATTGGGCGAGCTGGATTATCCAGTGCTTTGCCTAAGGCTTCTAATTCGCCAGCCAGTAAAGGGCCCGCAGCTGCAGTAGGTGCAAATTGACCAGCACCGTGCGTTGAAGCCTGAGCGCGATGTGCAGTACCGAATGCATCCATTACGTAGATATCGCAAAGTGCTGCATATTGTTTTGATAGTGTTTCATCATTGGCTTTTTCGCCTTTATTGAAACGTACGTTTTCTAATAAAACGACTTCGCCGTTAGCGACTTCTGGTGTTGTTTCTAGATAATCAGTGATTAATCGAACATCGGTGCCGAGCAGTCCACCTAAATGTTTAGCAACGGGTGCTAGTGAAAACTCTTCTTCAGGAGAGCCTTCTGTAGGGCGACCCAAATGTGACATGATCATGACTTTGGCACCTGCTGCAAGTGCCTTTTGAATGGTTGGTAACGATGCACGAATACGTTTGTCAGATGTTACTTTGCCATCTTTAACGGGGACATTGAGATCTTGGCGAATAAGAACACGCTTGCCAGCAAGGTCTAAGTCAGTCATTTTGATTACAGACACAGAGAATCTCCTATTAATTTTTAGATTGATTAAATAAAGAAACTAGCAAGGTATCTAAAGCCACCCCCCTACTTACAAGGGCTTTTTTAGGAAAGGCAGACCAGCCTGCTTATTTAAGCAATCTGTGGGTATGCTAGGCATACCCACAAATAAACAATGCTATTAAGCGATATGATCAACCAAACGAAGCATGTTACAAGTGTAACCATACTCGTTGTCGTACCATGAAACGACTTTAACGAATGTGTCGTCTAGTGCAATACCAGCGCCAGCGTCAAAGATAGAAGAAGCGCTAATACCACGGAAGTCTGATGATACAACTTTCTCTTCTGTGTACTGTAACGTGCCTTTCATAGAACCTTCAGATGCTTCTTTGATTGCCGCACAAATTTCTTCGTAGCTTGCTGGCTTGTCTAGCTCACAAGTAAGGTCAACCACAGAAACGTCAACAGATGGGATACGGAAAGCCATACCAGTCAGTTTGCCGTTAAGCTCAGGAAGAACAACACCTACTGCTTTAGCAGCACCTGTTGAAGATGGGATAATGTTTTCAAATACAGAACGGCCACCACGCCAATCTTTTGTTGAAGGACCATCAACGGTTTTCTGTGAAGCTGTTGCAGCATGCACAGTTGTCATCAAACCACGCTTAAGACCCCAGTTATCGTTAATAACTTTAGCCACTGGCGCAAGACAGTTAGTAGTACATGAAGCGGCAGAAATAATCGCTTGTCCGTCATATTCGTCATGGTTAACACCGTATACAAACATTGGTGTACCGTCTTTAGAAGGCGCAGATTGAACAACCTTCTTTGCGCCAGCATCGATATGTGCCTGACAGCTTTCTTCAGTAAGGAAGAATCCAGTACAATCAAGAACCACGTCTACGTCAACATCGCCCCACTTAAGGTCCGCAGGATTGCGTTCAGCTGTTAAACGGATTTTGTTACCATCAACCGTGAAAGAACTATCATCTACATCTGTTACTTCACCATCAAAACGTCCATGAGCCGTATCATACTTAAGCATGTATGCGAGGTAATCGTTATCAAGCAAGTCATTGATTCCAACTACTTCAAGGCTAGGAAAGTCTTTTTTGATCGCACGAAATACCATACGTCCGATACGTCCAAAACCGTTAATGCCGACTTTTGTTGTCATGGGTTTCTCCTCAGAAAAATATAAAAAAATTGATAAAAGATAAAAACAATAGCGCCCCGGTTAAATCGGGGCGTATTGGATAATTTGTTTAGGCTACTTCGTTAATAGCGTTAACTACATTGTCTACCGTAAAGCCAAAATATTCAAATAAGTCAGGTGCTGGAGCAGATTCACCAAAAGTCGTCATGCCGATGACTTTACCGTTGGTGCCAACGTACTTCCACCATCCGTCCATAATCGCTGCTTCTACTGCTACGCGAGCGGTTACAGCAGCGGGTAATACTGACTCTTTATAAGCATCATCTTGCGCTTCATACATATCAACTGAAGGCATTGATACAACACGTACTTTTTTATCAGAGGCTTCAGCTGCTTTTACGGCTAGATCTACTTCAGAACCTGTTGCGATGACAATGGCATCAGGCGTTCCATCAGTATCCACCAGAATATAGCCACCTTTTTCGATATTAGCAATTTGTTCTGCTGAACGAGGTTGGTGTGCAAGGTTCTGTCTAGAATAGATTAATGTGGTAGGCCCATTATTTCTTTCGATTGCATGTTTCCATGAAACAGCAGTTTCGACAGCATCACAAGTACGCCAAACTGACATATTAGGAATCATACGTAGTGTAGGAATTTGCTCAACAGCCTGGTGAGTCGGACCATCTTCACCTAATCCAATTGAGTCATGGGTGTACACAAAGATGCTTTGAATCTTCATTAATGCTGCCATGCGTAATGCATTACGTGCATATTCTGAGAACATCAGGAAGGTTGCACCGTAAGGTACCAATCCGCCGTGTAATGTAACGCCGTTCATAATGGCTGACATGCCAAATTCACGCACACCGTAAGAGATATAGTTTCCAGCGAAATTCATCTCTTTAGAACCATTGTTATCGTTAATCTTAACGCTGGTTTCGCTAAAGGTGTTATTTGATGGTGTTAAATCGGCAGAACCGCCGAGTAGCTCAGGTAGCATCGGTGAGAATGCATTTAATGACATTTTTGATGAGATACGTGTTGCTTGAGTTGGTGCAGCTTCATTAATGTCTGCAATTGCCTTTGCCGCAAATTCATCCCAACCAATTGGAAGTTCACCGGCCATGCGGCGTTCAAATTCTGATGCTTCTTCAGGATATGCTTCACTGTATGCTGCGAATTTAGCATTCCATTCGTTTTCAGCCACAGTACCGGCTTCTTTTGCATCCCACCCTGCGTAAACTTCTGCTGGAATCTCAAACGGAGGATAATCCCAACCCAGATTCTTACGGGTAGCAGCAATTTCTTCCGCGCCTAGCGCTTCACCATGCACATGGTGTCCACCTTCTTTATTTGGTGCTCCTTTACCTATGACTGTTTTACAACAAATAAGCGAAGGTCTATCAGATGCATCAATCGCTGCTTGTGTTGCTGCTTTGATTGCTTCTGGATCATGTCCATCAATAGATTGTACATGCCAGCCGTATGCTTCAAAACGCTTTGGCGTATCATCGATAAACCAACCATCAACATTTCCATCGATAGAGATGTCGTTATCATCGTAGAAGCAAATCATTTTACCTAAACCAAATGATCCCGCTAATGAACACGCTTCATGAGAAATGCCTTCCATTAAACAACCATCACCCAGGAATACATAAGTATTGTGATCAACAATTTCATGACCGTCTTTGTTGAATTGCGCTGCCATGACTTTTTCTGCCAATGCAAAACCAACAGCATTAGTGATGCCTTGACCCAATGGACCAGTTGTTGTTTCTATACCTGGCGCATAACCATATTCTGGATGACCCGGTGTTTTAGAGTGTAATTTACGGAAAGACTTAAGATCATCAATAGATAAATCATAACCCGTTAAATGAAGAACGGAATACGGCAACATAGAGCCATGTCCATTAGACATAATAAAGCGATCGCGGTCAGCCCAGTTTGGGTTAGTTGGATTGTGCTTCATAAAGTCGTTATAAAGTACTTCGGCGATATCTGCCATTCCCATCGGTGCACCAGGATGGCCAGAGTTAGGAATTTGTATGGCGTCCATGGTAAGGGCACGGATGGCGTTAGCCAGAGTTGCGCGATTAGACATTAAGCTCTCCTTAGATTGTGTTAGCTTTAAATCAGTATTAATCAGGTTTAAAAATAGTATCGATAATATATTTCTGTATAGCTTAAACCTTTCATTAGGTGCATAAGCCACATAGAAATCTATTATTTAACTGGAGTTATACTTTAATCATATAAGATAAAACACGTTATAAAATCTGATGTTTACTATAGTTGAAAGGGACAGATGGCACATTCTGTTGCAATTCAACGTTTAACGAAACTAAATATTACCTGCTTATTATATAAGGGTTGCTTATGTATATCGGTATTTTTGAAAATAAACTTAGACTCCTATGCTCGAAAAATAGATAACGTAATTATCATCAACGAGTAACCATTCCTGTCGTTATAAACAAAGACCATCAACACTTAAATATCCAAATAAGCCTTACCTTAAAACGTTCGTCAAAGTAGGGGGGTGGATTATTTAGAGGCCATATTGTGCTGGACTTAGCCTTACTGAGCAACCTCTAATCAGAGGTATTCTAAGGAAGTTTAAGCGGTACATCCTTTGTCACTAAGGGTACTAGAAATTAATTTTCTTTTGGTATAGAATGTTGCCCCCTTGCTTGAGGAGCGTTGCAATCCGATATTTTTTTCAAAATATTAGACTAGGCTCAAGCTAATTAGATAGACCGTGACGGCTGTTTAATGAATATGCAACGACGCTCAGCTAATATTTAAGGAGAACTTAATATGGCTGGGAATCATTTATTCACATCCGAGTCGGTTTCTGGGGGTCACCCCGACAAGTTGGCAGATCAAATTTCTGATGCTGTCCTTGATGCAATTCTAGAACAAGATACAGATGCACGTGTAGCCTGCGAGACTATGGCTAAGACGGGCATGATCATTCTTGCTGGTGAAGTAACTACTAGCGCTGTTGTCGATTATGAAAAAATCGTACGTGATACAGTTAAAGAAATCGGTTACACCAGTTCAGAAATTGGTTTTGACGGCGATTCATGTGCCGTTATTAACGCACTAGGTCAACAATCACCTGACATCGCAATGGGTGTAGACCGCGAAGACAAAGAATCACAAGGCGCTGGAGATCAAGGCTTAATGTTTGGTTACGCAAGTAACGAAACTGATGTTTTGATGCCTGCTCCAATCACCTATTCACACCTTTTGGTTGCAAAACAAGCTGAGCTAATGAAAAACGGCACGCTTCCTTTCTTGCGCCCAGATGCTAAGAGCCAGGTAACTTTCCGTTACGAAGGCGACAAGCCAGTTGCTATCGATGCGGTTGTACTTTCAACGCAACACAGCCCTGACATTAGTCTTGCTGATCTTCAAGAAGCCGTTATGGAAGAAATCGTTAAACCGGTTTTACCTGCTGAATGGTTAAATGCAGATACGCTTTACCACATCAACCCAACAGGTAACTTCGTTATCGGTGGTCCAGTGGGCGATTGTGGTCTTACAGGTCGTAAAATCATCGTTGATACTTACGGTGGAATGGCGCGTCACGGTGGCGGTGCATTCTCTGGTAAAGACCCATCAAAAGTTGACCGTTCTGCTGCATACGCTGGTCGTTATGTCGCTAAAAATATTGTTGCTGCTGGTCTTGCTGAGCGTTGTGAAATTCAGGTTTCTTACGCAATCGGTGTTGCTGAGCCAACGTCAATCTCTATCGAAACATTCGGTACTGGCACTATTTCTGATGAGAAAATCGAAGCACTGGTTCGTGAAAACTTCGACCTACGTCCTTACGGCATTATGACAATGCTGGATTTACTCAAGCCTATCTACAAGCAAACTGCTGCTTACGGTCACTTCGGTCGTGAGAACATCGGTTTACCTTGGGAAAAGACTGACCGAGCTGAAGCACTAAAAGCTAGCGTTTAATCTATTTGCTACTTTTCTGAGGAACGCTGCACCGGATTGCTTAATCAGTAATCATGGGAGGCTCAGAAAAGTAGCTAAAACTTTCAACTGCGTTCCTAAATTTTTACTTTAAATTTAATAGGAAAATATCATGACTAAAGCACAAGATTATATTATCGCTGATATAACACTCGCAGATTGGGGTCGTAAAGAACTCAATATCGCAGAAAATGAAATGCCTGGTTTAATGGCATTACGTGAAAAGCACGGTACAGACAAGCCTTTAAAAGGTGCTCGTATTGCTGGCTCTTTACACATGACTATTCAGACAGCTGTTCTTATCGAAACATTAACTGCATTAGGTGCAGAAGTTCGTTGGGCAACGTGTAACATCTTCTCTACTCAAGACCACGCTGCTGCTGCAATCGCTGCATCGGGTGTTCCTGTATTCGCGGTTAAAGGCGAAACACTGGATGAGTACTGGGACTACTGCCACAGAATTTTTGAATGGCATGATGGCGGCACTCCAAACATGATTCTTGATGATGGTGGCGACGCTACGGGTTTAATCGAGTTAGGTGTTAAAGCTGAAAAAGATATCTCTGTACTGGATAACCCAGGCAGTGAAGAAGAAATCTGCATGTTCAACTCTATCAAAGAGAAATTGAAGATAGATCCAACATGGTACTCAAACATTCGTCCTAACATTCAAGGTGTTACGGAAGAAACAACTACGGGTGTACATCGTTTATACGAAATGGTTAAAAAGGGCGAGCTAGCTTACCCAGCAATCAACGTAAACGATTCTGTCACTAAGTCTAAGTTTGATAACCTATACGGTTGTCGCGAGTCTTTGGTTGACGGTATCAAGCGTGCTACTGACGTAATGATCGCAGGTAAAATTGCTGTTGTACTTGGTTACGGTGACGTTGGTAAAGGTTGTGCACAATCACTACGTGGTTTAGGCGCTACTGTTTGGGTTACTGAAATCGATCCAATTTGTGCACTTCAAGCAGCAATGGAAGGCTACCGCGTTGTAAATATGGATGACGTAGCAGCACAAGTTGATATCGTTGTAACAGCGACTGGTAACTTCAATGTAATTACTGAAGAGCACATGCTACAGATGAAGCATGAGACTATCGTTTGTAACATCGGTCACTTCGATAACGAAATCGCTGTTGCAGATATGGAAAAATACGAGTGGGAAAACATCAAACCACAAGTTGACCACATCATTTTACCTAGCGGCAACCGCATCATTCTTCTTGCTCAAGGTCGTTTAGTAAACCTGGGTTGTGCAACTGGACACCCAAGTTTCGTAATGTCAGCTTCTTTCACTAACCAGGTGTTAGCGCAGATCGAAATTTTCTGTCATGGCGAAAAGTACGAGAACGACGTTTACATGCTACCAAAAGCATTGGACGAAGAAGTTGCTCGTCTTCACCTTGAAAAAATTGGTGCAAACTTAACTGAATTAACGTCAGTTCAGGCTGATTACATCAGTGTTGATAAAGCGGGTCCTTACAAAGTTGAGCATTACCGTTACTAGTAGTTAGTTTTATAAAGTACACCCCCCCACTTACAGGCATATTTTTTAAAAAACTGCCCTAAAGTGGGGGGGTGTCATTAGTAGTACTTTATATTTCAGAAATCTTTTCGTCATCACCCGGCGAATCTAAATACGTTTCATTTCCCAGTTTTTCATATTAATGATAAAACAACCTCGGATATTGTCTGAGTTTTATGAAAAAGATGAAGATTTTCATCGTATTTTTTACAGTCATTATGTTGCGCAAAGATTTCAACTTAACTAGGAGTAATAACCATGAAAGACCATTCATATAGCTTTGAGTTCTTCCCTCCTAAAACTGAAGTTGGTGTTGAAAAACTCTCACAAGTTAGCAAAGAATTATCTCACTATAATCCAGCGTTCTATTCTGTTACCTACGGCGCAGGCGGAACAACACAAGATGCGACAAAAGGAACGGTTCTCAGTATTCAGAAAGAGACGGGAATTGCCACAGCACCACATCTTTCCTGTATCGGTTCTGAGAAAGAACAAATTCGTCAAATGCTGAACGATTATAAAGACAACGGAATTAATCGTATCGTAGCATTACGCGGTGATTTACCATCAGGTATGTTTGAAATTGGTGATTTTCACTATGCCAATGAGCTGGTTGAATTTATTCGTGCAGAAACTGGTGATCACTTTCAAATTGAAATCGCTGCTTATCCTGAAAAACATCCGCAGGCTAAAAACTTTGATGCAGATATCGAAAATTTTGGTCGTAAAGCAAAAGCGGGCGCAGACCGTGCAATTACACAATACTTTTTCAATGCTGATGCTTACTTCCATTTTATGGATAGTTTAGAAAAAGCACAGATTGATATTCCGGTGATGCCTGGAATTATGCCAATTACTAATTTTTCACAGATGGCGCGTTTTTCTGATGCAATTGGTGCTGAAATTCCACGTTGGTTACGTATGCGTTTTGAATCATACGGTGACGATGTTGAATCGATACAGAAACTGGGCAATGAGTTTGTCACTGGAATGTGTGAGCGTTTACTGGAACAAGGTGTACCGGGTTTGCATTTCTATTCGATGAATAGAGTCGAGCCAAGTTTAGCTATCTGGAATAACTTAGGGCTTTCTGAGGCTTAAATTCCATTATCTAAAAAATATAGATAAAAAATATGCTTATAAGTAGGGGGGTGGCTTTAGTTGTTTTAAAAACACCTAAAGCCACCCCCCCCTATTTTATGTGTTTTCTATCTAACTATTTCAGTATTTAAACAAACGGAATTGGTCTGAATTGTTTTTCCCAGGGGTTCGGTCTTCTCCACCAGCGCTGCGCTAACGTCGCATACACTTCACGGAAATCTACCGTGTGAATCAAATCACCGTCGTGTAATTTATCTGGCGATAAGCTTGGCTGTTTTCCATACATACCACCACGCACTCGTCCGCCAATAGCAAAATGTGGTGCTGCTGAACCATGATCTGTTCCGCCACTGTTGTTTTCGGCAACGCGACGACCAAATTCAGAATACGTAATAACCATCACATTGTTCCACAGTCCTGCACGTTTCATTGCTTGAGAAAATGCCTGTAAGCCACCACCTAAGTGATTCATCAGATTATTATGCTGATCTACCTGTGAGGCATGCGTATCAAAACCTTCCAGTGAAACTTTGTAAACTGGCGTATCCATACCGTTAATGATCATTTGAGTGACTTGCTCAAGTTTGCGACCAAAACGACTGGGCGGAAATCTAACCGGAGAGCGTTTGCCTTTGTGAATTCGTCCTAATTCTTGTGCTGCAGTATTGATTTGATTTTGCACATTCAGCATATGCGCCAATGAAGAATTGGCTGGTTTAAACCCTTTTTTGTTTAAATACTTTGTTTGACGTAAAAAGGTTTTTGGGTCTTCCATAGCAACAGCTGAACTGTTTGCTCCCGACATTGGACCAAGATTGTTATCTCCTAATACAATGCCATTAACGGCGTTGTTACGTGGCGGTAAAACTCTTGATAACCAACCGCGTGATTCATTATTTTTGGTAGAAGCGGTTTCCCATATATCGATAGAATGAAAATGAGAACGACTCGGATTGCTGTAACCAACACCCTGAATCCATGCCATGTGGCCTTCTTTCCAGAGCGGCAATAAGTTTTTCAGGTAAGGATTCATTGCCATATTATCTCGCAATGGAATGCCATTTTTTACGCGGAGTGTGGGCCTGGCGCGATGATAATCTGCATCTCTAAAAGGGATGAGTGTGTTAAGACCGTCGTTACCGCCTTTTAACTCAACCATCAAAAGAATTTGATCGGGTCGATTGCCTTGGCCTGCGGCAAATGCGCCGGGAGCCATGCCAGCAAGCGGAACTAAGCTGGCGTATTGTAAAAAATCACGTCTATTCATTATTTGTTATCTTTGTTTTTATCAAAGGTAAGCAGCTCTATTTAAGCTGAAATACCGGATCTAAAATTAACGCACGTACCATGCGTCGCTTTCCCGGCGTAGTAGGTAAAGGTAAAACAGGTGCCAATGGTAACAACCATTGAACAACTTCAGACCCTGTTGTCTTCGGTAAATACGACTGTACTTTTGCCGATGCCTGACTGTGGCGCGTCAATTTATTGAGTAAAGATGTACGTACCAATAATGTTTGCGTATCTATCCAGTCATTGCCTCCTGCCCAACCTTTTACAGTGGGAGGATCAAACAAGTCCTGACCTAAGAGTTGTGAAATGTGCACAAGTTCCGTATCGGGTAATTTAGGGAAAGGTAACGCGCGTAATGTACCTACCAGTAAATCGATGGGTGACTTGGTTAAAGTCCCTTTGTAACGCGGAGACCAAAATGGTTCGCTGTTGAGTACTTCTGAGAATAGTGTTCTGATATTGTAATTTGATTTTCTAAACGCTGCTCCCCAGTTCCGGATGTAGCGATGATCGGGTTGTATATCACTCACAAATTCTTTCCAGAATTTTTCCGCAATGTATTCGGCAGTTCTTGGTTTTTCTAAAATAATATCGATGATTTGATCGCCAGAAAAAGAACCTCGTCGTCCCATAAAAGTTACAGGTCGGGTATCGTGTTGTCTGGCGTCATAAACATAGGTGCCATTAGTACGATTTACACCCCAACCGGTAAAAGCGATGGCCGCAGCTTTGATATCATTCTCGGTATAATGACCTCTACCCAAGGTAAATAACTCGAGTAATTCTCTGGCAAAGTTTTCATTTGGACTGCCTTTCACATTCTCCGAGCCATCAAGGTAAATCAGCATGGCAGGATCTCGTGCGACTTTGTGTAACAATGTGCGAAAGTTACCCATGGCATTATCACGCAGTAGCTTATTCTGATTTAGCATCAGATTCGGTTGCTCTACTTTTTCTAGTGATGAAGTGAAATGGTTGTGCCAGAACAAGGTCATGTGTTCGTTGACAGGAGTGTCTGTTTGCAAGAGATGCAGCATCCACCAGCGCTTTAGTCTTTCACCTTCGCGCATCATCATCTTACGGGCTTGTTTTTTCCCTGCGCCATTGCGCATTCGCATGCGGTTGACATTAGCCCATGGAGTTAGTCTTGGTGCTGGCGGTGTTTTTATGGCAGACGGAGACAGCAGAATGCTAATAGCTTCCGCTCGGGTTTTACCTTCCAATGCTTTTACGCCACCCCACTCTTGCCCTAAAGCAGTCCGTGTAACTAGATGCCGTGTGTCTGAGAAACTCAGCCTTCCCATTCCAATACCCTACCTAAACTACCCCGCAGTATTTATAAGTACCACTTAGTTATTATTACTCGAGACTTGTGCCCAATATACGCTTTGCTTGATTAAGAGATTATGAACGATATTTTGAATCATAACCCCCTCTGACAAGCGGTACTATAAGGCCGACAGTATACCTACACTTATTTTGGAATCAAGGTATGAACATTGATGTAGATCACACGGAAGTTGCTAAGCTAGAGGAAACACTCAATGATTTCAAACAAGAGTGGGAAGAGATACAAAACAAACGCTCACAGACATGGCGTAAGTATTTTGCTATTTGTTTTATTGGCGCTTTAATTGTCTCACTTTTAGTGCCATCGTTCTGGTGGTGTGGCATCTTTGTTATCGGTTATTTTGCCGGATCACTATTCGCCATGTTAAGGCAAAACGCCAAAACAAGTTCACAAATTACAGAACATCAGCAACAGCTTAAACTGGTTAAGCTGTTGCGTAATTTCGAGACTTCACCGTTTTCGGATAGGTGAATAAAACTCAGTTTATATCAGGCCATATCGTTGCGCACTTTTCACCGCTGCTGTCCGGTTGGATACTTTTAAGTGCTTAAACAAATCATGTAAGTGAGCCTTTACGGTATTGGCTGAGATATTTAACTCACTGGCAATCTGCTTATTCAGTAATCCCTGGGACAGTAGGTAAAGCACCTCTTGTTGTCTCGTGGTTACCTGACCATGTATCTCTGTATTTTCAGACAAAGGCTTACATAAATAGGATTCGCCACTTAGCAATTTCTGGACTGCTTCCAACATCACTTCAATTTGACTGCACTTTGAAATAAAGCCTAATGCTCCTTTTTCCATAGCCATCGTTGCAATGGTTGGAGAATCATTGGCCGATATAATTAATACTGGAATTTTACTATCCAGCCTATTTAAATATTCAAAGAGTCGAAAACCTCTGACTCCATCGATATTTATGTCGAGCAATATTAAGTCTGGTTTACCCTTATCTTCAATATAGGCGTAACCGTTGTCTACATTATCTACACATTCTACCTGGTTTGATTCATCATAACTTTCTATAAGATTCTTCAGTCCTTCAGCAAAAAGAATCTGATCATCTATTATTAAGATTTTCATCTGCGCTCCCTCGATCTTCCTTAAGCACCCCCATGCTTTTATTTGATCTAATTAAACTCCACAACTCTCCTTTTTGCAGTTTTTGGCCCGATTTTTTGTTACTTATCTAAACTGTCTTGAAAGTAATATACATAGCGGATGATCAAAGTTATGTGACAAAAGTCACAAATTAAAAATCTATCTGTAATAATTTGTTATATTAACTGAGCGTAGTTCCAAATATAGTGATGAATAAGGGGTATTATTAATGCATAACACCTTGTATAATCGCGCGCCTCGGTTAATTGTGAATGAAATTAACCCTCCTTATATAAATAGAGACTTTTGTCGTGATTGAAAATTTAAGAAATATTGCCATTATTGCCCACGTAGATCATGGTAAAACTACTTTGGTAGATAAAATGTTGGAGCAGTCTGGCACCCTTGGTGATCGCGCTAATGTCTCTGAACGTATGATGGACTCGAATGCCATTGAACAAGAACGTGGTATTACTATCCTTGCAAAAAATACGGCTATCAAATGGAATGATTACCGCATCAACATCGTAGACACACCAGGTCATGCCGACTTTGGTGGTGAGGTTGAACGTGTATTGTCTATGGTTGATTCGGTATTACTACTTGTTGATGCTGTTGATGGCCCAATGCCACAAACACGCTTTGTAACATCAAAAGCTTTCGCAATGGGCTTCAAGCCGATTGTTGTTATTAATAAAATTGACCGTCCGGGTGCACGTCCTGATTGGGCACTTGACCAAACTTTCGAACTATTCGATAAGCTTGGTGCAACTGACGAGCAGTTAGACTTCCCAGTAGTTTATGCATCAGCAATCAATGGCTATGCAGGCATGGAAGATACGGTTGATAGTGGCGACATGACACCGCTATTTCAAACTATCGTAGATAGCGTAAATCACCCTGATGTTGACCCAGATGCACCATTCCAGATGCAGGTAAGTCAGTTAGATTATAATTCTTATACAGGTTTGATCGGTATTGGTCGTATCAAACAGGGTAAGATCAAAAAGAACTCTGCTGTTAAAGTTATTGATGCAGAAGGCAAGATCCGTAACGGTCGTATCCTTCAGCCAATGGGTTTCCACGGACTTGATCGTATCGATGTAGATCACGCACAAGCTGGTGACATCATCGCGTTTACAGGTATGGACAAATTACACATTTCAGACACGTTATGCGATCCTGATAACGTAGTTGCTCTTCCTGCAATGACGGTTGATGAGCCAACAGTAAGCATGACTTTCCAGGTAAACAATTCACCGTTCGCTGGTAAAGAAGGTAAATACGTAACATCAAGAAACATTCAAGAACGTCTAGATGAAGAGCTTTTACACAACGTTGCTTTGCGTGTTGAGCCAGGTGACGACATTGATAAGTTCAGAGTATCGGGTCGTGGTGAATTACACCTTGGTATCTTGATTGAGAATATGCGTCGTGAAGGCTTCGAAGTTGCTGTATCTCGCCCAGAAGTAGTTGTACGTGGTGAAGGTGACAGCCGTGAAGAACCTTATGAGAACTTGACGATCGATATCGAAGAGAATCATCAAGGTAGCATCATGGAGAAGATGGGCGAACGTAAAGGCGCTCTTCAAAACATGGAAACTGATGGTAAAGGACGTATTCGTCTTGAGTATGTAATTCCATCACGTGGCTTGATTGGTTTCCAGACTGAATTCATGACGTTGACTTCTGGAACAGGTTTGATGTATCACTCATTTGATCATTACGGCCCATTCATCAAAGAAGAGATCGGTCAGCGTAGTAGTGGTGTATTGGTTTCTAACGCTACAGGTAAAGCACTAGCATTTGCTATCTTCAACCTTCAAGAGCGCGGTAAGATGTTTATCGATCACGCACAAGAAGTTTACGAAGGTCAGGTAGTGGGTATTCACAGTCGCGATAACGATTTGGTTGTTAACCCTCTTAAGGCAAAACAGTTAAACAATATCCGTGCTGCAGGTACTGATGAAAACTTGATTCTGGTTAAGCCGATTAAATTCACACTTGAGCAAGCGTTAGAGTTTGTTGATGATGATGAGCTTGTAGAAATCACACCAGACAGCATTCGTATTCGTAAGAAAATTCTTAACGAAAGTTTGCGTAAAGCGGCGACTCGTTCTTCAAAGTAAATGTTTCGTCAAATCTTTCATGTTTGACTAAATAGAATATGAAAGATTAAATTTGAAAGAATATACACCTCCCCACTTACAGGCCTTTTTTATTGCCTTTAAGTGGGGTTTTCGTATTAACAATATCCATTTACAAAAATACTATTTGTGTAAATTTGTATTCATTCTATGATCTAACCTTTTGGGCTTTCGTCTATGTTTAAGATCCTATCCTCTTCATTTTTTACCTCCTTATTTGTTCTTTTTGTATTTTCCAGCCAACCAGCTTTTTCGCATGGAATGCATTACGAGGTTCAGCTGAAAAGTGAGCTTCAAGCGAATACTGATGGCCAGATTAGTGGCGTAGGCATGGTTTGGGTTTACGACCCGATAGTTAGTGTCGATATGTTGAAAGATGAGCCCGATCTGACAAAGCTAGGTAAATCAATCAATAACAATCTTGAGCGCTTTAAGTTTTTCACTAAAATCAAATCAGAAGATAAAACGCTAAGCATCGGAAAAGCACAAAATTTTAAACTAGAAGAAGTTAAATACGACAAAGAAACGAATCTACAAATTAGTTTTACCTTGCCGTTTACCTCGCCACCAGCGCTTGGCAGTGTGAAAAAATTAACATTTGATTATTCGGACCCAACTGCAACAGCGATTTTGTATTATGAAAATCCTGCAGATGTAAGCCTAGGGTTTGGCCTGAAAGAAAAATGTAAAACGAGTCTTGAAGAAAAACCCAGTTTTAAAGAAGGTGAGTTTCCTCAGATCGTGACCATTATCTGTTCCTGATTTGCGTTAACGTTTTACCTTACTCGTAACGATAACCCACACCATGCACCGTTTTGATTAAAACGGGTTCTGTAGGGTTTGTTTCAATCAACTTACGTAATTTAGAAATATGCTGATCCAGCGTTCTGCTATTCGGCATATGATCATAGCCCCAGCATTCATTGAACAATTGATCACGGGTAACCACTTCACCTTGATGATTTGACAGCGTTTGAAGTACTTTTATCTCGCGTAAACTTAAGTCTATGAAGCTATCATCTTTTTTAGCCCTTAATTCACTCGGATAGACTTCTAAATCACCAAAACTGAAACTTGTTTGCTCACTTGGGGTGTTATTCGTTTTTAGATAACGACGGGTAATCGCTCGTATTCTAGCGACAACTTCCCGGGTTCCGAAAGGCTTGCTAATGTAATCATCGGCACCTAATTCCAATCCTATGACCCGATCAATTTCTTCTGATTTTGCACTTAAGAAAATAATAGGAATATCAGTATCTAGACTTCTAATCTCACGACACACAGCGTAACCATCCATCTCTGGCATCATAATATCCAGAATCACAAATTGTGGTTTATGTTGTTTAAAACGTTCGAGAGCGATTTTACCGTTCTCCGCTGCATCGATTTCATAGCCTTCTTGTGACAACAAGTCATCCAGCCCTTGTCGAATATTATGGTCATCTTCTGCAATTAATATTTTCATGTTAGCTGACTCTTAAGGTGTTATTTACTTTGTAGGTATGCGTAATTCAAAGCAAGCCCCTTGGTCAACATCAATATATTCTAATGAGCCACCCAAGTGTTGCGCTTGTTGTCGAGCAATTGTTAGACCAATACCAGTGCCGCTAACACCTTCAGTTAGCTTGTCATGGATTCGGTAGAAGGGCTTGAAGATATGCTTGCGTTCACTTTTTGAAATACCATCGCCATAATCTCTAACAGACAGGCGATATTTATCATCTTTAATCTCACTTTTGATATCCAAACGCTTTCCATTGGCAGCGTATTTTTCAACGTTGCTTAATAGATTGTTTAGCACTTGTTCTAAAATATCGGGGTCGCTTATGATTTCTTCATCTGCATTTAAAGCTAATTCCAAAGCAATTTGCTTTGCTTCCAGACTGGGTGAAAAATGTTCTATGGATTGTTTAACAATATCATCGGGATATATCTCGCGCTTGTGAACTCTGGGCGCCCTTGAGAAATTCAACACATTAGAAATAAGACGGGATAAACGCTTACTTTCATCGGTTATTACCTGAACATAACGCTTAGGTTGTTCTTCCGAGATTTGCTGCTCCAGTTGATCTTCTAACAATTCTGCGTACATTCTGATATTGGTCAGTGGTGTTTTAAGCTCGTGAGATACCTGACTTACAAATTGCACACGTTGCTCGGCCAAACGCATCTCACGCGTTTGTTCCCGGTATAAAAACCATGCCAACGCCGAGATCAAAAAAGCAAAACCGAAAAAGGTCAGTAACAAGGTATATCGGGATAAGGCAGATTGATTAAACGGTTCGCCATGATATTCCAGCGCCCAGCTTGAAAGTGGATAACTCAAAGGACGTTTTTGCTGCGGTACATCTTTAGCACTTGTGAGTTGATAATTACCCCATTGATAAACCACTTGTCCAGCGGTATCGAGTAAGCGTAATCGAAAATCACTGCTTTCATCACCAGGAACGGTATCGGGTAAACGACTTATTAAATCGGCTTTTACGCGGACGGGTTCCATTTCTACGCCAACGATGATGCCATTGTCTTTCTGTTGCCAAAAAATTAAATTAGAATCGCTTCCCCAATGCCACATATACCAGCCTTGTCGATTTGCTTTATTGGTGCTTCTCCTAGGTGTTGTTTTGCTTCTAGCTATTTTGGATGATTCATAAGAGGCTGATTTTGTAACGGGTGCAGACATGGGGGATATTTCTGCCTGAATGTTTTCCTGCTTATCAAGTTGTGCAATTGCATCGGCATTTTGCATAGACTGAGGAGCACTAGATGGTTTAGTTGAGTTAGAAAATGTCGAAGAAAAAGAAGACGCTGAATCTGTTTTTATCAAAGCGCGTGAATTCTTCTTCGTATTAGCGGCTATCTGCTGACCTTTGGACTCCCCACGTTCTAGCTGATTACTTTGGTTTGTAATCAACATTTGCGGATCGCGCCATATCAGTTCGAGGCGATCGACGAAGGTTTGTTCTGCTTGTGTGACCGCTTCGTTTGTTGGTGGAAATTGACGTTTGTTCTGAGCATCAATAACAAAAATCTGGCGAATATTGCCGTTATCATCGATGCGTTTTCGGATCTGGTCATTGCCCAGATTCCATTGTTGAATTTGTAAGCCCCACTGGATTTGCATCTCTTCGAAATAGCTTTGAATCACCGTATCGACTTGGTTTAGTCTGGCACTCACCAAACTATCAAAACGCGCACTATTAAGTTGTTTATTATCCTGATTAATCTTCCAGCCTTGCCATGCAAGTAATAGCAATGGCAGCACTACAATCAATATCA
This sequence comes from Cocleimonas sp. KMM 6892, assembly GCF_035798195.1. Taxonomy (NCBI): domain Bacteria; kingdom Pseudomonadati; phylum Pseudomonadota; class Gammaproteobacteria; order Thiotrichales; family Thiotrichaceae; genus Cocleimonas; species Cocleimonas sp. KMM 6892. The sequence goes on along the minus strand of NZ_JAPFBV010000001.1, from coordinate 805,583 downwards.
ATATGATGATTAGTTTTTTATGTTTAGTGCTTTGAGGCATTAAAAAATTTATTCCGTTGTGGTTATTCAGTCTAGGCTTAAAGTTAGCCTAGTTGCAACTCAGTTGTGTTCTAAGTTGTGTTCTCAGTTGTATTAATGGAGCAAAGCTTATCAGTAAATTCATTATATAGAAAAATACGAGACCCATATTTTCTGGGCCTCGTATATATATCCAATCGATAAATTACCAATTAATAAGACTGCTGCTTATCTAATTTATATTGTCTGGCTTTAAGAGACTTTCTGTTTTGGTTCCAGTCTTTTTCTTCCATGATCGTATTCGCATCTTCACTGATTGATGAGCTAAACGAATTCAATAAGCCCGCTTCAGACCCACCAAGTTGTTCTGCTTTGCGTTTGATAACTCGCGCACTGCCTTTCAATACTTCCTGCGCTTCTTTTAACTGACCTTGGTCGCGTAAACGAAGTGCTTCTTTACTTGCTTCATTTGCTACCTGCTTAGTTGCAGTCACTTCAACGCTACGATTTAAAGCGCGTCTCACATCCGCTTGAGATGCGCTGTAAGCAATGGTCATATTATCAGCGAGTTTATCCTGTTGGTTACTCTGCATATTTTGATAAGCCACACTAACGTCAGCTAAAGACACTTGTTGTTTTGCTCTGCCTGCTGGCACTTCCACTTCGATTAATACAAACTTCTCCTGTTCGCTATACAGCTGGCTCATATTCGTCTTAACAGTTTGACCTAAAATCGTTCCGTCACGACCTAAAATTCGAATCGGCTTGATGCCATTTTTACATTGAATTTTTATTTCAACATCCTGTGCAACGACGGATAGAACATCACCAAACTCGTATTTGAAAATCTTAGCCAGGTCTTCTGCGTCTTTAACAAATGCGTGGTTACCGTCGCTATACCCAGCCAGATTTGCCATGAGGTCTTCGTTGTATCCTGTGCCTAAACCTATGGTAGTTACTGTGATGCCGTCTTTACTTAGTGACGCACCTAAGTCACCTAGTTGACTGGGAGAGCTTGGACCCACATTAGCCTGTCCATCGGATAATAAAATCACACGATTAACTCGATCCTTATCTAAAAATTTGCGGATTTCTGCTGCCCCTTTGCTAACACCTGCAAACAACGCTGTTTTACCGTTGGAACGCATTCTATCAATCGCACGATGAATCGCTTTCTTGTCGCTTACCTTTGTTGCCGGAACCAGTACATTCACGGTTGAGTCGTAGCTGATGATTGAAATGATGTCATTGTCATTTAACAGATTCACCGCCATGCGTGCAGCTTGTTTTGCGCTTTGCAGTTTATCTCCGCCCATCGAACCTGACTTATCTAAAACAATGGCAATATTCGCAGGTGTACGGTCTGACTCGTCATCCAGTTTAAAACCGGTTAAGGCTATTTTTAAAAACGTGGTTTGTTTTTTGCCTGCTTCTATTACTGGGCTGCCTAGTTCTGCGCGTAATTCAACTTGTTTCGCCTGAGCTGAACTCATTGCCAGCGTACTACCCAATAAGCTAAACGAAGCGATACCAACGGCACCTAATAATTTTTTCCAAAATGGTTGCATGTTTTTCCCTGTCATCTCGTCCTACCTTTATTTCTTGTTTGTGGAAGAATGACTTTAAGTGAGCAAGAACAATCATACGTGAAAACGATGTAAGGACTTTGTAAAAAGTTTGTAAAAGCTCGTACAATGCAGGCATGAAATCTACGACAATGAAATACACACTTCCTTTAATGCTACTTGTTTTGATGAGTGTAAGTGCCTGTTCACAACATTCAGTGAACAAGTCATCAAACAGTAAATCTGCCAAGCATGGCGCACAAACAGAACATGATCAGAAAATCAACGTTTTAGATTTGAAAGCAATCCAACCGCTGGATACATTATCGAATGAGCTAGACCAATATCGTGTTGTGCTTGTCGGTGAATCACACACCAATTACGGACACCATCTTAATCAATTAGCAGTGATTAAGAAAACTCACTATAAGTGGGGGGCTGGCTTAAGTATTGGATTAGAGATGGTTCAACAACCGTTTCAATCTGCACTGGATGATTATATTGCTGGTCGAATTAATGAACGCCAGATGTTAAGGAAAGTAGAATGGTATAAACGCTGGAAGTACGATTTCCGTCTCTATAGACCTATTTTTGATTATGCAAAAGCGAATAAAATTCCACTAATTGCATTGAATATTCCCCAGGAAGTAACTAAGCGGGTTGCAAAAGTAGGCATTAAGGGTCTTTCATCGAAAGACCGCGCCTTATTACCCAAAACGCTCGATCGATCGAATAAAGACTATGAGGCACGTTTAAAAACTGTGTACTCGATGCATTCCCATGGGGTGAAAAACAATAGCAAGGCGTTTGATAACTTCTATGATGCGCAATTAGCCTGGGATGAAGGTATGGCTTTTGCGGCTGCTAATTATTTAAAAAAATACCCAAAAAGAAAAATGGTTGTGATTACTGGCAGTGGTCATCTGATAAATCGAGAAGGTATTCCAAGCCGTCTTGATCGACAGCTAAATAATAAAAAACATTCTTTGGTGATTTTAAGTAGTAGCAGCATTCAATCGAATCCATCTTCTAAAAATGCAGATTATTTGCTTTATTCACCAGAGGCAAAATTACCACCGGCAGGACTTATCGGCATCATGATGGGTGAAGCTGATCGGGGTGTAATCGTGAATTCGGTCATCGACAAAGGTGCAGCTACAAAAGCAGGGATCCAAGCAAAAGATGTCATTATCGCGATCGACAATCAAACAATAAAAGAAACCAGTGATGTGAGTTTATGGCGTTTAGATAAAAAGCCGGGGGATAAAGCGATGGTGAAATTACTAAGAAATAATAAAACGCTGATTAAAACCTTAGTGCTTGGTAAGCCGAAGAAACATGGCGCATTCGATTTCAGCAGGATTCATAAAAAATAGATGAGTGTAAATAAATAAAGCCACCCCCCTACTTTAGAAGCCTTTTTATGATGGAAACTAAAAAAGTGCCCTAAAGTAGGGGGGTGGCTTATTTGATTATCGTTTAACTGATTTAATACGTTATTTAGTTAAGCACACGCATCAAATCTTTAAGCATTAACGAAACTTCACCCGTCATCAAGGAAAACTGAATATCCATATGCTCTTCGTGTGATTCTGGGTCGTTATCGTTTAATTCTTCTTCAAGCACATCAAGGAATTTAAGCTTTTTGATCTGTAAGTCTTCACTTAACACAAAGCTAATTTTTTCATCCCACTCTAATGCAAGCTTCGCTGCATACTTACCCGCTTCTAAACTTTTCTGCACTTCATCTAAGGTTAAATCATGCTGTTTGAATGTTGCACTGCCTTTGTCATCACCCTGATTTTTTAACTCACACTCAAAACCTAAATCAAAAGGCTCAGGGGTTTTAGAACTGCTTAACCATTCAGTCATAGCAACGGCTGGAGAAGTTTCAGATTCTGGCAATGTCACTGGTAACGTACCCAATGTGCTACGCAATAATTTTGTGAAAGCTTCAGCACGTGGTCCGGAAGGCGTATTTATAATTAACCAACCATTTTTAGGATCTATCCAGGCATCCATTTTTTGAGTGCGTTTGAATGCTCTTGGCAACAATTCGTGCTCGATATCTTCGCGCAAATCTTTTTTCTCACGAGAACTCACTTTACGGTTTTCTTTAAGCTCAATCGCTTCTACTTTTTCATCTAAGGTTTCTTTAATCACAGACGCAGGAAGAATACGTTCCTGACGTGCCATGCTTAATAAAATATAGCCATTTGATCCATGCGTGAATGAAGTTGCGTTCTTACCTAAAGGAGGAATCCAACCTGCACTTTCACGTTGAGTAGCAGAACACGGAACAAAAGGCTTCTTCGCCAATTCTTCATGTAACTGCTCTGCATCTAAGGGAAATTCTTTTTCAAAGTTGTAAAGATAGAGATTTTTAAACCACATAATTTGTCCTTGTTAGCCCTTTTTTGTTTTTAAAAATGGTAATTTTTAGGCGGAGGATTATGCAATAAATGACAAGTCTATAATAGAAATCTCTCTAATTTTTCACAAAAGAAATCATTAAATAGGAAACATCTAATTATATATTAAGATCAACTTTTTTCCTTACCTAAGTGAATTAATAGACTTTTCAGATAATAGTGGCATTAGAAGTAGTTGATCTAGTCGATTATTTTTAGGTTCTCGAAAGTACTCAAGACCAATCTCCATTTCAGGCAATTCGTTATAAGGTAAACGAGTTGCTGTGCCAAAAACATAATCGAAAATGGGAAACATGACGCAAAAATTACTATCAGTATATTTTCTCTGACTCGAATGATGCATACGATGAAAATCAGGAGTTGCTATAAATTTTCGTAAGTAAGAATCAAGTCGTTTTGGTAAAACAATATTGCTATGGCTAAAGTGTGCGATTGCGGCATGGAGAATATTAACCATTGCAATGACTATCACCGGGGCACCTAGAAAGATAATAAGTGGTGTCGCGATAAGCCCGTTAATCATAGGCTCAAGTGGATGATGGCGATGACCTGTGGTTACATCTATCTCTATGTCAGAATGATGAACCGCATGGATTTTCCAAAGTAATGGGAATTTATGAAAAGCACGATGTAACCAATAGGTAATGAACTCCATCAAAAAAACAAGAAATATGAAAATGTTAATATCTGATATTTGAAAATGGCGAACAAGTGTTGTGTCAGAGTGTAGCTTTTGAATAACAAAACCTAGTCCGATTGAATAGAATAGAACAATGAAATGATTAAAAAAAGCTAGACCAATATTGTTAAACCATCTCCCAGTTTGATTTTGACTGGGGTTTCGACGAGGAATAAAACCTTCAAGTATAAAAAAAACAAACATGCCACCAAAAATGATGGCAAATTGAAGTTCGTAATAATTATTTTGAATGTAATCAGCCATTGTCACTAGCTAACCATAAGTAAATCCTATTGTTTAAAGTTTCTGTTCATAAAAGACGTTATCTGGAGAGGCCTTCCATTGATCTAAAGTAATCATTTTTAAACCGATTGATCGGTAATTCACTGCGAAATGATTATCTTTCATTCTGATTACTGCATCTTTGTATCTAGAATCATTCAGAAGATCTTGGGCCATAACACCAACTTGTGTCTCTTTAGAATTAGACACATTCGTAAGGTATTTAAAAGAATAGATCTTTAAACCATTTTCAAGAGTACGGAGATATTTGATATTTTGTTTGAGGCGTATATCTGAAACTTCAACAATTGCATCACATTGAAAGTCACAAATATTTCCATTTGATATTTCAAGAGATTCGCTGCAAGTTGACACTGCAGGTAATGCTAAAGCTTGTGGTTTTCCCGCTAATGCGCCACAAGAATAACCTGCATCAGTTGTTATACTTTTAATTGTTACGGTTTGAGAATTTGTATTTTCGAAGATATTATAACCAGAATATAAATCAACTTCGCCTGTTGTAGGACCAGTATTCAAAGGTAAAGAAGCTCCCATTAAAGCTTTGGCATCAGATACCAATTTAATCCCACTACCACCAATAGATAATGCACTAACACCAATCAGCGTAATAAACATCTTTCCAGAGCCTTTCTGCTTGGCAACCCTAAAAGCAACCGCAAATAACAATAAACTAAGTGCAATAAGCATCGTGCCGCTTAACGTAGGGACTGCTGTAGCTCCTGGGATACTATAGGTCATAGTACCTATTGGGTTAGGTGCACCTGCAAATACGTTTGAGGTTAAAATAAAAGAAAGTGCTATGCTAAACCCAACTTTAGTAAAAAAAATTTCTCGCTTTTTCATCCTGTATCTTCCTTAAGTATTGGTTAAAATTACTGAATCAGAGACAGATAATGGAGTGATTATTTTTATATTGTTTAATTATCCTGAATACAGTCTAGCACAAACGATTTACTATAAAAAAGAAGCGCACCTTCAATTAACATAGGTATTTATTGAGAATGTTCTGGAAAAAACACCAAAAAAACATATTACTTGCGCTAATTATCATGATCGCTGTCGCAATGATTTTAAACTTATCCTACTATTTTTATGGCTCTCAAGAGTTATATCCCACTCAGGAGCAAGACGACAAAGTTAAACTGTTTAGTGGGCTTGTTTTCTTTGTTCTGTTATTGATAGAATCAGCTTTGGTGAATATATATCGAAAGCTGACTCCTTAAATTTAAAACATTCTAAAAAAACGGCTCAAAGTGGGGGGGTGACATTACTTTTCTAAGCCATGAGTCCCAGAATAAGCATTGTGATCAGCCTGTTTCCAGTCTCCCAAAATCCCTTCATTCGGCTTATATAATTCTACCAGAAGTGGATAACAGGCGGCATCATCGTCTGAATGGCTACTACCACAATCACCACCCGGGCAGGTCGACATCGAACCGAGTAAATCAATCTCTGCAAAAAACTCAATATAATCACCTGGTTTTACGGGGCTGGCTTTCATAAAATATTGATGGGTATCTTTGGTGAAACCGGTACACATGAATACATTTAACACATCGTGTACGTGCAGCTCGGCTTCTTCAGGCGCTAAATTTCTACCTTCTACCAACGATCTGGTGAGGTTTGAATGACAGCAATAATGATAATCTACGCCGTTTAACATGTAATTTGTGTATGGATCGCAGCGTGTACCAATCACATCATGAATACCTGCGCCATCTTCATCCCAGCCATACCATTCCAGCGTATCGTGAGTAATAGTTGCTAGTGGGCGTAAACCGGGCAAGCTACTCCATAAACGATCACCTGTGGTCACATGACTGGCGTGTAGCTGACGTGTTTTACCGCTGAAAAAGCGTTCGCTTAAATCGTGTTGATTCCATAAGTTTAAATCGCCAACTTGCGGCCCTTCTACACTGACGAGTCTAAATACATGACCTGCGGGTACTTCAAATGTCTTCGCATCTCTAGGTGGTATTAGCACCTCGTCGACTTTAGTCATATTGGTGCGGACCTTGTTATAAAAATCAGTATCGACAGGTGGAAGTTGATCGACGCTATAACAAATGATTGGTTTTCTACTCATCAGATATTTCCTTTTTGCTAAAGAGGCTGGGTATATCTTATACAGTTGATGACCTAATCAATAGTATATTTGGGTAATACTTTTAATAGAGAGTGTGTGTTAGTTTTTGCGGTGAATTGCTTGGCTTTGATTTATTTAAAGCTTGTTACACTCAAAAGGATTTCTACCATGACTGCTATTAAAAATTTAACAGCAAAATGCATCTCGATTTTTACCTTAATGGTTTTCTCTTCTTCAGCGGCTTTTGCGGGAATTGCTGTTCCTGGTGGTACAGTGACATTGTCGCCGACTGCTACAACGGCAGTTCCTACGCTTAGTGGAACAATGCTTATCCTATTAAGTTTACTCTTAATGGTAGTTGCTTTCCGAGTATCAAAAAATTCAAAAAATGGAGCTGGTAAGTTCTTCATAGCGCTTATTGGCGCTTCTGCTTTAATGGCGGCTGGTGGTTTTAAAACGGTTTCTGATTTACAGGCTGCTGTGGGTACAACCAAAACGATGGATAACCCCGCAGGTGGAGATGTCATTTTTAATGAAGGAGCTTTTACTATCATTAAAAATGGTTCTGGCGTCACACAACAAGTAAAAGACATAATTTTAAATTTTGAAGGTAACTCTTGTGGGAATTTTCCTGGCGCTGGAATGATCGAGGGAATACCAGAATGTGCAATAAATCTGCCGCTTTCAGATGACATGAGTTGCCATGTGGATTGCAGGTTAGAAGTTGATGAAGTTATTATTGACGAAGTGCAAGCAATAAAACCCGTAAAATAATTTTGGGTACCAGATAGGTAAAAGTTCTTCGAGCCTCCTTTATCCATTAATCTTAATTGCAATCATACTTATTATCGTTGATTATGATGTGACCAAGTGAATGATAGATATATAACAGAGCATCCATAAACCGATGGAAACCCAAGTATTAGATTTAAGCCAAAGCTGGTTTCAGACGCATTTTACTGAAATTCAATTTGCTGCCATTTTTGGCGGCATGGTCCTTTTCTTTTTAATTGAGGGGTTTATTCCTCGGCGAAAATCGAATGAGAACGAGACCAATCGTTGGCTGGGTAATATTGGATTAGCGTTATTTAATCACTTCTTTGTCTTGTTTTTCTCGATTGTCGTGTATGGGTTAATATCTGGTTTTGTCCCGGAATCTCCGCTTCTATCACATTTTAAAATTTCTGATCTTCCTGTATTTATTCTGTTGCTGTTTGTGATGGAGTTTTTGGTCTACTGGATTCATCGTCTTTTTCACAAGGTTCCATTTCTCTGGCAAATACATGCAGTACACCATACAGATACCGAAATTGATGTGACGACAAGCCATCGGCATCATCCTTTTGAGCCGATGATTAATGTCATTATTTTGACCCCTGTTATTTTATCTCTAGGTGCTCCTTTTATTGTTATTGCGCTTTATAACCTAACCCACACTGCATTTAGTTTATTTACCCACAGCAATATAGTGTTGCCTAAAAAGCTCGATAAGGTATTAAGACTGTTTATTGTGACGCCAGATTTTCACCGTATGCATCATTCCAGCGATAAAAAATTCACCAACAGCAATTACAGCGACATGATTCCGTGGTTTGATTATTTTTTCAGGACGTACACGCAAAAGCCTTATGAAGAGATTGCGTCAATGGAAGTTGGTCTAGAAACATTGCGCGATAATCAAGATAGTCGCCTAGACAGGCTGTTCATTACACCATTTATTTACAAACCAAAAAGCTAACCCACCCCCCTACTTTCATGAGGTTTTTTATAATACTTGAAAAGCCTCTATGTAATATTCGTGGTCAATATCCTGTAATGTTAATTAGCCAATAACTCAGAACTGTTTTAAGCAGAATATTGAGCGCTAAGTATTTTTATTTAAGTTACAGGGTTTTCTCAAATAGATAACCTATACTCTTGCTTCTTTATCTCAACCCAGTTTTAAGTATGGATCCTATTTTTGAGCTCAGTATCTACTGGGTATTAGCCTTGAGCCTTGTCGCTTTTTGCGCGGGTTATGTTGATGCTGTTGCGGGCGGTGGCGGAATGCTTAACCTTCCCGCTTTATTATTCGCGGGTGTTCCACCAATTTCTTCATTAGCTGTGAGCAAAGTGACTGCTATTGCTGGCACTACACTTGCGGTTGCCAAATACGCTTTAGGTAAAAGAGTGCAATGGAAAATAGTGGCTTATGCGGCGGTTCCTTGTCTATTGGCTTCTTATGTTGGTGGGATGTTTGCTCTAAAACTCTCTGCTACCTTTTTGGCCTGGGCTATTATAATTTGTATTCCGATTGCGCTGATTATTGTACTGAGAGACAAACCAGAAGCACACTTGGGCACTCCTGAAGATCGACCGATTAAAGCAATAGCAGCGCTTGCGCCGATTGGTTTCTATGATGGAATTTTAGGTCCGGGAACCGGCACTTATATGGCAATTGCCGTAAGAAAAATTCTGAAATTTGATTTACTTAAAGCAACCGCAACCATCAAACCCTTAAATCTATTTACCAATATAGGGGCTGCTGTTGCATTTTTACTGGCGGGAAAGGTTATTTGGGCAATCGCTCTTCCGATGATTGCCGCAAGTTCTTTAGGTGGCTGGATAGGAGGTCATTCTGCCATTAAAGGAGGAGATAAATTTATCCGCCGTCTATTAATTATCGTACTAACCGTTATGTTAACGGCGAATGTAATCAAGATGTTTATGTAATTAGCCTAAAAAACTCCCTGTAAGTAGGGGGGTGGGTTTGGTTAATTTTATAAACTATCTTAAATGTTAAGTCGTTCTATTTAGCTCTAGGATCTTCTTTCTGAAGAATTTTGGCACGTCTTTCTTCCCACCTTTCTTTTGCCGTTTGAATAGCTCTGTCCGTATTGTTGGTAAACTCAGGAGTGGGTGTTTGGGTTTTGATCGCTAAGGATGGAGAAAGCCTGGACGTAGTTTCTACTAATTTATCTTCCTTCTGTTTTTGGAAAGATTTGTGCGCTTCATGGGTTTTTTTCAGCGTGTTCGCGCTATCAGGACGTCTCAGGCTTTTCTTTGTAGGGTCGTAATCGGATAAATTAATTTCAAAATTCCCTAAGCCGATATCCAGTAGGTATTTAGCGAGCGTATCGAGCTTTCTCCAGACGCGTGCTTTACCACTGTTTTTAGCCATTACGATTTTATCTGTTTCACCAGCAGTAATGGTTAATGTCCAGGTATCACCTTCAGCATTTGCTTTAGCTTTAGCAACAGCTCCGGCTTCTATTAAGTGAGTTAGTGCATTGTGGTTAATTGTGTGAGTATTCATCAAAGCTTCCCCTTTTTGCTATGAATTGCTTCCCAGTTATTAACTGTATGGTCGTTATTTTATAGAAAATAGTATTGTATGCAACTTTTTGGTGCATTTTTTGCAGGAGTTTTCAAAGTGCTTTTGACACAGCAAATGCTTTTTTATTGATGGGGACTAGGCTAAGCTTCTATTTTTGATAATTTAAGCTATTTCAAGTGACTAAATCAGATCAACATGTAGATATGAATCGACGCTTTGGTGGCGTACAACGCTTATATGGAAAGGCTGCCTTAGAAAAATTTCAACAAGCACATGTGATTGTGGTTGGTGTGGGTGGGGTTGGTTCCTGGGTTGCTGAAGCCCTCGCCAGAAACGCGATAGCAAATATTACATTGATCGATATGGATGTCGTTGCAGAATCAAATATCAATCGCCAGCTCCCTGCTTTATCAAGCACTTTGGGTCGAAATAAAATCGATGTAATGGCGGATAGAATCAAAGATATTAATCCTAACTGTGAGACTGTCACGATTGATGACTTTGTTACGCAAGATAATATAGAAGCGATGATATCGGTCGATACTGATTTTGTTGTTGACTGTATCGATGATTCACGGGTTAAGTCAGCCATGATTGCCTGGTGCAAACGCAATAAAATAAAAATCATCACTCTTGGTGGAGCGGGCGGTCAGACAAATCCTGGTTTGATAGAAGTCTCTGATTTAAGTAAAACGATACATGATCCTTTATTATCTAAAACACGAAAATTATTACGTCAGGATTATGGCTTTACAAAAAATGCGAAACGTCGTTTTTCAATTCCCTGTGTGTTTTCCTCCGAGCAGTTGAAATACCCACTCAGCTCTGGTGAAATGTCCAACGATAAACCCACAGGGGAAGCGGCATTGACGGATTTAAGTTGTGCCGGAGGAATAGGCTCATCTGTAATGGTTACGGCGACATTTGGGTTTGTAGCGGTGGCTTATGTGTTGGAAAAAATAGCAGCGAAAACTTAAGTAATCGTTTTAATTAGAAGGTTTCTTTTTTGGCTTTTTAATCTTTGCGAATTTAGGCGCCATTTTTTCGAGATGATTTTGATACATCACAAACCACATCAAAACTGGTGTTACCGCAGGCAAGATTAAATAGCCCATTTGATAGCCAAGCGCGATCAATTCTCGAGTAAATGCGGTAGTGTTGAGTGTTTCTGCAATACCCATTCCCAATTTAAATACCAACGTTTGCAGTGTGTCGAAGGTTATGCCCCAAACCTGCACGATGAGTAAAATCAGAATACCTATGTATAAATTCTGTAGCTTATTGCCTAGTTTGTCGGGAGTGGCTAACAACATCGCGATAAATAAAGCGATACCATAACCGTACTTCATGGCATTAATGGCGAATACTAATTGCCCCTGATTCACATCATTGGTTTTTTCAGCCGCGAATGGAGTAACAATATGTAACACGTGCTCATAAACATTAACATCAACCACTGCTTGACCAGCTACTAAGGTTAATGTCGCTTTCGCTAAAAATGAAAGTACATAGAGAATAACGGGTGTTAAGAAATACCAGACTACAAAAGTAATTGGCAACCAAATCAGAATTTTAAGCAAAAATCCTTTAACTGAGATTATTTGTTCCGATTCTTTTGTCATATTTTGATAATCAGTACTGTGTTAATTTTAAGCCGCTTGAGGCTCTGTTTGGTCATCTTCTGGCTCAGGTAGCATTCGTACCCAAACAATAAATACGATCAATGCGTCAAGAATGATAAGTGCTTGCCACAAGTATAAATGTGCCCATTCAAACCAATCTTTATCCCATTGCAATAGGTAAAAAAGGCTGATAATTCTGACGATATTGAGCGCCTGAATGGCAATAAAGCCGAACAATAAGCCATACAGTTTATGCTTCCAGCTGGCAGGGAATGCGACAATGGCAGCTGTCAGACAGATCATCGCCTCAACGCCATTACAACCGGGCTGAATAGAGACAGCGGTGCCATTATTTATATTTTGAAGAATGATGCCGTGAGATTGAACCGAGCTATCAAATAGTTGCGTAACTGCTGCGCTGACTGATGCAATTAAGCCAGTGAAAGGCAAGATAACGTATTCACGAACAGGACCGAGCAATTCCAGGGCAAATAAAACAACCAAGACCAACACAAACCACGAGATACGCATAAGCTTTCCAACAATGTAGATAGTTAAAGTATGGCATAACTTTCGTATGTTTTTTGTGAAAAAGTTACGGAAATTGCTTTAAATTTAAGGGTGTAAATCAACTTTATTATGAGATCTCGTAATAACGTGCTACTTTTAGCCCGTTCTTTCGATAAGAAATTGATATCAAATTGTTTTAACTATTTTCTATGGTTAAGCCTATGCTCAGTAATCTTGATATATCCTGTAAAAAAAGAACAATAAAAAGGGGTCTTTTCCATGTTAAAAAAATTCACGGTATTAATGCCGATTGTACTCATATCTGCTGGCATTACCGGTTGTTCGGGCACAAAACCACAACAAGCTAGCAACTCAGCGGCTTCAAAACAAATAGCTAAGGTACCTACTGTTGCCGATAATGACGTTGAAGTAGAACCGGTTGTATATGAAAAACGTTCTCCGAAACGCAATATACGCAAAGCAATAAATCCACCTAGATACAATAATAATGTGAGTGCTTTCTCACGTAAGTTATCTAATGCCGCATTACAGCGTTTACAGTCACGTGTTAGATACGATGGTAAATATGTAAAGATTGCATACCCTTGGGGTGATGTACCTGCCAATATTGGTGTATGTACTGACGTTGTTATCCGTTCTTACCGTAAATTAGGCATCGATTTACAGAAAGAAGTGCATAAAGATATGACCACTGCTTTCAATTCTTACCCGAATCCACGTAAATGGGGTTTGTCACGTCCTGATACCAATATTGATCATCGTCGTGTTTACAATTTAAGAAAGTTCTTCCAGCGTAAAGGTGCTGCATTACCTATCACTCGCAATGCGCGTGATTATAAACCGGGTGACCTAGTAACCTGGATGGTTGGACCTGATTTACCACATATCGGTGTCGTTGTTGATAGACCAAGTCGTGCTGATCCAAATCGCATGATGATTGTTCATAACATCGCGCAAGGTCCGCAGATGGAAGATATTTTATTTAGATTCCCAATTACTGGCCACTATCGTTATACATCGGCTCATGTTGGAAACTCTACACAAACGTATTATACGTCTAATCAAGCACAGCCACGTAGAAATGAAATGAGTCATGCTCAACTGGTTCAAGCGGCTAATTTATTAGGTGCTGGAACGCAATCACGCACTGCTCAAGCAGCACCTCTTACAGTGGCTGCAGCACCAAGCGCATTATCAAATGCTGAACTCATGAATAATGTAGTTCGATTAAATAATACAGCTGGGCCTGTGGTAACGGCGAAAAATAACTCCGTAAAACTAGCGACGTTAACAAATGATGAAATCAATGCGTTATTAATTAAATAGCATCGTTTACATATGATAAAAGCCCGAGTGTCGATTAGACCTCGGGCTTTTTTTATGTTTTTTTAAGATTTTTCCTATCATCAATTACGTGCAAAGCGGTCTAGACTGTATTATCTTATTTCTTGTAAATTAACTTGTCTGGAAAAAATACTATGGCTGCAACCCCCTCTACAATGCTGGAGCTTGGTACTCAAGCGCCTGATTTTTCGTTAATTGAGCCTGCATCGGGCAACATGATTTCTTTATCTGATTTTAAGAATGAAGCTGTTTTGGTCGCTTTCATTAGTAACCACTGTCCTTATGTCATTCTAATTAAAGATGCGTTGGCGCAATTTGCCAGAGATTATCAAGATAGAGGTCTAAAAGTCATCGCAATCAATGCTAACGATGTAGAAAATTATCCTGATGATAGTCCGGAAAAAATGGTTGAAGATGTGGAAAAGTATGATTACACCTTCCCCTATTTATTTGACGAATCGCAGCAAACTGCTACTGCTTATCAAGCGTCATGCACACCAGATTTCTTTTTATTCGATGCGAATCATAAATTGTATTATCGCGGTCAATTCGATGGTGCGCGTCCCAATTCCGAAATTCCGGTTACGGGCGAAGATATGATTAAAGCTGCTGAATCATTGCTCGCAGGTGAACCGCAACCGGTAGTCCAAAAACCATCAATGGGTTGTAATATTAAATGGAAAGCAGGTAACGAGCCTCAATATACCTAGAAAAAACAAACGATAAAAAAACAGCTTATAAGTAAGAGGTGACCTTTACTTTTTTCTGTTTAAATAAAAATGTATAAATATTAGATAAAGATGACTGCTTTTCAAAAAACTTTCGATAAATCTATCTGGGAAGTCGTTTCTCAAATAGCGGTAGGGCGCGTCATGAGTTATGGCGAGGTCGCTCGTGCTGCGGGGTATCCCAGACACGCTCGAATGGTGGCGCGTGCGATGAGTCGATCAGAAGAACAGCTTCCCTGGCATCGCGTGGTAAAATCCGATCGTACCATTGCGTTTGAAAAAGGCAGCGAACCGTATAAAAAACAACAAGCTTTGTTATTAGAAGAGGGCGTAAAAATCAAACAGGGTAAAGTTGTACCTGTTGCCTCAGATAAGAATAGAGCGCTTGATGAAGTATTGTGGGGACCTGGCAACGATACTTAATACTACTTAGGCTAATAAAATAAGAAAAACGCCTTGTAAGTAGGGGGGTGACTTTTCAGGTATGATTGGCAACAAACTAAATCGACTATGGGCTAAATATGTCTGATTCAATCAATGATTCTAAAACGATTAATAAAAAAGAATCATGGGGAGACACACTAAAATTATTCTTGAATCCAAGTGTTTTAACGATGTTATTTCTTGGGTTTTCTGCAGGTATCCCTATTCTGCTGATTTTCTCTTCCTTGGGTTTGTGGTTACGAGAAGCGGGGGTTGAACGCTCCGCCGTTACTTTCTTCAGTTGGGCGGCTCTTGGTTATTCCTTTAAATTCGTCTGGGCGCCCTTGGTAGATAAATTACCATTACCGATACTAACCAGACTATTAGGTCGCAGACGAAGCTGGATATTGCTGTCACAGTTTGCAATTATTTTAGCTATTTTGTGGATGTCACAGACGGATCCAAGTAATGACGAAAGTCTTACGCTAATGGCCATTGCTGCCGTTTTATTGGGGTTCTCATCAGCAACTCAGGATGTCGTAATCGATGCTTATCGCATTGAATCTGCAGAAACGGATTTACAGGCCTTAATGTCCTCGACTTATATCGCAGGTTACAGAATAGGCATGTTGGTCGCCGGAGCAGGTGCGCTCTACCTTGCCAGTTTTTTTGGTTCTGAAAAAGGGGCTTACAATTATCAAGCATGGGAATACAGCTATATGATCATGGCTGGGGTCATGTTAGTTGGTGTGATTACCACGTTACTTATTCCTGAACCCGCCCAAAGCAAAGACAAATCCACCCAATATTCGGCCGATGATTATTTAAGGTTCTTATTCTTATTCATTGCGATTGTTATCGCATTTATTTTAACGTTTTACTTCAGCAGTGATATTTCAAAAGAACTTAAAAGCTCACTCAAAGTAACGCTTGATAATAAACACTTGGCGAATTTCATCGTTGCCCTCATTCGCTTGATCACAGCGATAGCGTTCGCTGGACTTGTTGCTTTTGTTTTAGTTAAAGCGCGACTCGTGAATAAGGCAATGGTAAAGGAAACGTATGTAGCGCCCGTACAGGATTTCTTTTTACGTTATGGTTACTCGCTCGCTTTTCTTCTTCTTGCGTTAATAGGTCTTTATCGAATTGCAGATATTGTACTTGGCGTAATCTCGAATGTTTTCTATCAGGATTTAGGGTTTTCAAAACCTGAAATTGCGAGTGTGGTGAAAACCTTTGGTTTGCTCATGACGATCGTTGGCGGTTTTCTAGGTGGGTTATTATCCGTTCGTTTTGGTGTAATGAGAATTCTATTCTTAGGTGCGTTACTTTCCGCGTTAACAAACCTGCTTTTTATGGCTTTGGCAGGGGCAGGTTACAATATGCCTATGCTTTACCTTGTAATCTCGGCTGATAATTTATCCGCTGGATTAGCCAGTGCTGCGTTTATTGCCTTTTTATCTAGTTTGACGAATATTTCTTTTACCGCTGTGCAGTTCGCTATCTTTAGTTCGTTAATGACGTTATTACCAAAAATACTAGGCGGCTATTCAGGTTCGATGGTGGATGAGGTTGGTTACCCTAACTTTTTCCTGATTACGGCGATTATGGGAATACCGGTTTTAGTCTTAATTTTTATCGCAGGTAAAAAGTTAGAGTTAAAACAAAACAGCGAGGCATGAAAAACCCTCTGAAAGTAGGGGGGTGTCATTTTTTATAAACCAGCATTTACACGGTATTTTTATCATATTAACTAAGTGTTTAGGTGATTTTGCCACTTGTCAGTTAGAATAGTGAATTCAGCTATGTGGCGGTTTGCCATATATGTTTTTTATCGTTAAGCTCAGCCGTTAAAGTCACAGACGCAAAATCTATTTCAAGGAGAGAAATTGATGTTATCCCGATTTATTAAGTTAATGATTCTTTTTACATTAACAATAGGACTAACTCAAACTAGTAGCGCTCGCTACAGCACTAATCCAAAACTCGGAATTAATGTCGGTGGTGTCGGTAAAATGACCACTTCTATTCCTTTTACTGATATCTTTAAGAGCTCTCGCGGTTGGTTTACGTCATGTGAATTCGACTGGCGTGCTGGTGTCCCTATAGACCCTGGTTGCACCAAAAAGAAATCGTTAAATTCACAAGAACAAGATCTATTACAGTTAGATGGCAATGGTTGGGTAAGGTCTCTTCCTGCACCTAATGAATCTCCTATATTCACCAGTGTAACGAGTACCTGGAAGCTCTCAAAGCATTTCCCTACTGGCCGTTATGTGGTTCTTTATGATGGTGAAGGTGTGATGAAAATCACCGGTGATTTGCGTATGGGTTATCAACGACCTGGGCACATCGAATTCGATTTGCTATCGCCAAAACGTAATTTGAAACTGCAAATTACCAGAACTGACCCACGTAGAACGGGTGACTATATTCGTAATATTCGTATTGTTCCTAAAGCTTACGAAAAAACCTATCAGCGTCAGGTATTTAATCCTGATTACATCGCCAGAATCAGAGAAATGCATGCCTTACGCTTTATGCCTTGGACAAACCCAAGAGGTAATATGGCAGAAGAGTGGAATCAACGTGCAACTATCGGTACTTCTCACTACACCGGTGATAATGGTGTACCTGCAGAACGTATGGTGGATTTAGCCAATGCGATAAATGCGACTCCATGGTTGAGTATCCCTTATAAAGCAAGCGATGATTACATGGCTCAATACGCACGTATGGTTAAAAATCGATTGCGTAAAGACCAAAAAGTCTACGTCGAGTTTTCCAATGAAGTGTGGAATACCATCTTCCCTGCTGCAACTTACGCCGCCCGAAAAGCAGATAAATTGTGGAAGTTCCCTTATCCAAAAGTTCCGCAAGGAAAACGCCGTGTATTACTCGCAGCTAACTGGTATGCAATGCGCAGTGTTCAAATGTGTCAGATTTTCAAAAAAGAATTTGGGGGTCAACGTAATCGCGTAATTTGTGCGGTTGGTTCATTGAATTCAGTACCTTGGGTGGGTAAAGAAATTTTAGATTGCCCATTATGGAAAGCAGCTAACGGCTGTGGAAGACACATTGATGCCTACGGTATTGGCCCTTACTTTGGCGATTACATCGCACGTAAAGAGAACCGTGAAACCGTTAAAAGCTGGACGAGAGATGGTGATGGCGGAAAATCTCGCTTGTTCCAGGAAATCCTTCACGGCGGCATGGTAAAGAACAGTCCTGAAGGTGGTGCAATGAGCCTCCTACGTACTCAGATTGCTCAAAATAAAGCGCTTGCAGATAAATACAATCTTCAATTAGTAGCGTATGAAGCTGGACAGCATTTGATTCGTTTTGACCCACCACATACCGTAAAGGATCCTGCAGTGCTTAATTTATTTATGACTGCACAAAAAGATCCTCGCATGAGAACGGCATATCAGCAGTACTTAAATGCCTGGCAACAAGGTGGTGGCGGATTGATACTGCATTATTACGGTATTGGTGAACCAGAACCTAAAAACTTCTTCAGTATGCTTGATCATTTACATCAGCCTTCTACACCTAAGTATTTAGCATTAATGGACTATTTAGGGACTAGTTCGACTTATGTCGCGCCAAGAAAAGCTTACGTTGCTCCTGTCGTAGAAAGACAGCAAGCACCTCGTGCCCCTGCTCCTCAGCCACAAGTGCAAAGACAAGCTCCGCCTCCGCAAGTCCAGAGACAAGCGCCTGCTCAAAATAACTGGGATAAATTCCTTGAACCTGCGCCTCGACAAGCAGCAAGACAACCAGCACCTGTTGTAAGAGCACAAGCGGGCTCCCCACTTAGTGGCGCTGGCATTCAGGGTTGGGCGAGAACGGGTAATTCAACTATTTCTCCGCCAATCACATTACAACGTGGCGCCAGAAACAGACTGTCGCTTTTGTGGCATTACACCAATGCAACGCGTGCAGGTAATCAGTTCTTTCGTTTGTATGCGATGGATAGCAGGGGTGGAAGAAAATTGTTGTTGGAACAGCCAGCGGCAGATATTGCAGAAATTGGTAATTTCGACCAGTTATTTGAGGAAGATGTCAGTCGTTATGTCGGACCTCCTATCAGGTTGATGATTGAAACAAGTCCTGGCTTAAATACGGTTATCGAAAAGCTAACTTATTAAGTTAGCGATGCCAATTTCAACAATGATGGAATAACCGTACAACAACAGTGTTATTCGGTTATAATGCGCCGTTTCGTGAGATTTAAGGAACGTAATAATGTCTCAAATCCTTGTTGGTGTTGTAATGGGTAGCAATAGCGATTGGAATATAATGTCCAAAGCTGTTGAGCAATTAGAAGCATTTGGTATTCCACATGAATACAAAGTCGTGTCAGCTCATCGCACACCTGACCTGCTGTTTGAATATGCAAGTTCAGCTAAAGAACGTGGCTTAACTGCGATAATTGCAGGCGCGGGTGGTGCAGCTCACTTACCTGGCATGATTGCAGCCAAAACAGAAATACCGGTTCTTGGTGTCCCTGTTCCTTCACGTTATCTAAAAGGTGTTGATTCACTGCATTCTATTGTACAAATGCCTGCTGGAGTGCCTGTTGCCACGTTTGCTATTGGTGAAGCTGGTGCGACTAATGCGGCATTATTTGCTATTTCTTTACTGGCAAATACGGATGAGTCAATTGCTAAAAAACTCACTGAGTTCCGTGAAAAGCAAAAGCAAAAAGCCTTGAATATGCAACTCCCACCAGAGACAAAATAATGTTATTACCAGGCGCAACACTCGGTATGTTAGGCGGTGGCCAATTAGGCCGTATGTTTACTATTGCAGCAAGAAATCTCGGCTACAAGGTTGTTGTACTTGAGCCGGATACTGGTAGCCCTGCTGGTCAACTCGCTGATGAACATATTATCGCTGCTTATGACGACGCCGAAGCCTTAGTAAAGCTTGGCAATCAATGTGATGTCATAACCACAGAATTTGAAAATATTCCCGCTGAAGTACTTAATAAACTAACAGAATATTGCCCTGTTTTTCCATCGGCTAGTGCTGTGGAAAAAGCCCAAGATCGTATTGTTGAAAAAGAATTTATTCTGTCTTGCGGGTTGTTACCTGTTCCTTATGGCGTAATCAATACAAATTCAGATATCGCTGATGCGGTTAAGGATATTACTTTTCCCGCAATCTTGAAAACAGCGCGTTTTGGTTATGATGGTAAAGGTCAACAAACAATAAATAGTGTGGATGAAGTAGAAGCCGCATTTAAAGAAACTGGCCAGGTATCCTGTGTTTTAGAACAACGCATTGATCTGGATTGTGAAGTCTCAGTCATCCTCGGTAGAAATGAGCAAGGAGAAACCCAGTGTTTCCCTGTTGCAGAAAATATCCATCGAGATGGTATTCTTTATCAAACACTGGCTCCTGCCAGAGTGGATGACAATATTGCTAATGCTGCACAAGCTGCTGCTCAGCGAATGGCTGATAAACTCGATTATGTTGGTGTAATGGCTGTTGAGTTCTTCGTTACCAAAAAAGGCGAATTACTTGTCAATGAAATGGCACCAAGAACACACAATAGCGGTCATTTCACGCTTGACGCCTGTGTGACTTCGCAGTTTGAACAACAAGTACGTATGGTATGTGGTTTACCCTTTGGTGATTCGCGTTTGTTGAGTCCTGTGGTTATGACAAACATGCTTGGCGATCTTTGGGGTTCTGGAGCAAACACACAACCGCATTGGGATAAGTTACTTGAAAACCCATCAACCAAGTTACATCTTTACGGAAAAAAAGAAGCCCGAGCAGGTCGAAAGATGGGACATTACTGCACACTTGCAGATGACTTAACGAGTGCTCAACAGCAAGCCGATAAGATCTTTAATCAACTGCCGGCTTAATTTAATAGAGTTGTTTATTCTCTATTAAATGTAAACGTCGAGTTAAGGAGTAGCTATGGATTTATCGCTATTAATAAAAGCGCATTCTGGCATCGCTATTGCCGTATTGATAATCTATATCGTTCGTGGTGCTTTGATGCTTGCAAATTCACCTAAGACTAATTCAGCAACAGTGTTATCTATCGCTTCGATTTTTACCTTATTGCTTTTTGGTCTAGGCGTTTATATTGGCTTTGCACAAAATCTTTCTTTTGCAGATGGTTTTATATTAACTAAAATTATCAGTTTATTGTTATTTGTTGCGTTTGGCACAATCGCACTTAAGAAAGGCCTATCAAAAGCTGTAGCTAGTGGGTTGTGGCTATTAGGACTGGTTGCTTTTATTTACGCTTTCCTTATCGCTACGCATAAACTCGCTCCTTTGTTCTGAGCATCTATAAACACAAAACTCCTCATTAAATATTTTCTGCTTTTTAAGCAATAATCATAAGACTAAGAAATCATGTTAGATAAAAAACAATTAGATGAGTATCGTAAAGATATTTCATTTAGCGGCACACTTTGTGACACCACATTAAATTACAAAAGTACCTGGGGTATTTTCTCTCCACGAGAATTGGATGATGGTACTAAATTGTTGATGAATTACATTAAGATTAATTCGGATGACAATTGTTTTGATCTAGGTTGTGGTTACGGACCGATAGGTTTAACAATGGCAAAACTTGCCCCTAATGGTGAAACAGTATTGGTTGATAAAGATTTCATGGCTGTTGAATATGCGAATAAAAACGCTGCGTTGAATAAGTTATCCAATGCTACGGCGCAGCTTAGTAATGGCTTTCAACACATTGAAAGGTCAAAGCGATTCAATGTTATTGCTTCTAATGTACCGGCTAAAGTTGGAAAAGAGATGATGTCTTTGATGTTGCATGACGCTTATCATCATTTAGAAAAAGACGGAAGTTTATATCTGGTTACAGTTAATGGTTTACGCCAGTATATGAAAAGAAATCTGAAAGAGATTTTTGGTAACTATAAAAAGGTAAAACAGGGTAAAGCGTATACCATTCATTTGGCTAAAAAATGAAAAATCTTAATCTAAAAGGAAGAAAAGGCACCCCCCTACTTTAGGGCATTTTATTTTTCCAGGTTGTAAACCCATTACCGTTTCTAATAATCATTTGAACGCTCAGGCCTTGTTCTATTACTAGTTCTTTTCCTTTTGCTTCACCTAATACCATTAGAGTGGTTGCCCAGGCATCTGCAAGCATTGTAGACGGATTTACGACTGTGACTGACGCCAGTTTATGCTTTATCGGGTAACCTGTTTTAGGATCAATAATGTGTGATTGTCTTTCATTATTTTCAACATAATAGTTTCGGTAGTCGCCGGATGTGGCTACAGCAGTATTGTCTAATTCAAGTAAACTATTGACCGCTCTTGAATCCGCGTCCGGATTCTCTATGGCAATTCGCCATTTCTTATTGGACAGGTTTTTACCTTTCGCTTTAACCTCGCCTCCGATTTCCACTAAATGATTAGCAATGGATTTACTGCTTAAGTAGTCACTTACTTTATCTACTGCATAGCCTTTGGCGATTGATGATAAATCTATAGTGAGCAGTGGGTCTGTTTTTTTAAGCGAGTTGGTTTCCTTTTGAGTGCCCAGTTTTTGGTAGCCTATGTGTGACATTGCTTCTTTAATATCGTCATTCTTAGGCGTATTAATTTTTATTTTAGGGCCAAATCCCCATAGATTTACCAAAGGTGAAATTGTTATATCGAAATAGCCTCCAGATAAGTTTGAAATTAATAACGCACTATCAACCACATTATAAAAATCTTGCGATATGGGTATCCACTCTAATGAAGGGGTTGCATTAAATTGACTGATTTCGGAGTCGGATTGATACGTCGACATCTTGTGGTTGATGTCTTTTAACAGGTTATCAATATCCAATTGTAAAGCAGATTGCTTATCTTGATTTTTTTGTGTGGTTATCAGAGTTATATGATAACTCGTCCCCATGGTTTTACCTTGTAAAACGACTTTTCTGGGAGCGTTATTATCAGAACATGAAACCAATAATACTAATAACAAACAGAGAGATATAAAGCGGGACATCGTTTTAATTTAGAATGCGTGATCGATTAATATTTCTTGTGAGCCACGTTTTACTTTTACAGAAATGCTTGATGCTTGTGATAATTCATTTAAAACCATTGCACCCTTGTTTTGGTCATCTAACACAATACCATTTACTTCAGTGATGATATCGTTTGAACGGAAGTTCAGCTGATTAAACATTTTTCGTTGTTTGCCGGGTCTAATACGAAACCCAATAAACTGACCATCTACAATTGCAGGAGACGGTCTCACTATATCCATCAGTTTTGTTGGATTAGTAATTATATCCTGCCTTAATTGAGTAAGGTCAGGTGGTGTTGAATTTGGGGCAGCTATAGGAGAGCGCTTAGGTTTTTTTTGGGTTTCGCTACCAGGTAAAGGAACGCTGCTGGTTTGTCTTCTTGATTTGGTTGACGCTTTATTAACCGGTAGTAATAGTTCTTCTGTTTTCCCGCGGTTATCTAATACGACTTTTTCTGGGAAGATATCACTGACAGTAACGCCCTCCTGTATTTTTTCGCCTTTGCCATAGACTTTTTGAGGTCCATTAGCGGCTGAGATTAGCGCAAAACCTTCTTTAGACTTATAGGCAACGATGCCATGAAGTTTTAAATTTAATTTAGTAGGGGCAACAACGGCCTTTTTAGTTGTTGTTTGTTTAGTGACTGGGGCTGCTACTGGTTTAACTTTAACTTCACCAAAAATATGCTGGTCTGCAATGCGTTTACCGTAATTAATCTGAGTCTGAGGTGTAATCAGGTTACCAGTGTCACTAGATGTAAAAGTGCCTATTTTTGGGGCTGGCGTCAACACTAACCACATTAACTTAGCTAGAGAAAAACCTAAGGCTATAACGAGTAGCAGGCTTATAAAGCCGGGAAGTTTTGTTTTTGTTTGTATGGTTGCGCTCATTATACTGCTCTAATTAATTTGTCGCCATAATACTATAGAAGGAGACCGGAATGTAGCTTGGACTCCCTACTTAGTTTTTGGTTCTAAGATTGTAATAATAAGTCGGCAACTTCCTGATATTTTTTAGCGCTCTTTTCTAAAATCTCTGCGGGTAAATGTGGTCCAGGTGGTGTTTTATCCCAGTCTAGAGTTTCTAGATAATCTCTAATAAATTGCTTGTCGAACGATGGCGGGCTAGTGCCTTCTGAGTACTGGTCTGCTGGCCAAAATCGAGATGAATCGGGTGACAGAATTTCATCGATTAATATCAATCTGCCATGATCATCAAGCCCGAACTCAAATTTGGTGTCAGCAATGATAATCCCTTTAGATAAAGCAAATTCAGATGCTTCTGTATAAAGTTGGATACTAATGCGGCGAACCTCTTCCGCTAGAAACCCACCGATTTGAGCATGCATTTGTTTAAACGTGATATTGACGTCATGACCACCCACTTCAGCTTTTGTGGAAGGGGTGAAGATTACTTCGGGTAACTTTTCTGCTTGTTTTAAGCCTTCAGGTAAGTCTATTCCACAGACTTTTCCTGTTTCCTGATAATCTTTCCAGCCAGAACCGATGATATATCCACGCACGATTGCTTCTACGGGTAAAGGTTTTAGTTTCTTAACGATAACACTTCTGCCTTCGAGCATTTCTCGTTCAGATTTGGTGAGTTTCAAATCATTAAGAGTGAGATCACTAAAGTGATTAGGCACTATGTGCGATAACTTATCGAACCAGAAGTTTGAAACCTGGGTCAAAACAATTCCTTTATTTGGAATAGGCTGGGGAAGCACAACATCAAATGCAGACAGTCTATCCGTCGTGATTATCAGCATGTGATTATCATCTACGTCATAAATATCGCGCACTTTACCGCGAGTAATTAAAGGTAAGTGCTCTAGATTGGTTTCAAATACAGGAGTTGACATCGCTTCACTTCAGAAATAGCTGGATAATTAATCACAGTATTTTATCTAACCAAAACCACAAGCGCTATGTAATGCTTGAAAATAAACTCTTATTTTTCTCCTTTTTTCTAAAGTTCTTCTATAATCTCTAGCAATTCACTTAGGACAGTCATATATATGACGATGTCTGTTTATGATTAAATATGAAAAAAACCCTAGAAACATACAAAAGCGTTCACTAAAAACTATTCAAGAAAGCGCTGAATTATCCCACTTTAATAATAATGAGAAAGCAGTTGCACTGCAAATGATTGCAGCGGCAGGGGATGTATCTCTTCTTGAAAATATCAGATTCAGCAAAGATGCGATTGATATTGCTTTAGAAGCACTGAAAGAAGATTTTGATCTTCTTTGTGATACGGATAATGTCGCTTGTGCGATGAAGCAAAAATATCTAAAAGATGAACCTATTTGCCTGATAAACAAAGCCAGTGTGATCTCACAGGCAAAGTCGAATAAACATACACGTAGTATGGAAGCGGTCGATCTCTGGAAACCTTATCTCTCTGATAGCATAATTGTAATAGGTAAAGAAGCTACTGCTCTTTATCGTTTGTTAGAGGTTTTAGAAGAGTTAAAAGACGAAGATAACTTTAAAAAGCCAAGTCTAATTATTGCTACGCCTTCTGGATTTACAGGAGCGGTAGAGTCCAAAAATTATTTATGGGATAACCATGAGCAACTCGATATTCCCTGTATTACAGTTTTAGGGTCTCAGGGAGGTAGTGATGTTGCCTCAGCGGCAATTAATACATTATTAAAGATAAGAAAAGAAACAGACGATGGTTGAAATTTAAGCCAGGAAATTCCCATAAAAAAAGCCCGGTTTAGCGGGCTTTTTTTATGGGAATTTCCAAATTATTTAACTATAAACTTCTGATAAATTATCTATAAACTTCTAGCTTACGAATTTTAGCTAAAGATATAGGGGTTGTAGCTATACCACCACCAATATGTTGTTCAATAACAGCATTGTTTCCACTTACTCTTCTTAGTAAGCCTGTAATGCTAGCGTCATTACTGTTTAAAATTCTAATATTTTTACCGACGGCAGAGTTGATGCTTGAAATGCTTACCACTCTAAACTTTGGCTCAATATATACTTTCTTTTCTTTAGCTTTCAGTTCTTTAATCGTTCCAGCTGGAAGTAAGTCACTTTCTTTAAATGTAGGCTCTATATCATCATCTAAAGCAACTTCTTCATCCATGGCTGCTTGTTCATTGCTTTCCTGTTCCATACTAGTGTCTTTTGACATCACTGCGTCTAAATCACCTTTAGCGACGCTCTGAACCATATTCGCATTTTCTTTGGCGACACCACTAATTTTTGAAAGGGTCTCATCAATGGATTCACCATTCAAAACAACTGAAGCTGTTAACGCGACTAAGCTTAATACGATATTGGCAATATTCGTTGTTATTGCGCCACTCCAGGTCATTACATTGATGTATTTGAAAGCCATGCTAGAAACGATAAACACTATCGCAATTGATAAAATCAACATGATGTTTGGGTCTATACCGCCCAAAAATATTCCTAAAGGAATTAAGGTAATTGCAGCTGCAATGCTACCAACAATGGAAGCTAAGAAAATTCTACCCATATCTGGCTTCTTTGCATGTAGCATACTCGCTATCTTGCTAACCAAGAAAAGGGTGATGAGAAACGCAAAAATGAGTGATCCGACTAAAATCATGACTGTAACCTTATAATTTTTATATTTTAGATAGAGCCCTAGCTCTACTTCATTGGTTAAACTTTAACGCTTTTGTACTCTAGTGTTCAATGAAACTCCGATAAGCGCGCGTCTTAGCGGGATAATTCATGAGAAATAGACGTTAAACGGTTTTGCAGGGAGGATAAAGCTGCTTTATCGGTGATCAATGATATAAGAAATAGTAAAAAAAGGCTTATAAGTAGGGGGGTGGTTTAGCGTAGTTAATACTAAAGCCGAGATTAATAGATTATAAAACGACTAAGTTATCACGATGAATCAGTTCTGATTCACCTGTATATCCCAAGATACTACCAATTTTATTGCTAGGTTTCTGGGCTAGAAGGGATACTTCCTTGTCTGAATAGTTGATTAATCCACGGGCAATAACCTGATCGCTCTGATTTTTACAATCAACCACGTCTCCACGTTTAAAATGACCTTCAGACTTAATAACGCCAATTGGTAATAGACTTGTGCCCTGAGTTTGAATTGCTTTACTCGCGCCGGCGTCAAGATATACAGCACCACTTGCCTGTACCTGTCCCGCAATCCATTGTTTTTTTGCTGAGAAATGAGAATCATCGGGTGTTAATAATGTGCCAATGATTTCTCCGTTGGCAATTCGTCCCAAAACTTTTTCTTCTCTACCTGATGCAATAATAGTCGCACAACCCGAACGGGCGGCTCTTTGAGCAGCTGTTAGCTTGGTTGACATGCCACCGCTACCGAGTGATGTTTTAATTTCACCCACATACTCGTGTAATTTTTTATTGCCTGCTCTTTCTTCGGTAATTAGCTTTGCGTCACTGTTATGCCGAGGGTCTTTATCAAAAAGACCTTGTTGGTCAGTAAGAATTACCAGTAATTCAGCTTCAGTTATATTTGCCACTAATGCTGCTAGGGTATCGTTATCGCCCAATCGCATTTCTTCCAAGGCAACCGTATCGTTTTCATTAATGATGGGTAAGGCTTTGAATTTTAATAAGGCGCGTAAGGTGTTTCTCGCATTGAGATAACGTTTTCGATTACTAACATCATCATGAGTTAATAATATTTGAGCGGCTTGGATATGGTGTTTTTTGAATTGAGTTTCATAAGCCTCAATTAGTCCTGTTTGTCCAATTGCAGCAGCAGCTTGAAGTTCAGCCAGTTCTGTTGGTCGTTTAGTCCACCCCATGCGACTCATGCCTTCAGCAACAGAACCTGATGATACTAAAATTATTTCAATACCTTGTTGGCGTAACTGAACCATTTCTTTGGTCCAGTTGTTTATGGCATCGTAATCTAAGCCTTTACCATCTTTGGTTAAAAGCGCACTTCCAATCTTGATAACCCAGCGCTTTGCCTTTTGCGTATATTTAATCCTGCTCATTTTTATTTTGAGTTTCTAAGTAAGCTTTGTCATCGAGTGATTGCATAATCTGGTTTGTTAACGCTTTAGTATTCAGGCCAGTAGCCGCCGAAATCATAAACACTTTACCTTTCCAGTCGAGACGTTTCACAATGTCATCACAATGCTGTTGTTGCTCATCGGGTGGAAGCAGGTCGACTTTATTGAGCACTAACCAGCGTTCACGTTCTTCTAATTCACTGCTGAATTTTTGTAATTCGTTTTCAATAACCCGAATTGATTCAACAGGGTCTTCTCTCTCATCCATTGGAGCAACATCAACTAAATGAAGGAGCAGGCTCGTTCTGGATAAGTGTTTTAAAAATTGAATGCCTAAGCCTGCGCCTTCAGCAGCACCTTCAATCAATCCGGGTATATCGGCAATAACAAAGCTTTGATATGCATCAACTTTAACTACACCTAGGTTTGGATAGAGGGTAGTAAAAGGATAGTTTGCGACTTTTGGTCTTGCTGAAGAGACAGTGCTAATCAAGGTTGATTTACCCGCATTAGGAAGGCCAAGAAGACCAACATCAGCAAGTACTTTCATTTCTAATCTAAGTGAACGGGTTTCGCCTTCAGAACCTGGTTTAGATTGGCGAGGTGCTCTATTGACTGAGCTTTTATAACGCAGATTGCCCAAGCCATGAAAACCACCTTGAACAACTTTGATCATTTCTTCGTCTTTGGTCAAATCGCCAATGAGTTCGCCAGTTTCCTCAACATAAATCATTGTTCCAATAGGAACCTGAACGATTTTATCTTCACCTTTAGCGCCAGTCATATTGCGACTCGCACCATTTTCTCCACGACCGGCTTCATAGAAACGCACGTGTCTGAAATCAGCTAGTGTATTTAGTCCTTTATTGGCTTGTAGATAAACGCTACCACCATCACCGCCGTCGCCACCATCGGGGCCACCATACTCAATGTATTTTTCACGACGAAAACTGACGCAACCATTTCCTCCGTCACCGGCTTTAACAATAATTACAACTTCATCTACAAATTTCATGGTTTGAGTTTATCTGAATCTAATAAAAATAACAGGCAATAAAAAACCCCGACAAGCGGGGCTTTTTATTAAAGCTGTAAGTAGCTTATGCCGCTTGAATACTTACGAACTTTCTGTTTTTCGGGCCTTTTACTTCAAAAACTACAACGCCGTCAGTTTTTGCAAATAAAGTGTGGTCTTTGCCACAACCTACGTTTGTGCCTGGGTGAAAGTGAGTTCCACGTTGACGAACGATAATGCTTCCAGCAGAAACTGCCTGGCCACCAAAGCGCTTAACACCTAGGCGATTTGAATTAGAATCACGACCGTTTCGTGTACTACCCGCTGCTTTTTTATGAGCCATTTTGTTAACCTCTGTAATTCAACCAGATATTCAACCAAGGTTAAATTCCAGTAAATATATAATTTGTTTTAAGCCGCGAAAGTCTACAAGCACTTATATAGTTAGTCAAATATTATATTTGCTATTTTAATCAATAAAACTTGGTGAATTTCGACATCCGCCTTGACACTTACCTTGCATCTACCTAGCATTCCCTAATTCAATAATATTAAGTCAAAATTTGCGTGGATTATAAAACAATACAGAATCTGGTTGAATCAGATATGAAGGCCGTTGATGCCTTAATTCAACAACGACTTCAATCAGATGTTGTACTCGTTAATCAGTTGAGTCACTACATCATCAATAGCGGAGGCAAAAGGTTAAGACCTATGTTGGCTCTGCTAATGGCGCGTGCGTGCGGATATGAAGGAAATAAACACGTAGATATTGCGGCTATCGTTGAATTTATTCATACCGCTACGTTATTACACGATGACGTTGTTGATGAATCTGACATGCGACGCGGTAAAGATACGGCTAATAACGTTTGGGGAAATCAAGCTGCTGTATTAGTTGGAGATTTTCTTTATTCTCGTGCTTTTGAAATGATGGTAGATGTCAATGAAATGCGCGTTATGAATATCATGGCAAGCACTACCAACATCATTGCTGAAGGTGAAGTATTGCAACTTCTTAATATCAATGATGCTGAAACCAGTGAAGAACGCTATTTAGAGGTTATTTATTCAAAAACAGCGAAACTTTTCGAAGCTGCTTGTCAGCTAGGTGCTGTTCTATCAGGCCTGTCTGAGGAAGATGAAGTTGTTGTTGCAAAGTTTGGTACACACTTGGGTACAGCATTTCAATTAGTTGACGATATTTTGGATTACAGTGCAGACAGCGATGAAATGGGTAAAAATGTTGGAGATGATCTTGCAGAAGGGAAGCCGACATTGCCGCTAATTTATGCTTTGAGTGAAAGCGAAAAGAACGGCAATACAGAAGATGCCGACATGATCAGAAAAGCGATTGAAGAAGGTGGTCTTGATTTGATTGAAGAGATAACGAGCATCATTAAAAAGACCAAGTCCTTAGAATATACAATTGAAGTTGCTAAAAAAGAAACCACCTTGGCAACGGATTGTTTAAAAGTATTGCCAGATTCAGAATTTAAATCTGCGTTATCTAATTTGGCAAATTATTCATTGAGTAGAACCACATAGCTGGAACTTCTTAAATCTTGTAGATTCGTCTTCACATTTTATTTGCTAACGTTCAGTAAATAAAATCGTAAGGTTTGTATCGGCTAAATCAATGATATGATTCTATTTAATTAAACCATGGATCGAAGTAATGAAACTATCTAACAACTCAATCGGTATATTGATTTTTACAATTCTAGCTGCGGCTGTTTTCTTTTTTATGGCTAAGCGTCCAGCTGTTGAAGGAAATGCATTGAATTTTGGTGTGCCAATCTCATCTCAAGCCAGCTCGACACCATCTACAGAAGACGTTACTCCCAAAGTTGAAGAAGCTGCAAAATCTGAAGCAGTAGAAACTGATGCTGTAGAAACTCCTGAAGTTAAAGCTGAACCTGAAGAGAATGCAGAGCCAGAAACAGCCCCTGTTGAAGAAAATGCACCTGCAACAGATAGTGAGCCTACTACGGAAAGCGCACCAGTGAGCGAAGAGGCTCCAGTAGCTGAAGAAGTTGCTCCTGTTGTGGAAAACGCACAGGATGAAGCAACGAATACAGATGATGCTGGCAAAACACCTGCTGCTGAGACATCAACAACAGATTAATTGTTAGACGCGACCTGCGCCTACAAATTTCTTCCGCCAGTAGCTATTGAAGCTGGCAACAGAGACATTCTTGCCCCTTCTGGGGGCATGAATGAATTTATTCCCACCTAGATAGATACCAACGTGATTAACCTTGGCGCGTGTTCTTCTCGTATGAAAAAAGACTAAATCACCTACTTCCAAGTGTTTTAAAGCGACTCTTTTAGCGTGTTTGTATTGAGCGGCGGCAGATCTAGGAACATTTACCTTTATCATCTTGTAAGCGTACTGGATTAGGCCGCTACAATCGAATCCCTTATTAGGATTGGCACCCCCCCACTTATAGCGCTTATTTATTTGCTTCTTTGCAATTTGAAGTGCTTTATATTTGTGTGGAGTAGTCTTTTTTACCGTCGCTTTTCGATTGCTATGTTTATTAGTTGCGGGTTTAGAGTTGCCTTTTACTAATACATTGTATGCGTGGTTTAAATCAACATCGACTTTCTTTTTAGGACTATTGGCAAAACTTGTTCCTTGAATACAGAACAAGCTCACTACAAATAACCCAATAGAAACTGCTTTCAAGCGTTTCATAATTATCCCTTTGGTGTACTTATTTATCTAAGTATTATTATTTTTATGGTTAGATTTTAAAATCCGCGGGGATTGTAGGTTAAATAACAACATTCAGCAAATACACCTGATAATTGGGGCTTATTTGATTACTTTATTTCATAATCATGAGTAATCTTCGCTAGCTTACCAAGCATAATAGAAGCTGAGCAGTACTTGTCTGCTGAAAGCTCTATTGCTCTGGCTACTCTTTTTTCTGATATATCATTTCCAGATATAATAAAATGCAGATGGATTTTAGTGAAAACTTTTGGCTCGGTTTCTGCGCGTTCTGCAGTTATTTCAACCTCGCAATTCTGGATGTCTTGTTTGCTTTTTTTGAGCATGGAAACAACATCAAAAGAAGCACAGCCACCTAAACCTAATAGAAGCATTTCCATTGGGCGTACGCCAAGATTTCTGCCGCCGTGCTCAGGAGGTCCATCCATAACGACTGAATGACCACTGCCTGATTCTCCAACAAAGCTCATATTATCGAGCCATTTCACTCTTGTATTCATTGTAAATTCTCTTTTAAACTATTTTCAATTTCATCCATTAGTAAGCCAGATATATTTGCCGAATAGATGGCATCTAACTCACGTATACAAGTGGGGCTGGTGACATTGATTTCAGTCACATAATCTCCGATTACATCGAGGCCAACGAACATCAGTCCCATGTCTTTCAGTTTCGGGCCGACGGCGTTACAGATTTCAAATTCTCTCTCGGTAAGGTCTACACCTTTATAACTTGCTCCAGCCGCCAAGTTTCCTCTACTTTCCCCTTTAGCTGGAATTCTGGCTAAACCATGAGGGAAAGGTTTACCGTTGATGACCAATATTCTCTTGTCTCCATTTTTAAATTCTGGAAGAAAACGTTGAGCCATGACAGTTTGAGTACCATTATTAGTGATTGTTTCAAGGATGACACTTCTATTAGCATCACCTTCCTGGATTTGGAACACCATTGAGCCACCCATCCCATCTAGTGGCTTTACAACAATTCGTTTAAGTGCTTCGTGGAACGCTTTGATACGCTCCATATCTCTGGTAACAAGTGTTTCAGGTGAAAATTCAGGAAACCATGCGGTAAATAATTTTTCATTGGCTGTGCGGATGCTTGATGGTTTATTGACAACCAGACACCCATGTTGCTCAGCTAGTTCTAAAATGTAGGTAGAATAAATGTACTCCATATCGAATGGAGGGTCTTTTCTCATAATGATGCAGGAAAGCTCATGTAAAGGCCTGTCGCTAGGTTCTTCTAATTCATACCAGGAATCAGGATTATCAGTGACTGTTATTTTTGCCATATTGGCATATGCAACGCCTTCTTTAACATACATGTCTTTTTGGGTTATGTAATAAACTGAATAGTCTCTTCGCTGAGCTTCAAGCATCATTGCGAATGAACTATCTTTTTTGATGTTTATTAGGTGTATAGGGTCCATAACGACCCCTAAGCTGATTTGATTTTGCATAAATAAACAATGATGAAATAATGAAAGACATCATTATTGTATGCTAAAAAGAATATGAGGAATTAGAAATAAGCAAAAAAAAGGCGGACACGAAGTCCGCCTAAAGTTGCGAGGGAGTCGGTACAGAGCAAACCGCTAGATTTTGCTCGTGAATGTGGTTGGTCTACAAATCCCCTTTGATCAAGCCCAACTTAACCGTCTCACATATGCTCAGTGGCAATTCATTTCATAAAGGTTCATTTATTTGTGTTAAATTGTCATTTTTTTATCAATATTGGATAAAATAAAATATTTTGAACATTTTATTTAGTCGAAACTACAGAATCAATGGACGCAGTTGTGAAGAACAATAAGCAAACAGTTGAAGAAAAGACGAAACGAGATACCGAGTTATTAAAAAAGATATCTGAAGGTGATCGTGACGCATTTACAGAGTTATATATAAGCTACCAACCAAGGCTTATTAAATTTTGTAGTCGCATGTTGAAATATGATGTTGCATTGGCTGCTGATATAGCCGATGAAGCACTTATAGAAGTATGGCGATCAGCTGGCAGCTTTTCTGGACTTTCACAGCCATCAACCTGGATACACTCGATCGCACGTTTTAGAATGATCGGTTATCTTAGGAAGAATAAGGAGCTACTGCAGGATGATGATTTTGAGCAATTAAATATAGAGGACACAGATCTATTACCAGAACAAGAAGTGATTATTTCAGAGAGAGATCAAGAAATAGTCGATAATTTAGCTAAACTTAGCGAAAAACATAGAGAAGTTATAGAGTTGGTTTACTACCGTGAACTATCTATAAAAGATATTTCAGTTATGTTGGATATATCTGAAAATACAGTCAAGACTCGAATGTTTTATGCAAGAAAGCACCTTAAATCACTTCTTTCTAATACAGATCTTTTAGATACTAGCAATGAATATTGATACTAAGAATAATGAAATCCCGGAAAGGGCACTAGAGTTACTACCGTGGTTTGTAACTGGAGAGCTTTCTTCTGATGATGAAGCCTACTTTAAAGAAGTCCTAGAAGATAATGCTGCTCTAGAGTCTCTCGTAGATGAGGAGCGTAACTTCTTTAATTTAGTTGCAGAAGATAAAACCTTGATAGGTTTATCTAACCTCCCTTCGCCGGAATCCAGACTGGAAAATGTTTTCAAGCAGATTGATAACTTATCGATAGAAACACCAGTAAACAATACGACAAGCGATAGCCAAAGTTTTGTAACTAAACTTAAAAACGCTCTTTCTTCTTGGGTGCCATCTACATTTGGTGCCACTGAGTATGCTCGATTTGCGAGCGTGGCTTTATTGGTTGTATCATTATCGGTGCTAATGGCTTTTGTTGCTCCTTTGTTTTCAGACAAAAGCGAGTTTACTCCAGCAGCAGCGAAATCTGCTGAAGTTGTAAGTGATCAATCTAGCACGACATTACTTGTTGGGATAAATGGTCCAATGGACTCTTTACAGACGCACCCTGAACTTAAAGGAAAGCTTAAGAAAGTTGAGTCTGTACCTGGTAAAGAAGGTATGTATCAAATTACCTTCAATCAAAAAATGAATGAAGCACAGATAAAAGAAGTTCTGTCATCATTATCTTCTAACAAAGAATTGATATGGTTTGCCGGTGAAGCATATTAAATTAACTTTTTTAAGTAGCGCTGTATTCTGCAGCCTCGCTATTAGCGGGGTTCATGCAGACGAGTATGCTTTGGATAATGAAGGTGCTGAGCCTTTGTACTTTGATTTTGTCTACGAGCCAAAAGTAAAGCCTAGAAGATCAAACTACATTAAAGATGAAGTAGTGCTACTGTATTCCACTGAAAATATTTCAAAAGTTAAAAATATTACACAAAAATACAATCTAAACCCTGAAAGCACTACGGTTCTTGCGTCAGTAAAAACAGGGATGGTTGTTGCTAAAACGAATGGACAAGACCCTTTAGATCTCAGCGCTTCAATCAATAAAAAAGAAAAAAGTGTAAATGCTGAAACAAATAATATCTTTAAAACGGCTTCAGCTTCCTATAAAAATGCATATTCAATGTATGAAACTGGTGTTAGTTACGTGCATGAAACTACCAAAGGAAAAGGAACTACCATATGCATGGTAGATACTCCTATTGATATTTTTCACCCGTCTTTATCTGATGCACACATTGAAACTAAAGATTTATTTAAAGTTGATATAACTAATAAAGAAGCGTTACTTCATGGGACTTCTGTTGCTGGCGTATTGGTAAGTCAAAACCCTCACATAGGTATAGCACCTAGAGCAAAGTTATACTCGATAGGTGCTTTCAAGGCAGAGAAAAATCACCCTTCAGTATTAAAAGGGTCATCTGCTGATGTTGCTAAAGCAATAGATACCTGTATTCAGCATGATGTAGATGTTATCAACCTGAGCTTTACTGGTGGGAAAGATTCCATTGTAGAGAAAATGGTCAGAAAAGCCGTCGCTAAAGGTATAGTTGTTGTTGCTGCGGCTGGAAATGGTGGAAATTGGGGAAGTACGATTTACCCTGCTCTAATCCCTGGCGTAATAGGCGCAACAGCCATCGATGAGAATAAGAAACTATTCAATATGGCTGATAAGGGTCGTTTTATTGATTACTCTGCTCCTGGGGTTAATATTTTAACGATCGCACCTGATGGCAAATATAAACTAGCTACAGGTACGTCAATTTCCTCTGCCCATGTTAGTGGCATTGTTGCCCTTCTGCTTTCTCAGAAAGGAAATAATAATCTTAATTCAGCATTGACTAAAACCGCTGTTGATTTAGGCAAACCAGGTAGAGATGAAGAGTTTGGCGAAGGTCTAATTAATGCGAGCAAAGCTTTAGCCGTTTTTAAAGATAGTAAGCCTTAATATTTCATTACATCA
Source organism: Cocleimonas sp. KMM 6892 (assembly GCF_035798195.1). Lineage (NCBI taxonomy): Bacteria > Pseudomonadati > Pseudomonadota > Gammaproteobacteria > Thiotrichales > Thiotrichaceae > Cocleimonas > Cocleimonas sp. KMM 6892. Next base: position 769,378 of record NZ_JAPFBV010000001.1, on the reverse strand, counting down.
ATAATTGACCCAGTCTTTGGGTTTTAGAAAGTGGTTATACAATCTAGCTTCTTCAGTACCTTCTTCAGGTTGCCAATTATATTTCCATTTAACGAGTGGAGGCATTGACATAAGAATCGATTCTGTTCTCCCCCCAGATTGTAATCCGAAAAGCGTACCACGGTCATAGACCAGATTATATTCCACGTACCTACCGCGTCGATAAAGCTGGAAGTCCCTTTCTTTTTCACTGTACTCAATATTTTTCCTAAGATTGACTATCGGTCTATACGCTTCGATATAACTATCGCCTATCGCTTTCATGAAATTAAAAGACTCTTCAAAGCTCCATTTATTTAAATCATCAAAAAAGATACCACCGATACCACGTTGCTCATCGCGATGTTTTAGATAGAAATAATCATCACACCATTGTTTATACTCATCGTAAACAGCGTCTCCAAATGGCTCGCATGCTTGTTTAGCTGTTTGGTGCCAAGACTTACAATCTTCATCAAACCCGTAATATGGCGTTAAGTCATATCCTCCCCCAAACCACCAAACAGGATTTTCACCTTCTTTTTCGGCGATAAAAAAACGGACATTTGCGTGTGAAGTAGGAACGTATGGGTTTTTGGGGTGAATGACTAAAGATACCCCCATAGCTTGAAAGCTTCTGCCTGCTAATTCAGGTCTATGAGCGGTTGCTGAAGCAGGCATTTTACTGCCCTGCACATCAGAGAAATTCACACCGCCTTGTTCAATGACACCCCCATCAACAAGAAGTCGTGTTCTGCCACCACCTTGCATGGCAGTGGAATCAGGGTTTTTAGCACGAGTCCAGGAATCTTCTTCAAAGACTTTTTGGCCATCTTCATCAGCGAGTTGATCACAGATAGAATCTTGTAATGTGAGTAGATAGTCTTTAACCGCTCGAATATCCGGGGTTTGCATTGTTAGTACCTTAGCTGTATCTGTTTAATTTTGTTGCTACTATATCAACGATGGATTTATTACGAAGATTTTTAAAGTTAATTTTTCAACGCGTACATTTTATATTAATTGGAATGCTCGTGTGTGCTTTAACGGTAGTGGTTTTACTTTATGTTATTAATCCATACGATGTTAAATCTAATAATATTAGACCCCGAATTTTTGGATTGGATATCTATCGAATACCGAGTCGATCTATGCAACCGTTATTGAATCCCGGAGATATAATAGTAGTTTCAAACAAAGCTTACCTAGAGGCAGACATTAAAAGAAATGAGATAATAGTGTTTAATAAAATCCAGAATAAAAACTCTAAAAAGACGTTACCGTTTATTAAACGAGTAATCGCTATTTCAGGTGATCTATTAAAAATAGAAAAAGGTAATACGTTCGTTAATGGTAAGAAAATTTCCGAGTCTTATATAAAAGATTCAAATAGACTCAAGCCTTATTCAACTCGAATGTCTGAAATAAGCATACCAAAAGGTCAGTTATTTGTACTTGGCGATAATCGAGACAATAGTAACGATAGTAGAATATTTGGACCAATTTCCATATCAGACGTAGTCGGCAAAGCAACAGATATACTTTACAGTGCAGAAGGCGTTAAAGGCAATCTAGGGAAAAAATAATAAATGAAAGGTGTTTTTGTAACAGGTACTGATACCGATGTAGGTAAAACCTGGGTTGGACAAAAGATTATTCAACAGTTATGTAAGAATGGAATATCTGTAGAACCGAGAAAGCCAATAGAATCTGGTTGGCCTACAGATATTACGAAGAGTGATGCATGGAAACTGGCGTATGCTGCAAACCAGGAAGAAAAATTAGATGTTGTTTGTCCTAATAGATTCTTAGCCGCTATATCTCCTGATAGAGCAGCCAAAATAGAGCATAAGTTAATTACGATTCAGCAGTTATCTCAAGAATGTATTGGGAGCTGTAATTCTGAAAAAGATTTTTTATATGTTGAAGGTGCAGGAGGATTTTATTCTCCTATCTGTTCAGATGGATTAAATGCCGATTTGGCAAAAGCGTTGAATTTACCGATTATTCTGATCGCAGCAGATAAATTGGGATGTATTAATCATACATTACTCAGCATTGAAGCTATTGAGAGATGTGGATTAAATCTAATGGGTGTCGTTTTAAACCAGATAGATAGTCAAAGCACTGATACCCAAAACATGAATAATTTTGAAGACTTGTCAGAAAAAATAAATTATCCGATTATTTCGACGAATGATTCTTCTACATTTGCCAAAAATATTTGTAATTGGTTTGACCACTAATTGATAATTAATTTCGTTTAGATTTACGTCTTTTTTTTCTTTTCTTTTTACTTGTTTTCACAGAAGCAAAATCTAACGATCTCACCGTAGTTACACGCGCCAGTATTTTGATAATTCCCTGATGTTTAAGGTGACGAGCAAGTCCTAATGCAGTTTTGCCATCTGAATTTCTGATATCTGGATCTACACCGACGGAAAGAAAGTATTGTACTAATTGCCAGTGTCCATAGCGGGCAGCAACATGTAAAGGTGTCCAGTTTTTATCTGTTTTTTGGCCTGGGTTAAGACCTTTTTTAACCAGTACTTTGGCTACATCAATGAGTCCATTTGCGCTTGCTATATGAAGAAGAGTAACTCCTCTTGCTCCTTTTTCATTAACATCTGCACCGTTATCAATGAGTTTAATTACCATTGATGCCCAGCCTCTAGAGACAGCAATCCCTAGTGGAGTTTCACCTTTTAAATTCTTGTAGGTGGGCGATGTGCCCGCTCTAAGAAGTTGATCAGCGCGTTGAGTTTTACCTGCTTTCAGCGCATCAAGTAACTCCATTTCTAGAACAGGATTTGAGGGTGGTTTGTTACTCTTAGGTTTTTTAGGTGACTTTGTTAGTTCTTTTTTTTCTTTATCATCACTTTTTTTAGAGGTTTTGGATGATTTAGATGAATTGAATTTTTCCGATCCTGAACTTAATAGCATCAACACTTCTTCTGACAAAGGCTGACCATTAGCATCAAGTAATGCAGTTTGTTTTGCAGTAACGTTAGAACTAAATATAAGCCCGCTAAATAGTAAAAGCGCACCATGAAACATAGTGGATAAGGTGTTGTGCTTATTCATGGCCCTTCCTGAACTCGAGAATTATTATTGATTATATTCTAACAGAATATTTAATCGATAATTCTAAAATCACTTAAAAGCCGGAGGCCATGCTTTCTCTTGTATTTCTAAGTACGAAGTTTTAGTAGCTTCTGAATACTCCAATCATTACACCTTGTATTTCTACTTGGTCTGCAGGGTAGAACATCGATTGTAATTGGCTGTTTGCAGGTCTAAGTTCTACGACCCCGGTATCTTTTGGATAATAGTATTTTAACGTTGCCTCGTAACGATCTACCAGGGCAACAACAATTTCGCCTTCTCTTGCTGAATTTTTCTTCTGTATCACGACATAATCTTCGTCCCAGATACCTGCCTCTATCATTGAATCACCTGCAATCTTTAATACATAGCGACCAGGGCCACAAAAGAGTTGTGCAAGGTTAATATTTTGTTGATCTGGAATAGCTTCAATGGGGAAACCAGCTGCGATTCTTCCCATGTAAGGGAGGCTGCCTTCTTCTTCGAAAGGTTCTACTAGCTGATAGGCGGCTTTGCCCTCAGCTTCTTGCAGATAGTTGTTATTGATTAAAGTTCGGATGTGTTTGTGAATGGTGCTGCGCCCGATACCAATATGCTGTCCAATTTCTTCTAATGTAGGTAAGTAGCCCATTTCCTGAGCCATTTCCTGAATGGTATTTAAAACCAGTGATTGTTTAGATGTCAACATGCCGTTCTCCCTTTGTTTCTCAGGATTCTTTATAGCGAACAAAAAAGAAACTTACAAGATAAATTTCAATTACTTGCGATTGTATTGAAATACAGCCAGAGTAATAAGGTTAAGCATCGAAAAAAACAATGTGCAGATAAATAAATCTTTTTAAATTAAAAACTTAGAGTGCTATAGGTTTTAGGGGATAGTTAAGAGACTGATAACTAAAAGAAATATTCTTATTTTGAGAGGTTTTAAAAGAATAAATAAATTTTTAAATTCGTAAAAAGTACGGAGCATCTATTGTGCTAATCCAATTTCACTTAACAACCTTTGGTATTTATATTAGTATTTAGTTACGGGTGTCCTCTGTGGTATTCGGAAAGTGTGCGGGTAGTCCCTTGAGCCTAATTACAAACTCCGGGGGTTAGAGAAAGTTTTGTGAGCATGACTGCTACGGCGGTAAGCCTAATAAGCTTTTAAAGACTCCCACTTGAACCTTACTGGTTCAAGGTCAATGTACACTTTGCGATATCTTGGTAGGCACCCTTTTTTGTGCCCGAAACATTATTAAGGGTCTTAGGTGAATTGTTTTGGTTAGCTAAGCAATCTTGCTTCTAAAAAGCACAGGCTTTAGGAATTTTTTGAGCGCTGTTTCTAGGGTCTATATCATTTGCCCAATCCAATACGGGTGCATTACTGCCAAACGGTTCGTCATAATCTATCCAGTAAACTTCTTTTTGTTTTTTCTGTGTTGTATATTTTGCATCATACCCAAGAAATCGAATGTACTCTGAATGCCTGCGGGCTTCGTCAAGAGAATCAAAAGAACCCAGTGCGATCGCGTTTTTATAAGGTCCTGTATCTATAATTTTATATTCTGTGACTTCTTGTTTTTTGATGTCATTGATTACTTTTAAGGCTTCAGAACGATTTTTCAGTGGTTCCAGGTACACTAAAAAATTAAGAGTTTGCATGGTTTTCTGTTTGTGTGTTTCTGTCGCCAAACCAAAATTATTAATATTTTTTGCAATTATTTGTGCAGTTTTTTCACTGTTAAATGGTCCAAATGTGTAACAGCTACTTTGCCTCGTTGAAGTGTTACTTTGGTAGATATCACTGTTTTGAATAGGGAGTAAAGTTAAACTTGGTACGCCTTTTTCCTCTGTAAGTGGGGGGGTGCCATGACTCTTACCTATGGTTAATGTCCATATCAAGTAAAAGACATTAAGGCCTAGTAAGACGACTATCAGGTTTTTAATTAGGGAATTAGACATTATTTGATAGTTCTTCCTTGATTACTTTAAGCCCAGACATTAGAAGATCTTGATGTAAATCGTATTCACCTTGCATATACGGCAATAAGCTTTCAGCAGCGCCTCCACAAATGACTCTTTTAATTTCAACGTTTTCTTGTTTTTTCTCATGGGAGTTTTCGTGCTGCTCAATAATTCGTTTTTCCATCAAATTACAAATATGTTCAATAGAGCCCGCTTGGCCTAATAAGCAACCGCTCGCAATTGCCTGAGTGGTTTCTTTAGAAAAACATTCGGGAATAAATTCGTTTGACTCATTTCCCCAAAGGCCAAGTAATTCTGTGTTCTGTAATAAGCTTTCAGAGCTCAACTTTAGACCTGGAAGAATAACTCCACCTAAATGTTTTCCATTTCCATCAATGGCGTCAATAGTCGTAGCAGTGCCGGAATCAATAACGATACAAGCGGTTTTATTAGATTCGGAATTATTATTTAGGTAATAAGCGGATAAGATTCCAACAAATCTATCAGCACCTAATTTAGTAGGGTCCTTATACCCATTTTCTATCTTGCCGAGTTTGTTTGTAGAAGTAATTTCAATAAACTTCATTTGTAATTCAAGCGTGATTTTATTAGCTGCGCGGGAGAAAGTCCCACCGAGCACTGAAACCATAATGACGCTATCACAGTCTGTATTTGCGCTTACAATTTTTTCGAAAACTTCTATCGGTAATTCGTACTGATGAGATTGAGAATGTTGCTCCGACAATAGACTATCGTCATCTAAAATAGCCCATTTTAGTTGTGAGTTTCCAGCGTCTATTAACAGTGTTTTCATTGATTAGTTGAGTCTTAGAGTTTTAGATTATTAGCTTTTATAAACTTTTGTATGGATTTTTTATCGAGTCTTATATCAGCAGAAGAATAAAATTGCGTTTCACCCGATGTGTGTAAAATGCTTAGTCTTCCATGCTTATCGATATCATTTACTGTACCTGAGATAACTTCCCCCTGATGCTGAAAATTTACGCTTTCGCCCCGTAAAATATCCCACTCTCTCCATAAATGCTTAAACGACTGAAAGTCCATGGAAGCAAACCCATCAAGGTGAATAGATAGTCTGTGGATTATTCTGATTAAAAGTTCATCACGGGAAAATTCATCACCTAGCATGGCATCGTTTACCGAGGTTATTCCCTGATTGATATTATCCTCTTCAATGCCTGTTAAAGAGATATTTAAGCCAATGCCGATAATAAATTGATCCGAATAATTTGAAGTTTCGATCAAAATACCGCCCATCTTTTTACCTTGCCAGTAAATATCATTGGGCCATTTAACCCCATGATCTTTTAGGCCAATATCTTTTAGTGCTTCGGCAATAGCTATACCCGTAACCAAGCCTAACAAAGAACGGTGTTGTGTATTTTCCATCAGACAAAAACAGAATGATAAATAAATATTACCATTGTCGGGAGATACCCAGTTATTGCCTCGTCTTCCACGTCCATTGAATTGTTTCTCACTAAGACAAACATCCCCACATTGACCGTTTTCCTTTAGCCAGGTGTTAGTGGAAGCCACCTCTTCAAGGTAATGAATTTTGCCAGGTATCTTTGAACCAGCTTCGTGTAAAATCAGCTCAATATTATACGGTTTATGTGTTGTTGGCATAACCAGATAAGCGCTCTTTGGTAATATATTTGCTGGCTATAATAGCACCAATCAGCGCAATAATTGCAGATGATAAAAATGTCCAGATTGCTCCCTGAGAGTCCCAGGCATAGCCACTTAATAAGTGTCCCAAGGTTCCTCCAAGTCCAAAGCTCACCCCAGCATAAAGTGCCTGTCCCCGCCCTTGAAGTCGACCGGGGAATAGTGAATGAGCAAGATAAATAGAGCAGGCATGGAATAAACCAAAACTGGCGGCGTGAAATAGTTGAGAGATAAATAACAAAACGATGCTATCGACATAAAGTGCCAGCATTATCCACCTAATAGCTGTGATAAACAGCGCCATAGCGAACAAGTGACAAACACTAAATTTTGTTAATAAACGTCTCATGACAATAAAAAGCCCTACTTCTGCGAGCACACCTAACGCCCACATAGCACCCGAAAAACCTCGCGAATAACCATGGTCTTCCAAATAAATAGTGAAGAATGTGTAATACGCTCCATGGCTTAAAGATTGAAAGAAGCAAGCGAATAAAAATGCGAGGACGATTGGTTTTTTCAGTGTTTCAATTATATGTGTCTGACTGCTCTGATGGCTGGATTTTGGAGTTCTATCGTCAACTAAAAATGTGGTAACGGTGTTTGCGATAAGTAGCGCCAGAATTATTAAAGGAAGCAGAGAAATATGACTTCCGCCAATAATCAAGGGTAAAACCAACGCCACTACAATAAAACCTACTGAGCCCCATAATCTTATGCTGCTATAGAGGCTTGTGTCGTGCTCTAGGTGATTAAGAGTGAGTGCTTCATATAAAGGGAGTGCTGCATTCCAGAAAAAGCCAAAAGCTGCCATTACAAAGGCAAACCACCAGTAACTTTGAAATGGAATGACGCCAGCAAACACAACCACGGATACAAACATGGAGGCTTGAATAATCACAAGGCGTTTTTGTATGTGATCTGAAATCCAGCTAAACAGGTAAGGTGATGCTACTTTGCTCACCATCACAATAGCAAGAAGCTCACCGATTTCATTCGCATTAAAATTTAAGGATTTAAGATACAGCGCCCAATACGGAAGGAAAGCCCCAAGCGCGGCAAAATAAAAAAAGTAGAACGCTGAAAGTCGAGAGTATTGTGTTTTTCGCATTTAAAAGTCTGTTTACGATTTCGGACAAGACCTTAAAATCGCGAAGTTACAAAAGACAAAGTATATGACTTGTAACTTCAGCTGACTATTTATTTGATAGTTTAAAAGCGACTAGTTTTGTGCAAATTCAGTAAATGTTTTCACCAATAAAAATCATTCCGAAAAACATAAATTCCTGAGATCACTTAAATAGCAAAATAAAAAAGCCCCTTAAAGTAGGGGGGGGCTAGAGAGTCAGTATTAATCTAGCGTGCGCCTAAAATGGAGAGTAAACGGTAATCATTCACATTTCTTGCCATATCAACCGCAGTTAAACCATCCGAGGTTCTGGATTGCGGAGAAGAACCATGATTAATCAGAAAATTAACAATATTCGGATGACGAAAACGAACCGCATGATGCAGTGGTATCCAGTTTTTTACAGTTGGAGCATTCACATAAGCCCCCTTATTAACTAGAAAAATTACGGCAGAATAATGACCTCGTGCAGCAGCCATATGTAGTGCAGTTTCTCTTTCTCGATTGGATACATTGATATCCAATCCTTGAGATAGAAGTGTTCTTAGCTGGTTTACGTTACCGGCATTTGCTGCGGCAAATAAATCATCGGCTTCCGGAGTCGCAACAGGTGCCGGTGCTCTAGGTGCGTTGTAAGGCTGGTTGCCACTCACATTCTGAGTTGCAGATTGCGGTACACCTTGTTCTGCCTGCTGTTGTTGCGCATACCATTCAAGAAGACGCATTTCTCGAATTCTCTGTTGTTCGAGGCTGGTTTGACCATTGTTATAATCTTGTGCATGACTTACTGAAACAAAATTCAATCCCACTATTAGCAGAGTGATCAAAGATAAAAGTAGCTTGCGCATTGTATTTTGAATGGTATTTTGCATGGTATTCCCCGAAGAAGTGCTTAACCGTAATCTAATGAATTAGTATAGAGAGTAAGGTGCTAAATCCATTCTGGAACCAGATAAAGGCGCATAAAATAAAGATGACTGTAATGCACAATGTTTTGTAGGAAAGCGCATGAATGTAAAGAATGTTGAATTTTCTTGAAACTGGTCTACTATTTTAGTTTCTTGAATAAGCCCAACCACACAACGGTATACATGAAGTATTTGTTTTTGCTCTTTTTGCTTACCTATGCTTTGTTATTTACAGCTGGATGTAATAGCGAGGATAGGATATCTGCATTAAAAAAATGCACCGTATTAGGAACAGAATCGATCGTTTATGCGCGAGCAAATTATGTGAAATTATTTCATTACTTCAATCCTGATAAGTTTTCTGACTCTTATGAGCAAACTAAAGAGTTCGATCACGTAACCTCCAGAAATATAATCAACACTTACGATATAGCGATCAGGAAATTAAAAACAGATGATGAGGATACCGAGTCGTTGATTTCTTCGTGTCAGCAACTCGCTGATTTTAGTAAAGCTTTTGTCGACCAGTCTTACCCAAGGGCAATGTCTCATCAAAGTAAGCACGATGTATTAAGCGATGCATTTTTTATAGAGATCAATCAGATCGTTAAATTTGATAATAAAATTGGCGTATTTGATGAGAACACCAAGAGCTTTAAGCAGTATGTGGAAGAGTATCGAAACACGGTGCAAAACTATGTGACTAAATACAAGGATGAATTGCCAGAAGAGCTTATCAATTCATTCTAGTATCTTGATATCAATTCAATGGGAAATTTAAACGACTTTAGCAATTAACTCTTTGGCTTTTTCAGCATCAAGTAAAATTTGGTCTTTTAGCTCTTCAAAATTATCAAAACGCTTTTCTTCGCGAATATATTCCAGCAATTCTACGCAAATATATTGCCCATAGACTGAATCTGAAAAACCAAATAGATGCACTTCTAAACGATTCTGACTGCCAGACACCGTTGGGCGATTGCCTAGATTTGCGACGCCGGTGTAACTGGAATTATTTAAGCCATAAACGCGAACGGCATAAACTCCTCGCTTGGGGGAAATATTTTCCGGAAGTTTTAAGTTTAATGTAGGGAAATTAATGGTTCGACCACGTTTCTCTCCATGGCGAATTCTTCCGCTGAGCTGATAATTTTTTCCGAGTAAGCTATTTGCCAGAGAAATATCACCGTGCTCCAGCGCTTTTCTAATTCTGGTGCTGCTAACACGCTGAGATTCTTTTTCTAGCGTTGGGGTGTCAACAACCGTCATACCAGAATGCTTGCCTAGGGTTTTTAATAAAGCAAAGTCACCCCCCCGGTTATAGCCGAATTTAAAATCATCGCCAACGGCGAGGTGTTTAACATTCAGATAATCTTCAAGGATATCTTTTACAAATACTTTAGGCGCCATATTGGCTAGTGCTTCATCAAACTTTAAGCAAAGAAAATTATTAACGCCTAATTGCTCTAATAAACGAATCTTGTCGCGCAGTGGGTATATTCGAGTTGGAGGATAAGGGCTAAAATATTCAGCGGGTAGTGGCTCAAAACTAACGACTGTTAGTGGTAGCTGTAACTCTTTAGCTTTTTGTTTTAGCTTACCGATGATTTTTTGATGGCCCAGGTGGAGTCCATCAAAGTTACCGATGGTGGCGACACACGCAGAATCATTCTTCTTCGGTGAACTAATATGGCGGATAAAATTCATCCGTAAAGTTTAACCCAAAGATTCGAAATTGTTTTGTCTAAGTGCTTCATAAGTGACAATCGCTACGGTATTAGAAAGATTCAAGCTACGGCTCTCTTTTAGCATGGGTAGACGTAATTTATTTTCTTCTGTGAAGGTCTTTAATACCTCATCAGGTAAACCGCGTGTTTCCGGTCCAAATAGCAGGATTGAATTTGCCACGAGTTTTGCATCTGTATAAGTTGTTTTACCTTTTGTGGTCAATGCAAAAACAGGTCGATCACCAATAAAGTCTAAAAAGCTTTGATAGTTTTCATGTTCTTGAATTGTCGCCATATCGCGGTAATCCATACCCGCACGCCTTAATTTTTTTTCATCAAGATCAAAACCCAGTGGATGGATTAAATGCAAGCGTGATCCGGTGTTCGCACAAAGGCGCATAATGTTGCCTGTATTTGGCGGTATTTCAGGCTCAAAGAGCGCTATATCAATCATATTAATAATTACTTCTTATAAAATTTAAATTCAATCAAAAACTTGTTAACTTATCTCTTGACAACTAAATACGAAAACGCTCTAATAGCGCCCTCGCTTAAGGCCCGATAGCTCAGTCGGTAGAGCAGAGGATTGAAAATCCTCGTGTCGGTGGTTCGATTCCACCTCGGGCCACCATTTTAAGCTTCTAGCTCCACTTCTTGTTTTATCTCCTAACACTCTAGCTTTTCCATACACAAATAACTCGTGTTTAAAATTTTCAAACCCCGTAGCGTTTTTTACTGATGCTTGGATCCAAACTCATCCATATTTCCAATACGAAATTCCTTTTGAAGACATTTTTAAGCATATAATCCATCACAACGATATTTTAGAGATACCTGCATTATTGGTTCATAGTTCTCATTAGCTTTGATATGAGCGTGTTTATACGGTCTTGTTAAGGAATTAGTACAAGTAATATCAGGTGCGCTATCTTGCGCAAATAACAAGATGAAATCTACTGATAAATGTAGAAAAAATGCAGTTTTAATAAGCATAGCAGCACTTCTATCAATTTAAGCCGTGAGGATATAGTGGGTAGTTCATTTGAATGACTTATGAGGTGTTAAAGACGAATAGAGCAACTAAGCAATAAAAACTGCCCCAAAGGTGGGGGGTGGGTTTTGAAACGTGCTAAGGGCTAATTAACTCCATTGTAGCTAGTCTTTAATGAGACATTAATACTGGAACGATCATAGACTTCAATAATATTGTAGAGACGCTGCCGAATATTTTCTGTTTTAACGTAGGCGTACCGTAACCGCCAATCACTAGCAAATCGACATCATATTCTGAAATTTTATTAAGAATTGTTGTGGGTACATTATTCGAGCCAGGATTGACGCGCATCAGCTTGGCGTTAATCTCATGATGCGATAAATGCTTAATTAGTCTTTTCTCCATTAAATTATTCTTTTGCTCTTTTTGTTTTTTACTTTCAACAATCAGAATGAAGACTTCTTTGGTTTTGGCTAATAAAGGAATTGAATCATGGATGGCACGACTTGCAGCAGGAGTGCCATCCCATGCAATCATCGCTTTTTTAAAACCTACTCTTCTAGTGCCAATGTATGGCATGAATAAAATTGGTCTACCACTATGTAGAATGACTTCTTGTGAGAAGTCCTCTAGCCTTGAGAAATTATCTCTTGATGGGTCAGGTTGCCCGAGTATTACAAGGTCTGCATTACGAGCGTAATGTGCCATCTTGAGGGCACTTTTAGATGCGCCACCGTTAATGACTAGTGATTCGACATTAATGCCTTCAGCCTCAGCATTTTCGGCGAATTCATCAGCTATTTTGTGGGCTTGTTTATCCGATATGCGTATGAGGACTTCCTCATTATCGGACTTTGCGTGAATTGGCTTCATAGAAGCCAATGAGGCCCCTGTTAAATGGGCCTCATGTGCTTTGGAAATATCAAATGCAGCATTAACTCGATCTTCGTGTCCGGCACTATCATCGAGAAAAACAAGTATGTCTTTAATGCTCAAATGTAAATTTACTAACTATATCGCGAGGTATTCATGACGAAGTTCTTCGTTATCTAGGACTTCTTTGGCAGTACCGTCAAACACGATATTACCCATATCAAGAATTAATGCACGATCAGCTAAACGAAGGGCAGCAACCGCATTTTGTTCAACGATAATGGTTGTAATACCTTGTTTCTTAATGCTATCAACGATGCTGGCTATCTCTTGTACGATAACAGGCGCCAAGCCTTCATAAGGCTCATCGAGCAGTAATAATTTGATATCACGAGCTAGCGCTCTTGCAACAGCCAGCATTTGCTGCTCACCACCCGATAAAGTAGTACCCATCTGATTGCGACGTTCTGCAAGGCGTGGAAAATGCTCGTAAAGTCGCTCTATGCTCCAGCCTACAGGCGGAGCAATTTGTGCGAGCTCTAAATTCTCATGAACGGTTAAACCTGCAATAATTCGGCGATCTTCTGGTACTAGAGCAACACCACTTTGAGCCGCTTCGTAAGAAGACATTTTATGCAAAGGTTTATGGTCTAGCCAAATTTCACCGTGAGTTACTTGAGGATCATCAACACGTGCAATAGAACGTAGCGTTGATGTTTTACCTGCTCCGTTTCTACCAAGAAGTGCGACAACTTCGCCTTCACGGATATCGAAATTTACACCTTGAACGATATAACTCTCACCGTAGTATGAGTGAATATCCCAACATGAGAAAAAAGCAGGATCAGATCCTTGACTCTGAACTGGGGCGACTCTGTCTTTGACCTTTATATTATCGACTATTCGATCACTCATCTTCTTGTTCTCCCAGGTATGCTTCTTTTACTTTTGGATCATTTTTAATTTCTTCGGGTGTGCCTGTGGCAATGATATGACCACGAGCAAGTACACTGATTCTATCGGCAAGGCTGAACACTACATGCATATCGTGCTCGATAATGACTTTTGTCATTTCACCCATCTTGCCACTTTTTAATAGATCAATTGTGGCATTAGTATCGTGTCTCGCCATACCAGCAGTTGGTTCATCTAACAACAGTAAAGTAGGGTGTTGAATCAATCCCATTGCAAGCTCGAGACGACGCTTATCACCACGAGACATACTGCCAGCGTGATGGTCATGAAACCTATCTAAATTAAAGTCGGCTAGTGTTGCCATCGCTTCTTCATGTATGGCAGTTTCTTTAAGGAGACTTTTAAATGGATTGAATTTGAATGTTCCATCACGTTTTGCAAGTGCTGGAATCATCACGTTCTCAAGAAGAGTGAGTTCAGGAAAGATTTCTGGTGTTTGGAATACACGCACCATTCCTGCATGATTAATATCATGCGCTTCCATTCCAATCATATTCTTTCCGTTGAACGTCACACTTCCGTTATCTGGTATTAATCGTCCAATACAACAGTTAAGAAGTGTTGATTTACCCGCACCATTGGGGCCGATAATCGCGTGTGTCTCACCTTCCTCAATTTGTAGATTCACATCTTGTAGAGCGTGCAAGCCACCAAAGGTTTTATTTACGCCTTTAATCTCAAGGATATTACTCATTTTGCCTCTCCTTCGATTTCAGCAGTTCTATTGTCTTCGCCCTTTCCAAAAATACCTAAAATAAAGTCTTTAATTCTGGTTACACCTTCCATAACACCGCCTGGTAAGAATATAACTATCAGCATGAATAATGCACCTAGTGTCAAATGCCAGCCTTCCCCAACAAAAACATTCGAAATATTTACCACAATGGTTTGTAACCACTCTGGCATAAAGCTGAATATTTCTGTTAATTCGGATTTATTTAACGCAGAGAATATATTTTCAAGATACTTAATGATTCCAGCGCCTAGTAATGGACCGATTAAAGTACCGACACCACCCATGATTGTCATCAATACTACTTCACCAGAAGCCGTCCATTGCATTCTTTCAGCACCCGCAAGAGGATCGATTGACGCCAAAAGTCCACCAGCTAAACCTGCATACATACCAGATATAATGAAAGCTGTTAATAGGTAAGGTTTGGTGTTGAAGCCTGTGTATTTCATTCGGGTTTGATTAGACTTTATTGCTAACAACTTCATCCCAAAAGGTGATCGGAAAATCTTTAATGAAATATAAAATGCGAAAATCAAAAAAGCTGCAGCAACATAGAAACCAGAATACCCACTCATCAAAGTGCCGAATAAATTGGTAGATGGGAGGCCATCCGTTACAACAACGCCAAACATAGAATCAATGATGCGTGGGTCTTGTTGCTCCAGCTGCAAACCAGTTTCACCGTTAGTTATAGGTGTCAGTACAGAATAAGCAAGACTATATGCCATTTGTGCAAAAGCTAAGGTTAATATTGAGAAGTAAATGCCAGAACGTCTCAGACTCAAGTAGCCAATAATCAAAGCGAATATGCCTGACACAATGACTGCGAGAATTATTGCAGGCACGACATTCATCGTCAGTAATTTAAAAGACCAAACGGCGGTATATGAACCTATTCCTAAAAAGGCTGCATGACCAAAGGATAAATAACCCGTTAGACCAAATAGAATATTATAACCAACTGCAAATATTCCAAATATTGCAAACTTCTGAAGTAAGTCAGGATAGTTGGCACCAATTGGCGCAGTCCACATTGGCGCAGTTAAAACAACAGCTGCAAATATCAGCATGATGACGGTATTACTTTTAATTAAATTTTTCATCATTAATCCTCAAATACGCCTTCGCGTCCCATTAATCCACGCGGTCTTACTAGAAGTATCACTACTGCCACTAAGTAAATAATAATTTGATCAATACCAGGGAATAACGATGACACTTCAGTCATCGAAGCGAATGATTGTAAAACCCCCAATAAGAATCCAGCTGCAACAGCGCCTGGTAAAGAGCCCATGCCACCAACAACCACTACAACAAAGGACAGTACTAAGAAGTCCATGCCCATGTGATAGTCAGGTGGTAATATTGGTGCATACATAACACCTGCTAGACCAGCTACTAATGCAGCAATAGCGAATACGATAGTGAAGCGCTTTTGAATATTGATACCCAATAAACCGACAGTCTCACGGTCTGCCATACCCGCCCTAACTACCATTCCGAAGGTCGTAAATTTCAAGAAGGCAAATACGGCAAGGATTATTGCTGCAGAGAAGACTAAATAAATTAATCGCCACCATGGGTAAACTAAATTTTCGTTGAGTCCAAAAAATGCTCCAACCGCCGCACTACCAGAAACTACATCTGGTGCAGGTGTTGGAATTGGATTTGCTCCAAAAAAATGACGAATAACCTCTTGTATAATAATTGCCAAACCAAAGGTCACGAGAATTTGTTCTGCATGTGAACGTTTGTAAAAATGCCTGATTAGGCCACGTTCCATTATAAAACCAATCAATAGCATCACTGGAATTGCCATTATTATTGATAGTGGGACGGCATAATCTATGATCGCGGTTCCTGTGTCACCCCACCATATTTCTAAATAGGGTTGCTCCTTATATGCATCGAAAAAAGTAATACTTTCATCTTTTACTTTTTTAGATATCGTAAGAATTTTTTGAAAGCTGACGGCGCAAAAAGCACCAAGCATGAATAATGCACCGTGTGCAAAGTTAACAATACCCAAGGTGCCAAATGCTAGAGTCAGACCTAATGCAATTAATGCATAAGCTGCACCTTTATCAAGGCCATTGAGTAGTTGGATCAGAATCGCATCCATGATTTTATCTTCTCTTTTTGTGAGCTAAAGTATTTGAATCAATTTAGAATTTATATAAAAAGATAGCGAGCATTTAAAAATAAACACTGTTTGCGTATATTTCAAATTATTAGTAAAAATGAAATTTTTTGATTCAAGCGTGTAGGTAACCGTTTATAAATATTGAAACTATTATTTATAACGATTAAGTATTTAAAATTTAAAACCCCATCAGAAGTATTCCGATGGGGTTAATTTTACGACTACTTATACTTCGTATGGACCTAATTCGCCACCAAGTAGTTCTGGCTTGTATTCAACTTGTGCACGAGGAACTTCTTGTACAACTTCAAGCAGATCGAATTGACTAGTTGGGTTTTGATTACCACGTACAACCAATACATCTTTGAAACACTGATGATCTTCAGCACGATATTCAGTTTTACCGTTACCCATACCGTCAAACTCAAAGCCTTCAAGTGCTTTAATAACTTCTGGTGGATAGAAAGTACCAGCCATTTCACATGCATTTGCATATAAAAGAGTCTGAACATAACAGGTATGAGCAGCCATTGATGGTGGGTTACCATACTCAGCACCAAATGACTTAACAAAAGCTGCTGAACCTTCGTCTTTAAGTGCCCAGTTCCAGTTAGTAGAACCTAAGATACCTTTGATGTTTTCACCAGCACCCTGTGCCATTAAACGAGAGAATAAAGGAACAACTATCTGGAAATCTTTACCATTGACTTGCTTATCACGTAAACCAAACTGTACTGCCTGAGTGAGTGAATTAACCATGTCTTTACCGTAATGGTTAAGAACCAGTACGTCAGCTCCAGAGTTTAGTACCGGTGTAATAAATTGTGAGAAGTCACCTGCGCCAACAGGAGTTTTAACTGCTGCTTTGGTTTTCCAACCCATGGCTTCTGTGTACTTTTTGATTGAACCTTCTTGAGACCAACCCCAAGTATAGTCAGCCGTTAGGTGATAAGCAGTACGATCTTTACCATACTCTTTCTCAAGTACTGGACCAAGTGCAGCACCAGACATTTCAGTATTGAAGAAATGACGGAAACCGTAACGACGCTTGTCTTTACCTGTTGTATCGTTTGAGTGAGTCAAACCAGCCATGAAAATGGTGCCCATTTCCTGACATAAACCCTGTACTGCTATTGCAACACCAGATGAAGAGCCACCTGTGATCATTAATGCGCCATCTTTTTCGATCATACGCTTAGCAGATGCACGTGCAGCATCTGATTTGGTTTGAGTATCACCTGTTGAGAAGACAACTTTCTTACCGAGAATACCATTGCCTTTCAACATGCTAGGCTTCATGGTTTTCATCATTCCACCATCGCCTTCGCCGTTAAGGTGCTTTACCGCTAATTTGTAAGCGCGTAATTCGTCAGCACCTTCATCGGCATAAGGACCAGACTGTGGTACGTTGAATCCTAGTGTTACTGTTTTAGAATCTTTAGGGTCATTTCTAAAGTCCTTTGCCGCGTACGCGTCTTTCATAAAAATCATTGGAGCAGAAGCGGCTACGCCTGTAGCACTCGCAACTTTGAGGAAACCACGTCTGTTTAGATGTGGCGTATTTTCATTTTTTTTCATTGTTTCTCTCCTTGGGGTTTAACAAGACTGCGGGTAAAAATATTATTATTGTTAGCGATCTAATAATGCAATTTGCACATTTACTAGAAAATGGCTCTTTAAGAGAGCTCTAAATACAGGCTATCATCAATAAAGATTAAACCTAAACAGTCGTTTTTTTCTATTGCACCATGTGTGTACATCAGTGATGTTGGTCAAAATAGATCGCCGAGTATAAGCTATGTTTTTGTTTTTTCTAAGACTATTGGTAGAATTTATGTAAATTATTTCAAAACTTAATATTAGTAAATTTAATATTAAGGTTTTCAAAACTTAAATTTAATACTGGAGAAATATCAATTATGAAAGCGCTATCAAAGGCTTAGAGGATTTCACATAAGTCTGATTATTTTTGTTTTTTGAAACTATTTCACACCAAAAATGAATTTTTGCCGTGCTAAAGATTTGGATTGATCGAATTTAATTTGATCATTTTTTAAGCTAATTCCAAATTTTTTCCATATATTTTCGAGCTCAGGATCAAAAGCCTTGCTTTTCATTTTGTTATATAAATTCATAAGTGTTTGAGTGCCAACAGCTTTATCTCCTATTGAAAATACCTCGCTTATTGGCCATGTTCCATCAGCAGCCATACTTGCACCAGAATGATTGATCGCCCTTAGCGCATCTTCCAGCCCTAACTTATTATTGGTCTGTTCACGTATTTCAATATCGGCTAGTAGAAAATATATGGCACCACCCCAGTATTTCATTCCCCAGCTGCGGGTGTTGTCTAATCCTCTGTCGCCCTCTTTGGGAATACCGTTGGGTGTCCCTTTTAATAACCAGAGCCAGACATCTTTCTCTTTAACTATGCCAGCTTTGAGTCTAACTAGGGGCTCAACATAGGTGGCAAGACCTTCTTGAGCCCAGCCATGATCATCCTCCATCAGGGGAAATGCCAGGTGAACCATTTCATGTACCAATACCCAATCTTTTTGTAATTGTTGTTCTGTGATGTCAGGTTGAATTCTTAAAACGATTAAGGGAGTTGCCCGGTAATAAGCATTGCCACCAATTCTTGAGCCAGAGCCCGGGGTGATTGCAATTTTTAGATTTTTCACGGGAAACTGTTCAAAGTAATCGGCAACGGCGATTGCAGATTTTTCTATCCAGTTAACGATGGTTTGTTGATCCAGTGCAAGATGCTTATCTGACATTTCTGGCGAAAATCTCAGGTTTATTGAGCTGCCTTTGATAGTTAATTGATACTCTGAATTGGCATTAGCGTTTGCACTGCTAATGCTGCTACTAAGAATGGTTAACAGTAACAAGAAATAACAAACGTAGACTCTAACTGGTCTGAGTATCATGGATAACCCTCCTGTAAGACACTCTAAACGATACGTGTAGTATTGACCGTTAGAGGCAGGAAATTGGAATCAGAATAAGCAGCCTTTAAAAAAGTGCCTATAAGTAGGGGGGTGTCTTTGTAAAAAATAGGAAGTAGTTATTGTTGCGTCAGGGATGAATAACACTCAGCTAATCGCTCTATTCCACGTTCTATCTGGTCACAACTCGAGTTGCCATAACCAATTAATAACCCGAGGTTTTCAGGTGGTTTCTGGTAAAGCTTGTTTGCAGAATAGACGCCAACGGATTTATTTTTAGCGAGTTGAATAAAGTCTGCTTCTTTGGCCGCATCAAGCTGTTTGAACCAAACTAATAAATGAATACCTGCATTGGTGCCTTCAACAGATATTTCATCACCAAAATATTCTTCAAGCTTGGAGATCAAGATTTCACGACGTCTGGAATAGATCTTACGCATGCGTTTTAAGTGTCTTGCATAAAGCGGAGAGTTAATAAATTCAGCCAGTATTTGCTGATTAAGCAATGGGCTGTGTCGATCGCTACACCACTTTAAGGCAGTAAAAGGCTCAACCAAAGGTGTCGGTAAAATAACATAGCCAATGCGTAAAACGGGCGAAAGTACTTTCGAGAAGGTGCCTATATAAATCGTCTGCCCCGATTGATCCAATCCCTGAATGGCTTCGATTGGAGGACCTTGATAGCGGAATTCACTGTCATAATCATCTTCCACGATAAAAGCATTATTTGCATTCGCCCATTCGAGTAATTTAATACGCCTCGATAATGGCAGAACAGCGCCAGTAGGAAATTGATGAGAGGGCGTTGTGTAAACCAAACGTACGTTGTTATTTCTTGTGGAATTTGATTTATTGTCTGGATCGATTTTATCAAGATCAATGCCTTCAATATCCACATCGCATCTGATCAATTCTGCGCCGGCATTCGAAAACGCCTGTGCCGCGCCACGATATCCCGGTTCTTCGATAATGACTTTTTCACCTTTTTGAATCAACAAGCGTGCGATTAAATCTAAAGCCTGCTGTGACCCATTAGTGATGACAATATTATCGGCATTGCATTGGCACCCCCTGTTTTGTTGCGCATAGCGTGCAATGCTTTCACGCAATTTTAAAAGCCCTTCGGGCCTTTGGTAATTTGAGTCCAGAGTTTGGCTAAAGCGACGAGCAATCTGATTGATGTCTTTTAATAAATACTCATTGATATCAACGGGGCCATATTGAAAATTGACATCAAGCGCCGCCCTATCAAGATGATTCAGGTCATAAGCTTGCCATTGTTTCAATGAATATTGTGCTGAGTCGCTGAGCTTGGGCGGTCGATAGTGTTGTTTTGGTAACTGTTGTTGCTTGCTTAAATCATTATCCGCGACAAAACTTCCAGAGCCAAACCGTGTCTCAATATAGCCTTCTGCCAATAGTTGTTCATAACAATTAATCACCGTATTACGAGAAACATGCAATGATTTGGCTAACTCACGACTAGACGGTAGCTTTTCACCCGCTTTGTATTCCCCAGCTAAAATCGTATTTTTAAGGCTTTCGTAGAGTTGTCTATACAGAGAGCCTTGGCCGCTTAATTTAATCATTATTGCTCGAAGTGGTTCCTAAATATTGTGTGTAATTGGTGCTTTAAATAAACCAATATTCTTTGATAATAGACTATAAATTAAAGATGTTTTTATAAATTTAAGTATCAGTAGCGAAAACAATCAGCACGGAGAAAAGATCAATGAGCGAACATAAAAACAGCCTGGGGCAGCCAATTGGTTTTCCTATGCAAGATTGGACCGGCTGCGAATTTCCCTCCCGTTCTGAAATGGTAGGGCAATACTGTCGGCTTGAACCGATAGATATACAATTACACGCAGACGATCTTTATCAAGCCTATGGCAAAGACCAGGATCAGAGCAACTGGACGTACCTACCCTATGGGCCCTTTGAAAATAAAGCAGACTTTGTCACGTGGTTAGAAGTAACAAGCCTCGGAGATGATCCGCTGTTTTATACGGTGATTGATTTAAAAACAAATCAGGCCGTTGGAGTAGCGACATATTTGCGCATTAACCCTAAGGATGGCGTTATTGAAGTAGGACATATTCATTTTTCACCACTCATGCAGCAGACCCCCATTTCTACAGAAGTCATGTATTTAATGATGAGACGTGTATTCAATGAATTGGGGTATCGCCGTTATGAGTGGAAATGCGATTCACTAAATGGTCCATCAAGAGCCGCGGCTTTACGACTGGGTTTTCAGTTTGAAGGGATATTCCGTCAACTGACCATGTACAAAGGCAGAAATCGTGACACTGCCTGGTTTTCTATTCTGGATAAAGAATGGCCGAAACTAGAAGCGGCGTTCAAAAGTTGGTTAGACCCACAAAATTTTGATGAAAACGGGCAGCAACGCTCTAGCCTCGCAAGTTTCAGAACATAATTTAATTTAGGGGATTAATTCATTAGAAAAGACTAGCTGATTAGAAGGAAAAGCCACCCCCCTACTTATAGGCACTTTTTATAAGCACTTTTTTATTGATTGGCTAGACATCGATGCTCATTTGAACTGCACAAAATCTCCATATAAAATTTGCTAAAGTTACGCATAACAGTGGAACTAACCTGTTATAGTTTGATCAATTAGCTTACTTTCTATGAGGGATAAATCAGTGCTATTTAAAGGTTTTGCTGGCGATCTAAAACGCTCACTACCCCTAACAATTATTTTTGCGCTTATGCTAAATGCATGCGGTGGTGATAAAGGTAATACGAACAGTACTGGCAATTCAAACAAGACAGAGGCCATCAAGACTGCCTCGAAATCAGCGCCTGCAAGCAATACTGCTGACAATTATAGTCAGGCAGCGAGTCCTTCGAGTAGCGTTGATCAAGCAACGGCAATTATTCAGGATACTACCGAAGCAGAGCCCCCGATTGAAACAAAAGATGATTTATCTGCATTTAGCTGGGAGCAACTCGGTGGCTGGCACACGCAAGGGATTGTTTCTCGTGACACTCCAATCCATATTGATTTTAATCGTGATGTCGTTGATGAATCGATGGTGGGCAAAGACGCCAGTAAGATCATGTTCATTTC
Source organism: Cocleimonas sp. KMM 6892 (assembly GCF_035798195.1). NCBI lineage: Bacteria > Pseudomonadati > Pseudomonadota > Gammaproteobacteria > Thiotrichales > Thiotrichaceae > Cocleimonas > Cocleimonas sp. KMM 6892. The sequence continues at coordinate 747,083 of NZ_JAPFBV010000001.1, read as the reverse complement.
GCCAGAGGTTAAAGGCAAGCCGGTATTTGCCAGTAAGTCCAGTATAGTGTGGAAACCTCTCGAGCATTTAAAACCGAGCACCGTTTACAAGGTCAGCATTAAACCCGTTGGGCTTTTTGATATTCCTAATAAAGCGGCGCCTTTTCAATACACGTTTCAAGTCATTCCTCTCGAATATGAAATCAAAACTGTAGGTTTAACAACCGATCCAGCGGTCAGTAATGGGATGATGCTGGAAGGACAATTACTGGTGTCTGATCGTGTGCCCTCGAAACTTGTCGAAAAAGTAGTCTCTGCAAAATTTCAGGACAAAACATTGCCCATCGAGTGGACACACAACACCAATGGTAAGAGCCATAAATTCGTTGTGAGAGACATCGTCAAAGAAACCTTTGATGCTGATTTGCATTTGTCATGGAATGGCTCAGCGATCGATATCAAAACCAAAGGCAGAAAAAGTATAACGGTTCCGGGATCTGATAAATTTGAAGTCACTAAAATCGCCGTGATCCACAAAGCAGATAGTTCTCCTTTTGTAGAAGTGCGTTTTTCAGATGACCTGGATCCCAATCAAAACTTGAAAGGGCTGGTGGAGCTGGCAAAAAATAAATACAAAGTCAGCATTGATGGAAATCGAATCAATATCTACCCAAACCGAAATCTCGCAGGAAGTTTTTTGGTAAGACTTTACGGTGGCATTAAATCCAAAGAAGGTAATAAGGTTTTATCTAAGAAAATAGAACAAAAAGTAGCCTTTGATGATGCCAAGCCAAAAGTTAAATTTGTTAGCAAAGGCTCTATCCTTCCAGAAAATTCTACCTTGGAAATCCCGTTCGAAGCGGTCGGTGTTAATGCGGTAGAAGTCACCGCATTTCGTATTTATTCAGACAATATGAAGCAGTTTCTGCAGGTTGGAAACTTGTCGGGTTCAAATGAATTAGGCCGTAGCGGTCGTCATCTCTGGCGTAAAGTGATTCCACTGAAATCTGCTGATCCAAATAAATGGAATCGCTATACCTTTAACGCAACGGAGTTAATGAAAAAATATTCCGGTGGAATGATTCGTCTTACGTTATCGATAAAACGTCGTCACTCAACGTATCGTTGTGCTGCAGATACACCAGTGGCAGATAGTAAAGACGCACCGCTTAAAGATATGGAAGATTACGGTGTGTTAGAGAATAGTGGCTGGGATGGAATCAGTGATTATGTAGAAGGTTATAACAATGACAATTCTGGTTGGGATAGCAGAAACGATCCTTGTACCGATTCGTACTATCGATATAACAGCGACAAGACAAGTGCTAGTCAAAACTTCATTGCGAGCAATATCGGCTTAATCACGAAACGCGAAGCTAACGGTGATTTAAGTATTATTTCAACCGATATCAGAACGGCTAAACCGTTAACGGGCACGGAGTTTGAAATCAGGAATTATCAGGGCCAGTTACTTTCAAAGGCAACATCTGATGGAGAAGGTTTTGCCAAAGTGCAATTATCGGAAACGCCTTTCCTATTGGTTGCTAAAAAGTTTCAAGATACGGCTTATTTAAAGCTCAACACCAAAACAGCGTTGGCAGTCAGTCATTTTGATGTTGGTGGCAAAAAAATCAAAAAAGGAATTAAAGGATTCATTTATGGAGAGCGCGGTGTATGGCGCCCCGGCGATGATATCTTTTTGACGTTTGTGCTGCAGAATCAGGCGTTAAATGAAAAAGATGCCAAGAAGATTCCAGACAGCCATCCAGTAACAATGAAGCTCATCGATCCGAGAGGCAGAGTGGTTGATACGAAAACCAGCGTTGATTCGGTTGGTGGTTTTTATGCGTTTAAATTTAAAACGGAAGAGAAAGCGCAAACAGGAAACTGGATGGTAAAAGCCTTTGTCGGTGGAAGCTCTTTCAGCAAATCATTGATGATTGAAACCGTCCGTCCAAATCGCTTAAAGCTGGAACTCAATTTTAAAGCGCAAGGGGAAAATGCCAGCGATAAACCGGCTGAGGTTATTTACAGCAGTGAAGGAACACCAGAAGGGACGTTGTTCTCGCAATGGTTACATGGCGCCACAGCAAGTAAATTAAAAGCAGATGTTTCCGTTAAATTCACCCAAAAGAAAACACAATTCGGCAAATTCACTGACTATGTGTTTGATGATCCAGCGCGCTCATTAAGAAGTCAGGACACGATGCTTTTAGAAGGTCGTTTGGATGAAGAAGGCTACTTAAAATTTAGCAAAGACTTCAAAGTGAAAGGTAAGCCAGCTGGCATGCTGAAAGCAAAATTTACCTCGCGAGTGTTTGAAGAAGGTGGAGCGTTTAGCATCAGCCGCAGCAATATCGATTACCATCCATACACTAATTACGTTGGTATCAAGTTACCTAAAGGAGATGCTACACGTGGCATGTTGCTCACCGATGTTAAGCACAAGGTAAGCATTGCCAGTTTGAGCGCTAAGGGCGAAGAAGTATCGTTAAATAAAGTCCAGGTTAGCCTATATAAAATCAAATGGAAGTGGTGGTGGGATAAATCCAGCGAATCTCTCGCAGAGTACGCAGATAGCCGTTACCAACGACTTCTGCAAAAGGATATCGTCAGCACAACAGATGGCGTGGGCGAATGGAACTTTGAAGTTAAATACCCTAGTTGGGGTCGTTATCTAATTCGGGCGTGTGATTTAGAAGGCACACACTGTACGGGCAAAACAGTTTATATCGATTGGCCGGGATGGGCAGGTCGCGCACAAGAAGAAGACAGTGGTGCCGCTAGCCGTCTAAATCTGTTCTCTGATAAAACCGCATACAGCGTGGGCGATGTTGCAACGATTCAATTACCTGCAACCTCTCAAGGCAGAGCATTACTGAGCATTGAAACCGGTAGCCGAATACTAGAACAGCGCTGGGTTAAATTTACAGAAGCATCAACGGCAGCCGCTGCAGGCGTCAATAGCTCCGAGAAGCGATTGCAGTTTGAAGTGCCTATTACCGCAGAAATGGCACCCAACGCTTATGTGCATATCACTCTATTGCAGCCTCATGAAGGTAAATCTAACGATAGGCCGATTCGCCTGTATGGCATTATTCCATTAGATGTAAAAGACGCTGAAAGCTATCTACTACCTAAAATTCAGGCTGAAAAAGAATGGAAACCAGAATCTAAGCAGACCGTAACGGTTAGCGAAGGCAATGGTAGAAGCATGAAATATACCTTGGCAGTTGTTGATGAAGGCTTGTTGGGTTTAACCTCATTTAAGACGCCAAATTTACATCGTCATTTCTACAGCAAAGAAGCACTCGGCATTCAAACCTGGGATTTGTTTGATCATGTTGTCGGTGCCTATGGTGGTAAGTTAGAACGCATGCTTGCCTTAGGTGGTGGCGATGATGAAGAAACGGATGATGACGATAGCAAGAAGCGTCGCTTCCCACCTGTGGTTAAATACCTCGGTCCCTTTACTTTAGCGCAAGGCGAAACCAGAAAACACGAAATAGAATTGCCTCCTTACTTAGGCGCAGTTCGTGTGATGTTGGTTGCGGGCGAAAAAGGGGCTTACGGTAAATCGCAACAATCTATTTTTGTGCGTCAACCGTTAATGCTGCAAAGCAGTTTGCCACGTGTGCTTGGACCTCAGGAAGAAGTGTCTATTCCTGTGACTTTATTCTCGATGGACGACAGAATTAAAGATGTGACCGTATTGGTCGAAACAGATGATTTAGTCAACGTTATTGGAGAACCCACTCAACACATTAGCTTTAACAAGATGGGTGAGAAAATTGCCTTTATCAAAGTTAAAACAGCCAATAAAGTCGGTAAAACACGCTTGCGCTTTACGGCGACAGCTTCTGCCAACAGCACTTCAACGTCTTCTGATAAGGATGGACGTAATGGTGAATTTAAATCTGAAAAAATAGTTTATCTCGATATTCGCAGAGCCAATCAGGAAACTACACGCACCATTACTCAGGTTATCGAGCCGGGTAAAAGTTGGGATAACAAAGCAGTGGCCTTTGGTCTGGAAGGCACTAATCAATCGGTACTAGAGTTATCAGCGGTGCCACCATTGAATATTGAGAAAAGGCTGAATTTCTTAATCCGGTATCCGCATGGTTGTTTAGAACAAACCTCGTCATCGGCTTTCCCACAATTATTCTTGTCGAAGGTGATGGATTTAACCGATAAGCAAAAGCAGGATACTCAGCTACACGTTCAAAAAGCGATTGATAAGTTAAGACGCTTCCAAAACGGAACCGGTGATTTTAGTTATTGGCCGGGCGGTAATTATCAAAACGATTGGGCAAGTATTTATGCCGGTCACTTTTTATTAGAAGCAAAGAAGCTGGGCTATAAATTGCCAGCGAACCTACTCAATAACTGGCTGAATTATCAGGTCGGAGCAGCGCAAGGCTACATTGTTGCGAGCAATAAATATTCTCATACTCAAGCTTATCGCCTTTATGTTTTAGCGTTAGCAGGTCAACCGCAATTAGGCGCGATGAATCGTCTTCGTGAGGCGGCTAATACGGCTAATACGGCGAGTACCGAAACTGGTGGAAATAACAGTCGATTGAACAACAAAGGGCGCTGGTTACTCGCTGCTGCATACCAAACGGCATCACAACCTGAAGCGGCGACAGCATTGATTCAGGGTATGGATTCCGATGCTACTAAAGTCAATAACATTACTACGCCTGATAAAACCTTCAGCTCGACGTTGGGAGATCTTGGATTGCAGTTAGATAATCTGGTTGCCTTGAATAAAAAGCAGGATGCGAATCAGTTATTAGAAAAAATTGCAGAGCAAATGAGTGGCGATGGATTCCAGAGTACTCAAGGTATATCCTGGGCATTAATGGGTGTTTCCCGTTATTTGGGCGGAGATACCAGCAGTTTCACTGCAAATCTGTCGCAAGATGGCACGCCAAAAACCATCAATAGCAGCAAACCTATATCCAGCACCATGCTGGTAAAAGCAGACTCTAACATCAGTGTAGAAAACACATCTGGAGTGAGATTATTCGCGAACCTAGTGACTAAGGGTGTACCTGTAGCTGGTGATGAAATCAGTCAATCAAAAGGTTTAACCATTGATACTGAGTTTAGCGTGCGCGATGCTGAAAACAAAAAGCTGTGGAATGATCTTGCTGATGATAGCGAATGGAAAGTTGCTCAGGGCAACGATGCGAAGTTATCTGTGAGCATTCAAAATAACGGTAATTATGACGCTGAAAATATAGCACTTACGATACCAGTAGCAGCGGGCATGGAAATACTGTTAGCGTCAGAACAGACCGCGACCAAGAGTAAATATGATTATCGTGATTTGCGTGATGATCGCATTTATTACTATTTCTCATTAAAGAAAGGTGAAGTCAAAAACTTTGAATTATTAGCGAATGCTTCCTATCAAGGGCGTTATTACCAACCCGCGATAACTGTTGAAGCGATGTACGATGGTAATTTAAAGGCCATTGAGAAAGGTCGCTTTATTAATATTGTTAAGTAGAAATGAGGAGTTAAAAAAACGCCTCAAAGGTGGGGGGTGGCTTTTGTTATTTAACTACAGCTAACCCAGCATAAACATTGTACATCGACGATTCCTTATGGAATCTACGATGAACATTTCTGGCTCTTGGAGAGCCTAGAAAAGCCACCCCCCACCTTTCAGCCACTTTTTATAAGATAACCGTGAAACCATTCAAGTCACTAACAAAAAGCAAAGGCAGATCATTACTGTTTATCTTTGTCTTGATAGGAATCACCGCCTTCTATTTTTGCCTGCCTGAGCCGCTGTTTAAGTCACCCGTATCAAGTATCTTGCTGAGTAAAGAGGGTAAGTTGCTAGGTGCACATATTTCAAAAGATGGGCAGTGGCGTTTTCCCCCGCTACAACAGATCCCCGATAAATTCAAAACCAGCCTCGTCGCTTTTGAAGACAAACGTTTCTATAAGCATTTTGGTGTTGACCCTTTAGCCATTGGGCGTGCGCTTAAATTAAACCTGAAGGCGGGTCGCATTGTCAGTGGTGGTAGTACTATTTCGATGCAAGTGATTCGACTTGCCTCACAAAATCCGGAGCGTTCATTGACTGAGAAAGCCATCGAAGCGTTTCGAGCCCTACGTTTGGAAACTCGTTACAGCAAAGATCAAATCCTGAATTACTATGCCAGTCACGCTCCATTTGGTGGAAACGTGGTTGGTCTGGAAGCGGCATCGTGGCGTTATTTTGGGCGTAATCCGCAACAGTTATCCTGGGCTGAAAGTGCGATGTTGGCGGTTCTTCCAAATAGTCCTGCACTGATTCATCCCGGTAGAAAACGCGATACCTTAAAAGCCAAGCGCGATCGTTTATTACTCAAACTATTCCAGCAAGAGAAACTCAGCAAGCTCGATTATCAATTAGCAATTGCCGAACCATTGCCTGAGAAACCCAATTTATTGCCAAGAATGGCACCGCATTTATTAGACACTTTAATTGCTAAAGCGAAGGCAAATTCTACCGAAAATCACAAGCGGTTTAACACCACCATTGATTATGTATTGCAGTCTCAAGTTAATCAAATCGCCAAACACTACGGTCAATTAAACGCGTTAAAGGATATCCATAATCTCGCAATTGTCGTGATCGACAATGACAGCTTTGAAGTAAAGGCGTATGTGGGTAATGCGCCACCACTAAAAGACAAAGCTGAACATGGTCAGGCGATTGATTTGATCCAACGCCCTAGAAGTACCGGAAGTACGCTCAAGCCGTTCCTGTTTGCAAGCATGATTGAACAGGGTGAGTTGTTGCCTGAAATGCTAGTGGCAGATGCACCGATTCGCTACACAGGATATCGCCCTAAAAATTTCGATCGTAAGTATCGGGGTGCTGTGCGGGCAAAACAGGCACTAGCCAGCTCATTAAATATTCCAGCGGTGAATATGCTGAGTTATCACGGTGTCGAACGCTTTTTAGCAACGCTAAAGAATATGGGTATGAGTACTCTGCATAGACGTTCTCGTGAATACGGTTTGCCGCTGATTCTGGGTGGCGCAGAAGGGACGCTTTGGGATTTAACAGGAATGTACGCCAATTTAGCTAATCGGGCACAGCAAGGTTTAGATTCTGATCATGACTCGGATGCTCAACAAGGACAAATGCTACAACCGGTTATTCTACAGCAACAAAAAGCGCAAACATCCAAACAAAATCAACTCAGCCCTGCAAGTGCCTGGATGACCTTACAAGCGTTACTAGAAGTTGGCCGACCGGGAAGTGAAGCGTATTGGAAACGATTTAACAGTACGCACAAAATAGCCTGGAAAACAGGCACAAGCTTTGGTCACCGTGATGCGTGGGCATTGGGTACTACGCCAAAATATACCGTTGGAGTCTGGGTCGGAAATGCTGCCGGAGAAGGACGTCAAGGTATGACCGGAGTGAAAGTCGCTGCCCCCGTTTTGTTTGATGTCTTTAACCGGCTTTCACTGGATTCAAAATGGTTTAGAAAGCCTGTCGAGCAAATGAAACTGGTTTCGATATGCAAAGACGATGGTTTCCTGGCGAATCAAAATTGCGAAGCGAAAGATTATTATATTCCCGCAAGTAGTCATTTCGATCGTGTTTCACCCAATCATCAGCGTATTCATCTAGATAAACAAACCCAGCTTCGCGTGCATAGCGGTTGTGAATCAGTGGCTGCAATGGAGCATATAGACTGGTTCGTTTTGCCGCCCGATGAAGCTTATTACTATCAACAGTTTCATGCTAATTACAAAGTCATGCCTGAATGGCGAGAAGATTGCCAAAAAGTGGAAACAGTCGCGTCTAAAGACAGTCCTATTTCATTGATTTATCCCAGGCGAAACACGCAGATTTATATCCCTAAAGAATTAACGGGAGAGAAAGGTAAAACGGTCTTCCAGGCAATCCACGGAAATCCAGAAGCACAGTTATTCTGGCATCTGGATGATGATTTTCTGGGAACAACACAAACTTACCATGAGCAAGCAATATGGCTAGCTGCTGGCAAACATCGACTTACTTTGGTGGATGAAAAAGGTAATCGTGTTGAACAGAGTTTTCATGTGCTGAGCCAATAATACTGTTTTAGAATGAAAAAGAGCTCAAACGTTCGACTGCTTAGTAAGGTCTCATACCCGTAAAATTGCCGGGTGGGTTATAACTACAAACCCATGTTTGTGATTTATCGCTACATACTTTCATTGCACAACCGACTTCCGTGGTATTTTTCCAAACGACTTGTGTGTAGTGACCGCATTTTTGTCCGGGTTTACAGCTATTACTTTGATAATTGTACCAAAGCTCTTCATCGGTCCAGACTTTCACTACATCCTTAATTGTGACGCGATTAGTTTCACGTTTTCCATCACTCCACACAACCGCACTTGACCAATACAGGTTCTCACCGTAAGGCGGTTGACCACTTCTGTGGCGCATCGTACAACGTGATCCTGAGCCTAATTGATCTGCCCATTCCTGTGAATATCTTGCAAGTTTATCTGACCATTTAAGTGGCTGAAGGCGATGTTTGGCACGAACTTTATTATGTGAATCCAATACACCTGAAAATAGTTTTGCTCGCGATAAAGGAGGTTTTTCCGGTGGTCTTTCTTCATACACTTGCTGCCCGTATGGTCCAGGCGGAGGTAATACCTTATTTTCTGAATCATTGACGATTTCATCCAGTTCTTGATTTTCTTCTGGTATGACAACGACTTCTGATGTTGATTGTTTTTGTTCTACAGAACAGCCAACCAGTACAAGACTGCTGGAAACTAGCAGTGCGCTCATTAGACCCAAATGGAGATGTTTTTTAAGTGTATCTATAAGTGAATGCATAGTTTGTTATAATGTTTGATAGCAATGCTACTTTGAAAAAAAGCCTCAAAAAAAGCCCTCAAAGTAGGGGGGTGGCTTTACATACTTAGTAACATGCTTAGTAGAACTGGCCCGATTATGGTTATGCTCTAATTATTGTTATAAATAGATTATTATTAATGAATTGTAATTAATAGAAGAGCGCAAAATGCAGTTTTAGTTCGTTTTTTATCTTATTTTTTTACTGCTGGTGGCATTTTTTCAATCTCTGCTTCAATCCAGTTTCTGACCTTATCATTGATTTCTTCGGCTGTTAAACCTTCTACGCTAAACGGTTTTCCGATACTCACGGTAATTGTACCGGGTAATTTGATGTAACTATGCCTTGGCCAACATTCGCCGGCATTATGTGCAAGTGGGTAAACAGGGTAGCCACTGTATTCAGCAAGTAATGCCGCACCCATCCGATAGGCTTTCTTTTGTCCTGGTAAAACACGGGTTCCCTCTGGGAACATGCAAATCCAGTTGCCTTCATCGAGGCGTTCTTTACCACGTTTTTTTACTTGCTCAACTGCTGAAGCACCCGATTTTCTGTCTATTGCAATAGGTTTGGTGGTAATTAGCGCCCAACCAAAAAAAGGAATCCAGGTGAGTTCTTTTTTCAATACCCATGATGTTGTCGGTAGCAGTGTTGGTATTAACATGGTTTCCCATGTTGACTGGTGATTTGCGAGAATAATGCCACGATTATTCAGGTCGATATTCTCTTTGCCGATAATGTTGTAATTGACCCCACAGGTTACTTTTAACCACCAGATATTAAAGTGTGTCCATGGCAATACTGTTCGATAGCTGAGTTTTGGCCCTAGCATCAACAAAAGGGGTGAAAATAAACCGTAGAAAACGGTGCTGGTAAGTAATCCAATCCAATATAAAGTAGCGCGAATGTAAAGTAGAGGCGTATTCAATGGATTATGAGTCTTCGACGATTAGAGAGTCTTCAACGGATAAAGAATCTTTAACGGACAAAGAGTCTTCAAGAGATAATGAAACGTTATCTTTCATCAGCTGCAACATGATTGCTAGCGCCTTACCACGATGACTAACACTGTTTTTTTCGTCAGCATCGAGTTCTGCAGCACTTTTGCCAAAGCTAGGCACATAAAAAAGAGGATCATATCCGAAGCCATTCGTACCGGATAATTCTTTTAGAATTGTGCCTTCCCAACTCGCATCAGCGATCAATGGTGATGGGTCTTCTGCATGGCGCATGAAGACGATACAACAGCGAAAACGCGCTGTGCGTTTCTCATCTGGTACATTTTTCATTTCTTCTAGCAGTTTTTGATTGTTTGCCGCATTACCTTCGCCCGAATAACGTGCGGAGTAAATACCGGGCTGACCGTTCAGTGCATCAACCTCTATTCCTGAGTCATCCGCTAAAGCAGGCAAACCTGTTTGTTGTGCTGCATTTCGTGCTTTGATAATTGCGTTTTCAACAAATGTAAGACCTGTTTCAGGCACGTCTGTTACATCATAATCAGATTGCGCCACAACTTCGAAACCCGCGCTACCGAGAATTTCAAAGAATTCGCGCAACTTTCCTGCATTTCCGCTGGCAAGTACGACTTTCTGTTTTGGTGTTGTGGCGTCTGTATTCACTATTTTAGTGTTTCATCCTGTATTTCAATGATCTCGTTGATGCCTTTCTCTGCTAAATCAAGCATAGCATTCATTTCATCGCGGCTGTAAGCATGACCTTCTGCAGTACCTTGCACTTCTATGAAATGTCCTGCGTTGTTCATCACGACATTCATATCTGTTTCTGCGTTGGAGTCTTCCGCATAATCAAGATCGAGTACTGGGTTTCCCTTATAAATACCGACTGAAACCGAAGCAAGTTGACCCATGAGTGGATCTCTCTTGATTTTCTTAGAGTCTAGTAGAGTTTGCACCGCATCGCACAAAGCAACGTAAGCACCACTGATAGAAGCTGTTCGGGTGCCGCCATCTGCCTGAATAACATCACAATCGACGATGATTTGGCGTTCGCCCAATGCTTCAAGATTAACAATCGCACGTAAAGAACGCCCAATTAATCGCTGAATTTCCATGGTGCGACCACCTTGCTTGCCGCGTGCCGCTTCACGACCCATACGTGAATTTGTCGAACGTGGCAGCATGCCATATTCAGCCGTTACCCAGCCTTGGCCTTTACCGCGTAACCAGGGTGGTGTGCGTTCATCAATCGTCGCCGTACATAACACTTTGGTGTTTCCAAATTCAACTAAAACTGAGCCTTCAGCATGCATGGTGTAATTACGGGTAAATTTAACTTGGCGCATTTCATCGTTGGCGCGACCACTAGGTCTCATAGACGTATCTCTTGAATTTGAAAAACGCAGATTATACGGAGCTTTGTAAAAATTTCATTTAAATACGATTATTTTAAGACTACTGACACAATGCTGTCAGCATGGCTGTCGTATAGTTTGTTTGTGAGTAGGCAAACACAGAGCAAATACTAATAAAGCTAACAAGCTTTTAAATCACGCAATAGACACAAAAGAAAGGAGATAGAAGAAATGAGTAACCCAATGAAACAACACGGTGCATTTAGCTGGAATGAATTAATGACTACAGATGTGGCAGCCGCAAAAGCCTTCTACGGTAAAATGTTCAACTGGCAGATGGAAGACATGGAAATGGATCAACCTTATACACTGGCAAAGATTGACGATGAAATGAAAGCAGGCTTAATGCCATTAACTCCAGAATGTGGTGAGATGCCTCCATACTGGGGCGCTTATGTTACAGTGAATGACGTCGAAGCCAGCGCGAAACAGGCCGAAGTACTGGGCGGTAAGATATTACTAGAGCCTAGAGATATTCCTACGGTAGGGCGCATGTGTGTCATTAGTGACCCTCAAGGTGCTGCTCTAACTATTATTAGCTATTTCGAACAGGAATAATTGGAATCGATTTATTAAGTCACCCCCCTACTTTGAGGCACTTTTTTAAAGCGGATCATTTATGACAAAACTGAGAGCAGAGTTAAAAACTCAAATGATTCAGATATGCGATAAGAAAATATCGGAAAAAGGGCAATCGGTGGGGGTGTCTTTCTATGCATTTTTTGCTAATAAAAACACTGACCCTGAGAGTTTGATGGAAGTTGCCACCTGGTGGATTCAAACGCATCAATTAGATCATTTTGAGAAGGCTCATAAGATTAGGGATATGATAGAAAAGGGCCTGTAAGTATGGGGTTGACTACCAATAATTAAGGATAAATGGATCTATGAGGCGTGCCGACAGACTCTTTCAAATAGTACAATTTCTTCGTACACGACGTGTAACGACAGCAGCATGGTTAGCTGAAAGACTAGAGGTATCTGAGCGCACAATTTATCGAGACATCAAAGATTTAATGCTTTCGGGTGTGAATATTGAAGGTGAAGCGGGCATAGGATATGTCGTTAGGCGCGGATTTGATCTACCGCCACTGATGTTCACAAAAGAGGAAATTAGTGCTCTAACATTAGGGGCACGATTAGTAGATAGTTGGGCAGATCCTGAATTAGCGACCGCCGCTCAATCGGTATTGAGCAAAATCGAAACGGTCTTGCCCGCTGATTTAAAATCCAGCCTCGATGAAACCAAAATGTTTTCACCGTATATGCGGATTCACCCCAAAGTCGCATCGATGATGACGCAGGTGCGCAAAGCAGCTGATAACCGTTTTAAATTGAATATGCAATACACGCGTGCTGACGGCAAAGCATCGGAAAGAACAATCTGGCCATTAGGACTGTTTTTCTGGGGATCAATCTGGACCATCGGCGCGTGGTGTGAATTACGTCAGGAGTTTCGTGTTTTTCGTTTGGATAGAATTCAGGTATTGAGGGTTCTCACTGACAGTTATCCGCACGAAAAGGGTAAGACTCTGGAAGATATGATTGAACACGAAAAGAAACAATATTGCAGTTAATCTGAATATTATTGAAATTGTTGCCGAGCCGTTTATGATTGTTAGATAGGGTAATTGATTCAACTAAATCAATCAGTTACTACCAGTGCTTAAAATATTAAAAATAATCAAACCATCATGAATAAAGCGCATATTATTAAAAGCCTACAGCAGGCTAAACCAGACCATATCGAATGGATCAAACAAGGTTACAAACTGGTTAAAGGTGTGCCTGAAGAGCAGGTAAAAAAACCAGTAGATTGTAAAGCCTGTGCCTTTGGCAAGTGGTATCAAGAAGAAGGGTTTAAGCTGGTTAATATCCCGCAACTGAGGGATGTTGATGCACTTCATGAAGAGATTCATAAGGCCTATACGTCTTTGTATTACATTACATTCGATCGACGTAAGAAAGCTCGCTCTACCTTAATCACAGCAGATGAGGTTGAAGTGCCAGTCGATGAAACACCATTCCGTATGAAAAAGCTTAAAGACCTGGAAAAGAAAACAGTCACCATGATTCGGGCACTGAATACCATCGAGAAGAAAGTCGATGAAATGCAGGATCAGGATTTTGATAATGGCTGGTTGAATTAGTTAATACATCGATAGTTATTTCATGGCTAGTTGCTCAATAAGTGTGTAAGCAAAGGTCTTAGAATAACCGCGTAAATATAATTCTCATTTTTAAAAGATCTTTTTTCCGTTAGAATAGCTAATCTAAATAAGCAAACACTAATGGAGTTACTATGAGTTCATCAAACACACAGATGCTAGAAGACGCACTAGCGCTTTATGATGCAGCGAATAGCAAAGATCCTAATATCGAAATGGATGAAGGGAAAGAGGTTCCAAAGGAACTACTTTATTCGAAGCGTATGCTAGATATGCTGTCACGTTTTATTCCCGATGCTGAGGATGTTGCTAAACTTTCCGTTGCGGCACAGCATATTGAACGCTGGAAATCTCCTCGTAGCGACTATCCAATGAATCGCAAGGGCTATCATCTTTGGCGAACCAATCTGTATAAATTTCACGCGGATACTGCCGCTGCGTTATTAGAAAAGGTTGGATATGATGAAGAAACGATAGAGCGAGTTAAATTAGCCATCGGTAAGAAAAACTTAAAAACAAATACCGATACACAAGTCGTTGAAGATATCGCAGCACTAACGTTTATCGAACATTATATGACCGCGATGTATGAAAAATTTACCGAGTATGATGAAGATAAATGGATCGATATCATTATTCGTACCTGGAAAAAAATGTCACCAGCTGCGCACGATTTTGCGCTTTCTGGCAGTGTGAAATTACCTGAAGGTTTAGTGCCGGTGATTCAAAAAGCGCTAGCGAAAGCAGCTGCTTAAAACTTCAGTTTAATGAACCCCCCCCCCCCTGTAAGTAGGGGGGTGCCATTTGAATCTCTGGATAAATCTATTTACTAAAATAAGCGTTCAGAGATAACACGATAGGTTTCAGGGCTTGTGATTGTATCGATAAAAATCCGAGTATCGGGGGTCACAAACCAGAGTCCAACAATACCTAAGATGATGACTGCACTGCTGGTTTTATCTTTGTAATCTATAAGTTTGAGCGCTGTACCGAAAGACCGTTTGAGTCGTTGCCCCATAAAATCTACGCTATATATCTCATCGAGCAACAGATGCAGAATAAATCCTGAAAAGATAAAAAACGCAACCAACCAGGAGATAAACGCCGGTCTGGCAAAAAAGTGATAACTGATTGCTGCTGTTGCAAAGGCGAATAGAATAGCGACACCAATAGAATGAATCGCTCCGCGGTGAACGGTCATTTTTTGAAACACGCTCCAGATGGGATAACGAACGATCAAATACACACCTAAACCTGCTCCCCACAGATAGATGATGGGCAGATCATTTTCAGCAGCAAACACCCAGAGAAATGCCGCCACTATGCCTAATAACGAAAACAAAATACGACTAGGGTAAGAATAGTGTAAATCGATATCAGGTAAAATTCCGCCAACCACCCCCATACTTGCAAGCAGTATTGCGTCTTTTGCGTCGACTAAACCTACTTGTAAACAAAGCGTCGCGAGCATGCCAGAGCCAACGGCTGCTACACCTAAATGTGTATTGAAATTTGCCATTTATTATTAGAATCTCTTTTAAAAAGCTTAAATATTGAAGGTGGAATCATAGACTAGGCTTAATATAAATCAACGACTTAAATATCAATATGTTGTCGTGGTGATGATTATTTTATCTAGAAATTCACTAAGGCTTTTTTATTCTTAAGGTGTGCCTAGTTCTTCAATTGCTTTCTACGTTTTCGTTCTTTTCTTCTCATCCCCGCAAGATACAGGGTAGGAATAGCAAATAAAGTGAGTAGAGATGAGAAGCCGACACCCCAAACAATGGAAGTGGCAACAGGCCCCCAGATTAGAGACTGACCACCTAACCCAATTGCCAATGACATTAACCCGGCAATAGTGGTTAATGTTGTAATCATTATAGGAATGACACGTCGTCGTGATGCATAGATGGTTGCGTGAACAGCCGACATGCCGGCATAAATTCGGTCATTGGCAGCAGATATAAGCACAATCGCTGCATTTACTGCAATTCCAGCTAAAGCAACAACACCATATAAGGTATATAAACTTAGCGGGTTTTGCGTGACTAATAACCCTAAAATAACACCCGTAAAAGCAAGTGGAACGGTTGCAAGAATAATAAAAGGCTGAAAATAACTTTTGAACTGAGTGCCTAATATTAGATACATCAAACCGATTCCAATCAAGAATAGCTTGGCTATTGAGTTTATACTGTCTTTGATATCATCCAGTTGTCCTGAAAAATCGAGGTCAATACTGGGGAAATCCTTACGATACTTTTCCCAACCATCGAGCATTAACTTATTGGCGGTCACCGTATCTAATTCACATTGATTGTAGTCACGCTCTTCTCCATAAAGTGCGGGACGTAAACGGCAAGCCATAAAGTCTTCTTTTCCTTTGGGCTTATCAATATCTGCCTCTAATGTAATCGCTCTTCTGAAATTGTAGTGACGAATATTACCCAAAGATACGCCACGTTCCTGGGTCATTAACTGGTTTAGTGGAATGCTCGAACCACTAGGAGTGGGCATTCTGAATCTTAGTAATTCGCCGATATCATTGCTTTTGGTTGAGTCTGCTTTCACACGGATTTGTAGTTTTTCACCTTTGTCTTGCATCTCTGCTACGACTTCACCGTCAACGAGCAAACGAACGGTTCTTGTGATATCCATAGGATTTATACCCGAACGGCGAACCGCATCGTGATTCATCTTCAAGGTGAGTTCCATACGACCACGACTGGCATCATCACTGATGTCTTTTATGCCTTTGATGCCTTCTAAAATTTCACGAAGTTTGTCGCTGGCTTGTTTGATAGTCTGGTAGTCATCGCCTCGAACTTTCACACTGATTGGTTTACTTGAAGGTGGACCGCCCTGAAGTTTTAAGAATGAGATATTGTTTGCCCCAACGACACTTGTGACGTCTTCTCGCATTTCATTAATAATAGTGTCTACATCGCGTGAGCCTTGATCCATCGGCAACAGGCTTACAACAATCTGTCCGTATTGATCGCCGTACATGGGTTCTGTTTCGGTAAACATAAGACCAGCATAACTAGCGACTGAGCGGGCATCTCTAACAGTATCCGGGTTTTCTTTGATATTTTCTGTAGCGCCTTTAAGGTGTTTTTTAATGGCTGCTTCTACCTTCAACGTGGTATTTAGTGTTTCATCCAAAGGGGTTGATGTTGGCATTTCAACATTTACATAGAAAATTCTTAAGGTATCTGATGCGAAAAAATCGACTCGAATCATTCCTGCACTAAGTGCACCAATGGCTGTGGCAAACGCTAGGAAAATAGTGAGAAGCGTCATTTTCGGCCAACGCAATGCACGGATTAGAATTTTAGAGTATTTGAGCTGAATCCAGTGAATAAAGGATTCACGCCATCGTTGAATTCTTGAGGGTTTAGCAAAGTTAATTCTAGCGCCATGAACGTGAGAAGGAAGCATCCAAAAGGCTTCTATCAGGCTAATAATTAAAGCAATGGTCACTACCATCGGTATCACACGCATGAATTTACCCAAAATCCCGGGCAATAACATTAATGGTAGAAAAGCAGCAATCGTGGTTAAAACTGCCGTAGTAACCGGAAGAGCAACTTCCTTCATAGCGCCAGTTGCGGCATCTAGAGAATTCATGCCTCTTTGAAGTCGGTAATAAATCGATTCAACCACAACCACGGCGTCATCAACCAGCATTCCTAATACAATCACAACACCTAGCAATACTGTGATATTCAGGGTTTCTCCGTTCGCTGCCAATACCCAGAATGTGGCTGCCAAGATAAAAGGAATGCCAATCGCGGTTAACAGGGCTATACGAGTACCTAAAAATAGCCATGCCACAATCAATACCAGTAACAAGCCAATCAGTGCATTACTTTGCATGATGTTAATCGCTTGTTTTGTCGGTAAGGTTTGGTCATCGACCATTTGTAATTGAATGCCAGTGCTTTCAGTAATGATGTTTTGTTCTTCAACCCACTGATTTAACTGGTCAATGAGTTGGATAACATTGGTGTTATCTTGCTTCATTACTGATAGTAAAACCGCGGGTTTTCCATCGATATTGACTTCTTGAGAGGCTTTTTTTCGTGCTCGTTGCACAACGGCAACACGAGAAAGTGGTACCTCGCCATTTAAATCAGGAATAGGAAATTGAGCCACTTCAGATGGATCACTATTTTTTCCCACTATTCTAACTAGCCAACTTTGTTTGCCGATGCTTGTGGTTCCGGCAGATACGTCTTGAAACCAAAGTTTGAGTGAATCAGCGAGTTTTCCGGGAGTGAGTTGTAACGATTCAAGTGCTTCAGGAATAAAATTGATTTGCAGTTCAGGGTCATCAAGTGCGACAGAATCTACACGATCAACGCCTGTCATTTGTTCTATTGAGTCACTAACAGTCTGGGCGCGTTTTCGTAATCGCTCATCATCAGCATCTGAAACTACGGCAACTAGTGCTGCAGGAAATGCATTACCCGATGTAATCTCCAATATTTGAGAATCTAACGCTTCTTCAGGTAATTCGTTTTGTACATTTTGTAATTCACGGCGTAAATCAGCGAGTCTTTTATCATAGCGCCTTTCAGGAATATCTTCGAAACGAACCAGAATGCTTGAAATATTTTCACGGCTATTACTGGAGACGAAGTTCATGTCTGAGATGCCATTGATAGAATCTTCAAGTACATCCGTTACTCTTTTTTCTACATCTGATGCAGAAGCGCCGGGTAAGGCGGTGATGATAGTTATCCAATTAAAATTTATGGTCGGATCTTGCTGACGAGGCATTTCTTTGTAGGATAAGAATCCAATAATCAGCACTAATACAAATGTTAGATTTGCAAGTACATGATTTTGGATGAGGCGTGAATACATAAATGTTTAGGATTATTCTTATTAGCTACTGAGTACTAATAAGTTGTCCATCACTAACCCTGAATTGATTTTTATTGATGATTGCTGTTTGTTGGGGTAAATCGATATTTGCTGGTTGACCTTCTATGGCATTTTTTAGCGCGATAAACTTTGCTTTACCAGTGCCATCCACGATATCTTCAGCAATCATAATGCCGAGGTTTTGGCCTTTTCTTTGAATATATTCGGTTGGTATTTGCAAGTTGCCGTTACTCCATTCAATTCTTCCGGATAATCCCGCAGCAAGGTGAGTAGAGTCAGGTAAGGATAAGCGAACTTCCTGGGTTCTGCTTGTCACGTCAACGTTTTGAATAATACTTCGAATAGATGTTTTGATTCTTTCTTCGCCAGAAACAAACTCAATCAGTTTTGCGCCTTTAACCTCATTGATAGATGTAACTGGTATGTTCGCTTTAACTTCTAATGCCGCATCTTCCATTAATTGAAAAAGGGCAGTTCCTGGTAAAACAAGTTGCCCTTGTTGTACTATTTTTTGGGTGATTTGCCCTGAAAAAGGTGCTTTGAATGTACAGCGTTCAATAGTCAGTTCTGTGTTCTCTATGGACGCTTTCTTTAGTTCGATATCTGCTAGAGAAGTCTGTTGAGTGGCTTCTGTTCTCTCGAATAGTTCTCGAGGTATTGTGCCGTTTTTGATTAATCGTTGATTTCGAACAAGCTGTTTTTTGGCTAAGTTGAGTTGGGTTTCCGCTACTTTCAGTGCGGCTTCTGCTTGTTTCTTGGCTAAAAGGTAACTTCTACAATCTAATGAAGCGAGTTTTTCCCCTTTTCGAACAAAAGAGCCAGCTTCAGTGTCTATAGAGTTTACTCTGCCTGTGATTTCCGCACTCAGTGTAGAGTGATTTGTGCTAATAATATTTGCAGGTGCGCTATTTTTGGTAGAAATGAGGACGGAAGAAAGCGGCACTATGCTTACGTTTAATAACTTGTTTTCGCCATATATTTTATATGGCATTAATATGCAGAGAATTAACAATACATATTTGGATAAAATAATCTTGATTGTACTAGCGTCCATACAGGTAGTCTCCAGCATACCTATTGGTATGTCAATTTCACTGGTTATTACTCATACGAGATGTCTTAACGTATTATACTAAGGAGGGAACTCCTTCTGGTAAGTTGTCTTTTAAGTTAAACCAAAATAATTTGTCATATAATTTACGATGGGCTCTCTCCAGATGAATCCAACAAAACCTGCAAGCGCTAGCCATGGACCAAATGGTATTGGTTGACTCTCTTTTTGACCTTTTAAAACGATCATCAAAATTCCTGCGACTGCCCCAACCAGTGAAGCTGCAAAAATTGTAAAAGGTAATATTTGCCAGCCAGCCCATGCCCCGATAGCTGCTAATATTTTGAAGTCTCCATAGCCCATACCTTCTTTGCCAGTTATTAATTTGAATAGATGGAAAAGACTCCATAAAGACATATAGCCTATCATTGCCCCTAGAACACTGCTTCTGAGGTCAATAAAGATTTCTTGGTAATTTACTACAATCCCTAACCACATTAATGGAATCGTAAGATTGTCCGGTAGCAGCATGGTTTTAGCATCAATTAATGATAAAGTAATTAACGTCCAAGTGAAGATTAAAGCGGCAAGAGTTTGCCAACCAAAACCAACTTTCCAGGCAACAAAAACTGATATTGCAGCCGTTGCTAGCTCTACCAGAGGATATTGAATGGAAATGCCTGTTTTACAAGAGGAACATTTACCTTTTAAAAAGAGATAACTGATAACAGGAATATTTTCAATGGCAGTAATCATATGTCCGCAGTGAGGGCATTGTGATCTTGGCACAAATAAGTTGAATTTCTTAGAAGAATCATGATTAGGATCTGAGTGATTCCCGCCAAAAAGCTCTTCGCATTCTTCTCTCCAGCCCTGCTGTAACATTATTGGAATACGGTAGATAGCTGCGTTCAAGAAGCTGCCCACAAGCAGTGAAAACAACCCTATAACTGTAAGAAAGAACAATGTGTTCTCCCTTAAAAGTAAAATCAATTCCATTTATTTTCCCCTGAGCCCTTTAGATCAATCAGTTTAACCTACTGCTGCACCCAACTTAAAGATTGGTAAGTACATCGCTACAACTAATCCACCAACTAGAACACCCAAAACAGCCATAATCATAGGTTCCATCTGTTTTGATAGTGTATCTACTAAATCATCAACTTGTTCTTCAAAATAGTCAGCAACTTTATCCAACATTTCTTCAAGTCGTCCGGACTCTTCACCTATTTTAGCCATTTGAACAACCATACTAGGAAATTCCTGTGTGGTAGTCATTGCTACGTGTAATTGAACACCCTTAGAGGTATCCTCTTTAATTTGCAAAGTAGCTTCTTCATAAACCACGTTACCTGTGGCTCCTGCTACAGCATCCATAGCCTCCACCATCGGAACACCTGCTGCGAACATCGTGGAAAGTGTACGAGAGAATCTTGCAACAGCAGATTTATTGATGATAACCCCCATTAATGGGATTTTAAGAGATAGTCTGTCTATAAAACGATGAAATTTTTTGGATCTACGTCTTGCCTGAGTAAATCCAGCTATACCACCTATAGTCATAATAAGAGGTAACCACCAGTTGGCTTGTAACCACTCAGATAGCCCTATAACCCAAAGTGTAAAGGCTGGTAAATCAGCTCCAAAACCTTCAAATATATCTTTGAAGGTTGGAATAACCCATACAAGCATTATCACCGAAACAACTACCGCAGCAATGATAACAATAACAGGATACATCATCGCTTTTTTAACTTTGGCTTTCATTCTCTCCGTTTTTTCTTTATAGGTAGCTACTTTGTCAATCATATCTTCTAAAGTACCCGCCTGTTCTCCTGCTCGTATCAAGTTAACAAATAGACTATCAAAGTAAAGAGGATGATGGGTAAGAGCGCCTGCTAAGTCTTCACCGCCTTCAATATCTTTGGTGATTTTTTTGATCAATTCTCGCATCGCAGGTTTTTCATGACCGTTGCTAATCAATTCTAAAGATTGAACCATTGGAACGCCTGCACGCATCATCGTAGTTAACTGACGGGCAAATTGAGCAATATCGACAGGTTTAATTTTACCGCCAGTGAGTCTATTACTTTTCTTTTTAATAGATTTCGGGCTAATACCCTGCCTTCTTAGTTCAGCTCTAAGGAAGTTTTCATTCGTTGCCTGGTTCTCACCACGAATCTTTACTCCACTTTTATTAATCCCTTCCCATACAAAAGTAGGCTGATCTAATTTATTAGTTTTTTTTGCTACTGCTGTGGCCATAATAATTTCCTGATATTAATCTTTCGTGACACGTTCTAATTCAGCTAAAGAGGTGACCCCTTGTTTTACTTTGTTTAATGCTGATTGTCTTAAATCGTTGATCCCTTCTAATTTTGCTTGTGCTGCTAATTCCAATGAATTAGCACCATCCATAATCATGGTTTCCATTTTTGTAGAAATAGGCATCACTTGATAGATACCTACACGGCCTTTATAGCCATTTGCACACTCACCACATCCATTGGGTTCGTAAATTTCAATAGATTCTATCTCTTGCTCATCGAACCCAAGCTGAATGAGGGCCTGTTTTGGAACATCTTCAACTAAAACCTTACATTCCTTACATAATCTTCGAGCAAGGCGTTGAGCAACGATTAAATGAACTGAGGATGCAATATTAAATGCCGGAACACCCATATTGATTAAACGAGTCAGTGTTTCTGGAGCGCTATTTGTATGTAGGGTTGATAACAGCAAGTGACCTGTTTGTGCGGCTTTCACAGAAATTTCTGCAGTTTCAAGGTCTCGAATCTCACCAACCATTATGATATCTGGATCTTGACGTAAAAAAGCCCTTAGTGCACTTGCAAAGGTAAGGCCGACTTTATTATTTACGTTGACCTGATTAATGCCAGGTACTTGAATTTCCGCAGGATCTTCAGCAGTAGAGATATTTCTCTCTGAAGTATTGAGAATATTTAGACCTGCATATAAGGTTACCGTCTTACCACTACCGGTTGGCCCTGTTACCAGAATCATTCCATCTGGTTTACCTAGCGCTACTAAAAGGTCGCTTTTTTGTTTGTCGTCAAAGCCAAGTACGTCGATGCCTAGAGCTGCGGTATCAGAATCGAGGATACGCATTACGATCTTTTCACCGTATAAAGTCGGTAATGTATTTACACGAAAATCGATATATTTATCTTCACCCATTCTGAAGTGAATACGACCATCTTGCGGTATACGTCTTTCAGAAGTATTTAGCTGAGCCATGACTTTAATACGAGATGTCATTTTTCTCGCCAGAGCTTTTGGTGGCATACTTACCACTTGTAACATTCCATCCAAGCGGAACCTTACGCGTAAAATTTTCTCATAAGGTTCGATATGAATATCCGAAACCTTCTTTTTAATAGCATGTGATAAAAGTTCATTTAAGAACTCAGTAACATCCACACCAGAATCATCTTCTTCCTCTTCTGATTCTAGTTCATTGGTCTCAATTACAAGATCTTGGGCCGCTGTATCAGAAGAAATGGTCATTCCTGAACTAACGGCAGAATCACTGTAGTCAGGATTCAAAAGTTTTTGTAATTTAGAGTATTCAACGATGACAGGCTCTGGCATTAACTCTGTAGCAAATCTGACATCACTTAAGTGGGAGAGAAAGAAAGGATCAGCTACAGCAATTGTAATCGCTTTGCCCATTCTGAATAGCGGATAAAGCTGAGTTTTCCGCATCATTTCTTTCGGGAGTAAATTTTCAACATCCATAGCTATTTCTATGGTGTCAATATCTACCAGACTCAGGCCGAACTCTTTACTGTTATAAACAGCAAGATCGTTTTCATCGACTAATTTCCGCTGAGCCAAATGCGTCGTGATAGAAACACCCCTTTCAGTCGAATCAGCAACAGCTTTTTCTGCGACGTCTTGGGCTAGTTTCTTATCAGCAACTAATTTCTTTAGTAGGCTGGGAAGATTTTTGTTTTGAACCGTTGTCATTATTATTTAAGGACTCTGTCTCTATTATTTTATTATTAGATTTATTTAGGTAGACACATTAAGCATTCTAAAGTTACTCAAGAAGATTTGGAAGATTCTCAAGATAATCGGTAGTTTTCATTTTAATTATTAAATTGTAGTTATAGAAAATCCATTGATAACCCTAGTTAAAATAGAGAATATTTGAAATTGTGGTTTCCACCTCCATGCTTAAGAATTATTTAAAAGATATTGATGAGATTAAAACCATGAAGTCATATATGTGTATTGTTTGCGGGCTTGTTTATGAGGAAGAACAAGGGTGGCCAGAGGATGGGATTGCACCAGGAACCAAGTGGGAAGATGTTCCGGAAAACTGGGAATGCCCTGATTGCGGCGTCGGTAAGTCAGAATTTGAAATGATTGAAATTTAATCTTCAAGGATAGCGCTCAATTATCTCACTTTTCCCCTTCTATGTTATTATTTGAATCAAAATGATAATTAGGGGAAAGAATGATTAATAAAAAAAAGAAAGAGAGAAGCTGCACTACAAAGATCTCTTTAACATGTTCCTGTATCACTTCCTCTAAACGTTAAACTGGTTTTATTATGAGAATTCTCGGAATAGATCCAGGCTCAAGAATTACAGGTATTGGGATTATTGATAGTGATGGGCGTTACAGTCAGCATGTTTACAGTACCTGTATTCGTTTAGGCAATGATGCATTTCCTTTGCGTTTGGGTAAAATATATAAAGAAATTGAATTAATCATTAGAGAATTCAAGCCAACACAAATGGCAATTGAAGATGTGTTCTTATCGAACAACCCCTCCTCTGCATTAAAACTGGGGCAGGCTCGAGGAGCAGCAATCTGCGCAACTGTGATGCAGGATATTCCCGTTTATGAATACAGTGCTCGCGAAATAAAACAAGCAGTTGTGGGGAAAGGAAACGCAGATAAATCACAAGTACAACATATGGTTAAATTACTGCTAAATCTTTCAGGTAAACTGCAATCAGATACAGCAGATGGTTTAGCAATAGCTCTGAGTCACGCGCATGTCGGCTCAACTAAAATACGATTACAACAAGCTATGGAAACAATGTCGAAATGATTGGTTTATTACGCGGTAATATCTTGCAAAAGCAAGCACCAGAATTATTATTAGATGTGGGTGGTGTTGGTTATGAACTACTTGCTTCACTGACAACGTTTATCGATCTTCCAGAGATAGATAATGAAGTTACTTTATATACACACCTGATTGTTAGAGAAGATGCGCACACGCTCTATGCTTTTAGTTCGGTAGAAGAACGCGCACTTTTCCGGACCTTATTAAAAGTTAATGGTGTCGGCCCTAAGATGGCGCTTGCTATTGTTTCAGGGATGACTGCAAACGAATTCTCTCAGCGTGTTCATGCTAATGATGTTGCAGGTTTAACCAAATTACCCGGGGTTGGTAAAAAGACCGCAGAAAGATTGATTATAGAAATGCGAGATCGTTTACCAGAGCCATCCGCGCAATTAGAAGCCGACGTTTCAATTCCTGTTTCTGCAAGAAACATGGAAGATGAAGCGACCGCAGCACTTCTCGCTTTAGGCTACAAACCAACTCATGCGAGCCAAATGGTCTCAAAATATTCAAGTGATGGATTGTCTGTAGAAGAAATCGTACGAAAAGCACTTAAGGCAAGCCTATCGTGAGTGACGATCCATTCAACGACTTCGGTAGTGATCGTATAATCTCACCTGTTGCCGGTCTAGATGATGCGACCAATGATATTGAAGAAAAGATACGCCCAAAATACCTGAAAGATTATGTAGGGCAGCCAACCGTTCGTGAGCAGATGGAAATATTTATTCCAGCAGCAAAAGCACGTGGCGAAGCGCTGGATCATGTGCTTATTTTTGGGCCTCCGGGTTTAGGTAAAACGACGCTCTCACACATTATTGCGAATGAATTGAACGCAAACCTGCGACAAACCTCTGGACCTGTTTTAGAAAAAGCCGGTGATTTAGCTGCATTATTGACCAATCTTGAAGAAAATGATGTGTTGTTTGTTGACGAAATTCATCGTTTAAGTCCAGTGATTGAAGAGATTTTATATCCAGCTATGGAAGACTTTCAGCTGGACATCATGATCGGAGAAGGACCTGCAGCAAGGTCCATAAAATTAGACCTCCCTCCATTTACATTGGTCGGTGCTACGACACGAGCAGGGTTATTGACCTCTCCGTTAAGAGACCGCTTTGGGATTGTGCAGCGACTTGAGTTCTATAATGTCAAAGACCTCACGCATATTGTTAAAAGAGCTGCAGGAATCATTAATGTAGAAATTAACGACGATGGTGCCGCAGAGATTGCCTGCCGATCACGAGGCACACCTCGTATAGCGAATAGACTTCTCCGACGTGTTCGTGATTATGCTCAGGTAAAGTCAGACGGGAAAATCACCAAGGAAATATCAGATCTGGCACTGAATATGCTCAATGTCGATAATTTAGGTTTCGATCACATGGATCGACGCGTCTTGCTTGCTATTATGGAAAAATTTGATGGTGGTCCAGTAGGCGTTGAAAGTATTGCGGCCGCAATTGGTGAAGAGCGCGGCACTATAGAAGATGTGATTGAGCCATTCTTAATTCAGCAAGGATTTTTAATGCGTACACCAAGAGGCCGTGTTGCAACACGCCATGCTTGGCAGCATTTTGGTTTAAATGCTCCTAAAAGCTCTCAAGAGAGTGGCGATCTACTATAACGACCTTTTGTAACTAGAAGTTAAATCAAGAAAGCCACCCCCCACCTTTAGGGCACTTTTTTAATTAATTATTACTCGTTAATAATTGGGAATAGCAATCTACAGCTATAAAATGTTCCGTGTCTTTAGCGGCTTGATTAGAATCTGGTCTAGAAATTGATAGTAAATGTTTTACTCCAGATTTTTGCGCTGCTTTTAAAACATCTAAATTATCATCTATAAATAAACTTTGTTCTCGCGAAAAAGCTTCAGTCTTCTCGAGTTCATCCCAAAAACCATCTTCTTCCTTGGCGATTCCAATATCGTGAGAAGTGATAATACGATCAAAATATTGTTCTATAGAAACGTATGAAAACTTTACCTCAATGGTTTTTTTGTGCGCATTTGTAAGCAACACAATTCTTTTATTCAGCGCTCGAAGATGTTCAAGAAATTCCACTACATTTTCACGAATAGCAATTTTTTCTGCCACTTCATGTTTTAGACTCACAATATCCATATCCAGATTATCTTGCCAGTAATCAAGACAATACCAGTCTAGAGTGCCAGCAATCGCAGATGTCTTTTTCTCTAGCAGCTCACTTGCTTCATTAATGCTCAAACCGTGCTTTTCTGCATAGCGTTTAGGGATATGTTCTAGCCAGAAGTGGTTGTCATAATGTAAATCCAAAAGGGTGCCGTCCATATCGAGAAAAACGGTAGATATGTTTTGCCAATCAATAGGAATTGCTTTCATCTGCCTGTAAACTCCTCAGCCATGAGCGATCAAAAATTGAAAAATAAGTTACCCACCATACATCAAACCAGAAAAGTTGCCAGTAGCCGTTTATTTGAAATAGAAGCATTGGATCTCGAGTTTTCAAACGGCGAAAAAAGAGAATATGAACGATTAGTCAGTCGTGGCGTTGGCGCAGTGCTTATTGTCCCTATCCTGAGAAAAGAGGGTCAAGAAGACACAGTGCTATTGATTCGTGAATACGCAGCGGGTACAGAACGCTATGAATTAGCTTTTCCTAAGGGCAAAGTGGAAGTTGGCGAAGAAACCCTGCATGCAGCTAATCGCGAAATTATGGAAGAAGTTGGTTATCAATCAGCCAAACTAACCTTGTTAAAAGCATTGAGTTTAGCGCCTGGTTATTTGGGACATGTAACTAATATTATTTTAGCTGAAGATTTATCTGAACGTCGTGAAGAAGGTGACGAACCTGAAGAAATTGAAGTGGTTCCGTGGAAGTTAAGTGAAATAGATCAGCTCATAGAAAGAGATGATTTTGCGGAAGGTAGAAGTGTGGCGGCTGTGTATTTATTAAAACAACACTTAGCTAAAAATCCATAAACGATAAGAGCCGAAGAAATGAATCAAGAACAGCTATCAATATTATTGCCAGAAATTCGTCGTATCGCAGTAGGTGCGGGTGAAAAAATAATGGAGATTTATAAGAGTGGTTTCGACACAGAAACTAAATCTGATGATTCCCCTGTAACATCGGCAGACCTTGCAGCAAATAAATTCATCGACGAAGAATTAAAAAAATTGGACCTGCAATTTCCAATCCTCTCAGAAGAGTCAGCTCATCTTCCTTTTGAAGAGAGAGCGTCAAGAGACACCTACTGGCTGGTCGACCCCTTGGATGGTACTAAAGAGTTTATCAATCGAAGGGATAGCTTTACCGTAAACATTGCTTTAATTGATCAACATAAACCTATTCTGGGTGTTGTTTATGCGCCTGCTTTGGGTTTAAGTTATTTTGCTGGCAAAGGTCTTGGGAGTTTTAAGACTAGCGATAAAAGCTCGACTGAACCAGAAGCGATTCATTCTCGTGATGTGCCGGATACTGCTATTTTCGTCGGCAGTCGTTCGCATACGGGCGAAGATATGGTTAAGTTTCTGGAAAATTACGAAGCAGATAATGGCCAGTATGATCTGCAGAGCATGGGTAGTTCACTAAAAATGTGTATGGTGGCTGAAGGTAATGCTGATTTGTATCCGCGATTATGGCTAACCTCAGAATGGGACACTGCTGCAGCTCACTGTATATTGAATGAAGCGGGTGGAAAAATCGTGAACATTGATATGTCGCCGTTACTCTACAACACTAAAGATTCATTATTAAACCCATATTTCTTTGCCATAGGTAATAACACAGTCGCCTGGAATAAGTACCTTCCCAAGTCTTTGATTGATTCGTAATTGATAATGTAAAGCGCCCACTCGCGGAGCATAAATGCTATTTACGTTTTAAAAGAACAAAAACGTAAATAGCATTCGTAAGTAGGGGGGTGACCTAAAGGTTTTTCTTCTAGGTATTTATTTGGTTTAGCAGTTCGAGTGTCTTACTCGAGTCGTTATAATCCAGTGGTAGATATTCATATCTACCCTCTATCTCCAGCATCATGCTCGGAAATCCCTGCGCGCCAATTTGTCTGGCAAAGGTCATTTCTTCTTCAAGTTGTTGCTGGGTTTCAGCTGAATTAAGGTCGGCTGAGAAAGCTTCTTTGTCTAAGCCTAATGATTCTGCAATATCGATTAATGTTTCATCATTAGAGGGGTTTTTTGCTTTCAGATAATAGGCTTTTTGAATAGCATCGATCATCTTGCGCTCGATTTCTGGTTTTTGCTTTCGTGCTGCAATTACCGCTCTGCAAGAAGGGTAGGTCGATCTTCTCGGTTCGCATTCTTGCCAAAAATCAAAGTTGAATTTAGTTCCGGGAATATGTTGCTGGATTCGTTTCCAGTAGCCTGCAATCGCTTCCTGCATTTGCTCTGGCATCGGCTCGTCAGAGTCAGGAGCGAGTCCACCCAACAAGTATTTCACTTCAATATTGTCAGGAAGTTGCGTTCGAATTTTAGACCAGGTAGGGCTAAAGCCCCAGCACCAGCTACACATTGGGTCATGCACATAGTAAAGTATCATGAAGACAAGTATAGGAGACATTTTATGAAACAAAAACTTTTTATTATCGCAATTTTAGTCGCACTGGCAGGCTGTACTCAGGAAACCCAAAACCAGCTCGGTAGAGCATTAAATAACTGGACAGGAACCAATGGGATACTTGAAGTATACGCAGGAGAGAAATTAGTCAGACGCTTTATTAAAATAGATAAGCTAAGTACAGCAGGTGGAACTGGTAATGAGGAGCATCGACCTTATCGATATGGATATGGGTATCTCGACAAAAACCTGAATGATATTGTTGATGCAGATGAAAAGAAAAAAATCTATTTTGAATTTAGTGATTATTCCACGTCCTATATTTTCTTTGAAAGCCCTAAATAAGAGCAAAAGCCACCCCCCTACTTTGGGGCATATTTTACGGATACGAGTGTCTTAATTATCGTTAATCTTGCATAAATGTTCTCTCTAGTAATATAACTCTTAATGGTAAATCCATTAGGGGATATAAAAATGAATAAGAAAACCTCGCCGAATATTTCGGCTCTACAAGGTAAAAAAGCCTATTGCGGGCGTAAGCCTTTAACTAAACAGACCGGTTCTATTTTAAGTAAATTGATGCTTATGATCGTCATTGGTGGCATTGCTTATGGGGCTTATATTGCGAATGATAAAGGCTTGATCAACGCGAAAAAATTTACCTCATTAAAAAGTACTATTTCCAATAAGTTCTCAGGTTCTGATAGCTTCAAAGGGTATGGCGTACAGCTAATGGCAACGAAGCAGCTGGAACAAGCAGAAACGGTTATGAATGATTTTGCGCGCGACGGTTATTCGGCATTTGTTTTGGCAAGTCAGTCAAAAGGCCGGACGATTTATAAAGTCCGCCTTGGACCTTATAGCCATAAACCAGAAGCAGTCGCGGTAAAAGATAAAGTGGTGCGTCGTTATCCGCAGAATCCGTTTGTTAAAACAAGTCTGGTTATTTACAAGCCAAACTAAGTGATGGAAACAGCTTGAGATTATTTGATTTCAACGACTGTTTTTACAGAATTAGCAATAAAGCATGCTTCGTGAGCAAGGTGGTGGATTTCCGCCTCTTGCTCTTTCGAGGGTGTTTCCCCTGAATACTTGATTTCAGGGTTTAGCACGACTTTCGTCATCGCTAACTTACCTTCTTCGTTTTTCTCTAAAGTACCACTGGCGCTATCTTCATAACTATCAATGATCCATTTATTTTTCGCTGCGAAGGATAAAAAGAACAACATATGGCAACTGGATAGCGAAGCGACGAAAGCTTCTTCTGGGTCGATATTCTCGTCCACAGAATAGGGCAGGGGAACAATATGTGGAGATGAGGATGCGGCGATACTCGTGCCGCTATCAAATACCCATTGATGGGCACGGCTATATTTATTATCGGAAAAAGTTTGAGAGCCACGTTGCCAGACGACAGTGGCGTTATAGTGTGAAGCGTTATTCATATTGAAGGCCTCGTAATTTCATAAGCCACCCCCCTACTTTGGGGGTATTTTTCAGGTCAAAATTGACTGAAAACTATTAATGACCCGCCGCCTTCATCTTCTCTAGGCGTTGAGTTGCCAGTTTCACTGCATTCTCATTTTTAGGGAAATATTTCAAAACATCTTCAAAGGTTCTTCGCGCGTAAGGCCAGTTTTTTAGTGCATAAAAGCTATAGCCCAGTTTGATTGCAGCATCAGGGGCTTTGTTACTGTTCTTATACTTTTGTAAAACCTTGATAAATTCATCTACCGCACCTTTGTAGTTATTGTGCGAGTACATGATCTCACCAATCCAGTACTGCGCATTAGCTGCAAGTGGACTATTTGGCTGCATTTTTATGTATTCTTGAAATGCTTTGGTTGCAGCAGTAGGTGAAGAACCCATCTTATTAAACGCAGCTTGATAGGTTTCTTTCTCGTAATCTGTCGGTGCTCTAGGGCTTGACTGACTAGATCCTGATGCTGTGGTGCTCGCAGTTGGCTCGGGTTTAGCTTCCTCTGTTTTTGCCGCTGCAGGTTTCTCAGCAGCTGGTGTTTTGGCCGCAGGAGGTGTTTGTACAGAAGGTTTCGCCACTTCAGGTTTTGCTACAGGAGTTTCTTTTTTCTCAGGTGTTGCTGCAGGAGTTGCAACGGCAGGTTTGGGGTCAACCACTTTCACTGTCGGCTCAGGTTTTGTTTCTGAGCTGGCTGCGCCCTGACTACTACTACTGGCTTTAATGGTGTTAGAAAGCTCATCAATACGTTCGTCAACATTAAGAAAACCCTGTTTCTGGGTTTTCTTTAATTGTTCGATTTGATTGGTGAGTACTTCATTTTCACCGTGAAGCTCTCTGGTTTTCTGCTCTAACGTTTCTAAGCGCTGAAAAATTTGGATGATTGACTCCGTGTTTACTTCAGCAAAACTCGGAGTAAAAAATACAAATAAACCCAGGATTAGCCCTAAGCTTAAGTTTTTCATAGGATTCCTTTCATTATTTTATTCATCTATTATTTTCGATCTGTTTGTTTCGATCTAGCCCATTTAGTTCTATGGCTTGTCATCTATTGATAATCAATAGTCATCGTATTTGATTTCAACACGACGGTTTTTCTGCCAAGACTCTTGAGATTGTCCACGTACTATCGGGATTTCCTCACCGTAACCTATGGTTTTTATTTGCGAACTAAGTGCCCCTTGAACGCCCATAATATTCTTTACCGATTGCGCACGTGACTCGGATAATGCCACATTATATGCACGTGATCCACGTTCATCAGCGTGGCCTTCCAGACGCATTTTAAGGCTAGGGTATTTTGCCAGTAGTTTAGCGTGCGTATTGATTAGCACCATGTACTCTGGGCGAATAGCGGCTTTATCATAATCGAAGTAAATGATTCGTTGTGAAAGTAAGTTATCAGGGTTGTTTAACCCAGCTAACGTAATATCATTTGTATTATTACCGTTATTTTCACCGGGTAAATAATTAAAGTTAGAACGATCACCCTGGCTATCTTTAGAATTAACACCTGAAGCGCCACCAGCGCCTACTGTTCCGGTTTTAGTGCCATCTTCAGTGGTAGTTGAGCTGGTGATAGAACCATCAGCGGTAGTATCTTTATCTACATTCTGACTACTACAACCAACAATGGTTAATGCCGATAGTAGAATAGGTAAAAAAACTAACTTTGTTCTGATACTTCTCATATTTGATTCCTTTCTTGCGTGTGAATTTGATTATATATTAATCACATAAGGTTGGTGACTTAAGCTTAGTGACTTTAATTTTTTCAGTAAAATTAGTGATTTAAATAAGGAGACCATGCAGGCTCTCTGATATCACCAACTGGAGAGGTTAGAAACTGTCTCGCTTTTGAGTTATCACTGACAACCGCTAGCGAGTTTTCCCCGTTTTTCATGGTTGTGTATGCAACCATCGCGCCATTAGGAGACAGAGTGGGTGACTCGTCTAAGGTGCCATTTGACAGGAAGTCTTTACCTTCTCCGCTCAGTGATTTAATAGCTACATTGTACGCACCACGATTTCCTGTGATAAATGCCAGTTTCTTGTTGGCGATATCAGCAGCACTGTTGTATTTGCCATCAAAAGTCAGTCTTTTGGCTTTGCCGCCTGTTGCCGCAATTTGATACAGCTGCGGGCTGCCACCTCGGTCAGAGGTAAAAACGATCGAATTTGTGCCACTCCAGCTAGGTTCGGTATCAATCGCCGATGAGGTTGTTACGCGGGTAAAATCGCCACTTTTGGCATCAACTATGTAAATATCTGGGCTTCCATTAAATGAAAGACTCATGGCTACTTTGGTACCATCAGGAGACCATGCAGGCGCGCTATTGCTCCCTTCGCGAGAAGAAAGCATAAACTTTTCTCCGGTGAAAATATCCTGAACATAAATAGCAGAACTATTATCTTCAAAAGAGACATAAGCTAGTTTTTTGCCATCTGGAGACCACGCTGGAGACATAATGGGTTGCTTGGAGGTTAAAATAACCTGTGGTTTATGCCCATCAGCATCAGAAACATATAATCTAAATTGACGATTGTCGCTGGTTTTATTGGTAACCGTTACATAAGCCAAACGCGTATCAAATGCCCCTTTTTCACGAGTGATTTTTTCGTAAATTTTGTCAGCCGCTTTATGGAAAACACGTCGAGGATTGGTATTTTTAGAGATGGTATAGGTTGTTTTAGCATTATCAGAAGTGCTGATTAATTCAACTTGAAGACCGCCTTCATGCTCTTTGCCACGAACAATATAATCTGTAATATCGTTGTATTCACCGCCATTTAATTCTCCACCAAAAGCGCTTAAGTTAGTTATTTTTGAACGCTCAATGATAGTGAAACGACCACTACGTTTAAGATCACCTTCAATCACACCTGTCGCGCCACCGGGAATATTCCCGATATATATAGGAATACCGTCGTCGCTGGTTTTAGAGATCGTTAATTCTAACTCTGCAAGCGCAGGGACGCTGCTAGCAAGTAAAACGACAAGCGCTACGGGTTGCAATAGCAAACGGGATAGAGAAGGGGATAGAAAATGCGATAG
The DNA here is from genome assembly GCF_035798195.1 of Cocleimonas sp. KMM 6892. Lineage (NCBI taxonomy): Bacteria > Pseudomonadati > Pseudomonadota > Gammaproteobacteria > Thiotrichales > Thiotrichaceae > Cocleimonas > Cocleimonas sp. KMM 6892. Next base: position 713,540 of record NZ_JAPFBV010000001.1, on the reverse strand, counting down.
AAATTTTTTAATCATAATTGATTAGTCCATTTTAAACGTAATAGTTCGATCTGATTTGCTTAAATTATATTTGCTCGGCGGTCTGGGTAACGGTTCTGAGCGTTCGAACGCTTCTTTCACCGATGCGCAAAACTCAGGATTGCCACTACAGGATTTTATCTGTATCCCGCTTGAAATAAAGCCACTATTAGAAATGGTGATTCTAACTTTTGCCTGTTCTCCCTTTGTTCCTGGAGGTGGATGCCAACGCCTTTTTACGTGTTGCTGTATTTTTCCACCCCATGAAACCAAAGCACCGTATTTAGCTTTTTCTAACGATTTGTTTCTAGCTGCTGCTTCTGCATCAGATTTTCTTTTGGCATCTGCGGCGGCGGCTTCTGCTTTTTTCTTCGCTTGAGCTTCTTGCCATTTACGATGATATTCCGCTTTCTTTGCCGCTAATGCTTCAGCTTTTTCACGTTTAGCCTTTTCTGCTGCAGCTTTGGCTACCGCTTCTTTTTCCGCTTTTTCTTTCGCAGCCTTAGCACGTTCTGCTTCCTCTGCTTTTCTCTTTTCTGCGAGTTTGCGTTCGGCAGCTTCTTCAGCCTCTTTCTCTTTTTTGCGCTCGGCTGCGAGTGCTGCGGCTTTTTTCTCAGCTTTTTCTTTGGCTAGCCGTTCCTGTTTCTTTTCTTCTGCTCTTTTCTTAGCGGCTTCTTTCTTTGCCGCTTCTTTCTTGGCTTTGTCTTTAGCTTTCTTTTCAGCAAGTTTTTGAGCTTTGCGTTCAGCTTCTTTTTCGGCTTTTTCTTCTGCCTTTTTTTCCGCCGCTTTTTTAGCAACTAATTTTTCCGCTTTTTCGCGAGCTTTCTCTTTTTCTATTTGTTCAGCTTCTAATTTTGCCGCCTGTTCTTTTTTCTCTTGTTCCTTAGCTTCCGCTTCAGCCTGTGCTTTTTCAGCTTGAGCTTTTTCTGCCTCATCTGCTTTTCTTTGGGCTTCTCGTTCTGCGATCGCTTTTTCTTGCTCTGCGGCTTCGCGTTCCAGACGTTCTTCTTCCTGTTTAGCTTCTAACTGAAGACGTTTTTTGTTGTCGGATTCTTTTTTCAGTTTTAATGCTTGAGCTGCTGCTAGTGCCGCTTTTTGTTTTTCAGCCTCAGCTTTCTTTTGTGCTTCGGCTTGTTTTTTTGCTATTTCCTTTTTTTCCGCGGTGGCTTTTTTCTGCGCTTCAGCGATTTTTTGTTGTTCTAGTTTCTCTGCCTTTTCCCTGGCATCCGCTGCTTCTTGTTTCTCTTTGATAATTTGTTTTTCAGACGGTTTTGCTGATTCTTCCTCGGCAACATTATTTGCCTGAGTTTCTAAAGAACCTTCGGTGATAATCGCGATTGGAATTCCGGCTTCGTGAAGATCTGGCTTCTCGGACCAATCAAAACTGAAAAAGAATAATCCACCCAATAACAGGTGCAAAATAATTGCGCCTAGTACTGCCCCCGGGTGTCTTAATAGTACTTTTAACATGTCTTTTTATTGCTTATCTTGTAGATAATGTATTAATTATTAGATTCTGGATCTGTCATCCAGCTGATCTTTTTTGCGCCTGCTTTTTGCGCTGCAATCATGGCTCGTGTTACATAAGTATGTATCGCGTTACCATCTGCGCGTATGTATACAGGACGTGTTCCTGTCTCACCTAATTGACCTTTCATTTGTTCGGTTAGTTCAGTGGTACTAATCACCTCATCTGACTCCCCAAGGCTTATTTCCCCATTTTCCCTGATTGATATATACAGAGGCGGTTGCTTGCTGTCGCTCTCTAACATCGCTGCATCGGCGTCTGGCATATTCACATTAACGCCAGATTGCATCATTGGAGCCGTTACCATAAAGATGACCAATAGCACGAGCATGACGTCGATATAAGGTACGACGTTCATCTCTGCCATAGCGCGGCGTTTTTTAAAACGACGAGACATTACTGAGCATCCTTCTTGATGTGCGCCTGGCGCTCTAACAAGGTGGTAAATTCTTCACGGAAGTTTTCATAACGAACGGCTATACGATCGACTTTATCGCTGAACCGGTTGTAGGCAATTACCGCAGGAATCGCCGCGAATAAACCAATTGCAGTTGCAATCAAGGCTTCTGCAATTCCGGGAGCGACTACCGCTAGCGTTGCCTGTTTCATTTCACTTAAAGAAATGAATGAATTCATGATTCCCCATACCGTTCCGAACAGACCAATATACGGACTGGTAGAACCGACGGTTGCTAAGAAAGACAGGTTTTGTTCAAGCTTATCCATTTCGCGGGTTTCTGCAACTCGCATGGCTCGGTGGGCTGTATCAGTTGGCGGTAAGTGCCTAGGTGTTGCACCTTTGTTTAAGCGCGCATATTCGTGATAGCCATTAAAAAAGATGGCCGCCATGCCATCTTTATCGCTACGATTAGCAAGATCGCTATAGAGTTTGTTTAGAGATATTCCACTCCAGAAGCGGTCTTCAAAAATTTCGAGTCTTTTCTGTGCTTTGCTCAATTGACTGCTTTTTATCAACATCAATGTCCATGATGCGAGTGAAGCTAAAACTAAAATGGCCATCACCACCTTAACGATAAGGCTGGCGTCCATAATGAGTTTTAAAATAGTTTGGTCAAATGACATTTTGTATTCTCTCTAAAATATTTTTTGGCACGCGTTTAGGCTTGAACTTAATGGTATCCACACTGACTACGGTGACATTTCCAATTGCTAATGTTTCGTAAAGTTTTTCTGTTGTTTTTTCTTCAGCATCATCTCTTACAGCGTCATCTTTTACTTCACGAAGTATCTTTTGTTCAAAGGTGATACTGGTGTTTCCCAGCTTTAAGATTTCAGCGGAGACAAAAAGTTCGTCATTAAATAGCGCAGGACGTAAATAATCACAATTGAGCGCTTTTACCACGAAGATGACATGCTGCTCTTCAGAGAGCACATCCAATTCATAACCCAGGCTTCTAAGCCACTCAGTACGGGCTCTTTCGAAGAAACTGATGTAATTCGAATGATACACAACACCACCTGCATCGGTGTCTTCGTAGTAGACACGAACCGGGAAAGTAAATGTGTCTGAATGAATGGGTTTAGCGATTGCTTGCTTGTTTTTTGATCTATTTATATCTGTCATGGCGCAATCCTATCACATACTTCTTAGAAGTGATTAAATGAAAAAAGGTCTCCAAAGTAGGGGGGTGGCTTTCATTTATTATCTACTTTTCAGTTTTAGATAAACGTTTCGCTATACGAACCATTTGAGCCAATTCCACTTCTAATTCATCTCTTTTCGTTTCTAAGTAAGCCTTGAGGTCTTGCTTGCGCATAAACAGGAAAAACACTTTCAGATTAACCAGTGTGCAGCGGTATTCTCCTTGTAATGATATCGCGACCACCGCGCTGATAAAAAGACTGGTGAGATAGATAATCGCCCAGTGCAAACTGAAGTTATCGTATATCAGATAGCTCTGGATTCCCCAGAATAAACTAAAGGCAGACATCCCAATCAGAACACGCGCTGTGTCGTACTGATCTACGTCTTTTGATAATTTTCGGGTTAAATATTCTGTAAGCTTAAACGGGATAATACTGTTTAGAATCCCCCATAGCGCAATTGGGAAACCGATCAATACGATACCCAGAGTTCTTAAGGTGTATAGGATCAAAAATAGCGGTTTGTAATTAACCGCAAGGTGATAATGGTCGATGCCGCAGGCATCACAGAGGCGTTCGAACATACGCATTTTGCTCATCAGGCTGCGTACTTTGTCTGGCTCGTGCTGTTGTAATAAATCCTGTGCTTCTATGAGTCTTTGAAGTGCGGTAAAACGTTGAGTGAGACTGGTTTTTCGTCGTTTGCCGCCGCGCAGCGCAAAAAAGCGTTCTAGTCGATGAACCAATGCCATGTCTTTCCAGGATTTAGTATTTAAGGTAACCGACTCAATGCCTTGTTTGACGCGTAAAGTTATCAAGCGAACGGCATCTTGCTCGCTCATTTCTTCATCTACAGAAAGATCAATGGCTTTACCATAACGTACTAAAACTTCGGTTCTAGCACGCTTCTTTCGTGTAAAAGTCATGCCTACAGGAATAACGACAGGGGCAACGCCATTTGCTTTGATTGCCCCAAGCGCCATACGCGCTGCACCTGTTTTGATCTCCTGAACATAAGGATTGGCGTGGCTTTGCCCTTCAGGGAAAATAACAATCGTCTCTTTTTCAGCCAACAGCTTATAAACTTGAGAAAAGCTGTCCTCGTTTTTAGAGGTATCGCTGGTTTCAGTATTGCGTCGATAAATAGGCACTGCGCCAATGGTTTGTAAAATAGGCCTGAGAATCGGGTTTTTGAATAAACCGCTGCGGGCTAAGGGGCGAATGTTTCTTTTGGTTGATGCTTGCAATACAACACCGTCAATCAATGCATTCACATGATTAGCGCACAAGATCACGCCCGCATCATTCGGAATCGTCTCTTCACCGCTGACTTCAAAACGACTGTAGAAGGTGTTGATGACAAAACGCCCGAATCGTTTCCATGCGGATAAAAAACCACGTCTAACTCTTGATTGTTTTTGTGGTTTTTTATCAGGTGCTTGCATGAAAGGATAATAGCAAACCTTTGTCTGACTACCTACAGTCTAAAAAGTAGCTATAGATAGAGAGATGGAATTAGATATAATCTCGCTAAATTGAATTTGAGATATAGCATGAGCGATAAAAACATCTATGAAAACCTGCAACAATTAGGTGGGGATACAAAACTGCCTGATTCTCCAGAGACTGCGATTTTAGAAAGTGTAGAAAATCCACAGTCAGACGTTGATTATGTGGTGCGTTTTACCGCGCCAGAATTTACATCATTATGCCCAATGACGGCTCAACCCGATTTCGCCCATTTAATGATTGATTATATTCCAGATCAGAAATTGGTAGAGAGTAAATCACTAAAGCTATTTCTTGGTGCATTCAGAAATCACGGCGCATTTCATGAAGATTGTACGGTAAGTATCGCGCGCCGCATTATTGATGAAATTGCCCCGAAGTGGTTACGCATCGGCGGTTACTGGTATCCACGTGGCGGAATACCGATTGACGTATTTTTTGCGCAAGGCGAAATCCCGAAAGGTGTCTGGGTGCCAGAGCAGGGCGTTCCGCCTTATAGAGGCAGAGGTTAAAATAGAATAAGTCACCCCCCTACTTTGAGGGGGTTTTTTATAGAAGTTGTAATAGTAATATCGAGTTATTCTGTAACCAGCGCCACTCGAATCGCATCCAGTTTTAATTGCGCATTGGCTAAATAACCCGCTAATGCTTTCTGGTTTTCTTCCAGTTGCGTAATTTCTTCAGCACGAATATTCGGATTCACTTTAGCCAAAGCCTGCAATCTTTCTAAATCGTCTTTCGCTGTCACTGCAAATCTTTGTTGTGCTTCCTCAATGATTTTTGCTTGTTGAGGCTTCGCTAATTTATTCGCAGTATCGATCAATGTTTGAATTTGAGGGCGCGCATGCTGGATTAAGTCTTGCGTAGTGCGTTTGTTAACACGCTCTGCCAATTGATTAATCTGTTGATGCTTAAGGAATTTACTCAAATCACGATTGTGGTTATCAACCGCAACTCTAACGCTGGATACAGGCAGATAACGATGCACTTGCAAGAAGCTTGGTGCAGGACAGTTAATCGTATAAATTGACTCTAAAATCAGTGTTCCAGCAGGGACTTGAGCTTTTTTCAGTGCGATTGAGCAGAACGTCGCGTTACCAAATTCACTGGTTAAAATCATATCGATTGCGCCAGTCACCATCGGGTGTTCCCAGCTAATAAAGTGCATGTCTTCGCGAGATAGCGCTAAATCACGTTGATAAGTGGCTGTTAGACCCTCATCGCTTAAGCCCGGAAAGTCGGAATTGATCATGTGATCGGTTGGCTTAAGGATAAAGCTATCAATACCATGACCTTGCTGATCTACACCATACTCATCAAAAACCGCATCCATATAACCGCTTAATTCTGCCGTATTCATGGTGGTGATTAATTCATCGATGACTTCTTCGGCATGTTCTTTATTGCATGAATTTAGCTCTAATAATCGATCTCGACCTTGCTGCATTTGCTCGAGTGTTTCATCTGCTAATGCTTTGCTTCGAGTAATGAGGTCTGCAAAGTTATCATTGTCTGTAGTAATCAATTCACGGCGTAATTCATTCTCGAACACTTCGAAAATGCTGTGACCCACCGGGCAAACATGCTGAAAAGCGTTTAGGCCTTGGTGATACCAGTTGAGCAATTTTTCTTGCGCTGTATCTTTGAAATAAGGCGCGTGAATTTTAATCGTGCTGGTTTGACCAATTCGATCAAGACGACCAATACGTTGCTCTAATAAATCCGGATTTAGGGGTAAATCGAATAAGATCAGGTGATGTGCAAACTGGAAGTTACGGCCTTCACTGCCTATTTCAGAACACAAAAGAATTTGCGCGCCGATCTCTCCATCTTTCGCTTGTGCAGCAAAATAAGCAGCCGCTCTATCACGCTCGATAATGTTCAAGCCTTCGTGGAACGCAGTCGCGTTTATTGACGTTCTTAAACGTAAGTGCTCCTCAAGCGCTAGAGCCGTTTCAGCGTGAGCACAAATTAACAGTACTTTGTCTTTTGGATTTTCAATGAGCCAGTCTTCTAGCCACTCAACTCGAGGGTCTTCAGCTAACCAGTTGTCGGCATCATGTCCATTTTCAGGATGTAATTGTTGCTCAAGGTCATTTGAGTCAGCGGCGTAAATCTCAGGCGCTTCCAAGGCATAGCTATGCAGTTCGCGCTCTGGAAATCCACCTACTGAATCACGTGTATTTCGGTAAAGTACTCTGCCAGTACCGTGTCGATCCAGCAGATCTTGAATGAGGTGATCGGTTTCGTAGTCTTTTTGGTAGCTGGCAACAGCCTCTTTACCGAGATATTTTTCTAGTTCAGCGAGCATTTTCGTATCGTTAGGTTCGCTGTTTTCATCTTGCAGCCATTGCACCAGATCATTGACTGGTTTGTAGTTTTTCTCTTCTTCGACGTATTTGTGTAAATCGTAAAAACGATCAGGGTCTAACAGGCGTAATCGAGCGAAATGACCCTCAACACCTAATTGTTCAGGAGTCGCTGTAAGTAATAACAAGCCTGGAATTTTTGAAGCGAGTGATTCAATGCACAGGTATTCATTACTGATGTGTTTTTCACTCCAGTTAAGGTGATGCGCTTCATCGACGATCATCATATCCCAGCCAGCATCAACCGCTTGCTGATGACGCATTGGATTTTCAGTAAGAAAAGATAAACTGCACAGGACTAATTGGGCGCTTTCGAAGGGATTGATGTGAGTTTCTTCGTCACCTTCATCTTCAATCGCAAAACATCGCTCTTCATCCAGCACGGTGAAGTGCAGATTAAAGCGACGTAGCATTTCAACAAGCCATTGGTGAGTGAGTGTTTCAGGTACAACAATCAACGCACGCTTGACGCGTTCTGTGAGAATTTGTTGATGCAGAATCAAGCCTGCTTCGATGGTTTTACCCAAGCCAACTTCATCGGCCAGTAACACACGTGGAGCATGACGACGAGCCACCTGATGAGCGATATAAAGCTGATGCGACAAAGGTTGAATACGTGGACCAGCAAGTCCGTAGCTATCAGATTGTTGCTGGCGATGCAGATGCTCTTGTGTAGCCACACGAAGTTCAAAGTGCGTGGTTTTATCTACTTGGCCAGCAAATAAACGATCTTGTGGCTGACTGAACTGAGAAAAGCTATCCAGTTCCAACTCATGAATCTGTACTTCTTCACCGTTTTCATCGATGCCTTTATAGACAATGCAATGATTATGCTCTGAATGACCCGTGATATTAATTTTACTGCCTTCACCTTCGGTGCTGATCACTTCACCAACAGGGTACTTAACGCGATTCAAAGGAGCATTGTCAGTCGCATAAACGCGAGTTTCATCAACAGCAGGAAAGATAATAGTCAGATGACGACCCTCCACCTTTTCGATAAAGCCTATGCCGAGCGCTGCTTCCGTATTACTAACCCAACGTTGGCCGGGATGAAATTCTTTAATCATGCGTTTTAGTCCTAAAAATCAGGGTGGCTATTCTGAATAAAAATACCAGCAGGTCAAGCTTAAATCTATAGAAAGTGCCTTACAGAGCATAAATCGCAATATCATTTTTAAAAAACAAAAATGAGTTGTCATTTCGCCACGCATCAGCACGTTTTACCATTTAGAAAAGGGATGAAAAAAACGCCCGAAAGGTGGGGGGTGGCTTTGACAATAATATCTAAACATCGAATTTGATTATCGTGAGTAACACCATGTTACTTGAAGCGAGTTTAGAAAAAAGATAATTCGTGCTTTAGCAGCAAATGTTTCGTTTGTCGGATGGTTTTGATGAGGGTGTTTTTAATTGCTAGTATGAATCGGATAAGGCTCAAAAATAAGCCTGAAAGAGTCGTTAGACCCTCTCTGTGTGGGAAACCAACATAATAAAAATATATTTATTGGTTTTCAAAACATCTCTTCAAATTATTTTAGCAATAAAAATAAACCCCGAGGTACATCGTGCATTTTAATAAGTTGAATGTTCTACAGGCTAGTCTATCTATTTTAATAACAATCGCATTATCCGCTTGCGGTGGAGGAGGAAGCAGCAGTAGCGCTGATAGTGATCCATCCGGAGGCTACAGTGAAAAAGAGTCTGCTATTGAGAAAATCAAAGCGTATTCAAATGGTGAAAGTAATACTGCTCCTACTATAAATGATTATGTTGCAGCCGGTGTTTTAGGTGTAACGAATGAAACACTTTCAGAGCTGAATAACGTTGTAAAAGAGCTATCTCCTGAAGAAGTCGACTCTACCAGTGAATTAGAGGCCTTAACTACGCAGCTAGGTGTCAATATTTCTCCTGAAGTTAGCGCTGGCGGAAATCAAACGGTAGAAGTAAACAAGAGTATAGAAATTACCGGCACTGCTACTGACAGTGATGGAAAAATTGTTTCATATTCATGGCAAAAAGATGATCAAGTTTTGGCAACAACCGCAACTTTTGTTTATACCCCAACCACAGTAGGTACTGATTCATTAATCTTGACTGTGACTGATAACGATGGAGCTACAGCCAGTGATTCAATCTCTTTAGTTGTTACCGCTGTTCAGACTGTTCCAAATAAAGCACCTACGGCTAATGCAGGTAGTAATAAAACAGTAGAAGTAGGTCAATCGATTGAAATGGTAGGAAGTGGAACAGATAGTGATGGCTCGATATCAGCGTATGAATGGTCAATCGATGGAACTGTTTTATCTAGCGTTTCAACGTTTCTCTATACGCCATCTGAAATTGGTACGGATACTTTAACATTGTCAGTGTTGGATAATGATGGAAGTGAAGCGACTGATACGGTCAAAATTGTCGTAACCGAAGCCACGTTTACACCGAATAAAGCACCTACAGCGAATGCCGGTGCAGATAAAGTTACCCAGGTAAATAAAGGTATATTAATCGCAGGAAGTGGTGCTGATAGTGATGGAACAATAAGTAGCTATGAATGGAGCAAAGGGCCAACTATCTTGGCGACGTCAGCTTCATTCACCTATACACCGACGGATACAGGAACGGACACCTTAACCTTAAAAGTGACTGATAATGATGGTGACAGTTCTGTTGATGAAATGGACGTGCAAGTCATCGCAGCACCCACGTCTGATACGACACCTCCGGTGATATCGCTATTGGGTGAAAATCCAGTCAGTGTGGATCAGGGGGCATCTTATAATGATGCAGGAGCAACCGCGTCTGATAATGCCGATGGTTCTATTACAGCCAATATTATTGTGGCGGGTGATACGGTTAATACCAATTCTGCCGCTGGTACATCGTTTACGATTACTTATAACGTTACGGATGCCGCTGGAAATGCAGCCTCTCAGGTGACTCGTACGGTAAATGTGGTTTCAGCGGTTGATACTACAGACCCGGTAATAACCTTAAGCGGACCTTCAACCGTTGAAGTTATTCAGGGTGCTAACTATGTTGAATCTGGTGCGACTGCGAACGATGACCGCGATGGAAATATCACGACAAAAATTCTAATTGCTGGTGATACTGTGAATACCAGTGCATCGCCAGGAACGACGTTTACGATTACTTATAATGTTTCTGATGCCGCTGGAAATTCAGCGATTGAGGTAACACGTAGTGTTTCAATCATCGAAAGCTCGGATAATCAGATTCCTGTTTTATCCGCATCAACCCAGCAAAACTATCTTGCGGTAATTAACGAAGCGAGAGCGCAAGCAAGATCTTGTGGCGAGTATGGAAGCTTCCCTGCTGCGCCTGCGGTAAGCTGGAGTGATAAACTTTATAAAGCGGCGTATGAGCATAGTCAGGATTTAACGGAGACCAATACATTCTCTCATGATGGGTCAGGCACGGTATCGGATTGGAGCGGGTATCCATTAAGTAAGCAAAGTACCATGACTGATAGAGTTGCGACTTACGGATATAGCTGGTCTAGATTATCTGAGAATGTTTCAGCTGGAACAGGAAGAGATACACCAGAAGAGGCTGTTCAATCCTGGTTGGACAGTGATGGCCATTGTAAAAACGTCATGGATGCAAACGTTACTCAAGTTGGAATGGCTTTATCCAGTAAATCGGGAACAACATATACCCATTATTGGACTCAGAACTTTGGACGACCTTAACCCTAAACTTGAATGATAAAAAGGACCGCAGTTGCGGTCTTTTTTTATGCCTGCTTATTACTAAATTTTACTAAATTATTTCTAGAGTAGTGCCTACTTGTGTTTATTAAAGCAAAAACTAACAGGCACAAAAAAGGCCGCACTAGGCGACCTTTTTTAATATCAGTTAACTATTACTTAATGAATAGCATTTCCTGATAAGTTGGAAGTGGCCATAGATCATCAGCAACTTCACTTTCAAGTGCATCAGCATATCCACGAACTTCATCCATAAGGCCTCTGATAGTGTTTGCACAGAATTGCATGTGCTCTTCTTCAGATGCATGGTCTTCTTTCGCAAGTGCTTCAGAAAGCTTATCAACAGATGCCATCATGCCATTAATGTTAGCAGCAATGCTTGTAGCAACAGTCTTATCCAGATCAATACCTAACTCAGAAGCAGATGATGATGCTAGTGATACGTCAGACAAGTAACGAGTAGCTGCAGGGTAGATGCTGGTTGTAGCCATGTTGATTACTAGCTTAGCTTCAACTTCAATCGACAAGATGTACTGCTCTGCATAAACTTCAAAGCGACTTGCTAGTTCAGTTTCAGACAATACGCCTGTGCTTGCGAATAGCTCTTTGATTGCTTCGTCTTTAAGGTAAGGAAGCGCATCAGCAGTTGTAGGTAGGTTTTTCAGGCCACGTTCTTTAACTGCAGCTTCATGCCACTCTGAAGAGTAACCGTCACCACCAAATATTGCTACACCATGCTCAGTTACAAGCTTCTTCAGTACTGCAATAACAGCCGCAGTATTGTTAGAAGCAGACTTTAGTTCTGTTTCAAGCTCATCAGCAATCCAGTTCAAAGAATCAGCAAGCATGGTATTCATTGCGATTAATGGGCCAGAAACTGATTGCTCTGATCCTACCGCGCGGAATTCAAAACGGTTACCAGTGAATGCGAATGGAGACGTACGGTTACGATCGCCAGCATCTTTAGCAAATGGAACGATTTGAGACAGACCCATATCCATGATGCCACCTTCGTCCGTACCATCCAGATTACCTTCTCTGATTTGCTCAAAAATTTCTTCGATTTGAGAACCAAGGTAAACAGAAAGAATCGCTGGAGGTGCTTCATTAGCGCCTAAACGGTGATCATTACCTGCAGATGCAATAACAGCACGTAGTAGTGGACCAAATTTGTGAACGCCGCGAATAACAGCACCACAGAATAATAAGAAGTTTAGGTTCTCATGAGGTGTTTTGCCAGGATCAAGTAAGTTACCTTGTGTAGAGTTACCTACAGACCAGTTAACGTGTTTACCAGAACCATTGATACCAGCGAAAGGCTTCTCGTGGAACAAACAATCAAAACCGTGTTTTTTCGCCGTGTTTTTGAAGATTGTCATTAATAATTGCTGATGATCCGCCGCAACGTTTGCTGCTTCGTAATAAGGCGCAATTTCAAACTGTCCAGGTGCTACTTCGTTGTGATGCGTTTTTGCTGGGATACCTAAACGGTACAATTGATCTTCAGTGTCTTGCATGAAGTTTTGTACACGTTGTGGAATAGCACCAAAGTAGTGATCGTCAAACTCTTGGCCTTTAGCCGATGGAGCGCCGAATAAAGTACGACCAGCAAGTAGTAAATCTGGACGTAGGTTAGCGAAGTTCGAATCAACCAGGAAGTATTCCTGCTCTGCACCACAGCTTGAGTTTAATGTAGCAACTTCTTTTTCGCCCATTAACTTAAGTACTTTCTGTGCAGCGTCGTTCATCGCTGAGTTAGAACGTAGTAAAGGTACTTTCTTATCCAGTGCTTCACCTGTCCATGAGATGAAGATACATGGAATCATCAGAGTTGCGCCATTATCAGTGTGCATAATGTATGCAGGGCTGGTTGGATCCCAAGCAGTATAACCTCGTGCAGCGTTAGTCATACGGATGCTGCCATTCGGGAATGATGATCCGTCTGGCTCGCCTTTGATTAACAAACTACCTGTGAAATCAGTAATCGCTTTACCGCTAGCATCAGAAAGAATGAATCCATCGTGCTTCTCAGCTGATGCACCAGTCATTGGGTAGAAAATGTGCGAATAGAATTTTGCGCCTTTAGACATTGCCCAGTCTTTCATTGCTGCAGCAACAACATCAGCAGTTCCTGGATCTAAAGCACCGCCAGTTTCGACAGTCTTCTTCATCGACTTAAATGCTTTTTTAGATAAAGCTTCTTCCATCTTTACTAAAGTAAAAACATCAGTTGCCCAAATTTTATCTAGCGACTTTGGTGGCTTAACCTTTAGCGGCTCGCTGTTTGTAACTTGAAAAACCGCTTGGGCGCGGGACTCATTTCCACTCATTTCAATACTCCTATTTATCTAAATGCTTAAAAACTATCGATAAATTCTAACAACCTAAAACTCATCGATAATCTGTGTATTTTGTGTTGTGTAAAGCTAAGTAAAGCACCAGAAAATCAGGGGTATGGCACTTGAATAAAATGTTCTATTCTTTCGCTAATATACTTAGAGTTAAACACTATAAAGGTTAGCAATTATTGTGCCAAACCATCATACAGTAGTGTTTAGAATTATTCTTCTCTAAGTCTTGGAAAAATAGGGGTATTCTATAAGGAATGCTTAAACTTAAGTATAAAAGCGAGCTCTGAAAAATAACAGAAGCACAATAATGGTGCGAGTATTTCATAAAATGCACCAAGATGAATCATTTTGCAAAAGAGGGATAGGAATGGAAGGAATAGATTGGGGTAAGACACTGGCTGCAAGCTGGCGATCTAGAAAAGAACAATTAAAACCAGTGTTGGATATCGATTTACAGGATATGGACCGCTTATTGTGTATCGATAGGCAGAAAAATGCCTTTACCGAAAATCTGGAACGGTTTATGGCATCTGAGCCAAATAATCATGTTTTATTATGGGGTGCGCGCGGTACGGGAAAATCATCGTTAGTAAAAGCTGCTTTAAATTCTTATCATGAGAAAGGCTTACGAGTCATAGAAATATCAAAAGATGATTTGCATTTTTTAGTCGATATTACTGACGAGATCCGACATCTGGATTATCGTTTTATTGTGTTTTGTGACGACCTCTCTTTTGAAGAGGGGGAAACAACTTACAAAGAACTAAAAAGTACCTTGCAAGGTTCGATAGAAAAGCCACCCAAAAATGTATTGATTGTCGCTACATCGAACCGTCGTCATCTTATTCCTGAGCAGATGAAAGACAATGAGCAGTCAGCACTGGTAGAGGGTGAGATTCATCATTCGGATACCATACAAGAAAAAATGTCATTGGTAGATCGTTTCGGCTTAGCACTTTCGTTTTACCCGATGACTCAAGATGAATACTTTTCGATTGTAGATATGTTGTTCGCCGAGATTGAGGTAGGCGATATTGCCCAGATGCATGTTCTTGCTGATAGATTCGCGCGAGAAAGAGGCAGTCGTTCAGGACGTATCGCCCAGCAGTTCTTTAATTCATGGAAGTCTTAATAGAGTTATAGAATCTATTAACAGACAGATTTAAAAAAATGCCTCAAAGTAGGGGGGTGGCTAACCCTCCTGCTTTAGTTTCCAAAAGTACTCAAATCATTCACTCATAAGCAACTCACCCATTTAAAATCACTAAAATGGGGCGCTATTGTCCTTTTTTCGCTCTTCTTCAGATTCACGTATCCACAGTTCGTAATCCATTCCCGTTGAAAACAAACACAATAGAATTCCCATCCCATCATTAGGTGTGCTGCCGTCTTTAGTGATTATGCCGATGGGAATTAAATTGATGACCGCACCAGCGAGTGCTGCAAAAGCAAAGCTTTGTAGAGCAATGCGCATATAGTCATTGCTAATGGAAAAGAATCCCTCAACGCCGCCGAGATAGATAAGAATGAGAAAGAATAGAAGGAGCTCTATGCCAGGGCCAGCGAAGTAAATCAGTGCATGTTTATAACGTGCTAAATGGGTTGTTTTGGGTGTAATCTGCACAAAACCTTCGAGCGGAATCGTGCGGATTTCCATGGGAGCACCAAGTAAGCGCGTTTGCGCTAGGATGCGACCAAAGCCAATAACGGTTCTCTCAATGCGCCAACCAAGCATCTTCGCCATAATGGCGTGCCCGAATTCATGAATAAATAATAATGGAATCCAGAACACCACAAACAACAATGCGCCTAATTTTTTAGGTTCGTAATTACTGAGTATTTCCATGCTCATCATAAATAGAAAAGCGAGGCTCAGAATAATCACAAAATACTTTTCTGCCTTCGATGCGGGTTCTTTGTCTTTGGCTCTTTCGTCAATATGCATAAGGTTTACATTTAAGTCTATAATCAGGCTCATTATACCAGTGGATCATAAGTGGATTAAATCATGTCAGAAAAACCTTTCAAGCTACCTGAGATCAATGAAGAAGTCCCTTTGCCGAGAATAAAAGAGATTTGCGAACATTTTAATCTGCCTGACTTGTGGCTGAAAATAAAAAATGATCCACCTGCGCTGGTGTTTGTTAGTGATGGTTGTACCATGTGGCCGAATGTGACTGGCGGCAAAAGTATCTATCAGGCATGTTTCTTACACGACTTAAAATATTGGGCAGGCTATCCCGGTGAAGATGTTGAAAGGTTGGTTGCTGATGCTGAATTAATGATTGATGTCGCTCGCTTAAGAGGCTCAACCAAAATGGCGGAAACGATGTTTCATGGCGTAAGAGTTGGCGGCATGGGTCAGCTTAATCTGGCATTTTCCTGGGGATTTGGAAGGGTTATATAAACGACGAGTTCGGCTTTATGCCTTTAAATCTATCTTGCTCGTTTCCGCCGCTGTTTCCATCACAACCATGGTTTTTGATTCTCTAACATCTGGCAAAGTATGTAAGATATCACCGAGTAATTGCCTATATATCGCGATATTTTCAATGCGAATTTTTAATAGATAATCAAAGTCGCCAGAAACCAGATGGCATTCCTGAATTTGTGGCCACTTGGCTACGGCTTGTTTGAATTCAGAAAATACATCAGCTTTACGATAAGTGAGGTTGATTTCAACAAATACTAATAAGCCAGAGCCCAGTAAATCGGCATTCAGGTTTGCGGTGTAACTTTTGATATAGCCTTGTTTTTCCAGTCGTCTAACGCGTTCCAGGCAAGGTGACGTACTTAAGCCTACTAACTTCCCTAAATCAACATACGAAATTCGCCCATTGTTTTGCATTTCTTGCAGAATGCGGCGATCGATTCTATCGAGATTTTTTATTTCATCTGTTTCTATTGCCATAATATTTACTGTATTTTTATTATCTACGAGTATATTTTAGGAAGTTTATGCAAATTCAGCAAAATAATTTTTCGATGATTGCCATAATAAATCGAGACTAGTGCGAAACAGTAGAGAGTGGCCAAGCGTAACTATGTCATTCAATTGGCATTTTTAAAACAAATCTAAAGAGAAAGAATTTTAAGCATCAGTAGTAAATTTATTAAGCCACCCCCCTACTTACGGGCACTTTTTTAAAGATTGTTACAGTTTATTGAAAACTTACTCTTTATCGAAGCTATCCACAATAATAGCGCCCATGGAAGCAGGCATTGTAATCACAATCAACCGTCTTAATGCGATATCTGGTTCCGTCAGTAATGGGAATTTATCCAGCGAAGACAGCACCAGCGCGACAACAAATGCAGCAATCAAATAGGCAATAATAATACGCACCACAAATACGGGAACTCTATATTTGATGTTTGATTGAAACACGCTGCCATAAGCGAAAAAGCTAAGGAAAGTCACCGACAAGATGAAGACCAGAAACAGATTTGATAAGGGCAGCTTTTCTCCGATTCTCCACGCTTCTTCCGAGAATGAAATAGGAACGGCTAAGGCAAACGATCCAATCGCAACCTGACTGGCATCTTCTAAGTTAAAGCTTAGATTCATAGTGGTTCCTTGGGTTTTAAACGGACGTATTGGTGAAGCTATTGATTGTTTGAGTTATTTATTGTTTAGCATAGCAGTTATCAACGGCTTATTGGTTTTTCTAACTCTTGAATCGAATACCCAATTTCATCCATTCTCTCTGTCACCAGTTGTTGCGCATCTAATAAACCACGGTTGTAAAAGTGTGCACCGATTTCTTTGGTGAAAAAATCAATTAAGAATTCAGCATCAAAACTGCCGATGTCTTGATCGAGCTCATCGCTAAAGTATTTTTGCACCTTGTGAACGATTTCAGTTTTTTCTTCGGTTGCAAAGGTAATCTCACTCATGTTGGTGCTTCCTCAATCTGTAGGACTTATTTTATGATTGAAAGGGAAAATGGATACTGGAAATCTCCAATTTTATACACAGAAAATGCTGCCATTCCCGCAAAAATAATGCCACCAAAGCCAGTCATAAAAGCGATCGCGAGCAGTGGTTTAATAATCACCGACAATAATGCGAAGACAAACACAATAAGTAATATAGTCAGCTGAAAATTAATCGCTTTTTTGCCTTGTTCGTTAAGATACGGGCTGTCCCCTCTTTTAAGAAACCACACAATTAAAGGGCCGAGTACTAATCCGGGGGCTAATAATAATCCGATTAAAGCTGCCGCATGCATAGCGCTAGCCCATTTACGTTCTTCTGGGGTTTGCGGTAGTAAATCATTACTCATTGTTGTTCCTTTGGTATATTTATTTCTAACAGGCTATGTGTGTAAGCTATACGTCTAATAGGGCGTTTAAGTGGCTATAATGCATTGATAATGTCGCGGTTATCGGAATTTATCTAGCACGGCGCTCTATTTTGTTATAATCATGCCATATTCATGTTTTTCAAGGTAAATCAGATGAAAACCATAACACATTGGTTACTTATTCTTTCATGCACTTTCGCAACTGCGGCATTGGCAGAAGGTTTTTATAAGTGGAAAGATGCACATGGTAATACGCAATATGGTGACCAACCTCCCGCGAATGCAAAAGCGGAACGTATGAATATGCCAAAACTTACGGTGATAGAGAATTACGGTGAGCAGTGGAAGCCTGTGAATTTCCCGAAAGAATCTGATCCTTATCAACAAGAAGAAAAAGCGAAGGCAACCGCTGGCGCTTACACAACCTTATCCTTTATCGCGCCAAAGGCGAATCAACCTATTCGTGCAAATGATGGTGATGTCTCTGCGATAATTAGCCTTAAGCCAAAACTAAAGCCGGGTCATGCGATCACGTTCTCGATTGATGGCAAAGAAGTCGCGAAAGGTAGTTCTCGTACGAATAATTTCACTAATCTGGCACGTGGTGATCACACCATTAACGTCAACATAATCAACGAGTCGGGCAAAGTGTTAAAGAGTCAGTCTGTGACCTTCACCGTTCTTCGTTTCTCTAAGTTATTCAAGAAAAACTCAGCGGTAAAACCTGCAACTAACAATAATGTAGCGAGTTCAACACCTAACCAATAAAAAAACGCCCCAAAGTAGGGGGGTGGCTTTGGTTGTTACTTTTTAATGTTTGCGAGTGATTCTACTACTTAGAATAACGTCAAAGATAAGAAGCTCAATTCGCTGTGCTACAATCAAAAAAACAGTAAAGAGTTAACAGGGGTATTTGCAATATCACGTTGTGTCTCGTTATCCTGTTGTAACATTTCTTTGAGGCTAATTGGCGGATGAAGTACTGCAATCAATGTGGTGAAAAAGTAGATCAGGCAATTCCTGAAAATGATAATCGCCTGCGCTATGTCTGCGTTTCCTGCGAGACAATCCATTATCAAAATCCCAATATTGTTGCTGGCACTTTGCCCTTAATCATGGGTGATGATGGTAGAGAAAAAGTATTGCTGTGCAAGCGTGCGATTGAGCCTCGTTATGGCTTATGGACGTTACCTGCAGGCTTTATGGAAAACGGTGAAACGGTAGAAGCAGCAGCCCTAAGAGAATCGCAGGAAGAAGCAAACGTAGAGCTTGATAACCTCAAACTATATTCAGTCATGAGCATGCCCCAAATCAATCAGGTGTATATGATTTTCAAGGGTGATATCGTGGGTAATAGCTTTTCACCCGGTATCGAAAGCCTTGAGACGCAGTTGTTTGATGAAGAAGATATTCCATGGTCAGAGATGGCATTTAACGTCATCACCCAAACCTTACAATGCTATTTTGACGACCGAAAAAAACAACACCGCAGTCAACTAATTGATTATCAGGTACACAACCTGGTTTATCAGGTGCCGAAAAAATACCTGAATACCGATAAAACCTAGTATCGGTTGTATTGGCAGCATCAGTAACATCAGTGATTTCAGACAAAAAACACTTCCCAGTAATTTCAAAGACCATTTCTAATGATAAAAAATACCCGGGCAAAAATAGATTTCTCATTGAGTTGGGTCAGCGCCACAGCCCAGCATTGTGATGTCTTTCATGCGGAAGATATCGATTTAACCAAGGATGTTTTTCCTGAAGGTTTCGCTGATAAACTGAAAGCATTAGCACTAGGCGAGAGCAATACAGAAACCTTTCCGGCTAATGGCTTACTAAGCACTGGATTCGACCCGGATAAAGTTAAAACCTTTAACGTTAAGGATTTTGACACGACCTTTCGTGGTCAGAATATTGTGCCCAAGTTATACCGCTATTTCCCGAGTGCGGTAGCTTGCAAAGGACTCGGCACTGACCCAAGAGATTTAAACCCCTTCCGTATAATGTCTATGGAAGGCGAGAATATGACGGGTGATTGCAATCATCCCTTGGCGAAATACTTTTTAACCTTATCCGCTACTATCGTCGAATGGCTTGAGCCTGAAACATCATCGGCAACGGCCGCTGATCAGGAAATAAAAAGAAAAAAACATATCGGCAAACTGGTCTGTAACAGAGGCCCCGGCATGCAAGTACCTTTTGAGTATGGCGAGCCTTCCTACTTTGACGAATATCCGTTTAAACGCTTAGATGAAACGGATGATGCAGCGTTTTATAAAGAGCCGCGCATGGTTCATCATCTGGATGCTACAGCCATTGCTGAAATTACTCAGCTGCACAATACTTTACTCAACAAGCATTCCAGAGTGCTCGATTTAATGAGCAGTTGGAGCTCCCCCCTTAGTGATGAATTATCATTGACTCATGTGACTGGTTTGGGGATGAATCAGGAAGAATTGAAAGCAAATAAACGACTGAACGATTTCACGGTTCAGGATATAAACCTTCAGCAGATTTTGCCTTATGCAGATGGCCAGTTTGATGCGGCAATCTGTACGGCGTCAATAGAGTACTTAACCTACCCATTAAAAATCATGACAGAAGTAGCGCGGGTAATTAAACCCGGTGGAAAGTTTGTGGTGACATTTTCCGAGCGCTGCTTTCCCAGCAAAGCAATTACGCTGTGGTCGCAACTTCACCCATTCGAAAGAATGCAACTGGTACTGGAATACTTTAGAGACTCAGGATTATTTAGTGACTTAAATACCTATTCGAAACGTGGCATGCCAAGGCCAGCGGATGATCAGCATTTTGACGAGATAAAAACCTCAGACCCTGTATACGCCATTTGGGGCACAGTAAAAGAAGTTTAGTAATCCTTATATGAGTTACCAATTATTAGCTACTTAGTTGTTTATAAATAGAGCCTGCGCCTGATGCCAAATCGCCGCTTAATGCAAACCCTACTATATTTTCACCTTCACGAAGTTCAAAATATCCACCTTTTTCCTGATCTGAAATCGTAGTCCACTCAAAATCATCTACTCCTATTGGACGGCAAATACTTAATGGAAATGAAGGTGTTTTTACTTTTACCAATGGTGGTAAAGACAAGAATTTTTCCTGTAGACCCGTTATATCTGCAGAGATAGTCTCAGCTTGGCGTTTAATAGGCTCGATAAAGGCAAAAACTTCCCCTTCTACCGATGCACAGTCTCCGATTGCATAAACATCAGGATTACTGGTTTGCATATCATTATTTACACATATTCCTTTGTCGATTTTCAAGCCCATTTTTGTTGCTAGTTTGGTATTTGGAATCAGTCCCGCTGCTGACAAGACAAGGTCAGTTTTTAAAATGCTATCGTCTGACAATACTGCAACATAAGCGCCATCAACATCATTATTCAAGCAATCAAGCGTGGCGCCAAATTTCCATTCAACGCCATTATCACTTAACTTCTGTACAAGTTCGTTGCTCATAGCTTCAGGTAGTAAAGCAGAAAGAGGTTGTTGTTGTGGATCAATAACAGTGACTTTGTAACCTGCCTTAGTTATGTCGTCTGCAAATTCACACCCAATAAGACCAGCACCAAGAATTGTGATGTGTTTAATCTCATTTTCCAATTTTTCACAGAGTTTCTTATACGTTTGTAAATCATTGACACTTAAAATATTCCTTGCCGCATTCCCTGTAATTGGCAATTCTTTTTGATGAGCGCCCATCGCCAATATCAGTTTGTCGTATTCGATTCCACCTTTAACTGTTACTAATCGTTTCTTGTTGGTATCAACACGCATAATTCGGGTTTCTGTACGCACATCAATACCAAGTTCGAGTGCCTTTGCTTCGGCATCCATACTGATTAAATCTTCTGCTTTTTTACCCTGACTCAATGCCAATGAAATTGCAGGTTTTGGGTAAACATAACCTTTACATGCGCTAACTAAGAGAATGGACCTTTCTGGGTCTTTCCTTCGTAAAGCTTCCGCTGCTGACCAGCCTGCAATACCTGCACCTACTATTACAGTCGTGTGTTCACTGCCTTTATTGATTTTTTGTGATCGTGAAGAAGTTCGATTTATTTGAGGGAGTGCCGCTACTTCAGGTAAAAGACGAAGATCACTTTTAGTTAAGCCACATAAAGGGCACTCCCAATCTTCTGGTATATCAATATATCGCGTTCCTGGGAGTAACCCAGAATCAGGATCCCCTAGTGCTTCATCATAAATAAATCCACATGCGTCACATACGTAACGTTGAAATTCTTCCGTACTCATTCTTAAGTCTCCGGGTACTTCTTCTAATATAGCGATATCATCGTCAAATGGTAACGTGCTGAAAAGTGCTTCACTGTACCCTCGTATTATTTTTTCTACGCTGCTTGCGCCAAAGTATCGAGCTCTTTTCTCAGATGCTTTATCGCAGGCGTTACAATCGCAACAAAATAAGATTCACGTAATTTACGCTGCGCTGGGGCTGTCTGAAGATAACCTTGTGCCCCGGTGTGAAGCATGGCGGACTGTGAGGCCTTAAGAGCAAGCTCACCAGCAGTCAAGCGAAGTTGTAACACCTCACGGAAGTAATCATCATCAGTCTCATAAGGTTCTTCAGCAAGAACTAAAGCCGCTTCTACGGCGTCATCTAACTCTTCTTGTAATTCATTAGGTCTATCATCAAGATAGCCATTCACATGTCCCAACAGTGGTTCAACAGATCTGCAAATATCGATACAGGATTGTATATTTCCAATTCCCATGCCGAGCTGTAAAAGAACTATACCGGTGCGTGATCTTCTTAAAAACGCAGCACCATCATCATCAATGATCATCTCATCTGGGATAAATACATCTTTAAAAATACAAGCGAATGTTCGTGTCCCTTCAAGTGCTACGAAATGTGCTGATAATCGAAGCTCAAAACCTTCTGAATTACAATCCACAAGTGCCATTACGGAGCCACCTGGGTGTCCTTCAAGTTCAAAAAGAGTGCCAAAAACGTGATCTTTTCCTAAGTTGGAGACCCAGGGAAGATTGCCATTAACAATGTAACCGCCATCAACTTTTTTTCCTTTTAGACGTAAATCTTCAATTCCAGCAAATGCTTTCATGGTATTAGACATGCCAGTTCCACCTAAAACGTTTCCACTCGATACTTTGCCTAACCAGTTGTCTCGAACGGTTGAATTCGCAGCATTTTGAATATACCAGCCACAGGTATCCTGACACCATATGGCAAATCCTGTAGACATACATTCATGCGAAACAACACCCATTGCCTGGATCGCTGCTCCCATGTCTGGTATGCCGCTGGATCGCATATCTGATAAATGCTGTCTATAGACACCTTCACTACCTAATTTGCGCATTACAGATTCGGGGTAATAACCTTCTAAATCGATTTTTACGGTTAAGGGTTTCAAATCTGTATCGACTATTTTTCGAGTCGCATCAAGTAGTTCATCTAAGGGGGTATCTGTGTTCAATAGATTTGAGGCTATGCTATTCATATCAAACTCCTAGTTTTTATTATGCAGGAACCACTTCAATTTCAACATTATTTCTTAATGTATTAGCAACGGGTGACCATACATTTGCGTGCGAGATAATTTCATCAATTTGCTCTTTGCTCCCATCACCTTCAGCATCAATTTTGACGCGTACTGCAGAAAACCCTAGTGTTTTAGCTTCATCAAGATCTCCCGTCCCCCATACCGCTGTTACATTTATATCGCCTTCTAATTCAAGTTCTAATTTTGAAAGAGAAACACCTTGAGCCGTCGCATTTGCATGTACACCAACAGCAAGACAGGCTCCTAATGTAGCGAGCACGGCTTCTGATGGGTTTGGGGCATTATTTTCACCCAATAAGTGGGGTGGTTCATCAATCAACATGGGTTCAAGATCTCGAACATAGGTCTGCATACGGAATTGGCCTTCACAGACTGTTTTAGCTTTTAAGGTGACTACTGATTGAGGATTAGCTTTGCCTTTTTCTCCTAAGTTTTTTAGACCTTCTGCATCTAAAGGGCGAAGGCAGCTCATTGATTTTGCGATTGTTTGTGGTGAAGTTGACATGGTTTTAATCTCCAGATTAATGAAAAATAGTTAATCTGAAAATTGCAACTAACGTGCCAAAGTCTATAAGTTTATATAATTCAATGGCTTGTGTTATTTTTAGTGATTTTCATCTTTATTTCCTAATCAATTGTCGACAATGTCTGTTTAAATGCTGACATTTTGTCCATTCTGATTAGTTAACATTAAGTATCGGATGATATTTTAAGTTTTTGCATTCTGTATCTTAACTGTCTGGGAGTTAGACCCAAAGAAATTGCAGCCCTAGTTTTATTCCCACGATTGTGACGCAGAGCATTTTGAATTTCTCCTATTTCATCTTTTCGAATACGAGAATAAGGACGTAAGACATTGATCTCATTGTAATTATTTGAGTTAAAATTATTGATATGCTCATAACTATCTACTTTCATTCTTTTATCTGAAGCTGGAGATACTATTCCTTGTTCTTCTTGTAATATTTTTTTTATTAATACCCGATCAATTGTGTTTTTGGTAGAAAGTAATACTGCTCGTTTTGTCAAATTTTCTAATTGACGGATATTTCCAGGCCAGGAGTAATTTTCTAATAATTCCAATGCAGAGATGGAGAAGTTTAATTGTTTTCCGTATTCTTCATTTGCCGCAATTAAAAAGTGTTGAGCCAATAGTGGCACATCACCATGTCGCGCACGTAAAGGAGGTAGTCGAATAGGAAAGACATTTAAACGATAAAATAAATCGAGTCTAAAGCGTTGTTCGTTTACAGCTTCTTGTAAATTTTGGTGAGTAGCCGCCAAAATTCTAACATCTATCGAAAAATCCTTACTGCTGCCGACTCTTTGAATGGAGCGCGTTTCAAGGACCTTAAGAAGTTTAACTTGCAAATCAAGTTCAAGGTCACCAATTTCATCAAGAAAAAGCGTGCCTCCATTTGCCATTTCTATTTTACCTTTTTTCATCGAAGTCGCTCCCGTAAAAGCGCCTTTTTCATGACCAAATAATTCTGATTCAATTAATGTAGCTGGAATGGCGGCACAATTGATTCCAATAAATGGTCCATCAGCTCTATCGCTAGCCAGATGTTGCAGACGAGCAAATCTTTCTTTACCTGTTCCAGATTCTCCTAGTAATAAAACGGTAGCGTTAGTTTTTGAGACTTGTAATGCCTGTTGTACAACCTGTTGAAGCGCCTGACTTTCTCCAATGATTCCGTACTTTGCAGCTTTGCTTTCTAACTGATTACGCAATAATTTGTTTTCAGACAGTAAATTTGCAGTTCGCTCTTCAATCAAGCTTTTAACTTGAAGTACTTGACCAATCAATGTGGCAATTATTTGTAAAAGAGTTAGATCACGTTGGAAGGGTCGATTTCTATTTCTTAATCGATGTGTCGCCAATACGCCAATAGGGAGTTCGTCAAGGATGATAGGTACAGCTAAGAATGCAACAGCTTCCTCTGGTAAATTTATTCGATCTACAGCTCGAGTTAAATAAATAGGTTCATCATCAATATCTTGAATCAGTGCAATCTGAGCGGATTTGAATACTCTACCAGTTATACCTTCTCCAATAACATAATTACCTTTTGTCCTTTCGTCCTCAGTCAAACCATAGGAATAAGTAATAGATAAAAGTTCAGAATTTTCAGAAGGTAAAACGACTCGTCCGCGATTGAGTCCCAGTAACTCAGAGAGTAATCTTAATATTCCTTCAATAGCAGGTCTGGGATTCGAGGCATCAGTAATCAGTTTTGCTGCCTGGCTTATGACCAGTAATTCTGATTCTGTTGACGTGTTTGGGATTCTTTGAATCATGCTTGATATCCAATTCTTTTACTGTGTAAAAAGAATTAAGCAAGATTTAAGCCAAATAGGCTAGACCGCCTATATTCAATTTGAAATGAATATAGGCATTTTAGGACTTTTTTGTTTAAAGGTATGAATTTAAATTGAAAGAGTGCTAGAACAGTATTTCATAGTAAATAGGGGATTTACACGTCTAGCCTTCCTGATGCCAGCTAAATTTCTTTATCAAAAAAACACATAGGCCATCAAGAAAGAAGCCTATAATACCTATCACCACAACCATAGCAGCCAAGGTGTCATATTCAAGAGTGTCACGTGCATCATTTATTGCATATCCAAGACCACTCGTAACACCAAGATATTCTGCTGGAACAAGTACAATCCAGGCGACACCAACAGCTAGACGAATTCCTGCAAAAATATCCTGACCGATAGCTGGAAGAATAACTTTGCTTAACATCTTTAAACTATCTGCTCCAAGATTTTTAGCTATTTTGAACCAGAGAGGATCCATACGGCGAACTCCCTGAGCTGTTGAAAATAGAATCGGCCAAACCGCTGCTATAGCAATGAGAAAAACAATCGCGCCGCTCCATGTCGAAAAAGCGAGAACGGCTATTGGCATCCATGCCAAAGGGCTTATCATGCGTAGTAATTGAAACGGGATATTCGTTAGCTTTTGAAGATTACTGTATAAGCCAACTGCAACCCCTACCGGAACACCAATTACTATCGCCCACAACAGACCCAAGCCAATTCGTTCGAGGCTTGGAATTGCGGCCTCCCATATATAACCATTTGCTAATAGCTCAAGTAATTTACTAAATGCTGGAGCAGGAGCAAAATCTGCAAATGATTCTGTATCAGGGTTGCTGGCAATTGCCCAGCCGCCCAGCCACCAAACGGATATTAAGATTGCTATTCCTGCTATTGGGTATCCGACTTGAGAAAGTAACGTATAGCCAAACTTTTTCCAATCTATGCCACTTTCTGCAATATCAAATGTGGTAGTACTGAATGGCTGTGTAGAACTCATATCTTCACCACTTCTTCTCTTTCAAAAGGATTGGCGGGATCAACTCCCGGTGCTTTTTCCCAGCCTTTATATTTTTCCATAGCCACTTTTACATGTTTATAGTCAACCAGATCATCTGCAACAAACTGAGGATCCAGTTTCTTGAGGAAGGTTTTATCTCCACCGACAAGCGTCTCATTCATCGATTCAATAATTAACTTTGTCGCTGAAGGATAAGGGTAGGGTGAAAAATCGATTCTTCCATTTTCAAACTCGGCTTTATTACGAATTGCGTTGGGCGTTTCGTAGCTAGTTTCATCATAAGCAGTCATTGCACGAACTACTGCCTTACCCGGCATAGGCAAATATTTCTTGCCGTCTCTGGACATCATCATTGCTACTTCTTCTTTGTTTTCTTGTGCATAGACTTCTGCCCTAACAATGGCGTTCATAACTTTCTGTGTCCATTCAGGTTTGGCTTTCACTGTATTTTCATTCATGCAAATGACACAACATGGGTGGTTTTTCCACATGTCACCAGTGAAGCGCAATATTTTGCCGCCTGCTTTCATCTCTCCGAATGCATTGAATGGTTCTGCGACGATGAATGCATCAATTTTTTTCGCTGCTAATGCGGGTGGCATGTCAGGAGGTGGCATGATAGTGAGATTGACTTCATCTTTAGCCAGTTTTTCGCTTTGGTCTTTAATTACAGGTTTTAATCCAGCATTTCGTAAACCCATCTGCAGAACAATATTGTGCATAGAGTACCAATAAGGCACTGCAACTTGCATACCACCCAGATCTTTAAAGTCTTCTGCGCCAGTGTGCTTACCAACGACTAAAGCGGAACCATTAATATGAGCCCATGACATAATTTTTACAGGAAAAGCGTTGTTATAACGCATCCAAACAGGGATAGGTTTTAGAAAATGCACCAAATTGAATTTTCCAGCGGCAAATCCTTCAACTAATGGAGACCAGCCTCTTATTAATGTAGGTTTTTCTGATTTAAGGCCTTCGTCTTCAAAGAACCCCATTCCATGAGCAACTAATAATGCGGTTGCATCAGTAATAGGAAGGTAACCAATTCTAACCACTTCATCATCGGGAGGAGTAGCGTTGGCAAAACCAAGCCCTGGCATAGTCATTCCTGCTGCCAGTCCTCCCATTGCCATCACATCCATCATGAAATCACGGCGACTCATTTCATATTTATTCAAATAATCTAAATCCAGTTTATCATCTTCGTATTTGCTCATGGTTAACTCCTGATTTATGGTTTATCTAGCTTCTAGGTTAGTAGGCTAAAAAAGTAATATTCGTGACCGCAAATATGTTTAAGCTGCATCAGCTTTATGCACAGATGCAGCAGCTTGCACTTCTACGGGAGAAATATTAATTGGGGCAGAATCTCCAACAAGAGATTCGAATGTCTTCATCAATTCTTTTTTCACAAGATTGAATTCACTACTGCTTCTTTCTCTAGGAAAAGGTAGGTCGACTTTTACTTCGCCAACGATGCTTCCAGGATTGGCTGACATGATTAATACCCTGTCTCCCATGGCAACGGCTTCATCGATATCATGAGTAACAAGTACCATTGTGAGATCTTCCTTTTCTGCTATACCTGCTACCTCATCTTGAAGGCTGGCTCGAGTAAATGCATCAAGTGCTGAAAAAGGCTCATCAAGTAAAAGTACTTCTGGAGATGTGGCCAATGATCTAGCGAGTGCTACTCGTTGTTGCTGTCCACCTGATAAACTTTGTACGTGGGCATCAGCCTTATCACTTAAATCAACCAGATCAAGAAGGTAGTTGATTTTTTCTGGATTTTTCTCACCAGCGAAGGTTAAACCGAGCTCAATATTTTTTCTGACATTCATCCATGGATATAATGATGGTTTCTGAAACATCATATTCCATTTGGCACTTGGTTTAGTGACTTGATGACTTTTGATTCGTACACAACCTTCACTTGGCATCAATAAACCCGCGAGCATATGCAGTAGGGTTGACTTGCCGCATCCACTACGCCCAATTAAGGCTACTCGCTCTCTTGCTGGGATATTTAAAGCGATATCTTTAAGCGTTGGTTTCTCCTGGCCTTTAAAAGTATGCGAGATAAAATCAATATTTATATTAGCGCTCATAGTGAAGAACTCATGTTTAATTTTTTTATTATCTTGCAATCACTGTGCCAAAACACTTAACAGGTTGTTTTAATAGGGCTAACCCAGTGGCTAACCAAATTGTCTCTATCGATCAATGCAGACCTTGTGCCGACATTGACGACAATGTCGGGCACTCATTCAGTGTTATTCTGACTTAAAATTCAAAAATTGAAATTAATTATATGTAAAACAATTGCTTACTCGTTTTGGCATATAAATTGCTCCTTCAAATTTTGAAGGTTTAAGAAATAAATCAGGAATATGCAGTAGTTATCAAACCGCGAAAATGTGTAATTTAAAGAATGGTTTTTAGATGGATTGGTAGCTATTAAAATTTATTAAAACAGGAGTTAACATGAAAAAAATTGAAATGACCGAAGAAATAATGGTAGCTAAAAAATCCACAGGTACAAGTTGGGAAACCTTGAGTGAAAAAGTTGGAATTTCGCCGGTATATCTTACTTCAGCCTGTCTTGGTATGAATCATTTAAGCAAAGAAGCTGCTTATAAAGTTACTGAGATACTGGGTCTTTCTGAGGAAGTTGCCGAGACGTTGCAAGAATTCCCTCACAAGAGCTGGGATAAGTTGGTTCCGACAGATCCTGTTATTTATCGATTCTATGAAATAGTGGGTGTTTATGGGGAAACGATCAAAGAAATTATTCATGAAAAATTTGGTGATGGGATTATGAGTGCAATTGATTACTCAATGCATATTGATAAAGAAGAAAACCCGATGGGTGATCGTGTAGTAATAACCATGAATGGAAAATTCTTACCGTATAAGTCTTGGTAAATCGCAATGTTTTAGCCCAAAACTTTACTCTTAAAACAGTCTCAGGAGAATAACACTATGACAGATAAAATTTTAATTACGCCTCACCAGTTACAACAAATGGCGGAATCATTGCCCACAGTAATTATTGATACTAGATCACCTGAAGCTTATGCTGCTGGTCATATTCCAGGTGCCGTAAATTTGCATGATATTTTTACATTCCTCGCCACTTCTACAAAAGAAGGGCTGGCGGAATTAAGTGGAAAATTTGCTTCAGCTTTTGGTGATGCTGGATTATCAGGAGAAGAAGTCGCTGTCATATATGAAGATTCGATGGACACAGGATTTGGTCAATCTTGTCGAGGTTATTTTTTGTTGGAGTTTCTAGGTTATCCTAAAGCCGCAATTTTACATGGTGGCTACAAAGGCTGGCTGGCAGAAAAACTGCCTATTTCAGATGTCCCTTCAACTCCAGAAGCCAAAACGTTCCCGGTAGATCCTTCAGCTGCAAATGTCATGCTTACAAAAGATGACATGCTTGAATCTCTAGATAAACCTGAGATAGTGAAATTAGATGTTAGAGATGTTGATGAGTGGGTCGCTACGAGTTCATCCCCTTATGGAATTGATTTTTGCCCGAGAAAAGGACGTATTCCAGGCGCAGTATGGTTAGAGTGGTATCGCATGATGAAACCGGGTGAAGAAGTACCGGTATTTAAATCTAAAGAAGAGTTACAGGCTGAAAGTGCAACGGTTGGTATAGGTCCAGACTCTACAGTATATGTATATTGCTTCAAAGGAGCCAGAGCTTCAAATACTTATATTGCTTTAAAAGAAGCGGGTGTCAAAGATGTGAGGATTTATTTTGGTTCATGGAATGAGTGGTCAAGAGATCCCGAATTACCTATAGAAGAAGGTCATCAAATCTGGGCTGCAGCATAAGTTGATAGAGTGAATTCAATACTTGAAGCACTAAATGTTGGAATGTCTGCAACTGTATGGGTCGGAGGACTTATTACCTAAATGGTCCTCGGCCCGTGATTATCGTTACTCTGAGGTCTTCTGAGAGTCTACAGCTTTGTTAGTCAGCCTATAAACTTATCTTGCCTAGGTTTTGGTTGATGTGTGATATTGGGTTGCTGTTTATATTCTAATAACATCTTTTTTAAACCATATATTTAATACACCCCCCTACTTATAGCCTGTTTATTTAACTGTAAAAAAGTGCCTAAAAGGGTGGGGGGGTGACTCTTCTAGTCTATAACTATCTAAATTTCGTTGTAATTTTGTGTAAAAGAAACAGCAAAAGCAGCAAGCTATGGCAAAATACAACTTCTTATTAAAATTAGATAATAATTATGGCTGATATATTACTTGTAGATGACGACACAGAACTAACGAGTATGTTAAGTGAATACCTCACTTCTGAATCGTTTAATGTCGATCAGGCTAATGATGGTTTGGCGGGCTTGAATCAAGCGCGTAGCAAAAATTATGATGCGATTGTGTTAGATGTGATGATGCCTGAAATGGATGGATTTTCAGTATTGCGTGAATTACGTCAAAGCCAGTCAACCCCAGTAATAATGTTAACCGCAAAGGGCGAAGACATCGATAGAATCGTCGGTCTTGAAATGGGTGCCGATGATTATCTACCCAAACCGTGTAACCCAAGAGAGCTCGTCGCCCGATTAAAAGCTGTTTTACGAAGAACTCAATTTGCGCCTGAAGTACAAGAAGAAATCAAAACAGGTGATTTGGAAGTACAGCCAAAATCGCGCAAAGCGTATTACAAATCAGAAGCTTTACCGCTAACCAGCAGTGAATATAACTTACTAGAGGCACTGGCTCGTCAAGTCGGTCAAGTAGTTGATAAAGAAACACTTTCAGAGCAAGCCTTAGGAAAAAAACTGACTGCTTACGATCGTAGTATCGATATGCACATGAGTAAGTTACGCCAGAAATTGGGTGATGAAAATCAGGATTTGATTCAAACCGTTCGTGGCATTGGATATCAATTAACGGTTCAATCGTAAGCCAGTAATGGGTCGTTTATTCTGGAAAATCTTTTTGTGGTTTTGGATCACACTTATTTTGATAGGTGTGGGTGCTTCGTGGGGCACCGCCATTTACATCAAGAATTCCGATGATAATACGCAACAGGAATATCGTTCCCGTTTTATTGATAACCGTGTTGAGTCGTTGAGACAGATTCTGTATTACGGTGGTGAAGAAGCGGCGATAGAATTTCTCGAAAATAAAAAACTCACTTCGCGCCGCCTGGACTTTTTTGTTGTCGATGGTTTTGGGAATGATGTTTTAGGTCGCCCATTTTCAGTAGATGCACCCGATTTAAATGAGTTTGAGTCTGTAGAGTCAATAGATGGCGTCACCTACAGAATATTCACCGCAGCACCCAAAAGAGCTAAAAACATAAGCACTGTTTCACAAATGTATCGACCTTTTCGAGGTTCGGAGGGCGTGTTCTTCCTGTGGTTTGCAATCGCCATTTTATTAAGTAGTTTAGTGTGTTTTTGGTTGGCCTGGTACTTAACGAAACCGATTAAAAAACTGCAATCTGCTGCAAAAGAATTCTCGC
This sequence comes from Cocleimonas sp. KMM 6892, assembly GCF_035798195.1. NCBI lineage: Bacteria > Pseudomonadati > Pseudomonadota > Gammaproteobacteria > Thiotrichales > Thiotrichaceae > Cocleimonas > Cocleimonas sp. KMM 6892. Next base: position 681,688 of record NZ_JAPFBV010000001.1, on the reverse strand, counting down.
AAGGCAAGTTAGATACCCGTGTCGCAAAAGAAATGGGTGGTCGTCGAGATGAAATTGCTGATCTTGGCAGAGACTTTGATCAAATGGCAACCCAACTGCAGGGCTTGATCACCAATCAAAAACAATTGTTGAGTGATATTTCTCACGAGTTGCGCTCACCTTTGGCACGCATGCATGTAGCAATCGCTTTGGCCCGCAAGAAAACGGGTGCTGAAGTAGACACCGAAATGCAAAGAATCGAGTACGAAACAGAACGTCTTAATGAGCTCGTTGGTTTATCACTAACGCTTTCAAGATTAGATGCTGGTGCGCTTTATCCAAAAGATGATTTTATCGATATTGCAGAATTGTTAGAGGCAATTATTGCAGATTGTGATTTTGAAGCGAGCAGCAAAAATAAAAAAGTCGTTTTACAGCATTCGCAATCATGGACATTAAACGCCAATGTTGAACTGTTACATCGCGCCTTAGAAAATATTATTCGAAATGCGATTCGATATACCAAAGAAGGTACAGAAGTTACAGTAGCGATTACCATTAAGGATAAATCACATATTCAGATTTCTATTTGCGATCGTGGCCCTGGTGTTCCAGAAGACAAACTGAAACGCCTGTTCGAGCCTTTTGTCAGGCTTTCAGAAGCCAGAGATAGAGATAGCGGAGGCTATGGTCTAGGTTTGGCGATAGCGCAGCGCTCAATCGTTTTCCATCAGGGTGAAATTGTTGCGAGAAATAGAGATCAAGGCGGATTGTGCATTGATATTATTTTACCTGTAGAAGAATAATTGAATCAGATTTAGAGAATAGTGAACGGTTCACCAGCTATTAATCGCTAAAGTAATAAAATAACGAAAAAAGTGAATAAAAAAAATAAAGACTAGCAATAAGAATAAAATTAATTTACACAAATTTACATAGAGTAAACCCTTATTTACACCGTTTAAGCTCATAATTAATTCATCGAAACAATGAATGAAAAATACAAGCTGGCAAATAATTTACTCACTGGTGCTCACTGAAGTAGCAGATGAATATTAAAAAGCTCAGCGTTATTAAAATGGAGAAAATCATGAAAAATAAAATGACAAAAAGACTATTCTTAAGCTCTATGGTTGCTGGTGCTTTAGCGATGGGTACTATGGCGAGTGCTGATTCCATGTGCAATAAAGGTGGAAAACACGGCAAGAAAGGCATGGATAAATCAGAATTTATGCAGAAGCGTTTTGACCGTATGTCTACGAAATTAGGCTTAACTGATGAGCAGAAGACTAAAGTTCAGGAACTGATGCAAAACCACAGAAATGTGATGAAGCCGCTCAGAGATGAAAAGCGCGCATTACGCACTGAGATGATGAATCTTGATCCATCGGCTTCTGATTTTGATGCAAAGGTTGAAGACATTGCAAACAGAGAGTCTGCAATAGTTCGACAAACTACCATTGCACAAGCAAATAAACGTAAGCAAATGGCTGGAATTCTAACTCCAGAACAGCAAGCTGCGAAAAAAGCGATGCATGAAAACCGTAAATCTAGACACGGCAAGAAAAGAAAGTATGCGGAATAAGCAGTAATCTAATCGTTTTAACCCTAATAAAAAGGCGGATCATTTGATCCGCCTTTTTATTACCTGCGCTTTGTCTGAACAATCATCTGTCGACAATAAATAGAAAAAAGTGCCCCAAAGTAGGGGGGGGGCTAATGAGTCCTGATTGCTATAATTGTATTAACTCGAGAAGCTAAGAAGCTTTAAGCGCTGCTTCGTCTTCGACTAAATGCTCTGCAATTAACTCAGTCAAACCCAATACTTCCATATCCATTTCGTTTTCATCAAGACCATCTTCAAGCACTGTTCGGCAATTCGAACACGCAGTAACCATGGTCTCTACTTTTATTTCTTCAAGCTGTGATTTCTTGCGATTGAAAACCTTAAGTCTAAGTTCTTCGGCACGCTCATTCGCGCTGACACCGCCACCGCCTCCGCAGCACCAATTCATACGTCCATGATCTTTCATTTCGGTAATGTCAGACGCAACGCTCGCAAGCAGTTCTCGCGGTTGCGCTTCAACACCGCCACGACGAACAATCTGGCAAGGGTCGTGGAAAGTCATTCTCGAGGTTTCCATTCCAGAGGTTTTGATGCGACCACTGCGGTAAAGCTCATCGAGTAATTCAAGAATATGCACCACGCCAAAGCTAAACTTTTTACCCAGATAGTTCGGGCCATTCCAGCGAATTGCGGCATAAGCGTGACCGCATTCGGGACTTACTACGTATTTTACGTTGAGCTTTTCTGCGGCTGTCACAATCCTGCCGACTAATTCTGTGGCAATCGTATTGTTACCCATTTGCAAGCCAGAGTTAGTGGCTTCAAAAGCTTCAGTTGAAATCGTCCAGTTCACACCAGCATGATGGAAAATACGCGTTAGTGAAGCAATATACTCGGGAAAGGTAACGACCTCATTGGCAGAAATCGTGACCATATAATCTGCATCTTGCACATCAAATGGCACAGTTAGGCCAGTATCTGCTTCGATATGTTTAATATGTGCCTGAAGTGCCGGCAAAATATTACCCATTGGGCTACCAAATTCGAGCGTTCTCTGGGCCGCGCCAACCAGACCTTCTGGCGTATAACCCGCTGCTGACAAGCCTTGTTTGACTCTGGCAATAATATCCGCCACATCGATGCCCATTGGGCACACCATGCTACAGCGCCCACACATGGAACAGCCGTCGTAGACTAACTCTTCCCAGTCGGCAAAATCAGCTTCTGTAAGTGGTTTCGATAATCCCAGTTTACTTGCGAATTTGCCCCAGAATGAATACTCCTGTTTCCACAGTTTGCGCAGAGGTTCGGTTTTATAAATGGGGGTATAACGAGGGTCTTTGGTCTCGGTATAAAACAGGCAGGATTCTGCGCAGATGCCACAATTCACACAACTGGAAAAATAGGTTTCTACTTTAGAATCCATTTGCCCACGTAGTGCTGTTATTCCTTTTTCTAGTCTTTCGCTCATTGTTTCGCTCATAATGTTCTCCTGTTTACCTGACACTAGGATTTAATTCCACGACGTCCAAACCATGCACCAGTAAAGATACGACTCGGTACAAAAGTGAACGCATGCATCAAGCTGCTAAACGGAAAATAAATCAGAAATAATTCAACGCTAAATCGGTGCAGTAATCGTAAAGAGCTAAACGATTCCAGTAATGCCAAACAACCTGTTAGTAACACAACAAAGGTCAGAATAGATGAGATGTGATCCCCTTTGGTTGATATAAGGCGGCTAACTGGGCTCATTATGCGGTGCAACCATAATAAAATTAAACCTAAGAAAGCGAGTTGAGCAGCAACCAGAAATCCCCAGTGCGGCAGTGCAGGCCAGGAAAAACCAAGAAAGTGTTCGTCTAAAAATTTGATATGGGGTGCAGCAAAAAATATGACTGCAAACAAGCCTAAGTGGAATACATAGCCCGCAATCACCTGAAACTTTATGTGTTTGAATAAACCCTTGTCAGGAATAAAGCGGCTGAAAAGGGTTCGCAACGCGCCAGGGGTTTCAGGCCCTTTAGCCACGGATAAGTCGACTTTGTGTTTGCTAAATATAATGCTACCCAGACGTAAAATAACACCAGCAAAGAAAATGAATAACGAGAAGTACCATAAAGGCCCATCAATAAAGCTGGCTATCATGAGTATGCTCCTTGTTCTTTTTCACTGGACGGGTCTTTGCTTATTGTGCCTTCGCTTGAGGCGCTCGATTCACCCTCATCATCTTCGTTTGTCTGGGTTTTTTCTTTGTACCAGCGTGAATGATGTGACTTAGCCCAGTTTTCGTCGACCTCGCCCGTATCCATCGCATCGAATGTGCCTTCAACGGTATATACCATCCAGATATGACCGAAGACCATCGCAATCAGTGCCAGTGCGGCAATCGCATGAATCAATAAGGCAAGTTGCGTGCGGTCAATAGTGGGTTCGTAATAAGGGAAAAGTAGCAATAAGCCGGTAATGGATAACACCGTACAAAGCACGATAGTCGCCCAATACAATATTTTTTCGCCAGCATTAAAGTAGCCAACCTCTAAATGTTTTTTGCTAAACAAGCCTCCGACTGTTAACAGCCACTTGAGGTCTCCTTTTGCAGGAAAATTATGTCGCACGTAATAAATCAGCATCATTAACAGTGCAACTACCAGCAATGGACCCATCAGGTTATGGCCTTCCTTACTTGCTGATGCAATGGGAGAAAAAGCACTGGCACCCATTAAAGGGATAATGACGAAGCGCCCAAACAATAACAGTAAGCCGGTAATCGACATGAAACCCACGATGACGACCAGAAACCAGTGGGTGATCATTTGCATAGTCGACATTCGGGTGACCGTTTGGCCACTCTTGCCATTGGGTATTCTCTGACGCTTTATAAAAAGAAATAAAAGAGCAATTATTCCCAAAGCACCCATCAGAAAATAGCCACCATAAGGTAATAGTAGCTCTCTACGTACCTTGCGCCATTGGTTGTTTTTGGTATCAATCAGCGTCCCTGATTTCAGGCCTTTGACTTGTGTTCTACCTGAGATGGTTGCATCTCTTTGACGCACATTTCGCCACAAATCACTACCCGGGCTTTGCACGCGTTCTTGTTGTAAGGAAACGGCATCGGCCAAACCAGAATTAGCATCTTTAAGATTCTCTGCCGCAGATACCGAGTTAATATTAAAGCTGAATAGCATCATCATAATGCCCAGAAACCAGAAGTGTTTTAGTTTTGTCATATTCGAATGCTCAATAATTATTTCTATGTCATTAATTATCTTACTTACTTTTAAATTTGAAGGGGGTGCTTAAACCCTAAAAGGTGATATTTATCATCAAATGACTGAGATAAAGGGGTGAGATTCATGTTATGAGGTTTGCTGTAGAATTTAAATATCCTAATTGGATAGGTGCAGCGTTAGGTAGGTTTGGCATTAAATAGCCGCAGCATTCAGCAGATAGGGTATACCCGTTTAGGTTAACTTCGCATTTCTAAGATTCAAATCGCTAATATGAAAAGCAATTAAAGAGGATTTTTTATTTACTTTGCTTGGGCGCAAAATTGAAATACATTTTCTCGGGTACAAGATCATAAGACCAGGGTAATCCGCTGACTTTCCAGCCACTGACGGTGCGTTTTCCTTTGTCTTTTCCCTCTTTGGCTCTAATACCTTCAAAGCCTTCAACCTGAGAATAGACTTTTTTGAAGCCAGCTTCATGCAATGCTTTCACTGCAAAGGGGGCACGATTACCGGTTGCACACATAATAATCACGGGATTCTCGGTATTCATGTTTTTCGCCTTTAAAACATTTTTAATGGCGGCGACAAAGTGTTTGTTTTTAGGCATTTTAAAGGTGCCGAATTTACCTTTTTTCTTCAGCTTCCATTCATTGGAATCGAATCGATAGGGAATATTGGCATCAACGGTATCGGGGATTCCGGTGTAGTGAATTTCTGCTTCATTTCTGACATCCAGCAACAATACCGATTCAGGATTACTGGTTTTCATCTCATAAGCCTCTTTCGCACTCAGATATAAATCATACGGTGTGTGCTGCCATTTCTTTGTGAGTTTACTTTTATCGTAAGCAGCAGAAGACATGCTAATGGTGATCAATAATAAAATGAAAATGAATTTGTTCATGCTATATCAACATCTTAGTTAGTAAAAAAATGCCTCAAAGTAGGGGGGTGGCTTTGTTTAATTTTAGATGGATCGGTTATCGGTTTTTTCCTGACAATTCAGACAAAACGCCACTTCGGGGGTAATACTTAATCGTTGGGGGGAAATTTCATCACCGCAACGATCGCAATAACCATATTCATCGGTTGCGATTTTACCCAGAGCAGTCTTAATCTGGCGGATACTTTGCTGGGCTTGTTGCAAGGTGTTATCAATAATCACCGCACGATCTCTTTCTTCGGCAATTTCGCCAGCATCTCTACAATGCGGACGACGTATAAATTCCGCATCCGCTTGTGCAGTTTGTAGAATCGCCTGTTGCTCTTGCAGTTTTTGCTCAAGCGCTATTTTCGTATCCGGAATTTGTTTCGCTTTATCGATTGCCATAAAAGTTAGCTGATTATGTTTACCACTAATGTTAACCACATTAATAGCGCCTAGAAATGAGGCTTAGACATTTAATTCGGCGGCTAGCGTGGCGAATAAGCCTTTAATTTTAATCAGAACCGGATGATCTTTGACTTGATAATTCGGCGTATAATCATCCAGCGTTTGATGAATCAGTTGTGTTTCACCCTCGTTCTCGATGATTGCCAGACGTAAAGGTAAATCCAGACTCATCATAATATCGGTCTGCATCAGCTTTGTGCCAGACAGTGGGTTACCGAAAATAATAGCGCGTGATGCAGGCATTTCAAGATCAACAGATTTTGCATTCGCTTGATGGTCAATATCCGCAAAAATGGTAAAACCTTTTTCTTTTAAGGAGTTTACTACGAGGTCTGCAGCATCTGCTACGCTGTGCTTAATGGTTGTTTTTTTCATCGTTATATATCCAGAATGAGTTAAATATCGTATTACAGTAAAGCGCCGTATACCGTTAGCTAAGACTTAGTGTAAATGTTTTTAACGTTTTACAGAGGTGTTTTATATTAGCACTATTGTTTATCAAATTTATTTCATCCGTTTTGTAAGCTAGCTGCGTATCAACTGTATTACGCGTCAATGAGTTAATTGGATATATTGTGTTTGTAATTATCAATAACCCTCAGCGTCATTGATATAGGAAAAACAGCCTATAAGTAGGGGGGTGACTTAAGCATACTATTATTTCTTAGAATTGGTTCTTGGAAATACATATTAGAAATAACAGGAGTGAACCATGAGTACAGAATTAGCAATACTAGCAGGAGGATGTTTTTGGGGAATGCAGGACCTTATCCGTAAACGTCCAGGTGTTATCGCTACACGCGTTGGTTATACCGGTGGCGATGTAGAGAACGCGACTTACCGCAATCATGGAACGCATGCAGAAGGCATTGAAATTGAATTTAATCCCGAAGTGGTGAGTTATCGCACGTTGTTGGAATTCTTCTTTCAGATTCACGATCCGTCAACCTTAAATCAACAGGGTAATGATCGTGGCACATCGTATCGTTCGGGTATTTACTACACCAGCGATGAACAAAAAGCGGTGGCAGAACAGACCATCGAAGATGTGAATAAATCTGGCAAGTGGCCTGGGAAAGTAGTGACCGAGCTTAAGCCTGCGGGCGATTTCTGGGAGGCTGAGCCAGAACATCAGGACTATCTGGAACGTTATCCTACTGGTTACACTTGCCATGCGATAAGACCAGACTGGACATTATCTTAGTTAGTTCTGACGAGTAATTCCGTTGGATAAAGCCTCAGTTAGCATTGCTTAACTGAGGCTTCAGAGAGTTTTTTTACTTGTTTCGTTTACTTGATTAACACGGCGCTTAAATCAAGTTTTCCATCCGTGATGGGTGGGCACCAAAAGTAGCTACCTGTGGTGGGTCGGGTAAAACTGAATAAGCCATCGATAATACCGTCGTCATTACCAATCATGCGGTGCATCAGGGCTTCAAACGCATCGAATGATTTTCCGAAGGCAACAAATACCAAGCCTTCCTCGGTTTCATTTGCCCACGGCATAGAACGTCTGATGACAAACGCTTCAGGCTCGAAATCTTCCTGTGCGGTGCGTTTTACATGCGCTGATTCTGGGGCATCATCGAGTTCTTCGTTGCTTACCTGATCTCTACCAAAAGTATGATTCTGTTGCTGGCGAGACATCGACTGGAATGTGTCTAGATCATGTGTCCACTGCTGAACAGCAACGAAGCTAGAGCCATTTAGTCCTTTTTCAGAAGATTGGCTGATAGCCGCTTCCAGAGCATCATCACCGGTCGGGTTTTCTGTGCCATCTTCATAGCCTGATAAATCACGGAATTTATCGTAGCGGAATGCATCGGTCACTTTATCGAGTACAAAAGCAGGTGCAAGGGTATTTCTTATCAAGCGTGCCTTGTGTAATAGATCTCCGCGGTCTTCTCCACGAATCCAGCACCATAGTGCGTGAGGCGTGGTTGGGATTTCGATGCCCTTGCCACTAAACTCAGGCATTTTTCTCATATTAGGGACTTCAGCATCCATTGCCAAAATTAATGACTGGCCTAAACCAACGACAATATTCTTTTCTACCGCTATATCGGCAAGTTCCTGCAAAACCGCTTTGGCGTTTGCGCCTGGTTTCAAACGATAGTATTGATAACGGGCAAGTAGGGGAATTTCATCGATAATACCGGTTTGATAAGTCATGCATTGATCCATAGCGCTTTAAAACTAGATCATATCAAAAGGTAAAAATTAAAGCATTTATGATCGATTGCTAAAAAGAGATAGATAGTAAAAGTCTGGGCATTTAAAAAATTTGCTTTCCGTTACTGTGATTAAAAAAGTGCCTCTAAGTAGGGGGGTGTATAATAAATAAGCAGAGTTCTCAAAAAGCTCTACAGAACAAGCTTTGCATGCAATTAATAGGCCGCTCATGACTATGATCAGATTGCTCTGAGCATTTATCTTGAATCGGTTGACTCTTGCTATTTAACTGTATAATTTTGACTGAAACACGACTAATAAAAGAGAAAATAGATGTTACTTCCAACAAACGATCTTGAAAAAGCACTCCATAAAGCAGCTGCAGATCACAATGAAGCTCCCGCATTTTATGAAGCATTAATGGAATCTAAAATATTCGTTTTGGGTAAACCAGAAGAGGAAGATACGGGTAACTTCACTTTAGAAGAAGAACAAGCCGTTATTATTCAGCACTGGGAACGCGAGACAGACCAAAGCCCAGTCGTACCCTTCTTTACTTCGTTACAGATGCTACAACAGGCAATCGCTAGCGATGAGCCGTATCTTGAGTTAACCACGGTTGATTTGTTTCAACTAACCATGGGCGCGCCTTTGGTATTAAACCCGAATTCTGAATTTGGTATGGAGTTTGACCCGGAAGATATTGCTATCCTGCTGGATACCGATTTAATGGAAAATAACGAACTCACACTGGATGAACATACCGAAGTACTTCTTGGTATGCCGGAGAATGTCTCTGAAACCTTCACCGGAGTTTTGACAGAATACTTCTCACGTCAAAAAGAAGTTGAAGCCGCATATTTAGGCACCATTCAAATACCAGCAGATGATGACAAAGAGCATTTGATGGTGGGTATTCAAGGTAAAGGTAAATTCGAGAAAATCATTGATACCGCGATTCAAAAGATCTCATTACTCGAAGATGACATGATGTATGAGACGGTCGACTTCTATGTGGTAGACCAGGATGATCCGGATATCAGTCAGTTTATGGTTGAGAACATTGTGCCATTTTACACCGCAGAATCGCGCGTTATGCATTAACGATGTGATAACTAGCTACCCGATTAAATCGTGTAAATGCAATTTACACGCATAAAAAAAGCCCTCTAATGAAGGGCTTTTTTTATGCATGAGATAAACCTTATTCTTTCTTCTTCGCTCTCTCAGCTTTATCTGTGATTGCTCCGCCCACATCCTGAATATCTTTGCCAGCTCCGGCAATGGTGCTGCAACCATTTAAGGTAAATAAACCAAATGCTGTGATAAGCGTCACTACTAATAATTTCTTCATATTTTTAGCCCTCTGTTTCTCGTTTAGACAACTGCGTTTTAAATCAGTTTAGGGTGAATTGCAAATCGATATTATTTAATTGTGTCATCTAAATTAAATGACACGTTTAAACCTGACATTAGTGACATTTATGCCGTTAAATTGTCAGCAAGTGACAGTGTTTTGGCACCTTGAATTTAATTTTGCGCGCAAAATAGAATTTATTATATTTATTTAAATCAATGACTTAAGCGTTTTTTGGAAAAGTTGGCATCGTGTTTGCATTATATTAGGCATAACAAAATGGATTAATAATAATTCAAACAGAAGACAAAGAAGCTTAATAAAGCTCGAATGGAATTTTTTAGCAAGCCCCTGAGGCGAAGAGTAGTTTAGTTAATAAATAAAAATAAAATAACTACCAGTCTCTACCCCGTACCTCTCTGCTTTCCCCGGCAGAGGGGTACAACTTTATTTGGCCTATGCGTTTTTCTGCATAAGCGTTCATCCAGTCAAAATACATTTCCCCAAACGTACAAAACCTGACAAACATTTCAGTAAGATATTTAAAAAAACTTAATTAATTTATAAGACGCTAGTTCAGTTAACTTAGCAAGGTAATCCTGAGGTGTAGAGTATCTGTCTTATTTTTAATTATTATCTTAACTTGGAAGGATAATAGCAACTCAATCAGAAATTTGCCAACACCAAAAAGATAGTGCGTGCGATCCAGGCTATAAAGTGTCGATTTGAAATGAACGGTCAAAAATCATCGACCGAATAAATCAGAATCTACATAAGTAATGATTATGACTTATGTAGATTCTTCAAAACAGCGTTAGAAATATCTTCTCTAATTAAAGTCTAGACAGATCGGCAACGTCTAAAAACAAATTACGTAACTGCGATAACAACGCTAATCGGTTGTTCTTTAGTGCTTCGTTATCATCCATAACCATAATGTTGTCGAAGAAGTTATCGACGTCTTCGCGCAATACCGCGAGCGATGACAGTGCTTCTGAGTAATCACCATTGGCAAATAATGGCTGTACGATCATTTGCTGTGCGCTAATTGCATCAAACAACGCTTTTTCTTGCGGTTCGTTGAGTAATGACTGATCGACCTCAGCAGGTATCTCAGTTTCAACCTTCTTCAAGATGTTGCTGATACGTTTGTTTGCTGCAGCCAATGATTCTGATTCTGGCATTTTCGCAAATTCAGCAACCGCTTTAACGCGCTGATCAAAATCTAATGGATGACTTGGACTCAAGCTGGCAACCGCGTTTACTGTATCGGCGCTAATTCCCTGATCCTGATAATACGCTTTTAAACGCTCCATAATGAAGGCAAAGGTATCGTCAATCGCTGGTGTTGCATCGACTTTATCCGACAGGCCTTTAGCCGCTTCAGTCAGCATCGATTTAAGATCTAGATTTAGATCACCTTCGATAATGATTCTAAGCAAACCCAGCGCCGCACGACGTAAAGAGAACGGATCTTTACTGCCCGTTGGCTTCATGTCGATAGCGAATATACCCATCAATGTATCCGTTCTATCGGCCAGTGACAGCACTTTTCCGACTTCGCCTGCTGGAATTACATCTCCCGCAAAACCGGGCTGGTATTGCTCCTGCATTGCCGCTGCTACACCAGCATCTTCACCATCGTGCTTCGCATAGTAGCTGCCCATAATGCCTTGAAGTTCAGCGAATTCCTGAACCATATTGCTGAGTAGATCACATTTAGATAATTCAGCGGCGCGCATTGCTAGTTGCTGATCAGTACCGATTTCTCCGGCGATATAGCCCGCAAGTTTAGAGACACGATCCGTTTTTTCATAAAGCGTTCCCAGTTTTTGTTGGAACACGATTTTCTTGGTCGCATCTCTACGCGATTCTAGCTTCACCTTTAAGTCTTGATCCCAGAAGAATTTGGCATCAGCAAAACGTGGGCGTATGACACGCTCATTGCCCTGACTAACCGCAGCTGGATTCGAGCTTTTGATATTACTGGTGGTAATAAAGTAAGGCATCAATGTGCCGTTACTATCAACCACGGGGAAGTATTTCTGATGGTCTTGCATACTGGTGATCAAACATTCCTGAGGCACTTCCAGGAATTCTTCACCAAAGCTGCCGCTGACTGCAATAGGTAATTCGATCAAAGCCGTGACCTCGTCGAGTAATCCATCTTCAATATGCGCGACCCCCCCCAACTTTTGGGCACTTTCTTCGGCTTGTTTACGCACTTCAGCGCGACGAGCTTCGAACGATGCAATCACATGACCTTCATCGTGTAACTGTTGCGCGTAGCTTTCGGCAGAATTAATCGTAATAGCTTCAGGGTGATGGAAACGATGGCCAAAGGTTTGCTTTCCAGATTGAATGCCAAGTACTTCACCGTCGATAACATCGCTACCGAGCATCATCACAATCCAGTGTACCGGACGAACGAATTCGATATCACTACTACCCCAACGCATACGCTTTGGAATAGGCAGTTTAGCCAGTGATTTGCTGACGATCTCTGGTACTAACTCGCTAGTTGATTTACCCGCAACATCTTGGCGGAATACTAGCCAAATACCTTTAGGTGTTTCAATCTCTTCTAGATCATGAGGGCTGATGCCACAAGAACGTGCGAAACCTTCAACGGCTTTAGTCGGGTTGCCATCGGCATCGAATGCGGCTTTTTTCGCAGGGCCTTTGCGTTCAACCGACTGATCTTCCTGTTTAACCGGAATATTTTTTAGCAATACCGCTAGACGTCTTGGTGCAGCATAAGAAATCACTTCCTCAGCTTCTAATGAGGCTTCTTTTAAACCAGCAACCACGCCAGAAGTGAATGCTTCTGATAATTTTTTCAATGCTTTTGGAGGAAGTTCTTCAGTACCGATTTCAATCAGTAGGTTTGCGTTTGCTGTATCTGACATTATACGTCCTCCTTCTTGGCAGCATCTGACTCAGGTTTATCTTTCACCAGAGGGAAACCTAATGCTTCACGAGACGCATAATAAGCTTCTGCAATAGCACGTGATAATGATCTAACGCGCAGCATATAACGCTGACGCTCTGTTACCGAAATCGCATTACGAGAATCCAGTAGATTAAACGCGTGCGAAGCCGTTAGCATTTGTTCGTATGCCGGTAATGGCAATCCTTTTTCGATAAGTACCTGGCTTTCTTTTTCTGCCGCGTCAAAGTGATGGAATAACTCATCAACATTTGCCACTTCAAAGTTGTAGGTCGATTGCTCAACTTCATTGCGATGATAAACATCGCCATAAGTAACCTTGTTACCTGCTGGGTCAATCGTCCAAACCAGGTCGTAAACCACTTCAACATCCTGCAAATACATCGCAAGGCGTTCTAAACCGTAAGCAATCTCGCCCGTAACCGGCTTACAATCCAAGCCACCAAGCTGTTGGAAGTAGGTGAACTGAGTCACCTCCATACCATTTAGCCAAACTTCCCAACCGAGACCCCAAGCGCCTAGCGTGGGTGATTCCCAGTTATCTTCAACGAAACGGATATCGTGCTCTAACGGATCAAAACCTAATGCTTTTAAAGAACCCAGATATAAATCCTGAATCTCTAATGGTGATGGCTTCATCAATACCTGAAACTGGTAATAACGTTGCAGACGGTTTGGGTTTTCACCATATCGGCCATCAGTAGGGCGTCGCGAAGGTTGAACGAACGCTGCATTCCATGGCTCTGGGCCAATCGCGCGTAAGAATGTATTTGGGTTATCAGTACCCGCACCCATCGGCATATCGTAGGGCTGTAAAATCGCACAGCCTTGCTTTGCCCAGTAATCCTGTAGGGCAAAAATTAAACCTTGGAATGTTGATGTGTCGTACTGTTGTATATTTTGCTGCGACATGTTCTACGAACGCCTATAAGTAGTGATTATTTAAAGGCGGAAAGTATACTGTAATAGAGCGATGACTTGCACTACCAAATCATAGTGTAATTTGATTGGTTCATAGATTAAACGCAGCCCTTCACCCTTAACACCTCATTCTGTTTTTGCTCAATTAAGTAATAGTCTCTCTATAGCAGGAACTGGGTTGCCTTTACCAAGACTATAGATACTTAAATCAGATCCACTAACATTAAGTATTTCAGTAATGGTGAGTCGTTTGGCTTAGTTATAAAGAGGCTTCATAGCCTTGTAATACATTTACCATATTTATGCCAAGTGCCTCTACGTTATACCCACCTTCCATCACGAATAGTGTGGGGATGCCTAAGTCGGCAATGTCTGCGCCCATAACCAGATAATCCGGAGTTTTTAACTTAAAAGAGCTGATCGGGTCATCTTCAAATGTGTCTACGCCTAAAGAAACAATTAATACTTCAGCTCCAAACTCATTAATTGCAGAAAGACTGGATTTTAACGCTTCTCTCCATACCGCGAATGTTGTGCCATTGCTTAATGGAAAATTCAAATTAAAACCTTCACCGATCCCTTCACCTTGTTCTGATGCATGTCCCCAAAAGTATGGAAAGTTATCCATTGGATCACCATGGATGGAAGCAAAAAACACATCATCACGATCATAGAATATATCCTGAGTGCCATTCCCGTGATGAAAATCGACATCCAGCACAGCCACTTTAGCAATACCTTGATCGCGGCAATATTGTGCAGTAATGGCGGCATTATTTAAGAACGAATAGCCACCGTAAGAAGCTTTTGCGGCATGGTGCCCTGGTGGTCGACCTAGTGAAAATGCTCTGGCCTTATTACCACTTTTTACTGATTTGCAAATTAGAGAAGCTCCCGTTAATGCAGATTGTGCAGCAGCCAACGCGGCAGTCCAGGTACCTTCTGTAATATTGCTGTCGGTACCTTGAGCGTAATAACCTACCTTTCCTTTAATATGTTGAGGTAAAATATCGGAAGCTTTTCCAGCAGGCCAACACAATGGAATTATCTCTCCCTTAAATCCAGCTTCTATCCATTGCTGCCAAGCTGTTTGTAAAAACTGGATATACCCAGAATCATGCACAGCTAAAAGAGGTTCTATGCCAAACTCGTCTGGTGAAATAATTTCATCTAAACCAACAGTTCTAGCACGTTCTAAAACGTGTTCAGCGCGTGAAGGATTTTCAAAAGAAGGAACTAAGTCACCGCCTGCTAACTCTAGCTTTGGACTTTGATGATAATGTTTGTCTGAATAAATAATTTTCACGATACAACTCCCTGTTTTTTATTATCTGTGCTGATCACTGATGAATCTGGGTTTGTAATATTTATAGGTTAATTTTAGTCATACTAAAGTTAGCGCGGCGTAAGATGAATTCCGGCAAGTGTGCATCTAACAGATCCACCTGCTAATTCTATACTGGGAATATCCAACCCTAAGATGTTTACAGATTGCTCAATTATATTGATTTGTTCGGTAGTTAGCGCGGCTAATGCCCTAGACGATAATGCAAGAATATTTTGCTCTGCGCCATGTAATTCTATTGCGTTGCCGGCGAAATCTGCAATTTGTGAAGGACTTAAATCAATCACCGTGCGGCCTGAAGCTTCAAAGCGTTTGACGATTTCATTCCGGCGCTGCAGGTTTTTTATCATGTCCAGGCTGATCATTACAAACGATGTAGCGATACACATTAATACATTGGTGTGATAAACGGGGACACCATTTTCATCTTCGGCTTCAAATACCATCGGTTCATAATTAAAGTGAGTACAAAACCGTTCCAGTGCAATTGGATCAGTACGATTCGATTTGACCGCATAAGCGACTCGATCTATATGGTCCAGAACCATAGCTCCTGTGCCTTCAAGGAATAATCCGTCAGGTTCTAGTCCTGAATAATCAATAACATCCTGTACCCTATAGCTGCTTTTCAGCATGTTAATTACATCTGGGCGGCGCTCTTTACGACGTGCCTCAGAGAACATTGGGTACAGTGCTATGTGTCCACCTGAATGTGTTGAAAACCAGTTATTGGGGAAAACGGAATCTGGTGTATCAGTCCCCTCGTCTTCAAATATATGAACGCGAATACCAGCCTCTTCTAAAAGCTTCGCTGCAACGGTTAGCTCTTGAAAAGCTAACCGTGCAAGTTTGGTTTGATCCATAGCGACAGTATCTTGTTGATATACATTATCACCAGCGGTTTCCGGATTAACTCTAAAATGGTGAGGCCGAATCATCACGACCGCAGCAGGAGCTTGAATACTTGATGTAGACATTTTAGGCAGCTACTTTAGACATAGCACCAGAACGGCGAACCATACCAAAAAGATCGCGTGGCTCATCAGGGTCGGCAATCATGTCGAGATTTTCATACATGCCAGTCATTCCCGGGCGATCCAACATATCACGGATATAACGTAACGCCGAAAAATCTTCTGTGGCGAAGCCAACACTGTCGAACAATGTGACTTCCTCATCATTTTTACGGCCTACTAGTTCACCGCGAATCACCCGCCACATTTCATTCACTGGGTAATCAGCATCTAATTGCTGCAACTCACCTTCGATACGTGTTTGTGGTGGGTACTCGACAAAAAGGCTAGAGCGTAAAACGAGTGCTTTTTCCAACTCTGTTTTGCCAGGGCAATCACCACCCACAGCATTTATATGAACACCCGCTTCGACCATATCATCAGTCAGGATTGTGGCATTTTGTTTGTCTGCAGTAGCGGTTGTAATGATATCTGCGCCCTTGGCTGCTTCACGAGCTGAGTTGCAAGTAACGATCTCAAAGCCGTAACCTTGCATATTGCCTATAAATTTTTCAGTAGCGACAGGATCAATATCGTAAAGTCTTAATTGATCAATACCCAGCATGGTTTTGAACGCCAGTGCCTGAAATTCAGATTGTGCGCCATTTCCAATGAGCGCCATGCAGCGTGAATTTTTACGAGCAAGGTATCTGGCCGCTACCACTGAAGTGGCAGCGGTGCGCAATGCTGTCAAGATAGTCATCTCTGAGAATAAAATAGGGTAACCGGTATAAACTTTTGATAGTACGCCAAACGCTGTTACAGTTTGTAAGCCCTCTTTCATGTTCTTAGGGTGGCCATTTACATATTTGAATCCATAATGTTCACCATCGCTAGTTGGCATTAATTCAATAACACCTTCATCAGAATGTGCCGCAACGCGAGGGGTTTTATCAAATAACTCCCAGCGTTTGAAGTCCTCTTCAATATACGCAGCCATTCCTTCAAGCATGTTTTCCATGCCAAGACGTCCAACTATTTTCATCATGTGATCAACACTAACAAAAGGGACAATATTCAAATCTTTATTAAGTTGTAATTCGTTGTCAGACATTTTAATGCTCTCCAATTTCTTTCAAGTAGGGATAGTTCTTCGGTATAGAAAAAGTATAAAGAAAAGAAATTTCAATCAAAATAGCAAAAGTATGCAAATATTTAGCAATGAATTATCATAGTGCTAGCTGTTATTGTACACAATGACAATTTAGTGAGAAATATGACACCAACAAATACACATACTTATGACAACCTTGATAGAGAACTTATTTCTTTGCTGCGCAAGGATGGTCGAGCTTCGTTAACGCATCTGGCGGAAAAACTGAAAGTATCTCGTGGAACCGTGCAAAATAGATTGGATAGATTACAGGCCTCAGGAGTATTGTTGGGGTTTACCGTAAGAATAAGGGAAGACCAAGGTCTAGATACTATCCGCGCGATCATGATGATTGAGGTGGTTGGTAAGTCAGCATCTCAAGTTATTCGAGAATTAAGAGGATTTCCGGAGTTGGTGGCTTTGCACTCGACGAATGGTGCTTGGGATTTGGTGGCAGAGATACAAACCTCCAGCTTGGCCGAATTTGATCGTGTACTAGGTAGTGTGCGTATCATTGATGGCGTACTAAATAGTGAAACGAGTATATTACTGACTACAGTATAGAAAGGTTCTGAAGAGATTAGGGTGTTTGTTATTAGGCAAAACCCTAATACTCAGTGGTCACTTTTAAAGTACAGTTGAAGTATTATGCAACTCTATATGGGACTATGTTCGATGACTGCTATTAAGTGCCACCGAAAATTCCAGTCTTGATCTGAAATTCTTTAATCTGGCATCATCGAA
Source organism: Cocleimonas sp. KMM 6892 (assembly GCF_035798195.1). NCBI lineage: Bacteria > Pseudomonadati > Pseudomonadota > Gammaproteobacteria > Thiotrichales > Thiotrichaceae > Cocleimonas > Cocleimonas sp. KMM 6892. The sequence goes on along the minus strand of NZ_JAPFBV010000001.1, from coordinate 663,918 downwards.
TCTGGCATTCTCACCGCAATCACAGATCCCTTTGCGCAAGGTTTGCCATCTGCAGAAACCACGATATCCACAATTACTTTCTTTTCTTTGAGTTCACGAATAGTCCCTCGCGCTTCTAATTCAACTCCCATTGGTGTCGGTGCGAGGAAATCCACATTCAAATTAGCCGTCACAAAACGCAAAGCCGATTCGCCTTCAACACCAAATTCTTTGGTTGCCGCAGCAGATGCAGAGCCCGTGCCGTGACAATCAATAATAGATGCTAACAAGCCACCGTAGACAAAATTAGGAATAGCCGTGTGTTCAGGGCGTGGATTGTATCTGGCGATAGTTTCATCACCGTCCCAGTAACTTTTTAGTTGTAAACCGTGATCGTTATTACTGCCGCAACCATAGCAATGGCTGAGTGCTTCCGGGTATGCATCCTGAAAAGCGCTAAATGTCATTTTTCACCTCGTCATATATGTATTAATTGTTGTGTTAATTTTATTTTTATAGTTTTAAAGCCTAACATTAATTTTGATTTATCTTACATAACTATTTGTTCAAATGATCTACACTAAAGTTTGTAATTAAATTCAATATCACGACTCCCACTGTCCAAAAAAACGGATGTAAGTAGGGGGGTGACTAATAAATCAATAAGAATACAAGTAATAACAATGCTAGTAATAACAAAAAGGAGCAAGCATGATGTATCAAGGCAAATGCCTAACCGTCAAACTTAATTCAGACGGTATAGCAGAGCTAAATTTCGATCTGCAAGATTCGTCGGTAAATAAACTCAATCTCGCCACTATTTCAGAAGTGATTGAAGCCGTTTCGTCAATCAAAGAGAAAGTCTCCGAGATCAAAGGGTTACTGTTCACCAGCAGTAAGCGTGATTTTATCGTCGGTGCAGATATCTTTGAATTTCTGGGTTGGTTCGCATTACCCGATGAAGAATTCGAACAGCGCTTGCTCGACATTCAAAAAGCATTCGCGGAGATCGAAGATTTACCGTTTCCCACGGTCTGTGCCATCAATGGCGTGGCATTAGGCGGTGGTTTCGAGCTGCCGTTATCAACCGATTACCGCGTAATCACCACAAAATCCAAAGTTGGCCTGCCAGAAATCAGTCTGGGCATATTCCCGGGATGGGGTGGCAGTTTCCGTCTACCTCGTTTGATCGGTCTGGATAACGCACTGGAGTGGATTGCAACGGGTAAACAACAACGCTCGGAAGAAGCCCTGAAAAAAGGCGCGGTTGATGCGGTTGTAGAACCAGATCAGTTATACGATGCAGCGATGACCTTATTGAAACGTTGTATCGACGGTTCGATGGATTACGAAGCGCGCCGTGAAGAAAAGCGTAATGGCCTCAAGCTGAATAAAATCGAACAGTTAATGTCATTCGAAACAGCCAGAGGCATGATTCTGGCAAAAGCAGGACCCCATTATCCTGCACCAAAAATTGCACTCGATGCGATGCAAACTCACGCCAATATGCATCGTGACGAAGCCATGGTTGTCGAAGTCAAAGGCTTTGTTAAAGCAGCCAAAACCGAAGTTGCGGCGAATTTGGTTGGTTTATTCCTTAATGATCAGGCGTTGAATCGCCAGGCGAGAAAGCTCACAAAAACTGCGGCAAAAATTGAATCCGCAGCTGTCTTGGGTGCAGGCGTTATGGGAGGCGGTATCGCTTACCAAAGTGCGCTGAAAGGCACGCCGATTATCATGAAAGACATCAACAACGAAGCCCTGGAATTAGGCATGAAAGAAGCGAAAAAGCTTCTCGCTAAACGTGTGGGTCGCGGCATTATGACGACTGACGTGATGGCAGATACGCTAGCTCGCATCAATACCACGCTGACTTATGGTGATGTGGCAAATACCGATATCGTCGTTGAAGCCGTTGTCGAAAACGTGAAGATCAAGAAAATGGTGCTCGCAGAGCTGGAAGATATCGTAGACGAAGATACCGTTCTCGCATCAAACACCTCAACGATCTCCATTACAGAACTTGCAACAGCCACGAAAAAACCAGAACGTGTTTGTGGCATGCACTTTTTCAACCCTGTGCCATTAATGCCGTTGGTTGAAATTATCCGTGGTGAGAAAACATCAGATGAAACGATCGCAACAACAGTCGCTTATGCCTTGGCGATTGGTAAAAAGCCGATTGTGGTTAATGACTGCCCAGGCTTCATGGTAAACCGCGTGTTATTCCCGTATTTAAATGCTTTTGAAAAGCTCGTCAATGATGGTGCTGACTTCTTGCATATCGATAAAGTGATGGAACGCTTTGGTTGGCCAATGGGACCTGCTTATTTATTGGATGTGGTTGGGCTTGATGTTGCCTGTCACGGTTCTGCTGTTATGGCAGAGGGTTATCCAGAACGTATGAAAATTGATTTCAATTCAAGCACTGAAGCTATGTATAAACTAGGTCGCCTGGGTCAAAAGTCAGGTAGTGGCTATTATAAATACGAAGCAGATAAACGTGGTAAACCGAAAAAGCTTATTGATGAAGAAGCCGCGACACTTGTTGCTAAAACTTCAAGCGCAATTCGAAGCGCAGAGGAGTTCAGCGATGAAGAAATCACCGAGCGCATGATGTTGTCATTGTGTTTAGAAGTGGTTCGTTGTCTTGAAGATAAGATTGTTGATTCACCAGAAGCAGCAGACATGAGTTTAATCTGGGGTATTGGCTTCCCACCCTTTAGAGGAGGGGCGTTGCGCTATATCGATTCCATCGGCACCGCAGAGTTTGTCGCGATGGCAAATAAATATTCTGATTTGGGTGCGGCTTACGAAGTACCAAAACTATTGGCCGATATGGCTGTTAATAATGTCCAGTTCTTTGGGGGTGAAGCATGAGCATTTCTAGTAACAAATATAATCCGAGAGATGCCGTAATCGTTGATTGCGTGAGAACGCCAATGGGCAAATCTAAAAATGGTATATATAAAGTCACGCGTGCCGAAACGCTATCCGCGCATTTAGTTGAAGCCTTATTCGACCGTAATGAAAACCTCAATCCGGCAAAAGTAGATGATGTGATTTGGGGCTGTGTTTATCAAACCATGGAACAGGGTTTGAATATTGCCAGAACAATGGCTTTACTAACACGTTTGCCTCATGAAGTACCGGCGCAAACAGTCAATCGCCTGTGTGGATCTTCGATGCAGGCATTACAAACAGCGGCTCAAAGCATTATGTCAGGGCAGGGTGATTGCTACATAATTGGCGGTGTAGAGCACATGGGTCATGTACCGATGGATCACGGTATCGATATTAACCCCGGTTTTGCCAAGCATGCGGCAATGGCATCGAATATGATGGGCATGACCGCTGAAATGCTGGCAGTTCAACACGGTATCACTCGCGAAGCACAAGATGAGTTTGGCGCAAGGTCGCACCGACTCGCACAGCAAGCAACGCTTGACGGAAAATTCGCCAATGAAATAGTCCCAACACCAGGCCACGATGACTTAGGTGTCCCGATGATGGCTAATATTGATGAAGTCATTCGTCCAGAAACCACAGTTGAAACACTTTCTGCATTACGCCCAGTGTTTAATCCCAAAGGCGGAACGGTTACAGCTGGAACATCTTCTGCATTATCCGATGGCGCATCAGCAATGGTGATTATGTCGGCAGAAGCAGCACAAGCGGCTGGGCTAACGCCAATCGCACGCGTTGTATCAATGGGATTAGCAGGTGTTGATCCAGCTATTATGGGTTACGGTCCAGTACCTGCCTCGTTAAAAGCACTGAAAAGAGCAGGTTTAACGGTAGCTGATATTGATGTGTTCGAACTCAATGAAGCATTCGCCGCGCAATCACTGCCCGTCCTGAAAGACTTAGGCATTATGGATGTAATGGATGAGAAGGTGAATCTCCACGGTGGCGCAATTGCACTCGGGCATCCACTAGGTTGTTCTGGTTCAAGAATTTCCACAACCTTAATGAATATTATGCAACAGAAAGACGCAACCTTTGGCTTAGCGACAATGTGTATTGGTCATGGACAGGGTATTGCAACGGTCTTTGAAAGGGTTTAGTTAATCATTTAGCATTAATTTGACACCCCCCTACTTTAGGGCGCTTTTTTAAAAAAGTGTCCTAAAGTAGGGGGGTGTCTTATATTTCATGGTTTTTCTAGTACTCATCATGCCGTTTGACCCACGCCTGAGTATATTCAAGGTCTTTTTCATTTCGCCCAATGGGTGTCAAATCTAGGTAATGATAAGCGCCATTTAACATGTCTAGTCCTCGTCCATACGTGGAATAACTATGATAGATATCGCCGTCTTGCTTAATGAAAACACTAATCCCCGGCATTTCTCCTTCTGGCGTCCACTCGCTATAGTTATAAGCACCGTCATTTTCCTCATCATAAAAACTCACCCCAAAATCAGTACCGAACTCAAGGTCTGTTGAAGATACCCAGTTGAAGTTCCAGCCAAGGCGTTTTTTATATTTAATTAAAGTGTCTAATGGCGCGTTTGATGTCACGGCAAAAGATGTATTTCTAGCAGCTAGATGAGTATCTATTCCGTCGAAATTATCTGCCCAGAAAGAGCAGCTCGGGCAACCCTGTTCCCAGTCAGCACCATACATAAAATGGTAAATAATGAGTTGCTGGTGATCGCCGAATAACTCACTCAAAGTCTGTCTGCCACTTTCAGCGTTAAATTGATAATCTTTTTCGATTTTCACCATAGGTAGATTACGGCGCTCTTCGCTTAACTTTTCGCGGGCGTAAGTGAATTCTTTTTCCTTAATCAGGAAGTCTTTTCGGGCTTTTAGCCATTCTTCACGAGTAACACTGTTAATTTTATTCATGATCGAATCCTTTAATGATCCGAGCAACTTGGGGTCTGTTGTTCTTTGTTTTTCAATTGTGCTCTTAGTTTGCCGAGATGCTCATCCCAGCCATCGTCGAGTGCCATTAATAAGTTTAGTGGGTTTTCATTAATGTCGCCGACGCCTTCATGAGTGAGGGTAAGTAATGTGCCGCCATAGGCTTTTTCCAGTTGCCAGGTGACAGTGGTGCTAACGCCTTCTAGTGGAAAAATATTGAAGGTATAGACGAGTTTTGAAACGGGTTGCCATTCGAGAACGCTGCCCCAGATTAATGCAGTTTCGCCGTCATCTTCATCGGCATCATATAAGGCATAATCCTGATTTTCTTCCAGATCATGGCGTGCGGGGTGATACCAAAGGCCGAGCTTGTCTGCTTCGGTCAGGAATGCCCAGAGTGTTTCTTGTGGGGCGTTAAAAAAGGCTGTTTTGTGAATCGTGCTGTTATTCATTTTTTTCTCCTTTTATTTCTTTTTTTGATCTTTCTCTTGCGTGTAGTTTGTCATTGCTTGTTGTAAGTTATTCAGTTTCTGATCCCAGAATGAATCAAAATACGCCATCCAGTTAGTGACTGTTTTTAAGCCTTCAGGCTTTAGGCTATTGATGCGTTCTCTGCCGCTTTTTTCAATAGAGATCAGGTTGCCTTGTTGCAATATCGTTAAGTGTTTTTTTACTGCGGCACGTGTCATATCAAAGTGTTCAGAGACTTCTTTGATGGTCATATCCTGTTTGCTCAAATGCAATAAGATCTCACGTCGGGATGGATCGGCGAGGGCTTTGAAGGATTGTTGCAGCTTGTCAGTCATATAGTCAATGTGATACCAAATGGTACTATATAATATGATACCTTTTGGTATCTTGTCAATAGCGCCTAGTTGTAACTGCCTGATTGTTACTTAAGGCACCCCCCTACTTATAAAGGGTTTTTTATTTTGTTGTCTGATATAACTCAAAGAACTTATGCTTTGCGAGGCACTTTTTCTCTAGCTAAATAATTCGTATAAACTAGTGCTTATGTTTTTTCCTCGTCTATTCAAAGCTAGCAAGTGGTTAGTCTTCGTCTTCCTTTTATGGATATTGTTTCTTGCTTATCAGATAGCAACATTTCCGGTCGGACAATTAACGGACAAGGCTGATGTGGCTATCGTGCTTGGTGCTGCGGTATATGACGATAAACCTTCCCCTGTTTTTAGAGAGCGGATTAATCACGCGGTTAATTTATACAAAGCAGGGAATATCCAAACAATCATTTTCACCGGTGGTTTGGGTGATGGCGAAACGCATGCCGAATCTATTGTCGCTAAAAACCTGGCGGTGACTCTGGGTGTTCCAGAAACAGATATTTTGACGGAAATTGAATCTCAGACCACCAGAGGTAATCTACTCCAGGCGCAAAAATTAGTCATAACAAAAGGCTTAACTAGTACCTTGGTCGTCAGCGATCCGTTGCATAGCAAACGCGCAATGATGATGGCAGAAGACATTGGTCTGGTCGCTGTCCAAGCTTCTGCAACACCGACCACTCGTTATCAAAGTGTGAAAACCAAAGCCCCATTTTTGCTGCGAGAAGTGTATTTTTACCTGCATTACTTGGTTTTTAATGGGTAAATGTGACAAATAGAGGTAACGCTGTAATAATCCCGCTTTTAACGCACTTAAATTTTTATCGATATGTCAGAACAACGCAAAGCAGTATCACTCATTTCTGGTGGTCTAGATTCTTTATTAGCAACCAAAGCAATGATTGAACAAGGTATTCATGTTGAAGGGGTTAACTTTTTCACGGGCTTTTGCGTGGAAGGGCATACTCATGCTATTCGCAAGAAGAAGTCTTCAAAGCCAAAAAGAAACAATGCCTTATGGGTTGCAGAACAATTAGGCATAAAACTGCATATCGTCGATATTGTTGAAGAATACAAAGATGTGGTGATTAACCCTAAACATGGTTACGGGACTAATATTAACCCTTGTCTGGATTGTAAAATCTTCATGGTTAAAAAAGCCCATGAATGGATTGCCGAAAATGACTTCGATTTTATCGTGACTGGCGAAGTGATGGGGCAGCGACCTATGTCACAGCGCAAACAAACCATGCCGATTATCGCGAGTGAATCCGGTGCGGATGATTTATTGCTGCGTCCCCTTTGTGCCAAAAATTTGCCACTGACGAAACCAGAAAAAGAAGGCTGGGTAGATCGTGAAAAACTATTCGACTTCTCTGGGCGTAATCGTAAACCTCAAATTGCCTTAGCTGAAAAATGGAATTTTGATGAATATGCACAGCCAGCAGGTGGTTGTTGCTTCCTTACCGATCCTAATTACTCCGATAAAATGAAGGATTTATTAGGCCATCGTGCGGAAGGTAAAACCTACGAACTTGATGATGTCATGTTATTGAAAATCGGTCGCCATTTCCGTCCTCGTGATAATTTTAAAATGATTATTGCGCGTGAAGAAGGCGAGTCGCGCTTTTTGCAGGGATATAAAAAACAATTCACCTATCTTTCTACTTTAAGTCATGGCGGTCCGTTAACACTACTGGATGGTAGTGATATTTCTGCGGAAGATATTCATTTGGCCGCGAGTATTACGGCACGTTATGGACAGGGCAGAGATGCCGACGAAGTGACATTTGGTGTTGGCTTGCTTGGCGAAGAAGAAAGAGAATTTAAAGTGAAGCCGCTAAAAGATTCAGAAATCAATAAAGAGTGGATGCTTTAACTATAAAAATTATCTACAAAGCATCTAACCTACCGTTCGCATATAAACTTTGAGTTATTTAAAAAATAGCCTTATGATCAATTTTTCTTGGCGTTTATCCAGCTAGTAATTTATCACGTTAGTAATTCGACAAATATGGGTGTGATTTTTGACATTTGCTAATTTCATTTTAGTTATTTTTCTGCTGTTATCACTGTTGGTTTTTGCCGTTTTAGTGTTACTGATGCGTCAAATCAAAAAAGATGGACGCCTCCCTCCGGAAAAAATGTCGACGCTGGCTGGGGTTTTGTTTATCCCTAGTATCATCATTTTTGCGCTGATTTTTAAAGGCATTTCAAATTGGCGTGCTGAAATTCAGCAAGAAAATAATCAAATCAAATTAGAATCCTTTGTCAGTAGTGTCTACGAACCGCTGACCCAATCCCGACATTCTTTACTGAAGAACCTTTCTTCCATGAATGGTTTGATTCGTAACGTAGAAAATATGGAGATGGAACACCCCAATCATGCGGATGTTATCAGGCATGTTAAAGACCAATGGGGCGTTGCCTATAAAAATCTGCATAAGGCCTATCTTGAAGCCGACAAGGAAGTGAGGCGCGCGTGGATTGCGCACAATACGATGGACAGCCAGGATGTTTTGGCCAAGTTTTCCCAGCAGGCGGTGCAGATAGAATCCCAGTTAAAAAAAGCAGAGAAAGACTATCAGGCGCATATTTATAGCGTGCAGGATGTGATGGTTAAAAGTCTCGATCAGTCGCGAAAGTTATTAGATGCGAATAGAAATCCGTCGAAATCCAAAAAACAGATGGCTTTGAATGAAGCCTTACGTGAAAGCATAATACCGTTTAATAATTTTGCGATTGGTGAGTTATTGAGGTTTTTGGCGAGTCTGGATGAGCGTCTTAAAAACGAAGTAGAAACGCTACAGGAACTGATTCGATTATCTGCCCAGCAAGCAGCAATTTTAAGGGATCATTTATATAAAAACCGTGATCTTGAGAAACCACTGACTAAAATTATCAGCGACTGGAAAGCTCTGGAAGATTCGAGCAACGACAGTCTCGAACAGATTCTGTTTGCGATAGAGGCTGAGTATGTTGCGGTAAAATTAGGTTTATCAATTGAAAGCCCAGCGATAAAGGCAATGCATAAAAGTTTATACAATAATATCCCCGCCATTGTTGGAAAAGGGCTGAAGCAACGTATAGTGATTGATCAGAGTTATCGCATAAATCGAACTACTGATTGACCCATAAACATAATAAAAAGACTATTTAAGAGCGCTTAGGCACCCCCCTACTTTGGGGCGTTTTTTTATTTAATAGCTTGTAACAGGTAGCTTTGTACTTGACCTGCCGATGCTTGTTTAATTTCTTCTAGGTCAAACTTAGTAAAATCGAATGCTTCTTCTGATTCATGTTCTAAATAAACCAACGAGTGTTCATTGATTAATGATTTGGAGATTAACAATTCTAGGGACTTATCCAGCAAACCTTGTCGATATGGCGGGTCGAGAAAAATAATATCGTAGGGTTGATTGGCCTCGTGCTGTTCCAGAAAACGAAGAGCGTCAACTTGAAACACGGTTAAATCACTTTTGAGAAGGCTGAGATTTGAATTTAACTGTTTGCTGGCAGCTGCGTTCTTTTCTACGAAGTCCACGGATTTAGCGCCACGAGAAAGCGCTTCTAATCCAATCGCCCCACTGCCTGCAAATAAATCGAGACAGTGAGAGCCATGAATAGAGCCTTGTAACCAGTTGAATAGAGTCTCTCGGATTCGGTCGGGAGTAGGGCGTAAACCCGGCGCATCTAGAAATTGAAGTTTTCTACTGCGCCATTCACCACCAATTATTCTTAAGGTATTTGACCCTTTTTTTCCGTTGCTGGAAGAATTATTGCGGCTGGCAGAATGATTGTTAGGCGATTTTTTAGTCGCAGTCCGGTTCTTCATCTTCGTCTTCTGCAGTTTCGTCTTCAGCCGCATCATCTTCGGCGGCTTCATCAGTTGCTGTTTCGTTGCCTGCCTTAGCGGTTGCTTCATTTGCCGCAAGCAGTACTGGGGCTTTTGTCAGATCAGGTGCTTTTTCTGCGGTATCTTTGCTTGCTGATGATTCTTCGTCTTTCGCTTCGCCACCAACAATAATCGTAAGTAGCTTATCGGTATCTAACCTGCGTTTAAATGCATCTACAACCTGATCTCTAGTGATAGCGTTGATAGTTTTAGTAAACGTATCCAAGTAATCAAGCGGTAAACCATAGAAACCAATCATGTCAATATAGCCAATGATGTCGCTATTGCTTGCGGTACGTAGAGGAAATCCACCTGTAATATTCAACTTTGAGGCAGCAAGATCTTCTTCAGATGGACCATCTTTCTGGAAGGTGTTAAGTACGTCTCTTGCGACTTTAATGGCCTCATCTGTTTGAGAGAGTTTTGTCTGTAGCCCAAGCATGAATGGACCATTTTCTTTCATCGGGATGAAGTAGCTGTATACGCTGTATGAAAGACCACGTTTAACACGAATTTCTTTCATCAAACGAGAGGTAAAGCCACTGCCTCCTAAACCGTGATTACCTAAATAAAGCGTAAAGTAATCTTTGTCGCCACGCTTATTGCCTGGTTGACCGATCATTACGTGTGCTTGCGATGAAGGGAAAGGAATATGCACGACCTTCGCTTCGGTTAATGGTTTAACTGGTGGGATATCAGCGGCTTTTTCGCCAACGCCTCTGTCACCATCCAGGAGTGCGTTAGACACTTGTAGTGCGATCTTCTTGGCTTGCTCTTTACTGATCGAGCCTACTAGTGCCAGTTGCGCGTTTTTATTTACATAGTACTGTTTAAAAAATGCTTTGAGTTCATCGATGGTTAAAGCATCAATAGTTTTCTCATTACCATTTTGAGGTTGCGAGTACGGGTGTCCCGCGTACAGATTAGCGTAAAACGCTTTGCTAGCGATGGAGCCAGGGTCTTGTTTCTCGGCCTCTAAACCTACCAGCGCCTGTTTCTTTAAGCGTGCGAAATCGGCTTCTGGGAAATTAGGTTTCTGGATGACTTTTAACCAGTTTTGTAAGGCAGGTTCTAATTGTTCTTCAAAGGTTAAAGAACGTAAGTTTATCCATGCAGAATCTAAGCCAGTACCGGTTGAGAATTCAGCACCTACGGTTTCAAATGCTTCTGCAATCTGGTCAGCATTTAAACCTGCCGCTCCTTTGCTTAGCATGCTGGTGGTCATGCCTGAGATTCCCATTTTCTCGCCATCGTAGGCACTACCAGCCGCGAAGGTTAGGCGTAAATCCAGCATTGGCAATTCAGGTACGTTGACGTAATAGACACGTAATCCAGAATCTGTTGTCCAGTTTTCAATTTTTGGTGCAGCAAAACTCAACTGTACGAATAACAGTGCCAGCCCAGTGAAAAGAATTTTAGTCATGATTTTTATTGTCGTTAGCTTTGTTGTCATTAGCTTATTGCTCTCTTTAATATTTCTCACTTGTTAGTTGGCTTTAAATGCAGGCTTTTTACCCGAATTTAAGGGGAGTGGAATAAGCTCTGCGACAGTCAATGTGTCTTCGATGAGGTATTTATTTGCCACTTCCTGAATCTGTTTAGCGGTAACGGCAAGAACACCAGGTACGTATTGGTCGATGTATTTATGACCAAGCCCGACTGATTCTAAAGAACCCAATAAGGTTGCCATGTGCTGAATTGAATCGCGTTCAAAAACTTCACCTGCAATCACTTGTGCTTTTACGCGCTTAAGTTCTGCATCGCTAACTAACTCAGTTTTTAAGATGTTGATTTCATCCAATAGTGATTTTTTCAGGTCGCTGGTTTTGACGCCATTGGCAGGAACACCTGAAATTACCAAAAGGTTATCTAATCTACCGTAGCCGTAGTATCCAGCGCCTGCAGAAGCAGCAATTTCTTTACCACGAACCAGATTTTTAGCAAATCTTGCGCTGTCGCCACCGTCAAGTATGTTAGCAAGTACTTCGAGTGCATAAGGTTCCCAGGCTGGGACTTTGCCTTTTTTGGCGCTGATCATTCCGGGTGTTTTAAAGCCCATGCGTAAATTTGCTAATTTCGCCGGTAGCTTTAATTCGATGTTTCTCTTACCTTTTTGTGCAACTTCCGTTCTGGCTTTAACTTCAGGTAAATCGTTACTGGCGTAAACGCTGAAATACTTCTTCGCCATATCGAATACTTTCTCAGGTTCAACATCACCTACAACGACTAGTGTTGCGTTATTGGGTGTGTACCATTTTTTGTACCATTCTTTGGCATCTTTCAGTTTCATGCCTTCAAGGTCTACCATCCAACCTATTACAGGAGCACGGTAAGGGCTGTTCAGGAATGCGACTGCGTTAAATTGTTCGCGAGTCAGAGAGCTGGGTTTGTCATCGGTTCTCCAACGACGTTCTTCTTTAACCACTTCGATCTCTTTTTTGAATTCTGCTGGATCAAAAACCAGGTTTCTCATGCGATCAGCTTCAATTTCCATCGCATCTTCGAGTTTGTCGCTAGCCAAAACTTCGTAATATGCAGTGTAATCTTGAGAAGTAAATGCGTTGTTCCGAGCACCGATGGCAGATACCATTTTTTCGAATTCGCCGGATTTATACTTTTTAGTGCCTTTAAACATCATGTGCTCAAGAGCATGAGATAAGCCCGTGATACCTTCGTATTCATAGCTTGTGCCAATTCTGTACCAGACCTGGATAACGGCAACAGGGGCGCGTTTATCTTGCTTCACTAAAACCTTTAAACCGTTATCGAGTTCGTACTCGTGAACCGGGTTTTCATTTTCGGCTAATGCTGGTTGAGTAAGACTTAAAAGTGACAACAATAGGATAGATAAAAAACTAATACGAGCTGGTGTCTCAGGTGATAAACTTCTATTCATTATTTTTCGCATATAAACCCAAAAAAGTTAAAGTATAACAATGTTCCGACTATTTAAGAAAAAAAAGCCAGTTGAAGAAACTAAAGTAATTGAAGAGACTAAAGATGAGCAGATAGAAGCTTCGGTCGAACAAGAAGCTCAGCAATCAATTCAGCAATCAATAGACACTCAAACTACGGATTCTCTCACAGAATCCAAGGATGACTCTAGTTTTAACGCAGAAGATGCCAGTAAGGATCCAAACTCTTCAACTGTATTAGATGAAGCTGCAGAAACGGCTAATCAGAGTCAACCAGAAACAGATAGCTTAGAACAAGTTTTGGCTGAAAAAGTTCCTGAACAACAACATGTTAACGCAGAAATTGCCGAGGCAAATAATGCGGTAACAGATCAGCAAAAAAACGAAGAAAAAACTCAGGAAGTTAATCTCGAACAAGAAGTTGCCCCAGCCCCTGAAGCAGCAGCTCCTAAACTACCTGAAGCAGCCATTGCTATTCCAAAAGAAAAACCTAAAAAAGAGGGCTTATTTGATCGCCTGAAATCCGGTTTATCTAAAACAGGCAGTACCTTAACAGAAGGAATGGGTGCGCTTGTCTTAGGCAAGAAGAAAATCGATGACGATGTTCTTGAAGAGTTAGAAACCCGACTTTTAATGTCGGATGTGGGCATCGAAGCAACCCAGCGGATCATTGATGATTTGACCAAGCGAACCTCTCGTAATGAATTAAGCGATTACGATGCCTTGATGACGGCATTATACGAGGAGATGGTTAAAATATTACGCCCTGTGGCTAAACCATTGGATTTAGAAGATATTGATGGCCCAGCAGTGATCTTGCTTGTGGGTATTAACGGCGCTGGCAAAACCACTACCATTGGTAAAATGGCTAAACAATTCCAGAATGAAGGGAAATCTGTGATGCTTGCTGCGGGTGATACCTTCAGAGCAGCAGCCGTTGAGCAATTGCAGGTTTGGGGAGAAAGAAACGATATTCCTGTGGTTGCACAAGGTACGGGAGCAGACAGTGCTTCGGTTATTTATGATGCGATGGAATCGGCTAAAGCGAAAAAGATTGATGTGCTGCTTGCAGATACTGCTGGTCGTTTACATACGCAAACTAACTTGATGGAAGAGCTGAAGAAAGTTAAACGCGTGATGCAAAAAATCGATACAAATGCACCTCATGAAGTTATGTTAATCGTTGATGCAAGTATTGGTCAAAATGCTTTGGCACAAGCCACTGAGTTTAATGCGGCATTGGGCGTTACAGGAATAACGGTTACTAAACTGGATGGTACAGCGAAAGGCGGTATCTTGTTCGCGATGGCAGAAAAAACAGGAATTCCTGTCAGGTTTATCGGTGTGGGTGAGTCGATTGATGACTTACAAGAATTTGATGCTTACGAATTCGCTGGTGCTTTACTGGCTGAAGACGAGTAGTTTAAGTCTTTCCCGAATTATTTTATAAGTTTTACAGCGTTCCAGATTTTATCTGCTAATTCTTCCGAGCCTAAAAAGCGAACCAGACCTAGTTTGCCGAATTTTAAAAAATGAGTGTGTCTGGCAATTACTTCGTCAAGTTCAAGTTTTGCCTCTTTGATTAAGCCTAACTTGGCAAAGCATACAGCTCGCGCTAAAGGACCATGAATGATGCCTGGAGAAGTGATTTTTTTGGCTTCCGTTAATGCGTCCTGGTACTTTTCTTGTCTAAAAAAGTTAAGGAAAGGCGTGGTGTGATACCACGATGGAATATAAGGCAATTCCAGCACTGCATTGACTAGTGACATACCTTCTTCCCATTTTCCCATCATGCAAAGATGGAAACCCGCGACATATTCAATCACAGGATGATGTTTGCAAATTCTACGAGCTAAAGAGAATTCTTCATTAGCGTGCGACCACTCATTCAAACAAAATAAGATTTGTGCCAAGGCAGAATGTGCCTCATGCGAATTTGGTCTGATACGTATTGCTTTTTCTGCGCACAGTTTACCTGTTTGTAAAGGTTGCTCAATTAATCGGTAACCGTACACATAGTCTCGGCGGCAATACTCTGCCATTATAATATTGGCGACCAAATCTTTGGGGTTTTGCTGCAGAATGCTTTCACACACTCTTACGGCTTTGAGCATGGATCTTTTATTTAGATGGCTCGAATAATATCGATAATATGCCAGCGCCTGATTTTCTGCGGGAATCTGTTCCGGGTTTATAAGCAGATTTCTAGTCCAATGAGCTTGCATAACCCCTTTATAAATATCTGCTATTTCTGCAGTGATCTTACCGCTGATTTTGCATAGTTCTTCTGATGAGAATTTTGCATCAATAATATAATCTTCTGACCACAAAACCTCTTTTGAATTAGAATCATAAAGTCTGTAAATCAGATTGTTTCTTTTGTCTGGTAATTCCTGTAGCAATAACGTTAAAGAATAATCCGACTGGTGCTTCTTTTTAATCTTTTTCAGTGATCCTTCCGAGTTGCTTTTATCCGCAAAAGGAATCGATACAATCAGCTTGGAAAAGACAAAATGACTGAGCTTTGTGGCAATGTTATCGCTGATTAAATAAAGTGATTTATTCACCTCATTGCTTTGTGTCTTATCCGAGAAGCAGGCTAATGTAAGCAACGGTCCTGTGGATTCCACGATGATTTTCTTTTGTTTGTTACCGGATTTTTCCTGCTTCTTTTTAGTAGTAACTGGAATGTCTTCTACACCAAGAAATTCTGGTGAATAGGAGCCGGTAGGAATGTTGATGATTATCTCGTCGTTACTTCCATCCTGGTCGTAGTATTTCTTTAAACGGGTTCTTACTCGACCACCTAAAATTCGGACGACAGGGCTTTGGTTTGGATCAAAGTCATCTGGAAATTCAAGTGCCTCGATCGCAATTGTGAATTGTTTAAGGGAGTTTCCTTCGCCAGCCAATACTTTTTTTACAACATAGGACAAAAAGTTCTGCATTTGTTTTGCGGAACTAAAATGTTTGCTTTCCAGAATACGTTTTAATTGGTCTTTTACCAATTGGGCGTGTTCTTTTGTGAAAGTTAATGGTGTGATTGGGGGATCACTAACCATGGCTGATGTTACCTTATTCAATTTTTTGGGCATTATTTACTATAAAGTAAGCTTTGAATAATCAGAAAGTTTTATGATGAGCGGTTGTCTTGGCTATTAGAAATTAAATGAATTCAATAAATTAAATAAAAAAGTCCCCTTATACATGCTTAGTTCTAGTTTCGGCTAAAGGCGAGCTAGTATTTAGCTTTCGCATACATGAGTAGGCCATTTCTAAAAACGAAATAATAATCTCATTGTAAGTAGGGGGATGCCTTTAGATTTTATGGTTGCATTGAAAGCACTTTAGTAAGCAAAGATATCAACATCCTTTCCTTCTTCTCTGATTCTTTCTGCTCGGGCTGATATATACCGCTGAAAATTTTCTTCCGTTTTATACGCTTCGGAAATGACATAATCAAAAACAGACTGAATATGAAAAGTTCTCAGTTGGGCATCCACACGCATCACCTCTTTTCCTTCATGATTAAAGAAGAGAATGGCAGGTAGATAGGATATTCCGAGTTGGTCTGCCCAGTCCTTTGATGAGAGCTTTACATTTGACGGCGTTGTTATTGGGGCTTCAGAAAATCTATCCAGTTGAATTGAAATAAATTTTTTGGCTAATTCCCGGGTTGCTTCATCTTTTAGTGTTTTGTTGTGTAATAGCTCACAATTAGGGCAATCCGCTTTTTCAAAATACACGGCAAGATATTTATCTATTTCTTTGGCTTTCTGAGTCAAGTCCGAGCCTGTCTTATCGAAGAAATCTTCTGGAATAAGCGCTTTTCGATCATCGCTACTAGCAGCTTTTTTAGGAGATTTGGTAGCAGAGGCATACTCCCCAAATGACTGTGATTTTTCCATTTTATCAGCAACATAACGCATGCTTTGCTGGAATTCTTCAACGGGAATATAGCCGTTTAAGCGGTGCACGACTTTCTTGTTTTCATTGAAGAACAAGAGGGTTGGGGTGTACTTGATATTTAACGCGGCGGCGAACGATTTTTCTGTGAAGTTTTTACCAGCAACACTGATTACTTCGCGATCCCCCCACATATTCATCGCGATAATATCGAAATTATCTCTGAATGTCTTTACGACGTCCTCACTTGAAAAGTTCTCTTCCCAAAGTTGATTGCAATAAGGACATCCGGGTTGCCAAAAGTATAAGACCAGTCGTTTATTGTTCTCTGTAGCTTCCTCAATATCTTCTTCAAAATCGAGAAAACTCTCTTTAAACCATTCCGGATGGGTTGCTGTTTTTGCGCCGAAATATTCACCCATCTTTTTATCTTCTGCGTGGGCGGAAAACATGAGGAAAGCACCACATAGCAGTAAATATGACATTAGTTTTATCGATTTATTCATAGTATTTCTCACCAATAAATTGTGCTGATTTGAAAAAGCACCAATTGCGTTCATCACTAAAATAGGTACACTGTATCGTTAAAGGAAATTCTGAACAATCTAGTAGAATTTGACAAGGTTATTCGAAACTTCCTGAAACGGGCCTCTAATCTAATAAAAACTATATTCAATGATTGAATTTAACGCGGTAAGTAAACAATACCCTACTGGGCAGTTGGCGCTTTATAACGTCAATTTGAAACTCAATCAGGGAGAAATGGCATTTCTAACTGGGCATTCAGGTGCGGGTAAAAGTACCCTGTTAAAGCTAATTGCTTTGTTAGATGAGCCTTCGTCCGGTGAAGTCATTGTAGCAGGCCAAAATACGAAAACGATTAAGCAACGTAAGACTCCTGCTTTCAGACGTAATATCGGAATGATCTTTCAGGACCATCACTTACTGCTCGATCGAAGTGTTTTCGACAATATCGCCCTGCCTTTAAAAATAGAAGGTATGCGGCATCAGGATATCAAACGCAGAGTCCGAGCGGCTTTGGATAAAGTAAATCTATTGTCTAAAGAAGATCAGTTTCCGATGATGTTGTCGGCGGGTGAAAAGCAGCGTGTCGGTATCGCTAGAGCGGTAGTGAATAAGCCAGCGATTATTCTGGCTGATGAGCCAACAGGTAATTTAGACCCCGATTTGGCAAGCGATATCATGCATACGTTTAAACAGTTCAACGAA
The DNA here is from genome assembly GCF_035798195.1 of Cocleimonas sp. KMM 6892. Lineage (NCBI taxonomy): Bacteria > Pseudomonadati > Pseudomonadota > Gammaproteobacteria > Thiotrichales > Thiotrichaceae > Cocleimonas > Cocleimonas sp. KMM 6892. The sequence continues at coordinate 646,282 of NZ_JAPFBV010000001.1, read as the reverse complement.
TATGGTTCTACCGTACTGATCGCAAGTCATGACCATGAACTGATTAAAGAAATGAAGAAGCGAATCATTGTTTTACGTAAAGTGAAAACAACAAATACAAAAGCTGGATTAAAAAATGGGCGCTAAATACCACCAGTCAGGCTCATTCTTGGGAAGCCTAATGGGTCACCATAAAGAGGCGATTGTATATAGCCTTGCAAAACTCTGGCAATCTAATCTATCGACCTGGATAACCTTAGCAGCGATTGCGATTGCGTTATGTTTGCCAGCGAGTCTGCATCTGTTACTGCAAAATCTAAAATCATTGACCGACGATAAACGTGAAGTGCCGACGATCTCGTTGTTTATCAAACAGGATATTTCAGAACAGCGTGCGCGTGATCGTGGCGAACTCTTAGAAGAATTATCGCAAATTGATAAAGTCGTATTAGTACCGCGTGATGAAGCGCTAAAAGATTTTCGCAAGATCACGGGCTTCGCTGAAACCTTAGAGACACTCGACGAAAACCCTTTACCACATGTGCTGGTAGTAACTCCCCATATTAATCTTATCGGCAATCCTGAAGAGGATATGGAAAAGCTCGCCGCTAAGCTAAACACTTATCCTGAAATTGATTTAGTCCAAATGGATATCGAATGGGTAAGGCGTTTGCGCAGTATTTTGCGTATCGCAGAAAGGGCTATATTTGTGATTTCGGCATTGCTGGCATTAACCGTTCTTTTGGTAATCGGTAACACCATACGGTTGAATATTGAAAACCGAAAAGAAGAGATTAAGGTCTCTAAATTAATCGGTGCAACAGCGGCTTATATTCGACGGCCTTTTTTATATACGGGTGTTTGGTACGGCTTGTTTGGCGGAGTCATGAGTTTGGTTCTGGTTCATCTCGCGCTGTTATGGTTTGTTGGGCCCGTGAATGAATTGGCTCGGTTATACGGAAGCACCTTTGTTATCAGTGGCTTAAGTGTCGCTACAACGTTCTTTATTTTATTCGCCAGTAGTTTACTCGGACTTGTTGGTGCCTGGATTGCTGTAGGTAGTCATCTTAGAAGTACTAAGCTAGAAGAATAAAGCAGCTTTCTGATGACATTTTCTGATCCTGTAAGCTTTGTTATTTTAGCTGTCGTAGGTGCCGTGGCTGGCTTTTTAAATGTTCTGGCAGGTGGTGGTTCTGCGCTAACGATTCCTTTAATGATCTTTTTAGGATACGACGCAACCGTTGCGAATGGTTCTAATAGGATCGCTATTCAGGTCGAAGCTTTAACGGCAGTGGCTGCCTATAAAAAGAATAAGCATTCCGATTTCCCCTTAAGTTTAAAACTAGCTTTGATGACACTCCCGGGTGGTATTCTGGGTGCATTTTATGCAGTAAAAATTGATGATGCATTATTCACCAAAGTGCTCGGTGTCGTGATGGTGTTAATCATTTTCACCTTAATGTTTCCCAAATCAGAAGTCATAGCTCACGCTAAAAATCATAAGTGGAAAAAATGGCTCGCATGGCCAGTGATGTTCGCCGTAGGTTTTTATGGTGGATTCATTCAGGCCGGTGTGGGTTTCATCATTATGTCGGCTTTATTGCACTTGTATGGCATGGATCTAATAAAGGTCAATATGCACAAGGTATTTATCGTCATGGTGTTTACTGTACCAGCAGTGATTGTTTTTATTGTAACGGGAAATGTGGACTGGTTTGCCGCGGTGGCGCTATCTGTGGGAATGGTTCTGGGTACTTTTGTTGCGGTGAAAGTTTCTCTGAAAAAGGGCGAGAAATTTGTTCGCCTTATTTTGGGTGTTTCTCTGTTGATTATCGCGACTAAACTATTTTTGATTTAATGCTAAATAATTTTATGGATATAGACCTCATCAAAAAAATCAAATAAAAACCCAAGCATTCGAATCAATCAAATGCTTGGGTATATGACGACCTGCAGACATCTAATTATCAACTACGTGTGGTTAAAATAAATGGATGCATCTTTTTTCTTAATTTATTCAAATCTTTTTTAAAGTCAATTTCGCTTAAGCCACCCCCCTACTTACAAGGCTTTTTTCAGGAGTTATATCCTGACTTGATATATGTCACTAACTAGTATAAGAATCTTGAATATAACTAATGTAGTCCACATGATGTTTGCATCAAGTGAGTAATTTAAAGAAATTAATGCCCACATAAAATTAAAGTAGGTACGACTATGAGAACAGATAAATTAACCAGTAAATTTCAACTGGCACTACAAGATGCTCAGTCTCTAGCACTAGGGCGCGATCATCAGTTTATAGAACCCAATCATTTAATGCTGGCATTGCTCGACCAGGAAGGCGGCAGTGCGCGCGGATTATTAATGCAGGCAGGTGTGAATGTAAATTTACTACGTTCACAATTAGGCGAAGCGATTGATCGCATGCCGAGTGTGTCTGGCGGAGACGCTGGCGAAGTGCATATATCAAACGATCTTTCGCGTGTATTAAATGTGACGGACAAGCTGGCACAGAAAAGAAATGACCAATACATTTCATCTGAGCTTTTTATTCTAGCGGCGCTAGAAGATAAGGGTGAGCTTGGCACAATATTAAAGAACAATGGCGCAACCAAAGCAGCTATAGAACAAGCCATTGATGCAATGCGTGGCGGTCAGTCTGTGGATGATCCAAATGCAGAAGATCAGCGTGAGGCACTCAAAAAATACACAATCGATCTTACCGAACGTGCGGAACAAGGCAAGATAGATCCTATTATCGGCCGCGATGAAGAGATTCGTCGCATGGTGCAAATATTACAGCGTCGAACTAAAAACAATCCCGTAATAATCGGTGAGCCAGGTGTTGGTAAAACAGCCTTGGTTGAAGGTTTGGCACAACGTATTGTGAATGGCGAAGTACCTGATAGCGTCAAGAATAAGCGCTTATTGTCATTGGATTTAGCTGCGTTATTAGCGGGTGCAAAATTCCGTGGTGACTTCGAGGAACGATTAAAAGCAGTGCTTAGCGATATCGCAAAATCAGAAGGAAATGTCATTCTGTTTATCGATGAGCTTCATACTATGGTTGGCGCAGGTGCGTCGGAAGGCTCTATGGATGCCGGCAATATGTTGAAGCCTGCTCTAGCACGTGGAGAACTTCACTGTGTGGGTGCTACAACGCTGGATGAGTACCGTAAATATATTGAAAAAGATGCGGCTCTCGAGCGTCGTTTCCAGAAAATTATTGTTGATGAACCAACCGTTGAAGACACGATTGCAATTCTTCGTGGCTTGAAAGAAAAGTACGAAGCGCATCATGGTGTAGAAATTACCGACCCAGCGATTGTGAGTGCTGCGGTACTGTCACATCGTTATATCGCGGATCGTCAACTGCCGGATAAGGCAATCGACTTGATCGATGAAGCAGCATCACGTATTCGTCTTGAAATTGACTCTAAACCAGAGGCGATGGATAAGCTTGAGCGTAAGCTGATTCAATACAAGATCGAAAGGGAAGCATTGAAGAAAGAATCTGACGATGCATCGAAAAAGCGCCTCGATGAGTTACAAGAGAAGATTGATGATCAGGAAAAAGAATTTTCTGATCTGGAAGAAATCTGGAAGTCTGAAAAGGCAGCAGTTCAGGGAACAGCGCACATCAAAGAAGCACTCGATCAGGCGCGTATTGAGCTCGAGACAGCACATCGTGCGGGTGATTTGCAGCGTATGTCTGAGTTGCAGTATGGACGTATTCCTGAGTTAGAAAAGCAGATACAAGAAGCCGGTGATTCAGATGTCACAAAAGAATTCCAGTTACTTAGAAACAAAGTAACAGAAGAAGAAATTGCTGAGATCGTGGCGCATTGGACAGGAATTCCTGTGTCTAAAATGCTCGAAGGTGAGCGCGATAAATTACTCCGTATGGAAGATGAGTTGCGCAAACAGGTCATCGGTCAGGAAGAAGCGGTGATTGCGGTATCGAATGCGATAAGACGTTCACGTGCCGGACTTTCAGATCCGAATCGTCCGAATGGCTCTTTCTTATTCCTCGGCCCAACGGGTGTCGGTAAGACTGAGTTAACTAAAGCGTTGGCAACATTCTTGTTTGATACGCCAGATGCGATGGTTCGTATTGATATGTCTGAGTTCATGGAGAAGCATTCTGTGGCTCGTTTGATCGGTGCGCCTCCAGGTTACGTTGGCTATGAAGAAGGTGGTTACTTAACGGAGCTCGTTCGTCGCAAGCCATACTCAGTTGTATTGCTGGATGAGGTTGAAAAGGCGCATCCTGATGTGTTCAATATCTTGCTTCAAGTGTTGGATGATGGTCGATTGACAGATGGTCAAGGACGTACTGTAGACTTTAAAAATACCGTTATTGTCATGACATCTAACATGGGCTCAGACGTTATTCAGAGAATGGCGGGTGAAGAAGGTTATGCGGAAAATTACGACGAGATGAAAAGTGCCGTAATGGAAGTCGTTGGAACACACTTCCGTCCTGAGTTTATCAACCGTATCGATGATAGCGTCGTATTCAGACCACTAGGCAAAGCTGAGATTCGTCAAATCGCAACGCTACAGCTTGGTATTTTGAACAAGCGTTTAGAAGAAAACGAATTGCATATTGAGTTTACTGATAGCGCGCTTGATTTACTCGGTGAAGAAGGATTTGATCCGGTTTATGGTGCTCGTCCCCTCAAACGTGCGATTCAAAGTGAGCTTGAGAATCCATTAGCGCAAAAATTATTGGCAGGTGAGTTTGTTGCCGGAGATACTATTTTTGTAGATGCTAAAGATGGAAAGCTTGTGTTTGGAAATCAAACGCTGCACTAAGTTTTGAGTGATAGGCGATTAAGTCACCCTGTAAAAAAAACCTCTAAAGTAGGGGGGTGGCTTTAATAAAAAAAGGCCGGTTTAGTTTTCTAAATCGGCCTTTTTTGTATCTATATTTTTGTATTTATAACGTAAGTAATTAAAAGTGTTAACGCTTTTTAGAAGCTATATAGCGTTAATTTGAAGTTCACATCTTCAATGATTTGTTTCCCTTTTTCTTCAAGGGTACTGGCATCAACAAAGCGAACGGAAAAACGTTGTTTGCCTGCGCTAATTTCTGGGTAAAGTTCAGCACTTTCATCCAGTTCGAGACTGAGAATTTGATAGTCAGTGTTTGGGTTTAGCGTCGCTTGAAAGAAACCACCCTTTGCAACGGCTTCGCTTTCTTCTTTGCCTTGATAGATTAACTCCATCAATAACTCGATTGCCTCAAATGCAATCTCATAGGGTCTGCCCCAGCCTTTTAAATCTCTAACTCTTTCTTCTTCATCTTTATTGAGCCAGTAATTAAATAGCGGAACGTCAATATCATTGATGCCACCAGCAATAGAGGCACGTTGTTTTAATATATTCAGAAAGTTGTGTGATTTTAACTGTTGGCCCAATTGCCCGCGAAAGCTGTAAAGGCGCTTACTCTTTTCATCGAGTTTCTCGAGTATTCTATTGGCTCTTGTGCTATCGACGCCCTGCATGCCTTCCACTTGTCTAACGGCTTGTGTTTGAATATCTAACACATGAAGTGCGGCATTTTTAACATCTAAACGTGATGATAAATTATACAGTTCTAACAGCACCATGATGGCTGCCTGGCAATTTACGGGGGTAGGGTCTTCTAAATGTTTATTAAATCGCTTGATGAGGTAACTTAATCTCATGAACAGGCGGATTTTTTCATTTAAAGGTTGTTGGTAAACGGCCATAGTTATTAGTAATTAAAACCCACTCGATTTAATTTTAGAATTGTTGCAATAGGACATCTCAGTTTTGATCTAGATGTTTAGAGCTTTCTAAATCAAGTATCGTTTTAGTATATCAGAGCTGAGGTCTGGATAAACCGAGAAAATTTTTATGCAGTGATATTATTTGTTCTTGTAAAAAGTCTGGCGACTCTGAATTATCCAGTATATGTGTCGCGTGTTCAATGCGCTCTTCCCTGCTGGCTTGCGCTTTAAGTATGTTTTCTATCTGAGCCGTGCTGAGATTATCGCGTTGCTTCACTCTTTCTATTTGTTGTTCTGGCAAAATATCCACAACAATGATTTTGTCGAACATTTCCTGATAGTTTTTCTCAACCAGTAAAGGGATATCTACGATTAAGTAGTCTGCGTCAGAGGTATCCGTAGCTTCGGCAATTTGATCTTTAATTTCTTTTTTTATACGTGGATGAAGGATATCTTCCACTTTTTGCAGTGCGCTTTCGTCTTTAAAAATGATGCTTTTGAGTTGTTGACGATCCAGTGCTCCGTGTTGGGTTAGCACATCGTCACCAAAATGTTCTGCTAGCTCGTCGAGTGCTTTGCTGCCAATTTCTACCATGTCTTTGGCGATTTTGTCTGCATCGATTATGGGAATGCCCAAAACACGAAAGGCATCGACAGCGGTACTTTTACCACTGCCGATGCCTCCTGTAAGACCAACTATTAGCATTTTGAAAATCTAAACGTTAATTATCTTAAATTATGCGTATACAGATTCTTTTTTAAACTTTTTGCAAAGAAGGTAGTAGAAAGTAACGCGCGATTTGATGCGGTCTTCTTTCATGGTTTCGCACACTTCTTTGATTGCTGCATCAAGCTCTGGTCCGTCTTCAAGTCCTAGCTTTTTCATTAAGTAGTTTTTCTTAACGGTCGCTAATTCTTTTGGGTCTGAACAAGCCACTGAGCTTGAGTCTTTGTTGTGAACAGATGGGCCCAACCCCTTAAAAACTGCAGTTATTAATTTATCATCAGCACCTTTGTCGAACTTTTTTACGTTTGCGATAGCGCTTTCTACATCTGCCATTTTGTATCTCCTTAGATATGTCCGGAAAATCCGAACGATTAAAATCGAGTCAACGCCTTGATTTTAAATGGGTGAAAATCATTAATCAAGGCACTTAGCTTTGCAGCTCTTCCCTTGATTTGTAGAGCTCAAGGGCTTCTGGGTTCGCTAAAGATTCGATATTTTTAACACTATCTCCATGGACTATATTTCGTACTGCGAGTTCAACAATTTTTCCACTTTTGGTGCGTGGAATATCTGCCACTTGAAGTACTTTCGCTGGCACATGACGAGGCGTGGTATTGCTACGGATTTGTTTCTTGATTTTGTTGATTAACTCATCGTCTAAGCTTAAGTCGCCCGTAAGTTTCACGAACAGCACTACACGAACATCATCTTGCCAGTTTTGTCCTATAACGATTGATTCCTGAACTTCATCCAGCTTTTCAACCTGACGATAGATTTCAGCCGTTCCGATTCTGACACCGCCCGGGTTTAATACTGTATCTGAGCGACCGTAGAAAATTAATCCGCCGTTTTCGGTCTCGGTTACATAATCGCCATGACACCAGGTGTTTTCATAAGTAGCAAAATAAGCATCGAAGTATTTTTTGCCATCCGGATCATTCCAGAAGCCTATAGGCATACAAGGGAAAGGCTTAGCACAAACCAGTTCACCTTTATCGTTAATAACAGGTTGGCCTTTGTCATCCCAGATTTCTACCTGCATGCCGAGACCCTTGCACTGAAGTTCTCCACGATAAACAGGTAATACAGCGCAACCGAGTGCAAAACAGGACACAATGTCAGTGCCACCTGATATGGATGATAAGCACACGTCAGTTTTCACTTTTTCATAAATATAGTCATAACTTTCAGGGGCTAATACGGAGCCCGTCGATAAAATGCTATTCAGGCTTTTAAGTGAATGAGAGCTTTTTAAATCGACATCATCTTTGCGCAATACATCGATATATTTTGCAGATGTGCCAAATACATTGATCTCTTCCTGATCGACATAATCCCATAGAATATTTTCATCAGGATAGAATGGTGAACCGTCATAAAGCATGAGAGTCGCACCCGTAGATAGGGCGCTAACCAGCCAGTTCCACATCATCCAGCCGCAAGTAGTGAAGTAGAAGATCTTATCTTTTGGCTTCAGGTTAACGTGCAATAAATGTTCTTTTAAATGCTGGAGTAAAGTTCCGCCAACGCCATGTACAATACATTTTGGAACACCTGTTGTGCCTGAAGAGTACATGATGTAAAGGGGTTCATTAAAACCAATACGTGTGTATTCAAGCTCTGCATTCGCATGTGTTTCTAGAATATCAGGGTAATTAACAGCATTTTCTAGTGTTGTTGAATCCGCATAGGGAACCGTGATTAACTGTTCAACAGAGGTTAGCTTTTCTGAAATCTCTTTTACCTTGTCCAGGCAGTTGTGCGTTTTCCCATTATAGAAATAAGCATTAGCGGCAATAAATATCTTAGGTTCTACTTGTCCGAAGCGGTCTACTACACCTTGAACGCCAAAATCAGGTGAGCAAGACGTCCACACTCCACCGATGCTGGTTGTCGCCAGCATGCAAATCACCGTTTCTGGTACGTTTGGCATAAAGCCGGCGACCACATCACCTTGTTTAAGACCGATGCTTTTCAGGTATGCTGCCATGCTGGCAACTTGATATTTTAAATCAGCGAAACTCAAGCTTCTTTTGACTTGATCTTCGCCCCAGAAAACAATCGCGGTTTGATCAGGGTTGTTGTTATTGCTTCGTTCAAAATTATTAAGAAGATTTTCAGCAAAATTTAACGAAGAATCAGAGAACCAGACAGCACCTGGCATTTTGTCTTTATTTTCAAGAACAGACTCACCGCGGTCTGCGATGACGTGTGAGTAATCCCAGATTTGTGACCAGAAATTTTCCGGGTGTTTTATCGACCAAGCATGCAATTCTGCAAAATTGGTAACGGATGCCTGATAGTTTTTATTCACTAGCTCGATGAATTCTGTCACATTAGCGGAATCTACTGTGTCTTGACTAGGTGTCCATAGTGCTTTTTTACTTGTTGTCATTACCAATCTGGCCTCATTATTTCTATCGCTTGTTGATAGTTGGCAACAGCGATGTTTTCAGAAGCCAAGTAATTTACCATTTGTGAGATCAGTTCAGCATTGTTTTTTGCAATACTTCCGTTAGCTAATTCGCAATTGTTCTCAAAACCGAGTCTTATGTGGCCTCCTAATTTTGTCGCTAATTGTCCTGCTGGGTACTCATTAGGACCAAATGCGCAAATCATCCAGCTTGATGCAGGTAGCTTGTCAGTGATTTCAGCGCTAAGTACGCTGTTGTCAAAAGATCCTTCAGGGGTTTCTTTTCCGATCACTAAAAGAATAGGGTAAGCCTTTCCAGGAATGACTTTTCTTTTTACCCAATCGTAATACATGTTTAAATCATGGTCGTTATAGAGAATCAACTGGGGAAATGTCTCTGTCTCTCGCATTTTGTGAAAGTGATCGGTAATGATGTGTTCGTCTAAATCTCGTATCTCCCTGAGCCCAATCGATACTGCATTGGGTTTGAGTGCATGAATCATTTCAAATTGCTCTTCGGCAGAGTAAATGCCAACCGCTTCTGAAGTTACTTGTATGAAGATATTAGGTTCTGCTTTTTGTATTTCTTGTATCGCTTCTTTGTAGGTATCGACAGATAGGCTGTGTCGATTGTTTTCATCTCTTACGTGTAAATGAATCATCGAAGCGCCAGCCGCAGCACAATTCAATGCTGTTTCTGATAGCTCTTCTGCATTTAACGGAATCTGGGGATGATCTGTTTTTAGTTTTCTTGCGCCATTCGGAGCAACCGCTATAAGTAGGGGGGTGTCTTTCATTTTATGGGTTCTAATTATTGAGATGTTTTGTCCGTTAGTGCTTAAGTTTAGGCTATTTCACAGAGAGAATTGCTTCTCTAATGGACTTATTTAAGCGTTCGGCAATTTGAGCCACGTTTTCTTCATCGATAATAAAAGGAGGTGCGATGAGGATATGGTCTCCATTGACACCGTCTAGTGTTCCGCCCATTGGATAAACCATTAATAAATTTTCCATGGCTTTCTTTTTAATGTGTTTATGTAGCTTAAGCGCTGGGTCAAAAGGTTGTTTCGAGGCTTTGTCAGCAACTAATTCAACACCTAAAAAGAGTCCTCGACCACGGATATCACCAATATGTTCACTCACCAAATCATCTGCAGCAAAGCTCTTTTTAAGAGCTTTTTTGAGATTCAAGCCTTGTTGTTTGACATTATCCAGTAAATTTTGCTCTTGAATTTCTAATTGCGTGGCGTAGCCTGCGGCACACCCTGTAGGGTGCCCAATATAAGTGTGACCATGCTGGAAGAAGCCAGTACCATTATCAATCGCATCTACAATTTTTTTGCTGATGAGCACAGCGCCAAGTGCTTGATAACCTGCCGCAATACCTTTTGCAATCGTTTGTAAGTCGCCTTGTACACCTTCTTGTTCGCAGGCATGCAAGGTGCCTGTCCTGCCCATTCCACACATAATCTCATCTAGAATTAAAAGCACATCATATTGATCGCAAATTTCTCGAATACGCTTAAAGTAACCTTCGGGTGGGGTTAATGCGCCAGCTGTTGCACCTACGACCGTCTCTGCCACAAAGGCGGCTACATTCTCTTCGCCAAGGTCGAGGATCATGGTTTCTAATTCATTGGCAATACGTTGGCCATATTCGAAATTCGTTTCTGATTCTCGCTGCTCTCGATATTCGTAACAGGCTGAAATATGATGACCTTCAGCAAGTAATGGATCAAAAGGTTTACGTCGCCATAGATTGCCGCCAATCGCTAATGCACCTAGTGTATTACCGTGGTAGCTTTGCTTTCTGGCAATAAAGTATTTCTTATCGGTTTTTCCTTTTTCCAGAAAATATTGTCTGGCGAGCTTCAATGAGGTTTCTACAGCTTCAGAACCACCAGAAACAAAATATACCTGAGAAAAATCACCTTCAGAATGTGCAATCAAGTGTTCGGCGAGTAATTCTTGGGAATCATTGGTAAAGAAACTGGTGTGTGCATAAGGCACAGCATTAATCTGATCGATAATTGCTTGTTTGACGCGTTTATTGGAGTGTCCTAGGCAAGAAACTGCAGCACCCCCGCAAGCATCAAGGTAGCGATTATTTTGCTTATCGATTAAATAAACCCCTTCACCTTTTGCAATAGTCGGCAATTGAGGGTTGCTGGTTCGTTGCATGATGTTGGAATGCTTGTTCATGATGATTTCCTGGTTAATACATCAGTTGTTATCAGTAGAGAGTTTTTGACTATTGCATTGTTTTTGCATTGATGAATTTGTCTAGATTAAATTTACACTCATTCTTATTGGGTGGATAATATAATTTTCTACGCTATCCATGCCTAAAAGTCATATATGATTTATCACCAATTGCCGCCATTAAATTCAGTCAAAGCCTTCGAAGCAGTTGTAAGAGAAGGTTCTATCAGTGAAGCGGCTAGAGTGTTGTTCGTTAGTCAGAGTGCCGTGAGTCGCCATATTACCAAGCTGGAAGCCTTTTTAGATTGCAGGCTGTTTAAACGAGGTAAGTCAGGAAGCGTACCTACTGAAGCGGGCAAAGAGTTTTATATTCAGATTAGTCCTGCGTTGAATAGTATTCTGGAAGCGACGAATAAAATCCGTGCCACGCAATCGGGTGTCAATATTATAAAAGTCAGTTCTCTATCGAGCTTTGCGTTGAAGTGGTTAGTGCCTCGCTTGAAACAGTTTCAAGAGACTCATCCCGGTATTATTCTGGATCTGTCTATATCCGATGATCGTCCGGATTTTGAATATACCCAAATTGATTGTGCAATCGTTTCTGAAGTATCGCCTTTATTTGAAGAAGGTGACGATATGCTTTTTTCGGAACAGCTCATTGTAGTGGCTTCGCCGAGTATTTTGAGTGAGCAAATATTCAAAGATCCGTCTGATATAAAAGCTTTCCCCTTAATTCACACCAAAACTCGAATAGAATTATGGAAAGAGTGGTGCACTGAATTTGAGGTAGACAATACTCATGGATCATTTGCGGGATTAAATTTTCAGGATTTTTATATATCAATCGCTGCCTGTATATCAGGTAACGGAATAGCGCTTGTTCCCTCATTTCTAGTTAGACAAGAGTTGGCAGATGGGAGTTTAGTGCAACCCGTCCCTCAGACTTTATTATCGGGGAAAAAATATAGATTCGTTACGCCGCAACTTAAGAGACAGAATAAATCAGTAATAGCGCTTAGAGATTGGTTGATGCATGAAACAAAAAATGAAAATCTGTAAAAATTGATCAGTCTGCTCTGAAATACCAGACTGGGATTATTCTAATAAACTTACTGACGGTTTAATATCGAATCAAATTTTTTCTCAGCTTTATTCATTGATATGTACTAAGTTTTCAGGTGAGGAGTTTTTGATGTCTAAACCTAAAATAAAGAAAACCAAGGGGAGTTGTCTCTGTGGAGCAGTGGAGTATGAAATCACCGGTAGCTTAGGTGTGTTTCAATATTGTCATTGTTCGCGGTGTAGAAAATTCTCTGGCAGTGCATACAGTGCAAATATCATAGTCGCTCCAAATCAGTTTCAATGGATAACAGGTGAAGAAATGCTGGGTCGTTTCGAATACCCTGAAGCTAGGCATTTTGCCACATCCTTTTGTACCAACTGTGGTTCGTCGTTACCGTGGATTACCAACAGTGAAAAGGCGGTCGTTATTCCTGCAGGAACGCTGGATGGTGATCCAGAACTTAGGCCTTTTCAAAATATCTATTATGGCTCAAGAGCAGACTGGTACGAGGACGCAAGCGAACTCATACGCTATGACGAATTACCTTTAAAGAAAAAGGAATAGTACTGGCTGGTTTATTAGGACTTAGTGTGGAAACTCTCGCGGATCATCGCGGTAACCATCTTTCAGGCCTTTAGTCACAATCGCAACTGCATCGTGTGGGTGCAAGCTTTCCATGTGATTCACACGAATCCAGAAGTCTTCAAGGGTATTGTCAGATTCTAATGCTGCCTGTACACGTCTTGCCGCATCTTCACAAAACATTAGATTAGCTGCATTTAAACGCGCGAATTCCTGCTCGTCTTCACGTTTTACTGCTGCTTGTACAGGGGTAGAAAGCGCATCTTCGATCTGATCAATCAAACGTGAAATAGGCATGTCCTTAACTTGATCTGTCAGTTTTACCCTAACCTGAGCAATGCTTCTCTGGCTATGAGGTGTTGCAGAAATGCCTTCTGTTGTGCCCAGCCATTGGTGAACCTGGCTTGCATCAATTTGGCCGCTATCTCCAAATTTAGTCTGGAAGCCCTGCTGAATAATATCTCGCGCGAGTGCCGCCGAACATGGGCAAGTCGATGAATAAGGGACTTCAATACTTAATTCGGTGGTTAATTCACCTTGGCGCAAAGAAGAAATAGCTCTCACTGGGTAACTCTTCCAACCCGTATTGTCACTGATGAGTGAATCTCTACGTTCAAAGAAGTTAAAACGACATTCGAGATAAGCACTATCACTCTTGCCATCTTGAGAGTTGGCAAACTGTTCTACAACGGTGTGTAGAAGATCAGGAGTGATTGTGTTGTCACTTAATATCTGATCTACCGCCAAATATAAACGTGACATGTGAATGCCTTTGCTCTCTGGGTCGATCAGGTTTACATACGCTTGCACACTGGCAACCGTTTGGATTTCTTTGCCTTTTCCTGTCAGCATGTGCACGGGCAATTCGATCTCACTCATGCCTACCCAATTTAACGTGGCATTCGGTCCAGAATGTGGTTCATTCGTAACATCTGGTAAATTGCAGCTGTTATCGTTACAGCTTTCACTTGCACTCATGGCAAATCCATATAAATAATCAAACAGACGCGCGATTATACAGAAACCTACGCACAATAGAATAGATACCCTATTAGTGTTGTTAGAATGCGGAAATCCCCCTATGTAGCCATATATAGGGAGTTGATATAATTAGATTAACTATAATTAATTTTTTCTTGGTAGCGTATAGGTGTAAAATATACCTAAATTATTACTAATAAATAAATCCTATCAAAAGTAAATTATGAGCGTAGACACCCTGCCAGAAGAAGTAAAAAATATTAGTAGCTATGATGCTTTTAGTAAAGTGCGCAAGCATCTGCAAACTAAAATCATCGGACAAGCATTGCTAGTAGACCGTTTGTTGATTTCACTACTGGCAGATGGGCACCTGCTAGTTGAAGGCGCGCCCGGTTTAGCCAAAACGACAGCAATTAAAGAATTATCCGCTGTTTTAGAAGGCGATTTCCATCGTTTGCAATTTACCCCAGATCTTTTACCTGGTGATTTAACCGGTAGTGATGTGTATCGACCAGAAACAGGCGAATTTGTTTTTCAGAAAGGGCCTTTATTTCATAATCTGGTTTTAGCCGATGAAATCAATCGTGCACCTGCAAAAGTGCAGTCAGCATTACTTGAAGCGATGGGTGAACATCAAATCACCGTTGGTGGAACTACTTATAAGTTGCCGCGACCCTTTTTGGTCATGGCGACACAAAATCCAATAGAGCAAGAAGGAACGTATCCGTTACCTGAAGCGCAATTGGACCGTTTCTTGATGCATGTTTTCATCGATTATCCTGATGCCAAATCAGAAAAATTGATTTTAGAACTCGCGCGCCAACAAGCGCGGGAAGAGTACGAGGATGTTACTAAAACATCATTTAATTTGAGTAAAGCTGATGTAGAACAAGCCCAGCAAGAAGTACTCTCAATCCATATGGCAGAGCCTGTTCAAGAGTATCTGGTTCAACTGATTCTGGCGAGTCGCAAACCAGCCGCTTACAGTCAGGAATTAGCGCGCTGGATTAGTTACGGTGGAAGCCCACGTGCGACAATATCCTTAGATCGTTGTGCACGTGCGCATGCATGGTTACAAGGTCGAGACTATGTTTCACCAGAGGATGTTCAAGCAGTGGCTTATGATGTTTTGCGTCATCGCTTACTTATTTCATACGAAGCCGAGGCCGAAGGCATTTCCGCTGACAACGTTATTGAGGAACTGATTCAACAAGTACCGGTCTCATAACTATGAGTTTGCTTAACCGCTGGTTTCAAGGTCTCAAACGCTCTGAAGCAGAACCTGTTGAAAGTGCGCCTGTAGGTACAGGAACGCACATTACTGCCAAAGAACTGATTAGCTTACAGCAACAAGCACATAAACTGGATATGAGTCGTCGTAGCTACGCGCGATCATCGACTACCGGAACCCATCATTCTTCATTTCGCGGTCGTGGAATGGATTATCAAGAATCAAGAATTTATCAGGCTGGTGATGATATCCGCAATATGGACTGGCGTGTCACGGCGCGTGCTGGTCAGCCGCATACGAAATTGTATCAAGAAGAACGAGAACGCCCAGTGGTGTTGTTGGTCGATTTCAATCCCGGTATGTTTTTTGGCTCAATCAAATCATTGAAGTCAGTCGTTGCCGCCAAAGCTGCAACTCTAATTGCCTGGTCGGTGGCCTCTCGTGGCGATAGAATCGGCGCGTTAATTATCAATTCCAGCCATCACGAATTACCGCCTAAAACCGGTAAACGTGGTGTGCTACAGCTAATCCGTGAATTGGTTAAACACAGTGATCCAGTGCAAGGTTTATCAACAGAGCAAAGCCACACCAGTTTGAATGATGAGCTTAAGCGCTTAAGACGTATTGCTCGCCCCGGGTCGCTGGTTTTCTTGATAAGCGATTTCTACGATATCGATCAGGATACCGCAAACCACATTCAGTTTATTTCGCGCCATAGTGATATTCAGTTGATACAGGTTGTTGATCCTCTGGAAATGGTGCCTCCGCCTCCAGCGCGTTATGCAATTACCAACGGCGAAGACACGGGAATGTTAAATACCCGATCTAAAAAAGGTCGAGAGGATTTTCGTGAGTTTATCAGCCAGCATAATCAGAATATTCAACAACTTGCCCGTAAATATAATCTTTCGTTGATACAGCTATCAACCGCGGATGATGTCTTGCTAGAACTGCAACGTAACTTTGGCAATAGCAAAAGAAGAAAGCCGATGAGTTCGTCGCTGGATGTTCATTCAGAAGGAAAGGCGCAAGAAAGTACACAGGAAAAAACGCCTATAAGTGGGGGGGTGACTTCCACTAAATCCACCAACGCAAGCCGCACATCAAATAACAGCAAGGTTGCGTAAATGGATCCGCAAGAAGCCTTACAACTGAAAGACATACATCTTCCCGGAAGCCCTGATTTGTGGCCTCTGGCTATGGGGTGGTGGTTATTATTTACTCTGATATTTTTAGCCTTATTCTGGCTGTTTATCGTATTAAGAAAACGTAAACGATTAAGAAAAAGAAGAAGAGAACTGCTCAAAACCTTAAGTGATCTAGAGAATAAGTTAAGAAAAGATCCAAGTAGCGAAACGCTGGCCGACGTGAATATATTATTGCGCCAATTGGCGGTAAATTATTATCCACGCTCAGAGATAGCAAGCCTCACGGGTGGGGATTGGTTGCACTTTCTGGATGAGTCTGGAGACACGCATGGATTTAGTCGGGGGGCAGGTCGAATACTCATCGAAGCGCCTTATCAGACTGGAAAAGTGCAGAATTTCAATATCGATGAATTTATTCCTCTGGTAAGGCATTGGGTCAAAAAAACGGCTCAAAGTGGGGGGGTGTGATTTGATTAATATGCTATCAAGTATTGAATTTGCTTCGCTGTGGGTCTTCTGGATATTACCTTTGCCGTTGATCGCATGGTACTTTCTACCAAAAGCGCCAGTAAATAGCAGTGCTGCTTTGAGAGTCCCGTTTTATAAGCAGTTATCACCCAGTCTGCAACAGAGCAAAAAAGGTCCTTCCTGGGTGCGAGTATTGCTGGCGGTTATTTGCTGGATACTTTTAGTGACTGCGGCAGCACGACCACAGTTGGTTGGCGATACAGTACGTCAACCAGTGACAGGTCGTAGCCTGATGATGTCTGTTGATATTTCGATGTCGATGGACGAGCCAGATATGATCATTTCTGGCAGAAGAATGACGCGAATTTCTGCAGTAAAAGCGGTGGCTAGCGATTTTATTCAGAATCGCGAAGGTGACCGAATTGGTCTCATTTTGTTTGGCAGTCAGGCATATTTACAAGCCCCGTTAACCTTTGATAGAAAGACCGTTTCAACACTCCTCGAAGAATCTTTTTTAGGTCTTGCAGGAAGAGCTACTGCGATTGGTGATGCGATAGGCCTCGCGGTCAAACGATTAAGAAATGAAGATGAGAAGAACCGGGTACTGATCCTTCTTACGGATGGTGCAAATACGGCGGGTAATGTCGAACCACTAAAAGCTGCTGATTTGGCAGCTCAGGAAAAAGTGAAAATTTACACCATTGGTGTAGGCTCTATGAGAAGTCGAGATCTGGATGAGCCAACGCTTCAAGCCATAGCAGAAAAGACAGGTGGCAAATATTTTCGTGCTCGCGACGTTGAAGGTTTATTGAAAATTTACAAGGCATTGGACGAGATAGAACCCGTTTCAAAGGATGAGTTGAGTTATCGCCCAGTGGAAGAGCTTTTTTATTATCCACTGGCTATTGCCTTAGGCTTAAGCAGCTTAATTGTGTTGTTTAGCAGCAGTCTAATGAGCAGTTTATTGGCTCCACTTCTGTCTTTGTTACCAGGGTTCAGAAAGAAAAAACCTGTTCAGCCCAAGGAAGTGATCTGATGTTAGAGCAATTTCACTTTACTCAGCCGCTTTGGTTGTTAGCACTTATTCCTCTCTTGATGTTGTTGGGTTTAGGGTTTCGATCGGCTTCATCATCAAAAGCCTGGGATAAAATTATTGATCCAAATTTATTGCCGGTTTTACTCCAGGGTAAACAATCTGGTTCAGACCGATTTGCCAAATCATTGATCGCCATGGGGTGGTTAATTGCTGTCATTGCACTGGCTGATCCTGTATGGGAAAAAATCCCTCGCCCAATTTTTCAAACCAATGCCGCCAGAGTATTGGTATTGGATTTATCAAACTCTATGCTGGTGGACGATTTAAAACCCAGTCGCCTAGCTAGAGCAAAGTTTAAAATTGAAGACATTCTCTCTATGGATGAAGAGGGTCAGACTGGTTTGGTGGTGTTTGCCGGAGATGCATTTATTGCTTCGCCACTGACACGAGATGCCGAAACGATTCGATCCATGTTAAAAGTTTTAACGCCTCAACTGATGCCAGCGCAGGGAAGTCGAGCTGATTTAGGCTTACTAAAAGCGCACGAATTATTCAAGCAGTCGGGCATTATGAAGGGTCAGGTGTTGCTGATTGCTGATGGTGTTAGCAAAAGCGCAGCCGCCATAGATGCCGTTAAAGAGTTGAAAAATGCGGGTCATGCCGTATCCGTTTTAGGTGTTGGAACAGAAGCGGGCGGTGAGCTTAGGTTTAGAAATAACGATAATGTTCTGGTGAAGCTAGAAGCAGATAAACTCACTGAATTAGCCATGCAGGGCGGTGGTAAATACCATTTAATCAGCGCCAATAATGAAGACCTGTCTCAAGTGCTAATCGAACATAAGACGGCAAATGATACGACTGAAAACGCCTTGCAAGAACAGGATATCAATAATGAAGAATGGTATTCAATCGGTCCACTTATCGTGCTGTTACTGCTACCTTTGGCAGCGTTGGCCTTTAGGCGTGGCTGGTTATTGAATATTGCATTTGTGGCTGTAAGTGGGGGGGTGCTATTACAACCTCAACCAGTCATGGCATTTAGCTTAGACGAGCTTTGGACAACCCTATCGCAAAATAAAGAGCAGCGAGCGGACAAGGCTCTTAAAAGTCAACAATACGAAAAAGCCAGAGATCTTAGTAAAGAGCCATTGCGCCGCGGAGCCGCAGAATATAAGCAAGGTAATTACGAAGAAGCATTGCAGAACTTTAAAGAATCTAAAGGTGCAGATGCGCGCTATAACGAAGGCAATTCACTGGCTAAGTTAAAAAAGTACGAAGAGGCGATTAAATCTTACGAAAAAGCGCTCTCTTTAAACCCTGATATGACGGATGCTGAACAAAACAAAAAAGCGATTGAAGAACTGCTGAAGAAACAACAAGAGCAAAAACAGTCTGGAAACGAATCCAAAGAGGATTCAATGGAAAACTCGGAAAATAACTCACAGAGTGATTCTGAGTCGAAAGATCAAAAAGACCAGCAGAACTCAGAGGGTGAGGAAGGTCAGAAAAAATCTGAACAAGGACAGGAATCATCTGAAAAAAGCCAGAGTGGGGAAGATCAGCAACAACAAGACAGCAAAGAAAAGTCTGAAAAATCGGGTGAAGACGATCAGCAGAAAAAAAGTGACAAAAACCAGTTTTCTGATGCGAATAAAGCATTAGATGAGGAGCAGCAGAAAGACGAAGCTTCTGACCCTGACAGTAAACAAGCTGATCAGCAAAATCAAAACGATCAAGACTCAGGCCAGAAAGGAGAAAAAGAAGGACAGCCAGAAGATCAGCAACAAGGCGATGCTTCAGCAGAAAAAGGGCAGGAAAAAAGCCAGCAAGAGCTCGACGAGCAAGCAAAACAAAAAGCTGCAAAACAAAAAGCTGCAAAACAAGGAAGTAACGAAACAGCCGATGACTTGACAGAAGAAGAGAAAATGGCTGCGGAACAATGGTTAAGACGTATACCCGATGATCCGGGCGGCTTACTCAGAAGGAAATTTAGAAGTCAGTATCAACAACGTAACGGAAATATAGATAATTCGGAGCAACCTTGGTAATGAAATTCCAGATATCAATAACGTCACTGTTACTAGCTTTAATGATGTTAGTTAATCTGCCTGCGCAAGCAGCAGTAAAAGCAACGTTAAATCAATCGAGCGTCTTCGAAGGTGATCAGATTACACTGAGTATTCAGAGTGACCAGAACAACGATGCGCAGCCTGATTTATCGATACTGCAAAAAGATTTTGAAGTGCAGGGTACTAGTACCAGTTCGCAGATCAATATCATCAATGGAAATCGCAGTTTCAGAAAAACCTGGACGATTGAGTTGATGCCGAAAGCGGTAGGCAAACTGACTATTCCGGAAATTACCGTTGGCGCAGATAAAACAGATCCTTTAACAGTGACGATTGCCAATCTTCCGCCAGAGGTTGCGGCTGAAACCAGTAAACATATTTTCGTCGAATCATCGGTTGATCTGGATAATAAAGAGACCTATGTGCAACAGCAGATACCGTATACGGTTAAGCTTTATTACGACTCGGCGATGCAAACCGGAGAGGTATTCTCGCCACAGATTGAAAATGCCAATATTCGTGCGTTAGGCAATGATAAAAAATATCAGGTAGTTCGTGCAGGTAAAAAGTATGTCGTGGTAGAAAAACGCTTTGTGATATCTCCTGAGAAAAGTGGTGTGTTGCATATTCCACCAACGATTGTTCGAGGACGAATTGCGCTATCGGGCGGAGACTCGCCAAACCTTAGAAAACGCATGGATGAGACAGATATGCTCAATCAGTTTTTTGGAGGGCAAAATAGAAATCCATTTTTCAATACGCCTTTTGATGAATTTTTTGGTCGTCGTTCATTAGGACCAAGCCGTCCATTTAGTATCAGTGGTGAAGCTATCGACGTTAATGTGCTCCCAGTGCCAAGCAGTTTCAAAGGAGATGCCTGGTTGCCTGCTGAAGAGTTGTTGATGACTGATAGCTGGGCAGAGTCTCCACCTGAACTCAAAGTGGGTGAGCCCGTTACCAGAAAGCTTATTCTTCAAGTCAAAGGTTTGGCAAGTTCGCAAATCCCGGATATCAATATTTCTAAACCTGCTGGGATGAAGGTTTATACCGATCAGGCAAAATCAGAAACGCCAAATGATGGAAACACCATTTATGGTATTCGACAGATAGATATCAACTATATTCCAGGCAAAGCAGGTAAAGTCACCATTCCTGAGATAAATGTGGATTGGTGGGATGTTAAAAATAAAGTAAAGAAGACTTTTACCCTACCAGAATGGGATTTAACGGTTGCGGGCAATCCAGCAGCAGTAAGTGAAAATAGCAATAGCGCAGAAACAACAGCAGGTATAAATGCTGAAACCACAGAAAACGAAACCGAGCAAAATATAACCGGGCAGACAGGTGCTACTGAGACCCCTGAAATTTGGGGTTGGAAAACACTAGCGCTATTGTTCTTGGCTTTGATGGCAATTCTGTTTGTGGTGTTTGGCTTTAAAAAGCGCACAAGTAAGGCAAAAAGTTTAGAAGCGGAACCGAAAAAGGCTGTTCAACTGGTAGATGTGGAGGCACTAAAAACATCGCTTACAGAAGCATGCAGATCAAACGATAAGCATATGGCTGCACGGCTCTTGCTCAAATTGGTTAGAGCGCAATGGAATGATCAATCTATTCAAAATCTGGGTATTCTTGAGCAAGCACTAGGAAAAGGGCGCGAAGTAATAGAAGCGCTTGAAAAGAGTTTGTACTCAGCTGATTCGAGCGATTGGGATGGCAGTGAATTGGATAAGTTAGTGATTGAAGGACTCTATCGAAAGCCTGTTCCTTTACCTCAGAAACAAAATGGACTTGAGCCTTTATATCCTGCTTGATGGTGTGATTGTCAAATAATCAAACACTAAGCTTTTAGCGTTAAAACTTGCAGAGTACAGATAGCTCAATAAAAGTGCCCCAAAGTAGGGGGGTGGCTTAATGATTGCTCGATAAATGTTGTTAAAACACTAAAGCTCTTTGCAGTGTATACAGTCCCATAGCGATGACCAATAAGCCTGCGCCGACTCTAACGGCGGGTAGTTTTACCCATTTGGATAGTCGAGTGGCAATTACCCCCATTGCGAGCAAATTGGGTAATGTGCCTAATCCGAAAAATAGCATAATCAGCGCGCCTTCTAATGCGCTTCCTGCAGATAATGTCCATATCAGAGCTGTATAGACTAAGCCACAAGGTAGCCATCCCCAGATGAATCCCAGTGGCACAGCTTGCTGAAAGTTCGTGACAGGGATAAAGCGTTTGCCAATCGGTTGCAGATACTTCCAGAATTTTTGCCCAATGATTTCAATTTTTGCGAGTCCGCTCCAGAATCCTGCCAGATAAAATCCTAGCGCAACCATAAAAATAGCAGCGATGGTGGCGAGTACTTTTTGAGCTGTTTGTAAGCCGGTTAATTCAATGAGGGAAGAGCCGATAAAAGCAACGATCGCTCCGGCAATAGTGTAACTTGTGATGCGGCCAAAATTGTAGCCGAGTGAAATGATAAATGCGGATTTTTGTGAGGTGTTCTTATTGTTGATATTGCCGAGGCTGAGAGCGCCGACAATACCCCCGCACATGCCAAAACAGTGAACGCCACCCAGTAACCCAGTAATAAAAGCAACCAGGTACTGGGAGTGGTTTAGCCATTCTGGCATGTGCAGCCGTAATTAATTGATGGTTTGGCGCGGCATGTAATGCCCAGCTTCATAGTTTTCAAAAATATCGTCTACCATCGGGTGTTCAACTTCCATATTAGAAGAATCAGTATAGATATTCTGTTCTGAAACGTATGCCATGGACCCTTCTTCGTCTACAAGTACATGATACCAAGGTGCATCTTTTGAAGGTTGGTTGGTTGTGTATTGATCGTACCAATCATCAGAACCCTGGAAATCGGCATCGACGTCTACGATGACTCCACGGAATTTCTGATTTCTATGAATGATTACATCACCAATATTGAATCCTGCTGTTGTTAATATGCTCATGTCATGCCCCTTTCGTTGATGTGTTTTTGCTCTAGCGTTTGTGTGTAACTATTGTGTTTTAAAAGGTTGTTTTAAATCGTTACTTTGTATTGTTGTTCTAACTCTAATCTCACAACTACTAATGTCGCTATTTATATATACTAACGTATGGCTTTATTATTTGGTTTCAAGTAGGTGCTTTATAAACACCTAAGGAACCTTTTCTTGTAAATTTTCTATCAACTAATTGTAATTATTATAGAGAGTTCTTTGTCTATAAAGTGTTGAAAGTTACTGTTGTGTAACACTCTCTTTTAAACATTTTAGCGCATTTAGTCTACGTTTATAAAGCTCTTCCTTGATTTTTTCACCGCTAAAGCCATCTTTGATTATATTTTGTACATCGACATCTGCGGCAGTTTTACGCGCCAGACTGAAAAAAGGCGCTTGCTGATAATCATAGTTTTCATAACCTGGTCGACCATGACTGTCTGCGATACACGCAAGTAAAAATTGCTCAAAGCGTTCCGGTTTGCGAAAAGCATCCGTATTGTTCAAGACTTTCAGTAATGTATTGGCTTTTACTTCAAAAGCCCTGTGGACGTGTGTGTGATATCTTGAAGTGATTTCTGCCAACTGCCTGAATTGGTTAGGAATACGATAACGCTCACATAATGCTTTAACTAAATGAAGCCCTCTTTCTTCATGATCATAATGGTGCGGTAATATATCTTTAGGCGTTGTGCCTTTGCCAAGGTCATGTGTCAACGCGGCAAAGCGAACTACAGGTTCTTCACTTAGAATACATGCTTGTTGAAGCACCATCATAGTGTGAACGCCAGTATCAATTTCCGGATGATGCTCTACAGGTTGAGGTACACCAAACAAACGATCAATTTCTGGGAACAAAACTTTAAGTGCGCCACATTCTCTCAAAACTTCAATAAATATATCTGGAGAGGGTTCAGCTAAGGCTCTAACAGTTTCTTGCCAGACACGTTCGGCAACCAGTGAATCTACCTCACCTTCTTCTACCATTTCACTCATCAGTTTCATGGTTTCATCAGCAACCGTAAATCCCAGAGTTGCAAAGCGTGCAGCAAAGCGAGCTATGCGAAGAATTCTGACTGGATCTTCTTTAAATGCCGGAGACACATGCCTGAGAATCTTATTTTCGATATCAGACAGTCCATTGACATAATCAATGACTTTGCCATTTTCATCTTCAACTAAGGCGTTGATGGTTAAGTCTCTTCTTAAAATGTCTTCTTTTAAGGTGACATCACTATCAGCATGAAATTGAAATCCGGTGTAGCCTGCAGCAGTTTTGCGCTCAGTGCGTGCGAGTGCGTATTCTTCAGCTGTTTTGGGGTGTAAAAAAACCGGAAAATCCTTACCCACAGGAGTAAAGCCTTTCTCTATCATTTCTTCAGGATTCGAGCCAACCACAACCCAGTCTCGATCTTTGACAGGAAGTCCTAGTAATTTGTCTCTTACGGCACCGCCGACTAAATATGTATTCATAATGAAATTATACCCGAAAATAATTTCGTACTTAATAAGTGTTTGTAAAGATCAGTTTTAGCCTGCCAAAACACTAATACCCATTAAGTAGTGGTCAGGTTGTTTTAAATTGACTGATGTTGATTAATGTGATTCTATTAATAAATCCCCTAGGATTTGTAGGTAATCTCCATTTCAATGGAAAACGGTACTTCAAGTCAAATTAACCCATTGTTAATTACCAGAATTCTTAGATTCATTGTCTATTGAAAAATAATAAGGAGTAAAAAGTTATGGCACATATCGTGGTAGTAGGAGCTGGAACGGGTGGAATGCCAGCCGCGTATGAATTAAAAGATGAGTTAGGCGAAGGCCATGAAATAACGCTCATTAACGAGCGAGATTATTTTCAGTTTACTCCATCAAATCCCTGGGTAGGAGTCGGTTGGCGTTCACGAAATGATATTACTTTTTCAATTGATAAATATGTCAGCAAAAAAGGCATTAAATTCATCGCAGGCCGCGTAGATAAAATTGATCCTGCAAACAATGCTATAACAATGGAAAACGGCGATACGTTGAATTATGACTATGTAATTATCGCAACAGGCCCTAAATTATACTTCGATGAAGTTGAAGGTAGCGGTCCTAAAGGTTTTACTCATTCTGTTTGTACAGTCGATCATGCAGAAGCATTTTATGCGGACTATCAAAAACAGATTGAAAAAGGGAGTGGCCACATTGTCGTTGGCGCGATGCCATTTGCGAGTTGTTTCGGTCCTGCATACGAATTCGCATTAATTGTCGATTCTGACTTACGTAAACGTAAAATTCGAGATAAGTTCGATATCACATTAGTTTCTTCAGAGCCTTATATCGGTCACCTTGGTCTTGGTGGTGTTGGTGACTCAAAAGGCATGCTCGAGTCAGAATTAAGAAGCAAACACATTAAATGGGTTGTTAACGCTAAAACAACGAAAGTTGAAGAAGGTAAACTTTTCGTTGAAGAGCTTGACGCTAAAGGCGAAATTTACGATAACCATGAAATTGAATTTGATATCGCCATGATGCTTCCTGCATTCTTTGGAGTTGATGCTGTCGCTGCGGTAGAAGGTCTTTGTAATCCACGTGGTTTTGTTGTGGTCGATGATTTTCATCGTAACCCAACATATCAGAATATATATTCAGTGGGTGTATGTATTGCAATTCCTCCTGTTGAGACTACGCCTGTTCCAACTGGTGCACCTAAAACAGGTTATATGATCGAATCTATGGTGACTTCAGCGGTGCATAATATAAAGGCTTCTCTAGAAGGCAAAGAGCCTTATGCGAAGGGAACCTGGACAGCATTATGTTTGGCAGATATGGGTGACACTGGCGCAGCTTTCCTAGCAATTCCGCAAATACCACCTCGCAACGTGGCTTGGTTCAAGAAAGGGAAATGGGTGCATCTTGCTAAAATAGCATTCGAAAAATACTTTATACGTAAAATGAAGAAGGGTAGCTCAGAGCCGTTTTATGAGAAGTCTGTGCTTAAAATGATGGGAGTTACTCGTTTAAAGTAAGTAAAAGTTGCTAAATGCATAAAACTTAACCTAGTTAATAGGAAAAGTAATTTGATAGAATAGACGGGAGGCTTTGCTTCCCGTTTTTTTATGAAAATTTTTTGATTAATGTAATAAGGACTTAAATGAAACTTCCTGAAAATATTTCTGCCCATGTGAAACTCGCGTTACAAGAAGATATAGGCAGTGGTGATGTGACTGCTGACTTAATTCCAAAAGAGAATCAATCTAAGGCTAATGTCGTTTGCCGCGATGATGCGACGCTTTCAGGAATCCATTGGTTTAATGAAGTTTTTCAACAGATAGATCCCGATGTTGAAATCACATGGCATTTTCAGGATGGTGAAAGAGTTGAAGCAAATGAGATTATTTGCACCCTAACAGGTAATTCCAGATCAATCTTAAGTGGCGAACGCGCAGCATTAAATTTTTTACAAACATTGTCGGCGACGGCAACACAAACACAAAAATTCGTTTCAAAAATAAAAGGCACAAATGCTCGAATTTTAGATACGCGTAAAACCATTCCCAACTTGCGTGATGCTCAAAAATACGCAGTATTATGTGGTGGCGGAAAGAATCATCGTATTGGCTTATATGACATGATTCTGATTAAAGAGAATCATATTATGGCTGCGGGTTCAATTACCGAAGCCGTTAAACAAGCCAAACAGCTTCACCCAGAGATTCGGGTTGAGGTTGAAACTGAAAGTTTAGAAGAGTTTAGAGAGGCTACAGCAGCTGGTGCGGATGTCATCATGCTGGATAACTTTGATCTTAAAACGATGCGAGAAGCCGTTGTGGAAAACGATGGGCGTATTTCTTTAGAAGCATCAGGTGGGGTGAATCTTGATACTGTCCGAGGCATTGCTGAGACAGGGGTCGATTTTATCTCTGTAGGTCAGATTACCAAAGATATCGCAGCGGTTGACCTGTCAATGAGATTTGAAAACTAATCACTAATAAATCATAAAAAAAGCCCCTCAAAGTAGGGGGGTGCCAATTTAATTCATCATTTAACTAATGAATGCAATTAAGCTTCTGTATCGATAGCTATCTTTAGTGCTTATAGGATAAAGAATTTTATGTTTAGCTCTGGTAAAGTAGCGCATCATTTTGATTTTATGTTTAGAGCTTGTTTTAACTGGCTCAAGCATTTAATAGTAAAGGGGAAAATTCAATGCCACTGAAATTAGGGGTACCACGCGAGACAGCGAAAGGCGAACGTCGTGTGGCTATCGATCCCACTGTTATTTCGAAACTAACCAAGTTAGGTGTCGAGGTTTATGTGGAACAGGGAGCGGGCGAATCTGCATTAATTCCAGATTCACAGTTTAAAGGAGCTATTTTAGTTTCTAACTTTGAAGAACTCTGCGCAAGTTCAGATATTATCTGGCGTGTTCAAGCACCAACATCTGATGAAGTTAAGATAATGCGTGAAGGGACGGTTTTGATCAGCAATTTAATGGCTCATAATAATATTGCCATGCTAAAAAGCCTGCAGGACAAGAAAATCACCAGCTATGGCATGGAGCTAATTCCTCGCATTTCGCGTGCGCAATCGATGGATGTATTGTCGTCTCAAGCAGCTATTGCAGGATACAAGGCCGCTATTATGGGTGCAGACATTGCTCCTCGATTTTTCCCCATGTTAACTACCGCAGCAGGCACAATCAGGCCTTCAAAAGTGATCGTTATTGGTGTTGGGGTTGCAGGACTTCAGGCAATTGCTACAGCTAAAAGACTTGGAGCTGTTGTAGAAGCTTACGATGTCCGCCCAGAAACGAAAGAGCAAATCGAATCTTTGGGAGCAAAAGCAATTGAGCTTAAAATCTCAGCAGTCGGTAAAGGCGGTTATGCGAGAGAGCTTTCGGCTGAAGAGCGCGAGCAACAGCAGCAAGAGCTAGCTACCTATATTGCTCAGGCAGATGTACTCATTACAACGGCTCAAGTTCCTGGTAAGCCAGCACCAAAAATTATTCCTCAAAGCACGGTTGAAGGAATGAAGGAAGGCGCGGTAATCATTGATTTGGCAGCCGAAGGTGGTGGTAACTGCGCATTAACTAAACCCGGTGAAACCATCAAACACGGCAGTGTTGTGATTCATGGCCCACTGGATGTGGCTAGCCAAGTGCCAATACACGCGAGTGAAATGTTCGCTAAAAACTTATTTAACTTTACGCAATTACTCATCGATGAGAGTGGTAATTATGTGCCGAACTATGAAGATGAAATCGTGATTGGGGCATTACTAACGAAAGATGGCGAAGTCATGCACGAAGGAACAGTAGAGTTATTGAATAAAACCTTAGGGGAAAGATAATGGAAGGGTTTGTTGCACTTTATATTTTTATGCTGGCAGCTGTTACTGGATATGAAATTATTTCAAAAGTCCCAGTAATTCTACACACGCCACTAATGTCTGGTTCTAACTTTATCCACGGTATTGTTCTGGTTGGTGCCATGGTTGCAATGGGTCATGCAGAAACTACGACACAAACTGTTATTGGCTTTATCGCTGTGCTCTTGGCAGCTGGCAATGCTGTCGGAGGTTATGTGGTTACTGAACGTATGTTAGAGATGTTTAAATCTAGCAACGATAATAAAAATAACGATAAGAAGGAGGGTTAAGTCATGCCTGATTTCATTATCCAAGCTACTTATTTCCTTGGTGCTTTGCTCTTCATCCTTGGTTTGAAGCAGATGAGTTCACCTGTTACCGCCAGAAGAGGAATAGTCTGGGCTGGGGTAGGTATGGTTTTGGCCACACTTATTACCTATTTTCATCATGAAATAAATCACAACTATATTCTAATGACCGTGGCGATCGCGATTGGCGGAATCATTGCTTTTGTCAGTGGTAAGAAAGTTGCGATGACTGATATGCCGCAAATGATTGCTCTTTACAATGGCATGGGCGGTGGTGCAGCAGCAGCCATAGCTGCCGTTGTTTTAATTCAGCAGCAGCCCATGAGTATGACCGTACAGACTTTGGCAGTTCTTGGCGCATTGATCGGTACGGTGGCATTTTCTGGTTCTCTCATCGCTTTCTTCAAGCTTCAGGGGATTTTGAAGGGTGTTATTCGTTTCCCTATGCAGCAATGGATAAATGCGTTGGTATTTGTCATTACATTAACCTTTGGTTTGGCAATCATACTCAGCGGTACTCAGTATGAAATGAGCTCGCTCGCAATCTTTTTCGTTCTGGCACTAGTATTTGGTGTATTGATGACGGTGCCTATCGGTGGCGCAGATATGCCTGTGGTTATTTCGTTATATAATGCGCTAACAGGTTTGGCTGTTGGTTTTGAAGGCTTTGTGCTGGAAAATCCGGCGATGATGATTGCGGGTATTGTCGTAGGTTCTGCGGGTACTTTACTTACCCAGTTAATGGCTAAAGCAATGAATCGTCCAATCACTAATGTGTTATTTAGTAACTTTGGTGATGGTGGAGAAGGCGAAGCGGCTGAAGTCTCTGGTAGCATGAAAGAGATCGATAGTACCGATGTCGCGGTTATGATGGCATTTGCGGAAAAAGTGATTGTAATTCCAGGTTATGGGATGGCAGTGGCACAAGCTCAGCACAAAGTTTGGGAGTTGACAAAGCAACTTCAAGAGCGCGGAGTAAATGTGAAATTTGCAATTCACCCTGTTGCCGGACGCATGCCAGGACACATGAATGTACTATTGGCAGAAGCCGGTGTGCCTTACGATATTATCTATGACTTAGATGAGATAAATGATGAGTTTGCCACAACTGATGTTGTATTGGTTATTGGCGCTAACGATGTCGTAAATCCTGCAGCGAGAACTGACGCTAACAGCCCGATTTATGGCATGCCGATATTAAATGCAGATTACGCTAAAAATGTTATCGTAGTGAAACGCGGAAAAGGTGCTGGTTTCTCAGGAATAGAGAATCATCTGTTCTTTGCTGATAATACGCGCATGCTATACGGCGATGGGCAGGCAGTAGCCAGTGAATTGGTATCAAATATAAAAGAATTGTAGTTATTTTCTTATCTCTAGTATTAAAATATTAGGGAATAAAAAGTATAAAAGCCTCTTGAAATGAGGCTTTTATTTTGCATGTTATTAACAGTCTGGATTCTGAGTGATTAAGAATTTCCCATATAAAATTTGAACCAAATGTAGCTTATCTAACTTGTTGATAATAGATATCAATTCGTTTCTTCTTTTTGTGTTAGCAAACTTAGATAGCAAATTTAATGCCTCTTTAACTAGCAAAAAAAGAAGCTTATCCACAAAGTTATCCACAGGTAGTACGTTTTTTTAAATTGACGCTTATGATCACTTTAAAGAACAGCTACAATACTGTTTAGTGAATACCCATCTATGTCAGTCTCTCTTACATTTTTCTTGTTTTGCAAGATAAAAGAAAATCAGGCTAGTCAACATCAAATCAGGATCCATGTGTGTCAAAAGAACACCCTACAAAAGCTGTCCGTGTAGCAATTCAAAGGCCTTTATATAAGCTTCTGGATTATGCGTGTGATGTTGATATTCATCCTAAACCAGGTTGTAGAGTTAAAGTCTCTCTTGGTAATTCTGTCATCACGGGGATAATTGTAGAAACAGACGTTGAAAGTGAATTTGCAACGCTAAAACCAATTCTTGAATTAATAGACGAAAGCCCAGTGATAGATGAGAAGCTCATGGGGTTGCTACATTGGTCTAGCAGTTATTATTTTCATCCCTTGGGCGAAGTGTTATTTCATGCGCTACCAGTAGATCTGAGAAAAGGTAAAAGTGTTCCCAAGGTCGAAATCTGGAATGCTACAAGCGCAGGTTTGGAATTACCCAAGGATGTATTGATAAGAGCGCCTAAACAGCAGGCGATGCTTGATTATGTGATTCAAAAGGATGGGGCGGACGCAAATAACCTTAAACAATTATTGGGGGATAACTGGAGAAACACGTCGCGGGAACTCATCAAAAAAGAATTGATTGCGATTGAAGAAATTGACCCGCAAAAATTAACAGCTCCTGCTACCCATGTTTTTTCAGTTAACCCTCCACACCAGTTAACCGAAGAGCAACAGCAGTGTTTAACAGATATTGATGCACACTTTAATGAGCCTAAACTGCGTCCCATTTTACTTCATGGTATTACTGGCAGCGGAAAAACAGAAGTTTACCTGAGTGTCATTGCACCAATCTTGAAGGCCAAAAAACAGGTTCTCGTGCTGATTCCCGAGATTGGTTTGACCCCTCAATTGCTCTCTAGATTTAGACAATATTTTCCTGATAGTAATATTGATTGTTTGCATTCGGGTCTTGCTGATGGGGAGCGCACTCGAGTGTGGCTAGGAGCGAAAACGGGTAGTATCGATATTGTAATAGGTACTCGTTCTGCAGTATTTACCCCTTTGTTTAATCCGGGGATGATATTGATCGATGAAGAGCATGATGCTTCGTTTAAACAGCAAGAAGGGTTTCTGTATCAAGGTCGTGATATGGCGATTAAGCGCGCTCATGATCTGGGAATACCCATCTTACTGGGTAGTGCCACTCCCTCGTTAGAGTCTTTATATAATGTTGAGAAAGAGCGCTACCACTATTTGCGTCTAAACAATCGACCTGGCGCGAGTAATCCACCAGATATCGCATTGCAAGATATTCGTACTTTGCCGTTAGATGCCGGTATCAGCAGTTTGATGATGACTGATATAAGACAGCACCTGGATAATAACAATCAGGTCATGTTGTTTTTAAATCGGCGTGGCTTTGCTCCGGTTTTGATGTGTCAGGATTGCGGTTGGCATGCCGTTTGTTCCCATTGCGATATGGGCATGACTTACCATGCATCGATGGGCAAGGTTATTTGCCATCATTGTGGCTATGAAGAGCGGGTGAAATCCACTTGCCCTGATTGCAATAGCACGAAATTAACAACACAAGGTCAAGGCACAGAGCGCATCGAAGAAGTCCTCAATACGCATTTTCCAGATACTCCGGTGATTAGAATTGATCGCGATAGCACTTCAAGAAAAGGTTCTCTGGAAGAAAAATTAGAACTGGTAAACAGTGGTGAACCCGTAATTTTGATCGGTACACAAATGCTCACTAAAGGGCATGATTTTCCAAAACTGACCTTGGTTGGCATTTTAGATGTAGATCAGGCTTTATTTAGCATGGACTATCGCGCTCATGAGCGTTTAGCCCAGCAAGTGTTACAAGTCGCTGGACGTGCGGGTAGAGGAGCGGCAAAAGGCAAAGTAATACTACAAACATCCCAGCCTCAACATCCAATGTTGATAAGTTTATTGTCGCAAGGATACGCCAATACTGCCCAACAAATATTGAACGAAAGAAAGTTATGGAACTACCCACCCCTAGGGTGTCAGGCTTTAGTACGTGTTAATGCTCTGGATTTACAGCTCGCGCACAACTTTATTAGTACCTTAGGGGCTGACTTAACAGCGATTAACAGCGAAAAAGTAATGTTGCTAGGACCCATGCCTTCTCCCTTAGCGAGAAGGGCAAAAAGATACCGTTTTCAACTATTAATTTCTGCTGAAAAAAGGGGAGATTTACATGGTTTTTTGCACAGTGTTTTGAGTATTATTAGCAAAATTAGAAAAACGGGTGGCGTACGCTGGGTGATAGATGTTGACCCGGTAGATTTTTTATAAAATTGGTTAAAAAACAGATAAAAACGTAGCAAACATAGGCTTGCTATTGCTAAGTTTCATGAGAAGGTTCTTGTAAGTGTACGAAATCAATGGCATTATTGCGAACGGGGATTTCTTGCTCTAAAAAGAATTTAAATAATTATAGCTGGCTTTTAAAAGCTAAAGAGTGAATTAAATGTATAAGGATTTTAAGCAAAGCGAATCACTGGACACAGGATTCGTGGGCGGTAGCGGTATCATCTGGATGTTCTCAGGAATTGTTCTTGGTTTATTGGTAGGCATGGGGATGTACTACTTTTCAAACGACAAGAGCTCAAGAATTCGTATAGTTGATTCTTTGCAAAAGAAAATTGAAAGTACTCAATCAGCACAAAAATCAGCACCATCACTGAATAATTACTCTCAACGTACGTTGCCTCCTGCTAAAAGAATTGAGCCAGCTAAGCAAAGCAACGAAAGTAAATTTAGTTACTATGCGGTATTACCGACATTAGATGTACCTGTTAATTCTTCTCGCCCGATTGACACGCGCCAACAGGTTGTACCGGCTGCAATCAATAACGTAGAAAATGTAAACTCACAGCAACAAGTTGAACCGATAGCAGTCGCAGATACATCAAATGAAGAAACTCAGGCAGAACAGAACAATATCGGAGATTATTTGCTTCAGGTTGCTTCGTTCAAAAAAGAAAGCATGGCAGATAAAACTCGCGGTCGTTTAAATAACCAAGGGATTGATGCCTACGTTCAAAAGAAAAAAGTTAAAGGCAGATTTTGGTATCGTGTGGTTGCTGGTCCTGTTGATCAGATAAGTGTTGATAACTGGAAACATACTGCAGAAAAACTAGGGCATAAACCTCTGGTTATTTCAGTTAGATAATTTTGGAGTGAGTTTTGGCAAAGGTTGAATCAGTTTTTGAAAACACACCTTTAGACTCTAGTCAGGAGAAAGCTGACGCGCAAAGTTTGATGCAGGGACAAATCGAGTACCTGTATAAAAATAAAACACTCGGCATCTGGAGTAATATATTACTTGCCGGTGTCCTCATCGTGTTTTTCTGGTTACATTTCCCCGCAAAAAAAGTATCTCTATTAATATGGTTTGGCTTGGTTGTAACACTCAGTCTTGTCAGATATTTGATGGGCAAAAGTTTCAAACCGAAGCGTCAGTATACTCAACAAGAATTAACCAGCTGGGCCAATAGGCACGTATTTTTTACTACACTATTAAGCACCATCTGGGGGCTGACAGGGATTGTCTTTTTCCCTAACGATTTAGCCCATTTAGGCTTATTGATTTTCATACTTTTCAGTGTGCTTCTATCTGCCATTCCTACCTTGGCAGCATCTAGAATTGCTTACTATTTTCAGATAATCGTCACTTTGGTTCCAACCACCCTGTTGCTTTTCTTAAGTAAAGATATGGGGCACGACTTATTTGCACTATCTGTTATCGTCATGGCCGGTACCTTGGTTTTGGTGTCTGGTTATATTTACAGTTTATTATTTGAACTACAGAATGCGCAAATTGCGTTGCAGGCGCTGGCAGATACAGATCAGTTAACGGGTATTGCCAACCGCAGACATTTCGATAGAAAGTTTAAAGTCGAATGGCGCAGAGCAATGCGTGAGCAAACGCCGATTTCATTATTGTTAATTGATGTTGATCATTTCAAAAAATATAACGATACCTATGGGCATCAAGCGGGAGACCGATGTTTGCAGCAGATTGCTAAAGCATTGGAATCTGTTTCGCACCGTCCTGCTGATTTAGCTTCTCGTTATGGTGGTGAAGAATTTGCCGTGCTACTGCCGGTAACGTCTCAGGAAAATGCGGCAATGCTCGCTGAGCGTTTACGTAAGAAAATAGAGTCGCTGAAAATTGAACACTCCAAATCTGAATTCGGCATTGTGACCATCAGTGTTGGTGTGTCGTGTTGTAAACCAGTGTGGGACTTCACCGGAAATACCCCAGATGAAGAACAGAAAGTAACCTTCCCAGCCATGCTGTTAACTGCTTCTGATAATGCGCTATACGTTTCTAAAGAGCAGGGGCGCAACCAGATTTCAGAGCAGGGCTGTGGCGATCAAAAAATGTCTAAAGTGCTACAGAAGCAGAAAGAAG
This sequence comes from Cocleimonas sp. KMM 6892, assembly GCF_035798195.1. Lineage (NCBI taxonomy): Bacteria > Pseudomonadati > Pseudomonadota > Gammaproteobacteria > Thiotrichales > Thiotrichaceae > Cocleimonas > Cocleimonas sp. KMM 6892. The sequence goes on along the minus strand of NZ_JAPFBV010000001.1, from coordinate 611,832 downwards.
AAAATATACCTATCGCATAAGGGATTGAATTAGAGATCCCTTTTTTGCATCTTCGCTAACGAAAACGACAAGTTTTTGTTAAAATCGCGGCAATGTTTAATCTTAAAGCCACCCCCCCACTTACAGCCCTTTTTTTTGAGAGCAGAATTTTACCATTCCATAAGCAAGCTCTCGTAAAGTGTCGTGCCAAAAGTAGTGCTCAAAAACAGTTATGAAATCCTCAGAACAGAGCAAGCCAAGTCACAGTAACAGTGGTTTGAGTCGTGCTAAGCAAAAATACCTTTATGATTTGCTAAGCAAGTGCAGGGGTTCCCAGCGCTTTTTTCTATCAAATAAAATCAGGCAGTTATCCAGATTAAAAAATGCTGATCAATCCTTTGATTCCCGTTTAAAAAAATTAGAAGCGGATATCAATGCTTCCATAGAAAAAAGAGAGAGTCGATTAAGGCACCTGCCTAAGCCTGATTACCCAGAAGAATTACCGGTTGCAGAACGCCGCGAAGAAATCATAAAAACCATCAGCGAGAACCAGGTCACTATTATTTGTGGTGAAACAGGCTCGGGTAAAACGACTCAGTTACCCAAAATGTGTTTGGAGCTTGGGCGCGGTGTGGATGGCATTATCGGTCATACTCAACCCCGTCGAATAGCGGCTAGAAGTGTGGCAGCGCGTATCGCCGAAGAGCTTAAAACAGAGCTGGGTTCAGTGGTTGGCTACAAAGTTCGTTTTCACGATCAGCTTAAAGACGATAGTTATGTAAAGCTGATGACTGACGGTATTTTGCTGGCTGAAATTCGCAACGATCGTTATCTCAATCAATACGATACGCTGATTATTGATGAGGCGCACGAACGCAGTCTAAATATCGACTTTTTACTCGGTTATTTACGCTGGTTACTACCTCGCCGTAAAGATTTGAAAATCATCATTACCTCCGCAACGATAGACCCAGAACGATTCGCCAAACACTTCAATTTTACCGGTAAAAAAGATGGCAACGCGCCAATCATCAATGTCTCTGGAAGAACCTTTCCGGTTGAAATTCGTTACAATCCTTTAATTCCTGATACAAAGGGTATTGACGCAAAAAATACAGAAGGAAATCAGGAAGAAGCGAAAGAAAAAGACATGTTGCAGGCGATTGTGGATGCGACTGATGAATTAATGCTAGAAAAACCAGGCGGAATTTTAATCTTCCTGTCTGGCGAGAGAGAAATTCGTCAAGCAACCGAAGCTCTGACCAAGCACCACAAAGCCAGTGTTGAAATACTTCCGCTGTTTGCGAGGTTGTCAGCGGCTGAGCAAAATAAAATTTTTCATCCAACAGGTGCACGAAGAATTGTACTCGCGACTAATGTAGCAGAGACGTCATTGACCGTTCCGGGAATCAAATATGTGATCGATGCGGGAATGGCGCGTATATCGCGTTATTCGTGGCGCTCACGGGTTCAACGCCTTCCCATAGAGAAAGTATCCCAAGCATCCGCAAATCAGCGCTCAGGGCGTTGTGGACGTACCAGCAGTGGTATTGCTATTCGACTGTATTCAGAAGAAGACTATGAGTCCAGGGCAGAGTTTACCCTGCCAGAAATTCAGCGTACCAACCTTGCTTCTGTCATTTTGCAATTAACGTCACTCAATCTGGGCGATGTTTACGATTTCCCTTATTTAGAAGCGCCTGATACGGGCATGATTCGGGATGGCTATAAGTTACTTTTCGAATTAGGCGCAGTCAATAAACCCAAGGGTGACAATATAAAAATCACTCCTGTGGGTCGACAGCTTGCGCGTCTTCCGACTGACCCAAGGCTGGGGAGAATGTTAGTTGCCGCCCAGGAGCTTGGTGTACTTCAGGAAGTGTTGGTAATAGTCAGTGCGTTGTCGATACAAGATGCACGCGAACGTCCACTAGACAAGCAACAGGCATCCGATCAAAAACATAGTCGTTTCAAAGATGAAAGTTCAGATTTCATCAGTTTACTGAAACTCTGGGATTATTATCACGATAAAAACGGCGAGCTTTCTCAGGGGCAATTACGAAAGTTATGCCGCAAAGAGTTTTTGTCCTTCATGCGATTACGCGAATGGAATGAGACTTATCGACAGCTGAAAATGAGTCTTAAAGAAACAGACTTAAATATTCCAAAACCGGATAGAGCCAAAAAAGCGAAACTGCAACAGCTAAGCAAGAAGACCGGTAAAAATAATCAACAGAAAAAGAAAAATGATAGCGTTGACGAAGACGACAAATACAGCGCTAGTTATAACGTTATCCACCAAAGCTTACTCACCGGGTTACTGAGCAATATTGGTTTTAAAGAAGAAAATAATGAGTTCCAGGGCGTTAATAATCGGAAGTTTTTCGTCTTCCCCGGTTCTGCACTTTATAAAAAGCCGCCGAAGTGGATTATGTCCGCTGAAATTGTTGATACTTCACGCTTATTTGCCAGAACGGTTGCCAAAATCCAGCCAGAATGGGTGGAGTATTCTGCCAAGCATTTACTCAAGCATCATTACACCGAACCGCGTTGGGAGAAAAAAGCGGCGCAGGTTGTGGCTGATCAAAAAAGCTCATTGTACGGACTAACAATTACACCTAAAAAGCGTGTCAGTTATGGTCCTATTGATGCCGTCGTTTCTAGGCAGTTATTTATTCGTCATGCACTGGTTTACGGTGAATATGCGAGTAATGCCGAGTTCTTCCAGCACAATCGACAGCTCATTGAGGAAGTTGAAAATCTGGAAGCGAAATCACGTCGTCGAGATATTCTGGTGGATGAAGAAATACTCTTCGATTTTTACGATCAGATTATTCCAGAGAATATCTACAACGGCCCAGCCTTTGAAAAGTGGCGTAAAAGCTATGAAAAAGGTAATGCCGATGCCCTAAAACTGACACGCGACTATTTGATGAAGCGTGATGATTCACATGTCCAAGGTGAGTTGTACCCAGATCATCTGGATGTGGCGGATATGATTTTGCCACTCAGTTATCACTTTGAGCCTGGTGCTAGCGACGATGGTGTGACCGTGAAAATACCTGCTGCAGCGCTTAATCAACTCTCTAGCTCAGATTTTGATTATTTAGTGCCAGGAATGCTCGAAGAGAAAATCACCGAATTTATTCGTAGCTTGCCGAAGCAGGTCAGGAAGCAATTTGTGCCAGCTCCTGAATACGCCAAAGCCTGTTTAGATTCATTAAACGCAATCGCAAATCTAGAAAAGACTAAGCAACAAACTCAAGCTGGGAAGAACCAGGAAAAACAGTCTATCGTAAAAGCGATAAGCACAGCGCTTCATAGAATCACAGGTCATCGAATCAGCGAAGATTTGCTCGAAGACTATGAATTTAGTGATCACATGCTCATGCGCTTTGAAGTGATGGACGAGTCAGGAAAAGTCATTGGCTCTGGGCGTAATATAGAAAAACTGAAAAAGACAGTTTCTTATAAAGGCTCAGGAAAAGTTGCGCATAAATCCAAAGGCGCATCGAGTAAGCTAGAGCGAAAAGGCATAGAAACATGGGATTTTGACACCCTGCCAGAAAGCGTCGTAATGGATGTGTCGGGAATGAAGATCAAAGCCTGGCCAGCACTTGTGGATAAAGGTGATTCAGTCGAAATAAAGTTGTTCGATTCACCACAAAAAGCCCAGCAGCAAAGCGGTTTATTGCGTTTGATTTTGTTGGAATACAAAGACAAACAAAGAGAATTGTCGAAGCAAATACCGGATATCCAGAAAATGTGTTTGTACTATGCATCGACAGGCAAATGTGACGAATTAACCCAAAGCATTATCGAAAATACGTTTCGCTTAACTTTTGTGACTGATGAATTATTGGACAAAAAGCACGGCAGTGAGCTTTCTCAGCAACAATTTTCTGAGCAATTAAAAAAACAGGAGCCCACGCTTAAACAAAACCTTGAAGAGCTTTGCCAGCAATTGCTGACTGTCTTGTCGTTAAACCACGATATCCGAAAACAGTTGAAAGGAAAGATCGATTTAAGTTTGCTAGAAACCTTAAATGACGTCACCGATCAGCTTAATGCATTGGTTTACCCTGGCTTTATCGATAGTTTAACTATTGAAGAGATTCGTCAATATCCTCGCTATCTTAAAGCCATTGTAAAACGTTTGGATAAGCTCGCTGGTGATGCACATAAAGATCGCGGCTTGCGCTTACAGATTCAATCGTTGTGGGATGATTATAAGGCGCTGTTGAAAAAGCATGGATCAAGTCAGGACTTGGTTGAATTTAGATGGATGCTGGAAGAGTTCAGGGTATCTTTATTTGCTCAAGATCTGGGAACAGCGTATCCGGTATCTGAGAAAAGGCTTAGAAAACGCTTCAATGAAATCAAGAGCCAGTATTCTTAATTCGTACTATTAACAAAGTACTAACTACTAAGTACTATCAAATAAGTACTAACTACAAAAAAGTTAATCGAAAAAAGTGCCTCAAAGTAGGGGGGTGACTTTGTTGTTTTAAGAATAGTAAAACGTATTTATGAATACGTCAGACACACGAAAAGCAGACGAGGGAAGGTCTGCTTTTCGTAAACAATTTGTTTTGCGGGTGTGATTACATAACTATTTTTTGGATAGCATCTGCTGCGCGTTTCACATCAAGGAAGATCAAGCCCAGACGTGCTTCTGGTTTGGTTAAAACAGTAACCACTGCCTCAGGCCCTGCGTAAGTCATTAAAATATAACCGTGATCGCCTTTAATCAGCACTTGCTCTAACTTGCCACGAGCCAATTCTTCAGCGGTTCTATCACCGAGTGAAAGCATTGCAGCACTCATCGCGCCAACACGATCTTCATCCATTCCTGCGGGAAGCAGAGAATCCATCATTAACCCATCTGTCGATAAAACTGCAGATGCTTCAATATCAGCACTTGAACCGTTTAGGTCGCTCAAAATTGAGCTAAGCATTTCAGAACGCATGTTGTGTATCCCTCGTAAAAATTTTATTTGTTATTATGTGTGTCATCGTTCTTTTTGAATACACACTATAAATTAGTTAATGAAAAAAATCTGCTTAGTCCGATAGACTGCTATGCATGGACTGCCTCTCTTTTTCTGTTTTTTGTGGTGCTAAGAAGTCGCCCCATACCGTCTCATCAGTGACCACATCAGTTGTTTAAAAGCAGGTCTATTCAGTTGCGGCATTCCATGAATCACCAAAGCAAACTGATTTAAACCAATGTACAAAGGCCAAAAACCTACCTCACTATTACCTGCCGCGTCTATTAATCCCCAGGCGCGTTGATTGAAGCGTAAATTGCCGTGTAGTAATCGTTTATGTCTTTGGTAAACTTCAGAAAGATTGGCACTGATAGCGGCTAATTCTTCTGCAGCTTCGTGTGGAAATCCTGATGCCCCAAGGTAAAGTCCGCTATTTTCTGCGAGCAATACTTTTTTGGAGTCCGATAATGAGCCCAGTAATTCTTCCAGAATATCTTCAAGGTTTTGCTCTGGTGCTGTTTCAATTTCTTGTTGGCCAGAAATTAATCCTAAGGTCTGCATTCTATGCATCAGATTTGAAGCATCCTCAAGTTCCATCTCGCAGAGTTCAATCACTAACCTATCAGTAAGTTCTGGGCTATCGTCCATTTTAAGCAGTTTGATTAAAATATGACGTGTGACATCTTCAGCATTATCTTGAACTGCGTAATAAGCACCACGCGGTGTTATGTTGATGTATAAATTACTATTAAGTGAAAAACTACTCATTAAGCCGCTATCCCTGGGTCAAGTGAATAAAGTAAAGCCTGTACTAATGATGAAACATCCTGACGTTCTCGCGCATCAACAGTAAAAACAGGTGCTGCTACAGAAAACTCTTTCAGCCATTTTCTATAGTCATTGATATTGGGTGTTTGCTGTTCATCCATACGGGTAACACCGATAATTAAGTCACCTTCCTGAATAAATTTACTGAAAGATTGAAGGTAAAATCGTAGATCTTGCTGCGGGTTATCCCTGGAGTTATCTAATAATAAAATTAAACCGAGCGCTCCTTTAGTCAGAATATCCCACATGAAGCTAAAGCGTTCCTGTCCTGGCGTACCATAGAGATGAATCTTCTCTTTGTTACCAATATTGATGCGACCATAATCCATCGCTACCGTCGTTTGCGGTTTACGGTCCTTGGTCATATCACTTGCTTCTTCATTGGTACAGATGATAGGTATATCGCTCATCGTTTGAATAGCCGTGGTTTTACCTGCACCGACAGGCCCGGTAAAAATTATCTTTTTGTTAATCATCTCTGTTTTAGACATGTCAGTGTTTTCCTGATTAGGACTTCAATTTCTGAATTAATCTTCCAAAGAAACCGCGTTCTTTTTTCTTCTCTGTTGAAGCATTTAATTTGAAAGCAAATTTTGAAGGCTTAAGGTTATTGCTATTAAACTCGATCATATTCAATGCCATGGCAGCATTGTAAAAAGCATAGACATAGCATTCTGGAATGTTTAACCATTGCGGAACATCTTTAAGGCTTCCAGGGTGTTTGCTGAATACTGCAGCGATGTTCATAAGGTGCGGGAAGGATTCTATACGCGTGATATTTGGCCAGGTTTTTAAACCTATTTTTTTATTAAGATCCGTGTGTTCTAAAAGCCTACCGCGAGAAGTAAGTAAACTAACCGTCCAGATAAACGATTCAAACGAGTGTGCATTTTCCGGGTTTTCTACAGATTTAGTCTGGTAGAGTTTAACTTCGCTGTAATCCAGATCATGAATTTTAAAGTTATCCGGATTAACCGTATTGAAACAAAAATTAACAAACTCTTCTGTATCAACAGAGTAATTACAGTAAATTGATTCACTACCAGCATTTATCACAATGATAATGTCATTATGCTTAAGTCTTAGTACTTTTTTGCTGTCTTCCTTCGCAACTTCAATTTGATCGAGTAATACTGCCAACATGTGTTGATTCAGTCTGTAGTAGTTGTCTTTTGAGTCCTTGTTATCTTTATCGCCACATAGCAGTGCCCAGCGCTTCTCGGCGACTGTTTTATCGTATTCAATTTTGGTTTCTTGGGTCGACGAAGATGCTGGTGCTGATGATTTATCAGCTTCTTTTCTTATCTCATTTAATAAAGATTGCAGCTCGATCTCAGCAGCGTTTGATTTATCCTCACTGGAAATTTCAGTGTCAGGGATAAGTGCATCTGTACTCAAACCAATATCAGTAATCTCACCCATTTGAATATCAATAAGTGCTTTCTCTGCTTTAGCCGTCGATTTTTTAATCGTGTTATCGATATTAATATCTAAGTTATCTGGCAAATCTTCTTCGTCCAGCTCATCGACATGAACATCCATAAGATTGATTGAAGAGCCATCTTCTTCTACTGAAACTCTTTTAGATGATTCATCCAGTTGTAATGAATCAAGATCAAAATTAAATAAATCCTCTTCGAGTTTCGCCTCCATTTCTTCTTCGCTGGGAGGTTGAGTCTCTGTCTCGATGGTATGTATATCAGCAGAAATGTCTTTTGTTTCTATCTCGAGTGTATCGACAAACGTGTTTTCGTCAGGGTCAAGTACAGGAGCTTCCTGCATCACAACATCTTCAATGATTAACGATTCTTTTGGCTCAACAGCATCCAGAGATTCCTCGATAACAAAAGGCTCCTCAAAATCCATTGAATCATCATGTGCTAGAAAATCTTTAACTTCTACTGCCGGTTTTTCAGCTTTAGGGGCCGGTTCTTCTGAAGGTTTCTCTAGGCTAAGAGAAAGTTCTTCTGTTAAAGAGTCCTCGGTAAGTAAAGAGCCTTCAACAGTCAAAGAGCCTTCAACAGTCAAAGAGTCTTCAATAGGTAACGAGTTTTCGACAGATAAAGAATCTTCAGCTAATGCCTCTACCTCAGCTTCTTCAAGTGATATTTCAGCCAGAGTCAGCGATTCTTCTACAGTTAATAAACTCTCTTCCAGAGTTTCTTCTTTGCTTAGATTGGTTTGATTAGCTTTCTTCTGCTCTTTCTCATCATCTAACTCTATTAAGTCTTCATCAATGGGAGTTTCCGGATTGATGAGCTCAATGCTTTCTTCTAAATTAGCAGCAATGTCATTTGCTTTGGTATCTTCAAAGCTTGTGATATCGAGCTCATCAGTGAATTCTTCTTCGTGTTTCTTAGTGCCTTCGCCTTGTATGAGTGATGCTAATAGTGCATCAACCTCATCAGCATCCGTCATTTCTAAGACTTCAATATTTTCATGAGATGCATCTTGAATTTCGGGTTTATCTTCAATGACTGGGTTTTCAGCTACAGATTCTTCAGCCACAGGCTCTTCAAGGGAAACAAGGTCGTCATCTGCAACAAGGCTTTTCTCTGCAACAAGGCTGTCATCTGCAACAGAGTTGTCTTCGATAGAAATATCATCACCAGACGAATCAGTAGTAGCAAAAGGCCTTTCTCCTGCTTCGATAACTTCGTTGAAAATATCGAAATCGGATTCTATTTTTTCAACGTCATCGTGTTTTACTGATTCTCCACCTTTTTCAAGCTGTTCTTCGGTCTCAGTCTCGAAGAAATCATCGAAATCAAAGCTAAGTGCGCTGCCAGACATGGCAAGTTCTTTGACAGGTATGGAGCTAGTCTTACTGCTTTCAGCTTTTTCCTCAGCAGGTTTTGATGATTGTGCATACAATGTTTGCTGTGATTCTGATTGAATAGATTCTGACTCATCTTCAAACTTCAGTGACTGGATAAGCAAATCTTCGGCAGATTCTTCTTCGATATTCTCTGATGTCGTATTTTCAAGTATTTGTATCTCAGGTACTTGCTCTTGTGCGATGTGACTTTCAAGGGTTTCATCTTGAACAGACTCAACAGACTCAACAGACTCAACAGACTCAACAGACTCAACAGACTCAACAGACTCAAGTAATTTTCTTATTTCAACTGCGGCATCCGTAATCGCTTTTGACGATAATGGTTTTGCTAACCAAACGGAATTAGGGAGATTCTTTTCACTGATAGAAAGCACTATCACTGGGTTCTTACTGGTTTTTCTTAATTCCTCCCAGTGATCTACTGCGCCTGGATAATCATAATCAGTAATAAACGCATCGGCCTCATTTTTATCCACAAGTGTATAGAGCGACTTGCCTGCCGTACTGAAATAATAATCCAGAATTGCATCATTCTGGTCGCTAATTTCAAGGATAGCGATACGAATTTTATCGGTATTTTTATTGAACATAGTCTTTTTATTCTTATTAGTTCTTGTGGGTCCGTCCTAGCTAAATATTTGTTCTTTTAACTTTTTTAAGGCACTGCCAAATGGTTTTTTTGGCTCAACTTCGGGCTGTATTTCTCTGCTTTTACTGTATTGTTCTAAATAGTCGAGTTCTTCCAGTAGTTGCTTATTGTAGCTATCTTCAGCTAATGCTTCTTGCAGAATTTTCTTGGCGACATCTAGCTGTCCAAATTCCATACATGATCTCGCTTCTTCAAGCGGAGAAAGTTTTGCATCCTCAGAATCGTCTTTCTCAATATGTATCAAAGTGTGATCAGGTCCGTGTAAACCATCGGAAAGTACCGAGCCCGGAACCCATTTGTATCCCATTCCTTTTTTGATGCCGGTTTTAATCCACATCGCAAAATACAAGGTGTCTTTTTTATCGAGATAGGGCATCGATGCTTTTAACAGGCGAATGCGTAATTGGGTGCCAGCGTCTTTTAAAACGTAGAAGAGGTCGTGCAAAGATCCCGCCAATAACTCCGCATCTTTATGTTGCATAGCGAAAAACACACGATGGGTATGGAGTGCTAAATCATTTGGATTTCTTCGAATAGAATGAGAATAAAAATGCCAGGCAGTATCAGGATCGACTTTTTTTATTGCCGCTTGAGCATCCGATTTAGATAAATCTTGCAAGGGGAAAATCAACGGTAATGCCGGATGCATCGTTGAATTGCGAGAGTTAGCCTCAGCTGAAGACATATAGATTCCTTTTTATTCTTCTTCTTTGTCTGTTATTTTTTATTTGATGAATCGAAACTCTAGCGTGAAGATTCATTTCTAAAAACGAATCTTCAAGTACAAAACATCACTATTTTATAGTCTCGATATTATGATAATCATCCTTAACGTACCCTTAAGTGAGTTCGCTGGGCTTAACTTGGCTAGTCTTGTGAGGCATGCATCGTTTTAATGCATTCACCTAAAAGTTTAAACTCTTCCTCTCTTGCGCTGCCTTTTCTCCAGGCTAATCCAATCTCGCGGTAGCTTTTTTCATCCAGAGGATAGGTTTCAATATCAGTATTTTGAAGCAGTGATGAGTTTTTAGCCATTTCAGTCAGATAGGTGATACCAATGTCAGAATCTACCATGCTCACTAGAGTCAATAAGCTACTCGCAGCAAAACGACTAACCGTATCCTGATTTCGAATTTTACACGCTGACAACGCATGATCACGCAGGCAATGCCCATCCTCTAATAGCAACACACTCTCTTTGGGTAAATTGTTTAAGGAATAATTATTGGGATCGATAATTTTACTATTTTTATGACAAGCCAAAGAGAAGTGATCTTTAAATAGCGGCATGATTTCAACATTGCTGAGTTTATAAGGTAAAGCGATCATAATTAAATCTAACTCACCCTCTATCAGTAAGTCATGCGAGGAACGCGTGGTGTCTTCACGTAAATACAACCTTAAATCAGGAAAAGATGATCTCAGGTTAGGCAACAAGTCCGGCAGTATAAATGGCGCAATAGTGGGAATTACGCCGAGATTTAAACGTCCTGTGAGTGGTTTTTGATCGCTATGAGCAACTTCTGCAAGATATTCCAGATCTCTTAAACACAGTCTTGCATGGTTCGCGATCTCTCGACCTGTGCGGGTGATCGTTACGCTTTTATTGGTGCGGTCTACCAGTTGCGCACCCAGATGAGATTCCAGCTCTTTGATTGCCACACTAAAAGCCGATTGAGAGACAAAACAGGCTTTTGCCGCATTGCCAAAGTGCTGGTGTTTTTCCAATGCAACAAAATATCGAAGTTGTTTTATGGTTGGTAAGGTCATGAATGCCGCTCCGCTGTTACGTTTATTACTACGATCTATTTTATAGAATACAACGATTAAAACAATATAATTTACGGATTGAATATGTCTCTATATGATGCGCGTCAAGTTCTTAGGAAATTGATCTTTTAATCATTGTTTTGTCATATTCATCCCATATCATTAACTGATCAATTTTAGTAAACATTATTCTTTAACCATTATTGATTTATTTAACAAAAGGAAACAAAAATGCCATTTGAAAACAAAGAAGGACAACGCGTCCCAAACGTTACATTCCACACACGTAAAGACAACGAGTGGGTAGACGTAACTACTGATGAATTATTCGCTGGTAAAACAGTCGTAGTATTCTCACTACCAGGTGCATTTACACCTACATGTTCATCAGCTCACGTTCCACGTTACAACCAGTTGATCCCTGCATTCAAAGAGCACGGTGTTGACGACGTATTATGTGTATCAGTAAACGACACATTCGTAATGAACGAGTGGCAAGAAAACCAGGATGCTGCAGACATTAAATTCATCCCTGACGGAAACGGTGAGTTCTCAGAAGGTATGGGTATGCTAGTAGACAAAGAGCAACTAGGTTTCGGTAAGCGTTCATGGCGCTACTCTATGCTTGTTAAAGACGGCGTAGTTCAGAAAATGTTCATCGAAGCAGATGTTGATGGCGACCCGTTTGACGTTTCAGACGCAGACACAATGCTTACTTACATCGCATCTGATGCAAAAGTACCATCTAGCGTGACAGTAATGTCTCGTAAAGGTTGTCCTTTCTGTGCAAAAGCAAAAGAAATGCTTACAGAATCAGGTTACGAGTACGAAGAGCTAGTAATGGGCCGTGATTACACAGACCGCAGCTTGCGTGCTATGGTTGGTACATCAAGCGTTCCACAAGTATTCATCGACGGTGATCACATCGGTGGTGCATCTGAGCTTGAAGCTTGGTTAAAAGCTTAATTATTATTTGATCCATGTATTTCTCCCTGTCAGCTAATCAATAGGTTACTGGCAGGGGAACTTACATAGCTCGGAATCAGAGCTCGAAAAAATAGTTAAGAAGCAGAGCCTCAAAGGTTTTGCTAACATGCTGACCATTCTTTTTAGATGGTCAGCATCTGTTTTAAACAGTGATGCGTTATATCTATCTGTGCAGATGTTGGGTGACTTTCATCCTCGTGCATTGAATCAAAAGAATGATTCAAAGAGATAACTCAAAAAATGCCTATAAGTGGGGGGGTGTATAAAAACTCCATTAACAAACAAAAAATAACTGCTGATAGTCATTAAGAAGCAGTTGATAAAGGAAAGAATTATGAGCAACCATTACGATCTAATTTCAATCGGTGCAGGCAGCGGCGGATTATCAATCGCAGAGCGTGCGGCATCATACGGCGCAAAAGTTGCAGTCATTGAAAATAAAGAACTTGGCGGAACCTGTGTCAATGTTGGTTGTGTACCAAAAAAAGTAATGTGGTATGCCGCAGGTGTCGCACAAGGCTTAATGGATGCTCAGGATTACGGTTTTGACGTCGACCTAGAAGGTGGCGCAGGCAAATTAAACTGGAAAAAATTAGTCGACAAGCGTGAAAACTACATCGGCGGAATCCTCGATTGGTACGATGGCTACCTAGGTGGTGCTGGCGTTGAAGTGATTGAAGGTGGAGCAAAATTCCTCGATAACAAAACAATCGAAGTTGATGTCGATGGCGAAAAAATCACCTACACCGCAGATAACATCGTTATCGCTACTGGTGGGCGCCCAATTATCCCGGCAAATATCGAAGGTTCAGAGCTTGGCCTAAATTCAGATGGTTTTTTCCAGGAACTACACGATATACAACCTAAAAAAGTCGTTGTCGTCGGTGGCGGTTATATCGCACTAGAACTAGCGATGCTAATGGATGGACTCGGTTCAGACGTATCTGTATTACATCAGGGCTGGCCAGTACTCGAAGGTTTCGACAGCACTATTCAGGCAGCGCTTTCACAGCAAATGAAGGATGATGGCCTAAAACGCTATCACGATGAAATCATCAGCAAAGTGGTTGATCAGGGCGAAGGACCAGACGGTCTCAAGCAAGTCACAATCGAATTTGAAGACGGCACAAAAATTACAGATGTAGATTCACTTATCTGGGCAATCGGACGTCGTCCAAACACAGACAATATTGGCCTGGAAAATACCGATGTAGAAGTCTCTCCACGCGGAACAGTCGTTGTAGATGATTACGAAAAAACCACCGTAGATGGAATTTACGCCATCGGTGACATCATCGGTAAAGCGCCACTAACGCCAGTTGCAATCGCAGCAGGTCGTCGTTTAGGTGATCGCCTATACGGAGGTAAGCCAGAACGTAAAATGTCATACGACGATATCGCTACTGTGATGTTCACACATCCACCGATTGGTACAATTGGAATGAGTGAAGAAAAAGCATTAGAAGTGTACGGTGATGATGTTGCCAATGGTGGAATAAAAGTCTACAAAACAGACTTCGTACCGATGTACCACACCATGACACGTCACAAAGTAAAAACACACATGAAACTAATCGTGCAGGGCGAAAACGAGAAAATCGTTGGTTGTCACATCATCGGTCTAGGGGCAGATGAAATGCTACAAGGCTTTGCGGTAGCGATTCGCATGGGTGCAACGAAGGCGGACTTTGATGATACGATCGCGATTCATCCAGTTTCAGCAGAAGAATTAGTCACAATGAAGTAGGGCATTCATCTTTCGGCCCAACTCGGCGTTGCGACCGTACTCGAATGAATCACGTACTTATTGTACGCTCAAACATTCTCCGTGCGGTCGCGCCTTGATTTGAACCAAAACCTAAACGCTCTACAAGTAGTATTGATTATAAAAAAGCCCCTGAATCAGGGGCTTTTTTATATCTTAATGACACCCCCCTACTTACGAGGGGTTTTTCACATTCTAATCTGCATAAAGAACAGTGAGTTCGCATGAGCTATATTCTTCTTTAGCCGCATTAGCCATACCAGAAGCCATGACTTCAAAGTTAAACGATGGCAATACAGTCATGCTTGGTTCGTTTTGCATAATGTCTATAACATCACCCGATGCATTTTTAAATTTGGCTTGAATCGAAAAATCACTCCAGCTCTCAAGATAAGTATTCTCTGCCGTTGCAATACAACGGATATTCAACCCTTCTTTGGTTTCTGAAAGTTGTAGCTTAGGTGATTCAATCTGAAAAACAGGTTTAGGCCCTTCCGATGTCGTGAGTATGATTAGTTCTGCAACTAACCATAAAAGCAATGACCCAACTATTAAAGCACCGAAATGATTAAACCACGGCTTGTTCTTTAGATTCGCAGATCTGTTTTGAACCTGATAACAATGCTTACATTTCAGGGCATTTTGTAAAATATCTTCTTTACAGGCGATACACTGTTTAGTTTCCATTTGGCCCACTCATTTATTTTTATGATTAGTTGATAGAGCGACTAGGCTTAATGACACCCCCCTAACTTACGAGGGGGGGGTTATTTATTTGAATTGTCCAAATGCGGCATCTAACTGTATCCACGCAATGGCGTCCGATGCGCTATTGTCGGCGATAGTATCGGTTTGTCGGCGGCCGCCAGCCATATAGTCTTTTACACATTTATCCATTGAGGGCGCTTTGAATTTTCCAGCTCGTTCCTGTTTTTCAAATTCTTCCATCTTCGATGCCGGTACTTTTCCAGCACTGATCGCTTGTCTCAGTTGGCTTCTTATTTTCGACATAAGAGCAGGGGCTTTGTTTATCGCTTTGCCACATTGAGCGCGTGCATGTATTTTGGTAATAGGCTTTTTCTTGGCTTTCGTCTTTTTTGAGCTTTTACTATTATCACTACTGTTTGAATTACTCGATTTAGCGTAACTTGAAGAAGGTCTCAATGAAGATTTTGGTGTTTTGTGCACTTTAAACTCTTCATTGGAAATCACTTTTTTCTGCGCAGGTGGTGGCGTGGCAGTGTAGTGCGTCTTTCCGTTAGCGTCTGTCCATTTATAGATTTTGGCATAACCAGAGGTGCTTATCGCTAATCCTAATATCAGCATGAAAAGTGTTTTTTTAGTATGCATCATTTATCCTATTTTTTATTTTGATTGATTTTGATTTCATCGCGATATCAAGCGCGGTTTTGCCTAGAAAATTGGTTACCGTCAAATCGGGTTTTTGTTTAAGAATAAGCTCAATCGCTGCTTCATTTTCCTGACGGATTGCGACCATTAATGGTGTTGAATGCATTCCACCACGTGTGTCTGGTTTGCTGACATCAATACCTTCTTTAATTAACGCTTCAACACGCCCTAAATCATTCATGATGATGGCATTATTTAACTGCGTTAATTTAAGCGCTTGCAAGGTCTCGTCAGCACATCTGTCTTTAGAGAAGTAATACGTCGAATAAACCTTCGCAACCATTTCGGTATCGCTAATTGTTAACACTTTCAAGGTGCCGAAATTATCCAGTTTTACCGTGTCATCTGTAACCGTGTAAGCGTTATCGCCTAGCTTGTTGAAGGTGTATTTGCCATCTTCGGTAAATTCCCATATTTCGCCGCTGAAGCTTGAATCATCCATAAACTTCTCTTCATTCAGGCACCAGTTTCCGATTATTTTTTCGGATAGACTGGTAGCAACAGAAGTATCAGCCGAAGCCGCACTCAGCGATAACGGGAAGAACGCCAAAAGACTCAGTCCTGTGTATAGCAACGCTCGGGAAAAGGGCGTTTTCGTAAAAAGAGTTTTGGCTATCATGCGATTGGATTATTGTTATTAATGGTTCGATCCTAATTGTATTTAACGCGAAACTAAAATATTTCAGATTAGTGGCAAAACCTTATCGCCTCTTAATTTGTTAAAAATCTGTTAAAACTTTTGTGTGACTTCGGTAGGTTTTTGTATGAAGTACCCTTGGGCATAATCGATATTCAATATGCTGAGTAAATTCAAAATTTCCTTAGATTCAACATACTCCGCAACGGTCTTCAAACCCATGGTATGCGCCATATCATTAATCGCTTCCACCAATGTTCTATCCACAGAATCCGTTAAAATATCTTTGATAAAACTGCCGTCAATTTTCAAATAATCGACAGGGAATTCCTTCAAATAGGTCAATGAGCTCAAGCCTGTTCCAAAATCATCCAGCGCGAATTTAACGTTGAGACTTTTCATCTCTTTCATGAAGCGCTTCACCAAATCCTGATTCGCAATCGCTGCTGATTCGGTAATTTCAAAACATACCTGTGCAGGATTAATACGGTGTTTCATCATCAGCTGTTTAACTTTCACCAAAAAGTCTGCTTCACTCAGCGATTGACCGGAAAGGTTGATTGAAATGAAGCCATCATTGCTTAAATCTTTGAAATACTTATTACTCAATGCAGAAAAAGATCGATCAATAATAGCCAGATCCAGTTTCGGCATCAGGTTGTATCTTTCTGCGGCAGGGATAAATTCGTTCGGTGGGACGATTTCTCCATCATCGCCAATCAGGCGCACTAATATTTCGTGATGCGTGTAATTACTGCCTATTTCAATAGCGACGATTTTTTGGCTGTAGATAATGATTCTATTTTCTTTCAAGGCTCTTGAAATGCCGGAAACCCACTTCATTTCAACCTTTCTAAGGTTCAATACTTCATCATTCTCACGGTAGATCTGAACGCGATTTCTGCCATTATCTTTAGCCATATAACAGGCTAAATCAGCAGCTCTCATCAGCTGATCGACACTCTGCGAATCTTTATTAATCGCGACAACGCCTATACTTGCGCCAATATCAAACGCATGTTCGTCTTTAACGAAATGATAGTTTTTAACGTTCTCACACAGTCTTTTAGCGGTTACTTTCGCTTCTTCCAGACTGCAATTGGTTAATAAAATACCAAACTCATCGCCACCAAGGCGCGCCAACATATCGGGTTTAATCAGCTCTTTTAGTAACTCCTCGCTGATCTGACACAGTAAGTCGTCACCCGTTGCGTGACCGCAGGTATCGTTGACTAGCTTGAATTGATCAAGGTCGAGAAAACACATGGCATGGGTAGAATTCTTCTTTCTGGATTCGCTAATCAATTCACGCGATCTTTCTTCAAAACTAATACGGTTTGGTAGCTTGGTTAAGTTGTCATGCTTGGCTTGCCAAAACAGTAGTTTTGTCACCCCTCTGGCTTTGACGAGGTCTCGGGAAAAGAAATAAGCCAAACCGCTCAAACCGATGATCAAAGAACTTAGTATCCATAAAATGGTAAATTTGCTGTTTTTAGACGCAATTGCATGCATTTTGTCCACAGGGATCTGTACGAAGATAGCACCCAGTAATTGATGCTGTTTCCAGACTTTACCACCGACAATATTCTGCGAGGCGCGTCTTTGGAGAATCTCTTCGGTCTTCTCATAATCGTTGTGGCATTCCACACAGGATACTTGTGTCGCAGGGTCTGCTTTCAGGTAAAGCAAGGTTTGCTTGCCTTCGAATTCTTCCACACGATATATGGGTTTCCAGTCTATCGCTTTAGCAGGGTTTGCTTGATCCTGCTGTTCCAGTTTCGACCAGGCATCTTTAAGAAAATCATTGTTTAAATCCTGATGATCATCCAGGTTCCACTTACTCACCGCTCGATATTTATATAGACCTTCGGCATCTTCAGACGCTTTAGTCGCCATATTTTTCAGAAATTGCGCAGGTATGGGGAGTGCACCATGCTTATTGTGATAATCCCTGTCGGAAAAGCCAATCTCGTCTTTTTTGATTTTATCCAGAATCTGGGAGGTGTAAACGGAACGAGCAGCTGACGCTTGTCGAGCAACAATCTCGGCAACGCTAACTGATTGATTTTCAATGATTGTGTTCTCGGATTTAATCATCACGAAATACCCGGAAACGCCAACGACCAGCAACAGTAATCCGACCAAGAAAACTATTTTAGTAGTCTGGCTAAAACTGTGGGCATATAGTTTAGATAGGGGCATTTATTTGCAACTATTATTATTTTTATAAATTATTGTTTAACTCATGATAGTAATGACCTATGCCGTAACTGTCAAAAGCCTAAGACCAAAGGCAAGTCCTACAAAAACGCTCCTATTTTTATTTGGTGATTTACGGCTCAATATTCAATCCAATACCTAATTAAAAAACTAATTAAAGACTAATCGAAGACAAAGACAAACAATGTTTTTTTAACATCGTTTTTCCAAAACAACGTATATTCATGACACAACACACATTCCCGTTTACCCAGTAAGGAAGACTTATGGCAAAGCAAAACCCTTTCATTTGGCAAGAGCTGATCACCCCAAATCAGAAAACCAGCGGAGATTTCTATAGCAAGCTGTTTGGCTGGACGACAAAACAGGTCGATGCGGACGACTATGGCAATTACACGATATTTAAGAAAGATGGGGTAAGCATCGCCGGCATGATGGATGCAAATTTAGATACTGTAGGTAAAAGCAGTACAAGCAATGATAAAAATGAAGACTCTTACTGGCATCCCTATATCGCGGTTGACGACATAGAGGAAAGCGTCACACAAACCGTAGCGCTAGGCGGCAAAATCATGGTGCCACCACAGCATGTACCAGATGAAGGATGGATTGCGGTAATAGCCGATCCGAATGGGGCAGTGGTGCATCTCAAGCAGCCTCTTATTAAACAAATGGAATTGTGAATAATAAAAGCCACCCCCCTACTTTGGGGCGGTTTTTCTTACTTTCATACCAAGAAAGGGTATCCTAGCCTGATGAACCCATCCAAAGACATTGTAGAGCCACAATACCCTCCCGTAAAGAAAACCACAAAGAGTGCATTTCAGAAGTCAGCACTGTACTTTGCCGCGGGCAGTATTATTTTGGCGATCGCCAGTGTGATTTATCTGTCTATAGAAATTGATACACTCGGTTGGCAAAATCCAATCAGCGCCAGTCTATTAGCATCTACTTTTTTCTTCATGTTTGTCGCGTTGGTTTTAATCGTTATTGGCACAACCAACATCCCCAGTTTTAAAGTAGGCAAAGACTAATCAGATTGCGAAGATGTACTAAATCTCACGCAGATCGCCACTTTTCGTGCTTTATCTTTACATACTTTTACACGCAAACGACTCCCTATAAGCTCAAAACGAATTTCAATATTCTATACTTAACTCCAGGCCCCACGACTTTAAAAATAAGCACAGGAGTTAAAAATGCAAAATCGAGTAACACCAAATCTGACCACAGAAAGCCAAAATACAAACAGCAAAGAGCTACAAATCCCACAAGAAGCGTTCGACTGGTACGACGAATACGCTCACGGTTTTATCGATCGCCGCACATTTTTAGCGCGCCTCGGCAAACTCGGTGTCGCAGGCTTGACCATGAGTATGGTTTCAAGTGCATTACTGCCAAATTACGCACTCGCCGAACAAGTCTCCTTTAACGATGAATCTATAAAAGCCACCTATCAGGAATTCGATTCACCCGAAGGACACGGCAAAGGCAAAGGGTATTTAGTCGTCCCTACAGTCATCGATGACAAAGCACCTACGGTACTAGTCGTTCACGAAAACCGTGGCTTAAACCCTTATGTAAAAGACGTTGCACGACGCGTCGCAAAAGCAGGCTTTATCGCATTCGCCCCCGATGCATTGCATACCTTAGGTGGTTATCCGGGCAATGATGATGAAGGCCGAGCGATGCAAAAATCGCTGGATAAAGGTAAAATTGAACAAGACTTTATCGCCGCCGCCAAATTCATCAAAGGTCACGAAAAAGGTAATGGCAAACTTGGCGTCGTTGGCTTCTGTTTTGGTGGCTATATCTCCAATATGCTCGCTGCCAGAATTCCTGATGTGGTCGATGCCGCGGTTCCATTTTACGGCACACCCGCAAGCGCTGATATCATCCCTAATATCAAAGCGCCACTAATGATACAGCTGGGCGAATTAGACAAACGCGTCAACGCCACATGGCCCGATTACGAAAAAGCGCTCAAAGCGATCAAAGCCAACTATCAGGTATTCATCTACGAAGGCGTAAATCACGGTTTCCACAATGACTCAACAGGGCGTTATGACGAAAAAGCCGCAGAACTAGCCTGGTCGCGTACCATTGCGTTTTTTGAAGAACATCTGGACGCATAAAAAGTGGTGTTAAAAAAATACATATGAATAGGGAAGGGTGGCTTGAGATAAGAACCATTCTAGGTCACCTCCCTACTTTTGAGTGATATTTATATAGAGCTAGGCATATTTTTAAAAAATAATTAAAAATGACGCGGATAATCCATAGATTTATGCAGTACTCGTATTATGGAAATTCGGGTCTTAGTTGCTCTAAAGAAAACAATATGAGAAATAACGTGAAAACTCAACAAGCCTGGTTTTACATAATTACATTGGCTGCCTAAGTTAGGATTATCGGCAATTTTGATAAAGACCTTGTTCAAATTATGAATATATTCAACGGCACGTTTTTCACCAAACTCTTGATAACTGTAGTCATAAATAGCTTCTAAATCTTCCTCGGCTAGCGGTCGAAGGAGAATTTCTCTGTTTGCCATTCTTAAGTTTTTGCTTTCATACGATCAAGGAAGGTATCAACATTCCACTCTGTTAAATTCCCGCTATTTTCTCCATCATCAATAAGTTGACGTAAAGCTTCAAGCTTTGAACTGGCCTGTTGCTCTTTAAGTAAACGTAAACCTTCTCGCACTACTTCGCTCTTGGTTTTATAACTGCCGGACTCAACAAGGTTATCAATGAAACCAAGTAGCTCTTTACCTGTATCGACAGTAATTGTTCGTGACATGATTACATCCTATTTAGTAAATGTAAGAAATATTCTTACAAAGAATATATAAGACATAGTCTTACAATTCAAATAAATAGTTTAAAAGGGTCACCTCCCCCCTACTTATAGGCACTTTTTATTTACCGCAACTCAGCCATAAATTCCCCCCCTAACATCATAAAACACCTCAGAATTTCTTGTTCTAATGTAGAATGGACACGACTGAATAACTAACAAGCCCTGTTCATATTAGATATGCAAAGTTTTATAAGTTTGTACCTACATGAAATCACTTCTGTGGGTCAGCAACTCCTCATTTTCGTACATTTATTCGCCTTTGCATTTGCTGTCGTAATGATCGTCAGCACAGATGTGAAAATAATCACATCAAGAAAACTAGATGTAACAGAAGTGCATCAACTGGGTAAAAAAATCACCACCTTACTCGTTTTACTCTGGCTTACCGGAGTAGCGCTGTTAGCGATTAAACCAGGACTGGATATAGAGCTAATCTTTGCCAACTCCAAATTAGCAGCAAAAATTACAGTAGTCAGCGTGCTAACCATCAACGGATTGTTATTGCATCTATTAGTCTTCCCGAGTTTTAAATCACGCCAAAAAGCACAACGCATAGTCATCGTCTCGTGCCTTTTCACCGCCATCAGCACCAGCTCGTGGATTTATGCCGCGTTAGTAGGCGCTGCGCGAGTCGTCGCCCCAATCATGGACTACGAACACTATATGATCATCTATTTAGCGATACTGGCATTTGCACTCTTGGTATCTGTCGTTGTCGTATATCCGCTGATGCGAGAAATAGTCAAATCGATAAGTTATGCTGAAGTGACAAGCGAGTCAACGCCACATGATCCGATTATGACAAAGCCTTAAAAGTAAATTATCAAATCCTCATTTACGAAGTCGTAAATCATGGTTTCCATAAAGATTAAACAGGACGCTATGCTGTAAAAGCTGCGGTATTAGTCTAGTACAGGACTATTGCGTTTTTAAGAGAATCGCTCTGAGTCATTCCCTGCTTTTAAACATTTTTATGTAAATTAATAAAGCTTTTTTAAATTAAATACCCTAAAACTTACCTTTTAAATAAAACTAATTTAAAAACACTATTGTATGTAAATAAATGGTATAAGCTAAGTTAATGACATGTAAATTAGGTAGTGGAAGATGAAAGGTGAAGAAGAAAAACTAGCAAAAGATTACATCAGTTTTTTTCAAGGGCAAGATAACTTAATAACTGATGAAGATGATTTAAATGCAGGTATTTTAAAGATAAAGAATAAAGTTTCTGACTTATCTAATATAAAAAATGTTCATTTTCTATTAGGAGCAGGTGCTAGTTCAGGATCAATTCCCGCAATGAAAACCATGTTGGACAAAATCATAAAAAGGTTAGAAAGTAAGCAATTAAAGGAAGAGCTTAGCAAAAGTTATAAAGGTGATGATCTTGATAAAAAAGTTAAAAACTATAAATTACTTTTTGAAAAAATCAATAAAAAAGAAAGTGGTAATTTAGAGAAAATATTGGGCACACTCTATTCTCTTAGATCATATCGAGAAGGAGCTGGATATAAAACTAATGGGGTAATTGTGCTTATTACTTTAATAGAAACAGAAATCTATGATCAGATAAATATTGATTTAGAGACTGATTCTGCTGCGGAATCCTTGAATATATATCAGCGCCTCTATCAGAAACTTTCACTACGGAATAAAGACCTAGCTCGAGTAAATGTATTTACCACAAACAATGATTTACTTAGTGAGAAAGCACTAGATTATCTTAATATTAATTACAATAATGGTTTTGGAGGCGGATTAACGAGGGTGTTTAATCCTGCGAGATTTAGTTATACCTTTTCCAGAAAAGTGGATACGAACCTTGAGAAGTATGAACCATTAGTGAATATGGTCTATCTCTATAAGTTACATGGCTCGATAAGTTGGGTTGAAAGCGAGGATAATTCATTTTTCAATATAAAAGAAGTGGCGGTAACACATGGAGATAGGCGACCAGATGAAAATGTACTGATCTATCCTACTCCATTAAAACAAAATAAAAGTTTAGGTTCTCCTTATGCCGATTTAATTAGGGAATTCCAGAAAAAACTATTACTTCCTAATAGCGTTTTATTTGTCATCGGTTATAGCTTTAGTGATGAACACATAAACAATATTATTTACCAAGCCATGGCTTCTAACCCATCGATTAGTATTGTAGTTTTTGGTGATTATAAAAATGAAAACCTTTTTAAAGTTGAAGATCGTCGGGTTTATAAAATATCTGGATACTCTGGTGAGATTGATGAAAATGGAGATAAGGAAAGGATTCATTATTTTAAGTATATAATTAATAATCTAATCCCAGATCTTGATCAGAATAAGGATGCTGATTTATTGAAGGATTTTTTGAGAAATATAAAGAAGCTAAACAACCCTAATGGGGAAACATCCTAATGAAGGTTGGGAAGATTACATCAGTAAATTACAGTCAGTTCCATGTAAAAATATCATCTGAGATACGTGGAAATACAGTAAATTTAGCGGGTACAGTATATTATTTCGGCAATATTGGAAGCTACTTAAAAACCACAAATGCTGTCGGTGAGGTTCTACTTTGTGAAGTAATATCAATATTTGATATTGACAGTAATAAAGATAACCAAGCTTTTGATATTGAAGGCAACAGAGAGCTTTTATTAAAACCTATTGGGACAATTTCACGTGATGGAATATTTAATCTTGGAGTAGGGATCTTCCCAAGTATTTATAGTGATGTAAGTATTGTTACATTTGAGGATATGAAAACGATCCTCAACATTCGCGAGAATGAAGGTAAAGATAATCAAGTTCATAGTAGCTTTTCTTTAGGCGTTAGTAAGAATCTAATAAATTATCCAATTGATATTAGTATCAATTCTTTCTTCAATATCCATTCTGCTGTTTTGGGGAATTCTGGAAGTGGCAAGTCCAATACGATTGCTCATATAATTCAAGATATCCATAAAAAATCCTCTCACTCTGCTCTTGGGTCAAAAATAATTATCTTTGATGTAAATGGTGAATATAAGCATGCCTTTAAAAAGAATCATCACAATAAAGATATTGGTGTTAAGTTTTATAAACCAAACATAACTGAAAAAACAAACGGAAATAATCCATTTCAGCTCCCTCACTTCTTAATGAATTTAGATGAGTGGAGTGCCTTTTTACTTGCTACTGAGGCAACTCAGCGACCTTTTTGGGATCGAGTGCTTCAAGAAAGTTATCGGTTTTATAAAATAGGTGGAGTAAAAAAAGAAGAAAGGTCTATCTTCGTAAATTATCTCAAACATAAAGTTTGTCAGTTGGTTTCTAGTATCCTTAGTAATGTAGATACTGATACTGCAAATATTACAGCGGCTTCAAGTGTGATTTCTAGTATTAGATCTATTCTTGAATCTGACCAAGAGCTTTCAAGTAGTTGTAAAGAATTTGGATTAACTGATGATCTCGATACTCTTCAGAATAGCTGTGACATATCATATGGCTCTAATAATCAAGAATTAGATAGTGCTGTAAAAGAAATATTTAATAATCTTAACTATGAAGACTATCAAAAAGTCTTAGAACATAAGCTTCCTCACGGAGAATTTTTTGATTATGAATTTTTAAGAATTGCAGCAAATATAACATTATTAGAGGAGGATGCTCGAGGGAATAAGCGTATTCGTGAATATACATCAACCATGATGACTAGGCTTGATTACTTTTTGGATAATACAGATTGTGAGTTTATGCGTTCAACTCTAGGTAAGGCTAAAAATGGTAAAGAATATTTGGAAGAAATTTGGAGAATTGAGGAAGGCTCACATAAAAACCAGTTAGTTATTATTGATACGAGTGAGCTTAGTCCTGATGCTTTGGAGACGCTGACTTCTGTTGTATCAAGGTTGTTATTCTCTGAAAGAAAGAAATTACAAGGCAACAAACGCCGAAAAAAACCAGTTCATCTTGTGTTAGATGAAGCTCACCGATACATCAAGAAAGACTACAAATATATTATAAAAGAAAATATATTTGAGAAAATTGCGAGAGAAGGGAGGAAGTATTCAATATTTTTATTAGTCTCCTCTCAAAGACCTTCAGAGTTATCAGAGACTGTATTATCACAATGTTCTAATTTTATTATTCATCGTATTCAGAATGAAATTGATATGCGATATGTTCACGCTATTCTTCCATATTTTTCAGACGATTTTTCCAATAAGATAAAGCAATCTGTCCCTGGTGAGGCTCTTGTTTTTGGTAACTGTGTATCGATGCCCTTGCATGTGAGAATTCACAAAGCTGACCCAGAGCCAAATAGTAAAAATTGTAATATTCCTAAAGAATGGTTTATAGCGGGGAAGGACTAGTATGATTGCTTCCCCTAAACAAACACACTTTGGTATTTATCCTAGGTAACTTCACGCGTGTGTCGGATTGCGCACTGTTTATCCGGCCTACTAAAAATAATAGCTTTGGTTTAACCCATCAGGAAAAGTGCCCCAAAGGTGGGGGGTGGGTTCAAGCCAATTAAATGAATGTAAAAGTCGCTTTTCAACTTACTTTCTAGGCAATTTATTCAACACCCAGCAAAGCTATTCAAACACCCAACAGGCCTTTTCATTAGATAATCAATCAGCGTTCGTGTGCGTAATGAAACCTGGCGGCGTGAAGGGTATATCAATGAAAAATTCATATTACCGCTGTGCCATTCAGGACATAGGCGTTGAAAGTATTGCTTTGATTCGTTTTTTACCATTATTGGTAATACGATTCCTATGCCCATTCCGTTTTCAACCATTTTTCGGCATAGGTCGGGTGAGTCTGTGATGTGGTAATTATCGGGTTTGAAGGTGATGTTTTTATCGCCATTGATTAAGGTGACTTGGTTTTTTTCATGGAGTTGCGGCAGTAATAACCAGGTGGCTTTTTTGAGGTCGTCAATTGAATTAAATGGACCGTATTTTTCTATATATTCCGGGTTGGCGGCAACGATTAATTCTTGCTCGAATAGCGGTCTGGCTATAAACGATTCATCTTTTAGTTTGCCTATTCTTAGCGCGAGATCTATCTGATCTTCTATCAAATCCAGGCTTTTGTTCGAAATTATGATATCGAATTTTATCTCTGGATAAATCACATTGAATTCCTGCAAGGCGGGTAGCAACCATTGACCCGCAAAATCTACCGTGGCGGTCACTCGAATTAATCCTGATAGTTGGTCCTGATTGAGTAGTTCATCAATATCGCCCAGTTCTTTGAGTAGGTTGGCAGCGTGCGGATAGAGAGATTTGCCATCTTCCGTCAAGGTTAAGCTGCGTGTCGTTCGGTGAAATAATCGTCTGTTTAAACTTTCTTCTAGTGATGCTACCTGCTCACTCACGCGTGATCGGCTGATCCCTAGGGATTTAGCGGCACGACTAAAATTACCTTCATCAACAACCAAGGCAAACATTGCCAGGTTTTTTAATGAAGATAAGTGATCATTTTTCATTGGTCTGTAACTCCGAACATCGTGTTCCCTTTTCGCCTACTTATCAAAAAAAACGTAGTGATTATTATATTTATCGTAGATCGCAAATACTCAATTTGCCGCTGAACTCCTTTGGCAAGTGTTGTTTTCGAGAAGTATTCGTGCGTATCAAATTTCTTAAAGCGCTGTGTATTGAATATCTGTTCTTTACGTTCAAAAGCGGTTTTTGGATTAAATAAAATCAGGATTCCAGCGGGGTAGGCCTGAAATTAAGGATAAATATTATGGTAATCAAACAAAGTATAAAAATGACAACGGGCGCATTGCTCATTGGTTCTTTTGCAATTGCTCCTCATGCTTTTGCCAAGTCTGAGGTGAAGATTTCTGGTCAAGTGAGTCGTGCGTTAACCTTTGCTGATAACGGCGTGGATGATGATGTTTTATTCACTGACAACACGAACAGCGGAACACGTTTTCGTATAACCGGCGAGACCGATGCGGTTGCTGGTATTACGGTTGGTTTCAACATTGAAACACAATATCAGGACAATGCTTCTGATCAGGTTGATATTAATGATTCGGATTCCAGTTCTGCGTTTAGATCACGTAAGCGTGAATTATATTTCCAGGGTGGTTTTGGTAAGTTGAGTCTTGGTCAGGGCGATGGCGCTGCAAACGGTACTTCTGAGGTCGATTTTTCTGGTACTACGATTGCTGATTACTCAGGTCAGGATTTGTACGATGGCATCAGTTTTGTTGATTCTGCAGGTAACGCGGTTGTTTCTAACGGTCAGGCATTTGATAACTTTGACGGTTTAAGCCGTAACGATCGTATTCGCTATGATTCTTTAAACTTTGGTCCTGTTGGTTTTGCAGTGAGTGCGGGAACAGATAAAGGTGAAATCGCGGCTCGTTATAGCCAGAAACTAGCGGGTGGTTCTAAAGTGGGCGCGGCAATCGGTTATGTTACTGATGATGCTGATGATTTCCAGCAATTGGGTTTGTCTGCCTCTTACCTTGCATCTAACGGTTTTAACATTACCGGTGCCTATGGTGAGCAATACCTTAATGATTCTCCGTTAGATCCAACGAGTGCTTACATCAAAATTGGTCAAAAGCTTGGCGCACATAACCTGTCTGTGTCTTACACCCTTACTGAAGATCAAGTTGCATCCAATGTGGAAGCTGAACGTATTAACCTTGCGTACGTTTATCATCTGAAACAAGGTGTTGAGTTATTTGCTGATTATGAAAATGCTCAGATTGATGCTGATGGCGTAGAAGACAAGAACCTGTTCTCTATTGGTTCACGAGTTAAGTTCTAAGTAGAGCTTATAAAAGCTGCGAGGCTTTTGTTTATTGTATAAATTACTGAACGTTGCATGGTTTATAAATACCTGAGTTAACCCCGAAAATTAACTCTCTGTTAGTCAACATCCTTAATTACAGTAGTTTACAAAGACAATAGGCAAGAGCCTCCCTTATTTATTCACAAGGATTCGAAATGAAAGTAAAACATTATGCTGGCGCGATTGATAGATCGACTAAGACTGCTACTCTGACTCTGTCGATGAAGTTGCTTAGCATTGCGTCACTATCAATATTGACGATTGCTTGTTCGAGTTCGCCTTCTAGTTTGTCTTCTAATTTGTCTTCTAGTTTTGACTCTCCTGAATTATTACCAGCAGATTCAATGATGCAGGGTCCGGGATTATTTAGCGGTAACAAGGGTTCATACGATGCTTTGGAGGCGAAAAAACCAAGTTCGGTCGTTGAAGCTAAGTCTGCTTCTACTTCTACTTCTACTTCTACTTCTACTTCTACAATGCCATCTTCATTAGCCGGTAAAGATTTGCAGCAAACCTCAGCATTACTCGAAGAGAAAATAAAACAATCGCAGCGCAATACAATTGAACTGGAATTGTTAAAACGTCAGGTAGACGAAAAGCTTCGTGCTAATTAATACGTTTATTTAAGCATGCTGTGTTAACCAGACTTTATTTGCTTATAAGGTCTCTTGGTAAATATAGTCAACGTAGTTATCTATCAGGTGATCGCTGAAGTGATCAATCTGTTTATTCTTTAAACCTGTCACAAAACCTTTCCACAGGTCAGCTTTGCGCTGTACCGCGTTTAATTCTTTTAGTCTTCCCTGTGCATCAAGATACATTTCTTTACCCGCATGACGATAACCGAGCCACACAGGTGGCGTGCGCGTCACAATGTCGTTGTTGTTTACCCAGCGGTAATAATCGACTTTAGCGTGGTTTATATAGCGTTTTGTGCCGACTCGCGGGCTACCGAAGGTATGTACTTGTTCTGGTCGTGTATCGATATGCGACAACAAGCAACGACCCGCACAAATAGATGCCATCGCGCCACCCAGTGAATGGCCGGTAAACCAGAGTTTTTTATCCAGATTTTGTTTGTGTGAGATCAGCATTTTTTCTAATAGCGGCCACACATCATCCACTTCTTTTTTAAAGCCACGGTGTACGTGCCCAACGGTTTCCGCCAATGCTTTGGTTGCATCGATATCGGCTTTTATATCATTCCATTCGTTGGGTTCGGTGCCACGAAAGGCGATCACGATGTCCTGATCGTTGGCAAATGAGTAGGCTTGGGAGCCGTCGTTGTTGTAGAAAGTGGTTCGGGTAAACCCAAGACGCAACGCTGCTTTTTCGGTCTCTTCGGGCTTTAGATAAGCAATCATGGAAAGTTCGGCAAACAACAAGGCTTTGTTGATCAAATCCTTTGCGCTTATGTCATGTCCTTTTTCAGGGTCACAGGGCGTCGAACGCAAGTTGATTTCATAAGCCTGCTGGTCGGCAATAACGTGTGTTTGTTGGTCCATACTTTTGAGTGGTGTGATAGAGAATTTACTGCATTTTATAGATTAATGACTTGAGTGTCAGCGCTACATTGTTCACTTTCGTTCACTTTCGATCAGCGGTTTTTATATGTTGTGCGTTTCTATAACGAGACATTTATAAAATGGGACTTTCTATAATGAGCTTTCTCATCGATATTTGATAAATGTGATTTTCTTCACAGATTTTGACGGCTTTAAATGTTTCAATAATATCTGCTTACTGAAACGTTAGGAGTCGAAATGAAATTCATAAAGTTATTGAAAGTTTCCGCATTGGTGTCACTGGCATCAACCCTGTCAATGCTGAGTGCGCCTGTTTTCGCGGATGAAGTTTCTGATCAAATAACGGTGGCTTTGGAAGCGTATAACGAGAAAGATTATAAGTCGGCAGTTGAGGAGTTAAAGTTTGTGACGGCTCAGGTACAGCAACTTTATCAGGCGGAAATTCAACAGCTGATGCCAAAACCTCTGGACGGCTGGAAGGAGAGAGAGCAAAAAAATAATAACGCAGCGGCGATGACGATGCTGGGTGGAATGGGCGGCGGCACCGGCATGAAAAGTGAGTTTACGCGTAATAGAGAAAACGTGATTGTCGAGGTCATGGCGAATTCACCCATGATGGGCATGATGACGATGATGCTTAAAAATCCTGCAATGATGGCGGGCCAACAAAATACCAAACCGTTTCGTTATAAAAAAGCCAAAGGCATGATTAAAACGGAAAAGAATAGATCAGAAATTACCTTAGTGCTTGCTGGTCAAATACTCATAACCCTGAAGGGAAGACAGCTAGAAGACGATGCCGTGCTAAAGGAATACCTAGAGCAATTAGATTTTGCCAAGTTGAAAGACGCGTTGCTATAACTAGGTTGCGATTGGGAGATGGTGCAGCGTAACCGTCATTCATTGGCGGTTACGCTCGTACTTTTAAAGCAGTGGATAATAACGCAATAATTATTCACTGCCTTGATCGCTTGTATGGTGAGTAAAACGTGTTATTTAAACATTGCAAACACACCCCCCTACTTATAAGCACTTTTTTAGCGCTTACTTCTCTCTAGTATCAATTAATATCAATCAGCATCATTCAGCAATAATTATCAACAGTGTAAGCAAATTCAGCAGAATAGGGTTAAATTTGCACATTTCAGTGTGCCTGCAACACTAGCGCTACACCACTTTACACTTCTTTACTTTGTCTATACCCAAGTTTGCATTTAGCTGATGCAAACTACATCCATCGTTTGAACAAACACAGCAAACGGATTAACACCTAATAATTAACTAAAGGATGGATATCATGAAAAACGTAAAACTAACATTAGCGACAACACTTTCGGTATTGGCTTTAACATTTGCTAGTGCAGCATCTGCTGATAATGGCAAGCGATACAACAATCAGAAGCAACAAGATAAAGTGTCTTTTAATAAAAAGCAGAGCAGTAATAAAAAAGTCACCAATAAAACTTTTCATGCTAAAAATATGGCGGCTAAAAAAGTCACAGTAAAAAAAGTGACGGTGAAAAAAGCAACGCCGAAGAAGGTAGTCGTCACCAAGAATATCGTGAAGAAGCCCGCAAAATCGCAGTATGTGTCGAAGAATCGCTACAATACTAAAAAAGTTGTTAAAACTAATGTGCACAGAAACGTAAATAGAACGGTAAAGACGCATTCTTACAAAGTTCGCTCAGGTGATACCTTGTACCGAATCTCTTTAAAAACAGGCGTTAGCGTGAATAAACTGGCACAACTGAACCGTATTACGAACTGGAATATCAATAATATTCGTATCGGCCAGATTTTAAGACTTTCATAATTCACAAGATGCTTAATTATCAATAGCTGACGTATTAATAGCTAAAAGGCACCCCCACACTTTGGGGGTGTTTTTTTGCGTGTTGGCACATCCTGTTCTTTACTCATTTGATGCTTATTTTTTGCATGTTACTTCGTCAAACTATTTTCATGGTCTCAACAGAGACTTTAAAACGGCTTAAAGCCATCATGTTAAATAGAGGATAATGACTATGAAAAACGTAAAATTAAAATTAGCGAGAACACTATCGGTATTGGCTTTGTCTTTTGCTGGCGTAGCATTTGCGGATAAGAGTACTCAATATAGTGAGCTTCTGCAGAATGGCGTGAGCAAAACGACAGAGACTGATAAGGCTAGCCAGTACAGTGAGGGTGTTGATTTTGGCCCTGGTAACAGGACTGCGACGAACCAGGCAAGTCAAACTTCAGTGGGTAGCAGTCTGTCAATGAGCGCAAAAAAAGCTAACGTTAATGTGGCTGAGACGACGGTTGATAAAACAGCCGTTAAAAATACACTTGAGAAGACTAAAAAACTGAATCTGGAATTACAATAATTTCATCAACGTTTTATAAGGCACCCCCACACTTTGGGGGTGTTTTTTTGCCTGTTATTTATGTGTGATTACGAAAGTAAATATTGAGCGATAAGGGGTGAAAGGCAAGTAAAAAAAACAGGTAAAAAACGGGTAAATGCCTTGCTGCGTTTGTCGGTTCGGTTTTCTTTTAAACCAACGATGTTTCATACTTGAACGATGCTAAACAGAATTCTCATTTCAAAAAGCGTCGATCTGAAAAGATCATGGGTCAGTATCTTTGCGTTATTGTTTGTAACGTTACTATTGCAGGCATGTGGCAGTGAAAAATTGCTCAGCAGGGTGTCAGAGTCGGGCGTTATTCTCGCTTTCGGCGATAGCCTAACTTCGGGTGTTGGCGTAAAACCCGAGAATAGCTATCCTAGCGTTTTAGCCAGACTTACCGGTAGGCAGGTAGTCAATGCCGGAATATCCGGCGAAGTAACCGCAGATGGCTTGGCGCGTTTGGCAGCAGTGATCGAAAAAACCAATCCAGAACTGATGATTCTGCTGGAAGGTGGCAATGATATTTTACGTAATAAGAGCCTTTCAGAAACCAAGAAAAACCTATCTGCGATGATCAATTTAGCCAAAGCAGAAGGGATTCAAGTGGTATTAGTCGGCGTGCCGAAAAAACAATTATTCTCAGATGCTGCGCCATTATATTCCGAGCTGGCAGAAGAGCATCGAGTACCGCTCGAAGCTGAAATTATCTCGTCATTAATTCGCAAACCCAAATTTAAATCAGACAGCGTCCACTTCAATGAAGCAGGCTATTCGAAGATGGCCGAAGAGATACAGCAGTTACTAAAAGATCATGGTGCTTTGTAAAGGCACCCCCCACCTTTGAGGCACTTTTTTTAGCTGTTATTTGAAAATAGCTAACTATCTTCCTTCTTCTGCACAAACACACTAATCAGTGCCAGTACTCCGGAAACGATCATTAACAATAACGAGACCGCATTCAGCTCAGGTGTAGAGCCTTCGCGTAGGCGATCGAACATGGTGATGGTAAGTGGCGAATCGGAACTTGTCAGCATCAACGTGGTGTTGAAGTTTTCGAAACTCATGAGAAAAGCAACGATGCCTGCGCCGATCATTGCCGGTCTTAAATAGGGCAGTGTGATGGTTCGTAACACCGACGTTTTAGTCGCGCCAAGGTTGTAAGCAGCTTCTTCTAATGAACGATCCATTTTGCGCAAGCGCGCGCCGATTACCATCGTGGCAATGGTGGTAATGAAAGCGAATTGTCCAAGTATTACCAGTACTAAACCTGGCCTTAAGAATTCAACTTCGAGGTTAAATACTTCATCCATATAATTCGCCATGGAGTTGGATGAGATAAGTATCGAGATGCCTAAAATTACGCCCGGAATAACCAGCGGCAATAGCATCAGCATGTAGAGAAATTCTTTGAAACGGAAGTCGTAGTGTTCAAACAGAAACGCATTGGTGGTGGCGACAAAGATCGACAAGGTAGTTACCCAGAAGGCAATAAAGGCAGAAACGCCGACACTTTCGAGCATCGCCGAATCGCTAAACACGCCTAAACGTTGGGGCGTATCGCTGGTAAACCAGTCAAGAGTAAAACCATTCCACGGTAGCGATGGGAATAGCGAGTCATTGAAGGCAAAGGTGGCGACCACAGCTAATGGCGCAATCAGGAATATATAGAATAACAATATATACGCGCGATACGTCCAGCGAAGCGAGGCGGGCTGTGAGATTGACGGTATCATGTCCTTCTTGTCTCGATTAAAAACATTCTCATGTCATGGTACTCGTTAGCGTTTGTCTGCTGAGTTTAAGCCCAAGCCAGACAATCAATGAGGACAGCAATAACAGCAAAATACCGAAGGCTGAGCCAAGCTCCCAGTTAAAGCGAGTAATAAACTGGGTGTAAATTTGTTCGGTAAACCACAGGCTATCCTTACCACCAAGCAAATTCGGTGTGAGGTAGTTACCCAAGGTCATCATAAACACGATGATACAACCAGAAACGATACCAGGCATCGCGTGCGGGATAACGATTTGGCGCATGGTCGTCCACATATTGCCGCCAAGGTCGTAACTGGCTTCGATGATGTCATCGTCCAGGCTTTCCAAAACGGTCACTAGCGGCACCACCATGAACAGCATCGAGGTATAAACCAGCCCAACCATAATTGCGGCGTCGTTATAGAGTAATTCAACAGGGCCAGACACCAAGCCTGCCCACTGCAGCGCATTACTGATAACACCGGTTTCGCGCAGTAGAATCATCCAGCCGTAAGTACGTACTAATTCACTCACCCAGAATGGAATCAGGCAGAGTAAAAACAGGAATGATTTCGATCTGCCACGTAACATTTTAGCGATGTAGTAGGAGACGGGAAATGCGATTAAAAGCGTGAGTGCGGTTGCCAGTATCGACATAACCGCGGTGCGCATAAAGGTGCGCCAATACAGCGGTTCGGTAAAGAATTCGATAAAGTTTTTAAAGCTGAAAGCGTATTCTCTGGGGGCTGTTTGCTCGCGCAGCGCGATGCCAAGCATATCGATGTGCGGAATGATAACCAGCAGTATTAGCCATAACGCGAAAGGCGCTAATAACAACCAGAAGAATATGGAAGTGTGTTGCTTCACGTATCAGCCCTGGGATGTAAAGATTTACTCGAAAAGCAATGAGTCTGGTCTTGAGACCAGGAAATCGTGAGGGCTTCTCCCTTCTGTAAACCTATAAATTCACCGGTTTGAGGTAAAGCGACGTGCAGCTCTTTACCAGAAGCAACGTCGACCAGTAGTGCCGTGCTATTTGCGCCGTTAAAGAGTAGGTCGACGACTGTGCATTGCAGGCTGTTTTCGTTTGGATCGGCTGTTTGCCCATTCTGGACGATTTTGATAGCTTCGGGACGTACAAACACATCAACTTTTTCGCCCACTGCAATAGGTGCCGTGCCGTTGATCTTCCCGCGTAGCGCAGGGCCATTAGCAACCTGGGTGGTGCAACTGACGTTATCGACTTGGGTGACTTTGGCTTGCCATTTATTCGCATCGCCAACAAAGCCTGCAACAAAGGAGGTTTCTGGGTGATAGTACAAATCAGAAGGTGTGCCGACCTGTTCGAAGGCGCCGTTGTTCATCACCGCGACTTTATTCGACATCACCAGTGCTTCTGACTGGTCGTGGGTGATATAGATAAAGGTAGTGCCGACACGGCTTTGCATTTGCTTGAGTTCGACTTTCATGTGCTCGCGCAGTTTCAGGTCGAGCGCACCGAGTGGCTCATCAAGCAAGAGTAATTTGGGTTCGAGAACCAGACAGCGAGCGATGGCGATACGTTGCTTTTGACCGCCTGATAGCTGTGAGATTTTCTTTTTTCCTGAATCGCCAAGATCCACGCTTTCGAGTGCATTTTTGACGCGTTTATTGATTTCGGCAGAGGCAACCTTACGCTGTTTTAAACCATATGCGACGTTATCCGCCACGGACATCATCGGGAATAGTGCAAGGTGTTGAAACACCATATTGGCAGGTCGTTTATTCGCTGGAACGCCGAGTACCGAACTGCCTTGAATAAGTATGTCGCCAGAGTCTGGCTCGTCAAATCCGGCAATCATCCGAAGCAGGGTGGTTTTGCCGCAACCTGATGGACCAAGAATAGAGAAGAAGGAGCCTTTTTCGATTTTTAGGCTAACGTCATCGACAGCTGTAAAGTCACCGTAATGCTTATTTACATTGCGGGTTTCCAGGTCAATTATGGTGCTATTGTTTGAATTTTTCGCAGTTACGTTTTGTGTCATCGATTGGCTCAGAAATAAAAAATACCCCTCTCAGTATAAACCTGAGAGAGGCGATTCGTCCTGTATAAAGAAATAATTTAGAGAATTATTTCTGACGTTTTTTTAACTGTTACTTTGCCGCTTTAACGCGATCCAGAACTTTACCTTCTATTTCTTCAAGGCCTGCTGGCACTGGTGGGTACCATTTAACATTATCCAGTGCTGCTTGTGGGAAGCTATCCTGGAATTGTGCTTTTAGTACGTCATCAGCAAATTCATCAGCACCTTTAGATGCAGTGAAGTTACCCGCAACTGCAGTGATTTTAGCCGCGATTTCTGGCTTCATTACAAAGTTGATCCATTTGTAAGCCGCTTCGTCATTCTTGCCTTTACGTGGAAGTGTGAAGGTATCAATCCAGCCTAGAGCGCCAGATTTAGGTGCAACAAAAGTGATGTCTTTGTTTTCTTTGTTTAGCTTCCATCCGCCTGTATCCCAAGCCATCGCCGCTGTTACTTCACCTGAACGTAGTAGGTTTAAGAGTGCGTCGCCACCTGTCCAGTACGTTTTAACAACTGGCTTACATTCAACCAGTTTCGCTTCAACTTTTGACATGAGTTCTGTGTATTTTTCTTTGTCAGCGTACGCTGCGAAAGGGTCTAAGCCCATTGCGAATGCAAAACCGATTAGCG
Source organism: Cocleimonas sp. KMM 6892 (assembly GCF_035798195.1). Taxonomy (NCBI): domain Bacteria; kingdom Pseudomonadati; phylum Pseudomonadota; class Gammaproteobacteria; order Thiotrichales; family Thiotrichaceae; genus Cocleimonas; species Cocleimonas sp. KMM 6892. Next base: position 575,745 of record NZ_JAPFBV010000001.1, on the reverse strand, counting down.
TTGGACGCTTTAAACGGTAAGACACTTTGCCCATTAAGTCTTTGCTACAAAGGTCGGTGTAATCTTTAACCATGCCTGCCGTTTTAGTGTTTACCACTAATCCGCTAGTACCCCAAATGTGCGGCACACTGTAAACGTTGTCTTTAAACGTGGTGTTTGCCTTGGTTGCATCTAACATTGAAGTGATGAATAAACCACCATTTATCTTTGATAAATCCATTGGCTTGTAAATATCATGATTTTCTTGTGCGCCTGTTACACGGTCCTGACTTGGTTGCGCTAGGTCGAATCCAGAACCGCCAGTAGCACGAAGCTTTGAGATCATGTCTTCGTTGTTTGATTTGGTAACTTTTACATCGATGCCTGTTTCTTCTTTAAACAGTTTGATCACTTCATCTGGCGCGTATCCGCCCCATGTTAGAAGTCTTAATTCTTCTGCGTAGGTAGAAGTTCCTGCAAATAATGTTGCACTGATAAGGGGTAATGTAAGAAGTATCTTTTTTAGTTTTAGGCTTTTCATAAATTTCCTTTTTATTTGTTAGGTCTTAATTTAAAGATAAAAGTTATTGCGTAACATAGGGATTATAGGAAAAAAATATTACAGAAACATGAAAGTCTTAGGCTAAATTAGAAATCATTGAAAAAGCGGGCTTATTTTGAGCCTGGTTCGAGATTAGTTTTAGGTGAATTTACCCATGTATAATTCGTATCACTATGAGATTCGATAGCGCTACATTAACGATTAGAAAGCCACTGTGGGTGGCTCTGTCTGATTTATTTCTGGATACACAACTGCAACAACATGATTTGGCCTTTATCGCACGGAGAATGCATGAGTCCGGCTATTCGCTGGATGAAATAAACGATATCCTGATGTTCGAAGTGTTTCCCGTTTGTATTGCGAACTTGCATTCAGTCGCGGGAGAGTGGGCCGGTTTTGATGAGAAATGGGTGGTTAATGCAATTTTGTCAGCGAAGCGCCCCAATCGTTTTCGACGCTGGATGAATCGTCGCAGCTTCTGGATGATAAAGAACGAGTGGGAAGCCGTTCTGGAATGTTATGAAAAACTCTAAATAATGGTTAATCACTATTAATGATTACAAATCCCAAATTTCAAAGCCCAAAGCCCAAAGCCACCCCCCACCTTTGGGGCACTTTTTTTATCATGTAGAAACGAAGACATGATGCGTCTTTAGATTTGCCGCGCTTCATTTTTCGTCGACTTTGCCATTCAGCTTCAACAAAAGTAGACATTCATTTACATTTCTTTACGTGGTCGCTACCCAAATTTTCATTTGCCTGATGCAAACTTTACTCATCGATTGAAAACAACTTCAAACGGTTACTGTTTTAATTATTTTAATAACTATTTTAAGGATGAGGATCATGAAAAACATTAAATTAACATTAGCAACCACACTTTCAGTTATGGCTTTAGCCTTCACCGGTAACGCATTTGCAGATGGCGATAGAAATCATAATAGTTTCGAACGTCAGGTTAATAAAAGCAAAGTCCAAAAGGTTAAGCATAAGAAATATGCACATAACAAAACGATAACGAAAAGAGTGGTCGTAAAAAACACGCCGACTAGAAAAGTGGTTGTTACCAAAACGAGCTTTAGACAGCCTGTTGCCAATAAACATGTGAAAACCAAACGTTTTCAGCACGTTAAAAGATTTAATAAGCAATACAACCGTTACCAACAGCGTGTTCGTTATGACAATCGTAACAAGCGCTATAACCAGAAACGTGTGAGCAAGCAGATTGCCTATTCGGTTCGCCCTGGTGATACATTGATTCAAATTTCGTATAAAACAGGTGTGAGTGTTCAAAGACTTGCAAGATTGAATCGTATTAACAATAGAAATTTAAACCGCTTGGTGGTTGGGCAGGTATTACGTTTAATCTAGATGCTGGATGATCATTGAGTTAAATGTAAATCTCGGTTAATAAGCACTAGTAGCCACTAGTAACCATAAAGTCACCCCCCTACTTACAGGGCTTTTTTTAAAAAGTGCCTGAATACACGCTAAGTTATAGTATCTCCTTTTAGTCGAGCTATAACTAAGCTTTGGTATAAATTTGCTCTAACGTTTTAAAAAACAAAACGAAGAGCTCATTCAAGTAGGGGGTGACTTTGTTTTTTTTAGTTACTGTTCTATCTTATTTAGCAGATCCATTATTTCTGCAGTTTCAGGTGCATCTTCCCCATGCGTGATTTTGCTGGCGGCTAAGGCTTTTTCATAATATTGCTTAGCCAGAGCGTATTCTTTTTTGACATTATGTATCGCGCCTAATTTTTTAAATGTATCGATAGTCACTTCGTTATTCAGCCTGATATAGCTGAGGCGGGATTCATGCATGCCGTTAATCATGCCTTTGTCTTCACGTTCATCCTGCGCTTCTTCATTGTCTTTTTTTCCGAGTCTTTTTGACAAGGATAGCTCGAAATATTGTTGCGCCTGGTCGTATTGCTTTTCCTCTTCAGCAATCAGCCCCAATTTAAAATAGGTTTTGGCAAAGCCAAACATGTCATTTTTCTTCAGCTTTTTTTTGATCGCTAAAGATTTCAGATAATAATTTTTTTCTTCCGCGGCGTTTCCTAGTTTGTAGTAAAGGTCTGCCATATCTTCATAGATGCTGGCTGTTTCAGCGGTGTTTTCTTCGCCATCACTTATTTTTTCATCGACCAATTGCTGGTAGATGGTCAGCGCTTTTTTATGCTCTCCATTTTTCATCGCCTCATTGATGGCAATTTCTTCTTTGCTTTTTGAGAAGTTATCGAAAAATTCCGGATTGGTATAGCTGATGATTATTGCGTAAATTATTATCGAGATAATGCTATAAAAAATGATGTTCGATTGACGGTTTGTCATTTAATTCCTGATGTTATTTTGATTTAATCTGATACCTTGGGAGTATGCATTTTTACCTTGGGTATTCATAGAATATGGTGCACATTCTCCCAGTGCATTTTTCAGTAGGTTACAGAATTATTTCATGTCGTAAGTCGATGAGTTCCACGGATAAGAATTCAGCCAGTTTTTCAGCGTCACTTAATAACTGGTCTATATCGTTGTGGTTAAGTACGTTAATTCGACGTCCATTTTTGGTTAGCATATTGAGTTCATAGCATGGGTAACTTAAGCCATGCTTACTTGTAACCATTTTATTCAGTATCTGAAGTGAGATAATATTTTCAAGTTTTACCTTACGGTCGATATTGTTTTTGTAAGAGCCTGTGTTTTTATCAAAAGTAACCTGTTTGACAAACGGCATGACTAAGGTGATGCCAAACGTCAAAATAGCTATACCCACACCTCCAAGGAAAAGCGTAAAGTCGAGTTGTTTTTTGTTGTGGTAAACGATGGCGGCAAGGGCCAATAAAAACAAGCCAACCACAATATACACAAGACAAAACGCCAATGAACTCATCGTCGGCTTAAGGTCAGCAACATTGTTTTGAAATATAACGGTGTGAGACCTGAATTTTGGGCCTTTCTGTAATATGGCTTTATTCAGGTCTATAGGCGTATCTTTTATCTTCATTTTAGTTACTCCTCCTAATTAGCTAATTCTTGATTCGTTTGTATATTGAAACCCAGTTATAGCTCAGTTGAAGATCAATTTAAGCTCAAAAAAAAGCCCACCGAAGTGGGCTTTAATTTTACATGAATCAATATTTATTAATGCTTATTAATAAGTCTCGATTACTTGTACTTCTTGATTTCACCTGATTTTACACGTGCTACAAAAGACGCTAATTCTTCTTTAACAATCGGCATTAAGAAGTAAAGACCGATGATGTTGAAGATAGACATTGCAAATATTGCCGCATCAGAGAAGTCGATTACTGCACCAAACTGGATAGTTGCACCAACGATTACAAACATACAGAAGATTAGTTTGAAAATCATTTCCATTGATTTGCCTTCACCAAAAAGGTAAGTCCAGGCTTTAAGACCGTAGTAAGACCATGAAATCATTGTTGAGAATGCAAACATGATTACTGCAAGAGCAAGGAAGTATTTAAAGATACCAACCGAGTCTGAGAACGAAGCAGCAGTTAATTGAACACCGGTTAAACCAGCGCCATCAAATGGAGCAACGTTTAAGCCTGCGATTGTGATGACTAATGCAGTCATTGTACAAATAACAACGGTATCGATGAAAGGCTCAAGCGTCGCAACCAAGCCTTCTGTAATTGGCTCTTTTGTCTTAACCGCAGAGTGAGCAATTGCCGCAGAACCAATACCCGCTTCGTTAGAGAATGTAGCACGTTTCAAACCTTGTATTAACGCACCAAGAACACCACCGACAACACCAGCACCGGTAAATGCGCCTTCGAATATTGCAGAGAATGCCGCACCGATTTGATCAAGGTTCATTAGAATGACGATGATACCCATACCAAGATAAAGCGCAGCCATGTAAGGAACTACTTTCTCAGTCACTGATGCAATTGAAGGCATACCACCCACGATTACAGAGAATACTAATGCAGCAAGTACCACACCTGTGATAATTCCGTACTCAGGTGGAACATCAAACGCATACGTTAACATTGCGTGTGCCTGATTAGCCTGGAACATGTTACCGCCACCAAACGAACCAAGGATACACATCAGCGCAAAGCCGATTGCCAGTACTTTACCCAAGCCGCCGAAGCCTCTCTCAGCCATGGCGTCGCGCAAGTAGTACATGGGTCCACCAGATACTGCACCTGACGGTAAGATGGTTCTGTATTTAACCCCCAAAGTACATTCAAAGAATTTAGAAGCCATTCCTAACAGGCCACACATAATCATCCAGAACGTAGCGCCAGGTCCACCAATAGCGACCGCGACACCAACACCAGCGATGTTACCCAGACCAACCGTACCAGATAGTGCCGTTGTTAAGGCCTGAAAGTGAGAAACCTCACCATCTTCCTTTGCGTTAGGGTCAGAATACTTGCCGCTTACAATCCCTAGCGCTAAACCAGAGCGTCTAAATTGAACAAAACCGAAATAGAAGGTGAAAATGATCGCTGCGATAAATAACCAGCCAACGATTAATGGGAACTTGGTGCCTGCGACAGGTAAACTATAGAAAATAAGATTAACAAACCAACCTAAATAATCGTTAAAAAATGTATCAACCCCACTACTGACTCCAGTAAGCAATGCACTGAATGAGCTTGGTTCTTCTTCAGCAGCAAATGCTCCGAATGATAGTATTGTTAAAAATATCCCTATGAGATATCGATTGAGTGTTTTCATAAATAACAGCCTTTAGTTTTTTGTGTAGGGTGAAAACGAATACAACTGTAGAATTAATACAGAAGTAATCACTGTGGTTTTTAAATTAGTCGAAAATACTATCTATTAAAATGCGCAAGACAGTACATTGAATAAAACTATAGTAAAGATTTTCTAAAACTCTGTAAGAATTTTAAAAATAAGTATAAAAAACCGTATATATTGAGTTTATTAGGCTTAAAATTAAATAATAATACTTTTTGCAATAGATTATGCTGTGTAAGGCGCCTCTGGCGTAAGGAAAGTAGCGTAGTATGTTGCTAATCACTTTTATTGATGGAAAAACAGTTGCTAGAGGATTTACAAAAGCGTTATTTGCGCCTTACTTTTTTTACTTCATCTAACAGCCATTGCCTAAATATTTTCACACGCGGCAAATTAGATTTAACGTTGGGGTAAATCAGATAATAAGAAAATTTAAGTGGGATGTCGGTATCTTCAAAAAGTTTTACTAATTGCCCGGTTTTTAGCTCGTCATTGACCACCACATCACCAACCAGAGCAACGCCTTGTCCGCGGATAGCAGCTTCCACTAAGAGATTATGTTGTGAAAAATGCAGGCCATGACGGCCGTCTATTCCTTTGGCACCAACGGTAGCAAACCACATTTCCCAATCTACATGCGTGTTGTCGATGAAGAAATAATCGCCATGCGCATGCAGCAGTGTATGGTGTTTGAGGTCTTCAGGGGTTTTCAGTTTGTCTTTTCTTTTTAGGAGTTCAGGGTTGCAGACAGCGATTACGCTCTGGGAGAACAGATAGTCTGCTTCTAGTCCCGGGTATTCTCCAGTGCCAAAACGGATTCCGACATCAATATCGTCATTAATCAAATCAGCAAGATCATTACTGGCATCAATTCTCACATCTATATCGGGAAATTCGTGCTGAAAGCTGCTCAGTCGCGGCATTAACCAGCGCGAAGTAAATGTCGGAGATGCCGTAATAGTTAGCGGCTTATCGTCGTTTTGTTTACGAATTAAATCGATGGCGTGCGCCATATTATCTAAGCCTTGTGTCAGTAAAGGCAGGCAGATTTGCGCTTCATCGGTCAACAGTATCAGTCGATTTCTGCGTTTGAAAAGTTTGATATTTAGATAATCTTCCAGCACTTTAACTTGCTGGCTAACCGCGCCAGGGGTGACGTTGAGCTCTTCAGCGGCTTTTGAAAAACTTAAATGACGCGCGGTGGCTTCAAAGGCTCGAATTGAATTGAGTGGCGGAAGACGACGCATGATTTCGGTGTTCTCAATCCTTTTCGCAATAGAATTTCTAAAGTATAGCTTAGATCTAATCGTTTGTTAAGCGCACTGTATTCCTTGATTATTCTCACATGGCAACGAAAAGCCAAACATTAAGTAAGGCACAATGAGGAGAATATCTAAAATGAAAAACAATAATCAACAATATCAGAGAAAGTTTGAAAGACAAGTGAATCACTTATCCGGCTTTGTTGGAATGCCGATACGGAATGGTCGTCAGCCAACGCTTTCGGAAATACGCGAAAACGATAGGCAGATTTTGGAGCAGCAAGCTAAAGGTGTCGAACCAAGAAAAAACAGCCTGCTACAGAGAGTGTTTGCAAAGCTAACGGCAACAACCGCAAATGCCTCTAGTCATACTGTTAAGGCAATAAACACAATTAGCACAAAGAGTGACAAGGCTGTTGAAAAAAAACGAAAGTCAAAAGAGCTAGTTAGAAATGGTTCGGTCTGTTGCCATTAAGTGTGCGAATATTATCGTTGCCTTTTGACGTGACGATAATTCAGAAAAGCGATAGCGATGCCGAATAAGGTGAATAGACCTCCAAACAGGTACCCAAACTCACCAAAGCCTTCTTTGTATAATGAGAAGCCAATAAAACCAAGACCCATGAGTAAAAAGAAAATAGGGGCGACATAGCCACCTCCCTTTTTAAAATCTTTTTGCGATGCAACGGTGCTCTTGAGTAAGGCTATCGAATCTTTTGCATTGGTCGCGCATTCATCAGAGCAAGTAATGCCGCCACCAATATCGGTGGCGCACTCTGTGCAAATGCCTTTAAGACAGCTTTTGCATACGCCAACGGCATCATGATTATGGTGGTTGTAACACTTCATTGGTTTGCCCGTTTAGGATGAGTTAAGAATCATAATAATATATGATTTTCGCTGATTTTTAAGTGTGTTGATCAGCTTTTTGAAGCTTGCATCTGCCTGATTCTACTACGCTCATTGAAGCCCTTTCCTAGACTGTTGGTAGTTTTCCATCTAATATTTGTTAGAGTGAAGTTTTTATAGAAGCTATTTTTAACAGACGTTATTTTGAATAGTTGTTTTTAAATATAGGCTATTGTCGATTGATTCTAACCGGCTCACTTTTACTCACATCATTTTAGATAAGGGATATGACTATGTTTATTCGAACACTCTGTATTCTCGGTTTAGCTGTTTCGATTTCAGCCTGTAATTTAACCGATAGAATGGCAGGGTCGGCGCAAAAAGGTCCGTTCAAAGAAGGGGCGACGGTTTATTTATACAGTCTTGATTATGAAGGGTATCGTGATGGTTACGATGAAGATGATAGACAAGTTTCCGATGATCAAGGAAGGTTTTCGTTTAAAAATGTATCAAACGGCTGGATTGAACTGAGAGTTTCTGGTCGCTATTTTAATGAATACACAGGCAGTCATAGCGATGAAGCGCTAGCTTTAGATGCGATAACAGAAAAAGACAGTTTTAACGATAAAGCGAATATCAACCTATTCACACATTTGGCCGCGGCGCGAATCTTCGAAAGGCTTCGAGACGGCAGAAGTATGTATAACGCATGGAGTAGAGCGCAAACTGACCTGAGAGAAGTCTTCGGTTTAAAACGAGTAACCGATGATATCGATCGCGGTGCTGAAGAACTAAGCGTTTTAGGTGGCGAAGGAGGCTTTAGCGAAGATAATGCAAACTTGTTGTTATTTTCAGGTGCCTTTCTAGCCATTGATGGCGATGCTACCAAGCTCTTATTATTGGCAGATGACTTTGCTGATGATGGAAGATTTAATGGTGTGGGTGAAGCTACGTTTAATGAAATAGCAGTTGCCGCAGGTGAAGCTGGGTTATTGACAAAGCTTTCCAATAACTTGAAAGCCAATGGTGCTGAAAACCCACCAGACCAAGACGATATGCCAGTATTGCCTGCTTGGGTTCAGTAATTGATCCTTACTCAGTTTATAAGAGAACAATTAAAAAGAGGCAGTTAGTAAGTCTGCCTCTTTTTATCATAGGAATAAACATTGAAAAAAGTGCCCTTATACACGCTATATTCTAGGGGCTCCTTTCAGTCGAGCTATAACTAAGCTCTGGCATAAATTCGTTATAGCGCTTTAAAAAACAAAGCGAGAACTCATTTAAGTAGGAGGGGGTTAAACTTTAACCGCCTCAATGGTTGCCGCAACCACATAATTTTCCACACCAATTCCCGGTGCCCAGTCCTGAATAAATTCCTTAGAGGAATCTTTTGGTTGTATCGCAATATCCCTAAAGCCTGCTGCTTCTAAATCATTCGTTAGATCATCAATAAGTGCGGCATTGCCCATACAGCCTGCTATTAATAGTGGGTCGTTACGCATTTCTTCTGGTAGTTCAATCGTTGCGACAACATCAGATATGGCAAGTCTGCCGCCTGTTTTTAAAATACGATACGCTTCTTTGAAGACCTGACCTTTGTCGGGTGAGAGATTGATCACGCAGTTAGAGATAATCACATCAACACTATTATCGGCAACTGGCAGGTGTTCGATTTCACCCAGGCGAAATTCAACATTGCTGAATTTACCCGTGTTGGCATTATTGCGTGCTTTGCTGATCATATCGGGTGTCATATCGATGCCGATCACGTGCCCCGTCTCGCCGACTGCGGGTGATGCCAGAAAACAATCGAAACCACCGCCAGAACCAAGGTCGACAACCGTCTCGCCAGCTTTCAGTGCGGCAATCGCCTGCGGATTACCACAACCTAGTCCCATATCAGCACCAGAAGGGACGGCATTAAGTTCAGCCTGTGAATAACCTAGGCGGGTTGAGATTAGGGTGTTTATGGCTTCATCATCGGAGGTTCCACAACAACTCGCTGCTGGTGCATCGCAATCATCTTCGGTGACTGCGTTGGCAACCTTTGCGTATTTTTCACGGACATTTTCGCGGAAAGTATTATTTTTTGCCGCAGTGTCAGGCTGTGTTTCATCACAACAGCTTGGAGCACAGCAATTTTCATTTTCACTCATGGTTTCACCTTTTGTTGTTCGTTTGATCGTTCGTTCGTTCGAGACATTATTCGATATGCTATTCAAAACATTATTGAGTAAGTTGTTCTTCAAGCGAGCCAGTTTTTATCATGGCGCTTCAAGTCATCTGTTGAATATCACTATTCACTTTAAAAAAATCGGAGAGCTGATCAAGCAGTTGCGGTTCAATCCAGCATTCGATGTTTTTACCATTGCGCCGTGACTGGATTAAGCCTGCACGGAGCAATTCTTTGAGATGATGAGAGACGGTCGAAGGCGCTATTTCTAAATCTTCGCCCAGTTCTCCCACGGTAAAACGAATCGCATCTTCGACCGAGCATATTGTTCCCGGAACACAGCAGGTCGATAGGCGTTGAAAAATAGCCAGACGATGTGGATTGCCCAAAGCTTTAAACATTTCGGCGCGTTTATGAATATCATTACTATAGTTCGACATATATCGAACTATAGTAATGAAGTATTGTATTTGTCAAATTAAATATGAATAAATGAGTCTTTTTGAATGCCATTACGAAGCGATTTTATTGAAAATGAGTTGGCGTTTTGATTATTTTAAGCAAAAAAAGAGCCAGTAAAAACTGGCCCAAAACATGGAAATGGAGATTTCTGTTATTTCATTTAATCAATGAAATAATCAATCATTTGATCAAGTGCAGACTTATTTATCTGCACTTTCTTTATTGCCCGTAAGGATAAAGTTAATTGCAACACCTAACAGTAATAACTGGAATTCAAAGCCACCCATTGGGAACTCTTCCGTCGCGACAAAAGAGAAGCGTGGGAAATGGACCATGAAGATTGCGCCAAGCATCACAGGAGCCGCTGCTAAACCAGCCAGACGTGTTACTAAATCTTTCTTTGGAAAACTTGCTACGCCTCCTACAATGGCGCCTACACCTGCTAAAACTTCTGCAATAGCAACTAACGCTAGAAGAAAAACGGGCATGCCCATCATTTCGGCAGAACCTGATAGGTTGGCAAATTTACCAGCGCCATGAAAAATAAAAGTAGCCGCAAATGGTATGCGGATAAACCAGTGTGCAAATGTGTTCATTATGTTGTTTCCTATTTAAATTTGAGTTGTCCTAATTAACGCAGAAGAATTGTGAGTAGATGCAAATCTGAATGTTTGATGACGAGCGGTGAGAGATTAGAGCAAGATATTAACCGCACGAGTATCTGTAAGAACAGGCTTGAAACGGCGATAAACGCAGGCATGATGAAATAATGTTATATTCAAAATAATGGTAAAAAAGATTGCAGAGAAAATATTATAAACAGAAGTTTATTTTCAATATTCAGGTGGGAAATGAATCCTGCAAAAACAATAAAGTGGTAATTTAGGTTAAAAACGACAATAAAAACCCTAATTAATTCCTGCTAGTGGAAAATGAGGGAGAAAGCATCGATGGTCTATTCATAGAGTGGCGATTCGGGGTAATTAATTCCCTAACATTTAAAATGAAGAAAAATGCCCCCAAAGTAGGGGGGTGGCCAGAGTTAAAAAAGAGCCTAAAAAAAAGAACCAGGAAAAGAGGAAAATAAGAAGTTAATTCGTTTATTTTTAATCATGCCTCTGCAACATGCCTCTATTAACAAAAGTCAGACGTAGTTAAAGCACAATAAAACACAACAGGAAAAACCAATGGCACGTACAAAAGTAGAATTTAAAAATAAGCAGGGTGAAACCCTTGCTGGATTATTAGAAACGCCAGATTCAAATCAACAAGCGCTACGTTATGCGATATTCGCCCATTGTTTTACGTGTAGTAAAGATGTCGCCGCCGCATCGCGGATTAGTCGCTCATTAGCAGCCAAAGGCATTGCGGTGTTTCGTTTCGATTTCACCGGACTGGGAAATAGTGATGGTGATTTTGCCAATACCAACTTCTCGTCTAATGTCGATGACTTGTTGGCTGCCGCAAAAATGCTGGAAGACGAATACCAGGCACCTAGTTTATTGATAGGGCATAGTTTAGGTGGTGCAGCCGTACTTAGTGCAGCACATCAATTACCGCTGGTTAAAGCGATTGCAACGATTGGCTCACCTGCCACGGCAGATCATGTTCAGCACCTGTTTTTAAATGCAGTGCCAGAACTGGAAGCAAAAGGTGAAGCGCGCGTAAAAATTGGTGTACAAGAATTCAATATCAAAAAGCAATTACTCGATGATTTAAACGAGAATGCTTCTTCCGATCATATTGCTAATTTGAAACGTCCTTTGCTAATTTTTCATTCGCCTGTTGATACTATCGTATCAATTGACGAAGCAGCAAAGATCTATCGCGCTGCTAAACATCCAAAGAGTTTTATATCGCTGGATAATGCGGATCACTTATTGAGTAATCGCCACGATTCGGAATACGTAGGTTTGACCCTAGCTGCATGGGCGAGTCGCTATCTGGAAATAGATTCAGCCGAGTTTGAAGCATCACAAGGAACCGCACCAAAAGTAGAGCATGGCGAAGTAGTTGTAACCGAGAAGAATAAGAAATTCTTACGTGGTTTATACAGCGATAGTCATCAATTCTTGAGCGATGAACCAATCAGCGTCGGCGGCACCAATCAAGGTCCTGCACCGTATGATTTGTTGCTCATGAGTCTGGGTTCATGTACCTCGATGACGATTCGCATGTACGCTAACTTCAAAAAACTACCACTGGATGACATCACGGTTCGTTTAAAGCATGAAAAAATTAACGCGGAAGACTGCGAGGAATGCGAAGGCCGTAAGGGTAAAGTCGACCGCATCACGCGTTTTATCAGTTTTAAAGGTGATTTAACAGACGAACAAAAACAGAAGATGATCGAAATTGCAGACAAATGCCCAGTGCATAGAACGCTGGAGAACGATCCGATTGTTTTGACTCAGATGGTTGAAGATTAATATCAATTTCAGTGAGTTAGATATTCACTGTTTATAGTGGTATCACAAAAAAAGCCCCCAAAGTAGGGGGGTGACTTTTAGTTTAAACTCCCCTACGTCAAAATATAGTTAACAATTGCACTAAACCGACTTTTTACGATTCATAATTTGTCGGTTTTAAATCAGCAAATATCTCAAGATTGCGCTACCCTTACTTTTTTATCTGACTTGCGTTTGTGTTGTTGTCTACAACACGCCGCAATGAATAATTATGGAGCATGAAAAAGAATGAGCATAGTACGTAAACAATCTACCGATAGAATGAGCAAAATCGTTATTAACAATAACAGCAATATCTATCTTTCAGGCCAGGTTGCAGATGATGTAACGGTAGGCATTCAAGAGCAAACAACAAGTTGCTTAAACAAAATTGATGCATTACTTGCAGAAGCAGGTAGCGATAAGAATCACATTTTATCAACGACCATTTTCATCAAAGACATGAAAGATTTTGTAGCGATGAATGAAATCTGGGATGCATGGGTTGCTGATGGAGAAAAACCAGCAAGAGCGTGTGTTCAGGCCTTAATGGCGCGCGAAGAAATCCTTGTAGAAATTTGTGTGACAGCTGCGGTTAAATAATGAAAGCGGCGATAAATTTAACGCTAGGTCTTGCATTGTCTTTGGGTCTTGTCGCTTGTGGAAGCGTCGAGACCAAAGGCGACGGTACAAATAACGCATCTGCTAAAAAAGAGTCGGTTGCCAATTACTATTCTGGCTATTTCTTCGATGCGGCAATCAGCGGATTGAATGTTGTTCCATTAAAGAACAAAGCATCAAAGCCAAAGATGAAAAACTACATTCGTTATGACAATGTTCGCTGGCAACTGACGGGTAAAGTAGACGGTGGAATAGTTGTTCGTGTGAGAGAAAATGCACGATCAGCAAATACCATCGGCACCATTAAAGGTAAACCTCAAGTCTCTTTCATCGCACTGGAAGGTCAGAGAAAATCTACCGTTGCGCGATTGTCAAAATCTAAAGATGTATTTGTTGATGGCTCGGGTGTTGTGTCTTCAAAAAACTACGCGACCGATAATCGTTTGCCAGCTGGAGCTTATATCATCCGTATAAAAGTTCACGGTACTGAAAACTGGGACCGAAAAGAAGTCTATATCGAAGTTAAGTGATACCCGATACAAAACCGCTAGTACTGTATTAATTCTTTTTGCATTTAACAAAACAAAAAGATCCTATCATTCAAAAACGGGAAGTGAACTTCCCGTTATAAGAGCGGGTCATCAGATAAAGCTAACTGGAAAATACACCCCCCCACTTTCAGGGCTTTTTTCAGGATGACAGCATTGCTCTATATTCAATCATCAATTGAGGCCATACTTTCGAGCAACGGTCTTTTTATTACATACGAAGAAAGGTAAAGAATGTCGAAAGTCGATTTTAATAATAGCTACGCCAAGCTACCACAGAGCTTTTACAGCAACACACATCCAGACCCTGTTGAACAACCAGGCTTGATAAAATTTAATCACGAACTGGCAGAACAACTTGGTGTGACTGGCTTGTTTGCTGATGAAGCAGAAGCGGTTGAATTCTTTTCCGGTAATAAGATTCCAGAAGGGGCAGAGCCCATTGCAATGGCCTATTCAGGGCATCAATTTGGTGGTTTTTCTCCGCAACTTGGAGATGGCCGCGCGATTTTACTGGGTGAAGTAAAAGACAAAGATGGAATTCGTCACGACATTCAACTGAAAGGTTCGGGAAAAACACCTTGGTCGCGCGGTGGCGATGGTCGTTCGGCACTGGGCCCTGTGATCCGCGAATACTTGCTCTGCGAAGCCATGCATAAACTCGGTGTGCCGACGACACGTGCACTCGCGGCTGTCACCACCGGTGAAAAAGTGATGCGTGAGATGCCGAAGCCTGGAGGAATCCTGACACGTGTTGCCACCGGTTATGTGCGCGTCGGCACGTTCCAGTATTTTGCAAGCCAAGGAAATATTGATGATTTGAAAAAACTCGCAGCGTATGAGATTGGACGTCACTACCCGCAAGCTAAGAGAGGGTTTTCTCCGGCTAATGGATCTTCTGCAGCTGATGGCTCTGAGCAAGAAGTGAAAAAGCCTTATGTTGCTTTCTTGAAAGAGGTTGTGAATGCGCAGGCTAAATTAATCGCTAAATGGATGTCACTCGGTTTCATTCATGGCGTGATGAATACCGACAATATGTCGATTGCGGGCGAAACCATTGATTATGGACCATGCGCATTTATGGATGAGTTTTCGCATAGCCGCGTATACAGTTCCATAGATCAGCAAGGTCGTTATGCGTATAAAAACCAGCCACAAATTGGTCAATGGAATTTAATTCGATTTGCCGAAACGTTACTGCCGTTATTTGCCGAATATGTCACGCCAGAACAAGGTAAACCAGAAGAAGTGGTGGTGCTGTTTGCACAGGAAGTTTTGAATGAGTATGAAGCTATCTACAAACACTATTGGCTAAATGAAATGCGTCAAAAGCTGGGTTTGCAGACCACAGAGTTTTTGTTAACCCCTGAAAAAATCATGGAACAAAAGCTTAAGAAAGCTTCAGCTGAAGGCGCTGCAAAAGCTGCTGCTGAAGGCTCTCCTCAAAGTGCTTCGGATAAGCCGGCACAAACTCCTACACAAGAAGAGATTGAAGAAAACCTTGTTGAAATAGCTAAAGCACAACAAACGAATGCAGACGATCATGCCTTAATTGCACGATTGCTGGATGTTATGCAAAGCGGTAAAGCAGATTTCACGCTGACTTTTTATCATCTCTCACAAGACCTTGAAAATTTGGACAATGCGCGTAACTTGTTTGAAAACCAAGATGATTTTGATGCGTGGGCAAAGAAGTGGTTATATCGCCTAAAGCAGGAAGACACAACAGCCGCAGAGCAACAAGCGCTGATGCAAAGTGTTAATCCGGTTTACATTCCACGTAATCATCAAGTCGAAGCAGCGATAAGAGCGGCTGAAGACAATAACGATTTTAGCGTGTTTAATGAATTGCACGAGGTGTTACAAAACCCTTTTGAGTTTCAAGAGGGCAAGGAAAACTATATGTTACCGCCGAAACCTGAAGAGGTTGTGCTGCAAACGTTCTGCGGTACCTAATGTTTAAGGTCATATTAGCAGGCGTGTTTAGCGTATAAGCTTAGGTTAGATCAGATGAATTTCTAATCTATCACAAACAGAAAAAGTTAAGAGGAAAACAGTATGTTGAACTGGAATGATGTTTTGAAATATGCCCGTGAGGGTAATTTAAAGCCGGCCAAACGAGTCGAAAAAACTGAAGAAGAATGGAAATCAGTGCTTAGCGATGAAGAGTTTCGTATCACGCGTAAACACGGTACTGAAATGCCAAACAGTTCTGATATGTGTAGCCTTTTTGAAGAGGGCCTTTACGGCTGTGTTTGCTGTGGCACTTTATTATTCGATGCGAATGAAAAGTTTGAGTCGGGTACCGGATGGCCTTCATTTACACTGCCATTAGAAGACAATGTGATTAATTATATCGAAGATAATTCGCATGGAATGAGTCGTGTAGAAACCACGTGTAGTACTTGTGATGCGCATCTCGGTCATGTCTTTCCAGATGGACCAAAGCCGAGTGGTTTACGCTATTGCATGAATGCTGTAGCACTTAAAAAGCAGTCAGCATAAAAAGTATAAAGGTAAATGTTGTAAACCGACTTTTACGGAAGCAGGGGGGAGGGCGAAATACACCCCTCCACTTTTCGGGGTTTTTTCAGTTGTCAGCTTGATGCTTAGCTAAGCAATAGTATTTACATTTAACGGTTATCTCTTTCCGCGCATAGGGCGATATTCACTCATTGTCTCTTCAAATTTATACAGGTTTTCATAACCTAATAAAGCCAGCAATGCCTTTTGATGCTGTTCTCTAATATTTCGGTGTATCTCACGAATTTGTTCGCTCTGCTCACGCAATGTTTTCATTTCTTGCTGATGGCTTTCCAGTAACATTTTTAACTGTTGCGCCTTGGAATCTTCTAATTGCAAACTAGAAACAACTTGATCAATATCGGGTTGTCTGGGGCCTTTTTTATTTTCTGTTCCATCCGATATATCGGCATAAACAGAGGTTGTCGCGAGTAACGCGATTAAACACATGGATATGATGGGCTTCATGTTTCTACTCCTTATATTTATTTGATGTTGAGAAAAGATATTGATCGATAAATGAGTAATAAATGTGAAAATAATAAGGAAAAAGAAATACGGTTTTACTGAAAAATAACTCGCTTCCACAACTTATCTCCAAGTATCTGCCCCTTTAATTGCCTGTTAAGTCGTAAACCATTTATTTTTATTGGTGATTTAATTTGTGCTTAATCCCTTTTTCTAGAAATAAAAGACTCTCTTATCAACACAAAAAATAGAATGCTAATTATCTGCTCATTTATTCATGAAAATGAGGTCTATGACAACTACGTTTCAAAAGCTTCTTAGTTCATTTTTAAAATAATAAATAGATTATTAATCAGTGGTTTGGTGGTTATTTCTTGTTGTGTTGATGGCTCGATCGACACTGTATCCAGCACGCTTTTCTTAGTGCGAATTAAAGGCTCCAAATACGTTGTTTTAGTGATGTGTTAATCTATTTTTTACAATTATATTTATACATCGATAGCTAAAAACTATCGTTATCATGCAGAAATACTGTTTTACAGTGCGTATTAAATATTCAACTATGTAACCCACGTTGTTAATAAAACAACTTTTTAATTCAAGGAACAGGAGACGTAAAATGTCACAAGGTAAATGTCCCGTAATGCACGGTGGCGCAACAGAAACAAGTAATTCTATTATGGAATGGTGGCCAAAAGCCCTAAACCTGGACATCCTACACCAGCACGATAAAAAGACGAATCCAATGGGTGCTGATTTCGATTACCGCGAAGCAGTGAAAAGTCTTGATGTCGAAGCACTGAAGAAAGATATGCATGCACTAATGACAGATAGTCAGGCATGGTGGCCAGCAGATTGGGGTCACTATGGTGGACTAATGATTCGTATGTCCTGGCATGCGGCAGGTACTTATCGTATTTCTGACGGTCGTGGTGGAGCATCAACCGGCAACCAGCGTTTCGCACCATTAAACTCCTGGCCTGACAATGTAAATCTGGATAAAGCACGTCGTATCCTTTGGCCTATCAAAAAGAAATACGGCAATAAATTGAGCTGGGCAGATTTAATCGCTTACGCGGGCACTATTGCTTATGAATCTATGGGCTTGAAGACCTTTGGTTTTGCTTTTGGACGTGAAGATATCTGGCATCCAGAAAAAGATATTTACTGGGGTTCTGAAAAAGAATGGTTAGCGCCAAGCGGCAGTGAAGGTTCTCGTTATTCTGGTGAACGCGATTTAGAGAATCCATTGGCGGCAGTAATGATGGGACTCATCTACGTAAATCCTGAAGGTGTAGATGGCAACCCAGATCCATTAAAAACGGCTCACGATGTACGCGTTACATTCGAACGTATGGCAATGAATGATGAAGAAACAGTCGCGTTAACCGCCGGTGGTCACACAGTCGGTAAATGTCACGGTAATGGTGATGCTGAGATACTAGGAGAGTCACCAGAAGGTGCAGAACTAGAAGATCAGGGCTTTGGTTGGTTGAATAAGACCAAGCGCGGTATTGGTCGTGACACTGTCTCTAGCGGTATCGAAGGTGCATGGACGACAAATCCTACGCAGTGGGATAACGGCTACTTCCAACTATTGCTTAACTACGAATGGGAACTAAAGAAAAGCCCGGCAGGTGCATGGCAGTGGGAACCGATCAATATTAAAGAAGAAGATAAGCCGGTTGATGTTGAAGATATGTCAACACGTCATAACCCAATCATGACTGATGCTGACATGGCGATGAAGATGGACCCTGAGTATCGTAAAATCTCAGAAAAATTCTACAACGACCCTGCTTATTTCTCAGAAGTGTTTGCCCGCGCCTGGTTTAAATTAACTCATCGTGACCTAGGTCCAAAAGATCGTTATATCGGTCCAGATGTACCTCAAGAAGAATTGATTTGGCAAGACCCTGTTCCTGCAGGCAGCACTAACTACGATGTTGAAGCGGTTAAAGCGAAAATCGCAGCCAGTGGTTTGAGTGTTAGCGAGATGGTTTCGACCGCATGGTATAGCGCGAGAACTTTCCGTGGCTCAGACAACCGTGGTGGCGCTAACGGTGCTCGTATCAGGCTTGATCCACAAAAAGACTGGGAAGGTAATGAGCCAGCACGCTTAGCCAAGGTACTGTCTGTTTTAGAAGGTATTGCGGCAGAAAGTGGCGCAAGTATTGCTGATGTGATCGTGCTTGCAGGTAACGTAGGTGTTGAACAGTCTGCCAAAGCGGCGGGTGTTGATGTAACCGTACCTTTCGCAGCTGGGCGTGGTGATGCGACAGCTGAAATGACCGATGTCGATGCGTTTGATGTTTTAGAACCTATCCACGATGGTTACCGTAACTGGTTGAAAGCCGATTATGTGGTTAACGCTGAAGAGCTGATGCTCGATCGCACTCAGTTGATGGGCTTAACTGCTCCTGAAATGACTGTACTTGTGGGTGGCATGCGCGTTATCGGTACCAACCATGGTGATAGCAAGCACGGTGTGTTCACAGATCGTGAAGGCGCGTTGACCAATGATTTCTTCGTTAACCTCACGGATATGAATTACTCATGGATTCCTACAGGTAGCAACTCGTATGAGATTCGCGATCGTGCCACTGATACAGCGAAGTGGACGGCAACACGTGTAGATCTTGTGTTCGGTTCTAATTCAATCCTTCGTTCGTACGCTGAAGTTTATGCGCAAGATGACAACAAAGAAAAGTTTGTGAATGACTTTGTTGCAGCATGGACCAAGGTAATGAATGCGGATCGTTATGATCTAGCCTGATTTTAGCTACAGAAATCCCCACACCATGTTCATCGTGGTGTGGGGATTTTTTTTGTCAAAAATAAATTGATTTCTATCAGCTTGTAGCCGTATCTTAAAAAATGTCGCTATAAGTAGGGGGGTGGCTAAGATGGTAATCAGAGATTAATGCGGTTTTTGATAACGGTAACCCACGCCATAAACGGAATGAATAATTTCTTCTTCAATCGCTAACGCAGTGAGTTTTTTTCGTAGCTTTTTAATATGGCTATCAACCGTTCTATCAGTGACTATTCTGTCATCGTTATAGGCTTTAGACATTAATTGATCGCGCGAAAAGATCTGTCCCGGATGCTGATACATCACCTGAAATAATTTGAATTCAACAGCGGTTAAATCAACTTTAAGGTTTTCATAAATAATCTGATAGCTTTTGTCATTGAGTGTTAACTGGCCTTTCGTATTGTGCTCCAGAGTATCGGTACGTCTGAACACAGATTTAATGCGGGCAACTACTTCACGCGGGCTAAACGGCTTGCAAATATAATCATCCGCGCCCAGTTCCAAACCGATTAAGCGATCAATCTCTTCAACCTTCGCGGTGATCATAATAATCGGGTTATTAGACTGTCGTCGGAAGTCGCGACAAATGCTGATGCCATCAACTTCTGGCAGCATTAAATCTAACAGAATCATTCTGGGCTCATTATTCTCAAGCCATTCTTGTGCTTCGCGGCCGTTATGAATCATTTTGGTTTCAAAACCCGCCTCGGTACAATAATCTCTGAGTAATTCAGCGATTTTGATTTCATCTTCAACGATTAAAATTGGCAGTTTTTCAGACATGTTTGATCTTCTTGAAAAGTTAATGACGATTTATAGGGAATGTTATTACAAACGAAATACCACCTAGCGGAGAGTGTTTCGCTTCGATGTTACCATCGTGAGCCGCCACAATGTTCTGGGCAATTGATAAGCCTAAACCAGAGCCGCCTGCATTTCTGTTTCGGGAAGCTTCAACACGATAAAGACGTTCGAATAATCGCCCTAGCTCTTCATCGCTGACACCTGGCTCAGAATCAGACCATTCTATTATGACACTGTCGGCTTGTTTTTTAATGTTAATTTCTAGCTGTCCAGACGTACAGGTATAGTGCTGGCTGTTGTTTGCCAGATTCGCAAATAGCTGCTCCAGTCTTTGGCCATCACCATCAATCTCGATATTTTCATTTGAACTGTTAAAAGTAACGCTGATGTTCTTTTCATCAAACTGGTGCTGATGCTGGGTAATAATATCTTCCACCAGTTCTACAATGTTCAAGGTTTCTTTGTGGTAGCTCAATGCGCCAAGGTCTGATAACGATAGCTCATTCAAATCGCTGATCAACCGGCTTAGGCGCAACACTTCCTGATGCAAAGAATCGATGGATGATGGCGTTAGTTCACGAACCTTATCCTGTATCGCTTCTATTTCGCCTTTTAACACGGTGACTGGTGTTCTTAGTTCGTGTGAAATATCCGAAATCCAGCGTCTTCTGGAAGAGCGGTTTTCTTCGAGTGTCTCGCCCAGAATATTCAGTTTTTTACTCAGCTGCCCTAATTCGTCCTGGCTTTTATCTATGCTTTGGCAACGGTAGTCGCCAGATGTTAATAAACCAGCCTGATCGCCGATTTTATTGATACGCGAACGTAAGTAAGCGGCAAATAAACCGGCTCCGATTAATACGATAGCCAATGCCCATAGCGAAATTTTAATGAATGCTTGATTTTGGTGTTGTACAAACTGTTGATCTAATTCATCAGTAATTTCATTAAATGGTTCAGAGCGAATATATCCCACCACTTTGCCACTAAATTTTAGTGGTTTTAAGGTAGCGTTTTCCGATGCCTGTGTTCCACCCACCAGGAATGATTTATTGGCATCCAATAGAGCCATCGACTTTGGCGGTGGCTTCGTTGCTCCTCTGCTCACTGATCTAGGTTGTTCTGAGCGAAACTCATTGTCCTCGATGAATAATGGAGGAGGGTTTCCAATAGCTTCAAGATGTTTTTTACGCGGAGGAGGTGGAAATTTTCCCGGAGGGGGGCGCCTGCCTTCGGGGCGTTCTGCAGGACCTTCACTTTCTTTTGCCCTTTTTCCTATGATATTAACATCAAGTACTGGTTGTGCTTCTTCTTTACGAACATTGATATCACGTGATTGATAAAAAGAACGTTCCCAAAGTCTCCTGTTTCCTTTTATAAAATCCCAGTTTCCGTGTTTATGGTATTGCCTTAATAAAACCACGGAGAAACTATCTGATCGACGTTCTTCAACATCGTTTAAATACGCCAAAAAGCCGGATTTGACACTTTGATTGGAAAGAAAGATCGCCAGAATTAACACTATCCCGGTAATACAGACGATCGTTAATACCAATTTATGCCAAAGCTTAAAAGTCACGCTAATTCGTCCACGTTGTCTGCTGGTATCTTGGCAGAAAAGCTATCGGTAAAAGTAACTGGGTAGAAGAGCGTGTGATGTGTAGCGAGAGTGTCATTGGTTAAGATTAGCATTGGTTAAGAGTAGCATGTTACGGTTTATTGTTGTTTTACAAAGCACGATAACTGCGTTTTGGATCAAGAGGTTTACTTGAATTGTTGTCTAGGGACCTGTCCGCTTTTTCTAGTTGTATCTAGATGTAAACAGGAGGCCCCTAAAACAAGTTAATTATTCTTTAGTGCGATATTGTTAGTGCGTATTTAGTTAGTGCATAAGTCGTTGTTGGATTTGGCTTAATACTTGCCCATTTCGAGCGTTGTAGTCGCAGTCACCTGATCATCAGTAATCGCTTTAATGGTGACATAATAAGCATGCCCTTTTCCGCCAGAACATGGTGGCATATAAGCACCCGCGGTATCCCAACCTGGACTACGTTGCGCTTCAATCACTTTAAAGGTAGATGGAATATCAAACGAATGACCCGGAATGGAAGGAATCTCCACTTCTGTAACAGCAGTAGCCAGTGTGTAACTCATTCTTCCATGACCACCATTATTCATCTTTTCAGAGTCACGATCGCTGTACTCTAAAACGATAGAGCTAGTGTCAGCAGGTATTTTACTGATAATCAATTTTGGTGTTGTCGGGCTCTTACCGCCAAACTTCTGGCATTGTTGACCGTCAGGAACTTTAACCCCGTCCCATGTAGCATCCGCAAATTTTGCTTCAAATGCAAAAACGTTACTGCTAAATGCTGTTAAAAATAATGATGCTATAACTACTTTAGTATTCATCTTTCTTGTTACTCCTCTGAGTGAATGAAATTGCTTTATAAAATCGGCGGCAAATGAATCGCCGCAAATTTATTCAGCGTTGATGCCTGGTGTCCCCGTAAAATCTGGTTGTGCTTATAGTTTTACAAAAATTGTAATCGGGTAATGTGCAAGAAATATGAAAGTTACAAAAAAATTGTAATGTTACAGACAAAATAAAGGTCAATATTCTGTAAGGCACCCCCCTACTTAGGGGCGTTTTTTTAGATTAAATGAACAAGATATGTTTCTGTATTTTACTTTATTACAAAAATTTACAATTATTCTCTTGAATTAAGTGATAGATAAATTAAATAATAAACCCATTTTTAATTAAATAAGAGGGCATCCAATGAAACTATCAAGAATATTGCTAACTATCGCTTTAACCTCCGCTGTCGCTTTTACAGCAACTGCTCACGGTGATAAAAAAGATAAATCACCAGAAGGACAAGCAGCAAAATACCGCCATAATGTATTCGGTATGATTGGTTATCATTTCGGCCCAATGGGCGACATGATCAAGGGAAAGTCTGATTACAATAAAGATACATTCTCAAAAAATGCAGATGCTCTAGCATCACTTGCAGTGCTTGCACAAAATGGTTTCGAAGTTGAAGGTACGGTAAAAGGATCGCGTGCGAAGAAGAAAATCTGGGAAGAAAAAGATAAGTTCGATGCAGGCATCAAGATGTTTGCTGACAATACTGCTGCACTCGCAACACAAGCTAAGTCAGGCGATATGGCGGCTATCAAGCCAGCTTTTCTTAAAGTGGCAGATGACTGTAAGCAGTGCCATAAAAGCTACCGCGCAAAGAAAAAATAACATCGCTTAAGTAATCGATTAAGTCATGCGTTTAGAAGAGCCTGATAGTGTTGCTGTCAGGTTTTTTTGTACCTGATCGCTTACCTGATGATGTATATATGACTAATGATAAACAAGCGATAAATTAAAGACCACTCAAGTAAGTAACGCCGCCAAAGACAGTGGCAATCGACACTATCAATACAAGCAGTGCGATAAGAGGGTTCTTAAACATGAGCTTTGGTTTAGCCTGATCTTGTGGCCAGTCAGCTTTTCCGGTGATCATGGGTTTTACTAAATTGGTGCGCTTAACTATTCGATAAAACACAATAGCGGCAACGTGAAGTCCCGTTAAATACAATAAAATTTCAAAACCCAGGTAATGATAATCTGTCATTTCTTCGGCGGTTTCTTCATCAACTAAATTGAATAATGGACCTTCAGTAAGGACCAGATCACTGCTGAATAGGCCAACTCCGGCTTGTAAGGCCAACATTACCAGCATCGCAATCACCATTAATCCACCCAGCGGGTTATGCCCTGCATTGACTTCAGGGTCTCGTTTGAACAGCGTTAGCGCATGCTTAATTGCGCCAACAGGGGAGATGAAATTACTAAAGCGAGAACTAGTACTGCCGATAAACCCCCAAATGAGTCGAAATAAAATCAACGACAAAATCAGCATGCCTGATTTCATGTGAAGGTCGAGATAGTTACCCGTTTCGCCGCTATACCACATAAATCCAAAAAGAATCACCAGTAACCAATGGAAAAGGCGTGTAGGAGAATCCCAAATTTTGACTAAGTTTTTCATTTTGAAAATTGTTTTGTTTTTTGAAGTGCGAATTATATCTGCAACATTGAGAATCTAGAAACGTTATTCAGGCAGGTTTTTGATAGAGCTCATTGATAGAGCTCATTGATAGAGCTCATTGATAGAGCTCATTGATAGAGCTCATTGATAGAGCTTTTTGATCCAGTTTAATGGCACCCCCCTACTTACAGGCAGTTTTTTTATTATTGTGCACTGGATGTGTTTTTTTACGTACTGTTTAAAGGGCAGCAAATAACTTTTTCTCAGGGGTTTCAGGTGTTAACTCTATCTTGTATTGTTGGACCTTTTCGTCCGTTTTTAACTTTCTTTTGGTAGAAATGGTGAAGATTTTTTCGCTCTCTTTTTTGCCGAATATATTCACCAAAAATTTAAGCTCATTGAGATTAGGTGTCATCATAGCTTGTTGCTTGTCGGTGTTTTTCGATAGCGCAAAACGTCCCATAATAATTAATTGATCGCTTGGTGCATTCGCGTCTGTATGCGATTCAACAGGCGTAAGCATCAAACCTCGAAGCGGTTTCTGACCTTCGTTATCTGACATCATTACGTTTTTATTCACAGTGTCGATAATATCAAGGCGATGTTTGCTGAATTCTGCGGCTGACATTTTTCCATCACCATCATCGTCGGCATTACTAAAGCCGGAAACGGGCAGTGAAAGCACCATAAAGGCGCTATTGCCTTTGAAATTCAAAGTGCCTCGCTGAGCCACCATCAAGTGTGCAGATACGTGCGGCACAATGGCCGCACTTATCACGAGACTTGAAAGCAGAGTTTTTGCCCAATGCATTAGGCTTTTATAAAAACGTTGCTGAGTCATTTTAAGTTCGCTTTCCTCGGTAACAATTACTGAGGAGGTCCGCCAGCAGGAGGGCCACCAGCGCTTTCAATTTCGCCTTTCACACAACGTTGAAAGTAAGGATAGGTATCTGTCGCATAGTAATGGTAAATGCCGTTAGGAAACTCAGGAGTCACACCAAAGCGTCCGTTACACTCATCCAGATCACCTGAATCTTCAACATATTCCCAGTCCTGTCTAAATGTGCCTAAGGCATAGGTATCTGTAGATGGTCTAGAATCACTTACTGTGGTCGATAACTGATAACTGCCTGTCATATTCGTCAACGCAGAGCTCGCGTCAGTGGCAACGCTATAACCGTATCGCGCATAAATCGGAAAGCCATCAGATGCCCAGGCAATCAATGTCATTTTGCTTGCATCGCCACCTTGTTGCTCGATGAATCCTTCTGGCATGCCGTGATAGTGATAAGCCCCATCTGGCTGGACGTGGGCGTTGTTATCGTCCGTTCCGAAGTCAAAGCTATCTTGACCTAATGCTTCAATGCTCCAATTACCACTATTGTCGATTAAGCTACACGAATCGCCCGAATCATCACAAGAACCTGCAGTGCTCGAATCTATTTTAACGCCATTAAGGACATAACCTTGAGGGCCAGATGGACCGCCAAGTTCGGTAACAGTGTCGGTCTCAACGGGTGTTAACGTGAAGCTAGCAGATACATCTTGTTCTGAGATTGTATTGGGATTGCCAGTATTCGGGAATGTACCTACTTCATGATCAGGAATACCGTTAGCGACTAAATCTCGGGTGGTATCAGAACATGTCCAATCTGATGTGCTGGTGGTGTTTACAGACGCTGAATCATTAAATTCGCTGTAACTATAAGCACACTCGATGCCATTTGTAGAACTGGTACCCGATACATCCACGGTGCTCGCTGTGATTATAACCTGGTCCGTGCTTGTTTCAGAGCCGTCACTCACTGCAAGCTCAAAGGTGTAGCTGCCATCAGTATCAGCAGTGAATGTAGGATTCTCACTAGTGAAAGAATCGAGTGCAACGGCACTGTTTACGGGGTAAGTAATAATCGCCCAGTTGTATGTCAACGTATCACCGTCGGCATCAGAACTAGCGCTGCCATCCAGGCTTACTGTTGTGCCCGTATTGACACTTTGGTCAACGCCGGCATTAGCTACAGGTGCGGTATTCGTGGTTTCGCTGGTTTCTGTGGTATCGGATGTGTCGGTCGTATCGGTGCTGTCAGTTGCATCTGAGCTGCTGGAAGAAGACCCTCCGCAAGCACTTAAAAAAAGTGCGATTGCTAGAATAGATAAGTAGCGCATATTGTTTCCTTTTTACTGTTATTGTCATTTGAAACGGCAATATAAGTCAGGAATGTGCAAAAAATATGAAACATGCAATTATTCTTTGCACAAGCAGTTTAGGCGATGAATGTGCAAGAAATAAGGGGGATTTGTAAAGATAAGAGTATCTTTTTGAATACCGATGAATGCTTAAGGCACCCCCCTACTTATGGGCTGTTTTTTTATAAACCTGCTTAGCGTGCCTTATAAACAAAAGCCATTATCGCTGACTTCACAGGCAAGGTTCTCTGAGTCATCGGCATCACTGGTCTGGTTGTAGGTGGTTATTTCAAATGCAGTCACCGAGTTGCCATTACCGATGATATTTAACAGGTCAATGGTTAAGTCAACATCGTCCTCAGTGGTAATAATATTGTCATCGCCTGTAATACTGATTTCATCAATACTGGTATCACTATCTATGACCAGATAATTACCATCGCCCTGAATCGTAATCGTGGAAAGGTTATCTTCTAGAATTAGATAGGCTCCATCTGCTCTTAACAACAATTCATAAACGTCATCATTATCGAGTGTGTCGGTGCCATCATCGGTGCTATAAACGATGGTTACGTCATCATCATAACTGTCAGTGCCGTCATCTAACTCGCAGGCTTGTAAAAACAAAGCGAGGAAAGTGATTGCCAGAGTTCGACTAATAAGCGTTGCCGCAGATTTAGTGAAATGTGCTTTTCTGATGATTGTGTTTTGCATGTTTTTATCGCTCATAGTGTCAGGTGATAGCAAGTTTTCCAGGGCTAGCGTGATAGCACTAGTGTGAGAGGACGAGAAGGGTTGGGCCACTTTACATCGCTCATAAAAAAACCTTCAAGAAGGAGAGAGTCCTTGAAGGTTTTTTTATTCTAGCTAGGCATATCAGTTTTTATTGTGGTGGGCGTCCGCCTTCAGGTGCACAGACTAATTCCTCTTCACCACGTGGTGGCGTTATGCAGGTGCCAGTGACATCACCTTTTTTTCCACTAAAAGAACAGCTATCAGAAGCACTTTTATCTGCACAAGCTTCAAATGCTTCTGCAGGTGGTTTTCCACCACCTGGAGGGCCTTGTCGTTCGGCAGCATTGGCAGTTGATAATGCTACCGTTCCTAGAATCGTTAATAGCGATGATGCGACTATTTTTTTATACATATTTGCTTCCTCAAAATTTTTCTGGATCATTGTTAGAGAGGACAAATTATGAAAAACAATTGAGGCAGAAATAGGGATGAATAAAGGAATAAATGTGAAAGCTGTATTTATTCGTGGCGTAATGCATCGATAGGATTAAGGCGCGCCGCTTTACGCGCCGGAACAAAACCAAACAATACGCCTATGCCCGCAGAAAATATAAATGAAACCAGATTGATCATCACATTGAAGGTATAGGGAACCCCCATAACCTGAGATAATATTATCGATGTAATCGTCGCAAGAATAATGCCAATAATACCGCCAAGTCCTGCGAGTACCACAGCCTCTATCAAGAATTGCAGCAAGACTTCTTTTTCCAGCGCGCCGATTGCAAGTCGAATACCAATCTCACGAGTACGTTCGGTAACTGAGACCAGCATGATATTCATGATGCCAATGCCGCCGACGAGTAAACTCACTGAAGCCACTGCACTTAAAAGCATTGTCATCACCTGAGTAGTGCCAGAAAGTGTTTCCGCAATCATCCGCGTATCCAGTATGTTGAAATTATCTTCTTCTTTATCGGTTAGATGGCGGCGCTCACGCATCAGTTGAGTCAACTGGGTTTGTACCCGAGTTATGTCACTTTCATTTTCAACAGATACCAGAATGCCTGATACGTCGCGGTTACCTGCTATACGTCTTTGCACGGTGCTGATTGGCATTAGGACAATATCATCATTATCCTGACCCATATTCGAGGTACCTTTGCTTTTCAGGACACCGATGATTTGACAGGAAAAATTCTTAACCCTTATGTTTTCGCCCAAAACTTCTGATGTTCCAAAAAGCTCTCGGCGAATAGTACTGCCAATCACACAGACTGCTTGTCCTGCTGTTTCTTCGGCATCGGTAAACTTTCTCCCTTCGGCAATACTCCAGCTCCCAGCAGTAAAAAAGTCATTATTGCTGCCTGTTACGGAGGTTGACCAGTTGTTTGCCATCGCGACTACTGTTTCTGATTTATTCACTTGGGGAGCCACAGCAGCCAGTCCGGAAATCTGTTCGCGTATAGCTTTTACGTCATCGAGTTTGAAGTCAGGAGTACCATCTCCGCGGGGGCCCCTCATGCGTGTTCCGGGTCGAATCATCAATAGATTGCTGCCAAGACTGGAAACTTGATCTTTGACCGCCTGAGTCGCTCCATTACCCAGCGTTACCATGGTAATTACTGCGGCGACGCCAATCACAACACCGAGAATGGTGAGGAATGAGCGCATCAGATTACGACGAATTCCTTTGATGGCTAATAAAAAGCTACTCCACAGCATTGAAGTCTCCTTGTATTACATCTGTTTGATCTATTTGGTCATCCTTTGACTCCGTTGTTATTCCAGCGCGATCGAGTGCTGGATTTTTTGTGTCACTTTCTACCTTGCCATCTACAAATTCAATCGAGCGTTTTGCATACTCTGCCATATCTGGCTCATGAGTCACCATGAGGACTGTGATCCCTTTGTCTTCATTGAGTGACCGCAGTAATTGCATAATTTCGTGACTGCGGGTGGTATCCAGATTACCCGTTGGTTCATCGGCGAGTAATAACGTCGGGTTGGTGACGATGGCACGCGCGATTGCAACACGTTGCTGTTGACCGCCAGATAATTCTCCTGACGTATGATGTCCCCAGCCTGTTAGACCAACTTGCTCCAATGCAGCCGTGGACATTTTATGGCGTACAGCGGCGGATTCACCACGGTACAATAGAGGCAGTTCGATGTTTTCTTTTGCTGAAGTTCGGGCAAGTAGATTGAACCCCTGAAAAACAAAACCGAGATAGTGTCGTCTGAGCAATGCACGCTGATTGCGGTCGAGCAATTCAACGTGAGCGCCTTGAAACAGGTATTCGCCACTGGTTGGAACATCCAGACAGCCGATTATATTCATCGCGGTAGATTTGCCCGAACCACTCGGTCCCATAATGGCAATAAAGTCACCTTCCTCGACTTGTAAATCGACCCCACGTAGCGCCTGAAAACTCGCTTGCCCATGGCCAAAGGTTTTGGTGACATTGCTCAGTTCAATCAAAGCACTCATTTGCTCGCCTCGCTACTGGCTGTGATTATTTGCATATCTGGGGTTAAGTCACCTGCAACAACTTCGGTATTTTTGCCGTCAGTAATACCGGTTTTAATCTTAATCGGTTTAGGTGCTCCGCCTTCCAGAATCCAGATGGTTTGTTCAGACTTTTGCAGCGTTGTAGTTTCTTCAGTGCCTTTTCTCTTCTGTTGACGAGGAAAGCGTGGGCCGGGCATTAGTTTGGAGAGAATGCCACCATCGGAAGAA
The DNA here is from genome assembly GCF_035798195.1 of Cocleimonas sp. KMM 6892. Lineage (NCBI taxonomy): Bacteria > Pseudomonadati > Pseudomonadota > Gammaproteobacteria > Thiotrichales > Thiotrichaceae > Cocleimonas > Cocleimonas sp. KMM 6892. The sequence goes on along the minus strand of NZ_JAPFBV010000001.1, from coordinate 545,775 downwards.
GATTTTGCCCCTCTTTTTTCACTTGCTGAGCCGTTAGTCTGTGTGTCTGGTTTGAAACGCAAAGCAGTATTAGGGATTAGCATCGCATTTTTACGTGATTGGGTAATGATGGTTGCCGTTGCAGTCATGCCAGGTCTTAAGGTTAAGTCGGTATTAGTCACAGCTAATTCGGTAAGGTAAGATACGACATTATCGGTAAGGGTTGAACCTAGACTGACACGGGTAATCTCTGCTGGATAATTTCGTCCGGGCCATGCATCAACCGTGAAATTGGCTACTTGCCCTTCTTTTACCTGACCCACATCCGCTTCATCGACACTGACTTCGAGTTCCATTTTTGATAGATCTTCAGCCAGCGTGAATAACGTCGGCGCTGAGAGCGATGCAGCAACAGTTTGCCCGGGCTCAACCGCGCGATCTAACACCACGCCATCAATAGGCGAGGTAATAATCGCTTTTTGAAGATTGGTCTGTGAAGAGCGTAATGTTGCTTTGGCTTCTAATACGCCCGCTTCTGCTGATTCTAAATTAGCTTGTGCATTTAATCGTTCGGCTTTTATGGATTCTGCACTGGCTTTGGTGCCGCTTATATTGGCTTTGGCAGACTCCGCACTGGCTTTTGCCGCATTCTCTGCTGCGAGTGCGCGTTTCCAGCTCGCTATGGCAGTATCAAGATCGCCTTTGGCAGGGAGTTTACCGTTACTGCTTTTATTCAGTTGTTGCAATCGATTGAGGTGGGTGCGAGCTTCCAGTGTCGTAGCTTTGGCTTGTTCGACGAGCGCATTGGCCTGTAAGGCATTAGCCTCGGTTTGGCTAACGCTTGCGGTCGCTTGCAGAACATTAGCCGCAGCTTGCGTTATTTGTGCTTTTGCCTGAGCGACTTTAGATTCAGCAGACTTAAGCGCTGCTTGATTTTTGGCAATGGTGTCCTCGAGTTGATCTGTATCTAAGCGCGCCAGCTCCTGACCTTTTTTAACCACGTCATTATTATCGACAAAAACCTTTTCTACGGTTCCCGATAATTCCGTACCGATATCAACCTGATTGACGGGTTCCAGATTTCCGGTTGCCGTAACACTTACCGTCAGATCACCTCGGTTAACACTCACCGTTTGATAAACCGCTTGTTTAGGAGAGCTGCTTTGATTCACATAGTTCCAGGCCAATGCGCCGACTACTGTGAGTACTATCAGGGTGAGCAGCCATTTTTTCCAGGAAGAGCGTTTATTGCTCGTGTTCTGATTCACGATATCAGTTATAGAAGGAGTTGTTATTGTTTCTCTGTTTTTCATTTTTGGTATCTCCTACCATGTGCCGCCAACGGCTTTGTAAAGACTAATTAGGGATAAGCTTTGCTCTGCCTGAGCAGTAAGTAGGCTCTGCTGTGAAGTTAATACGGTTCGTTGTGCTTCCAGTACATTCTGAAAGTCATCGGTACCGGCGTTATAACTTAAGTTCGACAAACGCTCTGTGTTACGCGCCAGTTTTATATTGTTTTGCAAAATCGGGGTTTGTTTGGCGAGTGATTGCAAACTGGCAAAGGCATTAGCAACATCTTGCAGGGCGGTTAATAGTGTTTTTTGATAAGTGGCGACAGCTTGTTCACGCTCTGCATCTTGCACCACGACCTGTTGTTTTAAGCTGCCTCCGTTAAACAACGGAGCGCTAATCGAAGCCAGAAGCGATCTGGCAATATTTGAAGGGTCGAATAAATCAGACAGTTTGCTACTGCTGTAGTCGAGTGAACCTGTCAGGTTGAAACTGGGGTATAGGTTTGCTTTTGCTTCGCCAACATGCAACTCAGCAGCGGTAACCAGATATTCAGCAGCGCGCACATCAGGGCGCTGACGAATCGTATTCGCTGGTATTTTAGTTGCAAGTTTAAGGTTTGCTGATGGAATCGGCTTAATACTGGTGAGGCGCGATTTAATCGCCTCAGGTTCTTTGCCAAGCAACAGTGCTAAGGCATGCTGAGAACTTATGATGCTGTTTTCCAAAGCGGGGATTTCTGCTTTCACCTGACCAAGACTGAGTTTGGCCTGTTCTTCTTCCAAGCCGCTGGCAAGACCAGACTGTTGCTTTAGCGTAATTAAATGAGATGTTTCAGCACGTGACGCCAGACTTTGTTTTGATACTTCAAGCTGCGCCTGCGCGAGGCGTAAATTAACATAAGCACTGGCAACTTCTGCGGCTAGCGATGTTTTTACATCTTCAAGGCTTGCCTGAGAGGCTTTTAAGTTTGCTTCTGCCGCATTGCTGGCAAAGCGGTTGCTACCAAAAAAATCTAACTCCCAGCTGGCATCAAGACCTGCGCCATAACTTTGTTCGCTGCTAACCCGGCCCGCAGAACCACTCGCTGATAAGGTCGGTAATAGACTCGATCTGGCGATAACGGTTTGAGCTCTTGCTGAACGTAAACTGGCTTGTGCCGTTTTAATGTCGGGGTTAGCTTGCAAGGCTTCTTCAATCAGAGACGTCATTAACGGGTCGTTAAATTTTTGCCACCAGGTTGATAGCACAGGTGAACGTTTTTGCTCAGGTGTGTGTACACTGCTGCCGGATGCTGTATTTTTATTATTGGCATTGAGTAAACGCTCAGAAGAACATGCGCTCAATGATAGAATTGTTATGATGACGGCTATCATCGATGTAGATTTTCTTAGATTCATTTCCTACCTACTTACGATTTTTTTACGGTAATTTTATGCTGGGTTGTTTTCCTGCATTGCATAGGCGAATTTTATTCTCGAACTATGCAAATATGTTTCAGCAAAATGTAAAATTATGTAAAAAGTGATGCTTTGTTTTACCTGTTTGATAAGGAAAACTAACCATATCAATAGTCGATGCTAGGGTTATTGATGTGCGTATGGTTTTATGCAAATAAAGACGCCAAACAGCTAATAAAGTGACCGTTGAATGCTGTGTTATTCTTGTTTTATGTTTGTTTTATGTTTGTTTTATGTTTGTTAGGCAAATGAGAAGAATGTGACTAAGGTCATCAAAAAATAAAAGGCACCTCCCCACTTACAGGCACTTTTTTAAGAATAGAAATAAAGTGGTGTTTGTTTAACGAAAAAAAACACCTACTGATAAATCAGTAGGTGTGGAAGGGTCCAATAGGAAGGAAGGCCTATGAACCGTAAGGAGAGAGATTTTTTATTTATCTGTTTAAAAACCCCAACGAATATTGCCGGAGATAGTGTCTGTATCTTCTTGTGACGCGGAATAACCTATGCCAGCAGAAATCGATTTGTTGAAGTAGTAACGTGCACCGACTTTCAATCTAGTGTCATCGCTATTATCTATGTCGTAGTAGTCCAGATTTGCATCGAGTTCTACTTTGTCAGTAACCTTATGTCTGACACCCACACCAACGCCGTAACCATCATCATCGTCTAGCGTATCAATGTCCTGATTGATGTATTTAATGTTGGTAGTGATATCCGTTTTTGGAGCAATTGGGGCGTGGTATTCAAAACCAATGGCTGAGTTCTGAAAATCGAGCTCAGAGTCACCCGCAGAGTTGTTAGAACTATCAATGTTGCCCGCAGCGTAATCACCAATGATATTAATGTTTGGTGTTAATTCATAAGATCCAGAAAGTTTGCCTGCATCGGCATCAGTACCATCCAGATCGTAATTTTCGTAAGAACCTTCTATGAAGTTGTAATTAAAATCAGTAGCTTGAGCATTAAAAACCATACCTGCTAAAACCACGGTTGAGAGTGAATATATAATTTTGGTTTTCATTTTCATCTTGTTTTCCTATGGTTACTTTTTTGTAACCCTTGTTATTTAATTAGCGTTACGTAATCATTTTTTCGTTATCAATACCTTGCTATCAAAAGCTAAAATATTGAAAAGAATGCTTACGTATAAAATTTAATAAATTGCTTCTCTTCGAAACATGGAAGGTACTTTAAAACCAGAAAATGGAAGCATTATGGAAGTAATGTGAAAGGTTTGTAGCGAATGTAAAGTTACGTAACTTTTGTGGAGATAGTTGTTTCTGTATAATTTACAGGCAATAAAAAACCGAGACACGCTCGGTTTTTTATATTAAATGTGAGTGTAATGACTTACAAACAAGCGCCATTCTGGCTGACTTCACATGCCAGGTTATCAGCTTCATCGGTATCGCTTGTTTCGGTATAAGTACCGATATCGTAAACGGTCACAGAATTACCATTGCCTTGAATAGTCAGTTGATCCACGGTTAAGTTGACATCATCTTCGACAGTAATGATGTTGTCATCACCGTTTATGCTTATTGAAGCAATGCTGGTATCACTGTCTATCACAAGGTAGTTATCATCACCTTGAATACTAATTTCGGTGAGATTATCTTCCAGAATCAAATAAGTGCTATCAGCTCTTAAAATCAATTCATATTTGTCGTCATTATCCAGAGTATCTGTTCCACCGTCAGTGCTATAAACAACGGTTTGCTCATCATCATCGCTATCAGTGCCATCATCAAGTTCGCAGCCCTGTAAAAACACCGCGAGAAAAGCAATCGTTAATGTACGGCTGATTAATGTGCGTAAGGAGTTGGAGTTTCCAGTTCTTACTTGTTGAAATTCTGTGTTTAGTATATTCGACATAATATAGTTCTTACTTAAATCTAGTTTAATCCGGTTAATGATGAATAAATGATAAATGAAATTATAGGATGAGACAGGATTGTACAAGAAAAGTGCCCTGAGTTTATTCTAAAAATCATTTAGTAAGTTTTTTTGAGAGTAAATCTTATTTCTAACCGTTTCCTTATTTTAATTTTTAACTTAGAAGCTACCAATCAACGACCTGCAATAGTCAATATTCTGTTAATTAACTCTGTTATTTAAATACTGTTAATTAATATATGTTTACAGCCAAACTCGTAATAAACGCTGTTTAATAATAATCGAATAGTAAGCATCAAATGTGCAAACAATATGAAAAAACGGTTGTAAGTAGGGGGTGGCATTACGAATCCCCCTAGGACTTATTTAACTTTCTAATAATTTACCCATTAACGACAGTAGGTACCTGATTCAACTGCACCGTTATTACTAATCGTTTTTTGCTCAAAATCATAACAATTCGCCTTGGTTTCTGAAGGCTTGAAGCGCGTGTAATACTCAGTACCTTTGTAGGTGTAATTGAGCGTGCGAGTACCGTCTTCTTTTTTAACATGTTTAAGGTTTTCGACACCTTCTCTAGGTGGTCTTAAGTCTGCTCGCGCTGCAGCACCTTTTAATGGCGCGACTCTGGGTAAAATGCTGGTATCTACTTTTCCCACTAAACATTGGATAATATAGGGCGCTTCAACTGAGGTGTGATAGCGATAGCCGAATTGCTTATCTGCTTGGCCATTGCATACGTCCAGGTCACCTTTTGTAATGGCTGAACCGTCTGGGTTTGCATCACCATATAATGGGAAGCCATCGTAACCCCAGCCGATGATTGTTGCGTCGGTGACATTCTCCATTGAATCAATCATGCAAGTGGGTTTAGCGTGATAGTGATAATCATCACCGCGACCGGCATGGCCACCACATTCATCAAGCTGACCAAGTTTTGTTGTATCTTTAGTCGCATCGTAACCGTGTAAATCAATCTCACCTTGCGCTGAATAATCGTAGATTGGCACACCGTTAATCGCCACGCCTAAAGCAGCATCAATACTTGTTTTGGTGTCAGATATTTCAGGGTGTAATAGAATCGGGGCTGCATAATTTAGCGCTGGCACAGGAATTTGTTCATTGGTTCCGGTGATTCCATTCATCAAGCTATGATCGGGATAAGTGTCTGATTGCACATAGGCGTAAGTTTTATCACACGTTACCGTGACATCTTTAAAACCAGCTGTCGCCACTGATGCTTTAATGCGTGAGCAAGCTTCGCTGTTTATGCTCTCACTTACGCTAGGAACGTTTAGTTGGACATCAGGCTTTTTAGGCGGGCGTTGTTTGTCATTTTCATTGGCTTTGATTGGGTTTTCATAGGTTGAATTGTCTTGTGCAGAAATACCAGTGTTAACCATTAGAATGAGAATAGTCACTGAGAATAAAATATTATTGCGCATGATTTGGGTCTCTTCTATTGAATTTATTTTACTGTTTTTCGAAGCAATACCAGATTATCCAGCACCAGGTTTGATGACCATATAAATTCTGCATCAGCACCTTTTGTGTCAAAAATTTCAGTGAAATTGGTATAGGATTTTTTATTATCTACACCTACTGTGTCGTTGCTAAAGATTGAAGCGGCAGGCCATGCACTGTCGTCAAAGTCTGTTTTCATCCAGTTTTCAGGAATAGCCCAATGCGCTGCCGAAGCAGTTTCAAAGCTGGTAACCGATTGTTGATTACACGCAGAACTGTCTCTTACTTCACCGTTTATCACTAAACATTTTCTATTTACAATAGGAGCGGTGTAATAGGTTTGTGCTTTCCAGCTACTGTCAGTAAGTGCAACCGTTTTACCATCAGCATCTTGAAAGTGTGCGACGAAACCTCCATCACCGGCGTGAAATTTTGTGCCACGATTACTTTCCATGCCTAGTCCAAGGGTCTCTTCCCAATCCACCATTTTTACGGAGATGTTGAATGGGTAGTCGGCTTTGAATCTCACTACATTGGCATTGAACGGTGTAAATGGAACGGGATCGACAGCAATTAAAACGCCATTGATGTATAGCTCAAAATAGTTATCGGGGAATATGTAGGCGGTGAATATTTCCTTACCAGCGCCATTCCCACTTGCATCAACTACCGGTACTGTTGATAAGTCCAAATCTGCCAGAGAGTCTAATTTTTTGCCACCACATTCGTTGTATAGGTCTGTGGCTTTTGTTGCCGTTGTAAATTGGGTGTCAGCGGGAACAGTCCAGGTTTTTCCATCTTCAGATTTTATTTCGCCTACGGCACTAACTCGAGACCTATCTCCACAATCAATTAGACCCGCATTGGTTTGAGTGGCAACACCGGTTGTAAAGCTTGGTTGCTCTGCTGTTGCTGATGCGGATACAAACATCGCAGCTGTAATTGCTGTCATCATCGCCACCGTTGTCGCGAATCTGATTGCACCAGTAGATGAGTACTTTGTCATAATATGTGATTTCATAGTGTGTCTATTGCCTTTGAAGAACTTTCAGTTTTTATACAATAAGTTTAGAAGACTAAAGTAAAAGAAAATATGGCTGCTATGTAAAATTGTGTAAAAGTAGTGGGGGCAGAGAATTCTCTAAGCATTGCTTGATCGCGCAATAATAGCGGTTTTAGCCGCTATCATTTTTTCCGTTGTTGGCGATGTGCGTCTACCTAGCGCATATTGAATAATTCTTGATGAAAAGCACCTTTGGGCAAACCATTAGCCGACATATCTTTACGTAATACTGAGCCGAATCCCGCAGGACCGCAGAACCAGAAACTGGCTGACTGCCATTCGGGAACAGCATTTCGTATTTTTTCTCCGGTTAGAAAACCGTCACGACTGTCGATCATCACATGCAATGTTACATTCGCCGCCGCGGCATCTGCGGTTAGCTTTTCCAGCGCCTCGGGTGCTAATTCTGTCGCGCTGTGAAAAAGATCAATGGCTTGTCCGCCTGGATGTTGAGCGAGCTGTTTCATACGAGCGATAAAGGGCGTGATGCCAATGCCACCGCCAATCCAGATCTGGCGTTTTTTATTATCGTCGAATGTAAAACAACCATAAGGGCCTTCAACATTTACCTTATTGCCGCTGTGTAATTGTTCAGGAAGTAAATCAGTGTAATCGCCTAATCCCTTGGTGATGAAAGTAATATGAGGATCTTTCGCGTTCCATGCAGAGGCAATGGTGAAAGGGTGTTGTCCTTCTTTGGCATCAAAATTAACAAAAGCGAATTGCCCACTTTTGTGACCTTTCCAGCCGTCTTTCAGCAGAATGGATGTTTCAAGTACCTTCATTTCAGGGAAGTGGAGTTGCGTTTCTATTGTCCCTTCTACCTGTCGCTTCTTGCCTATTTGATTTGTCAGAACTAAAACCGCCGACACCGTACCTGCCAATAATAAAAGTCCCATAAAAATGCCTAGTGGTTTGGTCCACGCAGCAAAGTCCAATAGCACGATTGTGTGGAATACTAACGCTAAATAAGCAACAGCAAGCAGCTTATGGGTTTTGGCGAAGAGTCGATAAGGAAAGCGTTTAATTAATGCGAGCGCGATCAGAAGCACCACCGCATAGAAAACCCATTCACCAACAAATTCAGCGGGTTTGCGCAGCTCATTAAAGAATTGCTGAGCTGCGCTTAATGTAGCGGGATCTGGTCGTGGTCCACGTGCGCCACGTTCCATCAAACCCAGATCAATCGCCCAGTGAGGCACATTTTTGGCAAGCCAATGTAAAACCGAACCGGTGAGTGCGGAAATACCCAGCCACTTGTGCAAGCGATAGGATTTATCCAGCCCACCCAACCAGGGTTCTAGCCAAACCGGACGCAGGGCTAAAATCATCGCGATACTCATAGCGCCCATGGCGATAACACCAGAGTACTGAATAAACAGATCGCGGATGGATTTGAAGTTCAGCGCTTCCGGGAGAGACAAATTTGCCAGTATCCACAAACCGCTCAATCCAATGAGAAAACCCCATAGGCTCAGTTTGATATTTCTAAGCATTTTATTTGCCTCTCACCCGTCCTGCATTGTCCTAAGTTATCTTGGTTTGTTGATTAATTTTTAGTTGTTGCTCTTAGCATCCATGCTGTTTTTTCATGAATGACCATGCGATCAGAAACCAAAGACGCTGTAGATTCATCTTCAAACTCTTGAGCAATCTTCAATACTTCTCGACAGGTTTTGATCACTTGTTCGTGACCTTTGGTTAATAATTCAACCATTTCCATAGAGCTTGGCACGCCTTCAACTTCGGCAATAGAACTTAATCTTGAGAACTCAATATAAGTTCCGGGAGCAGGAACATCCAGAGTACGAATACGCTCTGCAACATCATCGACCGCAGTCGCTAATTCAGTATACTGCTCTTCAAACATCAAATGTAATTCGCGAAACTGCATGCCTGTTACATTCCAATGGAAGTTATGGGTTTGTAAATAAAGGGTGTATGAATCAGCTAAAAGTTTTTTTAAGCCTTCGGCTATTTTCAATCTGCCTTCTTCATTAATTCCGATATTTATACTAGTCATTTTCAATTTCCTCATTGTTCGTTTTATCGAGATATGAAGATACTCGGATTCAGTTGTTTAGATAATCCGTAGATAAACGTAGTTGAATTGTTACAAATACGTAGTGTGAAAATACTATTTGAGCTGCATATTAGAAAATAGCAGAAACAATATATGAGGCGTTCAGTGAATATTTAGCCAATCACTTTTCAGAGTAAATCATCGCTTAAAAAAAGCCCTCCAAAGTAGGGGGGTGGGTATGAAATAATTATAGAGTGAATTGTTTTTTCAGTTTGTTTCTGTTTGATGCGTTAGATAAATGTGTGATCGATTAACCTAAATTTCTTTCAAAATTCACCAGTTCCGCATCTTCTTTTAATCGGTATAACATTGCTGCTCTTGCGCCTGTTGCTACTGTTTCTCCGGTTTCTTCGAACATATTCGAAGCTTCAAAGCGGCGATATAAGGTTTTTTTCTGAATGGACTTTCCCAGAATTATTTCAATCAATGTGTGATATTCACCAAGTGTGAATTCCTTGGGTAAACAAAACACGGGTAGCATCGAATACAGCGCCTTTTGCTTTAAGCGTTCCAATGCGAATTGAAAGATCTGCTGGTGATCAAAGGCTAACGGCTGGTAATCAGCCGTTTCATCCAGCAGGTTTTCAACATCCACCCATTGCGCATTTTCATCGTTTTTAGGTGTTACATCTAAATTAGTTTCTTCATGTGCTATCAACGCAAAATAGGCGATTGAAGCACTCCAGCCTCGCGGGTCTCTACTCTTGGATGAAAACGTATTTAATTGCTCTAAGTAGGGGGGTGTCACGCCGGTTTTATCCGTTAATTTACGACTTGCCGTGTCTTCTGCAGAATTATCTTTATCCACATCGATAAACCCACCCGGTAGCGCCCAGCTATTTTGAAATGGTGAATTCTTCCGCTTTAACAATAGAATTTTCAGCGAGTTATCTTTAATGGTGAATAACACACTATCAACGGTAAGTAAGGGGGATTTGAAGTTTTCTTTTGTCATAGATTTTGGATAAATCTTATAAAAACGAGTTTATTTGTCGTAAAGACAAAATAGCAAGTCGTTGTTTAAAAAGCAAATAATTAAAAAAGTTAAAAAAAACATTTGACAATTAGTGTCTCAAGGACAATTATCTATCTAAGCATTAAATGTCTCTGAGACAATTAATCTATTTTTCATTTAACAGGAGGTCAATCATGTTTGGAATTAACTACATAAAATCAGACCCTTCAACTCACTTGATTCAGTATCAAAAAGGTCGAGCAGTTAAACAGGGTGTCGGTATGAGCTTTTATTATTTCGGCCCAAAAACATCACTGGTTGCCGTACCTGTAACCAGCAAGGAATTGCCGTTTGCGTTTCGTTTGCAATCGGAAGATTTCCAGAAAGTAACGGTGCAAGGGCAGGTGACTTATCGTATTTCTGACGCCGAAGCGGTATCGAAAATGCTTAACTTCACTATCGATAAGAAAGGTAAATACTTGTCAGAAGATCCGCAAAAACTGGATGAGCGTGTGTTGAGAAGCGTGCAGGTGTTGCTTAGGGATAATATCCAGCAGCAACAATTGAAAGCGTCATTAAGCATGGCGCCGAAGTTGGTGAAAGAGCTTGATACGGCCTTACAAAGCAATAAAGCACTGGCTGATTTAGGCGTGACCATTGTCGATGTATCGATCGTCGCCATTTCGCCGACACCTGAAACTGAAAAAGCCTTAGAAGCTGAGATTCGTGAGCAATTATTGAAAGAAGCGGATGATGCGATTTACGAACGTCGCTTAGCCAGTATTGACCAGGAAAAGCGAGTAAAGGAATCGGAGCTCGAAACAGAAGTCGCGATGCAGCGCAAAGAGCAGGAGATTCAGGAAACGAAAATCGAAGCTGAGCGTGCGGTGATGAAAAAACGTAATGTGTTAAATGAAGAAAACATGCAAGCCGCCATCGCCGAAGAAGAGCAGCGTCAAAGTTTGATAGAGCTTGAAACGGGCAATGAGAAAGCGAAGGCAGATACGTCTGCCTACAGCATCGAAAAGCAGCTTAAAGCTTATGATTCGGTTCCTGCTGAAGTGTTGAAAGCATTGGCAATGAGCAAGATGGCGCCAGCACAGTTAATCGCTCAATCGTTTGAAAACTTGACTCAGGAAGGCAATAAGGTGGGCAACTTGAATATTTCGCCAGAGTTATTGCAGTCACTTATCAAATAGCAAATAGCTTATTTAAAAGAAAGAGGTGATCACAATGGAAACTGACAGAAAATTAATATTGGTAACCCGTCACACTCGTTTGCACGAGTTGAAACAGAAGTACGGCACCTTAGGGCAAGCTAAGTTTTACATTGAGCATTTAGGCGAATCCTTTGAGCAGTATGAGGTGGAAGATGGTTTGTTTCATACCGTGCATAAACAAGTGCTTAGTTTTTTAAAAGCATCGGGCAGGGTGCAGCAGTTAGATCGTTCGTACTTACCCACCTATAAATTTTCTCGAGATGACATTGTGGTTGTACTTGGCCAAGATGGATTGGTAGCAAACACGTTAAAATACCTTACAGGTCAATCAGTGATAGCTATCAATCCCTCTCCGCAGAGCTTTGATGGTGTGTTATTGCCATTTACTGCTGGGGATTTACCGTTAGTTTTAGCTGATGTTTTAGCAAAGAAGATGAATTTCAAAACTATCACTATGGCTGAAGCAACAACAAATTTGGGCGACAGTTTATTAGCGGTTAATGATTTGTTTGTTGGCCCTAAATCGCACACTTCAGCACGTTATGATGTGGAATGGAATGGCAAAAAAGAAAGCCACAGTTCCAGTGGAGTTATCATCAGCACTGGTCTAGGTTCGACGGGTTGGTTTAAAAGTTTAATCGCAGGCGCTTCAGGAATTGCAGGCAGACCGGTGCAAAAAAAGATCGCCAACGGTTTTGAATGGGATAGTGAGTATTTGTATTACACCGTTCGGGAGCCATTCCCTAGTCAGCAATCTCAAACCGATTTGGTATTCGGTAGAGTGGATCAGAAGAAGCCGTTAGTTCTCACCTCTAAGATGGCGGAGAATGGTGTGATCTTTTCAGATGGCCTTGAAAATGACTATCTTGATTTTAGTGCAGGTGTCAGCGCGACAATATCTGTAAGTAAAACTCAGGGAGTGCTGGTCGTTTAAAGAATATTGGTTTCAGCCAAATAAATAATGCCAGATCAATTTAAGGCTCCTATACTTCGTTTCTTTGGCGCTTCTGTAAATGCTGATTTAATAGAAGATGAAATGAGATAGAAGTTATGATCACCGCACTATTTTACCTACTTATCGTAGTCGTTTGGGGTACAACCTGGATCGCCATTACGTTTCAGACAGGTGTTGTACCCGTTGAAAATTCGGTGTTCTATCGTTTTTTTACGGCAGCTGTAATCATGTTTATTTTCTTGCTACTGACTAAGCGTTTACAGCCTTTAAAACTTGCTGATCACTTCTTTTGCATGCTTCAAGGTGCCTGTTTATTTTGTCTTAATTTCTACTTTTTCTATATTGCCAGCACTTTGGATGTCGAAAGCGGCTTGTTGTCGGTGATCTTTTCCATGGCGACAATTTTCAATGTGTTAAACAACCTTATGTGGCACAAATTCAAGCCAAGTAGAAATACAGTCATCGGTGCGATTATAGGCGTTATAGGCATAACCTTACTGTTTTATCCAGACTTCGTAAGCATGCAATCCAATGAGTCTCATTCTAGATTACTAGGTGTCGCATTTGCTGTTACTGGTACCTTTTTATTCTCCTCAGGAAACATGATAACGGTACGCCACAATAAACATAAACTGGCAATGTCTACTACGACGGCGTGGGGAATGTTGTACGGTTCAATTATCATGTTTGTGATTAGCCTGGTGCGCGTAGGAGGATTTAGTTTTGATTTTAGTCCTGAATATTTATGGTCCTTTGCGTTTTTAGTCTTGCTCGGTAGTATTCTTGCGTTTGCTGTTTACCTAAGCTTGATTGCACGAATAGGCGCAAACAAAACGGCCTATACCACGGTATTATTTCCCATAGTTGCACTGACAATTTCTGCCTTTGTTGAAGGTTATACTTTTACGCCAATTGCAATCATCGGCTTGGTGCTAGCACTTTTGGGGAATGTCATTGTGTTTTATAAAGCCAAGCCTTCATCGTTAGAAAAGGTTAAGGGAGATACCAGTCTTAAGACTGGGTAAATTACTTACAGATGGGATCTGTATGTTTTACACCTGCTCTTTTAGCTTATTTAGTAATGAAGCACTTAAAATTTAGTATGGAGAAAGTTTGATGAATCTTACATTGTTTAATTGGATAACCCTGATTAGTGGAACTTTGGGAGTACTCTTGATAATTATTTTTTTGTTAACAGGTAAAAAGAATCAAGTGCTTCGCGTATCGGGAAGTGTCTTAATAATTGTGACAGTCATCAGTAGTTTTATTTCACGTATGTGATTACTCCAGCAACATTAATTTACATTTAAACGTTCGCGTTATTTAGTTTAATTCTTGTCTGGTCGGAAACAGAATAAGGGATTATTCTATAATATCGTTATTCAACATTTAGTAAGGATTAACCATGACATTAACGCCCTTTCATTTAGCCATTCAAGTACGTGATATTGAAGAAGCACGTGATTTTTACGGGAAAAAAATGGGCTTCCCAGAAGGCAGAAGCACAGCAGACTGGATTGATTTTAATATGTTTGGTCATCAGCTGGTTGTTCATTGCAATAAGGAATTAGGGCCAGAAGGAAAAGTGAATGCATTGAATAATGCTGTAGATGGTCACGGTGTGCCGGTGCCGCATTTTGGTGTCGTATTAGAGTTTGATGAATGGCATGCGCTGGCTGAAAAGGTTAAGGGGTTTATCGATGGGTTTATTATCGAACCTTATATCCGTTTCGAAGGAGAAGTAGGGGAGCAAGGTACGATGTTCTTTGCCGACCCTTCGGGTAATTCATTAGAGTTTAAAGCGTTTAAGAATATTGAATCTGAGTTGTTTGCTAAGTAATAAATCTTAAACAGTTATCACATTTCTTATCTTACTTTAGCGAGCCTTCAGGTTGCATATTTGACAACCTGAAGGCTCCATTATCTAAAGAAATATCAGGCTTTTAGGCCTTTTTTCTATCTTCCAGAATTATTCGTGATCCTTTTTCAGCAATCATAATTGTCGGTGAGCTGGTATTTCCTGAAGTAATCGTCGGCATAATAGATGCATCCACCACGCGTAATCCGGTCATTCCAAGAACACATAAACGACTATCTGTTACAGCGGTTGGATCATCTTTTTTCCCCATTTTGCAGGTTCCAACAGGGTGGAAAATTGTGGTACCAACATCACCTGCTGCATGTACCAATTCTTCGTCCGTTTGAAAGCTTACGCCCGGCACGTATTCCTTAGGTTTATAGGGCTCTAATGCGGGTTGTTCTGAGATTTTTCTCGCTAAACGTAATGCCTTGGTTGCTTTAATTTGGTCTTCTTCATGAGAAAGGTAATTTGGGGCAATTTTGGGCGCACTGTTTGGGTTTCTATCTGAAATGGTTACAGTGCCACGAGACTTAGGTCTTAAATCGAGGACGCTGGCAGTAATCGCAGGGAATTTGTGTAACGGGTCGCCAAACTTATCCAGAGACAACGGTTGTACATGAAACTCTAGGTCGGGTGTTTCTACGCTTTCGTCTGAGTAGGCAAATAAACCTAGTTGGCTTGGAGCCATGGTTAAAGGTCCACGTCGATATAAGGCGTATTCTAATCCCATCATTGCTTTGCCCCATAAGCTATTAGCTGTCTGGTTGAGGGTCTTAATTCCTTCTACTTTAAATACAGTACGAAGCTGCAGATGATCTTGTAAATTGTTACCTACGCCAGGTAGTTCATGCACAACAGGAATACCCAGTTCGGTTAGCGTTTTCGGGTCGCCAATGCCTGAGCGTTGTAAAATCGTAGGAGAACCGATTGAACCTGAAGATAGGATCGTTTCAATACGTGAGCTAGCCGAGAACTGCTCCCCGCCTTGAGTATATTCGATCCCGGTTACACGCTTTCCATCGAGAATAAGTTTGTCTGATAGTGCCCCAGTAACGATTTTAAGGTTAGGGCGAGAGCGTATTGGGTCAAGAAATCCGCGTACCGAACTCCAGCGGGTTCCTTTCTTTTGGTTAACTTCAAATTGGCTGACACCCAGATTGTCTCCACCATTAAAGTCGCTGCTTAAAGGAATGCCAGCCTGCTGAGCTGCGGTTGTGTAATGATCCAGAACTTCCCATGATAAGCGTTGCTGTTCAACTCGCCACTCGCCACCTTTACTGTGGTTTTTGCTGTCACCTTGCCAATGATCTTCTACTTCTTTAAAGACAGGGAGGCAATGTTCCCACGACCAACTGCTATCCCCTGTTAAAGTCGCCCATTCATTGTAATCACGTTCTTGTCCACGTATGTACAACATCGCATTAATCAGCGTACTACCGCCTAACCCTTTTCCGCGTGCATAAATGATAGAGCGGCCATTTAATCCGGCTTCAGGTTCGGTTTTAAAACACCAGTCCGTGCGCGGATTATTTATACAATACAGATAACCGACAGGAATTTTGGTCCAAATCCATTTTTCGTCATTGCCTGCTTCTAACAATAATACAGTGATGTCAGGATCAGCTGAAAGGCGGTTTGCCAGAACGCAGCCTGCTGCTCCACCGCCTGCAATAATATAATCAAACTTGCCAATATTCGTCATAGGTTCTAATCCAGTTCATGCGTAAATAGTAAAATTACCCCGTAAACAGGGTATAAAAAGTTTGTTGTTATTAAAAAACACTAATAATTGGATGGCCTATAAATCGTATTTTGATTTAAGTATTGCTTATATCCAGATTAAGATTTTAGTTATTTAATATTCTATTTCCTTATTAGACGTGACTTGCTGTATGAGGTCTAATGACTTAATCTTGTTTAGGTTATGAGGGAAGATTATATCTAAATGAAAACTTACAATTTTAAAGCATTCGTATATGTAGCTCGTGAGGGGAATTTAACTCGCGCAGCTAAGCGTTTGTTTTTAACTCAGTCAGCTTTGAGTTTGCAGATAAAAAAATTACAGGAACAATTAAATCTAGTGTTGTTCGAGCGGACGCCTCACGGGATGAGATTAACTGAAGCAGGTCAACGATTATTGCCTGCTGCCGAGCGTGCGTTACAGGCCGAAAATGATTTTAGTAATGAGGCTGCTGGACTTGATAATGCTGTAAGTGGGCGGCTACGTCTTGGTACTATTCTTGATCCTGAGTTTCTTCGTTTAGGGGATTATTTAAGTCTTTTGACTAAACGACATCCTGCTTTGATGCTGGAACTTACGCATGGTATGTCAGGAACAGTTGCTGAGTTGGTTAAAAATGATCAACTGGATGTGGCATTTACACTAGGTCCTCCAGACTTGGCCGACTTGAGTGATAAGTATCACCTAATTAAGTTACGTGAGTTTTCATATCGAGTGATTGCACCACTCGGTTGGCGGAGTCGTGTAGAAGGAATGAATTGGGAAGAGTTAGCAAAACTCCCCTGGATTGGAACGCCACCGAACTCCGTACACAACCAGCTATTATCCAAGAAGTTTGCATCAATCGATGCAAGGCAAAACATCGTGGCGAGCGTTGACTTGGAGCAATCTATGATGAACTTGGTATTATCAGGGGTTGGTTTGTCTTTGGCGCGTCATAGTAATGCTTTGGACGCATCGCATGCCCACGGAGTTGTTATTGCAGACAAAGTCTCTCTGGATGCAGGGCTATGCTTTATCTGCCGTAAAGATTGTCATAGCAACCCCTCGATTGAGGCCGCTATGACAGCTGTAGAAGATGTTTGGCTAAATAATAAATAGATAGATGTTTTTACTTTGCCCCGTAAGTAACTTCTGGCAACCAGGTAACAATTGCGGGGAAGTAATAAATAAGGGCTAATCCAGTAAGTTGCAGAAGAATAAATGGGGCAACACCACGATAAATATCGGTTACTCTGATATTCGGTGGGCAAACACCCTTTATATAAAATAGTGCGAATCCAACCGGCGGAGTAAGGAATGACGTTTGCAGGCACACAGCAAACAATATGGTGAACCAGACCAAGTCAAACCCTAGTGCCTGAACCACAGGGGCAACAAGAGGCAACACGATTAATGTAATTTCCACCCAGTCGAGGAAGAAACCAAGCATGAAAACAGTGAGTAATATCACGATCAAAACGCCATCCGGGCCGAAGGGAAGCCCGGTTAGTGTGCGAGTGATTACCTCGTCGCCACCTAAACCACGTAATACAATCGAAAAAGCAGTTGCACCAACAAATATAGCGAATATGAATGAGGTTGTTTTCGTGGTTTGATAGGCCGTTTCTTTTAGTACTTTAAGGCTTAGACGTCCGTTAAAGAGCGCTAATAACATTGCACCAAATGCGCCTACGCCTGATGCTTCAGTAGGTGTCGCTATGCCGGCAAAGATTGAACCTAAAACAGATAGAATCAAAGCTAAAGTAGGTAAAACTGCCTTAATTACATCCCATACAATTTTAAAACTTACTTTTTCCTGATTTTTGGGCAGTGGTGCAATTTCAGGCTTTAATGCAGAGATAATTAGCACGTAAGCTATATACATGGCTCCCAGCATAACTCCTGGGAAAAATGCGCCCATAAACAGGTTGCCAACAGATGCGTCAGGCGTAGCCAAACGATCAGCCATAAGAACCAGCATAATTGATGGAGGAATTAAAATTCCCAGTGTGCCTGTCGCACAGCATGTTCCAACCGCTAACTCTTTTGAGTAGCCATTTTCAAGCATAACGGGAAGAGATAGCATTCCTAATAAAACAACAGATGCACCAATAATTCCCGTAGTGGCAGCCAGTAATACTCCGATAATAATTACGGTAACTGCATAGCCACCTCTTACATTACCAAACAGCTTCACCATGTTTTTCATGAGCTTTTCGGCAACACCTGATTGGTCCAGCATAATCCCCATAAATATAAACATGGGCAGAGCGACCAGTGTTTCACTTCCGACTAGCGACCATAATCTTTCTGGTACAAGACCAAGGGAGCTTCCCCAGTCAAACCAAAGATCCACACCAAAAGATTCTACGGCATAGATGCCTATTATGGTCCAGATTACAGACGTGCCCGCCAGTACCCACGCAACAGGAAAGCCTGTCGCCAGTAGTAGGCCAAAGGTAGAAAACATACCAATGACGAATAGAGTATCGATTTCCATTAGTTCTTACCTTTTTTATTGGATAGAAGAGCTATAACTCTTAGTAATCTAGAGAATGAAGCGATTATCAAAAGGACAATAGCTAATGGTAAGAACAGCTTAATTAGCCAGCGATAAGGCAGACCATTGGGGGAGATTGACACCTCACCCTGCTCGTATGAGCTGTAAACATAAGGAATCATCTCATTTAGAGAGATGAATAAAAAAGGGAGTAGTAATAATGTTATGCCAAAAACTTCGATCCATGCCTGGGTTCTGCGTGAAAGTCGTTCATGTAAAACATCAACACGTACATGTTCATTGTCGACGAGTGTATAAGATAAGCCTATAAGCCATGCTGCGCCTGCCAGGTGCCATTGGATTTCCTCCAACATAACCGAGCCTTGGCCAAATAAGTATCGCGAAATTACAGAATACAAAATAAAGCCAATCGTTATGACCCATAACCAAGAGCTGTACTCTCCTATTTTGGTTACAAACTTATCAAGACGGGCTGATGTTTTTGTATGAGGTAAGTCGCCTCTGGAAGGGATACTCTCATTATTTTGAGCTGGAATAGACATGCTTCACTCTCTTCAAAATTAAAGCGTTAAAAATAGTTAATGGGTATGAATTTGGGTTTCTTTTACGAAAAAGTGAGTGCACATGGCACTCACTTTCCTTTTACTTAAGATTACTAAGTTACTTCAAGATTTCATTGTTAAGGTATGCACGCTCATCCCAAAGAATGTATTCTTTCTGGAATGCTTTTTGTGAATCATTAACGCGTTTGAAGTCAGCATCTATAGCTGATTGCTCAGCTAAAACCGAGTCTGAAATTTTCTTCAACTCTTTCAGGATATCATCAGGAATTTGTCCTATGTTGATACCTTCTTCTTGTAATTTAGCTAATACGGCACCATTTTTGTACTCGCCTTCAGCTAAGCCTCTCATAACACCAGCAGTACAAGTTGATTCAATTAATGCTTTTTGAGCTGGAGTTGTTTTATTCCACTCGTCTAAGTTGATTAACATGTATTGCGCAGTAAATGGTTGATGCCAACCTGGGAAAAGGTTGTTTTTAACGATTTTATTGAAGCCTAAAATCTGATCGATTGCAGGCATCGAAAACTCAGTAGCATCGATAGTGCCTTTCTCTAAAGCCTGGAATAGTTCACCAGCAGGAAGCATAGTAACTGACGCACCTAGTTTCTCGAGAACCTTGCCGCCTAAACCAGCAAAGCGAATTTTCATACCATCATAGTCTTCAAGAGTCTCAATGGGTTTTTTATACCAGCCCGCTGTTTCTGGACCGACGATTCCACACAATTGTGCGTAAACTTTAAATCCCTTGTTTGCGTATATTTCCTGAAGCATTTCATGACCACCACCATAGTAGTACCAACCTGTAAATGCTGGTGGCTTTAGGCCAAATGGAACTGCAGCAAATAAAGGAACAGCTGGAATTTTACCTTGGTCGTAACCAATCCAGGTGTAACCTGCGCCTACTTTACCATCAGAAACAGACTGAAGAATCTCAAAAGGTGGAACGAGTGTTTTTGGCTCATATAATTTTATTTTAAGTGAACCATCACTTGCCACATTGATTTTTTCAGTGACCCACGCCGCTGGCGAACCTAGTCCAGGTAACTTGGTAGCAAAAGCGGTTGGCATTTTCCAGCGTAAATCTTTAGCGTGAGAGATTGTCGTAGCGGCAAAACTGCTTGTGACACAAACAGCTAGGAGTAGATGTTTTATATTTAACATATTACATTTTCCTTATAGTGGTATTTTAATTAGTAATAATTGTGCCTACTGATGATAGTAGATGATTTATATAAAAACTCAGATTATGAGTTTTTATATGATTAAGCCTTCCCATAAGTTTTTTATCCAATGATTTAATATTGTATTCTTTATGAGATTTTCTCATATCTGCTAGCAGAGACTTTTATGTAAGGTTTTACTCAGCTGTTAGGTTTAGACGTCGAGAAATATTAACTAAATAGCTGTCGGGCGCGTTATAGAATGGCATAATCTAAATTCGTTAGGATAAACAATTACTGCAGGAATAACATGAAAGGTTCACTTCAAGATCAGCTTCTAGGCGCAGGTTTAATCAAAAAGCAGGAAGCCAAGAATATCCAGACTGCCAAGAAAAAAGCAAAGAAACAAAGTCAGGCAACTAACACAGAGCTTAAAAACGACGCTGCTGAGTTAGCGGAGAAAGCACGTCTTGAAGAGCAGAAAAAGAGCCAGGCATTAAACGAACAGCGCAAGCAGGAAGCACAACAGAAAGAAGTGCAGGCACAGATTCGTCAGATGATTCAAATGAATGCGATTACTAAGCTAGATAAAAAAGCACCTGAAGATAGCGAACTCACTTATAACTTTACCGATAATAATAAAATTAAAACCATGCTGGTTTCTGCTGAGAATCACACTTTGATCTCACGAGGAATTATCGCCATAGCTAAAATAGCGAAGTCTGCAAATACTGACGATAGTGATCAGGAGCAAGCAGACTACTTTTTGATCCCTGCTGAAGCTGCGAGAAAAATCAGCGAACGTGATAATGAATCAATCGTGTTATTGAATGAGTATGCCTCTAAAGATAAGGCAAAAGATCAGAGTAATACAAAAGATGAGGACGATCCGTACGCAGACTTTGAAGTGCCCGATGATTTGATGTGGTAGTTCTGTCGTAAAGGATTCCCGAGCTGATCACTCATATTAAAAATAGATCATGGGATAATCCTTGGTAGATTTCTTATCATAGTTTGCAGCGAATAGATCGGATCTGGAGATTTTCAATGAGTTGGATTTTTTACGCGCTATTATCGGCGTTGTGCTTTGGTTTGCGTGGTGTTTTATATCAATGGACCTCGCAAAAGACCATGAACCGCAATTTGATGTTATGCGGTGTATTTTTCACGGGCTTTTTGGTCAGTATCTTTATTTTACTTTTTCAAAAAGCGCCGTTAGATATATCTACTAGTCATATTTTTGTGGGTGCCAGCATGGGGGTTCTATCATTTTCGGCAAATGCCTCATTATATAAAGGTTATGCCGTTGGTAAGGCTTCGCTTGTGAGTGTGTTAGCAGGTCTGCCGCCGTTAATTGTGGTTATATTGGCTTTCCTGCTGTGGAATGAAACCCTCACGACCATTCAGTTATGGTCTTTCTTCATTATCTTTGTTGGCATTTATCTGATTCGTTATTCTAATGACTTAAGCCTAACGGACTTAAAAGGCGCTCAATGGGGCTTGCTTGCAGCCTTGTTTTTTGGCTTAAACGATATTATGGGTAAACAATCTACACGGGTTGAGGCGGATATGTTTGTCACCTTGCTATTAATGTTTGGCGTGGGGAGTTTGTTGTTTTTACTAAGTTGGCTCGCCAATAGACATAGCCGTAACCAGAATACTGAGGAATTATCCTGGTCTACGGTTCGAACGTTTAATCTCGGAATGTTGGTTGGAATAACCAATATTGCCGGAATGGTGGCTATTTTAACGGCATTTGCAACTGGTCCCACTGGTATGGTTTCGGCACTCTCAGCGCTTAACCTGGTTGTTGTATTGCTCTATACGCGCTTTTTCTTGCACATACCGTTTCGATTTTTGGAGTTATTAGGTATCGGTTTTGCTATGGCTGGTTTGGTGCTTTTAAGACTTTTTTAGCGGCGGAGTTAAGACACTTCCCGCAAGCAAACCCTCACGGATATCTCCAAAAATGGAGAAGGGTATTTTCAGAATTTTCTGCTCAATATCCACTGAGTTGATGTTTATCAAGCTTTCCTATGAATAAACAGAAGACGCCTGAACTTGCCTGCAGAACATTTTTTATTGGTGCTAATATTGATTGGGGTACTTTAAACAGAGGAGTTCGATATCATGCAACAATTTAAAAATATCCTTCTGGATATTCAGCCTGAAGACTCGGAAGTAAAGGGGTCAGTGGCTTTGGATAAAGCGATAACTCTGGCTAAGAAAAACGGGTCAAAACTGACACTTTTTTCGGTATTGAAAGAACCCTTGGGTTTGTTTCGTAATGAAACATTAGCACCCCAATTACTTGCTTCAGCTATTGAAGAACGTCGTGAATGGCTACAAGGTTTAATGGTTAAATATGACGATATCGACGTTACGATCCATGTCATAGAAGGCATACGATATCTGGAGATTATTCGTCAGGTATTGCGTGAACAGCATGATCTGGTGATTACTTCAACAGAAGAAAATAAGGGTATTCGTAAGCGTTTGTTCGGTACGACCTCTATGAATTTGATGCGCCAATGTCCCTGTCCTGTGTGGGTGGTTAAACGAAATCAACCGCAGCCGTATAAACGCATTCTCGCAGCGGTTGATCCTACAGAGAGTGATGTAAAGAAAGACTCACTTAATCCTCTAATCCTGCAATTGGCGGCCGATATGGCGCGTAAAGAAAATGCTGAGTTACATATTATCGGTGTGAAGGATTCTATGGATAGGCGCTATGTTCGCAGAATGACAAAAGAAGATGTAAAAGAGCTGATATCTCGCCTTGAAAGTGAATATGATCAACGCATTGATAACTTGCTAAAACAGGTTGATTTCGCAGGACTAAATCCTCAGATGCACCTAGTCGATGGAAATCCTGTTGAGCGTATACCCGAGTTAGTAGTCTCGGACGACATTGACTTGCTGGTCATGGGTACAGTGTGCCGAACGGGAATTACCGGTTTTCTGATTGGCAACACGGCTGAAGTAGTACTCGACCAGGTCAACTGTTCTGTGCTGACGCTAAAACCTGAAGGTTTTGTTACTCCGGTAACTCTCTAAGGGAATCACGCTTTCCTGATAGAGGAAATGTTTAGCAAAAAGGAACCGTTTAGTTATCAACACAGGAAGGTAGAGAGATGTACTCGAGTAAATACCCCTGTTTTTACGAGAATTAAGTCACAAGATTTTAATCAAAAAACCTCGTATAAGTGGGGGGGTGTGTTTTAATAGCTCTTTTAAGATTTGAATTAGAAATACCATGTCAGATAATAGCTTTGCAACGCTCAAACTCCCTCAGCCACAACTCGATAATCTGGATTCACTAGGTTACGTCGGCATGACACCAGTGCAAGCGGCGAGCTTGCCGCAAATTCTGGATGAGAAAGATTTAATTGTTCAGGCGAAAACCGGTAGCGGTAAAACCGCCGCATTTGGTTTGGGCTTGCTGGATAAAATCAATCCGCGCTTTTTCGGTGTTCAATCTATGGTGCTTTGCCCAACGCGAGAGCTCGCTGATCAGGTGGCGAAAGAGTTACGTTCGTTAGCGCGTTGTATTCCCAATATTAAAATTGTTACCCTGTGCGGTGGCACCAAACTAAGACCTCAGGCTGATTCCTTAGAGCATGGCGCACATATTGTGGTTGGCACACCAGGGCGAATTCAAGATCACCTGAGCCGCCAAACGCTGGATATTTCCCAGCTGGAAACTCTGGTACTGGATGAAGCCGACCGAATGCTGGACATGGGTTTTCAGGATGAGATCAATCACATTGTTAGAGAAACCCCAGAAAGTCGACAAACCCTGTTGTTCTCAGCAACATTCCCCGATTCAATCAAAAAAATGTGCCGTTCGATCCAAAAGGATTCTATTACGGTAAAAGTAGATGCTGAACATGAAGCAGATGTGATCCAGCAGGTGTTTTATAAAACGAATCCTTATCAGCGTAAAGATACGTTATTGGGAATATTGGAGCACTACGCTCCGCAAAACACAGTGGTTTTTTGTCATACCAAAATTCAATGTGCAGAAATCGAATTATTCCTGCAAGAACACGATATTGATGCACTGGCGTTACACGGTGATTTAGAGCAACGTGAACGTGATCAAGTATTGGTGCGTTTTTCGAATAACAGTTGTTCGGTATTGGTCGCGACGGATGTTGCAGCTCGTGGTCTGGATATTAAATCACTCGGGGCAGTTATCAATTATGAATTACCACACGATCCTGAAATTTACGTGCATCGTATCGGTCGTACCGGTCGCGCTGGCGAAAATGGTTTGGCGTTGAGTATTTATCTTGAAGATGAAGTATCGCGCATTATTGCGATTGAAGATTTCTTGGAAACAGAATGTGTCAATGAAGAGGTTGAATCGCTCAATCGCAACATCAGTTTTAGTCTGGTAGCACCAATGACCACCTTGCAATTAGACTCAGGTAAAAAGAACAAGCTCAGACCAGGTGATCTACTGGGTGCATTGACCAAAGATGCGGGCTTAGACGGCTCTCAGATCGGTAAGATCAATATCTTTGATACGATGAGTTACGTCGCCATTGATAAAAGTGTGGCGGCAAAAGCATTGCAACACTTTAGGAATGGCAAAGTGAAAGGCCGCAATATTAGGGCCCGCGAAATCCGATAGGCATTAATGCGTTAAACGCAAAATACACCCCCCCACTTTGGGGCGGTTTTTCTCAAATGTTCTGCATAGACAGTTAGAGCAAAGTAATTAATCACTTGCCCTTTTAAACGGCTTATTTAGTACTTGATAAGAACTGTTTCGCTCTATGCAAATGGCTTTGTACGGCATAATCACGACGCTCACGATTTAACGCATGTGCTTCACGTTCGGTGCGTGCGGTGTTTGCCTGTCGACCATGGTTTGAGATGTATTGAGACGTTGATGATAGATACGCTCTTTCACAAGCTTTGTCATCGCAGGCTATTGCGCCTTGTGATGCGATCATGAAAGAAATGGATAATACTGCTGCTGCAAGTTTCTTCATTTTACTCACCATAGTTAATGGGAATCGTCTTCCTAATAAGAATTCCCTAAATATTAACCCCGTGCTTTTTTGTTCTTTAAATGCGAAAGCTTAAAGACAGTTTGTCATATGAAAATGAAGCATTCTGTGTCTAATGTCACAGAATTGTTAGGACTTTGTATAGAAAGTAGGCAAATATAGCGAAAAACAAGCGCCCAAAGAGAAATAACGGAAGTTTGAAGATTCTTGTTTTTAAATGATTTTAGGTCGGCTAGGCCTTAAAAAATTAAGTGCCTAGTCGTTCGATCAGATCTTTTTGTAGCTTCTGATAACGGTTGTGATGACATCATCTTTCTCGCGATGGCGTATTTTTACCGGTACGAAATCGATTTCTTTTGCTAGCCAGAAAACAGTTTCTCGTTTATTGCCGGTTCTAACCACTTTTACTTTAACCGTGTTAAAGGTTCCGGCTGGTGTTTGAACTTGCTCATTGCCTAGTTTCTGAAAGTTGTATTGCTTCACTTTTCCACGTTCGACAACGGTATAGTTTAGCTGCTGCTTATTGCTGCCAATATCATTCGCTAACACTAACTCCAACGAAGCTCTATCTTGAATGCCCGGTTGTACTGCCAGATTGAATTTATTATCTTTGTAACTACCAACGGCACTTTTGCCATTGAAGTGTATTTTGTCAATCCGTGATTTACTGCGACGCGATTGATTGAACAGATAATTTTGGGGCACGATGGTTTGCCCAGAAAATAGGCCATCTGTTTTTTCGGTGATCGTAATTCCTGTCAACATAGCGGCAATACCAGTGGCTTTTGTCGATTTTGAATAGATATAACGATTGCCAGAATACTGGAGTGACGCATTCAGATTACCCAGACTCATGCTGCCTTTGGCAACTGAATAGTCAGCTTCAAAAGCTTTAGGTAAAGCCTGAGCAGCCTGAGTTGAAAGTAATATCAAACTCAGTAGAAACGTATAGAGCGCTTTCTTTTTGGTATTAAAAACTGTAGCTAGTCTCATTATGTAAACTCAAAAGGGATTACTATAAAGACTAGCACAGAATTTAAAAGTTCAGATTGTTTCTACTTAACGGATGTTGTGGTTACAGCGGTTACTGTATTGACGCTTTCACCATTAACCTGTTTCGCCTGTATAGTCAGCTAAACCAGGATTGTCGTTCATCCCAACGATCTTCGGGCGATTCATTTTAGGTAAGTTGAGCCTATCGTCTTTACCTTTTGCAGCCAGAATATAATCGCGCACAACATCCCACATTAAACGCCCTTCTGGGGTGCGATTAACCGTTGCCCAGCCGGCGAGTTTGTAGCTTTTGTCCGGTTCGATTTTTTCACCGTTATCCAGACGCGCATCAGTAATGCGCTCGTAAAGCTTTTTGCTTGGGTCGATGGTGTAATCCAATCCACCAACACGCACCATATCGCCACCAGATTGAAGGTAAGGGTCGGGGTCGAATAGGTTGTCCGCAATTTGCTCAAGCGTTTCTAGTAACGCTTTGCCTGTGATTTCATTGCTGTAGGTTTCTGCGTAGGTCATGGAGCATTGGGTCATGACATCTTCCATGGTAATCCAGTCGCCTTTCAGGGTGGTTGTACCCCAGCGAACGCCAGCAGAGAATGAAATGTCTGCTTTGTATTCGTGACGAAGCGCGTTACACAACACCTGATCCCAGGTACCCATAAAGTTACCACGTCGGTACAACGTGCGATCGGCAATGGCTAATTTTTCAGTGAGAATCTCATCGTAGGTTTTACCTAAACGATCTTTGTTTACTTTGAAATTTTCATTACGTGCTTCAACAATATTTTCATCGTATTTGGTGCTACGCATTTGTGACAGATAGGCTTCCATTTCTTTGTCGGCAGGCAACCAATTCGTGATTACGGGCTTCATGTGATAATGCATATTGGTCTTGCCATCGGATATGTCAAAATCCATCACGCCAACGAATTTTCCATTAGAACCGGCATTGGTGACTAAGGTCTTGTTACCCCCTTTGCTCGTTACTTCGATTGGTTTTGGCATGCCGTCATGCGTATGACCACCGAAGATCGCATCAATGCCACCGACGTTTTCAGCCATCTTGATATCTACATCCATGCCGTTGTGAGATAGCATTACGACGGCATCAGGTTTTTCTTCGCTACGAATTTTCTTGACCAGATTTGCCATGTCTTCTTCACGCAGACCAAATGACCAGTCAGGGAAAAACTCTGGAGGATTAGCATTCGCTGTTCTCGGAAATGCTTGTCCGACTACCGCAATGCGTTTGCCGCCAACTTCCTTCATAACGTAAGGCTGGAAAGCATAGCCTTCATCTTCGTCATACAGTCCGCGACCATCATTTTCTTCTACGAGTTCTGCATAGGCATCATCCATCAAAGAATCTTCTTTAACGCGAACATTTTGACCGATGAAATCACCCTTGAATAAAGCCACGTTGCTAAGTACTTCTGATTCGTTGTATGTAAATTCCCAATGGCCAATCATTACGTCTACACCAAGTATGTTTGACGCTTCAACCATGTCGACTCCGCGAGTCCAAAGTGATGTACCAGAGCCTTGCCATAAGTCGCCACCATCCAGTGTGATGGTGTTATCTTTGCCGCCGGCATCTTTGCGTAAGGAATCGAGCAGCGTTTTAAGGTGTGAATAGCCCCCGGTTTTACCGTATTTTTTTGCCGCATTATAAAAGTCGAGGTAGGTATAGGCATAAGCCTCAGGGCCATCCAAGGGGAGCTCCATTTTTTCTAGAAGCTTTTTGCCGACAATGTGTGGCGGTCTACCTAATGCTGGTCCAACACCTAAATTGACATTGGGCTCACGAAAATAAACGGGGAGTAACTGACCATGCACATCAGTCGTATGTAGGATGCGTGCCTGACCTTTCTTGGGTATCGAATAATAACCTTCTGGCATCGGCGCCTGTTTGATATTTTCAGCCTGTGCCTGATGCATAATCCACGGTAAAGATCCGGCACTAGCGGTGCCTGCGGCAAGTATTTTAAGAAAGGTTCGTTTATCCATAGTAGGCATGGAGGACTCCTGTTTTTTAGTATGAGGATACGTAAAGGAAGCCTGTTCAAGTGCTATAAACTTAAGCTCAAAAAAATTTGGGGAATACACTAAAACCACCACGATTGGATGTGGCTTAAAAGCTCTCCTCTTGAACTTTTCTGGCACTTCTACGTGCCTTTTCATTGTTATTAACTTGAATAGTCTTCCTTGGAATTTACTGAAATGGGTAAAGAAAGTCTAGCTCATTATTAAATCTAATAAACTGTATTATGGGCAATACCGCAGTTCCACACTCACTAGGCGAGTTTGTATGCAGTGGACTAGTGTTTACCTTGATCGTTATTGTGGAATACCAGAATATTTCATTGATGTATTGAAAAAAACTTTGAAAAAGAGCGGTTTGAAAGACAGCTAAAACGATTGTACAGTCCCTCAAATGTCAGAAATAGGATAGACTGTGTCTACTGACCCCGCTAATTTTTACTTATGATTCGAATTGTTTCTTTACTGTGGTTACTGCTTTTGTCGATGACAAATAGTTTGGCCTATGCTGAAGACCCATTTATAAAAATTGGGGTGTTGAGTCATCGTGGTGACACCTTCACTCTGAATTCATGGGGGCCCACTGCTCGTTATTTGACAAACAAACTTCCTGATTACGATTTTGAAATTATTCCTCTGGATTTTGATGAAGTCGATAGCGCGGTTAAAAATGACGAAGTTGATTTCATTCTGGTTAATCCGGGTATCTATGTAAATCTGGAATACAAATATCGTGTCTCCCGACTGGGGACTATGTACAACCTGCGTGGTGACGATGCGTATAAAGTTTTTGGCGGGGTAATTTTTACCCGAAAAGATCGCGAAGACATTCAAACGCTGGAAGACCTCCACGGTAAATCGTTTATGGCGGTTGATGCGACCTCTTTAGGTGGTTTTCAAATGGCATGGAGAGAGCTGCAAGCGAAAGGTATCAATCCTTATGAGGACTTCTCGAAGCTAGAATTTGGTGGTATTCACGATCATGTGGTGCGCTCTGTCATCAATGGTGAAATAGATGCTGGAACGGTACGTACTGATATATTAGAACGCATGTCGAATACCGCTGGCTTAGATTTAACTCAGGTCCGAATTATCAACCCGCAAACTGATAGCAACTTTCCTTTTAGATTAAGTACCCGCTTATATCCCGAGTGGCCATTTAGCAAGTTGCAAAAAACCTCTGACGAGTTAGCGAAAAAAGTAGCCTTGGCTTTATTTGCCATGCCGAAAGAACACCCAGCTGCATTAGCAGGCAAATATGCGGTGTGGGATTTACCTTTAGATTATCAACAAGTACACGAGTTATTTCAGGAGTTGAGGCTGCCGCCTTACGACCAGATTGGGAAGTTCACGGTCAAAGATGTCGTTAAAAAATACTGGTATTGGGGAGTCGCCGCGGCAATCGTTTTGCTAGGAATGGGGGTTATAACGTCAGCGGTGGTTCGCAGAAATAAGCGTTTAAAACGTATTCAACTGCGTATGGAGCGGCACTATGAAAGATTGCTTGATTCGGTCGGCGATGGAATTTATGGCGTCGACCTTAACGGCAATTGCACCTTCGCAAACAAAGCGACCGAAAATATAACAGGCTGGAAAACCGCTCAATTGGTCGGTAATAATCAGCACACTATTTTGCATCATTCGCATGCCGATGGTACGCATTATCCAGTTGAAGAATGTCCTGTTTATAAAACAACCAATGATAGTTTGCCGCGTTTTATAGATGACGATATATTTTGGAAGGCTGATGGTTCAACGATTTCAGTCGAATACAGCTGTACACCTATAAAAGGCCCTAGAAACACAACTATCGGCAGCGCGGTTGTGTTTCGAGATATAACACAGCGTGAGCTGGTAAAAAAGAAAACCATCGAACATCAATTGCAGCTGTTCCATGTTGCGCGCTTGAGTACCTTGGGTGAAATGGCATCGGGAATTGCGCATGAGTTAAACCAGCCATTAACCGTGATAAATAACTATTCTCGTGCTTGTATCCGCATGTTGGGCTCTAAAGATTCAACAGATGAATCGATGCAAGATCAATGTTCTGAAGTCATGGAAAAAATATCTAAACAGGCAGAAAGAGCAGGTGCTGTAATCAAGCAAATCAGGCACTTCGTGAATAAAGACCTGCCAGATAAAAAGCCCGTTAAAGTGTCTGAAATGTTAGATGTGGTGTTAGAGCTAACGCACATGGAAATCGAGCGGAAGATGGTCACGCTTCAACTGGATATTGATGATTCAGTAGAATGGGTTTTAGCGCAAGATACTCAAATAGAACAGGTTATTATTAATCTGGTGAGAAATGCTGTCGAGGCGATGGAAGATACGCCAGAAGGCCGAAGAAACCTCATTATCAAAACCGAAAACCAGCAAGACGGTAAGTTAAAAATCAGCATTTCAGACTCCGGCTCAGGGATTGATAAGGAGGTAGTAGAGCAGCTTTTCGACCCATTTATTACTACCAAAGAACAGGGTATGGGTTTAGGTTTATCGATCAGTCAGGGTATTATCGAAACACACGATGACAAGATAATCATTGAAGATAACGTCGAGGGTGGCGTTTGCTTTAGTTTTAAACTACCTATTGTCAAAAGCCCTAAAATAGAGAAAGAAAACAACATAAGAAAAACCAAAAACAAGGAAGTCGCATGAGTGAGCAAATAACAGTTTTTATTGTAGATGATGATGAAGAAGTTCGTGATTCTTTAAAACTATTAATAGAATCCGTTGGCTTGGAAACAGAAACCTTTGATTCCGCGCAAAGCTACCTGGATAGTTTTGATCGATCAAGAGCAGGTTGTCTGATCCTTGATGTTCGCATGAAAGGAATGAGCGGCCTCACCTTGCAAGAGCAGCTTAGCAAAGAACCTATCTGCCCACCGATCATCATAATCACAGGCCATGGTGATGTGCAAATGGCGGTCAGGGCGGTAAAAGCTGGCGCTTCTGAGTTTCTTGAAAAGCCATTTAACGAACAAGAACTATTAGACAGTATTCATGTAGCCATAGAAAAAGATGCCGAACAGCGAGGCAGAGCCTCACGACTTGCCGAAATTCAAGCCAAAGTAGATAACCTCACCGATCGCGAAAAGGAAGTCATGGAGCTGATAGTCACCGGCATGCAGAATAAAAATATCGCTAGTGAACTGCATATTAGCCAATCGACAGTAGAAGCACATCGTTCCAAAGTCATGGACAAAATGCAGGCACGAACACTCTCTGACTTGATGCGAATGATTATTTCATTACGGCCTATGTGATATGGCAAAAAAAGTGCTTATAAGTGGGGGGGTGTAAACAAAGTTGCATTAATCAGACTTTAAACAGGTATAAATATGAAAAACACAATGAATCAGAGTTTCCGTTCCTTTTTCGACGTGCTTATGAGCTTTAATGTTGCGCGTTTATTGCTTCTGCTGTTTGTATTCTCGTTGCTGTTACCACAAACGCTTGCTGCGACTGAAAAGAAACCAACAGGTCCTGATCTGCATAAATTCTGGGATAGAAATTGCTCAGAATGTCATAGTCACTCAGGTGATTTCGCACGAACCTTTCTAAAAGTGGTTGATGGCAAGTTACAAGGACCGCTACATAAAGAAAGTTTTCAGCTATTTCTGCATAACCATTATCTGGTAAAAAATCAGGAAAGTGCCATATACGACATGCTACTCGCAGAAACAGAAACCCCGCCTCGTTTTAAAGATGAATGTAGCTCCTGCCATAACAGAGCAGCGGAATTTGTTCGCACATCTCTGGTGTTAAAAGATAGCGAGCTTCATAGCAAAAAAGATGATTCGAAAACGGGAGACTTTCTTCAATCCCATCAAGATTTGAAGGCAGATGATGTTGCGTTTTTTATGACTTTATTAACGCGGGTAGCAAAAGAGGTTTATCGGCCTTAAATCGCTGATATAGATTCTTATCAGCGACCTAAGATGCCTTCTAATGCCTGAGCAATTTCTTTATTTCAAAGGATTTAATATACATAAGCTCTATTATTAAGGTTGGAATCCAGCTTTTATTCTAGTACGCAACCTTTATCAAGTAGTGCTTTGTCGACCCAGGAGCGATCGTTCGTGCCTTTTTCAATCGCTTGAACCAGTTTTTTTTCTGCCTCATATTTCTTCTGACTTAACTGTAAAATATTCTCCGCATCATGATAAGGGACGGCGAGGAAACCATCGTCGTCACCAATAATAATGTCGCCTGGTTCAATCACCATACCACTTATTGCAATAGGTATATTGATTTCCCCTGGGCCGTCTTTTAGTGGACCTCTATGAGTAATTCCCGCCGCATATACTGGAAAATTTTCTTTTCTGATAAAACCTGAGTCTCTGATTGCACCGTTTATCACAATTCCTTCTATTCCACGCTTAATTGCATAAGCCAGCATGAGTTCTCCGATTAAGGCATTGGTAAGATCACCGCCAGCATCAACTACGATAATATCCCCAGCACCTGACATGTTGATGGCTTTATGTACCATTAAATTATCGCCCGGACGGGTTTTGACTGTAACTGCAACGCCAGCCATTGTGCTTGATCGATGCATCGGACGCAAAGCGGCACCACCGGCAGTCATGCGACACATCGCGTCACTCACATTGGCTACAGGTAATGCTGAAAAAGCAGCGACTAGCTCCGCACTTGCGATACGTGACCTTTTGAGTATTTGAAATCCGGTAGACATGAAGACCTCTTAAAATATATTAATAAAAAATAAAAACAGTAACCAAGACAAGCCACTTAGACATTTGCCTCTCATATAACATCGATTAACACGGGGGGTATTAGCCATCATCAGCCTCGTTATGCTTAGGTTTGTTGAACAAGCTTCGTATCACAGGCATCGCCACTACGATTACAATCAGCATAATAATTGCAATGCTAGCGTTATTCTGCCAAAGCGTACTCCAATCACCACGCCCAATACGTAACACTTGACGCAGATTTTCTTCTGCAAATCCGCCAAGAATAAGTCCCAATACTACTGGTGGTAGGGGGAAATTAAGCTTTTCCATGAAGTAACCAATAATGCCAAAGCCAATCATCAGGTATACGTCAAACATACTCTCATGGATGGAATAAACTCCGACCACCATCAACGAAATGATCAGTGGTCCAAGAATTAACCGAGGTAACTTTAGTAACTTGGCAAAAAAACCTGTCATCGTGCCGCCGATTAAAACAACTAAAAAAGCAGAGAACAGAAACTGCCACATAAATCCAAATACGATAGTGGGATGTTCACGAAAAAGTAGGGGGCCAGGTTGTATTCCATGAATCAACAACCCACCCAAAACTACTGCAGCAACGGCGGTACCAGGAATACCTAATGTGAGTGCTGGAATCATAGCTGCAGCAGTATCTGCGTTATTCGCAGTTTCTGCGGCAGCAACACCTTCTGGTTCGCCTTTGCCCCATGTTTCTGGAGTTTTAGACGCACGACGCGCTTCGTTATAACTCAAAAAAGCAGCCATTGAACCACCCGCGCCAGGCAAGATTCCTACCAAAATTCCAATTACAGAACTGCGTAGCCAGGTTTTCCAGAAATGCAGAGTAGCCATAAAAGTAGTCCAGACACTTTGTTTTCCCAAAGTTTTGGAGCTCTTTCCTACGGTAATATCTGGATTTTCAAACAAACCAATCATTGGTGGTAATGCATATAAACCAACCAATAACACTACAATATTAATACCGTCAAGTAACTCTAATTGGCCTAGTGTAAAACGCTCATAGCCGGTAATCGGATCTAAACCAATAAGGGAAATTAGCACTCCAAAAGCTGTACTAATCAATCCTTTTAAAATATTTCCACCTAGTAGGAAGACAATACTCGTCATACCAAAAACAGCTACCCAAAATATTTCTGCAGGGCCAAAAAGTAACGTTAATTTAGAAAGGGGAGGTGCCAGCAACATAAGTGCCAATGCGCTAGCAATCGCACCGATAGCAGAAGAAATAACAGCTACTTGCAAAGCAAAACTTCCCTTGCCTGCTTGTGCCATAGGGTAGCCATCAAAGCAAGTTGCTACCGCAGCTGGAGTTCCGGGAATGCGCAAGAGAATAGCGGGTATAGCACCGCCAAACATGGCCCCGTTGTAAATGCCAGCCATCATACTTAAAGCAATAAGTGGCTCAAGACCGAATGTAAAAGGAATCAAGACCGATATAGCCATGGTTGCCGAAAGTCCGGGTAAAGCACCAACCATAATTCCAGAGAACACTCCGATAATCAGTGCTAAAAAATTCTGCCATTCGAGAACAAGCGGCAACGTATCAAATAGGTTTTCATACATAAATATGTCGCTCGCTTATCGTAAGAAAAATTCAGTTGGAAATTGTCGGTTCATTGCTACATGGAAAATCAAAAAAAGAATCCCAACAAAAACCACAGCACTTATCAATAAATGGGCCCAGCGACGATAACCAAATGCCCAAGACGTAAGTGGCACCATTATCGCGGTAGATGTGTAAAAGCCGAGATTATCCACTGCAATAGCGTAAAAAATTGTAGTTACTATTACGCCTAAAAAACGAGCTGGCTTGGCAATTAAGGGTTTCTGTTCTTCTTTTTTATGTAATTTGCGCAATGTGGTAAAAAATAATACCAGCGCTAGCAACATCATAAAAACAAGCATAGCAATAGGTAGTAGCGCACTTTCCTTTGGAAGATCTTTAGCGTCTAGCAGTAAAATAGCTCCCGCAAAAAAAATCAGCACCATTGCAACTAGCTCTGCGCTTAGATAGTTTCTAAAATTATTTATGGACATGGTACAGCCTCAATTAAAATACTTTATTTTTTCCAGGGAGAAACTTTCCAGTTTTTCGTTGCACGTTCGAGCTGTAAATTATTAAACTCTTTAAACTTGTCACCAATTAGAAAACCTGGTGGATTACCTGAATTTTCTAGTGACTTGGTGAAGGCTGGGTCTTGAAATGCTTTTTCAAAGGCCGCGAGGAGTTTTTTCTCAACATTTTCTGGTAGACCTTTAGGGGCAATAATTCCACGTTGAGAGCCTCCAATTAAGTTAACCCCTTGTTCTTTGAAGGTAGGTAAGTTTGGCGCTAAAGGAGAACGGCTCTCCATTGCGACTCCCAATATATTGAGCTCACTAGAAAACTTGATGGCCTCGCTAAGGTTCATGATACTCATTGAAACATGCCCGCCCATGACCGCTGTTCTAGCCTTGGCAGATCCTTTAAATGGGATAAGGTTAAACTCAGTTCCTAATTCTTCAGATAATGAAATTAATGCAAATTGATCATCTCCACCTAAAGCAGAAACACTGACAGTGAGCTCGCCAGGGGCTGCTTTAGCAGCGGAAATTAATTTTTCAGTTGAGTTAATTGGACTACTTTTTTGCGTAACTATTACATTGGGATCTCCAACAACATTAGCAAGATAGCTGAAGCTATCTGCTGAATATCCTGCCTTACGATCCAATGTGCGAGCCATCATGCCTGGTAAATTGTAAGTACCTAAGGTATAGCCATCTGGTTTAGCATTAGCCACTTTAGTAATTCCAATTTGACCACTGGCACCTGGTACATTTTTAATGATAATGCTGGCACCATCACCTAGGTTTTTCTCAATAAATGGCGCCACTAAACGTGCCATTACATCAGTGCCTCCGCCTGCACCGTAACCGACCACTAACTCAATAGGTTTTTCTGGGTATTCCGCTCTGGCTGACGAAGAGGTTAAAAGTAATACCATGGTCAGCATACTTCCCAAAGCAAT
Source organism: Cocleimonas sp. KMM 6892 (assembly GCF_035798195.1). Lineage (NCBI taxonomy): Bacteria > Pseudomonadati > Pseudomonadota > Gammaproteobacteria > Thiotrichales > Thiotrichaceae > Cocleimonas > Cocleimonas sp. KMM 6892. The sequence continues at coordinate 509,756 of NZ_JAPFBV010000001.1, read as the reverse complement.
CGCAGTAGATTTTGTAAAATTATTATTAATAAATACCATCATTCTCATTTCATTCTCCTTTTAGTCCGAAAATATTGTGGTGAAGTACTTCTTCACTACAACTTTTTGCTTCATATGAAACGTCTTTGTTAAAAAAAATCACCTTATCAGACAATTTTTCTTAACAAAAGCAATGAATAATTGTATTTTACAAAAATATTATTTGATTAAAGTGTGCTTTCTTAGTCGGATTTTATTGTTAATTAAATAGCAATCCTGTTTGTTAAACGCAGTCATGCCTTAATGTTTGGCGAAAAATCATTAGAATTAAGTGAATGAAAACAAGGGAAAAATGGATATTAAACAACTGAAAACATTAATCGTTACTGCTGAAGTAGGGACTTTCGCACAAGCAGCTGAACTCATTTATCTCACTCCAGCAGCAATAAGTCAGCAAATTAAAAATCTTGAGTCAGAAATTGGAGTAACGTTATTTGACCGAACAACGCGTCCTCCACATATAAATTCTAATGGTTTACAAATGGTTGAATCTGCCAAACAGATAATCCAAATAATCGAGGAAACCAAAAGTACTTTTTCAGGCAAAGAAGTAATCGGTACTTTGAATATAGGATCAGTGCGAACCAGCGCTTTGAACCTTTTACCGCGGGCTATGATGAGACTCAAAGAAAAATATCCAAAGTTAAAAGTCAAATTACGTGTTTCTTCGTCTGAAGCATTATTAGCTGATGTGATCGCTGGAAGATTAGACGCTGCCATTATTGCAGAGCATAGTAATATCTCTAATAAAATCAAATGGAGCCCTTTTCTCAATGATCCACTAATGGTCATCGCCCCCCCAGGTAGCGAGGTATTGCCCGCAAAAGATCTTCTGATTCGTCATCCATTTATTCGTTTTAGTAGGAATGTTTCTCTGTCTTATATTATCGAAACCGAACTTGCACATATGGGAGTTATCACCGATGTGATCGCGGAAATAGACACCATCAGCGCAATTGTTTCTTGTGTTGCAGAAGGGTTAGGTGTCGCAGTTGTTCCGAATATTGCCCTCCGTGAAGCGTCGCATAAAGAGCTTGTCTGTACTAGCTTCGGCGAACCTCAGACCTATCGACAAATGGGTCTCATTGAACAAACAAATAGCTCTCGTCAATCGGCAATTTTGGCGCTTCATGATGAACTAGCCAGCATGGCTCATCCTTATGGAGTAAGACGTAAGTAATTCTTGATAGAAGTTGAGGTTACAATGAGCACGAAAGGGGCGAAGTTAAAACATATTGCTTAATGAAGAGCGAGCAGTAAATTTTTTAGTGTTATAGAGTGAGCACAATATTTACTGGAATATACTGTTAGATTTTCTTAGTAATGCGCTTTTTCGTAAAACTGATGATTTCATCAATATCACTGGTCTTTGGTAGAAAAGAAATATTGTTTTCAATATCATGTATTTCCAGATAGTTATCGTGCTCAATATAAAACTTATAATGTTCCCAAGGGGTTAGTTTTTGGGATATTTGTACACTTTGCAGATTCAAGCTTACATAAAAACTGCGATCTTCTTTTATCGCGCGAATACTCAAGAATATTTTCAATACTCTATACGAAAGTAGAATAAACCAAACCCCGATACTTATATAGATAAGCTCAAGTAGCGTTTTGTCTTTATTCAAAATGTACACTGATAGCATCCCAGAAGCTGCAGCAATAAGAATGATCAGGTACGTCTTTAAATACTTCCAAAGGGTATAACTTTAGGCTCTATCCCAAAGGATTTCTTTCCATAAACGGGAAGTGATTGTTACCTGTCCTTCGTGCATTATTTTGACACCCCCCTACTTATAGCCATTTTTTCTGTAAATCAACAAAGCAGAGGGGTAAGTATAACTTCAATTTCAAGCGTCAAATAATTCGTGTTCTGCAATGTGTTTGAGGTGATTTAGTTCTCTTTTCAGCTTATCAATTTCATCCATTAGCTCTAAAGATAATGCCACTCCGGATAGGTTAATACCTAAATCTTGTCTTAAGCGTAGTGCTTTGTGCGTGCGTATTTGTGCGCTTTGATGGAAGCGCCATTGACGGGTGGATTCGCCTTCAAGCGGTGCAATAACACCTTGATCAACCAGCCGAATGATAAATTCGGCAGGGGTTTGACAGCACTGGCATAGCTCTGCAAGATTTAAGGTTGGTTCTTCTTCGAGTATGCTTCCAGATATAATATTCATCACATTTGTACTCATCGTATTTTCTCTATGTTCTTGTTTGTCGCTTATTTATTAGATTTTTAAGTAATAAATAAGGTTTTCAATAATTGGCTTTTACCGATTTTAGAATAAATAACTGCGCGGATTAAAGTCGATCTCGTCGCGCATTTTTTCATTGAATTCCTTCACTTTAGGGTTTGAAGAAGGTGGTAGTGTAATTTGTAGCACTACATAAAAATCTCCAGCATTTTTACCCGGCAGACCTTTGCCTTTCAATCTGAGTTTACGCCCCTGTTGGGAATCTGGTGGAATTTTCATATCCACTTTTTTGCCGTCCGGCGTAGGTACTTTTATCTTGGCGCCTAAGGTGGCTTCCCATGGTGCAACAGGGACATTCAAGGAGATATCTTTATCGTTGATGTTATAGAGTTTATGCGGGTTGAAGGCGACTTCAATCAGCAAATCTCCTGGCTCGCCGCCACCATGTCCGGGGTTACCTTGTTTGCTAAGGCGAATGGTTTGACCTTCTTTGATTCCCTTGGGGATTTTTATGCTCAAGGTTCTATGTTTGCTGACGACTTGCCCTTGTTCATTGACTTCGGGAATCGCCATTTTTACGGATTGTTTGGTGCCGTTTAATGAGTCTTCTAAATCGATCATGATCTTGGCGCGTACGTTTTCACCTTTAGCCTGAAAACCACCTGTTGCGCCGCCCGAACGATAGTAACGACCACTGCTGGCACGATCGCCACCAAACAAGTCTTCAAAGAAACTACTGTAATCTTCAGCGTTACCTTGTGTATAGCCACCGCCGCCAAAGTCAAAATTCTGTTCCCAATCGGGTGGTGGTTGAAATCCGTCCTGACCCGCTTTCCAGTTCGCACCTAATTGGTCATACGCTTCGCGCTTTTCTGGGTCTTTAAGGACTTCATAGGCCTCGCCGACTTCTTTGAACTTTTTTTCGGCATCTGATTCTTTGCTGACATCCGGATGATATTTGCGCGCAAGTTTGCGGTAAGCACGCTTGATTTCATCTTGAGGGGCATCTTTTTTCAGCCCGAGAATTTCGTAATAGTCTTTATATTCCATAATTTTCTACTTTAAAGCTGTAACAACAGTGAAGCATTTTCAGTGAAATAAGTGAGCAATGCGCTGTTGAAAATGATTAATAAATATCGGTAACGATCAGTCAAATAACTCAAATTCGGTAATAATCGGCAAGTGGTCGCTGGCTATTTTTGATAGCTTATAACGACAGCGTTTCGCTGAAAGTAGTCGCAATCCGCCGCGATAATAGATGCGGTCTAATCCACCTTTTGGCGAGAACGAAGGGTAGGTTTTAATCGCCTTGGGTGAACCCGTTTTGCTTTCTTTATCGGTGGCACACTGGAATTCTAAACCTTCAATAAATAATGAGCGTAATAGAGAGCGCCAGTCGTTAAAGTCTCCGCCGATAAGGCATGCGGCATCCTTGTCTAAATCTTCATATTCTTTCGATCGGCATAACACCCCCGCTTGCTTTTGGCGTTCTTTCGCAGACAGTCCCAAGTGTAAATTGAATACTTCCAAAGGATAGGTTTTGCCGCTACTGCTTTCGACTTCAATGGTAGAGTGCTGGCAACCCCTGCGTTTGCGCTGACCGATGGTTAAATCGATATTGCGTTCGCGTAAAATAGGGTAACGGCTTAGCGTGGCATTGCCATACCAGCCTTTTTTTACACTGACGTTGTGCCCCATGACGTAGTGCGGATAGCCCAGCGCTTCGGATAATTCCTTGGCCAGCTCTAATTCACGAGAGCGGGGTACGCCTTCATCAACCTCTTGGAGCAGAACGATATCGGCATCGTGTTCGCTTAAAATTTCAACAATCCGCTCAGGGGCAAAGCGCCTGTCAAACCCTATGGCACGGTGAATATTGTAACTGAGAACACGAATTTTCAATTATCGATCCTTTTTATTCTTGTTTATCATTAATCACATTTAGTTTCTATTATTTAGCATAAGTTCTGAGAATAATATGACACTCATCAAGTCTTTGGTGCTTAAGGGGGTCTATTCTAAATAGAAAAGCCACCCCCCTACTTTAGGGCGTTTTTTTCGGGTGAGCATCCTGTTTATTGAGCATAGCTTTAATTTTGGAGATAGGAATATGAATAATCAAACTAATAACAACAGTAACGGTGAATATAAGGAAGCGCTACAGCACCTTACACAGTTACAAGAGGAGCTGACGCAGCGCTTGGAAAATTTATCAGCTGACAGATCAAGTAGCCACAGTATTGACTCATCCGAACAAGCGGTAGAACGAGAAAATGATGAAGTCGTCGACCAGTTAGAAAATGATACCAGAGAAGAATTAGTGCAAGTGCAAAGTGCAATAAAACGCATCGAGAATGGTACTTATGGGATTTGTGCCAAATGCGAAGAAGAAATTTCGCCGCAACGTTTACAAGCAATACCGTATGCAACGCTTTGTATTAATTGCGCGGACGCCTAGGGTTTTAACCGCTAATATAAATTCTATAAACATTAAATAAAAATGAGACGAGGGTAAGATGAGTAGTATCAAACTAAAGCCCGAAGAACTTTATAGAGTAACGAATCCGGCAGACATAAAATATGACACGACTGCTGAAATCGATCACTCAAAATACGGTGCCATAGGCCAATCACGCGCGTTAGAGGCAATTGAATTTGGCGTTGGCATGCGCCGTGAAAACTACAATATTTATCTGGCTGGCTCCAAGGGGCTGGGTAAGCATGCGGTTATGCAAAAAGTGTTGGAACAGCATACCAAAGATGAGAGTCCTCCATCGGACTGGTGCTATGTCGACAATTACGAAGAGTTTTACAAGCCAATAGCGCTGGAGTTGCCAGCGGGAGTTGGCTCCAAGTTGCGCACCGACATGGCGCAGTTAGTGAGTGATTTATTACTGGCAGTGCCAGCTGCTTACGAGAATGACGAGTACCGCACTCGTATACAAGAAATAGAAAGTGCCTTCGAAGAGCGCAGAGAAAAAGCGTTTGCAGAACTTGCCGAAGAAGCTGATGCAGAAGGCATCACCATGATCAATACGCCGACCGGCTATACCATTGTCCCTGTTAGTGACGGCAAGCCAATGTCTCAGGAAGATTTCAAAAAACTGGATGAGATTGAGCAAAACACAAAACAGGAAAAAATAGACGAGATAAAGGAAAAACTAAAAGATCTGGTGATGGAAGTACCTGTTTGGGAAAAAGAAACCAGAGAGCAATTCAAAGAGCTCAATACCAGCTTTGCTAAATCATCCGTTAAACCCTTTCTGAAAGCGTTAATGGATAAGTATTCGAAAACACCTGAAGTTAAGAAATATCTTGATATTGTCAGTAAAGATATCGTGCAGAATATGCAGTTTTTTCTGCCGGTAAACTCGAACCCAGGCTTACTTGAAGGGCAGGGGGCACCACCATCGGCAGAACTTAGGCGTTATGAAATCAATGTGCTGGTTAATAATGCCGAGCTCCAGGGTACGCCCATCGTATACGAGAATAATCCTACCTATAACAATCTCATCGGCAGGATAGAACACATCGCACAAGATGGCGCTTTGATTACTGATTTTACGTTGATCAAACCCGGAGCATTACACAAAGCCAACGGTGGTTATTTGATTCTTGATATGCAGAATCTTTTAATGAATCCATTCGCATGGGACGGTTTAAAACGGACCTTATACGCCAAAGAAATCCGTATGCAATCGCTGGAAAGAATGCTCAGTACCGTAAGCACGGTGACTCTAGAGCCAGAAGCGATTCCTTTAAACGTCAAAGTCGTATTGGTCGGGGATCGGTATCTTTACTATTTATTAAAAACCTACGATCCAGAATTCAATGAGTTGTTCAAAGCGACCGCTGATTTTTCAGAATCGTTTGATCGAGATGCCGATTCCGTCAATCAACTGGCGCAGATTATCTCTATCGTTACCAACATAGAAAAAACACGCCCAATAAAACGCGAGGGTGTTGCCAGAATTATTGAGCATTGCTCCAGGGAAACGGGCGATGCTGAAAAGCTCTCTTTGCATCGGGGAAAGCTCAAAGATTTGATTGTTGAATCAGATTACTGGGCAGGCAAAAATGGTAAAGATGAAGTCGAAGTAACTCATGTACAAAGCGCGATTGATTCACGTATTCGTCGAGCCGATCAGATTCAGGAACAAGTTAGAGAGCAAATTTTACGCGACATCATTCTCATCGATACCGAAGGCGAATGCGTTGGTCAAATCAATGGCTTATCAGTCTATCAATTGGGCGAAGACAGTTTTGGTCAACCGTCACGGATAACGGCAACGGCACGATTGGGCCATGGCAATGTATTGGATATCGAGCGTGAAATTAAACTAGGCGGACCGATTCATTCCAAAGGGGTGATGATTTTATCGTCGTGTCTGGCGAATCGTTATGCCAAAGATCGACCTCTTTCGCTCTCTGCCACACTGGTTTTTGAACAAAACTATGGTGGTGTTGATGGCGATAGCGCATCCATTGCTGAGTTTTGCGCGCTGATTTCAGCCTTATCTGGACTGCCTATCAATCAAAGCTTTGCGGTGACAGGCTCCATTAATCAGCATGGTGCAGCACAGGCAATTGGTGGTGTTAATCATAAAATCGAAGGCTTTTTCGATATTTGTAATGCCAGAGGTCTGACCGGACATCAGGGGGTGATTATTCCTCGTGCTAATCTAAAGCACTTGATGTTAAGGCATGATGTCGTTGTAGCCGTAAAGAAAAAACAGTTTCACGTACACACGATTGATGACGTTAATGATGCGCTTGAATTGCTTATGGGAAAGAAAGTGGGCGTTGCCAATCGCAAAGGCAATTACCGCAGGGGCACGATAAATCATCTGGTAATGAAGCGTCTGGAAGAGCTGCATCAACTGCACGGTAAATACGCCATGACAGATAAAAGCTAGGTCGTTGTGATGTCTGAAAAAAGCGTTAATCAAAATATACAGAACAGTCCAGATACTGGGGTGAAAATCCTGTTAGAGAACCAGAAGAATCAGATTGAATCACTGTTATCGGCAGCATCGTTAGCGAAAAATTTAAACGTCCAATTACAGGGATTGTTGATTGAAGAAGAGGATCTGATTCGCGCTGCAGATTTATCCCTATCTTGTGAAGTGTCACTCTGGTCTGCGGAAGAAAGGCATATAAATAGCGAAAGTATTCATCGGACAATGCGTGCTCATGCGCGTCATCAAAAGAAAGAACTGGAGAAAGTGGCTGCGCAGAAAAACATCAAATACTCGTTTGTTGTTATTCGCGGTGAAAAAGATAACTGGATTAAAGAGAATATTCATTCATCCGATATTCTGTTTATTGGCGGTTATCAGTTAAAAGATACATCGTTTGAAGCATTTAAATTTTGCACAAAGGTCACCCCCCCACTTATAGCCCTTTTTAATGGGTCGGTAGCATCAGAAAATGCATTAAAGATTGCGTTGAAAATCGCCAAAAAAGATAAGTCATCTGTACAGATTTTGCTGCTTGCTGATGATTTTTCTGCCGAAGAATTTCAGAGAAATCAGTTAAACACACTATTAAAAAATCATGCGGATATTGCAGTAATAGTGGAGCCAATATCGAAACAGCATATCGCGAGTACATTACGTAAAAAGCCAATCAAGATGTTAATCGCACCTAGAGATTTTGCCTTGGATCAGGAGCAAGAGCCTCTTGTTAAGCTGCTGCATCAGCTGTTATGTCCGGTTGTCTTGGTGAAATAGGGTACTTGTTTGAGGGAAACTCAGATGATTATTTGAAGGATTTATCAGGACGAATACTGATGGATATCAAGACGCTTAGTGAGCACTTATGTCAGTATCATAAACAAGTCATTCTATAAAAGACTCGTCATAAACCTAACTAGGAGTATTGATATGTCCAAGATATGGATTGTAGTTGCAGATGAAGCAAAGGCTAGAATTTTTGCTGCAGAAAAACCGGTAGATCCGATTGTAGAAATTCAGACAATGACCTCATCAGAAGCGAACTTATTAGAGCAAGATTTAGTGACTGATAAGCCCGGCAGGGGCGTTAGCGGTTCAGGTCAGAACAAACATGCTTTCGAGGAAAACTCTGTTCATAAAGAACAATATGCCGTTCAGTTTGCAAAAGAAATCAGCGATTATTTAGATGAAAGCCTACGCACGAAAGCGTTTGGTAAATTGCATTTAATAGCAGCCCCTCGGTTTCTAGGTCTACTGCGTAAAGAACTCAGTAAAAACGTTGAGAACGTCGTTTCGCTAGAACTCGATAAAGACCTAACCATGATGGAGCCTGAAGAAATTAGGGAACACTTGCCTAAATATCTATAAAACAAAAACACAAGGAATCAAGTCGATGAAGATAAGTTTTCACGGTGCGGCAGAAGGTGTGACAGGTTCTTGTCACCTTATTCAAGTAGCGGGCAAAAAGCTACTAATAGACTGCGGTTTGTTTCAGGGTTCCAGAGAGGTTGAGGAAGATAATGCCAAACCTTTCGGCTTTGATCCTGCCGCTATCGACTACCTTTTATTGACTCATGCACATCTGGATCATTGTGGTCGTATCCCATTACTCGCTAAGCAGGGGTTTGAAGGGGAAATAATTACGACCATGGCGACTCAGGAATTAGCTCGTGTCGTAATGCTGGATTCTGCTCATCTAAATGAAGAAGACGTACGCCGAAAAAATCGTAAACTGAAGCGTAAGAGACATGTTAAAGCACTGATTGAGCCTTTGTACACAACAGAAGATGCACTTTATGCGCTAAATTACTTCGGTCGTAGAGCAAGCTATAACAAGCCCATTCAAGTAGCAAAAGGCATCAAAGCGACCTTTATCGATGCCGGACATATTCTCGGTTCAGCCTGTATTTTTCTGGAACTGGAAGAGGAAGGTCGTAAACGCACCGTATTATTCTCTGGTGATTTGGGTACCAACGGTAGAGCTATTCTTCGAGACCCTGACACCCCGCCACACGCTGATGTTGTGGTTATGGAAACGACTTATGGTGATAGGGCGCATAAAGAACTTGAGCCGTCTATTGATGAGTTTTTTGAAGCGATTAATAAAACCGTATCACGTGGTGGAAATATCATCGTTCCAACCTTTGCGCTAGAAAGAGCGCAAGAGCTTTTGTATTACCTGCACGAAGGCTGGAAAGAAAAACAGCTACCCAGAGGATTGCAGGTATTTCTTGATTCACCGATGGCTATTACAGCAACCAATATTTTTGCACGTCATCCTGAATGCTATGACAACGAAACCAAAAAGTTATTTGCCAGCGGCCATGATCCGTTTGATTTTCCATCGCTGCATTTTTCTCATGAGGCATCAGATTCAATGGCGTTGAATAATATTCATAGCGGCGCGCTGATTCTCGCAGGTTCTGGCATGTGTACCGGTGGACGAGTGCGTCACCATCTGAAAAAGAATATCTGGCGAAAAGAATGCAGTGTTATCTTTGTAGGATTTGCTGCCAGAGGAACACTGGCGCGTCGAATTGTTGATGGTGCTAAAACCGTTTCAATTTTTGGTGAAGAAATCGCAGTCAATGCACAAATTTATACTATCGGTGGTTTCTCAGCGCATGCCGGACAAGGTGAGTTACTCGCGTGGCACAAATCGATCAATAAACCTCAAATCACCTATCTCGTGCATGGTGAAGTGGATGCGATGGAAGTATTTGCAGGGCTTTTAGAAGATACAGAAGTGCGTATAGGTAAGCGCGGTCAGGAGTATGAGCTTTAGCTTTCATTAGACAGGTTTACCTTCAACTATTGTCGAAAATAGGAATAACATCATGACTAAAGTATTAGCAGTGAATGGTTCTTATCGGGATGATGGTGTAACTGATAAAGCGGTAGATATACTCATTCAAACGCTCTTGAATCGGGGCGTTGAAGTGGAGCATATCCATCTGCGTGATCATCCCATTGACTTCTGCCTAAATTGCCGAGAGTGCACGCAACAAGCCGGAGAGAAGCCTGGCAAATGTGTCATCGATGATGGCTTAAATGAGCTGGTAGAAAAAATAGAAAGCGCAGATGCTTACATTTTTGCTTCACCGACGAATTTTGGCTCTGTTACCGCGTTATACAAACGCTTCATGGAAAGATTGGTCGTTTATGGTTATTGGCCGTGGGGTGAGAAGTTTCCTCTGTTTCGAAAAGCTAAGATTCACCCAAAAAAGAAAGCCATTTTAGTGTCTTCGAGTGCGGCTCCCGGCTTTATAGGGCGGTGGTTTTTCGGAACGATTGGGCAACTAAAAAAATCAGCAGAAACGGTGGGCGCTAAACCTGTAGGGGTTTTATTTACAGGTATGGCAGCAAGTAAACCAGATCAGGAATTAACCGAAACGAAAATAATGGAAATACAACAGATGGCTGAAAAATTGGTTTAAAAAAAAAGCGCCAAAGGTGGGGGGTGGGTTAAAAATAAATTGTAAGATTTATCCTCTATTATTTATGCAATAAACTGGTTTTTCAGCTACTTATGGACTCAATATGACCACTTTAAAATTACGTAAAATTGCCATCGATACCTACAAGGAAAATGTCGCGTATCTGCATCGTAATTGTCCCCTTTATCACACGGAAGGTTTTCAGGCGCTGAATAAAATCGAGATTTGGGATGGCGATGGAAGAGCCCCAGTCATTGCGGTACTAAATATCGTAGATGATGAAAATATTGTTGCGCCTGACGAGTTAGGATTGTGCGAACGTACTTTTCGCCAGTTTGGCGTAACCGAAGGTGAGTCTGTCAGCATCAATCACGCGACACCTCCTGCTTCTATTCTTGCGGTACACAGTAAAATCGCGGGTAATAGTTTAAGCGCCGATGAGTATTTGAATATTTGTAAAGACATCGTAGCGAATCGTTATTCTAAAATTGAGATTGCCGCATTTTTAGTGGGAACGGCAGAATCAGGTTTGGAGCGCGAAGAAATTCTCTATTTAACGCAGGCTATGGTTGCCACAGGTGAAACGCTCGATTGGGAAGAGTCTCTGGTTGTTGATAAGCATTGTATTGGCGGCATTCCCGGAAATCGCACCACCATGATTGTCACTCCCATTATTGCTGCGCATGGAATGTTGATGCCAAAGACATCAAGCCGTGCAATTACATCACCCGCAGGAACAGCCGATACGATGGAGGTGTTGGCTAATGTAGATTTACCGCTGGATAAACTGCATTCGATTTTACGCCACCAGCGCGCATTTATCGCATGGGGCGGCACCGCTAAACTCGCACCTGCTGATGACTTTTTTATCTCTGTGTCGCGTCCGCTTTCGCTGGATTCTTCGAGCCAAATGATCGCGTCTATTTTGTCGAAAAAGGTTGCTGCTGGCTCAACCCATTTACTCATCGATATTCCTATCGGCCCCAGTGCAAAAGTGAAGTCACAATCTCATGCCTTAAAACTTCGTAAAATGTTTGAATATGTCGGTGACCGAATGGGGCTTGAAATAGATGTGGTGATCACTGATGGCAAACAGCCTGTAGGTAAAGGAATTGGACCCGTGCTCGAGGTTCGCGATGTGATGCAAATATTGCAGAATGATCCTGAAGCGCCTCGTGATTTACGCGAAAAGTCATTGCAATTAGCAGGTCGTATACTGGAGTTTGATCCTGATGTTAGAGGCGGTGAAGGCTATAAACTGGCCTGCAATATACTCGAATCAGGGCGTGCGCTGGATAAAATGCAATCGATTATCAAAGCACAGGGTGAAAATACTGAGCCGGCTTTGCTGGGAAAATTAAAACATACCGTGACAGCGCTGGAGAGTGGAGCTGTAGAGGCGATAGATAATTTACAAATGGCGAAGATAGCAAGATTAGCAGGCTCGCCAATGGATAAAGGAGCGGGCGTTGATTTGCATAAAAAAATAGGCGATCAAGTTAGCCAGGGCGATCCTTTATATACTATCTACGCTGAAATTAATGCCGACTTTAATTTTGCCAAAGACTCTAGCGATAAGAATAATGGTTATCGAATCGACTCTTCGAGTCAGACATCGGGCCAGACATGACATCGTCCTCAACGTATTTATTGTTAGGCTTTCCTGAGTCAAAACGACAAGCCCAAGAGTTGGCGAAACTCACAGGAATTTCGTATGCGGACATTGATATCCATGTCTTTCCTGATGGTGAAAGCAAAATCACTTTGCCAGCAGGAGCGTTGAAATCTACAACTCAGATAGTCATATATCGCAGTCTCGATCACCCCAATAATAAACTCTTGGAGCTAATTATGGCGGCACAAGGCGCAAGGCAACTCGGGATTAAGAAGATTATACTGGTAGCTCCTTATCTGGCTTATATGCGCCAGGACATAGCGTTTAATCCGGGTGAGGTCGTCAGTCAGAAAGTGATTGGCAAACTATTGTCAGAAAGCTTTGAGGGCGTGATTACCGTAGATTCACATTTGCATCGCATCAGTAAACTGTCTGAAGCCATCCCGGTTGAATATGCGATTAATTTAACCGCAACTGAGCCCATGGGAGAATTTCTAAAACATCATGTTGATAAGCCCTTTTTGCTTGGCCCTGATGGAGAATCACGGCAATGGGTCGAGGCGATTGCTTTACCGAATAAAATGGATAGCAGTGTCGCCACTAAAGTACGCCGTGGTGACAAAAACGTGGAGATCAATTTGCCCGATGGTGATTATCAAGGGCGGAATATGGTTCTGGTTGATGATGTGGCAAGTTCCGGTCAAACTCTGATTCAGGCGGCAAAACAACTTCAACGTTATCAACCTGCTTCTATTTCGGTTTTGGTTACGCATGCTTTATTCATGGAAGGCTCGACCGAAGTGCTTAAAGATCAGGGGGTACTAAATATCTGGAGTTGTAACAGCATCAAACATCCAACGAATCAGGTCTCTTTGACGGGTTTATTAGCAAGAGAATTAAAGAAAATTCTGCACTTAACTGGTGAAAATACTTAAAGGTTCTGAAAATGAGTTTTAACATTAAGAAGCTGTTGAATCCTGATGTTTATGATCATCCTGTTAAAAACATTGAGTTAATTGAAACCCATATCTCTTGGGTTGTGTTAACCGGTGACTATGCCTATAAAATTAAGAAACCGGTGAATTTTGGTTTTCTGGATTTTTCTACCTTGGAGAAAAGAAAGAAATACTGTGAGCAGGAATTAAGCCTCAATCGCAGATTAGCCCCTGATATTTACCTGGATGTTGTTACTATTTCAGGCACTCCTGAATCTCCTGTGCTTTCAAATGACAATAATACGTTTGAATACGCGGTGAAAATGCGCCAATTTCCACAATCGGCACAACTCGATAATATGCTTCACGCAGGAAAACTCGGGAATAAGCACATCGATAGCATTGCGCAGATGGTTGCAGCGTTTCATCAAAATACAGCGGCAGCAGGCACTCACACGGATTATGGTGAGCCTGAAAAAATTTCCCAACCAGTCAAAGAAAATTTTGAGCACATTAGCGAAGCGTTGAAAGTATCTGCTTATGACGAAAAGTTGAGTGCGTTAAAAAAATGGAGTGAATCTGAATTTGCCCGGTTACAACCGGTTTTCTCCCAGCGTAAACGCGATGGTTTCATCAAAGAATGTCATGGTGACATGCACTTACGCAATCTAGTGTGGTTGAATGACAAAGCATTGGCTTTTGATTGTATAGAGTTCAACGAAAACTTGCGTTGGATTGATGTTATCAGCGAAATCGCTTTTTTGATTATGGATTTACAAGACCGCAAGCAAGATCAGCTGGCGTATCGTTTTTTAAATGCGTATCTGGAAATTACAGGCGACTACGAAGGGCTTTCAATCCTGCCTTTTTATCTCAGTTATCGTGCGATGGTGCGGGCTAAAGTCGATGCCTTACGTATTCAGCAAATAACGGATGATTCGAAAAACACAGCGCTGGCAGAGTTTGATTCTTACATCGCGTTGGCTTTACGCTATGCCAAAGAACGATCTCCTGCATTAATCATTATGCGGGGTTTATCTGCATCGGGTAAAAGTACGGTATCCCAGCAAATTCTGGAGAACACTGGCGCGATAAGAATACGTTCCGATATCGAGCGCAAGCGCATGTTTGATGTATCTCTTGATGTTACAGCGAAAACGTCGAATGCTGTTGATGAAGGCATTTACACGTCTGAATCATCTGAACAAACTTATGAAAAGCTTCTTGAGCTAGCATCGACAATCATAAATGCTGGCAATACCGTTTTGGTCGATGCCGCATTTTTAAAGCAACAGCAAAGAGAACCTTTTAAAAAACTGGCCCAAAGTAGGGGGGTGTCATTTGTTATTGTCGAAGTCACTGCTTCTCATGATGTGTTGCGGGAGCGAATTATTGCGAGAAAAAATGATGTGTCTGATGCTGATCTTGCGGTGCTTGAGCATCAAATAGCTCAATGGAAACCGTTGAATGACGAGGAGCTTGAGTCTGCTGTTACGGTGAATACCGAAAAGCCGTTGCAGTTGAAATGCCTACTTGATGAGATTAAAAAACTGACTGATTAATCCGTAATTATTGCTGTAGGATGAGCTATGGATATAGCCACCCCGCCACTTATAGGCACTTTTTTAGTACTTATCTAATTTTAAATAATCCTGCTTATAAAACAGCACTAACTGTTTGTAAACCTCAGCACAATATTCAAAGAGAATTTCGGGTGCTGTAAAAAAGTATTCACTGATCACGGCAAAAAACTCAGCGGGGTTGGTCGCAGCATATTCGTTGATTGTTGTGGGCTCGAAATTTTCTATTTGATTCAACAAAATATCGTAAGCGTGACTGAGTGAATCGGTCCATTGCTTGCGGTGCATTTTCGGGTGCAACGGTGGCATACCATTGGCGCGCCCATTGAGCATATCGAGTTTGTGCGTGAATTCATGAATCACAACATTATGCCCGGGGTGATTATGTAAGCTATCGCGTTCAACGTCGGTCCATGCCAGTATTACTGGGCCTTTAGACCAGGCTTCGCCACTTAACGCTGAACTGGTTTCGTGAACTAGCCCAAAATTATCGGTGACGTTTCGATACACCACAAAGTTATCAGGGTAGACGACAACTTCTATCCAGCCTTCGTAATAGCTCATATTGAGGTTTAGAATTGGAAGACAGGCCTGTGCCGCGATCATCAGTTTTTTTTCATCATCGACGACAAATCCACGAATGCCTGTGAAGGTTTTTTCGTAAATAAATAGACTGCTGAGCCTTTTTAATCGTGCGAGTTCTCTAGGCTTTAATGATTTTAATACTTGAATTTTATTGATTGTCTTAAGCCACAAAGCATCATCTACTAAATGTTTTCGCAGGATAAATTCTTCTTTAAATTTTCTAATCAAATCGAACATGAAATTGTTACCGTGTAGTGCGTAAACACTGTTATCCAAAAAGTTGGCCAGTCTGTTAAGGTTATTTTCTAGAATGCGCTTAAATTGTTATTGGCTTTTAAACTATAGTTGGGTTGGACTACAGTTATTCAATAGGTATCTATTTGAGTCGCATTCAATACAGGTTAAAATCAGAGCATTTATTCATGAATATGTCAGCTTAAGTTAATGAAGCACAAGCACTCACAAGAGACTTTTCCATGGCGTGAAGGACATTCTATTGAATTTCTCATCGATGGTGAGCAGTTTTTTCCTGCTATGTTGAAAGCCATAGAAAAGGCAGAAAACTATGTGTTGATGGAGATGTATTTATTTGAATCAGGGGAAGTGGCAAATAAATTCATCAACGCTTTTTCTAACGCGGCACTGAGAGGCGTCTGTGTACAGTTGCTTGTTGATGGTTATGGCGCAAAGGCATTATCTTCGAAGGATAGAGAGCGACTTACATCTTCTGGTGTGCAGTTGGCTTTTTATAACCCGCTCAGTTTCAAAACGCTCAAGGGACTAAAAAACAATTTAAAACGGACCCATCGAAAGTATCTGATTATCGATGGCGAGAGTGTGTTTGTCGGTGGCGCAGGCATTACAGATCATTTTTATGGCGATAACGCCTGGCGTGAAACCGTTGTAGATATTAAAGGAAAGGTGATTTCTGATTGGCATACCTTGTTTCTCGATATGTTTAGTCAATGGTCGGGCCAGCCTGTCCCGGCAGCAATAGAACCAGCCTCGATTGATAATGACATTCTGGGACGTTTGTCCTACACCAGCGGTGGTGAAAAGTTAGAAATTAAACGTGTGCTACTTAACCGCATGAATAAATGCCAGAGCCGCGTCTGGTTTGCTTCCGCCTATTTTATCCCTTCGAGAAAAGTCAGGAAAGCACTGCGACGTGCTGCACTAAGAGGCAATGACGTGCGTTTATTGCTGCCGGGACCTATTACGGATCATCCATCTGTGCGTTACGCTAGCAGACGATATTATGCGAGATTGTTACGCTTTGGAGTGCGAATTTACGAATACCAGGGGCGTTTTACGCATACTAAAATGGTGTTAGTCGATGATTGGTATACGATCGGTTCTTCAAATGTGGATCGCTGGAATTTTCGCTGGAATCTGGAGGCTAATCTGGAAGTTCGCAGTAAGCAAAGTGCAGAGATTGCACGTAAAGTTCTGGAAGACGACTTCCAGAACTGCGAAGAAATTCACTATAAACTCTGGGTTAATCGCTCGAAAATACAGCGATTTAAAGAATGGTTGTGGGGCAAAGTCGATCTGTGGATGACTCGAAACCTTTAAAAGTCACCCCCCTACTATAGGGGGCTTTTTTAATGATGTTTAATAGTTGTTTAGAGCTTTAAGCTTAATCGGGATCAGGTGATTCGATTTCTTTTGGTCTCTTAACGCTCAATGAGCGTTTTTTACTATAGCGAATAGCTACAGCTGGCTTGTCTTTGTCGGCTGATCTTTCCTTTGGTTCTGCAAAGTCGGATTGCCAGCCTCTACCACTATCTTTAGGTGCATCGGTGCCGACTCTGCTAACACCCACTTTTTTACCGTTGTTCTTTCTGTGCGTTCCACCATTTAATCTGCCAAATGGACCTTTGTGTTGGCGGCGTGATGCGCCATCTGCGGCCTTTTGCGTATTGTTGTTGCTGTTATTGTTATTGTTATTGGTTTTTGGTTTTGCGCCTGGCTTAGCACGTCTCGTATTATTCTTTGGGTTTTTAGCCTTGATGTTCTTTTTGCCGTTTTGATTTCTTTTAGGCTGGTTTGGTCGATTATTTGCTTTCGCTTTTGGCTTTGGTTTGCTCAAATTTACAAATGGTTTTAGCGGTTCCAATCCCGGGATGTTCGCTTGCGGAAGCTTTTCACCGAAGGTCTTTTCAAGATGTTTTAATTCGTTAAAGTTGTAACCATCAATAATCAGTAATGTTGGTTTTTCTCTGTCTTGATTGTGATGTTCTAGCCTTTTCAGGTAGTTCTCAGTCTTGTGTGGCAGGTCAAAATTGATGATGTTAGTGTCTGCAGTTTGAAGTTCTTCATTGCTGAATGAGTTATTGTCCTGATCACTATAAATCAGGATGTCGCACTCATCGAACTCTTCTGCATTGAGTTCATTGATTAACTCGGCAGTATGTCCATGATTTGCTAAATTTTCTTGTAAGGTTTTAGCCGCTTTATTGGTTGCTGTGTATATCAGCGTCGACTCACCTGAAAATTCGTCCATGAGATAATCCATCATCGCAATTTTATGCGTGTAGTCGTCTGCAATATGGACTTTTTGCGGCATGACGGATTTTATGTCTACTTTTTTGACGTTTTCAGTGTTGTTGTTTGTATTAGTATTATTATTCACGTTTTTATTTGTATTCTTGTTGTTATCTTCTGAAGTGTTTGTTTCGGTTTTTTGTTGAGGGTGTTTTGCTTGTTGCGCAACCTCATTCGTTGAGTCTTGTTCTTCCTCTTCTTCTTCCTCATCGACAGTAATTTGAACCGCGTCGGGGAAAAGGCCAGTGGCGTAAGGGGTGATTTCTTCATCGCCTCTTACAAAGGTAATTGAGGAGCAGTCTGGACCAGCTTGTTGTAGTATATTTTCTACCAGACCTTGAAGGTTTTTCTTATAAATACTCGATAGATCATCAATGATTAACATTTCAAGTTGAGAAAAGTCTGCTTTACCATTATTCATCAAATCATTCAGACGACCTGGTGTGGCAATCATGATATCTAAAGGACGTCGCATTAGACGCATTTGCGTTTGATAAGGACGACCGCTGACGATGAAGCCAAAGCGCATCACAAGGTCATTGCTCAAACGTTTAATGGTGTAATTGATTTGGCTTACGCGGTCACGGCGTGAAGTTAAAATCAATACACGCGCGCCACGTTTTTCAGGAGCTGGATTTTCAAGAATATAATTCATTGCAGGAATCAAGAAAGCACCTGTTTTACCTGATGCGGATTGGCTCCAGATGAGCGCACTTTTTCGTTCTGCAACTAAAGGAATCAGTTGTGTCTGAAGTTCTGTCGGCGATTTATAGCCCGACTCTTCAATCGATTTTATGAAGTCTTTATTTAAATTAAAGTCTGAAAATGACAAATTTTGTCCCCCCTGCTTGAAATGCAGGTATTACTCTATAGCTGATGTTATATGGTATTTATTAATAAAAATAACGGCTTAGTTAGTTTGAATGATTATTTCGCTCTGGAAATTTACATTAGAAATTATTGGATGCCAGTCCCCATAGTTCTTGCATTAACATCATTTTTAAAATGACTTAATTGAAGGCATCACGACACCCCTAACGGGTGTAAGCATAAGCAATGTTTCATGAGGTTTACGCACTTAAACTATATTTATTTAAGTGGTTTCTTGAAAAATACATTGCACTCAAATATTAACTTATAACAAATAAGGTTTTTAGTCAAGTATAGCGGCTTTGAGGGCTATTTTACGGTCTGAACGGTCGTTTTGTGGCTATTGGTGTTCAACTAGCGCGGTAAAAGATCGCGCCAGTTTTTTTCTTCGTCACGTAAAGTGAGTATTTCTACGCCGTCTGATGTTACGTTAAGCGTGTGCTCCCACTGTGCAGATAGTTTGTGGTCTTTGGTTATTACTGTCCAGTTATCAGGCAGTGTTTTTATATGACGCTTACCTTGGTTAACCATCGGTTCGATGGTGAAAGTCATGCCTTCTTCCAAGGTCACGCCTGTGTCTGGTTTGCCGTAGTGAAGTACCTGAGGTTCTTCATGAAACACTTCGCCAATGCCATGTCCGCAGTATTCGCGCACGATAGAATAATGCTGTGCTTCTGAATAGGTTTGGATAGCGTGGCCAATGTCACCTAGTTTAATACCTGGTCTAACCATGTCGATACCGATATAAAGTGCTTTTTGAGCAACGTCACAAAGACGTTTGGTTGCAACATTAGGTTCTCCTGCATAAAACATCTTGCTGGTATCACCGTGGAAGCCATCTTTTATAACAGTGATATCTATATTAATGATATCGCCTTTCTTTAGTTTTTTGTCACTAGGGATTCCATGGCACACTTGATAATTGACAGACGTACAGATTGATTTTGGAAAGCCATGATAATTTAAAGGTGCTGGGATGGCCTGCTGCTCGTTAACGATATAGTCATGGCAGATCCTGTCTAGCTCTTCAGTAGTTACGCCCGGTACAACGTAAGGCCCAATCATATCTAATACGTCAGCCGCGAGACGACCGGCAACACGCATTTTTTCTATTTGCTCGGGTGATTTGATCTGAATTGCCATAATAACCTTTAGTAATAATCTAGTAAGTGAGGTAAACGCGGATTATGCTACTTTTTTAATGAGAGTGAAACAGTTGTGAGAAGTATCTGTTTATGATATAAAGTGCGCCGCGCAGAATTTGCTAGATTTATGAGTAGATTTTCGCGAAATTCAATGGAATATCGAGGGTAGTGCCTTTTTATTTCAAATTCACACACATATCACCAAGATATAGCAGGGTGCTTGTGGCTTAAATGTTTAAGTCTTCAGGTTGTTATATTGGATATGTGGAGGCCTAACCCAAGAGGATATTATTATGGCTAAAGTTACTATGCGCCAAATGCTGGAAGCTGGTGTTCATTTCGGACATCAAACCCGCTACTGGAACCCTAAAATGGCACCTTATATTTTTGGTGACCGAAATAAAATTCATATCATTAACCTTGAAAAGACGTTGCCGTTATTTAACGACGCGTTGAACTTTGCTGGCAATATCGCTGCAAAAGGTGGCAAGGTAATGTTCGTTGGTACTAAGCGTGCAGCACAAACTGCAATTCGTGAAGAAGCAACTCGTTGTAAAATGCCTTTCGTTGACCAACGTTGGTTAGGCGGAATGCTTACAAACTACAAGACTGTTAAGCAATCTGTTCGTCGTATGCAAGAAATCGAAAAGATGGAAGCTGACGGAACAATCAATCGCGGTGGTAAAAAAGAAGCATTAATGCTTTCTCGTGAATACGAGAAGTTAAACAAAGGTCTTGGTGGAATTAAAGACATGCGTTCATTGCCTGATGCGCTTTTCATTATCGACGTAGGTCATGAAAGCATCGCTGTTAAAGAAGCAAAGACACTTGGAATTCCAGTGATCGGTGTTGTTGATACTAATAATACTGCTGCTAACATTGATTATGTAATCCCTGGAAATGATGACGCGATTCGCGCAATCCAGCTTTACACTTCTGCTATTGCTGATTCAGTTGTTGAAGGTCATTTAGCTGCTGCAACTAATGCTGAAGAAATGGCAGCTGCTGCGCCAGCTCCTAAAGCTAAAGCTGCTGATAAGCCAGCTGCTCCTGCTGCAAAAGTTACAAAGAAAGAAGCTCCTGCTGCTGCGAAAGAAGAAGCGCCAGCTAAAGAAGAAGCACCTAAAGCTGCTGCTGAAGCAGATGACCTAAAGAAAATTGAAGGAATCGGTCCAAAGATTGCTGAAGTTCTAGGCGAAGCAGGTGTTACTACTTATGCTCAATTAGCAGGTATGGAACGCGATGCAATTAAAGCGATCCTTGATACTGTAGCTACATTAAAGTCTAAAGAGCCTAAAACTTGGCCTCAACAAGCACAATTAGCTGCTGACGGCAAGTGGGACGAGCTTAAGACTTTACAAGATGAGCTTATGGGTGGCCTTTAAGCCCCTCGATAACATTCAATACGTTTAAATTTAGATTTTAGGGGGAATGTTTCAGAAGTGAATGCATTTCCCCTATTTAATTTCTGAGGAAATAGACATGGCTATTACAGCTACAATGGTTAAAGAACTCCGTGAGCGCACTGGCGCTGGCATGATGGAGTGCAAGAAAATGCTTACCGAAACAGGTGGCGATATGGAAGCTGCAATCGACTTGATGCGTAAATCAGGTGCGGCTAAAGCTGACAAAAAAGCAGGTCGCGTTGCTGCTGATGGTACGGTTGTAATAACAGTATCTGAAGATGGTAAAGAAGGTTCTATCGTAGAAGTTAACTGTGAAACTGATTTTGTTGCTAAAGATGAGAATTTTGTAAACTTCTCTAATGCAGTTGGTGCGCGTGTACTTGCTGATAAGCCAGCTGATATTGAAGCATTGTCTGCAATGCCATTGGATTCAGGCGAGACTGTTGAAGAAGTACGTGCAAACCTAGTTGCTAAAATTGGCGAGAATATGCAAGTTCGTCGTTTTGAAGTACTTACTTCAGACGCTGGCCAGGTATATGCATACAGCCACGGTGTTCGTATCGGTGTTGCAGTAGCAATGACTGGTGGTGACGAAGCGCTTGGTAAAGACGTTGCTATGCATATCGCAGCAAGTCGTCCAGTTTGTGTTTCAGAGAAAGAAGTTCCTGCTGAAACGCTTGAGAAAGAGAAAGAGATTCTTATCGCTCAAGCAGAAGGAAGTGGTAAGCCAATGGAAATCATCGAGAAGATGGTTGAAGGTCGTATGCGTAAGTATCTGGCTGAAATAACTTTAGTTGGTCAGCCATTTGTAAAAGACCCAGATCAAACTGTTGGTCAATTATTAAAAGCTGCCGGCGCAGAAGTTACTGCATTTGTTCGCTACGAAGTGGGCGAAGGCATAGAGAAAAAACAGGAAGATTTTGCGGCAGAAGTTATGGCGCAGGTGAAAGGAAGCTAAACTAATGTTTCATTAGTTGGAAAAGGAGCGTTTACGCTCCTTTTTTTTGCCTAAGATTTATGTATTTAAACAGCTTTTTTCTGATTATGGTTAATTATTAGAAAAAGTGCCTCAAAGTAGGGGGGGTGACTAGGGGTTTTTTTGTCGAGTCTTTAAGGTTTGAGTCCCTGTTTAGTTGGTGTCGTCTGTTTTTCTAATACGAAAATGATTGTTAATAAATAAGTCTTAAATACTAAACTAATTTTATCAGGCGTTTTTTGCACAAATTGTGCAGAAATACATCATGGTAACTATTCATATAATTGTGTAGTCTATGCAAAAATTAAAAGGAGCTGAGCTACTATGAACCAAAACTATAAAAGAATCTTACTAAAGCTGAGTGGCGAAGCTCTTATGGGTCAATATGAATTCGGAATAGATTCCGATGTGCTGGCTCAAACGGCTACAGAAGTTGTGAAACAGCAGCAATCTGGTACACAGGTAGCGTTAGTTATCGGCGGTGGTAACATTTTTAGAGGCGCAGGTCTTGCACAAGGTGGAATAGATCGTGTAAGTGCTGATCAGATGGGAATGCTGGCTACAGTAATGAATGCTCTGGCTATGCAGGATGCAATCAAAAAGCAGGGTGTAAATTGCCGTGTTATGTCTGCGCTAAAGATAGATCAGCTGGGTGAAGAGTATTCTGCGCTTAAAGCGCGTGAGTTTTTATCTGAAGGTGAAGTGGTAATTTTCGCTGCAGGAACGGGTAATCCATATTTCACTACGGATACTGCTGCGAGCTTACGCGCAATTGAGATTGAAGCTGATTTGTTGCTAAAAGCGACTAAGGTTGATGGTATCTACGATTCTGATCCGATGAAGAATCCAGATGCGAAACGCTATGATCAACTGGGTTTTGATGAAGCAATCGCTAAAGAGTTAGGTGTAATGGATCTCACCGCAATGGTATTATGTAGAGAGAATAAAATGCCGTTATGTGTGTTTAATATGTTTGAAACAGGTGCATTGGATAAGATTGTGAATGGAGATAAAGTCTCTGGCACACTTGTAATACCTGAATAACAGCGTTTAAATATAAAACAAAATATCGTAAATATTAGAAGATAAAAGAACAAGTAGGGACTGAACATGATTAATGACATTATCAAAGATGCTGAAACAAGAATGAAAAAGAGTATTGATTCTTTAAGAGGCGAGCTGGCGAAGGTGAGAACCGGTCGTGCTCATCCAAGTCTTCTTGAGCATATCATGGTTGATTATTATGGAAGCGACACACCATTAAGTCAGGTGGCAAGCATTGGTGTTGAAGATGCGCGTACATTAACAGTAACGCCGTGGGAGCGTCCAATGGTACAGGCTGTTGAAAAAGCTATAATGAATTCTGATTTGGGTTTGAATCCGAATTCAGCAGGTACTGTTATTCGTATTCCTATGCCTCAGCTAACAGAAGAGCGTCGTCGTGACTTGGTTAAAGTTGTTAAGGGTGAAGGTGAAAACGGTAAAATTGCTGTTCGTAATATTCGTCGTGACGCAAATTCTGATTTTAAGATGTTAGAAAAAGAAAAAGAAATATCTGAAGATGAAGAAAGAAGGGGTCAGGAAGAAATTCAAAAATTGACAGATAAGTACGTTAAAGAAATTGATGATGTGGTTGCTATCAAAGAAGAAGACTTGATGAAGGTTTAGTGCCTTCATTTCCTTGATATGACTGATCAATTAACAATTCCTCGCCACATTGCCATTGTCATGGATGGTAATGGCCGCTGGGCAAGAGCAAAGCATCGACCACGTTTTATGGGTCATAAAAAAGGTGTGGAAGCGGTTCGTGATATTGTAAAAGCGTGTGCTGAATTAAAGGTTGAGTGTCTGAGCTTATTTGCTTTTAGTAGTGAAAACTGGAAGCGCCCGGAAGAAGAAATTTCAAATTTAATGTCTTTGTTTATGCTGGCATTGGAGCGCGAAGCAAAAGCCTTGGCCAGAAATAATGTGAAACTCCAGATTGTTGGCGATCTCGAACAATTTTCTGAAAAATTACAGAAAAAAATTAAGCAGGTTGAGCAACTCACTGCTGAAAGTGATGGCTTGAAACTGATCGTTGCTGCTAATTATGGTGGTCGTTGGGATGTGACTCAGGCGACTAAATCAATTGCTCAGAAGGTTGTTGATAAAGATCTAAAGATTGACGAAATTACCGAAGACGATGTCTGTGAAAATATATCTACGTATGGAATTCCAGACCCTGACTTATTTATCAGAACCGGTGGTGAAAAACGCATTAGTAATTTTTTGATATGGCAAATGGCTTATACAGAACTCTATTTTACAGATGTCTTATGGCCAGACTTTGATGCAAATGAGTTAAATTTAGCGATAGAAGATTATTCCTCTCGACAGAGACGTTTTGGTAAAACAAGCGAGCAAGTGATCGCAGAAAAAAACAGTGCTGATAAAAGTGTCTCTGAAAAAAATGATTAGATTGATGAGGTTAAATAATGGATTCAGTGCTTAAGCAACGACTTATTACTGCCTTTGTATTAATTGCTGCAGTTTTTGTATGTGTATTACTGTTACCAAATGTTTGGTTTGCAGTGGTAGGGCTGTTGGTTTTTGTCAGTATCAGTGGTTGGGAATGGTCGCGTTTAGTCTCTTTAGAGAATTTTCATCGTGGCTTGTATGTGGCTTGGTTGTTATTACTGTCTTATCTCCTCTATCGCTGGAGTGACTTCCGTTGGTTAGCCATGGTACTTGGTCTTGTTTGGTGGGCCTTTGTACTGGTTCTTCTGGCTATTTATGAGCAAGGAACGACTCTCTATAAAGAAAATAAATGGTTATTAAGAGTTGCTGCGTTCTTTGTGCTGATTCCTGCCTGGGTCGCATTAATAAGCTTGCACCAGCTTCATCCATCTTTGGTTATCTATCTCATAGCATTGGTAGCTATGGCAGATAGTGGTGCGTATTTCGCAGGAAAAGCATTTGGTAAAAATAAACTCGCTCCTGAGCTAAGTCCGGGGAAAACCAGAGAAGGTATGTTGGGAGGGCTCTTAGGTGCTTCAACTTTATCTATTTTTGGTGCATGGTATTTTGAATTGCCTGTTCAAGACTGGGTATATTTTATCTTGCTCTCAATGGTCGTGGCAGTTATGTCGGTCGCTGGCGATTTGTTTGAAAGTCTAATGAAGCGAGAAGTGGGGCAAAAAGATTCGGGGAATATTCTTCCGGGGCACGGCGGTATTCTAGATAGGGTCGATGGTCTGCTCGCTGCACTTCCGATATTTGCCATGGGGATTTTCTGGGGCGCAATTCAAGTATGAATTCTAAAAAAGGAATTTGTATTTTAGGGTCTACAGGAACTATTGGCGTAAATACTTTAGATGTTATCTCAAGACATTCAGATGATTATCAAGTCATTGCTCTTACTGCTAACGAAAGTACCGATGATTTAGAGAAACAGTGCATAGAATATCAGCCGCTTTATGCTGTCATGGTTAATGAAGAGAAAGCTGAGCTCTTGCATAAGCGTCTTGCGACTGCAGGTATTTCCACTAAAGTTTTAGCAGGTAAAGATTCTTTAGAAGTTGTTTCAGCGCTAGATGAAGTTGATTATGTTATGGCAGCAATTGTAGGCGCTGCTGGGCTGTTGCCTAATTTGGCTGCTGCAAAAGCGGGCAAACGCATTATGCTTGCGAATAAAGAGTCTTTAGTAATGTCAGGCGCTTTGTTTATGGATACTGTGCATAAATATGGTGCAGAGTTGCTACCTATAGATAGCGAACATAATGCCATTTTTCAATCAATGCCTCCTCTGGTAAATGGTTTGCACGAAAAATCCGGCGTTACTAAGATATTGTTAACAGGGTCTGGGGGGCCGTTTCGTCAGAAAACACTAGAATCTCTGGTTAACGTAACGCCTGAACAAGCTGTAGCTCACCCTAACTGGGTAATGGGAAGAAAAATATCCGTAGACTCGGCAACAATGATGAATAAAGGTCTGGAAGTCATTGAGACTTGCTGGCTGTTTGATGTTAAAGAAGATCAAATTCAAGTGGTTATTCATCCAGAAAGCACGATACATTCCATGGTTTCATACAATGATGGGTCTGTGATTGCTCAGCTTGGAAATCCAGATATGCGCACCCCCATTGCCTATGCACTGGGTTATCCAGAGAGAATTGAATCGGGCGTAGAGCAGTTGGATATATTCGATGTTGCTCAGTTGAATTTTGAAAAACCTGATTTCGAACGATATCGTTGTTTGCAATTGGCTTATGATGCACATCATGCAGGTGGCTATGCGACAATAGCGTTAAATGCAGCGAATGAAATTGCGGTTGAGGCTTTTCTGGATAATAAAGTCAGATTCACAGATATACCGCCCATCATAGAAAACGCACTGGAACAGGCTTCATCGGGGACACCAACTAATTTAAATGATATACTTGATCAAGATTTAGTCAGTCGAAAACATGCAAAGAGCTACATCAAAGGGTTGCAATAAAAAAATAATTAAACCTTTTAGTTATGTTTTTCTTGAAACTTATCCTATTTTTTTACTGACTAACCTTACATAATTTTTCTACAGAATTAAGTTTACAAACTATGACAATATTAATTTCGGCTTTATCTTTCCTTGTTGCTATCGCTATCCTTGTAGGGATACATGAATTCGGACATTTCTGGGTTGCACGAAAACTAGGAATCAAAATTATTCGTTTTGCCATCGGCTTTGGTAAACCAATCTGGACTTACAAATCCAAAGATAAAGATAAAACAGAGTATGTTTTAGCGGCAATACCCATGGGCGGCTATGTGAAAATGCTCGATGAGAGAGAAGGTGATGTAGCTGAAGAAGAAAAGCATCGCGCTTTTAACACTCAGCCTGTCTGGAAGCGTTTTTTAGTCGTTCTCGCTGGCCCTATGTTTAATTTCTTTTTTGCTATTGCCGCATTTGCTGCCATTCAAATGATGGGTATTGAGTCTGTTAAGCCGTATGTTGGTGATATACAGGCAAGTACCCCTGCCGCACAATCTGGGTTTGAGAAAAAAGATCTAATCACAGGAATAAACGATATACAAACTGATTCTATGCGTCAGGTTCGTTTAACCTTATTGAATGAATACCTTAAGAACCCTCAATTAAAAGTTCATGTAAAAACAGAGTCAGGAAGTACGGCAACAAGAGACCTGGACCTAAGTGATACTTTGTTGCTAGAGGATGAAGGAGACTACTTTGCTAAAACTGGCATGGGATTTTGGCAGCCTCCGCACGCAACCATTATAAATACGGTTATTCCAGGTAAGCCTGCAGAGCAGGCTGGTTTAATGGTAAAAGACAAAGTGATTAAGGTTGATGGTAATCCAGTTGTTTCTACTGAATATTTTTCTAAGTACATTAGTGGGCATGCTGATAAATCTGTAGAGTTACTGATAGATAGGCAAGGGGAACAGAAGACTCTAGTCCTTACGCCTAAGTTAACAGAAATCGAAGGACAACAGCGTGCTTTGATTGGTGTAGGTCTTGCTCGAGAATTTGATGAGAAAGAAGTAAACGACCTGTTCTTTATTAGAGAAGCGCCTTTCTTTGAAGCTTTGCAATCCGGGGTTGTAGAAACCTGGGATATGTCGATAATGACATTAAAAGTGATGGGGCGCCTGATCACGGGTGAAGCGTCACTTAAAAACATCTCTGGTCCGATTACCATAGCCAATTATGCGGGAAAAAGCGCGTTAATCGGATTTTCTGCCTTTCTGACGCTATTAGCTATTGTAAGTTTAAGTCTTGGGGTGCTAAATTTATTGCCTATACCTATGTTAGATGGTGGTCACTTGCTTTATTACATCATCGAACTGGTCAAGGGAAGTCCAGTTTCAGAACGGGTAGAAGCTATTGGAATGCGCATAGGGATGAGTGTGGTAGGTGTTCTAATGGTAGTGGCTATATATAATGATATTGGTAGACTTATAAACTAATTATAAAACGAATTATAAATAGACCGATTAAAATAAGATTAGGGTTAATAATATGAAAAAACAGGTACTTCAAGCCTCATTGGCGGGCTGTTTATTTGCAATAAGTCATGGTGCATGGGCTGATAGTTTCGTTCTTAACGATGTTCAAGTAAGTGGCTTAGAAAGAATAGCAGCTGGGACTGTTTTAAGTAATGTTCCTGTCCGGGTTGGTGAAAAATTCGATGACAGGATGACTGCTGATCTTGTACGTTCTCTTTATAAAACAGGTTTTTTTGATGATGTAAAAGTCAGTCGAAGAGGTAATGTGCTTTTAGTAAAAGTGCATGAGCGTCCTGCTGTTGGTGATATCACTGTAACAGGCAATAACGCAATTAAAGATGACGCCTTACTAGCTGCTTTAAAGCAAGCCGGAGTTGCAAAAGGAAGACCTTTAGACAAATCTGCGCTTAATCGCATTCAACATGAAATAAAGCAACAATATCTTGCTCGTGGCAATTACGGAGCAGATGTTGCAACGAATATAGAAAAATTACCGAGAAACAGAGTCGCGGTTAAAATAAAAGTGACTGAAGGTGCTGTCGCTAAAATTAAGCGCATTAAAATCAGCGGTAATAAAGCATATTCTGAAGCTACTTTAACCAAGTTATTAGAATCTGGCCCAAAAAGTAAGTTCGCCTTATTTAGCTCTAAAGATAAATACGCTAAAGAAAAGCTAGTGGGTGATATTGATACATTAACGTCTTTTTATCGTGACCGTGGTTATTTGAATTTTGAAATTGTATCTACTCAGGTTTCACTTTCTAAAGATAAAAGCGCAGTTTTTGTAAATATTAATATCAATGAAGGCGACCAATATCGAATTGGTAAAGTCAATGTGGCTGGTAACTCAGGTATCAGTAGCAAAGAATTGAGTAAATTGACCTCATTAAAAGAAGGTCAGGTATTCTCACAAACAAAACTCGCCGAAACCCGTAATAATCTGAAAAAGAGAATGGGTGAAGATGGTTTTGCTTTCTCAAGAATTGGTGTTTTACCACAAGTTGATAAAGTAAATAAGCGTGTTAACCTAGTTTTCCAGGCCGAGAAAGGTCAGCGCACATACGTTAGAAGAATTAATATCCGCGGTAATTTCCGTACTAAGGATGAAGTTTTTCGTCGTGAGATGCGCCAGTTAGAAAGCTCTTTCTTGTCTAAAGAAAAAGTAGATCGATCAAAAGTGCGACTTCAGCGTTTGCCTTATGTTGAAAGCGTAAAAATCAATACATCGCCTGTTGCTGGTAGAAGTGATCAGGTTGATTTAGATGTAATCATCAGTGAGCAATCTTCAAATCAATTTAATGCAGGTTTGGGTTATTCTCAGAGCAATGGTTTGCTATTTAATATTGGTGTATCGCAAAACAACTTTATGGGTACCGGTAAGAGTCTTTCTGTTGCAGGTTCTAAGAGTGACTCAACCAAGAATTTCCGTCTAAGTTATAACAATCCTTACCATACAGTTGATGGTGTAGGTCGTGGTTTTAACGTGTATCTAGAAGAAGATGATGCAGACGAAGATGATATCTCAGACTACACCAGTAAAACCTTTGGTGCAGATATAAACTACACCATTCCACTTACTGAAGAAAACTCATTACGTTTCAGTATCGGTGGTGAGCATAGAGAGATAGAAACAACCGATTCTTCACCTGATCACGTTACTGATTTCATTGCGAAAAACGGTGACAGCTACGACAATATTCTAGGTAAGTTGAGCTATATTCATGATACTCGTGATCGTTTCTTGTTCCCTACTACAGGTGTAAGACACAATATTTCTCTTGAAGTAGGTTTGCCTGGAAGTGATCTCGAATACTATAAGTTAAGATACCGTGGTTCATCGTATTTCCCTGTGAGTGAAAATATTACTTTTGCAATAAAAGGTGGTATTCAAACCGGTGACGGTTATGGTGACTCTTCTGAACTACCTTTCTTTGAAAGGTTCTACTCAGGTGGTATCAGTACAGTTCGCGGGTTCGAAAATAATAGTTTAGGACCACGTGACTCGAATGATGACCCAATGGGTGGTTCTTTTGCTGTAGATGCAAGAGCAGAACTTCAATTCCCGGTACCTTTTGCTTCAGATGTGAAAGGTTTACGTATGAGTGCGTTTGTTGATGCAGGTAATGTGTACACTGACTACGACGCATTTGAAGTCGATGATATTCGTTATTCTGCTGGTTTAGCTGCTACATGGATGTCTCCACTAGGTCCATTTACTTTAAGTTATGCAAAACCTCTTAATGCAAAAGACGGAGATGATGAACAAGAAATTCAATTCTCAATTGGTGCAAGCTTCTAACGAATTTTGAGCATGTGCTAGGACAATTTCAACATTGTAAGATGCATATTGGTTTACAGAGTAACGAATAATGAGAGTTGCTCTGTAAAAAACAATGCACACCTAGTACAATTCGTCTCATGTTAAGAGATAAGCTTATATATAGAATCAATAAAGGCAGTAAACGCTTGGCGTTTATTGCCTTTGTTTTTTGTGCGCAACTGTTTGCCGGTAGCAATTTGTTTGCGAAAGAATTTGTATCGGTAGGCGTTGTCAATGTTACTTTCTTAATGGAAAAAGCACCTCAGTCAGAAGTGGCGAGTGCCCAATTGAAAAGTAAATTTTCTCCTCAAGAACAAAAGCTGGCTTTAGAGCTTGATGAATTAAATAAGTTAGAAATTGAGCTAGAGAAAATAAAGAAATCCAAAAAGAATCTGAATCTGCAGCGTCAAAAAGAACAAGAGCTCCGCTCTAGAAAACGTATCCGTAGCCGGTCACTTCAGGACTTTAGAGAAGAACTTCGTTTCGCTCGTGATTCCGCCTTAGATGATGTCCAAAAAGAAGTATTCAAAGCTATTGATGAAGTAAGAATTCAACAAAATATAGATATCGTATTGCAGGATTATGTTTCTGCGAGCCAATCAGTCGATATCACTCCTTTGGTACTAGAGTATTTAAAGAATAAACTGGATGGGACACAAGCTCGAAGTACTGCGGAAAACAAGCCGAAATGAAGGTTAATTTAGAACGCCTAGCCGAATTGACAGACTCAAAGGTTAATGGCGATAAACTTCTCGAAATCAATGCGGTTGCATCTTTGCAAGATGCAGGCCAGGGGCAAATTAGTTTTGTCAGTAATCCCAAGTACATACCCGCTCTTGAGAGTAGCAATGCATCGGCAGTGATTCTTTCGCCAGAACTGGCAAAAGAATACGAGGGTAATTCGCTCATTAACAGTGATCCGTATCTTACTTTTGCTAAAGTACTCAAAATAATTTACTCAAAAGAAAAGTTAGCAGGCTTTATTCATCCTACTGCCATCATTCATGAAAACGCCGAAATCGCCGCTGATGTGAATATCGCAGCTAATGTGATCATAGAGTCAGGGGTGACAATAGGAAAAGATACGCAGATAGGAGCAGGTAGTTATATCGGTGAAGGCTCACATATACAGGAAAATGTACTCATTAATCCCAACGTGACCGTCTATTCTGATACTAATATTGGAAGAGATTGCATCATTCATTCCGGAGCAGTCATAGGTTCTGATGGATTTGGTTTTGCACCGACTAAAGATAAAAGCTGGTACAAAATCCCCCAGATTGGAAATGTGATCCTTAAAAATGATGTAGAAGTCGGTGCAAATTGCACAATCGACCGAGCTGCGTTAGGCGCAACAATCATTGGAGAAGGCGTCAAACTAGATTGTCAAATACACATTGGACACAACGTTACCATTGACGATTTTTCGATTATGGCTGCAGGCACTGTAGTAGGTGGAAGTACTTCTATTGGTAAGCGTTGTCAAATAGGCGGCGCATCAGCCATATCAGGCCATTTAGAAATCGCGGATGATGTTGTTATCACTGGTAAATCAATGGTAATAAAATCGATCAAAAGTGGGGGGGTGTATTCTTCCGGGATACCATCTGATGCTAACTCTAAATGGCGTCGTAATGCTGCCAGATTTAGACATTTAGATGAGATGGCTAAAACAATCAAAGAGCTTGAAAAAAGGCTGACTATAACAACGACAAAAAGCGAGTAAAACTGATCATGACTGAAAGTAACAGCAGCGTACAAGAAACCGTTATGGATGTTAATGAGATTAGAAAGTTTCTTGCTCATCGTTATCCCTTTCTATTAGTCGATAAGGTTGTTCAACTTGAACCTGGGCAATCTATTACTGCGATTAAGAATGTAACGATTAACGAACCTTTTTTTAATGGGCATTTTCCAGAAAAACCCATAATGCCCGGAGTGCTTATTGTAGAAGCAATGGCACAGGCAACCGGTCTGCTAGGTTTTAAAACGATGGGTGATGACCCGCAGCCTGATTTATTGTATGTCCTGGCAGGGATTGATAAAGTCAAATTTAAGCATCAGGTTGTACCTGGCGATCAATTGGAACTTTATGCAGAGATCATCCGTCATAAAGGACCTATGTGGATCTATAAAACAGAAGCACGTGTAAACGGAGTTGTAGTGACTTCAGCCGAAATTAAATGTGTAGCAACGAAAACAGAAAAGTAATGAGCATTCATCCAACAGCAATAATAGATCCCTCAGCAGAGTTAGCCGATGACGTAGAAGTTTCCGCTTATGCCGTCATTGGGGCAGGCGTTACAATAGATAGTGGCACATGGATTGGTCCGCATGCGGTTATCGAAGGCCCGACGACCATTGGTAAAGAAAATCGAATATTCCAGTTTGCTTCTGTGGGTGCTGAGCCACAAGACAAAAAATACAAAGGTGAAAATACGACACTGATCATAGGTGATCGTAATGTGATTCGTGAAAGCTGTACCATTAATCGCGGTACAGCACAGGATATTGGTTATACCGAAATTGGTGATGATAACTGGATCATGGCCTATGTGCATATTGCTCATGATTGCGTCGTAGGCAATAGCACTATTTTTGCGAATAACACCACGCTTGCAGGTCATGTCACAATTCATGATTTTGCCATTTTGGGTGGTTTTACACTGGTACATCAATTCTGTCATGTGGGTAAGCATTCATTTACTGGAATGGGAACAGCGTTGGGCAAAGACTTACCGCCTTTTGTGATGGCAACAGGTGCGCCAGGAATACCTCGTGGAATCAATAACGAAGGGCTCAAGCGTCATGGCTATAGCTCTGAAGAACGCGCGAACCTCAAGCAAGCATATAAAAAACTCTACCTGAAAAATTTATCATTAACGGACGCTATTGCAGAATTAGAAAGTGCTGACGATTCTCACACCAAGTTGATGGCTGAATTTTGTCAACGCAGCCAAGCCGGGCGTGGAATTATTCGTTAAGGACTGAGGGTATTAATTATATGCAAAACTATAACTTGTCTTTTTGCTCCAGTTCGAATGATCTCAAATCGTTGCATAGAATAACTATGCGCCTTTTGCGATTATTCGAGCTGAAACAAAAATTCAGCGTCTACTTTCGCATATTATTAAATCCTAAGTCCTGATGCGGATCGCAATCATAGCCGGCGAGGCATCTGGTGATATTCTAGGTGCGCGTTTAATAGAAGCACTCAAAGTCCATTACCCGCAAGCCACATTCGAAGGTATTGCGGGCAAGGAAATGCAGCAAGCAGGTTGCACAACAATGTACGCGATGGATCGATTGTCACTGATGGGATTCAGCGAAGTACTGCCTCGATATCTTGAATTAACTAAATTACGCAATGGATTGATAAAGGACTGGATTGCAAATCCACCTGATTTATTCGTAGGCATCGACGCGCCAGACTTCAATCTAAAAATAGAAAAGAAACTCTACCAAGCCGGGATTCCAGCGGTTCATTACGTAAGCCCATCTTTCTGGGCGTGGCGTGAGGGTCGTGTAAAGAAAATGGTGAATGCGATGAGTTTAATGCTCACCCTTTTCCCTTTCGAAGTCGACTTCTATAAAAAACACGGTATTAGAGCAGAATTCACTGGGCATCCACTGGCTGATGAAATCCCTGTTGATGCAGAACCGATAGTTGCCAGAGAGCAACTAGGTTTAGCCAATGATGCATTTATTCTGGCAGTTCTCCCCGGGAGTAGGATGGGCGAGATAAAACGAATCGCGCCTGATTTTCTTAAAGGCTTGAAGTTGATTTATCAGAAGCACCCAGATTGGACATTTGTCGCGCCTTTGATCAATGAAAAAGTGAAGCAAGAATTCGATAACTTAAAGCAGGAAATTGCACCTGAAGTGCCGATCATTTATATCGACGGACAATCACGCCTTGTGATGCAGGCGGCAGATCAAATTTTAATGGCTTCAGGTACCGCTGTATTAGAAGGGATGTTGGTTGGCAGGCCAATGGTGGCGGCTTATCGCGTTACGCCGACTACGGCTAAAATAATACGTTTATTCAAGATGATTAAGTCGAAGTACTATACTTTGCCTAATAATCTCGCCAATGAATTTCTGGTACCAGAATTGATACAGGAAGATATCACTGCGGATAAGGTCTTTCACGAAGTTGAGCAGCAGTTTTTGCAAGATGAAGCTCAGAGAAATCACATGCTCAATCGGTTCGATGAAATCCATAAGCAACTATCACAAGATGCCAGCAAAAAAGCAGCGCAAGCTATATATAATTTGTTGCAAGACACAAAAGCCGAAGGAGTAAACTCTTGAGTATAAGGTTCGTAGCAGGTGTTGATGAAGTAGGTCGCGGTCCTCTAGCCGGAGCAGTAGTTGCGGCAGCGGTTATTCTTGACCCGAAAAAGCATATAGAAGGCCTCGCCGATTCGAAAAAGCTTAGCGAGAAAAAGCGTAACGAACTGAATATAGAAATCAGAGAAAAAGCACTTTGCTGGGCTTTAGGCAGAGCAGAAGTCGACGAAATAGATGATATTAATATCCTTCAGGCAAGTCTGCTGGCAATGAAACGCGCTGTTGAAGGGTTATCTATTCTGCCTGATCACGTCAAAATCGATGGCAATAAAGGCATTGATATGGATATCTCGATGGAGACCATTATCAAGGGTGATTCTAAAGTTGCCTCTATCAGTGCGGCTTCGATTATTGCG
The DNA here is from genome assembly GCF_035798195.1 of Cocleimonas sp. KMM 6892. Taxonomy (NCBI): domain Bacteria; kingdom Pseudomonadati; phylum Pseudomonadota; class Gammaproteobacteria; order Thiotrichales; family Thiotrichaceae; genus Cocleimonas; species Cocleimonas sp. KMM 6892. The sequence continues at coordinate 474,451 of NZ_JAPFBV010000001.1, read as the reverse complement.
AAAGTAGCCCGTGATAAAGAAATGACAGAGCTTGATCTATTGCATCCAGAATATGGATTTGCTCGTCATAAAGGTTATCCTACAAAACAACATAGAGAAGCGTTGATCAAGTATGGCGCTTTAATCGAACACCGCAAAAGTTTTAAGCCAGTTAAAGAGGCTTTGGAATGTCGGGTTCAGCAGAACTAACAATGAAAAATAATCGGCAGATTATTTCTTAACTTATCAATACTTAACCTAAAAATACAGGTACACACTTATGTCAAAGCCACGTCTTATTAGTTTTAACGTATGTCCATTTGTGCAACGTAGTGTCATTTTAATGCAGGAAAAAGGCGTTGAATACGATATTGAATTTATCGATGTTTATAATCCACCAGAGTGGTTTTTAGAAATTTCTCCGACTGGTAAAGTGCCTGTATTGCAAGTTGGCGATGAGGTTTTATTTGAATCGGCAGTCATCAGTGAATACCTTGATGAAGTTTACCCACCATCGCTTCACCCTGCGGACCCATTAACAAAAGCAAAGAACCGTGCCTGGATAGAATACAGCTCGGGACTTTACTCTGGCACATTTCAATTATTGATGGCAAAAACCAAAGAAGATTCGGATAAAGTCATTGCAGAAATGACTAAAAATTTAGAAGGGTTTCAAAAAGCCAAACAGGCAGAGCCTTGGTTTAACGGTGAAGCGTTTTCATTGGTTGATATTGCTTCTGCTCCTTTCTTCATCCGCGCTGATTTTTTCAAAACGCATTTTCAAGTCGATATTCTAAAAGACTTTCCTGTATTGCAACAGTGGTCAGCCTTAGTGCGTGAAAGACAAAGCGTTAAGGATTCAATTGTCGATGGTTTTGAGGAGCTGTTGAAGAAAAGAATGGTTGCTAACGAAAGCTATTTAACGCAAGACTAATGAAAAAGGGCATAAATAAATCTCCCAGAAATAATGCCCTAAAATAAATGCCCCAAAGTAGGGGGGTGACATTTAAATACACCAAACTACAGTAAACACTGTTACTGGAAGTAAAAAAGACGCCCCTCTACTTATGAATGATATTTATGCGGATATGCCTTCCCTTAGGGGCTGCATTAAATAATTATACTTTTGTCTCGATAAACATCGGTTTTATCGTTATCAGCACTTTTTGATCGTTAGTGGGCTTCAGTGCTCTCAAGCATTTGCTTAGCGATTGAAACGCCATCCGTTAACGTCCTCGAGAATTGAATTCTCCCAGGCTTATATCGGATGCCAGCGCGTCGTAGTTTCAGAATCATTCTCGGTTGTAAGTTATTAATGACCAAACCTATTTTCTGCTTCTCAAGACTGTCTTTGATAGATTCCATGGCAATAATGGCGCTCATATCAAGCAAGTTGACTTTGGACATGTCGAGAATAATTACTCGTACATCCGGCGTTACCTGTGAAATAACCTGTAGCGCTTTTTGCGCCGAGCCAAAAAATAATGGGCCATTAATATCATAGGCTGAAATATTATCAGGGAGCTCGCCATGCTCTCTAAACGCTTCATGGTTTTTCTCCACCCGGGTAGTGTTGGTCAGGCTAATACTTCTGCGAATAAATAACATCGCCGCCAAGCCCATGCCGACCGCAACGGCTATCGTCATATCAAACAGTACGGTCAGAATAAAGCATAACAACAGCACGATAACATCATCTCTAGGGCCGATTTTTATGGTTCTAATAAAGTGCTTCGCTTCACTCATATTCCATGCAACGACCAATAGTAAAGCCGCCATCGAAGCCATTGGGATATAAGCAAGCAAGGGTGTGAGCGCTAGTATCGAAGCTAAAATGAACAAGCCATGCACAACTGAAGATAAGGGCAATGTGCCGCCTGCTTTTATATTGGCGGTGGTACGTGCAATCGCTGCCGTGGCAGGAATACCGCCAAATAAAGGTGCAATTAAATTACCAATGCCCTGACCAATCAATTCATCATTCGGGTTATGTTTTTTACCCGACATGCCATCCGCCACAACGGCGCATAGCAGTGATTCAAGCGCCCCTAAAATCGCAATAGTGATTGCCGAAGGTAGCAGTAGCTTAACCAGTTCAAAACTAATGCCAATTGGTTTGCCATCTGCTCCGGCCAAGTTCCAGGGCCAGTCAAAGGCAGGCAGAAAGGGAGGGATACCATTGCCAGTCACGCCATTGGTATCATAATGAAATCGACTGCCGATCGTCGCTACTGAAAAATCCTGACTCATTTGACTGAGTAACCAAGCAACCACAGACCCTAATAGTAACGCTACCAAGTGCCCCGGAATTTTTGAATGCAAGCGCGGCCACAACAATAAGGTGGTAATAGTGAGCCCACCGATCAATAGTTCCTGCCAGTCAACACTCGGCAAGGCATGTATGATGAGAGAAAGCTTTTCCAGATAATCGCCATCCAGCGCTTCTATATCGAGCCCTAAAAAATCTTTGATCTGGAAAGTGGCAATTACGACACCAATGCCTGCGGTGAAGCCTATGACAACGGGATAAGGGACTATTTCAATCAGTTTCCCCAGCTTGCCGACACCCATGAGTATCAAAATAATACCCGCCATAAAACCACTCACCAGCAATCCGCCAATACCAAATTGATGAACAATAGGAAGTAACACAACGACAAATGCCGCAGTAGGACCAGATATATTAACCTTAGAGCCACCACTAATGGCGATCACAATACCGGCAACAATCGCCGTGTACAAACCATGTTGCGGCGGTACACCACTGGCTATGGCAAGTGCCATAGAAAGCGGCAGCGCAATAACACCAACCGTTAAGCCGGCAAGTATATTTGATTGAAAATCGGAATAAGTGGGCTTGCTAGATAGAGACTTTCTTAATGCTGAAAACAATGGAGTTTACCTTCAAAGATTTGATACTCGTTTTGTAAAAATGCGAGCAGTCATTGAATTTCTTCAAAGATGTTAACCGTTTAGGGTAGTACTCAAATAGTACTTAAAGCTCGCTGATTCGATTGTGATTCATGAATCTATTTCTAACCCGATAGAATGTGGGCGTTAAAATGCGTAACTTTGTCTATAGAGAGAACAATGTTATGGGACTTAAAAATTAATGGCTTTATCGCCATAAAATCCTCAAAAAGTATTTAAAACGATGTATCAGCAAGCATGACAATGCTTGTTTAGACTTTATATTTTAACAGATTTGCAATATGTTTTGGTTGATTTTATTTACTGTATGGTTAAATAAAAATTAAGTTAACCGCCAATAAATGCCTATCTCAGGCAAGTCATGGAAAATTAACAGTCATTAACGTTCAAAAGGCACCCCCCACCTTTGGGGCACTTTTTTATCTCCTCTCCGTTATCTCATCGATTTAGATAATCTTGCGCTTTGATATCCGTGCTCTTACACAATCAAACTAGGAATGACTGCTAACGTAACAACATCGCTTATAGCGTTTGCCACTGCCACATGGGCAAGGCGCTTTTTTTCTGGGTTTAATCTGTTTTGCAATGGCGGCAACATCCTGACGATAGAAAGATTTCAAAGTCTCGTAAACCTCAGGGTGCTTGCGACATAACATACTGGGTCTTTCAAAAAAGTATTCTGTAGCAACCGCAAAAAACTCCATTGGGTTTGTCCCGCCGTAGTCTCTGATATTGCTTTGCTTGCGATGAATTTTGTCGATTTCTTTTCTAACTAAATCTAACCAGGGTACAGAGTACACATTGTCCGATAAGCGTTCAGGAAAGCCATCTAGACCACCATCGACAGTATCCAGTAAATGCGAAAATTCATGCAGCGCCACATTCTTTTTATCCCGATCGTTGGAAAAACCATAATGCAAAGCGGGCTTGCTTAAAATCATCTGCCCTCTCATTGCACCAGTTCCGACCATGCCTTGAATGCCCGAATCCGGTTGACCGAATTGTGAATGCTCATTAAACGAACCAGACACCAAAGACACCGTGTGTAAGTTCACATAATACCAATCAGGAAAACGCCAAACGAGCATGATAGCGGCAGATGCAACCAGCAACTTATCTTGCTCAGTTACCTCAACATCGTGACCTATAATTTGAGTGGTTTGTAAAAATATCCCGGCTCGTTGTTCGAATACGCTTTTTTCTGTCTCATTCAAGGCAGCGTAAAAAGAAACATTTTGGGAGAGGAAGGTTCGTAGCTCATTACTCAGAGGTTTTAAGTCAACCGCGGTGTCGTTTAAGCCAAATAATCGGGTAAAAAATTGTTTAACAGTTTCCAGCAAAGACATAGCGCTTACCTGATCTAATGTTTGTTATTATTATCAAGCATATAAGCCCTGATTGTTTCAGTTTTTTTCGAATAAAAACTGCCTAAAAGTAGGGGGGTGTCATTTTTAATATCCTAAAATTACTTAAAATTAGATATACTATCTCCCTAAACACACCCCCCTACTTATAGCCCTTTTTTTGCTGGTATAGTTATTTAATGTCCTTTGTCCATCTTCGTTTACACACCGAATATTCACTAGTCGATAGTACCATTCGCATCAAACAGTTGATGCCCGTCGTGGAAGAGGGCGGTATGCCTGCGGTGGCGATGACGGATCAGAATAACTTGTTCGGTATGGTTAAGTTTTATCGTGCGGCACGTGGGGCTGGTATTAAGCCAATCTTCGGCGTGGATGTGATGCTTGTCGATGAAGAAGACGATACTTTGACTTATCACATGATCCTGCTGTGCCAGAACGATGCGGGTTACAAAAATGTTACGAAGCTGATTTCCCGTGCCTATATGGAAGGCCAAAAACTCGGCGTGCCACGTGTACAACGCGACTGGATTAAAGAAACCAGCGACGGCGTTATTATGCTTTCAGGCGGTCGTCAGGGCGATGTGGGACATGCACTATTAGCGGGTAATAAAGAGCTGGCGCAGAAGCTAATCAATGATTGGAAAAGTGTTTTCCCCGATCGTTATTATGTGGAATTACAGCGCACCGGCAGAGCGGGTGAAAATGAGTATTTGCATGCTGCCGTAGCGCTTGCTGCTGAAAACGAACTTCCTGTGGTCGCGACCAATGATGCGCGTTTTCTGACTCAGGATGATTTTGAAGCGCACGAAGCACGTGTGTGTATTAACAGCGGTTATACCTTGGACGACAAGACGCGTCCGAAACACTATAGCGATCAGCAATACCTGCGTAGTGCGGCGGAAATGGAAGAGTTGTTTTCGGATATTCCCGAAGCGCTGGAAAACACCATTGAAATCGCTAAGCGCTGTAATGTTGAGCTGACTCTGGGTAAAAACTATTTACCAGAATTCCCGATTCCTGAGGGAATGACAGAAGGCGAATTCTTTGCACAAGAATCAGTAAAAGGCCTGGAAGAACGCTGGCCACATATCTTTGATGAAAGCGTACTAAACAACCCTGAAGAGTTTGCCGAAAAACGTAAACCTTATGATGAGCGTCTGCAGGTTGAGCTAGACGTTATCAATGGTATGGGTTTCCCCGGTTATTTCTTAATCGTTGCCGACTTTATTCAATGGTCTAAAGACAATGATATTCCTGTCGGCCCGGGTCGTGGTTCTGGTGCGGGTTCACTTGTCGCTTATGCCTTAAAAATTACAGATATTGATCCACTTTTATATGATTTGCTGTTCGAGCGTTTCTTGAACCCTGAGCGTGTCTCAATGCCCGATTTTGATATCGACTTCTGCATGGATAAACGCGAAAAGACGATAGAATATGTGGCCGAAAAATACGGTCGAGATAAAGTATCGCAAATCATCACCTATGGTTCGATGGCGGCAAAAGCGGTGGTACGTGATTGTGGTCGAATCCTGAATCATCCTTACGGTTTTGTCGATCGCATCGCCAAATTGATTCCATTCGAAATGAAGATGACGCTTACCAAAGCGATGGATCAAGAGCCAGACTTAAAAGATCTGTACGAACAGGATGAAGAAGTTAAAGCCCTGATGGATCTGGCATTAAAGCTCGAAGGTTTAACCCGAAACGCGGGTAAACATGCGGGTGGTGTTTTGATCTCGCCAAGCAGTCTGGTCGATTTTACCCCGCTGTATTGTGAAGAAGGCGGAAGCATTGTTTCGCAATTCGATAAAGATGACGTAGAAGCGGTGGGCCTGGTTAAGTTCGATTTCTTGGGTCTAAGAAACCTGACAATCATCGACTGGGCAGTAAAGAGTATTAATACTCTTAAAGAGAAGAAAGGCGAAGCACCGATTCGCATAGAAGATATTCCACTGGATGATCAGGCATCATTTGACTTATTACGTGCGGCAAAAACCACCGCGGTTTTCCAGCTGGAGTCACACGGAATGAAGGAGCTGATCAAGCGACTTCAGCCAGATGTGTTTGAAGATATCATCGCATTGGTGGCGTTGTATCGTCCGGGGCCATTGCAGTCGGGCATGGTAGATGACTTCGTTGCGCGTAAAAAAGGTGACCAGAAAGTTACCTATCAGCACCCTGATTTAGAGCCGCTCCTGAACACAACTTACGGCGTAATCGTATACCAGGAACAGGTAATGCAGATCGCACAGGTGCTTGCAGGTTACTCGCTCGGTGGCGCTGATATGTTGCGTCGTGCGATGGGTAAGAAGAAACCCGAAGAAATGGCTAAACAGCGTGAAATCTTCATGGAAGGTTCGGCCAAAAATAACGTTGAGCCAGCCAACGCGACAGAAATATTCGATTTGATGGAGTTATTCGCTGAGTATGGTTTCAACAAATCTCACTCGGCAGCATACGCTTTAGTTTCGTATCAAACGATTTGGTTGAAAGCGCATTATCCTGCGGCATTTATGGCGGCGGTATTGTCGGCAGATATGGATAACACCGAGAAGGTTGTGACCTTCGTCGATGACTGTCTGCAATTTGGTTTGGATGTTGTGGCGCCGGATATTAATCGCTCGCATTATCGTTTTATCAGTGAAGATGAAGGCAATGTGATTTTCGGCTTGGGTGCTATCAAAGGCGCTGGTGAAAGCGCTATCGCTGAGATCATCGAAGAGCGAGATAAAAATGGCCCATTCAAATCGATGGCTGAAATGTGCCAGCGTGTTAAATCGAGAAAGATCTCAAAGCGTATTTTAGAAACGCTAATCCGTGCGGGAGCGTTTGACAAATTAGGCACTAACCGTCGTAGTTTGATGGAAGGATTACCAGAAATCGTACGTATCGCCAGTCAGCAACATCGCGATGATGATGTCGGTCAAAACGATCTGTTTGGTGGTTCGATAGCCGTAGAGCAAGATGAAAAAGTGACGCCGCACCTGGAAGAGTGGGACGAGAAAATTCGACTTCGTTACGAAAAAGACGCGATTGGTTTGTACATTACGGGTCATCCAATCAATGCGTATCAAGAAGAAGTTGAGCAGCTTCGTTCGCGAAGTCTAAAGCAAATGGCGGAAGACGACGGGCGTACCCGTTATTCGAAAAAACCAATCACTCTGGTTGGTCTGGTTTCTGCCATTCGTACTCAAACTACAGATAGAGGCAAGCGCGCCTTTGTTACTCTGGATGATAAAACCTCCTACTACGAAATCTTTATCTTCAGTAATGTCTATGAGCAATACGAAGATCTGATCAAAAAAGAAGAAGTGCTGGTTGTCGAGGGCTCATTAAATTCCGATTATGCCACTGGCGCAGTACGTTTGCGTATCGAGGCCTTGCACGATATCCAGAGTGCGAGAAATAGCTTTTTGCGTCGACTCACCTTGAGTGTCGATAAAAGCCAGACCGCCAACGGACTGCTGGACAAGCTCGATGAGTTGTTGCCAACGAAAACGCACGATGGTGAAGCTGGTGGTCAGTGCCCTGTTTTCATTAGCTACGAAACGGATAGTGAAAAGGCAGAATTGCGCCTTGGGCCTGATGTCAGCGCGCCATTGGCAGACGAAGATATCAAGTTACTGAAAAAAGCCCTGGGTGATGATCGGGTGAATCTAGTCTACTAATCAGGCATTTATTCCAGATTAGGCTTTGCGTATTCAAAATATTTTGAATTATCAAACAGCATACTTTCGTTAGATTCAGGATTCCATAAGCTTCGGGGTTGGTTAATCAAATCCCCCAGATAATAGTGAATCGCGCGTGAAGTCGCTTGCCCATAATTGGTAATCGAGTGAATGACGTCTGTATCCAGTTGCCCAACACACGGTGCTTCAAAATCAATGCGCTCAGTTTGTAGCAATTCACCATTTGACTGTTTCTTGTAGATCAGATTCGTTTCACAACCTTCGTAAAAACCAATGACTACCGGCATTTCATGTGAGTGGGGCGGAAACTGCAAACCTGGCGTTAGTTTGATGGAATAGATGGTCAGCTCGTTTGACGCATGCAGCAGTATTTCGTCGTCATCTGTTACTGGCAGAATCTCAGCAAACCAATCTGGCTTACTTACAGTCTTTTCCAGTAATTCTGTCAACGCCTCTAGTGGCTTTGCAGAATGTGCAGCAGCTACGCTAGCGTTGATGAAGTCATCCAGATTCTTCATAAAATCCGCTCCTTATATTTGTGTATTCGTACGTTTTAGTCTGTATTAATTAGGGTAAAGCCACCCCCCTACTTTGGGCGAGTTTTTTTAACAAGTTACATTTATGACGAGTCAGGTGCTTCTTCTTTCTCTGCCTCTAAATGCAAACACTAGCGCCATCGGGTAAAAGCGTCTTTTTGATTTTTGCTAAATCCGCTTTATAGGGTTCGTTATCAAAACAGCCTGAAGACAAGGCGAGTAATGTTTTATGACACCATGTCGGCATTTCAGGATGCAGTCGATAAAATATCCAGAGTCCTTTGCGATTATCCAGCAAAATTTTCTTTTCTCGTAATACTGCAAGATGTCGTGAAATCTTCGGTTGCACCATATCCAGTGCCTCTGTTAACTGGCAGACACACAATTCGTCTTCTTCAATCAGCAACATTAAAACGCGCAGACGGGTAGGGTCAGAAAGCGCTTTGGTAAATTCTTCCGGAGTTATTTGTGAAGTAATCTGTGAAGTCATCATAGTGGCAAGAGTGTAACATTCAGTTAAATAAAGAGTGAGATAAGAATAGTGTAAAGAGCTGCAACTCTTGACGTAAATAGTCGCGATTATTAAATTTTTATGACAATAGTATATATGTTAATGCATATATCTGTTTTGGCGAATATACTATGTATCACTTTTATATGCATTATTGACGGAGTAATACTATGACAACAAGCATCGGAATTAATGGTTTTGGCAGAATGGGGCGTCTTGGTCTTCGTGCTGGCTGGGAAAATCTAAATTTTAACTTTGTTCACATCAACGAAATTAGTTGTGATGCTGCAACCTCGGCACACTTGCTCAAGTTCGACTCGGTACATGGAATATGGGGGCCAGAATGCAATAGTAGCGGTACTGGGAGCATAAGTATTAATGAATCAACCATTGCTTATAGCTCCAATCAGGCGATCGCGGATACCGATTGGTCAGGGTGTGAGATTGTCATTGAGGCGACGGGTAAGTTTAAAACAGTAGAGCAATTACAAGCGTACTTTGATCAGGGTGTTAAAAAAGTCATTGTTGCTGCTCCCGTTACTGGCGCTCTGAATATTGTTTATGGTGTTAACGATGATTTATATGATCCGAATGAACATGATTTAATCACGGCAGCTTCCTGCACCACCAACTGCCTCGCGCCAGTGATTAAAGTCTTGCATGAAAAAGTGGGCATTGTTCATGGCTCCATGACGACCATTCACGATATAACCAATACGCAGACCATTATCGATAAAGGCCATAAAGACTTACGTCGTGCGCGTGCCTGCGGCGAGTCGTTAATCCCTACGACTTCAGGTTCTGCAAAAGCCATTATTCAGATTTTCCCCGAACTTGAAGGCAAGTTGAACGGAATGGCGGTACGCGTTCCCTTGTTAAACGCATCATTGACTGATCTCGTTATAGAAGCTTCTCGCGCGGTCACTGCAGAAGAAGTTAATGACTATTTCAAAGAAGCGGCAGAAGGTGAATTAAAAGGTATTTTGGGCTACGAAGTACGCCCGCTGGTATCGGTAGATTATAAAAACGATCCGCGCTCTGGCATTGTTGATGCGCCTTCGACAATGGTTATAGATGGCACGCAGCTTAAAGTTTTAATCTGGTATGACAATGAATGGGGCTATGTGAATCGCATGATGGATATAGCGAATAAAGTGGCGAGTCATTTATAAAAAAGTACTTATAGATTACAGATAACATGAATACTGATCTTAAAAACTATCTGGTCGTTACGGCAGGGTACTGGGCGTTTACACTAACAGATGGCGCAATCCGCATGTTGGTGGTGTTGTACTTTCACATGCTCGGTTATTCGCCATTTGAAGTGGCAATGCTATTTTTGTTTTATGAGTTCTTTGGCATTGTCACCAATCTGGTTGGTGGCTGGATGGCCGCTCGCCTAGGGTTAAATGTCACGATGCATCTTGGTATGGCAATGCAAGTCGTAGCGTTGCTGATGCTGACAGTGCCCGACGCCTGGTTATCCGTAGCTTATGTAATGGCAGCACAGGCGTTATCTGGCATCGCTAAAGATTTGAATAAAATGTCGGCCAAAGCCAGCGTGAAAACACTCGTGTCTTCGGGTACAGATACAAATTCAAAGCTGTTTAAATGGGTCGCTATTTTAACGGGCTCTAAAAATGCGCTCAAAGGTGTCGGCTTTTTTCTTGGTGCTTTATTGCTTGAAATTGCCGGTTTTCGTGTTGCTTTGGCAATACTCGCGGGTGGGTTATTTATCATTTTAATCATCACCTGGATAATGCTACCGAATGAAATTGGTAAAGCAAAAGCAAAGCCTAAATTTACTCAGGTATTCTCTAATATCGCCGCAATAAACTGGTTGTCTGCGGCACGATTCTTTCTGTTTGGTTCTCGTGATGTTTGGTTTGTTGTCGCTTTGCCGGTATTTTTCTATGAAGTGCTGCATTGGGACTTTATGAAAATCGGTGGCTTCATGGCGCTGTGGGTGATTGGTTATGGTATTGTTCAGGCAAGTGCGCCGATGATATTAAAAGGGCATCATCCAACTGGTCGAACAGCATTATGGTTAGCATTAATTTTAGCTTCAATTCCAGCGGCAATAGCATTGGCAATGAGCTCATCTTTTTCTCCGTCCAGTGCGGATAATCTCAGCAATGTAACGTGGATAGTGGTTATTGGTCTGTTGGTTTTCGGTGTCGCGTTTGCGATTAATTCTGCCGTACATTCTTACCTGATTCTTGCTTATTCAGATAACGACAAAGTTTCGATGAATGTAGGTTTTTACTATATGGCAAATGCGGGTGGTCGCCTTGCAGGGACAGTATTGTCGGGCTTGGTTTATCAAAGCTATGGTCTGGTAGGTTGCTTGTGGATTTCCGCTGCTTTTATTCTGATGGCGGCTATTTTATCACTGGGTTTGCCAGCGCAAGCTGAATTGGAATAAAGCCATATTTGAATTGACGCATATAGTAAATTGCTTGAGATCGAATCAACTAATCTATCATTTACGTCTGAATAAGGGGTACTTCAAACTTCTTTGGGCACCCCCCTACTTATAGGCACTTTTTTATTTAACTATATTCTGAATATGAAATATGAATATGAAATATGAATATGAATTCTGATGTTGGATTCAAGCAAATTTCATCTGTTGATCATAGGTACGGCAAAGGGTCAAAGGGTGCTGAATATTTGCTTCATGGGCTAGTGATTTACCTAAGTCGATAGGCGATAGGTATGATATAGCTCAGAGAGTTTTTCCTCAAAGCATCCGGAATAGGTGGGAAGCGACCTACTTTTTTCACTGCAGACAAAGCCGCTTCATCCAGTCTTTTTACCCCTGAAGATTGATGTATGCGTAAGCTAGAAATACTGCCATTTTTATTGATCGTAAATGAGACTTTTACCACACCTTCGTCGCGTCTTCTTTTGGCCTTTCTTGGGTATATTTTCTTTCTTTCAATCTTAAGTCTAATTGTTCTCTGATAGCTTTTCTCGAGGTTAGGGTTCGCTGATGCAGAAGCTTGTGATGGGCGTTGATTGGTAGCCTGTTTAACAGCTTGTTGTTGTGCCGGACGCGGTGGCGTTGGTTTGCGAACCACTTTTTTAGGTGGCGCTTTTTTCACTGCCTGGCGAACCGGTGGTTTCTTTTGGGCGACTGGCTTTTTTTGAACAACGACCTTTTTCTTTACCACAGGTTTCTTTTTAACAACGGGCTTCTTTTTTGGCGGCGGTCTTTTTTTGACGACTTTCTTTTTGATAACCTTCTTTTTAACGATCTTCTTTTTCTTAACTTCCTTTTTAATGATCTTTTTCTTAATTGGGGGAGCAGGGGTTGGTTTGACCGTTTCTACAACGGGCTCAACAACAGGCTCAACAACAGGCTCAACGACAGGCTCAACAACAGGCTCAACAACAGGCTCAACAACAGGCTCAACAACAGGTTCAACAACAGGTTCAACAACAGGTTCAACAACAGGTTCAGCAACAGGTTCAACAACAGGTTCAACGACAGGTTCAACGACAGGTTCAACGACAGGTTCAACGACAGGTTCAACGACAGGTTCAACGACAGGTGGCGTCGGAGTCTCTGTTTTAAACATGGTCATTTCCATGCTTATGCTTTCAGGCTCCGCAGGAGGCGGTGGGGTCTTCTGATACAGGAAATAACTTGCCGCTGCTCCGTGAACGAGAAGTGACAAGGCAAGGCCAATAATAGAGCGGAAGGTAAACAAGGGACTTATTTCTGTTTTGTGATGATGGAGAACTTGGCTAACTCAAGTTCTTTGAATGTATCAATGACGGTAACAAACTGGCCAAACTCAACACTGTGATCAACACGCAGATTGATCGGTGTCATTTTATCGATGCCAGATAGTTTGTCTTCAAGTTGTTCAGACGGTATTTCGACGTCATCAAAATACATAATCGAATCTTTATCGATGGCTATTTCGATCACTTTATCGTCATTTACCACTTCATTTGTTGAAGACTTTGGAACATCAATATTCAATTTACTAGACACCACAAACGTTGCGGTGGTTAGGACAATAGCAAGAAGTACCAACATAATATCGATAAATGGAATGACATTAATGGATTCAAACCGACGCATTATTTGCCTCTCCAGTAATGTTTGCTCTGGAGCTATCCACTAAAGAAGATTGTTGGTGATTTTCTTTTTTCCAGCGCGTGGTAATGATATCTACTTTTCTTAATAAGGCGTTGTAAATCATGATCGCAGGGATGGCTACTAACAAGCCGCCAGCAGTCGCTTTTAATGCGAGTGATAAGCCAAGCATGATTGCGCTGGTGTCGATCTCTCCGCCTTTGCCCAAGTCGTTAAATGTGATTAAAATGCCGAGTACTGTGCCTAATAATCCGATATAAGGAGCATTTACGCCAATAGAGGAGATGGTGGTAAGGCCGCGCGTTAAGGATATCTGTAGATCTTCTTCGATATCAAAGGTGTGCGTTTTAACACGGGTGTAGTAAATCCAGCGTTCGAGTGCAAACCATACAATGATGACACTCATCAGACCTAGTATTCCAAAAATACCATAATCCAGATTAACTTTAAGAAACTCGATCATTTTCGTAAACCATAACAAGAAAAACTTGTATTTTAGAAGAGAATGATTATCATTTGCAATATATTAAGGTGAATTTTTTAAATTTTATCGAAGTAGTGTGATCAATTCCACACTGATCGATCTGGTGAAAAGGTAAAGGCAGTAGTATGCGTGTTTTGGTGATTTTGTTTTTTGTATTAGCAGCAGGTCAGGTTTCTGCGAACAATGAAAATGTTGTAAATATTTATTCTTCAAGACAGTCTCAACTGATACAGCCTGTTTTAAAAGCGTTTACTAAAGACACCGGGATTAAGGTCAATCTGATTACTGGTAAAGATGATGCGTTGATTGAAAGAATAAGGCGTGAAGGTCCGAATACACAGGCTGATATACTGCTTACTGCAGATGCAGGAAGGCTGTCACGTGCGAAACAAGCGAAAATTCTTCAGCCGGTCAAGTCTTCCATTCTGTTTCGTAGTATTCCTGCGAATTTACGCGACCCTGAAAATACCTGGTTTGGTCTGACCTATAGATCACGTGTGATTTTTTATAAAAAGAGCACCATCAACCCTAATCAATTATCAACTTATGAAGATTTGGCGGATCCTAAATGGAAAGGGCGTATTTGTGTGCGTTCATCAGACAGCATTTACAATCAATCTTTAGTGGCTTCAATGATTGCAGCCAAAGGTATGCCTTTTGCAGAAAAATGGGTGAAGGGGCTTGTGAGTAATTTCTCTAGAAAACCACAAGGAGGCGATCGGGATCAGATTAAAGCAGTTGCATCAGGAGCCTGTGATATAGCCATAGCCAATACCTATTATTATGCGCAGATGTTATTTGGTGGGGATAAGCGTCAAAAAGGTGCGGCGGAACAAGTGGGTATTTTCTGGCCGAACCAGAATGATCGCGGAGCGCATATCAATATCAGCGGAGCAGGTGTAACTGCAGCTGCAAAACATAAAGCCAATGCCATTAAACTCTTGGAATACATGCTCGAGGATGTCGTTCAGGGTTGGTATTCAACGGTAAATGGAGAATATCCCGTCAAGCCCGGTGTACCTGCAGATACTCGTTTGCAAAAATGGGGTAAATTTAAAACGGATGCGTTGAATTTATCCAGTCTGGGAAGATTTAATGCGCAAGCTGTTCAAGCCATGGATAAAGGCCGTTGGCGTTAAATCACTGTTTCAGTGGATGTACTGATTCTCATATTTTCTAAGGTTAACTTTTTATTAGCATCTTTTTGAAGATCAATAGTTGACTTAGATCATTATTCAAATGATAATGATTGTCATTACCATGTATTACCCAACGTTTCTAAACGCTTTTCATAACGGGCAAGAAATTATTAGGCAAACATTTTTACTAATATTTTGACTATTGTTTTAGAGCCCCGTAACTATGAAAAAAAATATCAAAAAGCAGACTGCCTTAAGTCTGAGAAGTCCTATCATTACTCCTTCTAATAGCGCCATTATGCTAACTGCAACAGCAGCGGCTGTTTTAATGAGCGCTTCATCTGCAACAGCTGCAGAGAGTGTTGACGAATTAGAAGTGATTCAGGTTGAAGAAAAAGATCAGCGTGAAAATCCTTATGAAGAAGTTGGCGCGCCTTACAAAGCAAGAATTTCTGGTGATGACCGTCATGTAAAAGACTTGGCTGATACACCACAAAATATTACGGTACTTACGCAAACACAAATCGAAGATTCTGGACTTTCCGACTTAAGAGATATTTTAGAAGCTCAGCCTGGAATCACGCTAGGTACGGGTGAAAACGGTAATGCATTCGGTGACCGATATATTATTCGTGGTCATGAAGCACGCAGTGATGTGTTTGTTGATGGTGTGCGTGATCCTGGCATGACAACTCGTGAAAGCTTTGCCACAGAGCAAATTGAAATCACCAAAGGCCCAAGCTCTACGTTTGCGGGTCGTGGTTCAACCGGTGGCGCTATTAACAGCGTAACCAAGCAGGCAAGCACAGAATATAACTTCAACGAGCTTCAGGTAGGTCTTGGTACAGATGCTTATAAACGTATCACCTTAGACAGTAATAAAAAGGTGAATGATGATGTCGCTGTTCGCGCTAATTTATTATATTCAGGTAAAGATATCCCGGATCGTTCGCCTGCAGATAAAGAGCGTACAGGTGTTGCTTTATCTGGTGCTTTCCGTGCCACTAAAAAGCTTAATTTCACCACAGATTTTTATTACCTCAAGGCAGAAGATACGCCAGATATGGGTAGCTATTTAGATTCTGTGACTGGCAAGCCTAATGATGATATCCCCGTTTATGTTCAAGACAGTGATTTCTTAAATTCTGAAGTAAAGACATTGACGTTTGGTACCAGCTATGACTTTACTGCCGATGTACGTCTTAAAAACACTCTGCGTTACGGTGAGACAGATAATGGCTATGTAACAACCAGTGCCCGTGGAACAAACCGTGCCGATTCTGATCCAGCGGCGCCAGGCGCAGACACAATTACACTAAGTTCACATCAGGGTTGGCAGGATGTTGATTATTTAGTGAATCAAACCAATTTGTATATTGATAAAGAATTAGGTAACACAAAACATCAATTTGTCGTTGGTTTTGAATATTCAGACATGAATGTAAAAAATGGTACGTACAATCTCACTAACAATGGCGTCAGCAATTGTGTAACAAATGGTAGAGGTGGCGCTTCTGACAGTTATTGTTTAACCAACGCAGATGGAAGTGTTGTTGATAATATTGGTGGGTTTTTAGATAGAGACGTTACAAAAGGATCATACGACACTGATTATTCGGTAGAAACATTGTCACTGTCATTGATGGACACCATTACCTTTAATGACAAATGGTCAATATTCTTAGGTGCTCGTGTTGATGACTTTGATTATAGAAATGATTTGCTAGGTCGTGGCGCAACAGATCCAGATCGTTATTCGTATTCAGATACCTTATTCAATGGGCACATTGGTGCGGTCTATAATTTTAACGATAAGGGCAATGCTTACTTAACCTTTAGTACCTCTAGTAACATCAATGGTGGTGAGTCAGATACATCAGGTTGTGGTTATGGCGGTGTGTGTAGCTCAATCAACTCTATCAAAAACAGTGAGCCAGAAAACACCCACAACATAGAGTTGGGCACTAAATGGAATGTGATGGATGACAAATTGTTACTCACAGCGTCAGCATTTGAAATAACCAAAACGAATGTTATGGAAAGTGCGAGTGAATCTGACTATGACGCAGGTGAAAGCTTATTCAATGATGGTGAAAACCGTGTGACAGGTATTGAGGTATCAGCAGTAGGAAACATCACTGAAAAATTAAGTACGCAATTTGGTGCGGCAGTGATGAATTCAGAAGTGCTGAAATCTGGCGTTAACCCAGACAGTGAAGGCTTGGCATTAGCTAACTTTGCTGAAAAAAGCTTATTTTTACAAGTGGCGCATAAGACAACACCAAAGCTAACCTTGGGTGGTGGCGTTAAATACACAGGTAAAATGATAGCTGGTCAGCCGGATACAGGAACTGACTCATCATATGTAATACCTAGTTCAACAGTTGTTAATGCCTTTGCTCGATACAACATCAACAAGAACATGGGTCTGCGTTTAAATGTGAATAACCTTCTTGATGAAGATTATTACACTGCCGGTTACCGTAGTGGCGCTTTGTTGTATAAAGGCGATGCGCGTAATGCAACACTGACTTTCGATTATGAATTTTAATCGCTAGTCTTATTTTTTAAAAAGTTTAACCCCGAACAGAAGGCTGGTTTTTTAACTGGTCTTCTGTTTTTTGGTATGTGGGATAATGACCTTTTAAACAAACATGAAATAAAAAATTAAAGTGAAGAAAAAATTAGAATCCATCCCAGCTAATCTCGTCAGCGTTCAAGACTATGAAAGCTTGTTTGCGGATTTTATTCCGCATCCTGTCTATGAATATATTGCAGGTGGCTCGGCGGATGATATTAGCCTTAAGAACAATCGAAATGCCTTCGATAGCATTTTGTTAAACAGGCGCGTGCTTGCTGATTTTTCTGCCGCTTCTACACGTACCGAAGTATTGGGCAAAAAGGTTAAATACCCGATTATGCTTGCGCCGGTAGCGCATCAAAAGTTAGTACATCCTAAAGGAGAGATTGCCACTGCCGAAGCCGCTAATGTTTTAGACCTTGGCTTTATCGGCAGCACTTTATCGTCGGTTCCAATGGAAGATGTCGCTGATGCTTTGCAAGGCGAAAAGTGGTTTCAATTGTACTTTCAGGAGTCCCGAGACGCCACTTTGTCACTAATTCAGCGTGCTGAAAATGCAGGTTATGGTGCTATCGTTGTGACAGTAGATGCCGCAATAAATGGACTTAGAAATAGGGTGCAGCGTGCGGGGTTTACTTTACCTGCTGGCATGGAAGCGAATCTGGTTAACTATCAACGTCCACCGCTTAAGAGTATTGAAGCAGATCAGAGCATAATCTTAAATGGAATAATGCGCGATGCCCCGACCTGGCGAGATATTCAATGGATACAATCTCAAACTCACTTACCCGTTATCTTAAAAGGCATCACGCATAGTGAAGACGCAAAAATAGCAAAAGAGCTGGGTGTTGCAGGCATTGTGGTATCTAACCATGGCGGTCGAACGCTTGATAGCGTGCCTGCCGCAATTGACGTGCTTGCCGATATTCGAGAGGCTGTTGGTGATGATTTTACGCTGTTATTTGACAGTGGAATCAGGCGCGGTTCAGATATTTTCAAAGCTTTAGCCTTGGGTGCAGACAGCGTCTTAATTGGTCGCCCGCAGTTATATGGCTTATCAATTGCTGGCGCATTGGGTGTGGCACATATTCTCAAGCTGTTAATTGAAGAGTTTGAAGTTACCATGGCGTTGATGGGCTGTGCGACGATCGATCAGATTACGCAAGATACTCTTTATTCAAAACAATCTATATAAACTAAACTTAAAAGTCATACACGATGTTATTACCTATTGCAGAAGTGCTAACTCAGGAAGAAGTAAAACAGTTTCGAGCGCATATCGATAACGCGCCTTGGCAAGATGGCAAATTAAGTGCTGGCAGTCAGGCGTCTTTTGTAAAGTCGAATCAACAACTGGATGATAGCAACGAGATCACCCAATCCTTAAGCAATACACTATTACAACGTCTGCAAACTCATCCGACCTTTGTTTCTGCAACCCTGCCGTTTAAGTTTTATCCGCCTAAGTTTAATCGTTATCAAAACAATGGAAGTTATGGTCTGCATGTTGATAGCTCGATCATGACAACACCAAATCAGGAAACGATTCGAACAGATATTTCAGCCACGCTTTTTCTGACTGACCCTGATGAATACGAAGGCGGGGAGCTGATGATTGAAACGCAATATGGCGCTCAGGAAGTCAAGCTGAATGCAGGGGATCTAATTGTTTACCCTTCAACCAGCCTGCACGAGGTTAAGCCTGTAACAAAAGGCAGCCGCATAAGTGCTTTTTTATGGGTGCAGAGTTTAGTCAAAAACAGTCAGCAACGTGAAATCTTGTTTGAATTGGATCAGTCTATTCAGGTATTAACCATGGATAGAGGGGCTGACGATGCTGAGGTGCGTAGGCTCAGCGGCGTATATCATAACTCGATTCGACAATGGTCTCAGTGTTAGCAGATACTGATCAGGCTATAAAAAGCCACCCCCCACCTTTGGGGCACTTTTTTGTCAAATCTGCAATCAAGCGGAAATAAAGCGTAAATAAAGCGAAACCTAGCGGATTTAGTGCTTACACTTCTTATGCTTATTTTTTGCTTTATATTTCGGTTTTGACGGCATTTGATCCAAACGATCGTGAATAGCGTGATGAATAAAGGATAATTTTGTGCGGACTGGCTCTGTTAGCACAAACGGATAAGCGTCATTCATCCCCATGCTGCGATTCAATGAATTGAGAATCACCGAAAAATCTATCCATGTGTCCAGAATACTCTTAATCGATGTTTGCGCAGAAAAGAAGTATTCGTCCTGAGGTAAATTTAAATCTTCAACCTCTTCGGTCTCTTCTTTATTTGCTGATGTTGAGCCAGTGATGGAAAAGTTTTTCGCCGTCTCCAGGGTATCCATAATATGCATATAGTGCGCCCAGGTTTCCGCCCAATCTTCATAGGGGTGCATCGTGGCATATTCGCTGATGAATTCTTTGCTCCAGTCTTTTGGCGAGCCTTCCTTGTAATGTCTATCCAGCGCTGCCTGATAATCCAGCTCATCGTCACCAAAATATTCTTTACACAAAGCGTGTTTTTTAGGGAACCCTAAAATCAATATATTGAAGTAGTAATGCCCTAGTTCATGGCGGAAATGCCCTAGCAAAGTGCGATATTGTTCGCCCATAGCCAGTTTGGTGTGAGATCGTGCAACCTCATTCGCTTCAGCAAGATTGATCGTAATATGGCCGCAATCATGGCCGGTAAATACCGTTTCTGAATCTTCTAATTTAGTCGCAAAATGATCTTTTACATCGCGGTCAGTGGTGAAGTCAAAACTTAAGCCATTATCTGGGTCTTCATGAGTATTGTGCAAAGGCAGGCAAAACTCTTTAAGCGTATACAAGGCGCGGCGTTTAGCTGTTTCCATTTTCTTCCACAGTGGAATGTGCTCAACAACGGTTAAGTCCGGGATGGTTTCATTAAAGCGACAAGCGAAACATAGTACCTCGTCTTCGTTTTCTTCATCGGGTTCAAAGGTTTCCATATTAACCATGCCATTACACACTTTGTATTCAGCGTGGTTATCGCATTTTTGATAGCGAACCTCCGGCTTTCCATCCTTGTAGTAAAAGCCTGTTTCCTTGTTTAGATTAAAAGGCTCAACTTTCTCAAAATTGTCATCAATGCCAACCGTTCTGTGGCAAGCAATACAACTACTGCTTTCAAAAAATAAAATCTGGTTATCTTTGCAGCTACAATTAAATGTTTTCATAATTATTCTATTTTAATTTTGAGAATGGGTACAAATGTGGTGGATCAATTATCTGGTCTATTAGTGGATTCTCAAGCCTTTAATGCTAAGCCTTTTTAATAAGCCTATAAAACAGAGGCAAGAATAAAGAATCGACTAGAAATTCTGTGTGCAGTTTATCCTAGTTTCAGTTCATTGAATGGTACGAATTTGAACTCATTTCGAGTGGGCTATGTATTACCAGATTTTCCTCAATCAGAAGTTATCTATCTAAATATAAAGGCACCCCTCCACTTACAGGCACTTTTTTAGAGATTGTTTATCTAGTCGATCTGGGCTCGTGTTTCTATAAGTAGTTTAGAAAGAGCGTATTTCCATTGATATGACACCCTCTACCATTCATTCACCTCATGCATGTATACAACGTAAGTAATGGTTAGCATCCATCAAATACCTTTCATATAAATCCTTAAGGATGAAACAAATGATCAAACCCATGCCTAACGTTACACTTTTTCTTATTCTAATCGCGGGGCTGTCTCTCTCCGCTTGTGGGGGTGGAGGTTCGACTAATCAAAGCTCAAACACAAACAATTCAACGGTTGTATCTCAACCTAAAATCATTACCCAGAGCAACCTCCAGACGGTTGATATGCTGGCTAGATCAGAGTTTTCCGCACCTACGGTAACGAGTAGTAATGGCTTTCTGACTATTACACATACGAGTGATGAAATTTCAGATGACAAGCATTTTCAATTCTTTCTGAATACGGACAATAATCCCGATACAGGCTTTCGATTTGATTCGACGCTTTGGGATGATACCGGCGCTGACTATGTCATAGAAGACGGACTCTTGTTTGAAAAAAATGGCCAGTTTGATAGTGCCTGGACATGGAATGTCGACGTAGGTGATATTGAATATACAAAAACTTCTTCATCAATCTCGGCAGTTATCAATCAGAACCTGTTAACAGGGTTAACGCCTCAAATTAGAGTCGGTTTTGTGATTAGAGATGAAAATTGGAACGTGCTTTCTATATGGCCGGGTTCAAGCCTTATGGCTCAGTACAGTATCGATGTAACGCCACCAGTCGATACGACAGCGCCAGTGATTTCATTAAATGGTGCGAGTACCTTTAAAGTACAGAAAGACACTGTTTTCAATGATCCGGGAGCTACCGCTACGGACAATATTGATGGCAATTTAACGAACAGTATTTTAGCCACGTCAAATGTTGATACATCACAAACTGGCACCTATAGCATTGTCTATAAAGTGACTGATCAGGCAGGCAATCAGGCAGAAGTGTCCAGAACGGTTATTGTGTTACTAGAAACAGCGAGTGGCATTGCGATTGATGGTTCGATAAGTGATTGGCAGGATATCAATGTATTCGCTGAAACTAGCAATGGCACGATCAAAGTTACTGATAGTTATGAAAACCTGTATGTGATGATTGATGGCAGTGCGTCGGATCGATATACACAGCTTTTTCTCGATGTTGATAATAACTCTGCAACCGGTTTCCAGTTCTCCGGGTCTGTTTGGAATCAGGGTGGTGCAGATTATATGGTTGAAAATAGAGACCTGAGTAAATCAAAATCCAACGATAGTTATTGGTCATGGGATTATCACGTTGCCGATATTATCTTTTCTCGACAAAATACCATCATAGAAATGGCGATCCCAAAAAGTTCGCTGGAGAACCTGGGTGATTCAATTAATTTAGGTTTTGTGTATCGTGATGCAGACTGGAATACGACTTCGGTCATTCCCGAGAGTAATTTAAGTCAATATATCTTGATCAATAACACTCCTGGCGAACCTCAGGTGCAGGTGAATGAAGTCAGTATTGTTTCGTTTTGTGGCAGCCTATGGGGTACAGATGGCAGCGCAGCAGGTACAACTGAGTTATTTGAAGCGAATGATGATTACATTGTCCATTTAGCAAATATAAATGCAGGTTCTATCGACGCAAGGGAATACAAAGGCAACTGGTACACACTTTACAAAAATAAATCTTCAACCCCGACTGACCCTAAATTTACGGTTCTAAAATACGATGGGCAGTCGACTCGTGTGTTATTAGATGATATTGATTTTTACGGCTCACCGGCTGGTGAAGTTGCTTCTCGATCAATGACCTTTTACAAAAACGACTTATATTACATCGATGATAGTGGGATATGGAAAGTCGCTCTCAATCAGGAAAATACCAGCCCTGTTTTGATTAAACGATTTAGTTATGGTTTGACGGAATTGGCGAGTACAAATGATTACATCATTTATAGAGTGCTTGGTCTTAATTGGTCTTACAAGCCATCAACAGGTAAACATGAGTTATTGATAGATAATTCAAGACTAGGTTTTCTAGCGCCGAGTTATGTCGATAATTTATTAAACGATGGGAATATTGCTTACTTCCTTGATAAAACAGATGCCACAAGATTTTACCAAACGGATGGAACGGCAGCAGGCACTCAAGTTACAACATTCGACCCGAGTTCACCTCGTATTCCGGCACATGTCATTGGAAGTAGTGCCACTGAATTATGGATTGAAGATACAAATGGTTTAAAAACCATTCTAGGCAGTTGTGATTAGTATTGGGTAAAGCCACCTCCCCACTTACAGGCACTTTTTTAGTGTGATTCATCTCCAGTAACAAAAAAGCCCATCTAATAAGATGGGCTTTTTAAATACCAAATGGATGTTTTATGCGTTCACATCAACAACCACACGTCCACGTACTTTTCCTTCCAGTAACTGACCAGCAACATCGATTGCTTCAGATAGAGCGATTTTTTTCACGACTTTCTCATAAACTTCCGGCGAGAGTATTTCTGCAATTTTATCCCAGGCTTCCTGACGTTTTGCAAGTGGTGCATTTACGCTATCAACACCAGCAAGCGTGACGCCACGCAAAATAAATGGCATGACTGTTGCCGGTAAATCAAAGCCTTGGGCAAGTCCGCAAGCCGCTACAGTTCCGCCGTATTTGGTTTGAGCACACGCGTTAGCTAGTGTGTGACTGCCGACTGCATCGACAACACCTGCCCAGCGTTCTTTATCCAGTGGTTTGCCTGGCTCTGATAACTCAGAGCGATTGATGCTTGATTTTGCACCTAGTTCAGTGAGGTAATCCATTTCTTCTGGGCGGCCTGTTGAAGCAACAACATCATAGCCATAAGCAGAAAGAATCGCGATGGCAAAACTGCCCACGCCACCATTTGCTCCAGTCACTAGGATCTCGCCGTCTTCTGGCTTCACGTCATGTTTTTGCAGTGCCATAACACATAGCATTGCCGTATAACCTGCGGTGCCGATTGCCATTGCCTGATACGAATTTAAACGTTCTGGCTTGGCGATGAGCCATTCACCCTTTACCTTGGCTTTTTGAGCGAGTCCGCCCCAATGTCCTTCGCCAACGCCCCAGCCATTAAGAATAACTTTGTCGCCTGTTTTCCAGTTGGAGTTTGAGCTTTCAGAAACGGTACCAGCGAAATCGATGCCAGGAACCATTGGGTATTTTCTGACAACTGGGGCTGCGCCAGTAATTGCTAATCCATCTTTGTAGTTGAGCGTTGAGTAATCGATATCAACAATCACATCACCATCTTCAGGTAGTTGTGATTCATCGATTGTTTCTAAGCTAGCGCTAACTTTCTTGTCTTCGCTTCTGTTGATTAATAGGGCGTTAAAGGACATCTTTGTTCTCCAATATAAATAGTAATTTACTTGTTTGTTTCTTAGCTTCTTTTTTCTTGCTTAGTTGCTTTGGCTACGGAAGGAGCTTAAAGAATTGCTGTGAAAACAGCTCCATCGGTAGTTTGTCTTGAGTGAGTTTGGCGCGCATGACTGCACCTTCCCAGCTGATCCAGAAGAAATCCGCTAATTCATCGCAATCTGCTGTCTTTGCCAGTGTGCCTTCGGTTTTTGCCAGTTCGAGGCAATCGGCAATCAGTGACTTCCAGTTATTGAATGCCTTGTTGAGTTTCTCTCTGAATTGCTCGTGTGATGATCCCAGTTCCAGAGTGAGGTTACCCACCAGACAGCCACGCTTAAAATCGTAACGTTCAACACCTTTTATCGCATCGTCGACAAACGCTTTTAGACGTTCTAGCGCAGGTAGCTCTTCATTCAGCAAATGCTTTTTGAGTTTGTGGATAAAGAATTGCGAATATTCTTCAAGCACCACATAGCCATAAGCTTCTTTGTTTTCAAAGTAGTGATAAAAGGAGCCTTTGGGTACATTAACTTTCTTCAGGATTTGATCTAATCCGGTACTGTTAAAGCCTTGTTCGGTGAGTAATTCCATGCCACAACGAATTAATGCTTCACGAGTATCGTCAAAGCCAAGTCCGCCTTTGGCTGGTCTTCCGCGCTTTTTGGTGCTTACTTTTGAGTCAGATTTAGTAGTCATGTTGTATTTATAGACCGACCGTCTAGTAAAGTCAAATAAGCATGAAAATTAGAGAAAATATGCTGAGTTTAGATCGAGTATGTGATACTTCTGGTCTCGGACAATTTCTATCAATGGTTGATCGCATGACAAAACTGAAACTGAGTATTATCGGCTGTGGCAATGTGGCTAAAACACTGGGCTATCTGTGGCATAACGCCGCGGTGGTTGAGATTTGTGATGTGGTCAATCAATCTCAACAAAGTGCACATGACTCGGTGGCATTCATTGGCGCAGGGAATCCGCTAGATTCGTTGTCTGGCTTGCAAGCAGCGGATGTGTTTTTAATCGGCTGTGGCGATGATCAATTGGAACACTGTATCAATCAGCTCGCAGAAACCGGAGTGGTTAAAGCTGGAAATATTGTCTTCCATTGCAGCGGCTCGAAACCCGCTTCGATAATTAACGCTGAAAAAAGTGCCCCAAAGTGGGGGGGGGTAGTTACCGCTAGCCTTCACCCTGTGAAAAGCTTTTCTAGCCCAAAAGAAGCGATTAAAAGCTTTGCAAACACGTATTGTGGGTTTGAAGGGGATGAGCAAGCAGTTACGGTTTTAAAAAAATGGGTAGAAGTCATTGATGGCGTTTGCTTTGATATCGACGCAGGAGAGGACGGCAAGAATAAACTCATTTATCACGCAGCGAGTGTGATCGCTTGTAATTATCTGGTCGCATTGCAGGAGTTAAGCATCCATGCGTTTGCTCAAAGTGGTGTCGACCGAGAAATGGCGATGAAAATTCTCGAGCCGATTGTCAAAGGCACGGCCGATAATATTTTTGCGATGGGGACTGCCAATGCTTTAACAGGACCGATTGCTCGTGGCGATTATCAAGTTGTTTCAAAGCAGTTACAGGCAGTCAATGACTGGAATACCTCGGCAGGTGAAATCTATAAATTACTTGGGGAAATAAGCGCTGATTTATCAGAAAAGCAAGGTTCTGCTGGTAAAGAAAATCTGCAGAAAATAAGGGATATTTTAAACGCTAAAAGCTAGTCACTTGATGCTGGATTTCAGGGTGTGCTTTAAAGTGTTGAATAGCATCATCGATATCATCCAGCATGTTCTGTTTGTCTTTACCCAGCACGCCTTTTAAAACCAGATGATTCGAAACATGGTCACTGCGGAAAATGGATTTTTCTAGCTGCGTATGCTCGATAAATGTACGCATTTCTTCGCAAAGCTCTGCGGTATTTAACGGAGTGAATGTTCCGCCAAAACCCGCTTCTACTTTTTCTTTACCATGGCTGAAAAAGAGCACCAGCGTTGCTACATAATCGGGCTGTGTCGCATTGACCAATTCTGCTGATCTAATCGCGTGTTGCTTCGAATATTCTTTACCACCCATGCCATTGATGATCATTACTGATGATTTGATATTCGCGGCTTTGGCTTTGAGTATGGCATCTTTCGTCGATTCGAA
The DNA here is from genome assembly GCF_035798195.1 of Cocleimonas sp. KMM 6892. Taxonomy (NCBI): domain Bacteria; kingdom Pseudomonadati; phylum Pseudomonadota; class Gammaproteobacteria; order Thiotrichales; family Thiotrichaceae; genus Cocleimonas; species Cocleimonas sp. KMM 6892. The sequence continues at coordinate 448,052 of NZ_JAPFBV010000001.1, read as the reverse complement.
TGTTTCACCCTTATTGATCTTTTCAAGCACTTCGTCATCGCCAGATTCGGCGCCGATATAAATCAGCGATAAGCCTAGGTCGCGTAGTTCCTGGAGTTCTTCAACGGTCTTTCGTTTTATGTTTCTAGGCAGGCAATAGGCCGATACACGAGTTACCGAAGGTAAGTGTTCTTTGATTGCTTCCAGTATGGTTTTAAGGCGGCGAACCGATAATGCCATAGCATCACCATCACCAAGAAAAACACGGCGAATCTGCCCAAGTTGTTGGCCACAGCGTTTGATTTCTTCTAAGACTTTGTCTTCGGATTTGGGTGCAAATTTCTTTTGTGGCGCGGTGTACATTTCACAAAATGTACAGTTATTCCAGCTACAGCCATTCGTCACTTGTAAGATCAGTGAGCGCCCTTCGCTGGGCGGGCGAAAAACCGGTTCGATATAGGTTACGGGTGGTTGGCTAAACATAGGGAGTATCTATTCCAGTTAACTGCTTTTTTTCCAAAACGGCTTTTCGTAGCAGTAGTCAGGAATCTTCGCTTTAATTTGCTCGTGTAATTCAGGTAATTTAGACCAGTGAATTCCGTGCTTATAATGGTGCGCGGTATGGTAACCAAGATTTCCAGTGAGCCAGTTATAGAGCTTAGAGGTATTATTGTAAGACGCTGCAAATTGATCAGAGGTATCTAATCCACGGTGATGCTTTGAGGTCGCATAAGCCGTGTAAAGCAGGCTGATCACCATCGGGAAAATAAACACAAATAGAGCACTTAACGGGCTGTAGATGGTTAATCCGATCAGTATCGCGATGGTTACGCCAGTGTAGACTAAGAATTCTTTTTGCATTTTTGGGTACTGTTTGCCGACCTTATAACCGCGTGGGTAAGCGGTTAGTGCAACGCTTAAAGTGTACTCCAAACGATTCATGGTGCTACCGTCTTTTCTTTTCCAGCGACTTTGGTCTTTTGTTTGGTCAAGAAAATTGCGGTGGTGCCCCATATTATGGTGCAACACCCATAAATTAGTGGTTATGCCAGTATGTAGGGCATAGAAAATTTCGAGAATTCTATTCAGCGCTTTGTGCTTAAAAACCTGAGCATGCTGATGATGATGGTTCCACGCACTAATACAGGCTTTAGGAAGAATCATAACCGCAAGATAAATAGAGAAGATCCAGATACTTTCCGTATTGAGGAAAACAACAAAGTCTAATAGGGTCAATAAAAGAATGACGGTAATGGGTATGCGGTCAGCAGCGAATTTAAACAAACTATTATATCTCCTCAAAAATCCGTGGATAACATAGCATAATCACCGAGATATTTTCTAATCTATTTTAAGACTTATGGGTTGCGGTATGTGCGCAGATAATTCCACTCGAAGCCTTTTTTAACGTAGTGTAACAAACGACAGGGAGGAATAGTGATAGTGCGTTTTTCATTTCGAAATGCCAGTGTGCCTTTGTCATTGGAGTCGATGATGCAAGCCAGTTCGTATTTGAATGTGTGAGTTGCAGCTTTACCCTTGAGGCCATCTAATAAGTTTTTAGCGGCAGCTTCTGCTTGTAAATCAGCCATGTGCGCCTGCTTTGGTTTCCAGTCTGGGCCAGGGAAGCTACCTGCGTCTCCAGCCACATAACAATGTTCGAAACCTTCCACTTCGCAATTCATATTCGATTGGATTAGACCGCCCGGGCTTAACGGCATTTCCGTGTTGGCGGCAAACGAAGGTCCTGTCATGCCCGGCATGAAAATAATCAGATCAGTATCAATTTCACCCCCTTCAGTGGTGACTTTATTTTCAGTAAAGTGTTTCATTTTATGCCCAAGATGCGTTTCGATACCGCGGGTTTCCATTTGCTTGAGAATGCCTTTTACTGCATTTTCCCCTAAACGCGCGCCAGGTTTTGGCGCAGGACTGAAAAATACCAACTTGAATTTATCGCGACGACCTTCCTGACGTAATTGTGTGTCTAACCCAAATAGCAATTCAAACATGGGACCGCCACGCATCGCAGAGGGCTCTTTAGGGTTGCCACCAAAACCAAGTGTAATGGTGCCGCCATCCATGGCTTTGATTTTATCGCGCATTTTTTCTGCGGCTTCAATGCCTTCGCAAATGGTTATTGCGTGCTCGATACCCGGTAGTTTTTTGATAAAACGCCCACCGCTTGCAATGATCAAGGCATCGTTTTTAATCTCACCGTTATCGGTAATTACAGTGCGTCCGCCATCTTGAATAGCCGTAACGCTTCCCGCAAAAAAGTGGATGTTGTGCTTCTTGAAAAAAGCATCAAGATTAATGCGTAAATCATCGCCAGTTCTTTGCCCGGAAGGAATCCAGATCAGGCTGGGTAAGAAAATAAACTCGGCTTTGGGGGCGATCAGCGTAATCTTGATGTCTTGATCGCTTTTACGAATTTCTCTGATTGCAGTAAGTGCGGCAAAACCAGCACCAATAATAGTAATTTCCTGAGCCATGATTTCTTCCAGTTGCTATTATGGAGTTAAGTCTTGCTGAGAAGACCAACGTGAGTAAATACTCGAAAATTATATATTAGTAAATCCTAATATTCAATCGGTAACTCACTCCGAATTTATGTGAAAACAATCATGGCGTAAACAACAAATGACAAGTGAAGTGAAGGTAACCCGTTTAATAATTTACCCGGTTAAATCATTAGCTGGTATAGGGCTGAAAGAATCTAAAATAGATAATATGGGCTTGAAATATGATCGACGCTGGATGCTGGTATCGCCTGACGGTAAATTTCTCTCACAAAGAACCATTCCGCAAATGGCATTGATTAAAACGGATATAGATGCCAGTCAGGAGAATGCTCAATTAACCTTAAGCATGGAAGGCAAAGGTTCTCATATTGTTGCAAACACAGATGATGATTCAGAAAAAATGGATGTGCTTATCTGGGGTGATGAACTTCAAGTGCAGAAAGTCGGTGCTGAAGCCGATGCATGGTTAAGCGATTGTTTGGGCGTCGATTGCCATCTTGTCTATATTGCCGATGACGTGATGCGCCAATGTGATCTGGAGTTTGCAGAAGAGGGTGAACAAACAGGTTTCGCAGATGGATTTCCGATGCTGTTTATCTCTCAAGAATCATTGTCCGATTTAAATCAAAGGCTCGATAAAGACGTAGATATGCGCCGCTTTCGCCCCAATGTCGTTATCGCCGGTTGTGATGCTTATGCCGAAGACGATTTAAGCAGTTTTTCAATTGCTGGCGTGCCGATGAAGGGCGTAAAACCTTGTAGCCGTTGCCCAATGCCTATGGTCGATCCTGATCTTGGTAAGCGGGTAGGGCAGGAGCCGATTGCGACATTATCAAAATACCGTAAGTGGAATAATAAGGTGTTTTTTGGGATGAACGTGATTCACCAGCAACAGGGAGTGATTCGTGTGGGGGATCGTTTGGAGCAAACGTCCTAGTTTGAATCGTGGTTTTTAATTAAGCCACCCCCCTACTTACAGGCGTTTTTTTACTGGTGCTTTTTACCGATACTTTTTAATGCTCTTCTTGTTTCTCATAGTATTTGTAGAATTTTCCAAAGTCGTAATTAAATGCTTTTAACTGCCGTGAAAATTCTGGTACTTGTTTGTAGTAAACCCCAATTGCTGAGAGTTTGGCATTATTGACAGGTGATTGTGTAAACCATTTGTCGAAGCGTTTATCGCCTCCCCAGCTTTGTTTTAAGCGCGCATATTTTTCATTAAGTTGTTGATAGATTCGCCGTTTGCCTTTCTCGGTAACTGCCTCTTCATAGTTGTGCGAATACCACGCTTTCAACTCGCTACTGGTGTTAATCAGCAAATTGAAAAATGCCCAGCGTTTTTTAAGATGTTGTTCGTATTGTTCCAGTTTCTCCGGGTGTTTTTCCTTTAGCCACAATCGCGTTCCTTCCTGTCCAACTGCGCTGGCAAAGGCTTCGTTAAATGCGGAATTATTTTTTCGATACAGACGTTGATGTGCTAATTCGTGGAATATCACTTCCGCAGTCGAGCTGCTACTTCTGCTGAGCATGGTGCTCAGAATCGGGTCATCGAAAACACCCAGCGTCGAATAAGCAGGTGATTCGATAATGTGAGTATCGCGTCCGAGTTTCTTTTGTTTTTCTGCTTCTCGCTTGGCGGCTTTGGGGGAGAAATAAACCAGATAACTCACACAACCCACAAAAGGAAAGCATGTCTGTACTGGGCTCATCGAATATTTAGGGTTTGCGATGACATTCCAGCTAACCGCTTTTCTCTTAAGTTCGACATAACTTGTGTAGCTGTTATTTTGTGGGAGTTTCAGTCTGTCGTATGCGAACTGGCGAATCTCCAGAACTTCTTTAAGTTGTTGCTTGCGTTTGTCAGAGACTTTTTTATCGACAAGCACTTGTTTGACGGGTTTGCGTTGGCTCATTAACGCTAAATGGCCTTTTGCGCCCTGAGCGTAATACTGAACTGTGCTGCAGGCTGATGATAATTGAGAGAGGAAAGTGATAAGGACGATGAGAAGGATTCTGTTGAATGCAGATTTCATCTTTTGACTCATTAAAAATCCTTAAGTTATGGGTTTGGTTAATCCCATGATACTAGAAAAAGTGCCTGTAAGTAGGGGGGTGACTTTATTAAGCCACCCCCCTACTTACAGCGGTTTTTTTTATGCTGCTCTAAGCATAACGATTAAAGTTCGTAACCACGTTCTTCATGATCGATGATATCCAGACCTTGTGTTTCCTGATCTTGATCGACGCGTAAACCATTGGTCATCAGACTAACGATTTTGAATAGTATGTAGGTAACGATCGCTGTGTAGATAAAGGTAGAAGCGACACCAATCGCTTGAACACCAAATTGCTCACCGATTGAAGTAATGCTCTCTTTGCTGAAACCCTGACCACTGAAAATACCTATTTCAGTCGACGCAAAAACAGCAGCCATTAGCGTGCCGATAATTCCGCCGACACCGTGAACTGGGAAAACGTCTAGTGAATCATCAATTTTCCATTTTTGTTTGATGATAATAACCGCGTTGAAACAGACGACGCCAGCAACAAAACCCATCACTAAAGCGCCAGCAGGGCCAACGTATCCAGAAGCGGGTGTAATCGTTCCCAAGCCTGCGACCATTCCTGTAACAGTGCCTAGAGCTGTTGGTTTGCCGAACTTGATCCACTCGTAAAACATCCAGGTGATTGCTCCGGTAGCGGCAGAGATATGCGTCACTAGCATTGCCATTGCGGCGTCACCATTAGCGGCTAATGCACTACCACCATTAAAGCCAAACCAGCCAACCCATAACATGCCTGCGCCGGTAACGGTCATTGTCATATTGTGTGGTGTTGTGGCTGATTTGCCAAATTGCCTTCGGGGGCCAATCATAATGGCTGCGACCAATGCGGCAACACCCGCTGTAACGTGAACCACGGTACCACCAGCAAAATCGAGTAGACCCATTTGCTGAAGCCATCCACCGCCCCAAACCCAATGCGTTACTGGTGCGTAAACCAAGACAATCCACAGTGCAGAAAATAATAGAACAGCCGAGAACTTAGTGCGTTCTGCAAATCCGCCGATGATTAAAGCCGGAGTGATAATGGCAAAGGTCATCTGAAACAATGCGAATAATGACTCAGGAATATCTCCAGCTAATGAGCTTTCGGTGATGCCGTTGAATAAGAATTTGCCCATACCGCCGAAGTACGGATTACCTTCATCAAAAGCAATACTGTAACCAACGATTAGCCAAAGGATACTGGCGATACCCGCAATGGCGAAACATTGCATGAGTATTGATAACACATTTTTCTTGCCGACCAGGCCTCCGTAAAACAAAGCTAGTCCTGGCAGTGTCATAAATAAAACCAGTGCTGTAGCGGTGAGAATCCATGCTGTGTTGGATCCGTTTAATTCATCAGCCTGAGCTAAAAAAGGAAAACTGAGAAGGAGTAAAGAAAGGAGTTTAAAAAAAAATTTGATAGATAGAGGTGCGTTTACGCTTTTCGAATGACAGCCCATAGTTAAAGTGCCTCTGGGCCAGTTTCACCCGTTCTGATTCGTATTGCTTGTTCTATGTTTTGTATGAAAATTTTGCCATCGCCAATTTTACCCGTGTTTGCGGCCTTGATGATTGCTTCTATGGCTTGATCTAATAAGTTTGCAGGAACGGCAGTCTCAATTTTTACTTTGGGTAAAAAATCGACAACGTATTCTGCACCACGGTAAAGTTCTGTATGGCCTTTTTGGCGGCCAAAACCTTTGACTTCTGTGACGGTTAAGCCGTGAATGCCAATTTCTGACAGGGCTTCTCGAACATCGTCAAGCTTGAAGGGTTTGATAATAGCGGTTATCAGTTTCATGGTTTCCTCATTGTTTAGCTTTTTTTAGAGCGCAGAATAATAACCTATAATTGATTTGAAAGGGAGAGCCGCCCAATTTCAGTAAAGGTTTTCGTTTGCTGGGTGTGATTTTTGAAATAAAAAAGGTAAAATTAAACTTTAACTGTAGTGTTGATGAAAAGATGGCGATTTACGCAATTGGGGATGTGCAAGGCTGTTATGATTCATTGCAACGCCTACTAGAAAAAATACAGTTTTCTCCTGAAAACGACCAACTCTGGTTTGTCGGTGATTTGGTTAATCGCGGCACAAAATCATTAAAAACCGTGAGATTCATTAAAGGTCTGGGAGATGCTTCACTGACAGTTTTAGGAAACCATGATATTAGCCTTATCGCTATGCATTATGGCGTTCTTCCTAAAAGTCCAAGCTTAAAAAAATTCCTAAAATCTAAGCATCGTGAAGAATTGATTGAGTGGTTAAGGCATCAAAAAGTGTTTCATGTGGATAAAAAGCTGGGCGTTTGCATGGCGCATGCCGGAATATCGCCTCAATGGACACTAAAAGAAGCCAAAAAATATGCCAAAGAGATTCAAGTGCCGTTGCGTGGGGATGACACCAAGGAGTGGCTCAGGCAGGTTTATGGCAATAAACCCAATTTGTGGAGTGAAGATCTACAATCGTATGAGCGTCACAGATATATTCTGAACGCCTTTATGCGAATGAGATATTGCAATGTGAAAGATGGTTCTCTGGATTTAAAATTGAATGGTGTCCCTAAAATGACAAAACCTGGTTCCACCAAGCAAGTTCCGTGGTTCTTATGGAAAGGTAGAAAACAGATTCCTTTACGTATAATTTTCGGACATTGGTCAAGTTTAGGATATTACCATGATGATAATGTTACCTCTTTGGATACAGGGTGTGTCTGGGGTCGGCAATTGACAGCAGTGAGACTCGATGGCGATGCTTATCCTTTAATTAGTGAAACCTGTGGGAATCTTTCATGAGTGATGAGCATGATTATGAATCCAGCATAACGCCAGCAGGAAGCTTTAAACTCAATATTAAAGGAGATGACTATCTGGTAAGGGTGATGAAGCCTGCATCAGCTGCTTCTTTAAACGAGTTACAGCTATCCTTAAAGCGCAATCGGGAAATGCTCAAAGAAAGTTATGAGGCCATGCACGAGACATGTCGAGATGATATTTTAAAGCGTGTAGAGAAGAAGCATGTGGATTATTTTTCACCCACACAAAATGCTTTGGTCGCGAGAGCGAATATAGACATGCTGATCCCATTGATTAATGTGAAAGGTGGAGTTGCAGCCTATAAAGGGAAACTGGAAGGTTTGCCTTTAGAGAAACACATCGAAAAACTACGCAACAAAGCAGAAAGCAATGTCAGGGAAGAAGAAACAAAGTCACGTATCGGTGGTTTCTTTTTAATTATGCTGGTTTTGGCTTTGGCGACTGCAATACTGTTGGTATTTTTTTAATGTGCTAAAAAAAGCCTCGTAAGTAGGGGGGTGTATATCCCTTTATGGGGTTGATTGGCACACATTGTTTACACAAGATTACATAGTTTTAGATTGATTAAATATTAGAGAGTCATTATGCTGATCGTTTTTAAATTTATTTCCTTTCGGGGTCTGTTCTGATGAATTTTCAGATAGCTAAAAAATCGTTAAATATCAAGTTGTTTCAAGGTGCTTTGTTGAAGCAACCGTTCTTATTAAGTGCAATAATCATGGCTACAGTTTCTGCTCCTGTTAATGCAGAAACCTTATTACAAGTGTATGAGGATGCGAAGAAAAATGATGCCCAGCTGAAAGTCAGCGAAATGGGTTTTCTTGCTGCGCTTGAAGCTAAACCACAAGTTTTATCAGGCCTAAAACCGCAACTCACGGTCACTGCTGGCGCGAATTATACTGCGCAATATACGGGCAAAAGATCCTACGGTGGAGAAGATGCTGGCGGATACGCAAACATTGGTTATGATTTAAATTTAACCAAAGTCATTATCAATAAGCAGTTAGATGCACAAATCGATCAAGTTGATGCATCGATTCTTCAATCAAAAGCGTTGCTAGAATCGGATCGACAAGACCTGATTATCAGAGTGGCGGATGCTTATTTCGCTTATTTGAATGCTAATGACACATTGGTGTTTAGAAAAGCGGAAAAAAATGCAATCGGTAAACAGCTCAATCAGGTTAAAGCCTTTTTTGATGCAGGTCGATCAGCCATAACAGATGTAAAAGAAGCTCAAGCTTCATATGACCTTTCTGTGGCGCAGATTGAAATCGCTAATCAACAAATAGATGTTGCTAGAGAGTCGTTAAGAGCGATTACTACACGTGCTTATAAACACTTGAATGGTGCTGCTGATAATGTGCCTCTACTTGTTCCTAAGCCTACTAATATAGAAGCGTGGTCTAAAGCCGCGGTTGAAAATAGTAAAGATTTAATCGCTGCAAAGCATGCCGTTGAAGTCGCGCAAAAAACCATAGAATATGAAAGAGCGGCAAAAAAAGGTACCCTTAACCTGGTTGCAAATCAGGGTGTGAATTCTGTTGCAGGTGAGGATATTTATGATTCTGACAAATTTGATGCCACAGTGGGTGTGCAATATAGCCTGAACCTTCTGGATGGCGGCAATATTTCTTCGCGTGTGCGTGAAGCTCGTCATAAATTACATCAGGCGCAACAAACTGTAGAGTTACAAAAACGTTTGGCGACTCAGCAGTCTCGAGCAGCTTATTTAACAATAGTGTCAGGATTAGCTCAAGTTAAAGCTTTGAAACAGGCTTTGAATTCATCACAAACTGCTGCAAGTGCAACGCAAGCTGGTTTTGAAGCGGGAACACGTACAGCGGTTGATGTGTTACTTGCATTGCGAAATACGTTCTCTGCAAGACGTGATTATACTTCTGCACGATATGATTTCTTACTAAATACTCTAAAGCTGAAACAGGCTTCAGGTACGCTAACAGAGGCTGATTTGGCAGCACTTAGCAAAATATTGCTGAAAAAGACCTAAATATGTTTTAGCAATAAAGTCTTAATAACTTTGTTGCTGAACTCATCTCTTATTTGTAGCCATTTATCATTTGATTTTATACGTTCAAGTGGTAAATGGCCGCTTATCTGAGAGTCTCTCTTCAAATATCAAAATATGGTTTAATATCAGGTAGTCAAAAGTTGTTAAAACAACTGCATTAGTAATAGGTACAGAATCAAAATTCTGGCTGAGTTTAATAATATTAATAATTATAAAGGCTTAAATTAAAACAAACCGATGACCAATCCTTGGCCTCATTATGGTTTGTGGACTGATTGATATGAAAAACAGATCTAAAATTAGAAATAATTCCGGGTTTACACTTATTGAAATGATTGTAACGATCAGTATTGTGGCAATTTTTGCTTCAATTGCTGTGCCTAGTTTTTCTCAATTAATTAGAAATAATAAAATACCGACAACAACAAACGAATTTATTTCTTCAATGGTTTTGGCTCGAAGTGAAGCATTGAAAAGAAGCCGAAATGTAATTGTTTGTGCCAGTACTGATCAGCTTAGCTGTAATGGTGGGACTGATTATTCTGGTGGCTGGATCGTCTATGATGACTGTAATGGTGATGGTTCACCTACTGCAGTAGCTGTTGATTGTAATGATGATAATCTTGAAGAAGAGCAGGAGATTATCAAAGTGCACAACGGTTTTGATAGAATGTTTATCAATGGTACCGCTAATAATATTACCTTCTTGTTTTCAGGTAGAGTGGCAGGCAATACAACATTCGATGTTGGTCATGAGTCCGAACCTACTGTCACTTTAAAAGAAGTAACAGTAAATAGAGTTGGAAGAATCAAGTCAGAAGACCCATAAAGCTATGGGTTTAAGCGAAGCTCTTTGGGTAATACAAAAGATACGTTTTCTATGATTCCCTGATCATCAGGCATTATTTCAGCACCAAGTTCTTCTAGTCTCTTATTAACCTGCTCCACCAAAATCTCAGGCGCAGAAGCTCCTGCAGTTACACCTACCCTTAAGGTTTTATCTGTAAACCAGCTTTCTTCTATGTCTTCAGCCCCATCAATTAAATAGGATGGAGTGCCTCTTTTCTCAGCGAGTTCTTTTAAACGATTTGAATTCGAGCTATTGGGAGAACCAACGACAAGAATAATGTCGCTTTTATCGGCAAGTTTCTTTAAAGCATCCTGACGATTTTGAGTCGCATAACAAATATCATCTTTTTTCGGGCCTTTAATGCTGGGAAATCGACTCCTCAAAGACTCGATTATAATTGCAGTATCGTCCATAGATAGGGTGGTTTGCGTAACAAATCCAAGCTTGTCTGGGTTTTTAACCTCTAATAGCTCCACTTCCTCGGGTGAGTCGACGCGATATATATCCCCACCAAAGCTCTTGTTGTACTGACCCATAGTGCCTTCTACTTCTGGGTGACCTTTATGGCCGATCAGAACCGTTTCTCTTCCTTCTTTGCTGTACCGTAAAACTTCCATGTGAACTTTGGTAACTAACGGACAAGTCGCGTCAAAAACATTTAGGCCTCTTGACTTGGCTTTGTCTTGAACAGCGCGTGATACACCGTGAGCACTAAAAATTACGGTAGCATCATCAGGGACTTCATCTAATTCATTGACGAAGATTGCGCCTTTGTCACGTAAATTACTTACTACAAAACGGTTATGCACCACTTCATGGCGCACATAAATGGGAGCGCCGAGTAATTCAATGGCACGATCTACTATTTCGATAGCTCTATCTACGCCGGCACAGAAGCCTCGAGGGTTTGCTAAGGTAACTTTCATTGCTTTAGTCTCGTAAAAGATTCACATAAAAAATTTATTGTAACAACTGAAAGCATAGTTTTGTTAAAATTCGCGCTGGTTAAATTTAAAAACAGTTTATAAATAGGAATTACTATGAAAGTACTACTCATCGGTAGTGGTGGAAGAGAGCATGCATTGGCATGGAAAATAGCTCAATCAGAGCGAGTAGAAAAAGTCATTGTAGCCCCAGGTAATGCAGGAACGGCTTTAGAAGAAAAAGTTGAAAATGTAGATATCGGCGCAGAAGATATCGAGGGTTTATTGGCGTTTGCTCAAGAGAATAATGTTGATCTAACTGTCGTTGGCCCAGAAGCGCCATTGGTTAAGGGAGTCGTAGACCTTTTTGCTGAGAACGGACTCAGATGTTTTGGTCCTTCAAAAGGCGCAGCTCAATTAGAAGGCTCTAAGGCTTTTTCTAAAGACTTTTTTGCCAGACATAATATTCCTACTGCTGCTTATGGGAATTTCACTGATATTGATGAAGCTATTGCTTACATAAAAGAGCAAGGTGCTCCAATCGTAGTCAAAGCGGATGGGCTCGCTGCGGGTAAAGGTGTGATACTGGCAGAAACCGAAGATGAAGCAATCGCCGCGGTTAAAGATATGTTGGCGGGTAACGCATTTGGTGATGCAGGGCATCGTGTCGTCATAGAAGAATTTTTAGTGGGCGAAGAAGCTAGCATTATTGTGATTGCGGATGGAAAGAATTATTTGCCAATGGCGTCTTCTCAAGATCATAAAGCGAGAGATGAAGGTGATCTTGGTCCAAATACTGGCGGTATGGGGGCTTATTCTCCTGCACCAGTGGTGACTGATGAAATTAGCCAGAAAATAATGAAAGATGTAATCGAACCAACGCTTAAAGGCATGGCTGATGAAGGGCATCCGTTTACAGGATTTTTGTATGCGGGTGTAATGGTCGATGATAAGGGTAATTCAAAAGTACTTGAATATAATGTGCGTTTTGGTGATCCGGAAACACAGCCTATCATGATGCGTTTAAAATCTAGTATGGTCGATTTAATCGAAGCTGCTTTAGATGAAAAGTTAGATGAAGCGCAAATTGAATGGGATCAACGATCTTCACTAGGTGTTGTTTTAGCTGCTGGTGGTTACCCGGATAAATACAACAAAGGCGATGTTATTACAGGTATTCCTGAAGAGACTGAAAACAGTAAAGTTTTTCACGCCGGAACGGTTGATGATGGCGAGCTCAAAACCAACGGAGGCAGAGTTTTATGCGCGGTAGGTTTAGGAGACAGTGTCAGCGAGGCTCAACAGGTAGCTTATGCTGTAGTTGATAAAATTAGCTGGGATAATGTATATGTTCGAAGAGATATCGGACATCGTGCAGTTTCTCGTGAGCAAAAGTTAAGTTGATTGTGTTGATTTAGTTACTAAGTGGAAAAGCTTTCTCTAAAGCCTGGATATAAACCAAGCTGCTATGCATCTAAAAAATATTAGATACGTAAGGTATTTGGATGATTTGCATCTTGCAGGTTATCGACCATGTTTCAAGATATCAAAACATGGTCATTTAATTATACCAAGGAGAAAGATACAAAATGAAAACAGCATCTAAAGTAACAGGATTTACATTGGCTTCAGCAGCGGCAGCATTATTGTTAGCAGGCTGTTCTACTGGTGGTGATAGCGCAAAATCAGCATCGATGTCGAAAGATAAGAAAATGGCTGACGTAAAGTGTGCCGGGATAAACTCTTGTAAAGGAACCAGCGCGTGCGCAACAGCTACAAGTGCATGTAAAGGTCTTAATAGCTGTAAAGGTCAGGGCTGGGTAAAAGCATCAGCTACTGATTGTGCTGATAAAGGCGGAAAAGTGCTAGGTCAGGCTTAATCGTAAAAAGTAAGTAGATTTATGAAGTGCCCGATCAATTATGTTGTATCGGGTATTTTTTTGCCTTAAGGTTTCACTATGAAATATCCATCTCTTGGCTTTGGCTTAGGCCTACGTAAAGAACACTATAATGCGATACTCGATACCTCTCCTGACGTTGATTGGTTCGAAATTCTCACTGAAAACTATTTGGTCGAGGGTGGAAAGCCACTTTATTTCCTGGATCAGATTTGTGAGCGTTATCCGATTGTTATGCACGGTGTATCCATGTCAATCGGCAGCAGTGACCCAATTGATATGAAATATTTGAGTCAGGTAAAGTCGTTGGCGGATCGTACCAAAGCGCACTGGATTTCTGATCATCTGTGCTTTACTGGCTTGGATGGTGTAAATGCGCATGATTTATTGCCATTACCCTACACAGAAGAAACGGTTAAATTTGTGTCTGAAAAAATTCGCCAGACTCAGGATTATCTTGAAAGGCGTATTTTGATAGAAAATGTATCAAGCTATATAAGCTACAAACAATCCGAAGGCATGACCGAGTGGGAATTTGTCACCGCTATTGCTGAAGAATCAGATAGTCTAATGCTCCTGGATATTAATAATATATTCGTTAGCGCATTCAATCACGGCTTTAATCCATTGGATTATCTTGATGGCGTTCCCCCTGAGCGTGTTCAGCAGCATCATCTTGCTGGGCATAGTCAATATGATGGGTACATTATTGATACTCACGATAACGATGTAGTTGAAGGTGTGTGGGATTTATACGCAGAGGCGGTTAAACGTTTCGACGGTGTTTCAACGATGATCGAGCGTGATGATAATATTCCCGAATTGCCTTATTTGATGAAAGAATTGAAAATGGCGAAAGAAATATCTGCAGCCAATAAGAGATCCGCTCAATGAGCGAGTTATATAGACTGCAAAAAAGCATGATGTCTTTTCTGCTAGAAAATGATAATGCTATTCAAACTGACATTGTGTCAACGGCAGAAGTGAGCGCTAAAGTGCGTTTGGATATCTATGGCGCAGGCTATGGCTATCGTTTAATTGATGCGTTATCCGAAAATTACCCTTCTGTGCATACTTTACTAGGTGATGATGGTTTTTATACGATGAGTTACGCGTATATGAAGGCTCATCCGTCGCATCACTTTTCTCTACGTTATTTTGGTAGCCACCTTGAGGAATTTTTAGCAAAGGAATATTCCGATGTTCCTGTGCTGGCAGAAATGGCGAGATTCGAGTGGGCACAAAGAAAAGCTTTTGACAGTAATAACACTACGTCGATCTCAATGGAATCACTGCAGCAAATACCGATTGAAAACTGGGGGCAACTACAATTTGACTTTCATCCATCGGTGTCACGAATAAATTTTGAATGGAACACTCCGCAGCTATGGGCGGCGATTGATGAACAGTTAGACCCAATTCCTCCAGAAAAATTAGACTATCCATTAGGCTGGGTAGTCTGGAGAAAAGAATTACTCAACTATTATCGATCGTTAGATGTCGATGAAGCATGGGCTTTAGATTCTGCTATGCAATCAGGAAACTTCGAAGGCTTGTGCGAGGGTGTGTGTGAGTGGGTAGATGCTGAACTTGCTCCGGCACGAATAGCGGGTTTTTTATCGCAATGGATAGAGGATGGGTTGCTTACAGGATTAACCTATTAAAATAGAATATGAAAAAAGTGCCTATAAGTGGGGGGGTGACTTTTGGTCTTTAGATGGATTGTTATTTCTTTTAAGGTGCAAAATAAACAATAAAATGCTGATTATTATTGCCCCAATCAAGCCATATTGATGCGCGTCAGTTGCGACAGGAATGCCGATGAGTTCCTCGCTAGAACTGCTTCCTCCCTGAAAAAAATCCCAGGTGATTTTGCCTAGGATGAGTGTAGCTACTGATATGCCAGTAAAAACATCTTTATTCAAAGCCGCGTTTACACCGCCGATAAAAAATAATCCATAAAGAGCACCAGAAAATCCATAATAAATATGTAGTTCAGGGGTGAAATAATAAAGACCAAGTCCCACCATCAGGCAAAGAAAAACACTGCAGAAAATGAATGTTTTTGCCTTCAAGGTGTCTATGAATAATAAGGCTAAGATCCAAAGCCCGCTGAGGTTTAAAAATAAGTGTGGGTAGTTTGAGTGCGTTAAATTACCGCCAATAACTCTCCACCACTGCCCAGATTCAATTTGCCCACGATTAAAAACGAAATCATTTTGAAGGAGTTGGGCAATAAAAAATACTACGGTAAGTGAAATTATTGCCAAGAAAAGCGGTTGTTTCAATTTGATCATTTTTAAACAACCTTGTATAAAATATGGCAAAATGCCGTCATTTTAAAGAATTAGACTTTTAGAGAAAGTGAATAGTATAAATTCTTTGAGCCTTTGAAGTAAAAGTTTTGATAAGTTTATGACGGTAACTTGCCTGAAAACTTAATTTATTAGATTAATTCAAAAGATTGTAGGGAAAGTAAATGAAAAGAAGTAGAAATAACATTCAATCATTGTCTCGTGCGCAAAGCCTAGGTTTTACCTTGCTTGAAGTGATGGTTGTTGTCGTAATTATTGCTGTAATGGCTGCCGCAGTAGGTCCGGCTATTTTCGATAATTTGAATAAGGCAAATGTGACAAGAGCAGGGACAGACATAAAAAGCATTTCTTCAATGCTTGAAATCTACAGAGCTGAAAATTATAACTACCCAAGTACTGATCAAGGCTTAGAAGCTTTGGTAAGCAAGCCGTCAGGTGATCCTGAAGCTAAAAACTGGAGACGTTATACTAAAAAGACGCCAATTGATCCTTGGGGAAATCCTTATAATTATTTAAGCCCAGGTGCAAAGGGAGACGTTGATATTTATTCTTTTGGTCCTGACGGTGTCCAAAGCGATGATGATATTGGTAACTGGCAACTAGATAATTAAGTCTATCCTAGATAAATGATGAAGATCTCGCACAAGGGTTTTACCTTAATAGAGATAATGGTGGTAATCGTTATTGTTGCAGTTCTTATGGGAGCTGTGACTTTATCTTTTCCTCCTGCTGGCGATAAATTACTGAAAGAAAACACCGAACGATTTAGTGCGTTGATTTCTCTTGCCCAAGATGAATCGATTTTACAATCTGCCGAAATAGCTTTGGAAATCGATGATAAAGGCTATGGTTTTTACAGAAATGAAAACAATAGTTGGACTGCTTTGTCAGAAGCACCTTTCAATAAACGAGAATTTCCTTCGTCGCTTACCTCTAAATTGTATTTGGATGGCATTTCTACAAATCTAGAAGAGCGTGAAAACGAAAATCCTCAAATCGTATTTTTATCCAGTGGTGAGATGACACCGTTTACCTATGAACTTTTCTTTGAAAAAAAAGATTCTTCTAAAATGGTAGTCAGTGCCACGGGTGAGATAGAGCAGAGCTACACCAAAAATGAAAAATAATAACGCTGGTTTTACGCTTTTAGAGGTTATGGTTGCGCTTTTTGTTGTTGCGGTAGCAATGGGTGGAGCAATTAAAGTCATTGAAAATGCAGCGCAAAACACCTCGAGAATGACAGATAAAACATTTGCTGGCTGGGTTGCGATGAACAAAATAACGGAATTACGTCTTAGTTCTGAGTGGCCTAAAACAGGAAAAGTTAAAGGTGAATCTGAAATGTCTGATAGAAAGTGGAATTGGGAGCAAAATACCATAGAAACTGATGATGAGAAGGTGAAGCGAGTTGAGTTATCAGTGTGGGGCGAGAGTAAAGATGATCTAGATCCATTTGTAACCGTTGTGGGCTTTTTAACTAAGCCATGAAATCAGCAGCAAAAGGTTTTACGCTTCTTGAGCTTTTGGTTGCCATGAGTATATTTTCTTTTATGGCAATTACTGCATATGCTGGCTTGTCTAATATGCTGACAAGTAATCAGGCTATCACTGAGCAGGAACAGAAACTAAAAGAATTGCAGCGAACCATGCTGTTTTTAGAAAAAGATATACGTCAGGTTGTAAGCAGGCCGAGAAAGACTGGTTATGATGCAGATGAAGTTAAGCCTGCTTTTTCTTATGGTTTAGACTCAGATGACTCTGAAGGCATTTTAGAATTTACCAAAGCAGGTGTTTCGAACCCGCTGGCTTTAGCTAAGAGTTCTTTAGAGCGGGTACGTTATGATCTTGAAGAAGAAGTGCTAACAAGAAACAGCTGGGCATACATAGATCATATCGATCTTGAACCTGTTGAAATGACTCTGTTGACGGGTGTGGAGTCATTAGAATTAAGGTTGCTGGACGATAAAGACCAATGGCAATCAAACTGGAGTGACCTCAAGGCACTTCCAGTTGCTGTTGAGGTTACGCTGGAGCACAAGTACTGGGGTAAGATAATTAGATTGTTTCCAATTCGCTAATTTTCAGAATACCTAAATACCTAAAAATAAGAATAAAACTCATCTCTTCTATCCCTTATGGAACTAGATTTGTGCTGGAAATATGCTTATTTAGAAGCTATAGTAAAAACAGCAATATTTGTGCGGTTAACCTTTGTATCCTCCAAATGAAAGGGTTAATGGCAGAAAACAACTGACTATTGTCTATCTTTTAAAGGGCTCTATCAGTTTTGCTTTAACAGTCGGGTGGTACTCCTGTAGCTTAGTGTTGTGAAATTTCATGGGGATTTCAAATAGCTAATTGCCCAGTATAGGAGCCGACGTGGAATTAATAATAGGAAAACTAATAATGTTGAAGTGCAAACATCATAAAATGCTTGTTGCTAGTCTTTGTTTTTTTATTGCCCCGGTTTTCTTTTTTTCTTCATTCACCCATGCTGAAAATGTAACGGAAATTGTTACAGTTAATCGCTCAATTTCAAGTTCTCAAACGATTTTAGGTAGCACGGTAGTTCCTTACAGGGAAATTACGGTAACCGCACAAACACCAGGAAAAATCACTGCGATAGGTGGTGAGGTAGGGTCAGGCTTTACCAAGGGAGCAATGCTTGCAAAGGTTGATG
Source organism: Cocleimonas sp. KMM 6892 (assembly GCF_035798195.1). Taxonomy (NCBI): domain Bacteria; kingdom Pseudomonadati; phylum Pseudomonadota; class Gammaproteobacteria; order Thiotrichales; family Thiotrichaceae; genus Cocleimonas; species Cocleimonas sp. KMM 6892. Next base: position 429,988 of record NZ_JAPFBV010000001.1, on the reverse strand, counting down.
ATGCTCAGTTATTGGCTAAAAGAAATACGTTGTGGGCACAAATTACTTCGGCTCAAGCTGCACTTAAAAATTCACAAGCACAACACCAACGCGAAATAATTTCCCCAAAAAGCAAAAGCATTAATGGTATGCCTGGAATGGGGCTGCCATCAATGATGGATATCTTCATGACACGCCCTCTGTATGACATGATGGGTAACTCTGATCAAGGATATAATCGTTACTCAGACTTGGTGAACAGTGCTACGGGTGTTTCCCAGGCTGAAAGTCAGGTTATGATGGCTTGGTCACAGCTCAATGAATTAAATACTAAAATAAAAGATACCGTTTCAGTCGCGCCATTCGAAGGTATCATCATGAGTAAAATGGTCGAAGTGGGAGACGCTGTCCAGCCCGGACAACCTTTAATGAAGTTTGGTTTTATTAAGTATTTGCGTTTGCAGGCAGATGTTCCTTCAATGCTGGTTTCAAGCTTAGTCAAAGGAATGAGTGTTCCCGTAAGAATCAGCAATAAAAATCGTACCATTGCAAAAGTGTCTCAAATATATCCTATTGCAGACCCCTCACGACATACCGTGGTAGTTAAATTCGATTTGCCTATAGGCGTATCTGCCGCACCCGGTATGTATGCGGAGATCTTTTTACCCGATACCACCCCAGGTGGTAATTCTGTTATTACAATTCCCAAGACAGCCTTAATCCCGGGTCGAAGCTTGCCAACGGTGTTGGTGGCAGATGAAGAAACTAAAACGTCATCATTGCGTTTAATTAGAGTGGGAGTAACTCAAAGTGATGGTTTGGTGTCTGTGGTTTCAGGTTTGAAGGTAGGAGAACGGGTTATAAATAATCCCCCTCCAGGAGCATCTTCAGGATGGTATCCCAAAGATTCAGCAGTACTTTGATTCATTCATGACTCAACTATGAAACGAAACAAATATAACTCTAAATAGACTGAACAAATAAATATGAATGATAACGTAACTGGTCAAGGAACAAAGAAAGTAGAAATACCTAAACATTCTTTAGGCCTTGCCGGTGGTATGGCAAAAGCGTTTATCACTTCGCCACTTGCGTTGCTTTTATTGATTGCTTTCCTCGCTTTAGGCATTTTGGGAATGCAGATGACACCGAGGCAGGAAGACCCTCAGATATCAGTGCCGATGGTTGATATTTTTGTCAGCTATCCGGGGGCAACTTCATCTGAGGTTGTTAGCCAGGTGGCAAGACCTCTTGAAGGAATCATGTCGGAAATTACCGGCGTAAAACACGTTTATTCAGCGTCATCTCGTGGTCAGGCTCTTATAACTGTTCAGTTTAAAGTGGGTGAAAACTTTGAAGCGTCTATCGTAAAATTACACGATAAAATTGAATCGAATAGAAATAAAATGCCGCAAGGTATCGCTGGTTTTCTAGTAAAACCCGTTGGGGTTGATGATGTCCCTGTGGTTTCAATAACACTTTGGTCAAATAACGTCGATGATGCTTCTTTGAAGCTCGTTGCACTGGATTTGTTGCAGACCTTACGTGAAGTCCCTAATGCTAGTCAGAGTTTTATCGTTGATGGCAGAACGGATCAACTCCTTGTTGAAATACTACCAGAACGGCTTGCGACTTACGGTGTTTCCTTAACTCAGGTTGCGAATACAATCAGGATGGCTAACTCAGAGAGAAATGCTGGGTCAGTTGAGCCAAATGACAAGTTTGTACAAGTAGTAACGGGCTCTTTTTTAAAGTCTTCTGCTGATATAAAGCGTCTGATGGTCGGGGTAGTTGATGGGCGACCAGTGTATGTTCGTGACGTAGCTACAGTAAAAGAAGGGCCAAGCGAAGCAACAAAAATTGTAGGTTATTATACTGGCGCAGCAAGCAATGACTCCGGCAATGAGGTGGCTCATGGTGCTCCTGCGGTAACTATTGCTATTGCCAAAAAACACGGTGCAAACGGTGTTGAAGTTGCAGAGCGTGTATTGGAAAAACTCGAGTATTTAAAAGGTCGATTAATTCCGGATAATGTGAGCGTTGCTATTACCAGAAATTATGGTGAGTCAGCAAAATCTAAGGTTAATGAATTATTATTTAAGCTAGGTGAAGCAACGCTGATGGTGACAGTTTTAGTATTGCTGTTTCTAGGTTGGAGAGCGTCATTAGTTACCTTCATAATCATTCCCGTAGTTATAACAGTGACGGTTTTATCAGCTTGGATTTTAGGGCTGACTATAGATCGAGTTAGCTTGTTTGCTTTGATCTTCTCAATCGGTATTTTGGTCGATGATGCTATTGTTGTGGTGGAAAATATTTACCGGCGCTGGCTACTCTCAGAGAGCCTGGATGTTGATGTGGCGGTTGATGCAGTGCGTGAGGTCGGAAATCCAACAATCTTAGCGACATTTACGGTAATCGCTGCATTATTACCAATGGGATTTGTGAGTGGGATGATGGGGCCTTATATGTCTCCCATACCAATCCTAGGCTCCGTAGCAATGCTTTTTTCATTATTTGCTGCCTTTGCTTTCACTCCTTGGTTAACCAATAAATTTAAGCCTAGCCTAAAAAAGCTGAAAGTTATGGAACAGAAAGAGCATCGTCAAGCCGCTGCTCTTGAAAGATTTTTTCGTGGGTTAATTGTTCCAATCATTCAAGATAAGAGAAAAGGAAGGTTGCTCTTATTCGGAATAATCGGTGTCTTCTTCCTCTGTACACTTCTCTTTTACACTAAAGGTGTGAAGGTGAAAATGCTGCCACTGGATAATAAGCCTGAATTTAATATTGTTGTGAATTTTCCTGAAGGGACAGCGCTACCAGTAACTGCGAATCTGGTCAGTCAGATAGCAGAAAAAATGCAAGCAGTTAAAGAAGTGACCGCAGTTCAAACTTATGCAGGAACAGCCTCTCCCTTTAATTTCAACGGTCTTGTGAGGCACTATTATTTACGCGATAAACCCTGGCAAGGGGATGTTCAAATCCAGTTAACGGATAAACATGACAGGGATAGATCAAGCCACGAAATAGCAGAAGAAGCCAGGTTAGTACTTACTCCGCTTGCTAAAGAAGCTGGCGCAAGAATACAAGTAGTAGAAATGCCCCCTGGGCCGCCAGTGCTTCAATCGGTTGTGGCTGAGATATATGGTCCAAGTGCGGAAACACGCAGACAGGTCGCAAGGGATATCACGGAAATATTTGAAAAAGCACCAAATTTAGGTGATGTAGATAATTTCTTAGAAGAACCTCACGATATTTTGCGCTTTAAGGTTGATGCAGCTAAAGCCCAGCGCAATGGGATCTCCGTTGAAGATATTAATGTGACTCTAGAAATGGCTATGGGTGGGTTTGTTCTGGGTGATATTAAAAAGAATGCGCTGATTGATCCCACTCCTATAGTCATGCAAATACCGTTAGCGGCAAGATCTCAAATCAACCGACTCATACAATTACCTGTAAGTAATCAAATGGGTAAAACAATGCCTTTGTCTGAGCTTGGCAGGTTTGTAACTGAAAAAGCTGACCAGCCAATCTATCACAAAGACTTGCGGGCAGTGGAGTTTGTCACCGCAGAGACAGTCGGTGACTTAGCGGCACCCGTATATGGCATGTTTCAAGTGCAAGATTTATTGGCAGAAGCAAATGATGGAGAGGGCTATAAGTCTCCTGATGGCACACTAGTGACTGGTGGTAGCTGGTTTGGTCGAGAAGACACTGCTGATAAAACTAATTTCGAATGGGGCGGCGAATGGACAGTAACATTTGAGACATTCAGAGATATGGGTATTGCCTTTGTGGCAGCACTTGTATTGATCTATATGTTAATTGTTGGTTTATTCGGAAACTTCATCTTGCCAGCGATAGTTATTGCTCCGATACCACTGACATTAATTGGCATTATTCCCGGACACTGGCTTTGGGGTGCGGATTTCACCGCAACTTCTATGATAGGTTTTATTGCTTTAGCAGGAATTGTCGTTAGAAACTCGATTTTGCTCGTCGATTTTTCTAGAAATGCTGTGATTAACGAAGGTATGAGCGTCGTAGATGCGGTAATACATTCTTGTGAAGCAAGGACTCGACCTATAGCGATTACAGCATTTGCTTTAATTGGGGGTTCTTTGGTAATTATTACAGACCCTATTTTTAAAGGCATGGCGGTATCATTAGTTTTCGGTGGTCTGGTATCAACCTTATTAACACTTTTAGTGATTCCCTTAGGATGTATAAGCGCAGGAAAGGCATTATGTGTAGGGCCTGATGGAGAAGTGATCACACCCCCCGACTTTGAGGCCGATTTTTCGAAGAATGAACCTAATCAATTTGAGAACACCTCATCTGCTAAAGAAGGCAAATTCTTTTCTGGTGTTAAGAAAGTCGTATCGATATTTGTAGCTATTGTTTTGGTGCTAGCTAGGGTGATTTTCTCCTTAGTAAAGAAACTGCTTTCTTTGTTAATAGGTTTATACCAATCATATAAGCTTAAACGAGATATAAGCTCTCATGTAGTAGAAAAAGCACCTTTGAAATCAGATGATTCAGTTGTTGTGGCTCAAGAAAATACTGGAGATCAGACAAGTGTTGTTGACGCCGGAGCAGGGATCGATAAGTCAAAGAAAGATGATGAGCCTTCTCAGGTAATGAAAGTCACTTCGAGAGCAAAATCTAAAACTCCCGCTAAATCAACAAAAAATGCCAAGAATAAGGCATCGTCGAAAACAAAGTCAAAGTCAAAGTCAAAGTCAAAGTCAAAGTCAAAGACGAAGCCAAAGACGAAGACTGAAGCAAAAACAACAGCCAAACCAAAAACCAAACCAAAAACAACAACGAAGCCAACAGAAACAGAGAAGAGTGCGGCTAGTTCAAAACCAAAACGTAGAGGAATACGTTTAAAAAATGATATATAGAGTAGGTATAGTAAGAATATGAATGATGCAAAAAAAGGAGCACTCACTGCTGTCGTTGCAACAGTGGTAACTTCTGTAATGATATTAATGACTGGAACGGGTAACGCGGATAATAAACAGTCGACTTTGGAAAAAAACCAATCAATAAGTGTTAATGAAACGACTGTAGAAATCCTCGTGAAAGAGGATTCGCCTAAAGATGAAGCAACTATAGAATTAACAGAAAGCATTGAAGCTAGTGTTGCTGCTGATGCCAAGTCTACATTAAAGTCTTCTGTGCTTCCTCCTCCTGGGCCTTTTTCGAAAAGTACTGCAGGAACATTAAATAAACCGCAAGCACCTCAATTATCACCTCAGCCTGAAGCGCCAAAAGCACCGGAGAGTTTGATAGAAAAACCAGTGCAAACAGAAAAAGCACCAGTTGCTCCTAAGCTTGATAATTCCTCTATGAAGAAGCCAGAAATAAAGGCTCCTGCTAAAAGTACTGCCGAAGTAACAGCCAAAAAACCAGTTAAGCCTTTTGCTCCTGAAATTCGTAGTTTAAAACCTGAACTAAAAAAGACGCCACAACTACCAAGCAATAAATTAACAGCTAAACTGCAAAAGCCGAAAATGCCTGTTGCTCCTGAGGGTAATAACTTAAAGAAAGAAAGCCCTAAAACGCAACTTAATGGTCAACCAATTTGGATGCAGATGCCTGGTAACCCAAATGGTGTCAGGTATATGCAGCAATATAGATATGTTCCTATGCCCGTTTATCCGAATTATCATTTTCCTCAACAGCCGCAGTTAAATGGTAGTTACTACTTTGCGCCAATTCCCAATCAATGGGGGCAACAAGGTATGAAGTTACCTTCACAAAACAAGGCTATGAAGAAAGATCATTCAGAATTAGAAAATAAAGAGTTGGAAGGTCAAAGTAAATGATAACGGTTATAGGTAACTTAAAAGGTGGTACAGGTAAAAGTACTGTCGCCTTTAATTTATCTATTTGGGTTGCCACACGAAGAAATGTACATGTGTCTGTTTATGATTTAGATCCGCAAGCAACAATTACGGATGCTCTGGAAATAAGAACCGAAGATGGTCATATGCCTACTCTGGAACCTATTCATAATGCGAATGAGCTAGGTAGTGAAGGTAAACATACTGAAGTCATCGTAGATATCGGTATATCAGATAATGAAGCGATGAATACAGCTCTTCAGCGCGCAGATAGAATCGTGATTCCAGTTGCACCAAGTCAGGCAGATGTATGGTCAACTCAACGTTTTTTAAAATTAATAAGTAACGTTAGAAAAACTGGTGTAGTTCCAGAAATTATTGGTTTCATGAATCGCTCAGATACGCATACTGCAGTGAGGGAAACAGATGATGCTTTTGACGCATTAAACAGTTTGTCAGGAATTAAAATGATAGAGCCTAGACTTTATCAAAGAACAGCATATAGGCGCTCGTTTAGTGAGGGCATGGCAGTGTTCGAAATGGACGCAAAATCAAAGGCCGCTGCAGAAATAGAAGAATTAGGAGAGCTATTGTATTAGTTTATACTAGAATAGTATTTCTAGTATAAACTCGTGTAATAGACACATATTATTTTAAGGAGATTTATTAAATGTATATTGTTCGTTGGTTAATGGGGCATCCTATCCTTGCGACATGGTTCGTGGGTGCGATAGCAATCCTTTTATCTATTGGTAATCACGGTGCTAAAGAGGATGTTCATGTAGATGATCATGCTAATAAACAACAGCAAGTTGAAACTACTCACACGACTAAGACACTAGAAACACCTTCTGCAGTGACTTCTGCTTTAATCGAATCAGATAAAAAGAAAGTAGTTGTAGAAGAGATAGTTGAGGTCGAAACTGAAGTAGCCGCAAGCACTCAAACAGAAAATACAAAATCTACACAAACTGAAAAGCAATCTTCTGTGGTAGATAACAAAACTGCTCCAGTAAGTGAAGAAATTGTTAAAAAGGCAACAATAGATTCAACAACAGTAACTAGTAGATCATACCCTGATGGTTTGGTTGTTGGTGGATATAGTAGCTCATCGACTAAGAAGAAAATCGCCGAAGCTGAAGCAACTGAAGCAGAAGCTCCTCAAGCAGTTATAGAAACAACAGCGGGTAAAACAGGTACTCAAGCGGATGTTGCAGTCGCAGCAACCGAGGCAGCATCTACAATCGAAGAAACACCTAAACCCGAAGAAGCTACGGCAGATGCAAAAAGCATTGAAGATTTAGGGCAATCAAGTACCGAAGAAATGCTGTTAATGGCCCGCGAAGCTTATTGGAATAACGGCTTGGAAGAGGCTTCTCAAATATATTCGCAGTTAATCGAATTAGAACCCAATGTGATCGAGTATCGTGGCGAATTAGGTAACGTATATTGGCGACAAGGCTACCCTAAAAAAGCTGCACAATTGTATTCAGAGATCGCGATACCTATGATCGAGCAAGGTAACGCTGAAAGAGTCGCAAATATGATAGGTTTTATCGGTCTGTTTTACCCTGATCGCGCAGCAGAGATACACAAGAAATTACAAGCTGTAAAACAATAATCAAACATTAGGAAAATATGGCTAAGAGCGAACTACATAGAGATTACATTCTTGAAATGGAAAACGAACTTCAAGAATTTGAAATGAAGGCTGCAGCAACTCATAAACGTATGCAGATGTTGGTCTATCCATCTATGTTTGCTTTCTTTGTGCTTTCTATTTTCGGCTTTTTTCTTATATTCTCGTTAACATCTGACGTAAACAGAATGGCTGATACCATTGCTCATATGAGCGGTTCACTAGACAATAATATGAGCTCAATCTCTGGTGATATGAATCAGATGTCTGTGAAAATGGATAGTCTGGTAGATTCTACCAATAGCATGTCGAGTAACTTGACCAATATGACGCAAAATACCGATGAAATGGTAACGAGTATTGGTGGAATGCGAACAGCTACTTACGACATGGCGGCATCTACTAACAATATGCAAAGAGATATGTGGAGTATGAATAAGAATATTTCTACTCCATTAAGCTTTATGAATAACTTTTTGCCTTGGAAGAATAGTCAGAGCATGCCTTTCCCGGGTTCTAGAGCGCCTTTGCCGCAATCATATTTCGCCTACCCTGCAGAACAACCTGTTTCAAATTATCAGCAGGATATTCCGATGCCTGTTCCAGTATCACCAGCAGGTTCGAGTTATCAAGTGCAGCCAGCTCTTTTCCAGCAATCCATGTCTAATGATCAAGGTCCTGCACGAATAAATAGCCCCTACTTGGCTATGCCTGCGATTTCTATGAACTAAGTCTAAATGCTTGGTTGCACCCGTTTTAACCAGTAAAACCAGATGTCTAAAGTGACTCGGAAGGAAATTTCATGACACCCGCAAAGAGAATGCAAGACCGACTAGAGCTTTTGCAAAAACACCTTGAGACCGAAAACCCTGTATTAGTATCAGTCGTAGATCGTTATAGAAAGCTCGACAAAATTTCTCAAAAAATGGGTTTGTTAGCTGCAGATCAATCGTATGCTACCCAGATATCGTGGTGGCCACTGGTTTCAATTTTAGGAACGTTCTCCGCTGGTAAATCAAGTTTCATCAATTCGTATCTGGGGCTTAATGTTCAAGACTCAGGTAATCAGGCGGTCGATGACAAATTCACGGTTCTCACTTACAGCAGAGATTCAAAAGTACGCACGCTACCCGGAATTGCTTTAGATGGTGATCCTCGTTTCCCTTTTTATCAAATAAGCGAAGACATCGAATCTGTTACGCAGGGCGAAGGCTCACGAATAGATAATTATTTGCAAATGAAGGCAACGCCAAGCGAAAAACTTCGCGGAAAGATAGTTATCGACTCTCCAGGTTTTGACGCGGATGAGCAACGAAAAGAAACCTTGAAACTGACTGATCATATTATTGATCTTTCGGACTTGGTGTTGGTGCTGTTCGATGCAAGGCATCCTGAGCCAGGAGCAATGCAAGATACTCTGGAGCATCTTGTGCAAGGTTCACAAAAGCGCAGTGATAATAGCAAATTCATGTTTATCTTGAATCAGATTGATACATCTGCAAATGACGACAATATGGAAGATATTGTGGCGTCATGGCAAAAAGCGTTGGTGCAAAGTGGTTTAAATGCCGGCCGTTTCTACGTCATTTTTAATACTGACTTAGCTGCCCCTGTTGAGAATAAAGCCGTTTGGGAGCGATATCTAAACAAGCGAAATAATGACTACGCAGAAATATCTAAACGTATGGAAGATATTGATGTAGAAAGAGTGTATCGAATTATCGGAAGCATGGAGTCACTCTCTAATCAAATAGAGCAACAAGCAGTGCCTCAAGTAAAACTGGCTATGCAACGTTGGAAGAAAAGAGTATTAATCACCGATGTGGTGGTTTTTGTTCCTATCATTTTAGGCTTGATAACACTTTCAGTGATTGCGGGTTACTGGCAGGGAATGGTCTTTAATCCTCCATGGCTGGATGCTTTGAAACAAAACAAAATATTAGGTATCGGGGTGTTAGCTGCGATAGTTGTGATCTTCTATCTGATTCATCAGATGGTCCGTTCAAAATTGGTGAATGGCGTTGCAAAAAAATTAAGCACTGACGAGCCTTATGGAAATATCGCCAATGCGTTTAGAAAAAATACACGCTGGTGGCGCAGTATTTTCAGAAAGAATCCAGTCGGTTGGAGTACAGGTGTACGTAAAAGATTAGACGGTATACGCAGTGATATCGACAAATTCGTCCAAACCTTGAATGATCGATATACCAGTCCATCTGGTAAAGAAGACTCATAAAAGCATATTCACCGAGAACAAGGCAAATAGATAAATAGTCATTCAAAAAATTGACGGATGTCTTGCTTGAGTTAATTCTAACTTGGAATAAAATAAAAAAGTGCCTATAAGTAGGGGGGGTGTATTTAATTTAATGCACCCCCCTACTTATAGGCACTTTTTTTCAATGTAATGTTTTACATTGAAACGTCAAAACAACGACAAATAACCGCACGATATATTAATTAGAAAATTCGGAATTATTATGACTAAATCTCAATCTTTATTTGAGCAGGCTCAACTTACAATCCCTGGTGGAGTAAATTCTCCCGTACGTGCATTTAAAAGCGTCGGTGGTACCCCGTTATTTATAGAAAGAGCAAAAGGCGCTTATTTATTTGACGTAGATGGCAACAAATATATCGATTATGTGGGTTCTTGGGGGCCAATGATCGCGGGTCATGCGCATCCAGAAGTCATCGAAGCGGTTAAAACTGCCAGTGAAAACGGCTTAAGCTTTGGTGCGCCAACAGAAATAGAAGTAACAATATCGAAGAAAATTTGTGAAATCCTGCCTTCCATAGAAATGTTGCGAATGGTGAGCTCTGGAACTGAAGCAACCATGTCAGCTATTCGATTGGCGCGCGGATTCACAGGTCGTGATGATATTGTGAAGTTTGAGGGTGGCTATCATGGACATGGTGATTCGTTGTTAGTAAAAGCGGGTTCAGGCGCTTTGACTTTTGGTGAGCCAAACTCTCCCGGTGTTCCCGCTGATTTGGCAAAGCACACCTTAACGCTGGATTACAATAATCCGCAGCAAGTAAAAGACTTGTTTGCAAAAATGGGAGATAAGATCGCCTGTATTATTGTTGAGCCAGTAGCAGGGAATATGAACTGTATTCCACCTTCGGAAGGTTTTCTCGAAACACTCCGAGAAGTGTGTGATGAGCATGGATCCGTATTGATTTTTGATGAGGTCATGACCGGGTTCCGCGTTGCACTGGGTGGTGCACAAGCACATTACGGCATAAAGCCAGATTTGACTACCTTGGGCAAAGTTATCGGTGGCGGTATGCCAGCTGCCGCATTTGGTGGGCGTAAAGATATTATGGAGAAACTTTCTCCTTTAGGTCCTGTCTATCAAGCAGGTACTTTATCGGGTAATCCGTTGGCAATGACTGCTGGTTTGAAGACACTGGAAATCATCTCTCGTGATGGTTTTTATCCTGAGCTAACAGAGAAAACCGAATTATTCGTTAATGGAATGTTAGAGCGTGCGCGACAGAGCGACATTCCATTAAGCAGTAATCAAGTGGGTGGAATGTTTGGTTTATTCTTCAGTGATGAAGATAAAATAGAAAATTTTGCACAAGTATCAAAGTGCAATATAGAGCGATTTAATCGTTTCTTCCATAGTATGTTGGATGAGGGCGTTAATCTGGCTCCTTCTGCTTATGAAGCTGGTTTTATGTCTAATGCACATACCGTTGAGGACATAAATGCAACATTAGGCGCCGCTGAAAAAGTCTTCGCAAATCTTTAATTATTAAAAATAATTACGGATTGTCCGAAACTTTTTGTGGTATTAGCACTCTAAGTCTTTGAGTGCTAAAATAGCATAACAATCTGAGGAAGTTTCAGGGGAAAAGATATGACAAACAATACATTAGTAGTAGGAAACACAGCAGCGACAAGTACAGCGATGACTATGCCGGTTCTTTCAGGAAGTCTCGAGAGTTACATTCAGTCTGTACGTGAAATTCCGGTTTTAAAGAAGTCTGAAGAGCGCGAACTAGCAGTTAAGCTACGCGATAACGACGATCTTGAAGCAGCTCGCCAACTGATTATGCATAACTTACGTTTTGTAATTAAAGTTGCGCGCGGTTACAGCGGTTACGGTTTACCTTTAGCTGATTTAGTGCAAGAAGGTAATGTAGGATTAATGAAAGCAGTAAAACGCTTTGATCCGACGGTAAATGTGCGTTTGGTATCTTTTGCAGTTCATTGGATTCGTGCAGAAATTCACGAGTTTATTTTAAAGAACTGGAAAATTGTTAAAGTTGCTACAACTAAAGCACAGCGCAAATTATTCTTTAATCTTAGAAGTAAAAAGAAAAGATTAGCGTGGATGAACGATGCAGAAGTTAAAGATATCGCGAATGATTTAGGTGTTACAAGCAAAGACGTGCTGGAAATGGAAAAGCGCATGTCTGGTCAGGATATCGGTTTTGATTTATCAACAGATGACGATGATGATAGTGCATATTCTCCGAATCAGTACTTGCAATCCGATGTCGAAGATCCTTCTGATGCTATCGAAACAGCAGACTGGGAGTCTCATACTCAGGTCTTATTCAAAAATGCGATGTCTACCTTAGATGATCGCAGTAAGGATATTTTAGCTTCTCGCTGGTTAGTAGAAGAAAAAGCGACGTTGCAGGACTTGGCTGCAAAATATGAAGTGTCGGCTGAGCGTATTCGTCAGATTGAGAGTAACGCGATTGAAAAGCTAAAGAGTTCAGTAGAAGCTGCTTAATACAACAGTTAACAAGCTGTAAATTCAAAACAATAAAAAGATCGCTATAAAGCGACCTTTTTATTGTCTGTAATTAATACTCAGCAAATTTACATTCCAAACACTACTGAGAAAAAACTCAGCCATGCAAAAATGATCAGTGCTGTAACGATCAACAGTGGTACACCAAAACTAAAATCGAACATGAGAATTTCCACTCCTATAAAAACAGGGTGATATGGTAGGTTATTCTAATGCGCTCTGCAAGTTACACTTATTTATCCATAAAACCGTGTTGGCATTGTTAAACACCACTATCCTTTCAGGATTAAGCCATTATAATCAACAGCCCAGCATACGTATTGGATACACAGCTTAGATGAATAAAAAGTCTCTGAAAAATGAATCTGCAGATGAAACAAAACCAGATTTTGAAACTGCCATGGCTGATTTGGAAGCATTGGTATCGAAAATTGAATCTGGTGATCTATCTTTAGAAGAGTCACTAAAAGAATTTGAGAATGGCGTGAAGCTGAGTAGAGCATGTCAGGCAGCGTTAAAAGATGCTGAACACCGTGTGAAAATTCTCAGTGAAGATGACGAAGAGAGTGATTTTGATGATAGTTCTGTATAGGCTATTTTCGACAAACACCAAGGTTAATTTTTAAAATATTATGACACGCGAAGACTATCAGCATCGTATCGAACAGTTTTTAGACTCGGTACCTCTATCAAGCTCATCTTTCATTTCATCTTCACAATTGCATGAAGCGATGCGCTATTCAGCTTTGGGTGGCGGTAAGCGTGTGCGTCCCTTATTGGTATATGCCACCGGAGAAGCATTAAAGATAAATGTCGATTTGCTCGATTTACCTGCGGCCGCTATCGAATTGATACATGCCTACTCTCTGATTCATGATGATTTGCCGAGTATGGATGATGATGCGCTTAGAAGAGGCAAACCAACCACTCATATCGCTTTCGATGAAGCGACAGCCATTCTTGCGGGAGATGCTCTGCAGACCTTGGCATTCCAGTTGCTATCAAACCCAATGCAAGGAATCTGCGCAGAAAATCAGCTAAAAATACTCAATATCCTGGCAATTGCCTCAGGCCCAGATGGTATGGTGAAGGGACAGAGTATAGATTTAGCGGCAGTGGGAAAGCAGTTAACTGAAGATGAATTAGAAATCATGCATAACCATAAAACTGGCGCATTAATTACAGCAAGTGTTGAAATGGCGACGTATTGTATGGAAACAAAAGAACAAGCGAATAGCGAAGAGATTGTAAAAAAACGTAGAAGTTTGACAGAATACTCTCAAGCAATTGGTTTGGCTTTTCAGGTTAGAGACGACATTCTTGATATTCAAAGCGATACAGAAACGCTGGGAAAACAACAGGGATCCGATATTGCGGCAGGAAAACCAACCTATCCGTCCATCATGGGAATGTCAGCAGCTAAAGAAAAATTGTTTAATTTGAACAAAAAAGCGTTAGACTCTCTCATAGATTTTGGAGAAGAAGCCGATTCACTAAGAGAAATCGCAAGTTTTATTGTTAAGCGCATTGCTTGATTTAAAGCAGTACGTCTTTTCATTATCATAGTTACAATACATAGACCCGCTACCTAGGCTTACTATCTAGAGTTGCTATCTAAAGTTGTTATCTAGAATAACCATCAAGGCTATAATTTAAGATACATGTTATTTGACAATATAAATACACCCGCAGACCTAAAGAGCCTGACAATTGAAGAATTGCCAGCGCTGTGTGATGAGGTGCGTAAGTATTTATTGCAATCAGTATCAGACTCCGGAGGCCATTTAGCATCTGGTTTAGGTGCGCTTGAATTAACCGTTGCGCTACATTACGTCTACGATACGCCAAATGATCGATTGATCTGGGACGTCGGGCATCAAGCCTATGTGCATAAGCTTTTAACAGGCCGTAGAGATCAGCTTCGTACCATTAAAAAGAAAGATGGTTTGTGTGGTTTTCCGCGTCGTGAAGAAAGTAAATATGATGATTTTGGCGTAGGCCATTCCAGTACATCTATCAGTGCTGCGTTAGGTATGGCGCTTGCAGCAAAACAACAAGGTATTGATCGACATTCAATCGCCGTTATCGGTGATGGCGCATTAACAGCGGGTTTAGCCTATGAAGCTTTAAATCATGCTGGTGACATTGATACTGAGATGCTGGTTGTTTTAAACGATAATGATATGTCTATTTCACCCAATGTGGGTGGTTTAAGTAAGTATCTAGCGCGTTTATTGTCGGGTAATTTTTATTCAACGATGCGTGAAAATAGCAAGAAAATACTTGCGAATACGCCAGTCATGAAGCGTTTTGCCAGACGCGCTGAAGAGCATACCAAAGGCATGATAATGCCCTCTGCAACGCTATTCGAAGAAATGGGCTTCGTTTATTACGGCCCAGTCGATGGTCATGATGTGATTGAATTGGTTAAGATTCTAGAGAACATCAAAGACATCAACGAGCCTAAGTTTTTACACGTTGTCACTCAAAAAGGCAAAGGTTACGAGCCCGCTGAAAAAGATCCGATTGGATATCACGCGGTCTCTGTTTTTGATTTGAAAGCCGGAGTGCAAAAATCAAATAAACCCAGTACGCCGACATACACACAAGTGTTTGGTCGTTGGTTGTGCGATATGGCTGCGAAAGACGAAAAGCTTGTCGGTATCACTCCGGCAATGCGTGAAGGTTCCGGGTTGGTTGAGTTTTCTAAAGAATTCCCTGATCGTTACTACGATGTCGCGATTGCCGAACAGCATGCAGTAACACTTGCTGCCGGAATGGCATGCGATGGTTTAAAGCCAATTGTTGCGATATATTCGACATTTTTACAGCGCGCTTATGATCAGTTAATACACGATGTCGCGCTACAGGATTTGCCTGTTGTGTTTGCAATCGACCGTGCAGGTTTAGTTGGTTCAGATGGTCCAACGCATTCGGGCAATTATGATTTTTCTTACTTGCGCTGTATCCCAAATATGATCGTAATGGCTCCATCTAACGAAGATGAGTGCAGGCAAATGCTGTACACAGCTTACCAGCAAAATGGACCTACAGCGGTTCGTTACCCTCGTGGAAAAGGCACGGGTGTAGAACCTCAGGAAGAAATGAAAGAGCTGGCAGTCGGAAAGGGAGAAGTGCTACGCAAAGGCAATAGTATTGCAATCTTAATGTTTGGTTCTTTGTTAGAAGAGGCAACAATTGCAGCCAAAGCGTTCGGTGCCACGCTGGTAAATATGCGTTTCGTGAAGCCTATCGATGAAGATTTAATAAGAAGCTTATCCGAATCTCATGAATTATTTGTAACCCTTGAAGACAATGCTATTAAGGGCGGGGCAGGTAGTGCGGTTAATGAATTCTTGCTTGAGCAGGATATTTCGATGCCTGTCTTGAATTGCGGTATTCCCGATAAATATATAGAACATGCCACTCGTGAAGAGCAGCTGGAAGAAATAGGTCTCGATGGTGCTGGTATCGTTAAACAGATTGGCGAATTCAATCAGGGTAAATACTCTGAGCATCTTAAAACTGCTTAGTACTAAATTCTTAAGAATCCTTCTTAAATAAAACGCTTCTGAAAAAAATCCCCCAAAGTAGGGGGGTGACCTTATAATTCATGATCTACTGGATAAATATGCAATTTGTATTCAATTATCCCCTAATTGATTATTCGAGACTTTAAATCATGATCTACCTTAAATTACTCTTCGCCATGATGATATGGGGAGGAACTTTCACGTCAGCGAAAATGCTGGGTGCTGAAATGGATCCCATGATTTCGGCATTATTTCGTTTTATGCTGGCTTCTTCTGCATTGTTGTTACTGGTCTTTATTAAAGAAGGCACACTACCTAAAATCTCTCAAAAACAGTTTTTCGCATTACTTGGAATGGGGGCAACAGGTATTGCCGCTTATAATTTATTATTCTTTTATGGTTTATTACATGCTGAAGCCAGCAGAGGGAGCTTAATAACCGCTTCAAATCCTGTATTAACTGCCGTTGCATCGATTGTTTTGTTTAAAGAAAGGCTTACCCCGGTAAGACTGTTAGGACTCGTGTTGTGCGTGTTTGGTGCCTTCTTAATCATTTCTAAAGGTGATTTGGGAATTCTGTTTGATAAAGGCATTGGTCTTGGGGAAATAGCATTTATTGGCTGCGCATTTAGCTGGGCAATTTATACCTTGATCGGCCGTTTTATTAGTAATGAATTATCTTCATTGGTGGCGATAACTTATGCAAGTTGCTTTGGTACGGTATTTTTATTGTTGCTTGCCTTGGTGACTAAGCCTGCAGCAATATTCTCTGCGCTTACTACGCTTAACGTTACCATTTCTATGCACTTGCTTTATCTCGCAATATTAGCAACCGTAGTAGGGTTTGTATGGTTCCAGGAAGGTGTGAAGGTGCTAGGCGCAGCAAGGGCAGCTGTGTTCATTTATTTTATGCCTGTGAGCGCCGTCTTTATTGCTTTCTTTGTTCTTGATGAGCAGCTGTCACTGGTTTTGTTGACTGGTGCTGCTTTAATTATTTCAGGAATCTATCTGGTGAATAGAAAGCCTCAAGATAGTAAGTAGTGTATTTTTTATCTGAATGTAAATAACTGAAGAGTCAATCTCATATTACTCCAATCATTTGAGTTACTTATTAAAATTGAAGTAAAAAAACTGCCCCAAAGTAGGGGGGTGGCAAAGTAAAAAAATATTGAATAATACTTTTCTGTCTTGCATAAAAAAAACCACCTTTAAGGTGGTTTTTTTTATTGAGTCTTAAATAAAACCTTAATGGCCAATAATCTGGCTTAGGAAGGCTTGTGTTCTTTCGTTTTGTGGATTGTCGAAGAACTCGTGTGGATTGTTCTGCTCAACAATTTGTCCGGCATCCATGAAGATAACGCGATCCGCAACTTTCTTCGCAAAACCCATTTCATGCGTTACACAAAGCATAGTCATGCCTTCTTCAGCAAGTTCTACCATTACATCTAATACTTCAGAGATCATCTCTGGATCAAGTGCTGAGGTAGGCTCATCAAATAACATAATTTTAGGGTTCATACATAATGAGCGTGCAATCGCAACACGTTGTTGCTGACCACCCGATAATTGACCAGGGAACTTCAAAGCTTGATCAGGAATCTTTACACGCTCTAAGTATTCCATCGCCGTAGCTTCAGCTTCTTTCTTCGGTATTTTGCGTACCCATAGTGGCGCTAAAGTAAGGTTTTCTAAAATTGTAAGGTGCGGGAAAAGGTTAAAGTGTTGAAACACCATACCTACTTCACGACGAACTGCTTCGATATTCTTGATATCTTCATTCAGTGCGACACCATCTACTGTCAGGCTACCTTCCTGGAATTCTTCGAGGCGATTAATACAGCGAATCAATGTTGACTTACCAGATCCTGACGGACCACAGACAACGATACGCTCACCTTTGGCAACGTCCAGGTTGATATCTTTAAGTACGTGGAACGCGCCGTACCATTTGTTCAGATTCTCTATTTGAATAATTGAATCTGCATTACTTGTTCTTGTTTCAGTTGTTGACGAATTATTGTCAGACGTTTTTTCTGTAATAGACATTAAATATCTCCGAATTTCTAATTAGCTTCTTGAGTGGCCGGTGTTGAGTTTATTTTCTATATGTACACTAATGCGTGACATGGTGTAACAGAAAACCCAGAACACAAACGCAACAAACACATAACCTTCTATGTGATGACCGCCGAGCCAATTTGAATTTTGCAGTGCCGCCTGAATAGTACTCAGTACTTCAAACAGACCTATGATCAATACAAGGGTGGTGTCTTTGAATAGAGCGATAAAGGTATTCACGATATTAGGAATCGAAATCTTAAGCGCTTGTGGTAACACAATCAGACGCATAGTTTTCCAGTAACCTAAACCAAGTGAATTAGCCGCTTCTACCTGTCCTTTAGGGATTGCTTGTAAACCACCACGAATTACCTCAGCCATATATGCCGATTGGAATAAGGTAATAGCGATAAATGCTCGCATTAACTTATCCAGCTGGACACCAGCAGGGAAGAATAGTGGCAACATTACAGAACCCATAAAGAGTATTGTAATTAGTGGAACACCACGAAACAGCTCGATCGATGATATACAGACAACTCTAACAAAAGGCATTTTAGATTGGCGACCTAGTGCCCAAATAATACCTATCGGTAAAGACATCAAAATGCCAGCAAATGCGAGTAGGATGTTAAGTGAGAAACCGCCCCACTTATCAGTGCTTACTGTTTCTAGACCAAAACCACCGTACATTAACCATAGTGATACTAATGGGTAAACTAATAGGCTAACCCAGCCAACACGACGACGTAGGTGCTGAGGTAGGAAGAACTGCAATACAACAACTGCAACTAATCCTATCAGAGCCAGGTTTACGCGCCAGTGGAGATTTTCAGGGTAAGAACCGTAAAGTAACTGGCTAAACCACTGTTTGATAAAAATCCAGCATGCGCCCGATTTTGTACATTCATCCTGTGTTGTTCCGACCCAGTTAGCGCTAATAAAAGCCCAATCTATAACGGGAGGTATAAAACGAATGATTAAATATCCAAAAAATACGGTTAATAAAGTATTTACTGGTGATGAAAATAAACTTTCCTTCATCCATGCAATTGGACCAATTGCACTTGAAGGCGGTTTTCTTGCTTCTATTGGTGTAAATGTATTATCCATAGCAATAGCCTCCTAGCGCTCAACGAGTTTAATACGAGCGTTATACCAGTTCATAAACATGGATAACGTTAAGTTAATAATGAGATAGACCATCATCGTCATAAAGACAATTTCTACGGCCTGTCCTACCTGATTAAGCGTGGAGCCCATAAATACAGCGACTAAGTCCGGATAGCCAATAGCCATTGCCAAAGACGAGTTCTTGATTAGGTTTTGATACTGACTGTTCAGTGGAGGTACGATAACGCGTAGTGCTTGAGGAATCGTAACAAAGCGCAATACCTTTGCACTAGGTAAGCCTAAAGCGGCAGCGGCTTCAACCTGTCCATGTGATACTGATTGAACGCCGGCTCTAACCGCTTCTGCAATAAATGCCGCGGTATATACTGATAACGCAACGGTTAATGCGACCAGTTCAGGAATTAGCGTCATTCCGCCTTTAAATCCAAAGCCTTCTAATTTAGGCACTTCGATAGAAGCTGGTAAGCCCATAAGTAGGAAAGCAATAAATGGTAAGCCGATGATCAATCCTAAGTTAGCCCAAAGAGTCGGGAAAGGTTGACCAGTACTTTCCTGGCGTTTTCTTGCCCAGCGGCTTAAAAAGAAAGCACCTGCAATGGCAGCGATCAATGCATAAAAGACAATGCTTGCACCATCGGACCAAACTATCTTTGGTACTGACAATCCACGGACATTGACAAATATTGAATCTGCAAGGGAGATACTATCTCGAACACCTGGCAACGTTGCGAGTACCGCAAAATACCAGAAGAAAATTTGTAGTAGTAGAGGAATGTTACGAAACGTTTCAACAAACACTGTAGCGACTTTCGATACTAACCAGTTTGAAGATAAACGTGAAACACCCACTAAAAAACCTAAGAGTGTGGCAAATACAATACTGATAGCTGAGACTAAAAGTGTATTTAATAAGCCTACAAAAAAGGTTCTGCCATAAGAGTCTGTGGCTTCAAAAGGGATCAGTGATAATAAGATATCAAAGCCGGCAGGCTGGCTCATAAAACCAAAACCAGTACGGATGCCTCTAGCCTCCATATTCGTTAAGGTATTGTTGTAAATGGTGTAGAAAAAATACGCGAGTCCCAGAAACACGATTGCTTGGAATACGACGGATCGTACTTCGGCGCGGTTATAAAATGCTGCTTTGGGAGTGGCGGATGAGTTTTTGGATTTGTTAGTTTGCATATATTAAAACTATCGTTGAGTAACTCAATTGCACGCTTCTGAATAGATTTAAGCGAACAAGCTTAAAGGAAAGAATAAAGGTTAAAATTAAGGGGCCAAAGGCCCCTTAATATAGCTATGCTATTAACGCATTGCTGGAGAGTAAAGGATTCCGCCTTTGTTCCACTGAGCGTTTAAGCCACGTGAAATTTTAAGTGCTGAGTCCATACCAACATTACGCTCGAAAGACTCAGAGTAGTTACCTACTTGCTTGATGATTTGATGAGCCCAGTCTGCGCTGAGACCTAGTTTCTCACCTAGATCGCCTTCAGCACCTAAAAGACGCTTTTGACCAGGCTTGCCAGATTTAGCCATTTCGTCTGCATTTGCAGATGTAACGCCCTGGAATTCACCTTCGATCATTGCATTAAGTGACCACTTTACGATGTTGAACCATTTGTCATCGCCTTGGCGTACAACAGGTCCTAGTGGCTCTTTAGAGATAACTTCAGGTAATACAACAGCTCCATCAGGATCTTTAAGACCGATACGTAAAGAGTAAAGCTGTGATTGGTCAGATACTAAGAAGTCACAACGACCAGATTCAAAACCAGAACGAGTTTGGTCAGACGTTTCAAATGTTACAACTTTGTACTTCATGTTGTTTTCACGGAAGTAATCAGCAATCGCTAATTCTGTAGAAGTACCAGCCTGGATACATGCCGCAGCACCATCAAGCTTAAGTGCGCTATCAACGCCTAACTTCTTGTTAACCATGAAGCCAGCACCATCATAATAAACTACGCCAGCAAAGTTTAGACCGAGTGATGTATCACGAGTAGCAGTCCAGGTTGTGTTACGAGACAAAATGTCGATTTCACCAGATTGTAATGCTGTGAAACGCTCTTTAGCAGTAAGTGGCTTGTAACTAACTTTTGAAGCATCACCTAGTACAGCAGCAGCAACGCTGCGACAAACGTCTACGTCTAGTCCGCTCCAGTTACCTTTTTCATCTTTTTGTGAAAAGCCAGCAAGGCCAGTACTAACGCCACACTTAAGCATTCCTGCTTTTTTAACATCATCTAGTGTGTCAGCTTGTACGTTTGAGCTAAAAATAGCAGCAGTTACAAGACCGAATAAAACGCTCTTCTTCATGGTATACCTCTTTAATTGTGTAGGGGGTTAAAATGCCGCGCAAATCTAGTTTGGGAATTCTAAAACAGAAATTCCAATGCCTAGTATTAAGTATTCGCACGAGCGCATCTTACACAGAGTAAAGACCATTTTTCAAGCTTTGTCAGGTTTATTTTTATTTCTTAAAAAACAGTATATTACTATGTTCTTATAACGCTTATAAGTAAATCAAAGTTTCTAGGTAATATTACTTAACTTTATTGTTACTAAGGTCCAGTGATAATAAAAATTGAACACTTCGTCGATAAAATAACTCTTACCATTTGACGAGAGTTGAATTTTTGTTTTTGAAGTTTAAATTACGTATACTGAAACTCTTCCATTTCTTAGGCATTTTTGAAGCCAACTTTCATTCGGGATTTAATGTAATTATGAATAAGACATCCAATGATGAGCAGCTTTCTATCACCATGAAAATAGATAAATTAGAAAGCTCAGTAAAAGAGTTGCTGGCATATTGTAAAAAACTCTCTGAAGAGAACGATGCCTTTAAATTTAGTAATCAGCAATTAATGCTGGAAAGATCAGAGCTACAGGCTAAGAACGATAAAGTGCGTGGTCAGGTAGAAGCAATGATGGAAAGATTAAAAGCAATGGATAAAGCATCCTAAAAGATGCCAACGAATTAGGGGAATCAAAGATGAGCAGAGAAACAATACCTGTAACAGTAAGGATCATGGAAAAAGAATACAAAATTTCTTGTCCTGAAGGTGAGCATGAATCTTTATTGGTGTCGGCTAGAAACGTCAATGAAAATATGCACAAAGTAAGAGAAGGCGGAAAAGCCTTGAGTGCTGATAGAGTTGCGGTGATGGCAGCAATTAATATCGCCCATGATTTAATTAAATCAAATAGAGAGCCTAAAGTTGATTCTGATATTTCAGATAGAATTGATGATATGCAGCAATCTATCGATCTAATGTTAAAATCATCAAAGTTTTAACTCTGTATCTAAGCAGATAAAACCACTTCAAATATCACTCTCCAAACTGGGTTCTACATGTCTAAGAAAACTAATATCAAAATATGCTCGTTGTTTGCAACGCTACCAATGCTCTTTGTATCAAGCCAAGTGCTGGCAAAGCCATGGTTAGACGCAGGAGATATGAAATTAAGGCATGAGTTACAGCTACTATCTGATGCACGTTTATTAGATTCGCCATTAACAACATGGCCGTTAGCTGCAAAAGATATACATGAAAACCTAAAAGAACCTGTTAAAGATTCTCCAATGTTACCTGCATTAAGGCAGGCTTATGCAAATGTTAAACAACGTTTAAAAGAAGAAGACTATAACTCGAGCTTTAAAATAACAGCCGATGCACGTTCTCAAGAGCTGTTGATAAGAGACTTTTCAGGAGAAGGCAGAGAGAAATACTCAGTATCTTACGATGGCGAATGGGGAAACCCTTTCATCGATTTGCGGTTAAAAGCAACAGTTGCAGATGAGACCGATCATCCAGATGACAGTGCTTTTAGATTGGATGAGTCATATATAGCAAGTGACATAGGTAATTGGAAAGTAACGGTAGGTCAGCAATCTAGATATTGGGGGCCAGGTTGGGATGGGTCTTTGATTCTTTCAAATAATGCTCGACCAATACCCAGTATCTCTGTCGAGAATGTATTATCAAAACCTGATGAGGATGATTTTTTCCTATTAAGGTGGTTGGGTACTAGCAAGCTTCACGCATTCGTGGGGCAGCTCGAATCTGATAGAGGAATTCCAGATGCGAAACTCATTGGTACTCGCTTTACTTTCAGGCCCTTTAAGCCGCTTGAAATAGGTTTGCATAGAACTATTCAGTGGGGCGGAGAAGGTCAAGATGAGAGTTTCTCTGATTTTACTAAAACGTTCTTTAGTATGAGAGTTGAAGAGCAAGATGGCGCGCTTGGAACGGTGAGAGGAAATCAAATAGCAGGATTGGATTTTAGATGGAAGCTTCCTGTAGGTGGCGAAAATCAACATTATTCATTGTATGGGCAATATATCGGAGAGGATCGTGTTGATGGCTCTATATTA
The DNA here is from genome assembly GCF_035798195.1 of Cocleimonas sp. KMM 6892. Taxonomy (NCBI): domain Bacteria; kingdom Pseudomonadati; phylum Pseudomonadota; class Gammaproteobacteria; order Thiotrichales; family Thiotrichaceae; genus Cocleimonas; species Cocleimonas sp. KMM 6892. Next base: position 406,638 of record NZ_JAPFBV010000001.1, on the reverse strand, counting down.
CTTGGCGATGAAGTCTTTATGTTAGGTGGCTCGGTAGCAGGTTATTCTAAAAAACTGCAAGGTTCATGGAGAGCTTACCTCGAAGCAACTGATACTAGCGCCGGCAGTTATAAAGGCAGAGACAGAAATAATATTGTCTATAACCATAGTAGCTACACCGATGGTTATCGCTACCTAGATGTGTCAATGGGGCATGGAATTGATTCAGATAGCCAAATGGTCAGTGCCGGGTTAATTCTTAATCAAAATAATGGTAATTTTTGGCGTGGCTGGGTTAAGCACGCAAAGCTGAATGAAGATGGGGTAGGGAATAACCCTATAGCTCCAAATGGAAAAGAGTGGTCAGCAGTAGGATTAAGTTTAGAAAAGCCGCTTAATATAGATACAAAAATAAACCTGGGGGTTCAGTTAATTTCCGAGAGAGATTATTCAAGTAAAAGAGAAAATGACGTTGGTATATCACTTAGTTTTACCAAGTCCTTCTAGGAACTAAATCGTTTATAAGTGCTATTGTTTGGTTTTTTGCTCTAAGTGATAACAAGCAAGCATTGTCGCTAAATTAAACTAGATCCCTTTATTTTTTCTCAATCAATTACCGTTGAGTAAATAATGCAAGGGGTCTAGTTTCAACAAGATCAATCTAATCTGATTGATACTCTCCATAATAAGATTGGTAGCCATAAGCATTTCTATTCTTCTTGGCATCATAGCCATTAAAGATAAATCCTTTGGTTTCAATACCTGTATTACTTAATCGCTTCACGGCATGTTCAATCTCTTTCATCGCATGCATATCTTGGCGAACTACCATGAACACCACGCCTGATAAACGACCTACGATTGTAGGGTCAGTTACCGCATGGATTGGTGGGGTATCGATTAAAATTAAGTCATAGTTACCAGATAACTCAGTAAGTAATTTCTCAAAGTTTTGATGCATCAATAACTCTGATGGGTTTGGAGGTGTTTGTCCTCTGGTTAATACATCAAAGCTATTTCCATTGCATTCATAAGTATGGATGGCATCTTCAATAGTACTTTTTTCACTGATCAAATCAGATAAACCCGGAGAGATTGGAGTGTTTACCAAGTTGTGCAAATAGCCTTTTCTCATATCGGCATCGATTAGTAAAACACGTTGATCACTGCCTGATATGACTGCTGCTAAATTTGAAGAGATAAAAGACTTCCCGATTCCAGGCGACGGTCCTGTAATCATTACAATATTATTTTTAGCTTCTAGCAATGCAAAGTGAAGGCTTGTTCTTAGACTTCTGAGGCTCTCAATTGCAGGGTCATTATTGTCTTCAATCGCGAGCAATGTCTTTTGTTTTTGTTTCTTCTTCTTGAGACCGCCAGTTAATTTAACACCTTTAGATAAAGGTATGGTTGCATATACAGGTAAACCTATTTGTTCTTCAATTTTTTCAGGATTGTTTACTTTGTGGTATAGCGCTTTTTTCAGGAATACAATTAAAATACCAACGAAAAACCCAAGCAGCAGCCCTAGTGCCATTATCATAGTTTTCTTTGGTTTGACTGGGGTTTCATTGACTGCTGCAGTATCAAGAATATATACGTTGCCTACATTGCTGGCTTTGGCGATTTTAAATTCTTGAATTTTATTTAATAAATCAACATAGATTGTATTGGCAACTTTATAGTCGCCTTCTAACTTAAGAAGTTGTTGTTGAGTTTCTGGAAGTTCAGTGATTTTAGAAAGTGTTTCGTTTCGTCTTTTATTTAGCTTTGTTTCTTGGGATGCGAGAGAGGTCAGTGTAGGGTGATTAGATGTGTATTTTAAGTTTAACTGGTCTCTTCTTAATGATAATTGTTGAAGCTGAGTGTCAATATCTGCAACTACTTTTAATATCGTCTGGGTTTCCATTGACATATCGGCTGTACGATTATTCGTTCTATATTCTTTTAGGGCTGCTTCAGCAGCTTCTGATCGCTCTTTGACCGGTTTAATCTGTTCATTTAGAAAATTAAGTGCATTGCTAGCCTCTTCAGAACTGCGTGATTTATTCTGTAATAAATAAGAATTAGAAACATTGTCGAGAATATTTAATATTTGTTCCTTATTTTCTCCTTCCAATGCAAGATTAATGATCCCTGTCTTTTTGCCCTGTTCTGAGACATTTAACTTTTTTTGTAATGTCACAATGGCTTGATATTTGCTCAGTTTTTTTATTATAAATGCTTTGCCTTCGCCAGCATTCAGTTCCTGAATATTAATTTCTAACAAACCGTCAGATGTAGATTCTAGTTTACCCACAACTCCATTTAAGAGGAGCTTGTCATCATGATATAAACTATATTTTCCGCGTTCAAGGCTAATTAAGGACAGAGGTTTATTTAAGTAGTTCTTTGCGACGTCTAGACGATTAACTTTTATGCTTTCATGTGACCATGAATAAGGACTTAGCCACGAAGAATTAAAGGGAGCATAATTAGATTCATTTTCTTCAACGAATCGTTTGATTAAGTTGCTAAAAAAAGGAATTTTTTTAGGTGTGGCAATTATATCTAATTTTAAATCACTAACAGCTTTTCCTATAATTTTTCTAGATTTTAAAATTTGTAACTCAGTCCCAGCAGACGCGCTGACGCCACCTAGTCCTGCTAATTCCTCAATTCCTGGGATTCCAGCTTTTTCAGCCTCTATTTGTAATAATGAGTCAGCTCTATATATAGGAGTCTTTCCAAAAGCAAAAATAATCGCTAAAAGTAAAGATGAAATCATTAAAGATAGAATTAGCCATTTCCCATCCAGAAGAGTCGCTAACAATTCTCTTAAATCTATTTCGTCGTCTTCCGTATGTTGTTGATTTGTAGTGGTCATTTAATATATCTGTTCTCAGTCATCTTTAAATAGGAATTAATAAACATTCTTAGGTTTAATTCCACAGTTTTTCTTGCCAGGCTTCTAGGCCTTTATTTATTAAATGATAAGATTCCTGGAATGCTTCAAAATCTTTTTTATAAGGATCAGGAATTTGTTCATTATTCTGCCACTTGCCAATCAAGTGTACTTTGCCTCGTGACTCAGGGAATTGAGAGATGATGCTTTGAACATGTTTGTCTTCCATAGTCAAAATAATGTCAGCGTTCTTTACCAGAACGCTGTTAATTTGTTGTGCTACATGATCAAAATCAATATTGATTTCCGACAGGATTTTCATCGTGCTTGGGTCTGCAGGCTTTCCAGACAGAGCCCCTAAGCCTGATGAATATACTTTTAGTTCAGGTCTGTTATGTTGCAAAATAGCTTCTGCCATGGGGCTGCGGCATATATTACCTATGCACACCATCATTACATTATTAAACATAATTAATTTTAGTTCGTAAGGTTTTCAAAGGTATTCAAAATAGTGAGAGAAGGTAATAGTAAACCTAGGACTCTGTTCCATCTTATTGAAGGCGTAGCGGTAACATAGACAATGTCTCTTGGTCTAATATCAAACTGTTCGGCTAATAACATGGAATGCACAGATGCTATAGGAAGTTGATAAACTGTTGGTATAGAATCTTTCGATGACTCTTGGCGGATAACAAAAATACCTTTAGGGTTTACGGTGTTCTCATTTAAGCTACCTGCATCGTTAATGGCTTCAGCCAGCGTCATGCCATCTTCGATTTGATATTTTACAGTCCCCGGCTTGTTTATTTCTCCCATAACAAAAACTTTTGCCTGTTCTGATTTTAGTTCTCTTTCAAGGTCCTTCTTTTGTCTTGCTATGGCTTTTTCTTTTTCTAATTCGAATTGCAGTCGAATAGGATTAAGGATTAACTCCTTATTTATCGCTTGATCAAGCTCTTTTTTCCACTCGTCCAGTTCATCAATTTCAACCACATGAAGTCTATCGCCATTACGTAAAATGAAATTCTGTCGATTGTCATTAAATTTAAGCATGCGGTTCAAGTCGATCGATATTGTATTGTTACCACGCCGCAAAGAAGCTTGTCCGGTATATTTTCTAGAAATAACCCCTCCGCTTCTAGATATAAGGTCTCTAACCGTTAGTGGCGTATCAGAAATTGCAAGGATGTTTGGCTGCTGGACAGCCCCGGAAATATAGGCTTTTTGGCTGCGGAAGCTCGCTACTCTTACACTTACCTGTGGCTTAGCGATAAATGTTTGTAATTTTTTCTCAAGATCTTTTCTGACATCTTCTACTGTTCGGCCAGTTGCTTGAATTTTCCCTGCATAAGGAAAGTAAAACTTGCCATCATTACCTACGTCGTGAGTGGCAGGAGCATCGCCAGCGGGAATAGTGAGTTCAGGATGATCCCATACAGTAATGCTCAAAATATCACGATCACCGATAAAGTATTGATAATTTGATTTCACATCATCAGCAGAAACGCCTGCAAAGCTAACAGCGCCTGTTGTTTTGGTAGGTCTGGGGTGGTTAGTACGATGAGGTTTTCTTATTGTGCTTGAGTTTTTTTCGGCATCAGAAACATAACTTTGGTAGCGTTTTTTCTTATTGGTTATATAGTTTGCATAATTAAAAGGTTTTTGGCTTTGAATCATTTTTCCGTCGATAACAACCAGCTTATAATCAACTCCTTCTTTTTGGGCTTTCTCGTATCGGCTAGATTTCGAGCTTAAGCCTGGAACACCAGGGCTAAACGAACAACCAACAAGAGAGATGACAGCAGTAAATGTTAAAAGTGCTCGGCAAAGTTTTTTCATAAATAGGATTACTAGAATATTAAAAGAAGGAGATGCAAAACATGGGGGATTTTATAGGTAATAATCAGTAATTACAAAGATCGCGTTAAAAACCTCATTTCATTTAATCGATGTATTTAGATTAAACTGTTGTATAAAGTTTTTGCGTATTAAAAATAAAAAAGTGCTTATAAGTAGGGGGGTGTTAAATTAGTAACTTTTAGTAATAGGTATAACATTTTTATTTTTACTCATGATCGGTTTTTCGAGCCATGGTTTATATCCATCAACAATATTAGTTAATTGTGATTTAATTTCTAAGATATTATCAACCTGCATTATTTTTTTTAGTTTATCTAATTTTTGCTCAAGAGTAGTCCAAGTCATAAACTCTTCATTTGCACGCATAATACGCTGATGTTTCGTACCACTCACATTTTCACCGATCAATAGCTCTTCATAAAGCTTTTCGCCAGGACGTAAGCCATTAAACTGAATGGCTATATCTCCATCCGGGTTTTTATCATTTTTAACAGATAAACCAGAGAGTTTAATCATTTTTTCTGCAAGGTCGGCTATTTTGACAGATTCTCCCATATCCAATACAAAAACATCTCCGCCTTTTGCCATGGCGCCCGCTTGAATAACGAGTTGTACCGCTTCTGGAATAGACATAAAGAAGCGCGTGATATCTTTATGTGTGACCGTTATAGGGCCACCTTCTTTTATCTGTTGTCTGAACTTAGGTACAACTGACCCAGATGAGCCTAATACATTTCCAAATCGAACCATGGTAAAGACTGTTTTGCATTCAGGCATTTCAGCAAGCGCTTGAAGTACTAGCTCTGCAATACGTTTAGAGCAACCCATAACATTTGTTGGTCGAACAGCTTTGTCGGTGGAAATAAGAATAAATGATTCGGCATTAGCGTTCATAGCAGTTTCGGCTAGCAATTGTGTGCCAAAAACATTATTTGCTAATCCAGCAACAGGGTTTTCTTCAACGAGAGGTACATGCTTGTAAGCAGCCGCATGATAAATAGTTTGAATAGTCTTGTTTTGAAATAAACGCTTTAATAATACTTCATTAGTGACGGAACCAAGTACACGATTTAATTCAATATGGTTTTCACTTTTTTTAATAAGCGCATCCAGTTCCTGTTCTATTTTGTATAAAGCAAACTCACTTTGCTCTAATAAAATTAATTTTTTTGGCGCTAAGCTAATTATCTGACGGCAAAGTTCTGATCCTATAGAGCCGCCTGCCCCGGTAACCATAACCACTTTATTAGTGATATTGATAGGTAATAACGAGCTATCAGGTTCAACAATGTTTCTGCCTAATAAATCATCAATATCGATATCATTGATATCCGCGGTTTGTAATTTGCCACTAACTAAATCTGCAAAAGCCGGGATACTACGGACGTGAACGGGTAATTTTTCTAATTGCTCTAGAATTAACCGGCGGTTGCTTCTACTTGCTGATGGCAGTGCTAATATAACCTCATCTACACAATATTTATCAATAGAAGCGGGTAACTGTAATGGGGAGAAAACCTTCAAGCCCAGTACATTCCAGCCTTCAAGACTTTTATCATCATCAATAAACCCAATAAGTGAATATGATGGATCAGGTTTAAGAACCATCGCTAGTTGAGAGCCAGCAGAACCAGCGCCATAAATTAATACTTTTTTTGCCGATGAGTTTTTTGAAATTTCACCATAAAGCCATTGTTGTGCACTTAGCCTAGTCACTGTAATTGTCATAAAGGTGCCAAGCCAGTAGAGAAGTGCGACTGAAGAAGGTATGTGTGGAAAATTCAGCAGTACAAGTGCACCCACCCAAACTACTGCAGCTATTAAAGTAGCTATCAAAATCGAACCAATAGCATGACTACGGAAATATTTTAAAATAGCTCGGTAAAGTCCCATCTTCATGTAAATAGGAATAGCGACCAATATGGCTAAGGGAAAGACTAGCCAGTTATAACTATTTTGCAGAAAAGTCTGTTTTTCAGTGCTATAAAAGCTAAGAAATAAAATCAGAGGAATAAGAAAGATATCTAAAGCTATGAGAAAAAGGCGCTTTTCAGATCGGGATCTGTTTAAGATATGTTTTTTCAGATTTGATTTCATAAGAGACATTTGTTTTTTTGCAAAAGGAAAAATGTTATGGGTAAATACCGTAATATCTATTAATGTATCTCGCGCAAAGTTATCTAATAACAAGACAACATTATCTTCAACAACGAGAAGCCTTTTTGTATAAGATGGCTTAAATAAAGTGAATAAATCGTCTTGATTAGTAAATTACTAAAGAGAATAGTTCATTTCAAGATTTAAAGAAGCCAATCATATTGACATATAAATATTGATTGAAAACAAAGAAGCTAATCTTATGGGGAGTCGATAATAAAATCAGAATGCTTTTCGAGAAAGCTAAACACTTGGTCAATATTGGATGGTGTTGTTGGTAAGTTAACGACATGCTTTGATAAATATTTTGTCATTGGAAAATCATCGCTATTAAATTTCCATAGAGATAAATCGCCTTCTACTGGATGTAAGGGTGATACAAACCATTCCCCTAATGCAATTCGTGCGGTTGTGGCAAGTTTCATAAATTCATCTCTATTCTTTACCAAAAGAGGGTATTTTAAAAATGAATGGTTTGAAAATAAATCTTCCGGAACATGATTTTTCTTTTTCTCCTTCAGAAATTTAGTATAGAGCAGGGCATTTTCTTTACGTTTTTTTATATCATCCTCAAGCTTAGAAATGTTTCTTAAACCTTCCTTAGCCTGCACGTTACTAAATGCTTTAAAGTAATCCTCAGGTATTTCTAAAGAAGTTATTTCTTCAGAGGTTGATGAGCCAACAATATTTGTATTGTGGCTAAGCCAGCGGTAAAAATTAACTAGAGGCCAGTAGGTGTAATTATTAATTAAATGCCTTTTTACAAAGAAGAGTAGCTTTAGGTTTAAAAGTTCTTTCCAGGTTGGTGGCATGAGTTTCGAACTTAAGTCAGTCACTTTATCAGCAAGCTTTTTATTATTAGTGACTAAAAAACCACCAATACCTGTAGAAAAGGGTTTATTCCATTGGGTGGAATATATTGCAGCATCGCAAGACAAGCCATTGGGAGTACCATTATAGGTTCCGCCGAAACCATGGGTGCAATCTTCAACAGTAAATAAGCCATGTTTCTTAGCGAGACTAGTCAATTCTTCCAGATCAGAAGAAAGTCCATAAGTATTTTGGCAAATAATCACCTTGGTACGATTTGTTATTGCTTTTTCTATATGTGGAATATCAAAATTATAGGTATCGGAAGATACATCAACATAGATAGGTGTTGCACCCAAATAAAGGATAGCATTGGGCACCACGACACAAGTGAAGGCAGGGAGGATAACTTCATCACCTTCTTTTACGCCCATTGCTTTTAATATAGTGTAGAGACCAACTCGTGCTTTCCAAAAGAAATGAATACTTTCATCAGGCATATTCTGAAAAGACTTAATTGCCTGAGTATATTTTGAAAACCTCATGATTTTACATCAACCGAGTATATAACCGATGAATTACCACTGTGGACTTCCAATACTCGTTCTCTTGCAGCTCCCATTTTTTCGTAAAACTTCTGTGCACCAATTAATTCTTCTCCCACAACTATTTTAAATTTTTGAATTTTTATTTCTTTAAAGTGCTCGGCTAGCATAATAAATAATTGTTGAGATACACCTGACCCACGATGCTCTTTGGCAACAGCCAAACTTAGTAGTTCTGCCTTTGGTAAGTCAGACAAATCATTTTTTCCTTTTGTATAAAAAAGAATTTCAATAATTTTTTTAAAATTTGAAAATCTCAATAGACGTGGAATTAATATTAAGCTAACAGGAACTAGATGTTTTTTTATTAAGTGCTTGTACACACCAGAAAATCTTCCTTGAGTTCCCGTTATAAAGCCAATAATTTTATCTTGATCTTTGGCTATCACCACCACGACATCATCACTTAAGCTCATAGATTTATACAAATAAAAAAGGAAGTTAACACCTAGCTTAGATAAAAAACCTAGATTTATACACTGATAATGTAAATTAGCAATGGCTCTTAATTCATCATCTTCAAATTGCTGGCAATCCTTACTGTAAATGATCAATTTTTAATGGCTCCCTCAATGTGTATATTTATTCCTTTTAACTAGCTTGTTTTGAGATTTTTACAAAATCAGTCTTTTCTTAAAATCCAATATTTACTAATATATTTCTTGTTGTAATTTTCCACGATAGTCTCATCAATCTATGTTTACCACAGAACTGGATAAAAGTAGCACATTACTTGTTCTAAAATTTTCACTCCATAGACTAAACAAATTAATTTCCATTATTGGCCAAACTTAGAAAGAAAACCGAGATTAGAATACTTATAATTAATAAGAGCTACAGCTTTGAGTTTATCTCTGCTGATAGGTTCTTTTATATTGGATTTTTGCATAATTACTGCATAAACATTCAATTAATGGAGTCAAGTGTACTAACCATTTTCTGAGCCAATTTTTCATACGAGTAGTTATCTTCAACATGTTTTCTGCCATTGGAACCCATTTGTACACGAATTTCAAAAGGTGTGTTCACTAGTTTTTTTATAGATTGAGCAAGTTTTTCAGGATTATCAGGTTCTGTAGTTAATCCAGCATTAGCGTCTTCTATAGGATTGTTTGCCGCATTCGAAGCTATCACTATTGGCCTCGCAGCGGATAGATAATCAAATATTTTATTTGGGCTGATGCCATATCGATATAATTCAGGTCTATTTCCTATAGGAATTACAAAGGCATCAGCTTCTTCTGCAAGTTTTGGTATTTCTTCTTTTGTTACTGATTTTTCAAAAAACACATTTGTTAAATTTAAGTGTATTGAGGTTTGAATTAATGATGCTTTTGAAGCCCCATCCCCTATCAGGCGAAGACTTACATGACTCATTGATTTGTCTACCTGTAAAATACTCATCGCTTCTAGAATGGTATCAAGGCTGTTTGCGGGTCCATGAGAACCAAAATACATTAATGTAAATGTATCCTTTTGATTAAGTGAAGAAGGGGGAGAAGAAATTTCAGCACCGTTTGATATCCAGCTGATCTTATTTCTAGGAACACCTAACGATTCTATATATTCATTAGCATAAGGTAAAAGCGTTATTATTTTATCGGCATTCATATAAAGCCATTTTTCGATTATACGAAAGATCTTAGTTTTTATGCTGTGTTCCGACCAGCGCCCCATTGCGATTAGTGTTTCAGGCCAGAGGTCACGTACTTCAAAGATGAAAGGAACTGAGTGTTTTTTTGCTAAGAATGCAGCGGCGATAGCAGCAAATGGATGAACACTAGAGCCTATAATTACATCAGGAGGTGAAATATTTTTTTTCCATCTGCCAAAATATGCTCTGAATGAATAACATAAAATATTTAATATTCTAAATACACCACTACCCTCATATTTTGGCGTTTTCAACCATGTAAAAGACACACCATCAATGATATTGGTTGCATGGGATTCTCGATTAGTAATTCTTTGATCACCAGTGAAGTGATCTACACTAGCGGCTATTATTTTCATATCCCAGCCCATCGTTTCCATATGTTTTGCTAGGCCGTAATGTCTTGTGCCTCCAGAACTTCCTGGTTCTTGAGCATAGTGATTTAGTAGCCAGACAACTTTGTTGCTTTCTTTCATATGAGTGAGTTGTATTGATAAATAGTAAGTTGATTTTAGAGAAGCATTTGTTATTTAATAATAATGGTCGCACAAGAGTTTTATAGTGATTGTTAGGTTATTTTTATGGTGAAAGCTAAATTCTCTAGTAATTATCATATTGAATTCTTTTCTTGAATTTAATTAGTTTTTTAAGTTCTATAGCTTCCAGTCCCATAACTTTCTTATCAGATTTTACATTTTTCAAGACAAGTGCACCTATTCCAATAGTAGAATTGTCTCCTATATTTATTTTCTGCATAAAAGTTGTATTAGGCCCAATCCAGCAATTCTTTCCTATTGTTACTGAGCCACTTATTTCCGAACATGCGGTAATAATCGTATTCTCCCCTATCCAGCAGTTATGTGCTATGTGTACCTGATCGTCTGTTTTAACACGATCGTCAATCACAGTATCATCCAATGTGCCTCTTGCAATAGTGTTTTTTGCACCAATTTCGACATCGTTTCCAATAATCACTTTTCCTAGATGAGGTATTCTAATGGGGGTTCCATTTTCTTCAAATGCAAAACCAAAACCATCTTCTCCAATGGTTGTTCCCGATTTTATATAACAATTTTTGCCTATCTGGGTGTTATCATTAATGACTACATTGTGATTTATAACAGTATCTTTCCCAATTTTTACATTATCACCGATGTGACAATTGCAACCAATTGTAACTGTCTCATGGATAAAGGTATTTATACCTATAATTGTTGATGGGTGGACCCTACGCATAGGCTTTTCAGTAAAAAATTCGGTTAATATTTTCGCAAAAGCAAGTCTTGGGTTAGCAACTTTTATTACAGAGTAGTTGGAGTCCTCTAAAAGAGTAAAGTCTAGGGGGGCTAAAATTAAAAATTCTTTAGCATGTGTGTTCTTTAAAAATCTAGTGCTTGTAAATGATATGCAATTGTTCTTAAGATTACTAACAGAAGTTGCATATTTAACAGGATAATTAAGCCCTATAAATTTTGTTTTTAAGAAAGAAGCTAAAATGTTAACGTCGGTTTTATTGCTCATTTTTTCCACTCCTAGCTTTAAGTTAATATAATTACGTAACACTTTTGATTGCTTATGTTGTTATGTCAAGGTTTTTAAGTTATTTGCAGTCTAGAATAGCAATATATTCGTCACTAATGTTTAGAGGATAACGATTACCTGACATTCTAGTATAAGTTTTAATACCTACGTCTGTAGTTTTTTGAGGATAACTTTCACTCATATCCTCTTGTATCTTCTAGTTTCATTTATATCACCCATCTAATGACTTCGAAACTTTCAGCATATTCGGCACCTATTTGGACTCCTCTGGTTTTTGCAAGTGCAAAAATAAATTCTTCACTCATATAATCTCTAGAGCCTTGTGAAGTATATTCTTTTAAAGCATCACTTTTCATTTGTATGTATTTTTTTTCTAATTTTACGAACGAAGTTGTATCAAACGTAAGGTTATTCCAAATAAGTTCGTAACCTAATATTGTTGTGTTTTTAAATGCTCTTAAACCTTCATTTGCAATCGTACTATGATCTTGGTGAATATCATTTAAGGATGGCATTAATACTAAATCTGGACTTAAGTCTTTCCTTTTTTCTATCAAGTCCTCTAATATTTCCTGCCTTGCATAATTTAACTTACGAACTTCGTAATTATAAATAATTACGTTTTCTTTTTTTATACCTAATTTACCTGTGGCTTTAATGACTTCTGTTTTTAAAACATCTTTGGGGAAACCTTTAGGTATTGATGTTTCTGCAGTAGAAAAAGCAAAATAATAAACATTAGCGCCGGAATCAATAAGCTTAGCGATTGTTGCGCCTGCTCCCAATTCACCATCATCTGTGTGAGGAGCTAGCACATAAACATTTTTAAAATTATTTAACATAAATTATCTGAACTTTGATTGGTTAAGTGAAATTTCATAAAAGGATTAGTTTAATGTTAAGGGTGTATCAGTGGTTTTTCACGAACTTTGATGAAGCGTCTCATTTTAAATAGTGTTCTAACAACAAATATAATAGTATTTATGGATTCTATTATTTTTTTATAGATAAAGAAGAGTTTTGTAATTTTGGTGTATGAATTAGATCAGATATTGATACTTTGATGAATTCTTTTAGATTGGGCTTTTGAAATCAATGTATTTCAATTAATGCATCAACAATTTTTTTACTTGCTAAACCTTTTCCGTATAAGTTTAATGAAAAATCAGAAGAAAAATCCATTTTCTCATATGTCGCAAGGATCTTTCGCTTATTAGTGCCAACAAGTTTATTCAGATTTTTCTCAACTAACTCAACCCACTCTGTTTCATTCCTTAGAGTTATGCAGTGCTTCTCAAAGAAAAATGCTTCTTTCTGTAATCCACCACTATCAGTCATCACAATTGAGCAATGTTTAAGCAACCAAATCATATTTAAGTAGCTGACAGGTTCTATAATGGTAAGTCGGGATGTGTCGATATTAATTGATTCTATTATTTTTTTTGTCCGGGGGTGCATTGGTAAAATTATCTGTTGTTTGTCGGCTATTTCGTTAAGAGCAGAAAAAATCTCATTTAAGTGCTTAAGATTGTCAGTGTTTTCAGCTCTGTGGATTGTGCAAAGTATAAAGTTATTCGATATATTATTGATTTTTGGTTTTTTTGAGATTTCGCTATAATATAAAGCGCCATCTTGCATTACGTCGCCACTATGAAATACTTGCGAATTGCCTCCCCAGTTTATTATGCCTTCATTTTGTAAATTTACTACTGCACTTTTTGTAGGGCAAAATAGGGCTCTACTTAATCTATCAGTTAAGATTCTATTAATTTCTTCTGGCATCTGATTGTTAAAGCTACGAAGACCTGCTTCGACATGCGCTATATTAATTTGTAATTTTGACGCTGCTATAGCACCAGCAAGTGTTGAGTTAGTATCTCCATATACTAATACCCAGCTTGGTTTTTCTTTTATTAAAATTTCTTCAATATTTTCTATCATTTGCCCAGTCATTGCTCCATGACTTTTTCCTCCTATACCTAAAAAGTATTTTGGCTTGGGGATGTGCATTTCATCAAAGAAAATATCACTCATATTTACATCATAGTGTTGCCCAGTATGAATAATTATTTCTTGGATGTTTTTGCCATTAGATATTTGTTTTTGAATTTCTCGACTCACAGTACCGGCTTTAATGAATTGTGGGCGTGCCCCTAGAATTGTGACAATTTTCATAAGTTAACACTCGTTGTTTAGAATAATGGTTTTTTGGTAGGCATCGATCATCATATTTGTGGATTTTTCTAATGTGTAGTTTGACAGAATATGTTGTCTACCAGCTTTACCCATATCTTTTCTTAAAGAGGGGTTGTAGATGAGTTTCAAAATAGCATTTGCAGCAGCTTTTGGGCTTTCTTTTGGTACAATGAAGCCTGTAACCCCATCAATGGTTACTTCTGATGGTCCATCGGCATCAGAAACTACAACTGGTTTTTCACAAGAAGAGGCTTCAAGAATTGCAACGCCATAGCTTTCGAAGCGACTTAAAGCGACATAAATATCTAATCTGTTTATGGTTGCTGGTACCTTTGAATGCTCTATAAATCCTTTAAAAATTACCTTATCATGAATTTCTAGAGTTTTTGATAAAATAGAAAGCTTCTCTCTATCTGATCCCTCTCCTGTTATTTCTAAAATTAACGTTAAGTGACCTGAATAGCATTTTACAACTTCTGAAAATGCTCTAAGCAATGTATCTATCCCATATGTATCCTCTAGAGCTTTTACTGTTCCAATGACGAAACTATTTTTACGTGATGGTTTAATGGGATAAGGTTTGAACTTTTCTTCATTTATGCCAAAAGGTGTTATAAAAATATGCTCGTGTGGGTAAGTTTCCAAAGTTGTTTTTGCCATGCAATGGCTGGTTGATGCAATAGCTGTTGCACTTTTTAGGTTTCCTTTCAAAAAAAGCTTATGCAGAACTGACTTTTTGGGAAAGCTGTAAACATCAGACCCCCATACCGATAATATGGTGGGCTTATAATTAACAAGGCGTGCTAATAAACCGTAACCAGTAGCATAGTGGGCATTTACAATATCCGGTTTTATGGTTTTGAGTAATTCTTTTACTTCAGAATAAGCGCTTATATATCCCCAAGGGGCAATTTTGCTCAGTGTATGTAAATAAACTGCATCATTTAGTTTGCCATTAAGTTTATGAATTGAAATCAAGTGAACTTCTATTTTTTTTGATGATAAGCTATTAGCCCAATTAATTGAATGTATCGAGTTAGCACCCGCCAGTAAAACTACTTTCATTTAATGTTTTCCTTTCGATGTAGTGAAATGAGGGCAATACTCATACCAAACATTAACCACATCGGTAATAAGTAAATTACACTGCTAGCTGAAATTGCACTTATTAAGAATGACATCATAGATAAAAAGAGAGCACCTGAATTGTAACGAAAAAAAATGTCTTTTGAACGTTTGTGAATCAGATATAGTTTAATTGATATAGACAAATACCAAGTCATAAATAAAATAAAAACGACAATACCAGCATCTACTAGAATCTCTATCCAAAAATTATGCATAGACTTCAGGCGTCCGCCCACCTCTCCTTTTTGTTCTTGTACCGCTATGGATGCTCCGCCGCCTACACCAAGTCCTTTGCTATCCCATAAGGCATCTAAGCCATTTTTAATAAGTTGTTGACGTGCGCTAATACTGTTCAGTGAGTTTTCTTGCTTGGAAAGGTATTTGAATAATGCATCTCCAGTGCCCGCCATTTCCGCAATGCGTGCATTGTCAGAATCTTTCAACCCTTCTATATAATTTGGAATAAACATAAGGCTAGTTAAAAATATAACTATAATAGGTAGCCAATATCTAATGCCTTTCATAAAAAGATATAAAAATAATAAAAATGCAAAAGAAATTAGCGATCCTCTTGAGCCTGCCATAGAAACAATCAAGAATATTGAAGATAGTCCTATTAGTTTTATCGAAAACTTGTCTTGTAGTAGAAAGAAAGGTAGTGTAATGATCATTGAGACTGCTAAGTTATTAGGGTTTCCCCAAAAAACAGTTGGGGCAGATCTAATAGTGGCAATAATGTCTATGTTGAAATCTACAAAGTCGGTTCCCTTTCGTCCAAATAGGCTAGCATATTCCGAAAATGGTGAGGTTGGGAGCCTGAATGGAGTAAAAGCTTCTAATATACCTATGAGAATTGCGATTAAAAAGAAGAGTTTTAAAATTACAAATATCTGAGAATATTTATATATAGTATTTGCGTAAGAGTTAATCAAGAATACTATGGATATGCCGATAGTTAAGTAAAATAGATATTGGAGGGTATATAAAGGGTTAAGACTCCATATTATGCTTAAGGTATACCAAGAGAAAAAAAAGTATAAAAAGTATATATATTTATTTCTTGGAGAAAAAAGTGTTTCTTGTTTTCCGTTTTTCGCATAAACATATAAGAAACTAAAGAAAAAAATAACTAATACAATATGAAAAAGATAGAGTTTAGAATAACCAACACCAGAACCCATTACGGTAGTGGCTATTAAAAAAAGAAATATTTTTGATAAACTAATTTTCACAGGGAAGTAACATGATTGATTTCATTTGTCATGCGTTCGGACCACGTCCATAATTTTTTGTTTTCAGTGTCTTTCAGATTTCGTAACAATTGCAATTGTAGAGGTTTATCGTTTATTAATTTTAATAAATCTTTTGCAATGAAATCAAAGTCTATATGGTCTGGATCGTAAATATATCCATTATATTTGTGTTGAATCCAGCTAGGTGTATCACCGTTCGCTAGGGTTATAATGATTGTGTTTGTACGAATTGCTTCTAAAAGTGGGTTCCCAACATTAGATGAATCATACATAGACAAGAAAAAATCTGTGCCTGCCATATATGCTAATACCTGATTTTGATTAACGGCCCCAATAAACTCAATGTTATCTTCCAGGTCGAGCTCTAGAGCTAACAATTGTAATTTATGTTTTTGGTTTCCGTCTCCAACTACATAGTATTTAAAGTTATCAAATCCTAGTTTTTTAAGTGCATCTAATAGATATAAGCAACGCTCTACTTTTTTCCAGTCGACTAATCTAGAGACAGATAAAAAAACTTTTTTATTATCTTTAATACAAATTGGATTATTTATGTGCTGAAATAAATCTACACCATTTGCCCAAAAAGACATATTGAATGGTTTGGCCCCTTTAATTTTTCGAACTGCTTTATCTCCTTGAGTGCCATCATTTGTCATTATTAAGAGGTCAGAGTTAAGCCGAATTGCTAGGATTAAGTCGAGATTAAATAATAGCCTTAAATATTGTTTTTTTGAAAACATTTCATGTAAAAAAGTTCCTTGGAATCTGGAAACAGTTTTTATATTTTTTGAAAAAAATATTTTCAGAATATGCATCGCCAAGACGCCATGAAGCTCATAGCCGTATACTACATCATATTCATTTTTCCTAAGTAATTTTTGGGCTGCATATGCAAGTTTAACTATAGTAATAAAACTACTAAGTTTGCCAATAAGTAATTTTGTATGTTTTGGTAGTTTTGTTCGTAATTTGGGGAATGGCCAATATATTCTTAGAATATTAACTCCCTTAATGTTGATTTCATCTTCATAAAAATAATTACCATTCTCTAAGTTATCTCTAGCCACTATATAATCTACTTCCCAATCAGCCTCTGCATACGCTTCTGGTGTTTTTCTAATTACTTGGATGGATTTTTCTTTGAAATCTAAGCCAGATAAAAACAATATTCTTTTCATGGTTTAATCGTCTGTTTGGATGTATTTAAGGATTTTTGCGGGATTTCCAGCAACTACTGAGCCAGGTATTTTAATGGATTTAGTAACAACGCTGCCTGCACCTATGACACAGTTGTTTGCGATTTTGACGCCAGGTAGTATAATTGAATTAGCTCCAAGCCAAACATTATTTCCAATTTCTATAGGCGGGGCTGGTACTGTGCCCCTATTTTCTTCAAAGTTGTGATTGCTGCTTATGATTTTTACCCCAGGAGCAATCAATATATTCTCTCCCAATTTTATACCATTAAGAGATTGTAAATATAAGGAGTGGCTAGCAGAAAAGCTAACAAGAGTGTTTAAGTCTTTATTGTAATCTAGTTTTCGTCCTATAACTGTGGATGTAAAATGCAGAGCTTCTTTGAAGTTGCTATTATTTTTAAAAATTCTCTGAATAGTAAAATTTAAAAAAGTTGTGCCTATTCCTGTTTTTTTTATTAGCGCAAAATGCAAATGGAATCTTGTTTTTTTAATGTATTTTTTAAGCATTAAAAGCTATCTTCGCGGATAAGGTAAGATACATGCCATAAACTATGCAATATAAAACAGATATCGCAGTAATCGCAGTATGTGCATCATTTACTATAAAGAAAATCACTAACATGCCTGTAAGTAGTAAAAGCATTCCAACTAGGTTGATTCCTTGTTTTTCGGCAATGTAAATCATAAAGCTTAGTGGATTTGTTATAAATCTTAAAAACAGCGCTGGGATAAGAATTCTTGCATACTCTCCAGCTTCACTCCAGTCTTCGCCGAAAATTAATACGAATATATCCTCAACCCAAAAAAACAAGATTATACTTGTTGGTAAAGCCATAAAAAATAAAGCTAGAAAAGTTTTTTTGAAAATGTCTTTTGCGTTTCCATGTTTTTTGTAATCTTCGCTTGCACGTTGTTTAAAAACATCTAGAACAGAACTTGATATGAGGGTGATTGGGGCTTGTAAAACTCTTTGAGTTAGATAAAAAAAACCTGCGGCTGATGGTGAGAACAATGCTGCGAGTAATATGTTTGGTGCTTGTGACGCTGTTATATTAGCAAGTGCAGTTGGTACATCAAATTTGGGAAATTTAGAGTACCTTTTGGAAAGTGCTATTATCTTTAAATAGTTTAACGAATATAATTTTAAGTCATTAGATATAAAATTGTAACCCAGCTGAATTAATGGTAATAGTTGCCCAAAAAGTGTTCCCCAAATTAACCCACCTTGGTGGGATAGGCTACCTAATCCAAGTTGACTGAAGCCTGTGCCTGCACTTAACAGTATTCGATTTTTTGCAATTAATTTATACATTTTGACTCTGTTGTACCAAAAACTCAGAGTTCTATGGATGCCGATTAATAAGATACTTAAAGGGATAAGGTATAACCATTTATTTATTTCTTGGTTATTTAATAAAATGACTATCTGGGGCTTGAAAACGATTAAGCTGATTGATACGAATATTGTGCTAGCAATTGTAATTGCTAGGCATAAGCAAGTTATTTGAAATGCATCTTCATTTTTTTGAGGAAGTATGATTGATAGTTCATATCGCCCTGAGACTACTGTCGATATTATAGATGAGATTGCTATATAAAAAGCTAAAAGCCCAAAATCTTCTGGCGAGTAAATACGAGTAAAAATAGGACTCAATGCTATTGGTATGGCTTGAGCTATCGTTGTTCCAGTCATTAAGGTTAATATATTTTTACTATATTCGGATTTAGGTCTTAGCATTCTAATCATCCTTGTGCCCTGTCTAATACCCTAATTATCATCATTAATCTTATTTATTTCTTGCTAAGTAACAGTTCGTTAAGTGAAAGGAAATAATAACTAGAAACACCATATGTAATTTAATATTCTTTGTATTAATTTATTTGGGGGATGTGTTATGGCTGCTGTTTTAAAAACAAGTTATCTTTAAGTATTATGGCGTGGTTGAATATTGTATGTGAAGGTTTTATTATTAAATTAAAGGTTTTATGTTCTCGCAAATATGAGAAATCTCGCTATCACTTAAAAATGGGTTCATGGGAATACTCATCACTTCTTTGCTTGCTAACTCCGCAACAGGAAAATGGCCTTTAGTGTAACCTAAATAATGAAAACATTCCTGTAGATGAAGTGGTACAGGATAATGCACAGCGGTTGGTATGCCGGCCTCTTTTAAGTTTTGTTGTAAACTGTCTCTGTTTGAAACGCGAATAGTGTATTGAGCCCATGCACTAGAACGCTCCGCTTTAGTTATTGGCTTAATTATAGAGTTGCTTAATTTATTAGAGTAAGAAGATGCTACGTTTTGACGCATTTCAAGTTCTTTGTGATAGTGCGGTAACTTAGCAAGTAATATTGCGGCTTGTATTGTATCCATTCTCCCGCCCATACCGATATATTTATGGTGATATCGTTCATTTTGCCCATGAACTCGCATCATTTTCATTTTTTCTGCATAGTTATCATTGTTTGTGAAAACTGCCCCACCGTCCCCATAGCACCCCAAAGGCTTTGCCGGAAAAAAACTAGTAGTTGATATATCACCTAGATTACTATCAGTTTTTCCCTTGTAAGTTGAGCCAAAGCTTTGAGCCCCATCAATGATAACTTTTAAATTATACTTATTAGCTATTGCTTGAATGGAGTCCAAATCAGCGGGTTGACCATAGAGACTCACAGCCATTATCGCTTTAGTTTTCTGTGTAATAGCAGCCTCTATTTTGCTGGCATCTATGTTGTAAGTGTCTTCTTCGATATCTACGAAGACTGGCTTAGCTTTTATGAAAGCAATAGTTTCAGCAGTAGCAATAAAAGTAAAAGGTGTGGTGATTATCTCATCGTCAGCTTCTATATCCATGGCCATCATAGCTAATAGCAATGCATCGGTTCCATTTGAGCAGGTGATTGCATGTTTTGCGCCAGTAAACTCTTGTAGTTGTTTTTCTAACTGATGGATCTCTTCACCCATGATGTAGTTAGACTTATTTAAGACGGCTTGTATGCTGGCATCAATATCTTTTTTATAGAGTTGATATTGGTATTGAAGGTTTGCGAAATCGATTTTCATATTAATTGTTTACTTTTATTTGGCCGTTTTTAAGTTCGTATATTTGATTAGTGTTCTTGCATGTCGTTATTGCATTGCCTTCAAGTGGTAAATTTAGAGTCTCTCCATATTCGCTCATCCAGCCAATTTGTTTTGCGGGAACTCCAACCATTAAAGCATAAGGTTTTACATCTTTATTGATAACTGCACCTGCGCCAATAAATGCAAATTTACCAATTGTTACTCCGCAGACAATGGTGCAGTTAGCTCCTAACGTTGCTCCTTTTTTTACAAGAGTATCTTTGTATTCATTTTTTCGCTCAACCAGAGATCTGGGGTTGAATACATTAGTAAATACCATGCTCGGTCCGCAAAAAACGCCTTCCTCTAAAGTGACATTGTCATAAACAGAAACGTTGTTTTGAATTTTGCATTTGTCTCCAATGGCTACTTTGTTTCCTATAAAAACATTTTGGCCAAGTGAAACGTCATTACCTATTTTGGCGCCAGAGCAAATGTGTGCCCAGTGCCAAATTCTTGATCCATCTCCGATTTTGGCACCACTATCTACAATGGCAGTTTCATGAATTTGAATATTTGTTGGCATAGATTAAAATTCTAAAGGAAGTGATACTGTTTTGTCATCACGTGCAGAAAGGTAGGCTGCAATTAATAGTTCGAGTGACTTTAAGCCTTCCCTTCCATCCGTTTCTGGTTCTGCGTCCCCACGCAAAACATCAATTACGTTTTTGAAATAGAGAGGGTGACCAAACCCATAGACTGAGGTTGTTTGATAGTTGGCTTCCTTTACCTGGTTATCATATTCTTTTGGTTCGTCGAATTCCCATTTTTGAATATCATTAACAGCCATTCCGCCAATACGGACTGTACCTTTATCGCCCAGTATAGTTATGGAGCCTTCCATATTGTTTGGATAGGTTAGCATTGTCACCGCCATTGATCCTAGGGCACCGTTGCGCCAACGAATATTAAGTACCCCCGTATCTTCTACTTCAATATCCCGTGTGGTGCTCATCATTGCTTGTATTTTATCAACTGGGCCAATCAGCCAATCAAGCAAGTCAACATAGTGACTTGCTTGATTCATAAATGCTCCACCATCAAATTCCCATGTTCCGCGCCATTCCGCCTGATCGTAATAATCTTGTGGGCGCGTCCAGAATACGTTGAGATGAACCATGTTGATTTTGCCGAAACGTTTTTCTTGAACAGCTTGTTTCAGAAGCTGCAGTGTTGTGTTTCTGCGATTTTGTTTAACAACAAATAAACGTACACCTGCATCATCGCACGCTTTAACCATTCTTACGCCATCGTGCCATCGGGTTGCCATTGGTTTTTCTGTCATTACATGAACGCCATACTTAGCGGCCATTACTACTTGATCAGGGTG
Organism: Cocleimonas sp. KMM 6892; assembly: GCF_035798195.1. Taxonomy (NCBI): domain Bacteria; kingdom Pseudomonadati; phylum Pseudomonadota; class Gammaproteobacteria; order Thiotrichales; family Thiotrichaceae; genus Cocleimonas; species Cocleimonas sp. KMM 6892. Next base: position 384,913 of record NZ_JAPFBV010000001.1, on the reverse strand, counting down.
TATTCCACTGGGTGTACAAATTGATACAATATCAAGATCTTCTTTTTCTAGCATTTCTTCTAGCTTAAGGTAGCCTTTGACGGTGTACTGATCTTCGTGTTTTTTGAGAACCTCTGAATTTGTATCGCAAATAGAGATGAGTTCAATATTTTCGTTGTGCTTTTCTATTGAACCAAAGTGGTTTTTTGATATGCGCCCACAACCAACAATTGCGCATCTGATTTTTCTGTCTTTAATTACGGGATACATAATTTATGCCTTTATTATGTTGTCTGCAGGTTCAAGGTATACGCCACGAGTATCGATTAAAAGTTGTGCATTATTTTTGAGCATAGCATAGTCGAATTTAGCGTGGTTTGTCGCAAGTAAAAGCACATCGTATTCAGTGATTTTTTCAGGAGTAAGGTTTACACTTTCAAGGTCAAAATGATGCTCACGCATTTTGGGGAAAACAGGTACGTGTGGATCAGTGTACTCAACGATTGCTCCTTTGGCTTCAAGTAACTCCATTAATTCAACAGAGGGTGATTCGCGCATATCATCAACATCCTTTTTGTAAGCAATGCCAAGTACTAGTATTTTGGATCCTTTTATTGATTTTTCTCGATCATTGAGTGCATCCATTAATTTGCCAATTACCCATCGTGGCATGTTGGTGTTAACTTCACCCGCAAGTTCTATAAAGCGAGTGTTGAGACCATATTCCCTTGCTTTCCATGTCAAATAAAATGGATCAATCGGGATACAGTGTCCACCAAGACCAGGGCCAGGATAATAAGCTGTAAAACCAAATGGTTTGGTAGCTGCAGCACGAATAACCTCATGAATATCAATACCCATGCGATCTGCAACTATCTTCATTTCATTCACTAATCCTATATTGACTGAACGATGAATGTTTTCCAGTAATTTGGTCATTTCAGCTGCTTTAGTTGAGCTAACAGGTACAATTTGATCTATTGCGGGTTGATATATGGCTGTCCCAACTTCCATGCATGCGTCTGTGTGTCCACCAACAACCTTTGGGATTGTGTGAGTTGTAAAATCAGGGTTGCCAGGGTCTTCTCTTTCTGGCGAATAGACCAAGAAAATATCTTTACCAACCTTTAATCCAGTTGATTCCATTCTTGGTAGCAGCTCTTCTTCTGTTGTGCCTGGGTAAGTCGTACTTTCAAGCGAAAGAACATGTCCTTTTCTAAGATAAGGAATAACGGCATCAGCAGTATCTGTTACATAGCTTAAGTCAGGCTCTCTATATTTATTAAGAGGGGTTGGGACACATAAAATGAGAGTGTCTGCTTCAGTCGCACGAGAGAAGTCAGTGGTTGCTTCGAACCCCTTTTTCAAACTTGATTGAATTTCTGATGACGGGATATGTTCTATGTAGCTTTTTCCTTCGTTTAATGCGCTAACTTTATCTTGGTCAATATCTATGCCGATAACTTTAAAACCAACTTCGGCATATCGAATCAACAATGGGAGGCCAACATAACCTAAACCGAGTATGCCGATAGTTGCAGTTTTGTTGTTTAATTTAGAAATTAAGTCTGTTTTTGTTTTCATAAAATTCTGTTAGTAATATGTAATTGGTTAGATAACTAGTTAAGAGTCATTGCCAAAGAGATCACGTGTGACTACTTTTTCGGCAGTGTCTTGAATGTCGTCAGATAAGCGGTTTGCAACGATTACGTCAGCTTTTTCCTTGAAGGAGTTCAAATCTTTTATAACGGCCGAGCCTGAAAATTCATTTTCATGCAGCTCTGGCTCGAAGATTATCACTTCAACCCCTTGAGCCTTCAAGCGCTTCATGATCCCTTGAATAGAAGAAGCTCTAAAATTATCAGATCCACTTTTCATGATTAATCTGTAAATGCCTACTACTTTTGGCTTTCTTTGTAGTACTAGCTCGGCTATAAAGTCTTTGCGTGTGCTATTAGATTCAACGATGGCATTAATCAGGTTGCTCGGAACATCCTGGTAGTTTGCTCTTAGTTGTTTCGTGTCTTTGGGTAGGCAGTATCCGCCATAGCCAAATGATGGGTTGTTGTAGTGATTTCCTATCCGTGGGTCCAAGCCTACACCTTCTATAATCTGTTTCGTGTCTAGGCTGTGTATCTGTGCGTAGGTATCTAGTTCATTAAAATATGCAACTCGCATTGCTAAGTAGGTATTTGAGAATAACTTTATTGCTTCAGCTTCTGTAGAATCGCTTAAAAGTAGGGGGGTGTCTTTTTTTATAGCGCCTTCGAGAAGTAGGTCTGCAAATTGCTGGGCGCGGTCTGATTGTTCGCCAACTATGATACGAGATGGGTATAGATTGTCGTAAAGTGCCTGGCCTTCTCTTAAGAATTCTGGCGAGAATAGAATATTGTCTGTGCCTAGCTCTTCTTTTATTCTTTTTGTATAGCCCACAGGTACAGTGGACTTTATAACCATAATGGCTTCTGGGTTTATCGCTTTGACGTCTTTGATGACAGTTTCTACTGTCGAGGTATCGAAGTAGTTGGTTTCTGTGTCGTAATCGGTTGGCGTCGCGATGATCACGTAATCAGCGTTTTGATAGGCTTCGTGTTTATCAAGCGTAGCATTTAGGCTGAGCGTTTTGTTTTTTAAGAAATCTTCGATTTCTACGTCTGATATCGGTGATATGCCATTGTTGATTTGATCGACTTTTGCAGCGTCAATATCGAGCGCAATTACATCATTGTGTTGTGCCAGTAAAACTCCGTTAGAGAGTCCTACATAGCCTGTTCCCGCAATAGCAATTTTGAAACGCTTTTTGTTCATGATAAGTCTTTTCGGTAATTCCTTTTGTGCGGCGCATTCTAAACTTAATCATGAATGGGTTGTAGTTTTATTTTAACGGCACATGATGTCGCTCAAAAAAAGCCCTCAAAGTGGGGAGGTGCCTAAGCAATTTTGTTATTGGTTCGATATCAGTCTTTTTGCTTTAAGTCGCTCAATAATAACATTCACCTCTGCTTCTATTGTTAGTGTGGATGTGTTGATTACAATATCGGGTTTGATAGGTTCTTCATAAGGGGCCGATATTCCGGTGAAGTTCTCGATCTCGCCTTTCCGTGCGCGCGCATATAAGCCTTTGGGGTCTCGCTCTTCACAAACTTCCAGATCACATTTGCAATAGACTTCGTGGAAGTCGCCGTGTGGTAGTCGGCTTCTCACTCTTTCTCTGTCTTCTCTGTAAGGCGATACGAATGCGGCTAATACGATGGTGCCAGCCTCAACAAACAGTTTTGACACTTCGCCCACACGTCTCATGTTTTCATGGCGATCTTCTGCAGAAAAGTGAAGATCAGAGCAAAGCCCATGACGAACATTGTCGCCATCAAGCACGATGACATTATGTCCGCTTTCAAATAGATGCTTTTCAACCGCGTTAGCTAAAGAAGATTTGCCAGAGCCAGAGAGTCCGGTAAACCATAAAACAAAGCTCTTGTGATTGTTTCTTTCCTGGCGGTGTTGCCTGGTTATGTAGTTGTCGTGCCAATAAACGTCCTGTGTCATGTCAAATATATTCCAAAGAAATTGATCGTTTTTGAACCAGTTATGATTGTGCCTCATCTAAAGAAAGTTTGATGATGAACAAAGTTAATATGTTAAAGGTAGTAATGTTACATTAATTAATGATTAAACCGTAATGCGTTTCGTTGTTTGAAAAAAACCTGGTGTTGTGAAGGCATATCGGTTGTTTCTTTTAAAGTGAGGGTAAATAGTTAGCACTTAAAGTATGCAACCAGTTACAGAGATTAGATGGGCTTTGTTTTTAAAAGTATAAAGGCTTTAAGTTTGGTTGTGATTGTCGGTTTCATTTGTTGTTGTTAATTTGGTATAAGCTTACATAAAAAGAGTCTTTAATGGATTCGTATTAAAAATATAAAATATTAATGCTGTCCAGGGTGTGGCAAGTTTTACCAGTAGAGATGCCTTATTGGATGCTTTAAATCACGATAAAGCGATAGTTTCTTGAAATGAAAGGCATCTTTCATCCGACTAAGAAAAAAAAAGGTTTTTTTTTAATCTTAGTGTTGTATAATCACAACAATGTGTTCAAATATACCGCAATGTTGCGTAATAGCAACATTGGCCAATTGAAGCTTTGTTGGTACTGTTTGATTTAAGGCTATTCCTTTTATACAGGATTTGTCTTAATTATTAAGCAAGCATTAAGCGTATATTGAATAGGATGCTTTTGAATTAAGTCGGTTTAGATTAGTGAAGTACATTTTAAGTTTGTTTTTTGTTTTTTTTCAATTTCAACTAGCTGTTGCAGCAGAATCTGCGGTGGTAGACAGGAGTGAATTGGAAACTCGCGTAAGTGAGCGTTGGGGGGCATTTGTTAATCATAAGTTTGGCGATGCTTACAAGTATGCAACGCCTACTTATAGGGCGGTTTTTACTAAAGATCTCTATGTTAGTCAGTTCAGTCATGGTATTGATTGGAACTTGACAAAAATAGCGGACATAAAATATGATCCGGCTACTAGTGTGGCCACGGTTATAGTTTTGGTAGAGACTAAGCCTAAGAATTCGAAGGGGCTTAGCGCCGAGGCAAGTGTTGCCAGTGTTGAGATTCGTGAGAAATGGCTTCACATTAAGGGCCAATGGTGGCATAGTTCCAGCGAATAAGGGGTGATACCAGATACAGTCTGTTGTTATTTCTATTATCTAGGTAGTAATGCCGTTAAATATAGTAATTTTTTTATAAAAAAATGGAGAGTTCAATAATGAAACAATTTTTAAAGAAGCCTTTGGGGTTGGCGGTAGCGGCTACCATGGCAATAGGTGGAATGTCTGCATATACAAATGCAACTGCTGCAGTTGATGCAAACGCACTAGGCGATTTAGCGCTAGTTCCTTACTACACAGTTCGCGATAACTTCGTGACTGGTGTTCATATCATTAATACATCTGACCAGACGCAAGTTGTGAAGATGCGTTTACGTCGTGGTTCGGATTCAGCTGATGCATTGGATTTTAACATAATCATGTCACCATACGATGTTTGGGTTGGCACAATCAATGATGATGATGATGCTCTAGGTATCACTTCAACAGATAACACTTGTACAGCACCTGTTGCTAACGGTACTGATTCTCTTGGTCGTCCAAAGTTTGTAGCTCCTGCTATCTTTGCTGCAAACAATGCGGCTGATGAAGGTTACTTGGAAGTAATCGGCATGGCTCAGGCAGATGAGACTCAGCCTATCTCTGTTGGTGCTTTACATGGTGCTAACGGTATGCCTGCTGATTGTGATGCGGTGCGTGCAAACTTTAGATTTGCTAATGGTACTGGTGCTGTAGGTGTTGCTTCTACTGCTACACGTGGAGTGCTTTCTAACTCTTTAACTCGCTCTAATGCTGGTACACTCGCTGCAGCACAAGGTGATAGTGATTTTACTGGAACAGATAATGTTCTTAAGGTTTCGTACTTTATCCGTGATTCTCAGACAGGGATGGAGATGGGTGATAATGCCACTCATATCGTAGACTTCGTTGATGATGCTACTGCTGCTGGTGCCATGATGACTAACCAAGAATTTGGTATCAATAGTGGTGATGTTACTGGATTTGATTTCCCTGACCTAAACGGTGGTAGTCTTCTTAATGGAGTTGGTATAGTTGGTCCAGCAAAGGGTCGTTACGATGCTTCTATACGTGAGTCACTAGGTTCTGATGCGATCCTTAATGACTGGTCATTTAACAGTGCTAATGGTGTTTCTACAGATTGGGTTGTGACAATTCCTGGTCAGTACACAATGGACAATCCAGCTGATAATGGTTCTGTAATTATCGATGGTAGTGCAGATTTAGTAGATCATCGTGATCTTCCTGTTCGCGCAACATTTGAAGTATTTGATCGTGAAGAAGCAACAGCAGTTGCTGAAGACGGTGGTTTGGTAATCTCTCCATCACCATTTGTTGAAAACCCAACTACTGATTTCACAAGAGAAACTAATGTAATTGAGTGGGGTGGAAAGACAGTATTCAATACAGTTGCTCCTACTGCAGTTTCTACTGGTTTGGTTAATACAACAGGTTGGGCTAACTTAACAATTGCATCTACCAAGACAATAGCTCCTGCAGTCGATACTCGTGTAATTTACGACCAAACTGATAGAACTGGTGCTGCTAATGAGCCTCAGGCTGGTTGGGCTAACCAAGGTGTTCCAGTAATTGGTTTCACTGCATGGCAGCGTACTTTTACAGATGCATCTAAAAACTACGGTCGTATTGTTGCGCACAGTCGTGTGAACCCTACTCCATAGTAAATATGTGTTTAGATAAATTTATTTAATTATAAATTTAAAAAAACCGGTGCATAGCATCGGTTTTTTTTTGTTTGAATTTTATGTAAAAGAAATGTTAAATGATGATCAGCTATAATAATATTAGCTATTGTTTTATTGTTTTATTGTTTTATTGTTTTATTGTTTTGGTGTTATATGAAAAATAGTTTAATTTATTTTATCTTTTTGTTTGTTGCTTTTTTAAGTTTTAATCATGTGGCTTTAGCGGATAAAAAGATCGCGACAGAGTCAATTATTATTGATAATGGTCTTCATATCAGTAAAGAAGAGTTAGAAGAGGCAATGAAATACTGGCCAGAAAAAGACCGGTTGGCTGCTTTCACAGATAATGGTATGAGGTTTCAGTTGCTTAGCCGATTTATTCAAAACCGGAAGGTCTCTGATAAATTAGAAAAAATGACTAAAGAGTCAGATCCGGTATTTTATTGGCAGCAAAAATTTGCAGTAAGAAATTTACAAGCAAATTTATACTTAAAAAATTACAAAGATAACTTAGTCGTTCCAGATATGACCGAGCTTGCAAAGGAGAGGTTGTTGGTTAATAAAGATAAATATACCAAAAACCCAGAAGAAAGAATGGCGTCTCATATCCTCGTAATGTGCAAGCCAGGTTTGTGTGATAGAGATGAGAAAAGACCAGAAGCACAGCAGATTTTAGATAAGCTTGAGTCGGGCGAAAGCTTTGAAGAACTCGTAGCTAAATATTCAGAAGATCCTGGTTCAAAATTAAGAAAGGGTAAGCTAAATAGTTGGATAAGATTAGCAGGGAAAAGAATGGATCCACATTTTGTCGGTGGTGTTTTTTCTATTAAAGAAGTAGGTGGCTATTCTGATTTAGTAGAAACACAATTTGGTTTCCATATTATACGGTTAGATAAAATTAAACCTGTGAGTTATAAGCCTGAAGAATATGTGTTACCCGGTATAGTAGAGCAACTAGAAAAAGAATATAGGCATTTATCAGAGGTGGTCTTCACAAATGATTTAATACTAAGTGAAAATTCAATAGTTGATGATGCTGCTATTACTGAATTACTTTCGGGTTATCAAAATAAAAAGAAAGAGGAAAAACCTAAAGCTCGCCCTAAGGTAACGATCAAACAATTTGAAAGGCCTAAGTAAATGGAAGTTTTATCGGCTTCAAAAGTTATAATATCTATTTGAGTTATAAGTGGTTTAAAGTAGCTTTTTGCTTGATATAAAAGAACAATAAAAAAGTGCCTATAAGTAGGGGGGTGTATTGGTTAAACGCCCTTGCTTGTAGGCTAACTCAATTGCAGCTTTATAAAGTTTGTAGTCCTTGGCGTGATACTGCGTTATTCTGCTTTTTAGTTTGGGATTGTCGCTAAAATAGGATTGGTTATTTGTCGTTGGATTTATGTTTTGTTTGTAAGGAGACAGGGCGTTATTTTTCAGAAATGTCTCTGAGAAAAAATTTAGTTCATTGTCATAGTTTTCGACGATGCCAATAAAGTCAATTTTTTTGGTTGGGAATCCCCATAAAAACTTGGAATAGGTATTCCTTAGCTCTGGTCCAAGACAAAACCTTTCTAAGCTCCATTTCTCCTCAACGATTCGCTTCAGTAACGGTTGGGTTATTGCTTTTTCATGAGAGTAATGACGTTTCATATAAAAATACTGTGAAGCTAATCTTTCTGCTGGTTCTCGTAACCAGGTTACATATTTGAAGTCTTTTTCGACCTTATGAAATCGATATTTTAGGGGGAGAAAGTGACCATGAATGCATTGTATGTTGTCAAAATCTCTAAAATAATTAAATGATGACTGAATAATTGCATGCTTATTACGATTCAGAGAAGAATGGTGCAATGGTAAATCTTTATAGTCTTTTAATAGAGCTTTTCCAAAATGTTCATTTAATGAACTCGCAAAGCTAGAGCCAGCAGTTTTTGGTAAGTGTATTGAAATCAGCATTGAGTCGTTACGTGTTAAATCCGAGTTTCTTAACAAACTCTAAATCAGCCTGGTCAAATAGGCTTGTTCCATATTCTTTGTACCTACCGATTGAAGCTGGGGCCCTAATAAGTGATTGAATTGTTGTGAGTGTGCTGTCATCTATTGGTACATTGAGAAAATTCAGAAATTTAGGTACTTCTATTTCTGGATTAGTGCAGAAATTATCATAATTAATTAATAGAAAGTTATTTTCCATGTTTTCAGCAATATCTAATAAGCGTTTATGAACTGTGCACCAATATTTTAATGAATAATAAGGGGTTTGTTTAAAGTCATCACCAATGAATTTTTTACCCCAGAGTAATTGCTGGTTCTGGTTATTGCTGTGTGCCATATCTAAACCATTTCGCATTACATGAATGTATTTCATTTTTGGCAGGTATTTGGTTAACCGGTCCAGGATGATATGTGTATTAGGTTCTTTCCAGCCCCATTTATGTGTATCGAGCGTATTTTTATGGCTGGATAATAGGCTTTCTGCACGGTCTTTAAAAAACGCTATTGGTAAATGTCGCTGTTCATGGATCAATTGATCGACAGTGTGTTTTTGTTGTTCGGTTAGTTGTTCTTTTGTGAGCATTCCCTGTAAGAAAATATTTAACAAATAGTTGAAATTGTCATCGTCGTAATCAAGAATTTCTATATGTTTAAAGAGTAGTGTGAACCACAAATTGTCTTTTGCCTTGTTTAGGTCAGAGCCAATGTAATAATTTAACTCTTCTAAACAGTTGGCAATTAGTCGGGTGCCACTGCCACCCACACCACCAATGGCAACAGGAGATATCTGGCTTTTCAGGTTTTTTATTGTATCCATTATCTTTCTCAGCTACTGAGGTTTTGCGATATACTCATTAAATTATTCGTTAAGGCTGAGTACTTGTAAAGGGAATATATAGTCTTAACACTATATAAAGGTAAATAGGCCATTAACTTATGGCAGAAGGGCTAATATTACTAAATGAAAGAATGTATTGTTGTTTTAGGAATGCACCGTTCAGGTACTTCCGTTTTATCTGGTCTGGTGTCAGCTCAGGGGTTTTATTTAGGTGCCGATGAGATGCCTGTTCGAGAAGATAATCCAAAGGGATTCTTCGAGAATATGAAAGTCTATCGTTTAAACCAATCTATCTTAGAGGACTATAAAACTTCGTGGGATGATTATTTTTTTACGGTAGATAAAATCAAGCCTAATGACTTCCATGAGTATCTTGCTTCCGCCAAAACTATTTTAAAAGAAGAGTTTGGTCCTGCAAAAAGGATTTTTATTAAAGATCCTAGGATGTGTTTACTGTTCCCTTTGTGGGAAAAGGCGTTGCTTGATTCAGGTTACACAATAAAGGTTATTCTCGCTTACCGCAGTCCGATGGAAGTGGGGCATTCTCTCAAAGTAAGAAATGAAATGGCTTTGGAAAAAAGTCTTCTCATGTGGTCTCATTACTTTTTTCAGGCAGAAATAAGCAGTCGTCCTTACGAACGTTTATTGGTGCACTACAGTGCAGATTTTCAGGATTTGGAGGCTTTTGTAAATAGGCTGAGTGAGTTTTTGCAGGTAGAGGTTACAGATGAGGTTTTAGAACGATCGAAACAACTGTATACGACTAAATTAACGCATCATAAATCACTAGAAGATAATTTGAGTGATGCGGTACCTTCTTACTTAATTAAATTAATTAAAATACTCTCTAAGGGAGATATTAACCTTTTCAATAAGCTAGATGCTATTGAGTCTGAGTTTTATAACTCACAAAGTTTGTTTTTGTATAATGACGTTAATTTAAATCAAAGGATAGGTTTATTGGAATCGGATCTCTCTGCAAAAGAGGGTGAGATTAAATTAATACTCAAAGATCTTGAGAGGGCAGAAAAAGAAAAACAGAGGTCTGAGTCTCAAAGCCTTGATGAGTTAAGGCGTAAAGAACAAGAAATTGAAAAAAGTTATTCTAACTGCCGCAAGCTTGAAGAGTCGTTAGAAGAGATCAAAAATACACTCAAAAGTGAAAAACAAAAAAGAGAGTTGTTAGATAAAACAAGAAGAGAGCAGCTTAGCGTAGGCAATGAGCTATTTTTATCAATTTATCACGATAAAGCGTGGAAGAATAAGTTCAAAAGAATTCTTAAAGAGAGTAAGTACTTTAAAATAAAAAAGGCGGTGATGCCTTTTGCAAATAATAAGAATAAGACTTTTCTGCAAGATAAAATTGAAATTATTGAGTCTGGTTTATTTTCTAGTTTTTATTATTTAACTAACCATCCGCAGGCTTGGAAAAATAATGTTGATCCGTTAAATTTTTATAATAAACATGGTTGGAAAGCGGGGCATAACCCAGGGCCACATTTTAATACTAGAGAATATCTCTCAATGTATGAAGATGTGGCGCAAATGGGTGTTAACCCATTACTTCACTATATCCGTTATGGTAGGAAGGAAGGACGCTTTCCGATGCTTCCCCGCGACCAGAATCAACAGGCTTCTCCAGTTGTTGGAGGGCTTGCTGCTGAATCTAATCATGCAAAATATCATGGCCCTACAAAAGGTAGTATCGATGGATTCTGCGATGGTGTAGTTTCTGGATGGCTGTTGGCGCAAACTAAAAGTTGCACTCCAATTATTAAAGTTAATGGTATTCCAACTTTAACCGAAGCTTTAGATCAAGGTGTGCTTGATGAAAATGGTATTAGCCAACACGGTGGTGGTTTTAAATGCAGAGTTATTTCATCAGTAGAAGAAAAAGCAGAAATTGAGTTATCTATTCTGAATGAAGATGGGGTCACTCAGGTGCAGAAAAAAACTATCAAAAATAGTTTTTTGAAGCCTAATAAATTTCAAGATTTAGATAAAGCATACGAAATATCAAAACAGAAAGGAGCGGTCGCGATAACGGTGTGGGAGGGCGCACATAACCCTATCGGGAGAGCAAAAGTACTTTACGATATTGTTAAATCAAAACGTCCGGTTGTTTTATTCGCATATATTTTTGGTGAGTTTGGTGCAGATCTTTGGATGCCGATGAGAAGTTTGGGCATGCATATTGTACTTATTCCCTATGCTGAACGTGAAAATTATCAGGCTTATATTCAACATCGAAATATTAGTTTTGATACGGTTTGGATTTGTAAACATAGGCTGCATAGTTTTGAATTGGCGAGTTTTATTACAAAAGAAGATTCTGCCTGTATTCTTGATATGGATGATAATGAAGATGTCTTTGTGAGCTCGAAAGGATCAGAGCAGAAACCTTATGGAATATTTAGTAAAAATAAATCCAATTTCTATTTAGGCAGAGTTAAAAGCAGATCGGTCGCGAGTATATCTATTCAGCAGGAATATGGTGGAGAGATTGTTAGACATGCGAGAGAGAAGTATTCTAATTCCAGTAATGATAAACCTAAAAACACGACAAAAACGGCTGTGTTTATTGGAACGATTCGTGCGCATAAAAATGTTACACAGTTAGTCGATGCTATACATAGTTATAACCAGAACACTGATGAAAAGATAAAGCTGGCTATTGGTGGTGATTTTAATCCGCCAACTTTAAGGCAAACGCTAGATACGCCAGATACCATCATTTTAGATGAAGTAGCTAATGAGGATTTGTTTGAAACCCTGGCAGCGTATGATGTGGTTATCACGGGATATCCAGATAAAAGATCAGAAAATTCTGAAATCAACAAATTGCAAATCACATCTAAAATTGGAGATGGGCTGACCATTGGCAGGCCTGTGCTTACTCCCAGTTCCCCATCAGTGGAGGATTTGCATGATGTTTCTGGTTTGTATGTCTTTGATAGAAGTACATTCAATGACCAACTTAAGGCAGCTATAAACCATGATGGTGAAATAAACTTGCCTGACGCGTTTACAATCGAAAAATCATTTGAAACTTTCGAGGCTCTTGAGAAATTAGCAAAAACAGATTCGAAAGCGGGGGATATTTTTGAGCTTGAGCCCTTCTACTCAAAAAATAATAAAAGTAAGACGGACAAATCGAATATTGTATTAGTCTGGAAGCAGCATGATTCTGGTATTTATGGTCGCAGAGTTGATCATTTAGCGCGTTACTATAAACAGAAGCATCCCGATTCTCATGTTACTGTTATTGAAATCCTTGATGAGGCGAATTTGAGTGATTTTGAAAACACTAGTGCTGTTTTTGATAATTCTACTGTTATTGTTAATGACGTGCTTTCTAAAAAGATTTACCGTTATGATGTAGATGGTATTAATTATCATTTGTTGACGTATAAAGATCATGATGGATTAAACTCATTAGAGAAAAAGTTTAATGACTTTTTAACGACAGAGCATATCTATCCGGATAATTCCGTTATGGTTCTGTTTCCTCTAATTCAACAGTTTAGTCTTTTACTTGAGTCATTAGTCGCTTATAAAGTGATTGTGGATATTGTAGATAACCAAGTTCAATGGATGAAAAAACCTGAAGTTAGATTGCAGGGTTTAAAACAATACCATGAGTTGATTACATTAGCGGATGAAGTTGTTGCAAATTCGCCGACTAACCTTGAATACTTTGATGATTTACACTTTTTTGAAGGTAAGAAACCGCACTTTATTGCTAATTGGTATTCTTTGCCAAGTAATTTTGAATACCAGCGATCGGTGAATAGTGGAGAAATCAATCTGATTTATTCTGGTAATCTTAATGACAGAATCGACTGGGATTTAATGGCTAAAATTTGTAAAGCCTTATCTGGCGTATCTGGCTATTTACATATTGCGGGTTCGGCAGTCAGACAATCCGACAAAATGAAGAAGTTACTACGCAATGAAAACTGCATCTATCATGGGGTGATTGGAGAAAAGAACTTACTTAGATTGTTACAGCACGTGAACTTCGCTGTGGTGCCCCATAAAGAAGATCGTATTTCCAAGTTTATGGACCCAATCAAATTAAAAATGTATAAAAAACTGGGGATAACAAGTTTAACAACTAAATTGCCCAGTCTGCCGGAGGATGATCCGATGATTATAGTCGCTGAATCTAGTAATGATTTTATTAGTAAATTGGATTCGATGCTGGCAACCCATAGTTACAAGACTGATCGTCATGATGATAATCCAAATGATGATGTCGGTGATAAGTATATCAAATTAATAGACCAGCTTATTTCTTAGGGATTTATTAATGATATTAGGCACCCCCCCACTTACAGGCCGTTTTTCCTATGTTTGAATTTTTATCTAAACTATTCAATAACAATAAGGAGGCGATTGAACACTCTGAAGAGAAACCTAAACAAAAAACCAGTGAGGAATCTAAACTTCGCTCAGCTAAAGATACTTATACGGATAGATGTTCTGTTTGTGGTTTCTATGGTGAATTTCATAAGAATAATCGTTCTTTTAGAGAAGGGTATCAGTGCCCAGAATGCAATTCCTCACTTCGATACAGGGGGCAGGCGGCATCAATTTTAAAAATATATGGTAAGCCTGATCAGGAGACGATCACAGATTTAAGTAAAGATGATGTGTTTTCTCAGTTAACTATTTATGAGCCAGGCGTTACAGGCCCTTTTAGAAAATTATTCTCTGATTATAAAGGGTATAAAAACTCATTTTACTGGGATGATGTTGAGTTTGGTGAATATAAAGATGGTATTCAGTGTCAATCTTTAGAAAATTTGACTTTTGAAGATAATGAAATAGATCTAATTATATCTTCCGATATTATGGAGCATGTAAGACTTCCTTGGATTGCTTTTGAAGATATTTACCGGGTTTTGAAGCCAGGTGGTTATCATGTTTTTTCTATTCCAGTTCATTTACCCATGAGAAATAAGACAAGCTATAGAGTAGATACTTCAGGCGCTGAAGATATTAATATTGAGGAGCCACATTATCATGGCAATGGCGTTGGCGGAAAATCTCTAGTTTATACAGATTTTGGTGCTGATATCGAACAGCATCTTAAAGAAATTGGTTTTAATGTAGAACTTGATGCGCTGAATCATAGTCATTCAGAAATTAAAAGGCTGTTGACTTTTGTTACTAAAAAAACCTTTTAAATCAAAGAGGGAAAATTAATTGTGCTTCTCTTAAAATTAATCAAAGGTATGTTTAAAAGGAGGAGTGGATTTGTCTTGTCTGAAACAACTCCTTCTATAGTTATTAAAACCCCAGTTACCAAATGGAGGAGGGCTAAAAACTGGGGTGATTATCATATGGCTGTATTACTCAAAAAGGAACTTGAAGTTGAGGGTTATAATGTATTAATTCAGATTTTACCCGAATGGTATAACGATGAAGGAAACACTTGTGATATTGCGATTGTTTTTAGAGGATTATCCAGATACGAACCACAATCACACCAAATAAATATTATGTGGAATATATCTCATCCTGATCTGGTGAGTAACGATGAGTATGAGAGTTATGATAAAGTATTTATAGCCTCGTCATATTGGACAGAACAAGTTTCAAATTCAGTATCTACTGATGTTGAAACAATGCTTCAATGTACAGATGCCAGTCGTTTCAAAGAACCGACTGAAGAGCAGAAAAAGGAACATCACCAACAAATATTATTTGTGGGAAATTCCCGTGGACACCTAAGAAAAGTCATTGCAGATTTGATGCCTATAGATTTTGATTTGAGTATTTATGGTAAAAACTGGAGTAAGTTAATCTCAAAAAAATATTTAAAGGGTAAATATATTCGCAATACTGAGTTACATAAATATTATGGTTCTGCTGATATTCTTTTGAATGATCATTGGGATGATATGAGAAACAAAGGATTTGTTTCAAATAGACTATTTGATGGTCTAGCCAGTGGAGCTTTTATCGTTTCTGATAAAGTGAAAGAAATGGGTAGGTTAAGTGATTTTGTAGAAACTTATGAAACCAAAGAAGAGTTAACCGAAAAAATATCTCATTATCTGAAATACCCTGAAGAGCGGCTATCGAAAGTTACAAAAGGTCGGGAGTATGTATTAAGTAACCATACTTTTAAGGACCGTGCTAAACAGTTTTCTGTGGCTATTGATAATTTTATTCTAAAAAAGAATCAAATTATAGAGAGAACAACTGAGTGTAATATTTGTGGCTGTAATGAATTTAAGGAAGGTCCTTTAGGCCGTTTAACGAAGCTAGGTGAAAAGCCCCATTGTGTCGAATGTGGTTCATTAGAAAGACATCGATTAATTAGAACTGTTTGGGAGAAACTTCCACTCCAGTTTCTTAATCGAAAAAAAGCTCTTCAATTCAGTTTAGATCCTAGCGTTGACTCCAAATGGTTTGAGGGTCATGAAACTTCTATTTATGGGCACTCCAATACTTTAGACTTGCAAAATATAGAGCGTGCGGATAAAACCTATGATGTTGTTATTTGTAATCAAATACTTGAACATGTAGCCGATGATAAATTGGCGTTCAGTGAAATTTTGCGCGTAATGAAAGATGATGGTTTCTTACAGATGACTGTGCCTCTTCCCATTCAAAAAAAAGTAACTGATGATTGGGGTTACCCTAAAGAGGATTTTCATGGGCATTATCGTCACTATGGAATAGATTTAATAGAATATTTTTCCAAGGTCTTACCTGGAGTTCATATGATTAATTGCAGGGCTCGCGATGAGGTTACTGCTGTTGAGGACTTTGTGTTTTTTTGGATGAAAAGTAAAGATACAAGAGATTATTTGTTGGATCAATTGGCTGGGAAAGTAGAAATAGATCGTTATTTCTAAAGATTTTGATGAAACTACTGAGTATTGTAATTCCTGCTTTCAATCGGCAGTTTGGGTTTAATAAGTTACTTGCTGATTTATATAATGCGATCGAAGAGAGTAATTTGCAGTCTGAAGTGGAAATTATTGTGGTTGATGATTGTTCATCAGCTTATATTACTATTCCTGGTTTAATTTTGAATGTGACTTTGATTCGTAATGATAAAAATTTAGGTGCGCCAGCTTCTCGAAAGATAGGATTTGAATCATCCCGGGGTCAATTTATTCATTTTCATGACTCGGATGACACTATCTCTGAGGGATGGCTCGGTAAAGTAATACAGCAACTTAAACAAGATTCAAATTTAGATATTTTAATGACGGCTCGCGTTGATCATGAAATGGCTGAAGACACAATAAAAGTACAAAAATACTTCAATCTGAAGTCATCTCATCCTAATAAAATCAAATCAAGATTAATTTATCGAAACTGCATGGGTCCATTAGGAGGCGTGACATTCTCTCGACGAGTTTTAGATAAAACCGAGTTTAAATCGTTCGCCTCTTGCCAAGACTGGCAAATGTATATCGATGTAATAAAACATGCAAAGGTATTGGTGAGTCGGCCTGACATAAAATTTATTTTCAATAAAACAGGCGATGATCGCATTTCGCATAATCCAAGAAAGAAAATTCTTGGGCATCTTCAGCTTGCTAAAATTACGGGTAAAAAATCAATATTTGGACGGCATATTCGATTGTTCTATTTGTATACTTGTAAACAACACATCTATAACAAGGGTGGTTATGTACTTAGGTTTTATAAAAAAAATAGGTTGATCATTTTTGCTACCTTCCTCATTGTCAGTATTTATTGGAGAGTGACTTAAATGCTTTATTGCATTAACTTTACTCGCTGGAAGCTCAATTATATTAGCTCTTTTTTGGCAGATGATGGCGAATCTATTTTCGTTTCTTCTGCTTCCAATGCTGTTGAAAAAGGGTTTAATGGAAATTCGCAATTAATCTCTTGGGCAAGTAAAGATCATAGCGAAGTAGATAAGCTGATTTCGGAATTTGGAATAGCGCCATGGTACATAGAAGATGGCTTTATTCGTTCGGCAGGTTTAGGTACTGACTTAACCGCTCCTGCATCTTTGGTGTTAGATAAAACCGGTATTTATTACGACCCCAGTACACCAAATGATTTGGAAACTATTCTTCAATTTAAAAACTTTACTCGGGAAGAGCTTGATAGGGCGGAAGCTTTAAAAAACACGTTAATTGAAAATGAGCTAAGTAAATATAATTTAGGTGTTTCATTTACTAAAGAGTCTTTGTCTTTAAAGCCCAATCAAAGAATTATATTGATACCCGGCCAGGTGGAAGATGATGCTTCAATTAAAAAGGGCTGTGTTGATATCGACACTAACGCTGCCTTGATTGAATCTGTGCGAGATAACAATAACAACGCTTTTCTTATTTATAAACCACATCCTGATGTTGTTAGCGGTAATCGTAAGGGAAAAGTTGATAAGCAGGTTTTAGATGCACATACAGACTTGGTTTTGTATGATGCCAGTATCACAGATTGTTTGGCAGTAGTGGATGAGGTTCATACAATGACCTCTCTAGTGGGTTTCGAGGCGTTGCTTCGTGATTTAAAGGTAGTTTGTTATGGCTTACCCTTTTATTCAAATTGGGGCTTAACTACTGATATGCATGATTTGTCTCGGCGCTCTCGAAATCTGGTTTTAAACGAACTCATCGCAGCAACATTGATCGATTATCCTCGTTATATGAATTGGGAAACCAATCAATTAACAACGCCTGAAGTTGTTGTCCAACAACTTAAAGAACAAATAGAAAAACAGGGGGGCAAACAATCTAATCAGATTTCATTTTTAAAGCGATTCTCTCGAAAAGTGATGAATTATTTAACCGGTGTATTTCTGGTAAAGTAATTATTTTCTTAAAAAACCCTCTATAAGTGGGGGGGTGTATTTTTATTGATTAATAAGCGTTAAAATTACGTTCTATTATTATTGAAAGTACAAAAATGGAAAATTTTGATTTAGATCTCTCTCTGCAAGATGCTGAGGCGGATTACAATGCTGCTGAAGCACAGGCTATTGCTTGTGGATTGTTGGTGGTGAATATTAGTTCTGACAAGATTGCCTGGGTGAAACTTATCTTTGGTGACGTCGACGTTGATAATGCGAAACAACATAAAGCGATTAAGTTAGCGGGCGAGTTATTCGAAGAGACGAAGCAACAATTACAAGATTCTAATATGGGTTTTGATCTGCTGTTACCTGAAGAAGATGAATCACTTTATGCTCGAGTGACAGCGCTACAGCAATGGTGTTCGGGATTTATCCTGGGTATTGGTATGGCGGGTGTAAAAGACCATAAGTCTCTGCCTCAGGACTCTCGTGAGTTAATGGCGGATATCACCGAAATCGGCACTGAGGGTGAGTTTGATCTTGAAGATCAAGAGCAATCTGAAGAAGCTTATGCAGAAATTAGTGAATATGTTCGTATGGGCGTTCTGTTGATCAACGAAGAACTTCAGCCATTAAAACAATCCTCTTTAATCCACTAAAAGCACTAATAAACCATCTATAAACACAGCCAAATAACGCAATAGAACTTTAAAACAGAGCGAGCCATGAAACAGATTAGTATCAAAGAATTCTCTCAACGTCGAAGCGATTTAATGGATCAGATAGGGGAAGATGCAATTGCAATTATCCCTTCTGCAGAGTTGCAAATTCGTAATCGTGATGCTGAGTTTGTTTTTCGCCAAGATAGTGATTTCCTCTATTTGACTGGTTTTAATGAGCCAGAAGCGGTTGCCGTTTTAGTCCCTGGTAGGGAAGAAAGCGAGTACATCTTGTTTTGTCGTGAGAAAGATCCAAAGACAGAGCAGTGGACCGGTCGTATGTCAGGTTTGGTTGGCGCAGTAGAAAACTACGGCGCTAATGATGCATTTCCTATTGAAGATATTGACGAAATCCTTCCGGGTTTGATGGAAAACAGAAATAAGGTTTTCTACAGTGTTGGTCATAACCAAGACTTTGATAGTCAGGTTATTAGCTGGGTAAATTCTCTGCGTGCCAAGGTTAGAAATGGCGTGCAAGCTCCACATGAGTTTATTTCCTTGGATGTGCTGCTTCACGAGATGCGTTTATTCAAATCGCCTCAAGAACAAGAATTAATGAGAGATGCTGCCAAGGTTTCGGTAAATGCTCACCAACGAGCGATGAAAACCTGTAAGCCTGGCATGATGGAATACGAAATCGATGCTGAATATATGCATGAGTTTAGAAAGTCAGGCATGGTACCAGCCTACACCAGCATTGTTGGCGGTGGTGAAAACGCCTGTATTCTCCACTATATCGATAATAATCAAAAACTAAATGATGGCGATTTGCTATTGATTGATGCCGGTGCCGAAAACCAGGGCTACGCCAGTGATATTACGCGTACTTTTCCTGTTGGCGGTAAGTTTAGTGAAGAGCAACGTATTCTCTATCAAATCGTACTTGATTCACAATATGCTGCCATTGAAATGGCAAAGCCCGGTAATCGTTGGATTGATCCACATGATGCAGCTGTTAGAGTGATCACTGCCGGTTTATTAGAAAATGGCTTGCTCAAAGGTGACCTTGAAGAGCTAATTGCAGAAAACAAATACTTCCCGTTTTACATGCATAAAACCGGTCACTGGTTAGGTTTGGATGTTCATGATGTGGGTGATTACAAAATCAGCGAAGAATGGCGTGAATTAGAGCCGGGAATGACGCTGACGGTAGAGCCGGGTATTTATGTTTCACCTAGCGATGACATTGATAAGAAATGGTGGAATATCGGCATTCGTATTGAAGACGATGTGCTAATAACAGAAACCGGCAACGAAGTGCTGACAGGTGCTTTGATTAAAGAAATAGATGACATTGAAAGTTTGATGGCGTCTTAACTAAATAGATCAGCAATCAAACTATGAATGAGCAATCTATCACTAAGCAATCCATAAATAAGCAGCTAAGTAGCAAAGATGTTTACGACATCATCATAGTTGGCGGTGGAATGGTGGGCGCGAGTCTGGCTGTGGCATTACTGCCGCTTAAACTGAAAGTAGCATTGGTTGATGAGTTTGAATTTGGTGCTCCTTCGCAGCCTTCTTACGATGATAGGGCGATTGCATTGTCCTATGGTTCTAGTTTGATTTTTAAAGGCATGGGCTTGTGGGATGAGCTGAAAGCTAAAACCACGGGAATAAAAAGTATTCACGTGTCTGATCGAGGGCATTTTGGTGCAGCGCGTTTATCGGCAGAAAAAGAAAAGGTTCCGTCGTTGGGATACCTGGTTGAAAGTAAGGTTCTTGGGCAGCAGTTGTATGAAGTGTTGAAAAATACTGATGTTGATTTAATTCAACCTGCTAGTGTTAAGAATCTTTCTGAAAGCGATAATGCGGTTACCTTAGAACTAGATAATAATAATGAGTTAAGTCAGATAAGTGCTCGTTTACTGGTAGCGGCAGATGGCACTACATCTAAAATAAGAGAATTATCAGGGATTAATATCACCCGCTCAGATTACAAGCAATCTGCGATTGTCAGTAATGTCTCTACTGAAAAACCTCATAACGGTGAAGCCTTTGAGCGTTTCACTGACAATGGTCCCATTGCGTTATTACCAATGTCAGATAACCGTTGTTCGCTGGTTTGGACGCATAACACAGAAGGCGGAATAAAAGGCGGAACAGAAAGCCTTGATGCAGTGATGGCGATGAGTGACGAGGACTTTTTAAACGAACTCGGCAAAGAATTTGGTTATCGCTTGGGGCGTTTTACCAGAGTAGGCAAGCGTTCTACTTTTCCTTTATCGCTAGTCACGGCGGATAAGAATACGGCAAATAGAACCGTAATCATTGGCAATGCTTCACACACCTTGCATCCCGTTGCGGGTCAGGGGTTGAATTTAGCCCTTCGTGATGTTGCTGTGCTAACGGACTTGGTGGCAGATTTGATGGGTAGCAATCAAACTGAATCTACAATCACTAACATAGCATCACTGTTAAGCGCTTACGAAGAGGCGCGTAAGGGCGATTTGAAAGGCACAATTCAATACACCGATTCCCTGGTGCGTTTATTCTCGAACGATCAGGCTTTATTAGGTCATGCGCGTGCTGGTGGGCTATTGGCATTTGATCGATTACCGCCACTAAGAAATTGGTTAACGCGAAAAAGCATGGGTATCAACTATCGTCAATCGCGTCTCGCTAGAGGCTTGGCACTGAGAGTCGCATCATGACTGATAAATTAAGCACGGAAAGAAAGCATTTTGACGTTGTCATCAATGGTGGCGGTATGGTTGGTGCTACTCTGGCGTGTTTATTGGCTGAATCAGGGCGCACAGTAGCGGTAATTGAATTTGCTAAAGCCGTCGAATTTTTAGCTGATTCACCTTATGACCTTCGTGTATCAGCAATCAGTCGTGCCTCACAAAAGGCATTTACAGAAATTGGCGCGTGGCATGCGATGCATGAAATGCGCGCTTCTCCTTATGAAAGCATGGAAGTCTGGGATGCCGAGGGTAACGGCAGCGTGCGCTTTGATGCTGCTGAATTGGGCGAGCCAGATATTGGCCATATCATTGAAAATCAAGTAATTCAGAAAGCTGTGTCTGATGCATTGAAGAAGCTGGATAAGGTCACCTTGTTTCAGCCAGATTCGTTGGATTGTTTTACTGTGAATGACGGTTCTGTTGAGATAATCCTCCAAAGTGGGGGGGTGATAACAGCCAATCTGTTAGTGGGTGCTGATGGCGCAAATTCTAGTGTCCGTGAACTTGCCTGTATAGATATTGAGTTTGATGACTATGCACAGAGCGGTTTAGTCGCTGTGGTGAATACTGAACTTCATCACCAATATACGGCATGGCAACGTTTTCAGAAGACAGGTCCGTTAGCCTTTTTGCCATTATCCGATGGGAGTTGTTCGATAGTCTGGACACTGCCGTCCGATAGAGCGGATTACTTTTTATCGCTGAGCAAGAATGATTTTAAAAAAGCATTGGCAGAAGCGTTTGATTATAAGTTGGGTAATATCACCAAGGTTGGAAAACGTGCAGCATTTCCACTTCGGGGTTCACAAGCGAAGCCTTATGTGATGGAGCGAATTGCTCTGGTTGGCGATGCGGCTCACACGATTCATCCATTAGCGGGGCAGGGTGTAAATCTCGGTATTAAAGATGTGGTTGAGTTAGCAAAACAACTCGATGGTGTTGCCGATGTTGGCAAAATAAAAGCATTAAGACGTTACGAGCGCGCCAGACGCGGTGATAACGTCATAACAATGCGAGCCATGGAAGGTTTTCGTTTGCTCTTTGGACACTCTGCAAATTCAGTAAAGTCGATTCGAAACTTTGGTATGAATATGTTTAACCAATTGCCACTTGTAAAGAATGAAGTGATTAGAAAAGCGCTTGGTTTGTAAGTATCTGTTAAAGTTGCGTTTTGGTAGTGATAAACAGAATAGATTAATTTAGAAAGCCACCCCCCCCCCCCCCCTACTTAGATGCACTTTTTTAAAAAAGTGCATCTAAGTAGGGGGGGGGCTGATATTTGAAGTAATTAAGTTAAATATATAATTTAAACAATAAATAGGTATTCAATGAGCATAATAAACACCATAGCGATACTCATTAGCCTCGCTGCTATCTTCAGTTACCTCAATCATAAATACCTTAAAATCCCAACCACCATCGGCTTATTAGCAATCGCGTTGATCATGTCATTAGGCATCGTACTACTCGGGAAAATGGGGCTACCGATTGAAGATCAGGCAATAGCACTCCTAAAAGGCATCGACTTTAATGAGACGCTTATGCAGGGAATGCTTAGTGCCTTGTTATTTGCAGGGGCATTACATGTGCATCTTGAAGAGTTGATTAAACAGCGCTGGATAGTCGCTATTCTAGCTAGTGTCGGCGTTATGACTTCTACCTTTCTGGTTGGTTTTGCCTCTTACTATATCTTTGGCTGGCTGGGTTTAGATATTCCCTTTATCTACTGTCTATTGTTCGGTTCTTTAATATCTCCCACAGACCCTATTGCAGTACTGGGAATCTTAAAAACAGTCGGTGCACCCAAGTCTTTAGAGACTAAAATTGCGGGTGAATCATTGTTTAACGATGGCGTAGCTGTGGTTGTGTTCCTGGTATTGTTAGGCATAGCCGGCGTTGGTGGCCATGGAGATCATGAAGAAATAAACGCTGCCAGTATTGCTGCCTTGTTTGCTCAGGAAGCAGTTGGTGGTGCCATCTTTGGTTTTGTGATTGGTTATATTGCTTATAGAATGCTGTCTTCAATCGATAATTATCAGGTTGAAATTCTAATCACACTCGGTTTAGTTTTCGGTGGTCACGCGTTAGCGAGCGCATTGCATTTATCCGGCCCAATAGCGATCGTTATTGCAGGATTGTTGATCGGTAATAGTGGGCGAAAATTTGCGATGTCTGACAAGACTCGTGAGCATCTGGATAATTTCTGGGAATTGATCGATGAAATACTCAATGCCGTTCTGTTTGTGTTGATTGGTTTAGAGGTATTGGTATTAACCTTTGATACTACCGCTGTAATTGCTGGTTTAATCATGATACCTGTAGTGCTGGCGATTCGCTTTTTCTCTGTCGGAGTACCTGTATCAATCATGAAGGCGCGTCAGACCTTTACACCTAAAATAATCAGAATCCTGACGTGGGGCGGTTTGCGTGGTGGTATATCAATTGCTTTAGTATTAACACTTCCAGCGGGTGAATATAGAGAAGCTTTGTTAATGGTTACCTATGTAATCGTCGTATTCTCAATTTTGGTGCAGGGCATGACAATAGGCAAACTGGTTAAAAGAAGGTAATCGCTTTAACTTATTCAGAGCTGACTAAATGGTTTGATAGAAACTGGTATCGAAGAGCAATAAAAAAGCTCGCTGAATAATATCAAGCGAGCTCTTAGGTGTATTTATTGTTATCAAGCTTTAAATTTAAGAGACATAAAGCTGGTAAAGATAACTGACTTTAGAACGCTCCACCCATCAGTGCGCCACCAATTCCAACAACCATCATAACGATCATAATAACGATGGTAAGCAGTGTCAGGATACCTATGAGCTTCCAGAAGCTTGCCTGATGCTTTAGAGCCGCTTCCATATCTTGCGCTGTGCCAGATGCCACAAAGCGTTTAATTGCCCCTGCGTATTTCAGTAGGAAAAGCGATATCACAAAATACAAAATGGTCATGATCAAGTACATGACGCCCATGCCTATAATCAGGCCACCACCGCCTATTCCAGATGGCATACCAGGCCCACCCATCATTGCAGCACCGCCACCGAAAAATATTCCAACGGTGCCAATAGCCATCAATGCGGTAAAGATAAAACCCACGATGGATATTAATAACACCCACGGTCTAGTGCGCTTTAGTTGATCAACAATGCCCGTTGTAATGGCATTGCCGCTGTTGTTATTTCCTATTGTTGTGCCTGCTACGTCTGATTTAGGCGTAGCAAAAGCATCATTTACGTTGCTGCTCATATCATTCCCCGAATAAAAGTAAGTGGTTTCCTATTTGATTTACTCATTGCTTGATTAATGAGCAGCTAGGACTTTACCATTAACAGTATTAATAGCGAATGAATTGGCGGTACTTTTAGTTGTATGGGGCTGGTTTTGTCTGGATTTAGTATGGCCATTCCCCAATGTAGTTGCCACGCGGGTGATAATTGCAGGCCCAAATCTGAGATTTGTCAGGGCAAATCGCTTTGGCACACCCTACTTGTTGTGATTCGTGCCAGACCATTTGAGTGAAGTGACCGCAGTCCTGACCTGGTTGACATCTATTGTTCTGATAGTCATAAAAGTTAGCTTCCTCAGCCCATGCTTTTACAATCTCTGTGGGGTGAAATCTCTGTATTTTTTTCACACCGCCACTAAATTCTTCAGGGCTTGCCCAAAACAGGTTTTCTCCATGTATTTGCTGGAATTGTCCGCCATTTTGATTGGGGCGATGAATCATTTCGCAGTTCTGTGTTTGTGCTAAATGGTCGACCCATTGTTGGGCATATTTTGATAGCTCGTTGGACCAACTGAGCGGCTGTTGGTTATATTGCGCGCGCACCTGGTTGTGCGAGGAGAGAATTCCTGAAAATTGTGCTGGCTCCGATGCAAAGCTGGAAGTATTCAGCAACATTAGGGTTGCTAATACAAACAAAGGAAGTGTTATTTTCATACAAAATAGGCTTGGTAATTTTTGATATCGCCAAGCCTACTGTATCTATTCAGGATGTCACCATTCGTCGGTATTGGTGGTTTTTACCCTCCGACAGATTAACGGTATTAGGAATAAACGGAAGAATTTCTGGAGTAAACGAATTAAATTAGTACGCTGCTGGTTTTGAGTCTTCCGTCATTTCTTCTAGCAAAATAGATTTACTCATAATCTCTTTTGGCTGTTCGATTCCCATTAACTGCATCACCGTAGGTGCAATATTACTTAAGCCTGCGCCCGTGCTTAATTTCCAGAAAGACTTGTCGATCACCAAGCAAGGTACTGGGTATACCGTATGTTGAGTATTTGGTTCTCCCGAGTATGGGTCGATATACTCATCACAGTTGCCATGATCAGCAGTCACTATTACTGAATAGTCATTGGCAACGGCTGCATCCAGTACGCGTCCGACTTCACGGTCCAAGGCTTCTACAGCTCGAATAATGGGCTCAGGAATTGCAGTGTGACCAACCATATCGCCATTGGCGAAGTTAACCACGATGAAATCATGCTCACCAGCATTGGCTGCTTTAATAATTTCATCAGCCACTTCTTTAGCGCTCATCTCTGGGCATTCGTCGTAGGTGTTCACTTTTGGAGATTCTATTAAAATACGATCTTCGCCTTCATAAGGTTGTTCTTTGCCGCCGTTTAAAAAGAAGGTGACGTGAGCATATTTCTCTGTTTCTGAACAATGCAGTTGTTTCAGACCAGCCTGACTAATGGTGTCGGCTAAATTGGTTGCAGGTCTTTCTGGTGGAAAAATTACCGGCGCATTAAATTTCTTTTCATACTCCGTCATGGTTGTTACGACAACAGGTGAATAATCACCACGATCAAACCCGTCAAAATCAGTCATACTTAAAGCTGCGGTCATTTGTCTCGGGCGATCATTACGAAAGTTGAAAAATAGCACCGCATCATCTGCTTCAATCTTTTCAGCATTCGGCATAACGCGTGGAATAACGAATTCATCATTTTCGCCGTTGGCGTAGGCATCGTCGATTGCTTGTAACACGTCGCTGGCACTTTCGCCTTTACCATTAACCATGGCTTCCCAGGCAATTTGCGTGCGATCCCAGCGGTTGTCTCTATCCATCGCGTAATAACGTCCGGAAACGGTTGCAACACTTCCACCGAATTCTTCCAGAGTATCTACCATTTGCTGTAAGTATTTCTTTGCCGATTTGGGAGATGTATCGCGTCCATCTGTAATGGCGTGTATTACAGGTTTAACCTGATTGTCATTACA
This sequence comes from Cocleimonas sp. KMM 6892, assembly GCF_035798195.1. Classification (NCBI taxonomy): domain Bacteria; kingdom Pseudomonadati; phylum Pseudomonadota; class Gammaproteobacteria; order Thiotrichales; family Thiotrichaceae; genus Cocleimonas; species Cocleimonas sp. KMM 6892. Next base: position 358,335 of record NZ_JAPFBV010000001.1, on the reverse strand, counting down.
GATTTTGATTAAGGCACAAAGGTGACTCACATGACTGTGCACACCACCATCAGAGACTAAACCGATAAGGTGCAAAGGTCTGTTTCTGGCTTTGGCAGAAGCAATGGTTTCGAGTAATGTCGGATTCTGCGCAAGGCTGCCATCTTCGATAGCATCATCCACACGAACCAGATTCTGTTTGATGATGATTCCACAGCCAATCGTTAAATGCCCAACTTCAGAGTTACCCATTTGTCCATCGGGTAAACCCACTGCATTTCCGGATGCTTCTAACGTAGTGTGGGGGTATTTACCAAAATATTCGTCTAAATTTGGGGTATTCGCTTCATAAACCGCATTGTTTTTCTTACTTGGGTTTACGCCAAAGCCATCCATGATAACAAGCATTGTTTTACGACGTGGGGCTGATTTTGTAGTCACTTTATTTCCCTAAGGTTGTGCTTTATATAAGCGGGCTATAATAACTGTATTGTGTTAAATATTCACTATTACAAGTCTGTAGCGCTGTTTATACCAAATTCAAGCTAAAAAAGTGTCCCAAAGTAGGGGGGGTGACTTTAATTATGACAAACTAAATGGAATTAAATTGTCATTGTCATAAACCTGTCATATTGGCTAATTATGATGCGCACCATATTAAACAATATTTATTTGGAGTCATCTTCATGAAAAAACTACCTATCCTATTGGGTGCAACATTGTCACTTCTATCTACGAGCAATTTTGCGGCGGGTAGAGATTACATAGAGATTGTTGGTTCTTCTACGGTATATCCTTTTGCTACTGTTGTGGCTGAGACCTTCGGTAAGAAAACAAAATTCAAAACGCCAAAAATTGAATCTACTGGTTCAGGTGGTGGCTTAAAGCTATTTTGTTCGGGTAATGGCATTGATACTCCAGATATTACAAATTCATCGCGTCGTATCAAACAGAGCGAGGTTGATCTTTGTGAGAAAAATGGCGTAAGCAATATAACTGAAGTTCAGGTTGGTTTTGATGGCATCGCGATCGCGAATTCAAAGAAAGGTCCAACGTTTGATCTTAGCCTTAAAGACGTGTTTTTGGCGTTAGCGAAAGAAGTACCAGGCGAGAAAGAAGGTGAGCTCATCGCAAACCCATACAAAACATGGAAAGATGTTAACCCAAGTTTGCCAGATACAAAGATTGAAGTATTAGGTCCTCCACCAACGTCGGGTACTCGTGACGCATTTGCAGAACTAGCCCTTGAAGGCGGTTGTAAGAAGATCGATTGGATCAAGGCAATGAAAAAGACCGACAAGAATAAGTACAAAGAAGTTTGTCATACCGTTCGAGAAGACGGTGCTTTCATCGAAGCTGGCGAGAACGATAACTTAATCGTTCAAAAATTAGTGAGTAATAAAGATGCTTTGGGTGTATTCGGTTACAGCTTTCTGGATCAAAACTCAGACAAGGTGAAGGGCGCGATTGTCGATGGTGTAGAGATTTCTTTCGAAAATATTGCTGACGGTAAATATGCGGTTTCTCGTCCTTTATATTTTTATGTGAAAGGTGATCACGTCGGTAAAGTACCAGGGATTGCTGAATTCCTTACGGAATTTACATCTGAAGATGCTTGGGGTGATGATGGTTATTTAACTGAAAAAGGTTTAATTCCACTCAGCGAAGAAAAGCGTGAAGAAGTGGGTAGTGCTGCAAGAGAGTTAAAAGTACTCAGTCTGGATGCGGGTTAAATATAGGTAATATAAAAATAATTAAGTAGTTGCCGAACCCTCTTCTTCTCCTAGTTATGGGGTTTGGCAACATTTTGTTTTTTCCGGCCTGAGTCGTTGATACATGCTAGATGCATAGATGACTGCATAGTTAATACAGCGCAAAAGATTTTATCTTACACTGCGAACCCGTATTAACTTCGACGATTCAGACCAGAAAGAATAAGTTCTTTTTTATTGTACTTTTAAGATTGTAATTAAATTTTTTTTGAGATAAACATGCCTACACAGACCATTCTTATTACCCTGATAGCATTGCTTATTTTTAGCTATTTTATTGGGCATAAAAGATCTATCGCAGTATCTAGTTTAGATAAGGGTAGACGTAATTTACATTCAAGACCGCACTATTACGGTTATATGGTAGCAATTTGGGCAGGTATCCCCGCGTTACTGATATTGATGCTTTGGTCTGCTTTCAACTCAAGCATTATTACTTCATTAACAGTTTCTGGTTTGCCAGATACGCTTCAAGCTGAATCCAAAGACACGCTTGGTCTAATCATTAACGAAGTAAAAAATCTCGCTGTTTCTGGTCAGATTGCCGAGGAAACAGATGCTGTAAAACGCGATGCTGCCTATCATTACCAACGTCTCCAAAGCATCAGTACTTTGGCGAAAACGGTTGTGGTTTTTGTCGCGGCTTTACTCGGTATGTTGTTTGCCTGGCGATTAATTAACCCAGAACTCAGAGCAAGAAACAAAGTAGAAACTGTAGTGCGCTGGGGAATGATCATCTGCGCCTCTATCGCGATTTTAACAACGGTAGGTATCGTGTTTTCGGTGCTTTTCGAATCGATACGATTCTTTGAATCTGTGCCAGCGAGTGATTTCCTCTTTGGTACAAAGTGGAGTCCACAAACCTCGATTAGAACTGATCAGGTGGGGAGCTCAGGTTCGTTCGGTGCTATTCCATTATTTGTTGGTACTTTATTGATCTCCGTGATCGCATTGGTAATTGCTGTACCGTTAGGGTTGATGTCAGCGATTTATCTTTCTGAATACTCAAGCAGAAGAGTGCGTTCATTTGCCAAGCCAACGCTAGAAATTCTGGCGGGTATTCCAACGGTTGTGTATGGTTTTTTCGCGGCACTTACGGTGGCTCCTTTTCTTAGAGACTTAGGCGAAACCATTGGTTTGTCTGTGGCATCAGAAAGTGCGTTAGCCGCAGGTGTGGTAATGGGAATTATGATTATCCCATTCGTGTCTTCCTTGTCAGATGACGTTATTTCCGCTGTGCCACAAGCGATGCGTGATGGTTCGTACGGCATGGGCGCAACCAAGTCAGAAACTATTCGTCAGGTTGTTATTCCTGCGGCACTCCCGGGTATAGTTGGTGGTGTGTTACTTGCGGCATCTCGTGCAATTGGTGAAACCATGATTGTGGTGATGGCGGCTGGTTTATCCGCGAATTTAACCGTCAATCCATTAGAAGCAGTGACCACGGTTACGGTGCAAATAGTCACTTTGTTAACAGGCGATCAAGAGTTTGATAGTCCTAAAACTTTAGCTGCGTTTGCGCTGGGTCTTGGTTTATTCGTTATCACCTTGTTGCTCAACTTTGTTGCGTTGCAAATTATTCGAAAGTATAGAGAGCAGTATGAGTAATTCAAATTCCACTGAAATTATAAGAGCGGGTTTAAAGAAGCGTTACGCTAGAGAAAAGCGCTTCCGTCTGTTTGGTATTGCTTCATTGATGATTAGTTTTGCCTTTTTATTGGTATTGCTTTTCACCATCGTAAGTAAGGGCTGGCCTGCTTTTCAGCAAACCTATGTGAAACTTGATATCGAGTTGGATGAGTCTGTGTTAAAAGTAAACAGTAACTCCGATGAAGATGCCTTGTATTCGGCAAACTACCAAAAAGTAGTTAGAGCGAGTCTGAACAAAATGTTTCCGGGTGTTTCAGGGCGCAAGAAAAAACGCGACTTGAGAAATATAGTAAGTAACTCGGCAGCATATACCATCCGTGATGATGTGTTGGCTGATCCGAAATTACTCGGCACCAAGCAGACTTACTGGTTTTTAGCGAAAGATGATATTGATGTTTTTATGAAGGGTAAGATAGATCGAAACCTTCCTGAAGATGAACGCCGTCTTAAAGATTATCAATTTGAGTGGATCGATAAGCTGATAGAAGAAGACAGGCTGGAAAAACGTTTCAACACAGTACTGTTTTCAAACGGTGATTCGCGAGAGCCAGAGCAGGCTGGTATGAAAGGAGCCATTATGGGTTCTTTATTCACCATGCTGGTAACCTTGATGTTATCTTTCCCGATAGCGGTTGCGGCAGCAGCTTACCTCGAAGAGTTTGCACCACAGAATAATAAGTGGGTTGATATCATCGAAATTAATATCAACAACCTGGCGGCTGTGCCTTCGATCGTATTTGGTCTATTGGGGCTGGCGGTCTATATCAATTATTTTGGTGTTCCGCGCTCCACACCGTTGATAGGTGGTTTGGTATTAACATTGATGACATTGCCTACCATAATTATTGCGAGTCGTGCGGCAATTAAATCAGTGCCACCTTCTATTAAAGAGGCGGCCATTGGTTTGGGAGCATCACGCGTCCAAACCTTATTTCAGCACACACTGCCTTTAGCAATGCCGGGTATTTTAACTGGTACGATTATCGGTATGGCGCAAGCACTGGGCGAAACAGCACCGCTGTTAATGATTGGAATGATAGCGTTCGTGGCGGAAGTGCCAACCGGAGTATTAGATCCCTCAACGGTTATGCCAGTGCAGATTTACCTGTGGTCTGACAGCCCAGAGAGAGCGTTTACTGAAAGAACCTCTGCCGCTATTATGGTGTTATTAGGGTTCTTGGTAGCGATGAACCTAATCGCCATAATGCTTAGAAAGAAATTCGAGAGACGCTGGTAAGCTTTATTCCCTGAGATAAGATCAACAGGTATAAAGTACTAGCAACGAGATTGACCAAATTTATTAATTGAGTAAAAACTATGACTGACGTTATCAATACAATGCCAGGAATGCCAAGAGCGGCTCCGTTAGAATCAGAAACGCCAAAACCTGCTGTTGATGCAATTACCGGTGAAAAGCACCGTAGTGAATTTGATGTAGAAATCAATGGCACGGTGGGTAAGCCATTAGTCGACAACGCTAAAATGAGTTCACGAAACTGTGATGTGTTTTATGGCGATAAGCAGGCAATATTTGGTGTCGACTTAGATATCGGCAACAATGAAATTATTGCCATGATCGGTCCTTCTGGTTGTGGTAAATCGACCTTTTTGCGCGTGTTAAACCGCATGAATGACACTATTTCAATTTGTCGTGTTACCGGTGAGCACACTCTGGATGGTGAAGATATTTACGGCAAGAAAACAGACCCGGTTTTACTGCGTGCCAGAGTCGGCATGGTGTTTCAGAAGCCAAACCCTTTCCCTAAGTCCATTTACGATAATGTGGCTTATGGTGCGCGTTTGCATGGTTTGGCATCTAATCGTTCTGAGCTTGATGACTTGGTAGAAGCGAGTTTGATTAAAGCAGGCTTATTCAAAGAAGTTAAAGATGATTTGCAGAAACCAGGTACAGGTTTATCAGGTGGACAGCAACAGCGTTTATGTATTGCTCGTGCGATTGCGGTAGACCCTGAAGTAATTTTAATGGATGAGCCAACCTCGGCACTTGATCCTATCGCTACAGCAACCATTGAAGAGTTAATGGATGAACTGAAATCAAACTATACCATTGCTATTGTGACTCACTCAATGCAGCAAGCTGCGCGCGTTTCGCAACGCACTGCTTACTTCCACATGGGTAAGCTGGTTGAAGTGAATGATACCGATAAGGTATTTACTAACCCTGAGCATCAATTAACAGAAAATTATATTACTGGGCGCTTTGGTTAATACATTGGTGAATAAACCTAAGCGAAATGTGCATCGTTAAAAGTACACGCTTAAAGTAACGTTAAAAGGTAAAAAAATGGAAATAGGGCAGCATATTTCACAGCGCTATAATGAAGAGCTGGAAGATATTCGAAACCAAGTGCTGAAAATGGGTGGTTTAGTAGAATCCCAGGCAGAGCAAGCGGTAAAAGCATTATTAGAGTCTGATTTTGAGCTGGCGAAAGCCGTTGCGAATGGCGATGAAGCAGTTAACCAGATGGAAGTGGATATCGATGAGGAATGCACTCGTGTGATCGCGAGAAGACAACCTACCGCTTCTGATTTACGTTTAGTTGTAGCCGTTGTAAAAGTCATTACAGACCTCGAAAGAATAGGCGATGAAGCAGAAAAAATTGCTCGCTATTCTAAAAAGCTTGCGAAAAAACAAAATATCACAAGAATGCACTCCGAGCTTTCACACATGAGTCAATTAGTCTTGACCATGCTGCATGACTCATTAGATGCATTTGCACGACTTGATGCTGATGGCGCAGTAAGAATTCTCGGTAAAGACCAGCAAGTGAATGTTGAGCTGGATAATTTGTCGAGATTATTGATTACCTTCATGATGGAAGACCCGCGTCATATAAAGAGTGCTTTGAGAGTAAGCTGGTGTGCGCGTTCATTAGAACGAATCGCTGATCATGCGCAGAATATCTGTGAATATGTTATTTACCTGGTGAAGGGTAAAGATGTACGACATACGTCTTTGGAGCATATCCGTTCGAAATACTTTCCGTATGACATTGAAGACGGCGAAGAATAAGGTCGATGAAATTAGATGTTTGAAATTTTATTAGTTGAAGACGATCATGCCATAAGAGAAATGTTACAAGGGTTTCTGCTGGGCAAGAGCTATAAGGTAAAAGCCGCTGAAAGTGGGGGGGTGGCATTTGATATGCTTGCCGAGAAGAACCCAGACCTTATTTTGCTGGATTGGATGTTGCCGGATATCAGTGGTCCCGAGATTATTAAGCAAATACGAAAAAATAAAATTCAACGAGATATACCTATCTTAATGCTTACTGCGCGCGCCGAAGAAATGGACAAGGTAAAAGGCCTTGAAGTTGGTGCGGATGACTACATGACGAAACCCGTGTCATTAAAAGAGCTAGACGCCAGAATCAAAGCATTAATCAGACGATCGCAAGGTTTAAGTGTGGATAAAACAATTACGCGTAAGTCAGATAAAGGTTCGTTGGTGATTAATCTGGAAAATAATTCGCTTTTGATCAATGATGCCACTGTGGATATTGGTCAAACAGAGTTTCGTTTATTGCATTATTTTATGCGAAAGCCAGAAAGAATACACAGCAGAGCGCAACTGTTAGATCAAGTCTGGGGACAAAGCACGTTTATTGATGAGCGTACAGTCGATGTCCATATTCTGCGTTTGCGCAAAGTGCTCAAACCTTATGAGCTTGATGACATGTTAAAGACGGTGAGGGGCGCAGGTTATCGCTTTACTGAAAAATTAGATGGATAGTAATGACTGGAGTACTGAACGCTGGCGCATCGCGTTAGTCCTGTTTGTCGCCTTTGTGGGAGGCATGCTCACGGGCTATTGGTCCTTGTCCCTGATTCTTTCGCTCGTCACTTATATCGCTTGGTTGCTGTACAAACTCAAACAACTACATATCTGGTTAATTAAGGGGGCAAGCCCCTCGTTATTACCTGACAGTAATGGCATTTGGGAACGCATTACCCAGCAAATCCAGAATACGCATAAAAAGAGTGATCGACGCAAAGATCGCATGGTGAATTTACTCAAGCGTTTGCAAGGTATTATCACCGCGCTACCTTATGCAACAGTCGTGCTTAACGGCAATAATGAAATCGATTGGGCAAACGGTATTTCGCAGGTCTATTTAAATGTCGATATCAAAAAAGACAGAGGGCAACGTATCGATAACATTATTCGCTTACCGCAAGTGAATAAACTGCTGGAAACAAAATCCACCAAAGAAATAGAAGTAAGTCTACCTACAGGCGATTACGGCCTTGAAAGACAAGTGGCGATTCAGATTATCCCGGTTCAGGGGGATTTGAAGTTATTAGTCGCAAGAGATGTGAGTGAACGCGCTACCATCTATAGAATGCGTAAAAACTTCATCGCCAATGCATCACACGAACTACGTACGCCGTTGACGGTAATAGCAGGTTATCTCGAGATTATGCAGGAAGATGATAATCTACCTGATAGCTTGCAACCTGCAGTGTTAGCAGCCTCTGATCAATCTATTAGAATGCAGCGCATTATCGAAGATCTACTCACTTTGTCACGTCTGGAAAATTCCGAGCTGAGCGATAACTCGAGCAGCATCATCGACGTACCTTCAGTTCTGAATAGAATCTGCCATGATGAAGCGACATTGATTACCGGTGATACGCATATTATAGAAAAAGACATTGATGAGAGCTTGAAGATAAAAGGCTCTGATGCGGAAATTATCAGTGTATGCAGCAATCTCGTCCACAATTCAGTCCGCCACACTCAGGATGGCACCAAAGTAAAAGTGATTTGGAAGAAATCTGCAAAAGGCGAAGGCTGCCTCTCTGTTGTCGATGATGGTCAAGGCATTCCGGCTGAGCATTTAATGCATTTAACGGAGCGTTTTTATCGTGTCGATAAAGGGCGTTCTCGCGATAAAGGCGGCACGGGTTTAGGTCTGGCAATTGTTCAACATATTGCCCAACGACATGGCGCCAAGCTGGATATCAAAAGTGAAGTGGGCAGAGGCTCAACGTTTTCTGTGTGTTTCCCTGCCAGTCGAGTTGTAGACGACTAATTCCTTGTTAATTTTTTGATTAGGCACCCCCCTACTTATAGGCGTTTTTTTTAATATCTATTTAGGGAGGTGCAAATGTATAAGCGTTGCCTTTCATTTAATTCATCAGACTTTCTTGTTTATTTCTCTCTCTAGTTTTATATAGATCCGATTAAAATCTGCATTTCATAAAACCTTAACCATTTTGTAATTTAACCTTCATATTATCTTCTTACTATTCCCTGGCTTGCTACGGCATTTTATAAATCAAACCAAAAAGGAATAATTGTGAGTAAAGAAACATTTGACCCAACGCGTTATAACCATAGCGCTAATGAGCCATTTTCATCCGTGCTAGAAAAAAAGCTATCAAGACGTGACGTACTTAAAGGTGGTGCTGCATTTGCTGCTTTAGGTCTGTTCAGTAGTTTTGGATTAGCGGGTTGTAACAGCAGCAGTAGTAGTGATGATGAAGCATCAGAATCTCTTTCATTAGGTTTTAAATCTATCGCAGGATCTAAAACAGACGCTGTTGTGGTGCCATTAGGTTATAGCGCTCAGGTGTTAGCACCATGGGGAACGCCGCTAAACAGCATCGCTTCTGAGTGGAAGAGTGACGGTACTAACACCGCCTTAGACCAGGCGAATTCACTCGGTATGCATCATGATGGTATGCAATTCTTTCCTCTGGATGGCAGTTCAACAGACGGTCTTTTATGTATCAATCATGAATATATTGATAGCAATGCGCTGCACTACGACGGGGCGGTTAGAGATTCGGAATTTGTACGTAAAGAAATAAATGCACATGGCGTTACGGTAGTGCGTGTTCAATTAACGGATAACGGCTGGCAAGTGGTTAAAGATGACGCTCATAATCGTCGTTTTACTGCAGCAACTGAGATGGATATTTCTGGTCCATTAGCGATGACAGCGGCATTAATCACACCTTTTTCAACGGCGGGTAACAAAACACGCGGTACTTTGAATAACTGTGGAAACGGTTCTACACCTTGGGGAACTTACTTAACATGTGAAGAAAACTGGCCAGGTTATTTTGTTGCCGATGAAGCAACCATGACTGAAGACCAGAAGCGAATTGGTATTTCAAGTTTAACCAGTGGCAGATACAACTGGCATGATCAAGCGGGTAGTGCAGATGAAGTTCAAGGTGAATTTAGTCGATTTAACCTAACACCAACTGGCGCAAATGCCTTGGAAGACTATAGAAATGAGGCAAATGGCTACGGGTATATCGTAGAAATTGATCCTTATAACCCAGATTCTACAGCGGTTAAAAGAACCGCGTTAGGACGTTTTCGTCATGAAGGCTGTGCTTACGGTAAGTTAGAAGCTGGCAAGCCGATTGTGTTTTATTCCGGGCATGATTCACGTTTTGAGTATCTGTATAAATTTGAATCAACTGCAATGTGGGATCCTGCAGATGCTGACAGAACAGATCGTTTGGACGTTGGTGCTAAGTACATGGATTCTGGCACTTTATACGTAGCGCGTTTTGATGATGATGGAAAAGGAATGTGGTTACCTTTGGTATTAACTACTCCATCTGCCGACGGTAGCGAAACATTGGCAAATAGCTTTAGCAGCCAGGCTGATATCATTCTTAATACAGCTGGTGCGGCAGATATAGTTGGGGCAACCCCAATGGATCGTCCTGAGTGGACAGCAGTAGACCCAGTAACGGGCACGGTTTACCTGACACTCACCAACAATACGCAGCGAACCGATACGACTAACCCGGCAAACCCACGTTTGAATAATGCGTTCGGACATATTATTCGTTGGGATGAAGTCGAGGGTAGCAATGAGTTTGATTGGGATATCTTTGTCTTTGGATCACCTGAAGACGCAGATGCTGAAACAAATCTTTCGGGGCTGGATGAATTCAATCAGTTTGCGAGCCCAGATGGTATGGCTTTTGATGCACGCGGAATTATGTGGGTACAAACCGATAACGGTGCTGACGAAGTGACTAGTTATACCAACGATCAAATGCTAGCGGTTGTTCCCTCTAAACTGGTCGATGCGGACGGTAATCAGGAAGTATTATCTGCAAGCAATCAAGCAGAGCTGAGACGTTTCTTTGTTGGGCCGAATAATTGTGAAGTCACAGGGCTTTCTTTGACGCCTGATCAAAAGAATTTCTTTGTGAATATTCAGCATCCGGGTAATTGGCCTTATAGCACAAACGCGGCAGAGGAAACGCCTGCAGGAACTAGCGTTCGCCCTCGTGCCTCAACTGTCGTTATTATGAAAGATGATAATGGCGAGATTGGTGTATAGATTAGTGGCAAGCACTAAATGTTGAAGCTGTAATAACAGCGAATTTAAGCCTCATTAATGATCGTATTAATGGGGCTTTTTTTATCCATTTATTTGCAGATATTTCTACACAAGAGGTTTTTTGTCATCGTTCTGAAATATTGATGTGCTTGAATAGCAAGGTCAATGAATAAAAACAGCAGGGCTATGAATACAATACTATTAGTCGAAGATGAGAAGCCAATCCGATCGATGCTTGACTTCGCTTTAAAAAAAGCAGGCTTTCAAACATTAGAAGCAGAAGACGCTTCTCAGACACGGTTACTGTTAAAGAACAATGATCCAGATCTGATCTTGATGGACTGGATGCTGCCTGATGCATCAGGTGTCGATATAGTCAGATCGTTAAAAGGTCAGGTTTCAACCTGTCAAATTCCTATTATCATGCTTACCGCAAAATCAGAGGAAGCGAACAAAGTTTCGGGCTTGAATGCGGGCGCTGATGACTATGTGACCAAGCCTTTTTCTCCCAAAGAGCTGATAGCAAGAATTCAAGCCGTTTTAAGACGCAGTAATCAAGAGGCTGAAGAGCAGGATGTGATTCGTGTCGGCCAGCTAGAAATTGATAGATTGTCACACCGTGTCTCGTTAGTGGGAGAGGCATTAGATTTAGGCCCAACTGAATACAGGCTGTTGTTATTTTTAATCGAACACCCAGATCGTGTTTTTAGTCGGGAAAATCTATTGAATCAGGTTTGGAGTCGCAGTCCTTATGTTGAAGAGCGCACTGTGGATGTCCATATTTTAAGATTACGCCGAGCCCTGGCGATAGAAGGTTATGACAACGCCATACAAACCGTTCGTGGCATTGGTTATCGTTTTCACTGTGATAAGCGCTGAATCAGAACTTAGTCAGAGTTAAGCCAGAGATGAGCCAGAATTAACAAGCGCTGGATGCATTGTCATAAAACCTTAACAATTCTGTAATAAAGCGGTCACATTCCAAAACTATTATTTGCGCAGCTTTGGTGAGCAATGAATCACGTTGTTACCAATCTTGTATTAATGATTTTATATAAAAACTTTGGAGCAAAAATAAATGAAAAAAGTAAGCTTGGTTGTTGCAACGGCAATAGCAACCCTTTCATTCTCGAATGCAATGGCTCGCGACCATATCGAAATCGTAGGTTCTTCTACGGTTTATCCTTTCTCTACAGTAGTTGCAGAGACGTTTGGTAAGAAGACTAAATTCAAGACACCTAAAATCGAATCTACAGGATCAGGTGGCGGAATGAAGCTTTTCTGTGAGGGTAACGGTATCGATACACCAGATATCACTAATGCTTCAAGAAGAATTAAAGAATCAGAATTCAAAAAATGTGCAGATAACGGCATTAAACTAACAGAAGTTAAAGTAGGGTACGATGGTATTGCTATCGCTAATTCGAAAGCTTCTCCAAAGTATGCGTTAACGCGTCAGGCTATCTTCTTCGCAGTAGCAAAGCAGGTACCTGAAACTGACGGAAAAGGTGGTTACACAGGTAAATTGATCCCTAATACTTACACTAAATGGAATCAGATTTTCCCATCATTACCAGCAACTGACATTAAAGTAATGGGTCCACCACCAACATCAGGAACTCGCGATGCATTTGCTGAGCTTGCAATGGAAGGTGGTTGTAAGACTGTTCCATGGATCAAAGCGCTTAAGAAGACAGACAAAAAACAATACAAGAACATTTGTCACACAGTGCGTGAAGATGGTGTGTATGTTGAAGCTGGCGAAAACGATAACTTAATCGTACAGAAGCTTGTTGCTAGCCCTGATATGTTGGGTGTATTTGGATTTAGCTTCCTTGATCAAAACTCTGACAAGGTACAAGGCTCAAGCATCGACGGTAAAGAACTAAACTTTGACACGATTGCTTCGGGTGAATACCCAGTATCTCGTCCACTTTACATGTACATCAAAAATGACCATGTGGGTAAAGTACCGGGTATCAAAGAGTTTGTTGCTGAATTCGTTTCAGATAACACTTGGGGTGAAGATGGCTACTTGGCTGAAAAGGGTATGATTCCAATGCCTGATGATGAGCGCAAATCTTTTTCTTCAGCTGCAACTTCTTTAAAAGCATTATCAATGTAAGCTTTTAAAATGCAAAAATGTAGTATTTGTTACATCAAAGAGCCCGCTTAGCGGGCTCTTTTTTTGTTTGTAAAACAGTAAATATCAAAACCCACCACCCTACTTAGGGGCCGTTTTTTTAAATAACGGCGAAGTCGGTGGTGATTAACTGGTAGGCAATACTGAACATCACTAACCCGATAAGAATATTAAGAAACTTCCATGCATTCGGTTTAGCAAATACGGGCGCTAGTAAGCGTGCTCCATACCCTAACGAAAAGAACCAAATGAATGATGCGCACACTGCGCCAATGGTAAAATACAGTCGTTGTTCGCTTGAATAAGGTGAGGCAATGCTGCCAATGAGCAACACAGTATCAAGATAGACGTGCGGGTTTAAAAATGTCAGTGCTAAAACGGTAGTCACAACTTTACGTAAGTTTTGTGAGTTACCATCTGCTGCCGCAATTTCTAGTGTTTCACTTTTAAACGCAGAGCGAAGGCTCATTAATCCAAAAATAATAAGATAGGTCGCGCCCAACCAGGTAATGATCTTCAGCCAGTCTGGGTGGTTATGCACAAACTTTCCTAATCCACTTGTACCGATCACTATTAAAATGGCATCCGATAAAGCGCAAATTAGGCAGATGATAAATACGTGTCGCTTAATCAGCCCTTGTTTAAGGACGTAAGCATTTTGGGCGCCTATAGCTATGATCAGGCTGGCACCTAAGATCAAGCCTGTAAAAAATATACTCATATTTGAAATCGTGTTTGTGGGCTGGGAGCAGATCTTTCGATGAGCTAAGCAAGGTATGTAAAACAGCTTTGTAGTTTAACTTACGAGTGCAGTGGGGTAACAATGTTATTTTAAAAGATGCTCTTCAGGAAAAAGCACCTTAAAAATATCGCTCAAAGTAGGGGGGTGACTTATCTAAAAATGAGAGTGATGAGGGGCCTAGAAAAGTCTTATCTCAGGAAGAAAAAAAGCCCACAAACAACATAGTATTTGCAGGCTTTTTTAGTGGTCTATCAATTACACTCTTATTAGGTGACTTGCTATTGCCATTAAAATGATAAAAAGCGTACTGCCAACTAATGATCTAACAATTGGCGGTAGAACTTCGCAATTATCATCGTTTTTTAATGATGTTAGCCCTAATAAGTTTTTAATTAAACACGCCATAGGATGCTCCCCTTCGTGATTCTTTAAAAACAATAAACTATAAATATTTAGAAGGATAGATGAAAGCTGTGGCCGCTATTCCACGACTCATGAAACTATCATTAAATATTCATAGGTATAATAATAGTAGCATGAAAAAACTGAATAGTTCATTGTAATTCAGTCTAAAGATGAGGTTTGATATTTATCAAAGCTTTGTTTTTATTAGATTTATTTAGCACTCAAAAGATTATTCTTAATCTTTTGAGTCTTCATCCTTTTTAGTAGGAGCGTTTTCTTTTGTATCATCTTTAGCAGTATCGTCGATGTCAGTATCTGAATTATCTTCAGTCTTGTCATCATTAGTTTCATCACTGCTTTGATCAGTAATGTTATCTTCGTCTGCTTCAATACGATCCAGTTCAGCTTCCATTTCGTCGTCGGTAAGCTCTTCAAAATCTTCAACCACGTCAGTGCCATAGAATTTTTCAGCTTCTTCTGACTCACTTATTTCGCCACTACCTTCAGACAGAGAATCTTCGTTATCTTTATTATCAGTCTCTTTAGACTCGTCTACAGCATCAGATGGGCTGGACATATCGAAAGCATCATCATCGGTGTATTCGTTAAGCCCTGTCTCATTATTTTCATCATTATGAATAGTGTTGTCAGAATCGTCTTCATCAAACTCTTCATAATAATTATCATCATCTTCCCAGAGTTTATCCGCACTAATAGCGGCGGTGCCTGCTGCTGCAGAAGCGGCAGTTTTCTCGGCAGCCTCTTTTTCAGCATTGATGTTATCTTTGGCTTCGCTCGCTTCTTCGATTCGTGTTTTAAAGAAGCCGCTAAAAATGATGCCCAATTCAAACAATAACCACATTGGAATGGCTAACATAATTTGCGAGATTACATCAGGAGGCGTTAACAACATGCCAACAACAAAAGCACCAACGATGACATACGGGCGCTTTTTCTTTAAATCTTCAGCGGTCGTCATACCCGTGCTAATCAGTAATATCGTGGCGATTGGCATTTCAAAACCAAAGCCAAATGCCATAAACATCATGATGGTAAAATCGAGATACTGCGCGATATCCGGGCTAAAGACGGCTACTTCAGGTGCAAATTGCGGAATGATCTTAAACATCATCGGTAGCAGAATGTAATATACAAAAGCTATGCCGAGATAGAAGAGGAAAATACTCGAAGCAATCAGTGGATAAATTAAGCGTTTCTCGTGCTTATACAAGCCTGGCGCAACAAACGACCATAGCTGGTAAAACAGGTAAGGCAGGGCAATTAAAAAAGCCACCATTAAGGTTAGCTTCATGGGAATAAGAAATGGCGCGACAGGGCCAATGATTAACATTTCCTGGCCTTGATCAACCAGTGGAGCTGCTAGCCAGTTATAGATATTTTTAGCGAAGGGAAATAGACAAACAAAGGCAACAAAGATAACGATAACCGCTCTTAGTAGGCGGTCTCGCATTTCGATAAGATGAGAAAGAAAACCACCCGTAGCGGTTGCTGGCAGTTCACTGGCCGAAGTTTTACTATCGCTCATACTGTCTATTTACTACTTGTTGAGGAAGCTTTTTCGGCTTCATTGATGCTATCACCGAGCATTTCCGCAGCCTCATTAACTTCACTAGAAACTTCGTTGCTGGTGTTTTTCATCATGTCTCGTAATTCACTGATTTCTTCTTTCTGTTGGGCAAGCATGGATTGCATTTCATCTGCGCGAATTTCTTTTTCGATATCTTCGCGTGTATTCGCAATAAATGCCTTCATTTTACCAACAAATTTACCTACCTTTGAAGCAAGGCCGGGTAATCGTTCAGGGCCTACCACTAGCAGTGCAATCACGCCAATGACAAGCATTTCCAGAAAGCCAGAATCAAACATTAAAAACTACTCGAAAGGGGTTAGTCTAAAATTGTGAAAAACTTATGACTTAGTGGTGTCTTTAACTTTTGAAGTCGCGTCGATAACATCGTCAGCAGCATCTTCAATCGATTCTTTCTTGGCATTCACGCTATCTGCGCCACTTTTCATAGAGTCTTTGAAGTTTTTAACCGCTCCGCCTAAATCACCACCCGCATTGCGTAGGCGCTTTGTGCCGAAGATAACCACTACGATTACTAAGATAATTAATAGTGACCATGGGCTAATTCCGCCTAATCCAAATCCGTATAACATACTATTCCTCTCTTCTGTGATTCTTTAATGTACCGCTAACATCTCTAAGTTAGAGACTTTTAATTTAATGCTTTTATCTGGTGCGTTTACTGTCGACTTGCTTTTTCGACTAGACCAGATGTTCCAAATCGACGTTCTAATTCTTTTAACACGTCATCTGGGTGTAAATTTTGTTGTGCTAATAATACTAGGGTATGAAACCATAAGTCAGCAACTTCGTAGACTATTTTATCTGGGCTTTTGCCGTTTTCAGTATCTTTGGCAGCCATCACGACTTCCGTCGCTTCTTCGCCTACCTTTTTAAGAATCGCATCCAATCCTTTGTCATACAATTTTGCTACGTATGAACTGTCAGGTTCAGCCGATTTGCGAGCCTCAAGAACATCTGCAACGTCTCTAAGCGTATTATTACTCATACTCTTATCCATAATATGTCCTTAAATGCGCATTTCAATGCCTTGATCCTGCATAAATTGTTTGGCTTCACCAACGGTGTATTCATTAAAGTGAAAAATACTTGCCGCTAAAACTGCATCAGCGCCAGCGATGGTCACGCCATCGGCTAAATGCTGAAGATTACCTACACCGCCAGAAGCGATAACAGGGATATTAACAGCATCTACGATCGCTTTTGTTAAAGGTAGGTTAAAACCTGATTTTGTGCCATCTTTATCCATGCTGGTGACAAGCAGTTCGCCAGCACCATAGTCTGCCATTTTTTTTGCCCATTCAACGGCATCGATACCTGTGTCGTTGCGGCCACCGTGGGTGAATATATCCCACTTATCTGGTTCGCCTTCTTTGCTGACTTTTTTGGCATCAATGGCAACAACAATGCATTGAGAGCCATAGTATTCAGCGGCTTGTTTTACTAATTCTGGGTTGTGAATGGCAGCGGTGTTGATTGCTACTTTATCCGCGCCGGCGTTGAGCATTGTGCGAACATCTTCCAGTTTGCGAATACCACCACCAACAGTCAGAGGTATAAACACTTCGGATGCGATCGCTTCAACCATGTGGACCGTGGTTTCACGATCATCAGAGCTTGCAGTTATATCCAGAAAAGTGATTTCATCTGCGCCTTCGCGATTATAGCGTGCGGCAACTTCAACCGGATCACCCGCATCGCGGATATCGACGAAGTTAACACCTTTCACGACGCGTCCATTATCAACGTCGAGACAAGGGATAATGCGTTTTGCTAATCCCATCTTATGCCATTCTCTCAGCAAATGTGTCGACAAACTCATGCGCTTTGGCAAGGTCGATCGTACCTTCGTAGATCGAACGACCAAGAATTGTACCTGTGATTCCTGAAGCTTCGACATTACACAGTGCGATAATATCGTCCATATTGGTAACGCCACCAGAAGCGATAACAGGAATATTGATGCTTTCAGCGAGTTCTTTCGTGGCTTCGACGTTGACGCCAGTCATCATGCCATCGCGTGAGATGTCAGTGTAAACGATTGCCACTACTCCGGCTTCTTCGAACTGTTTGGCAAGATCAATCGCTGAAACAGTAGAAACTTTATCCCAACCATCTGTTGCTACCATGCCATTTTTAGCATCGATACCGACAATAATATGCCCAGGGAATTGCTTGCAAAGGTCTTTTACAAATTCAGGGTCTTCAACCGCTTTAGTACCAATAATGCAGTAAGTAACTCCGGCATCAAGATAGGCCTGAACCGTTTTAGCATCACGAATGCCGCCTCCGATTTGAATCGGCAAATCAGGGAATTTCTTCGCAATTGCTTCGACAGCAGAATTGTTTACCGGTACGCCATCAAAAGCACCATTCAGATCAACCAGGTGTAAACGTTTTGCGCCAGCTTCAACCCAGCGTGTAGCTGTATCAACAGGGCTGTCAGAGAATACGGTGGTATCTTCCATGCGGCCTTGTTTTAGGCGTACGCATTGCCCGTCTTTAAGATCAATCGCAGGTAGTAATAACATCTAAACGTTTCCATCCCATTGGGTAAAGTTTTTCAAAAGTTGTAAGCCATCATCTGCACTTTTTTCAGGATGTGCCTGAATTGCAAAGACATTGTCTTTTGCAATAGCAGATGGATAGGTAATACCGTAATCGGTCTCACCAGCGATAATGGATTTATCTTCTGGCGCAATAAAGTAGCTATGCACAAAGTAAAAACGAGAGTTTTCTTTGATGCCATTCCACAGTGGATGTTGTTGAGTATGCGAGACTTTATTCCAGCCCATTTGTGGAATTTTTAGTCGCTCACCATTCTCGTCAGTCGCGCCAATGTGGTCTTTAAAGTACAAAACTTTGCCTTCATAAAGACCAATGCAATCGACCCCACCGCCTTCTGAACTATGCTCCATCAGCACTTGCATGCCCATGCAAACACCTAGAAAAGGTTTGCTAATAGCGACTTGTTTAACCACATCGACGAGTTCACGCTTGTGTAATTCACTCATGCAATCGCGAGCAGCACCCTGACCAGGGAATACGATGTGATCCGCTTTGTTGATAACATCAGGAGAAGATGTTATCTCAACCGTTTCATTGGTAACGTGTTGAAGGGCTTTGTGCACGGAGTGTAAATTGCCCATGCTGTAATCTATTACTGCAATCATCTCTCAACTACCCGCCTTGTCTTTTATATTCATCCAATAACTGCGTTGTCGATGCTCGTTTACATTTGTAAACTGCGCGTCTCCGCCTTGTCCTTGAATAAATCTAAAAAACAATTCGGGCAGCTGATTTTTATTTTTGGAAAGCATCAAAAGTAATTTATTAGGTTACAGAGAACCTTTCGTTGATGGTATTGCGTTCGCAGAACGCTCATCTCTTTCAACAGCCATACGTAATGCGCGTCCAAATGCTTTGAATATAGTTTCAGCAATATGGTGTGCGTTACGGCCGCGGATATTATCCAGGTGTAAGCTGACTAAAGCGTGGTTCACAAAGCCCTGGAAAAACTCGTGGAATAGATCGGTATCGAAATTTCCTAGCATCGGGCGTTTGTAATCGACGGTATCTTCCAAATGAGGGCGACCAGAAAAATCAATCACTACGCGAGATAATGACTCATCGAGTGGCACATAGGCGTGACCGTAACGACGAATGCCTTTTTTATCACCAATCGCTTTTGCAAAAGCCTGACCCAGTGAAATGCCGATATCTTCAACCGTGTGATGCGCATCTATGTGCAGATCACCATTAGCTTCGATTTCAATATCGATCATGCCGTGCAGCGCTATCTGGTGCATCATGTGTTCAAGGAAGGGGACTTCGGTTTTGAAGCGCGCTTTTCCCGTGCCGTCTAAATTTATATTGACGGTAATCTGTGTTTCAAAAGTATCACGTGTGATAGTGGCTGTACGTTCGGTCATGTTTATCATTTTCGGTTGTTTAGGTGGCGGATAATACCATATTGTGACGCGATGTAACCTGTAGAAATAGAAAGAAATAGGCCCCAAAGTAGGGGGGTGCCCTATAAAATAGTTTAAATACTCATTGTTCTACTTGCTCGTTTAAAGCGGTTTGTTCGCATAAAACTGAACTTTCACGTTAAAATTGGCGCTAAATAGATACTGGGGATATTTTTGAATAATGCAATTATCCATGGCGTGTTTAAGTGTTTGTATTGTTTTTGCTTTTGTTCTATGCAGTTTGAATATTAATAACGATGTTTTCGAATCAAACAATTAAAAAAAGCCCTATAAGTGGGGGGGTGTAAAACTATGAATAGTTTAATCGTTAAATCTGTGTTGTTTGCAATGGCTCTTTTGATCCATCAATTTGCTGCGGCTAAATCCAATCTTGATTTGTTAAAAGTCCCCGCTGGTTTCAAGATAGAGTTATTTGAAAGTGATGTGCCGAATGCGAGAACCATGGTTTTGGGTGCTAATGGCACCTTGTTTGTGGGCACAAGAAGCGAAGGTGTCGTGTACGCGATTAAGAATAATAAACGCTATATTATTGCTGAAGATCTAAACATGCCGAACGGTTTAGCGTTTCGAGACAAAGCTCTCTACATAGGTGCTGTAGATAAACTATTTCGAATGGATGATATTGAGGCTCGATTAGATAACCCGCCTATTCCTACTTTAATCCGTGATGATTTACCCTCTGAAACTCACCACGGTTGGCGATATATGGATTTCGGTCCGGATGGCCGCTTATATATGGCCATTGGTGCGCCGTGTAATGTGTGCTTGAAGAAAGATTACGCCGTGATTCGCAGTATGAAAGCCGATGGTACGGATGAACGCGTAGAGGCGAGAGGTATTCGTAATACCGTAGGTTTTACCTGGCACCCCGTATCAAAAAAATTATGGTTGAGTGATAACGGCAGAGACTTGATGGGCGATGATATTCCCCCTGATGAGATCAACCGTGTTGATGAATTTCAGGAGCACTTTGGTTTCCCTTATTGTCACGGTGGAACGATTGCAGATCCTGAATTCAATGATTTATCGTGTCGAGCGTTTACGTCACCTATTCAGGCATTGGGTGCACATGTAGCGCCATTGGGTATTGCTTTTTATACTGGCAAGCAATTTCCTAAAGCTTATAAAAACAGGTTGTTTGTCGCGGAACACGGTTCATGGAATCGCAGTAAAAAATCGGGCTACAAGGTCATGATGGCAACCCTTACAGGCAGTGATGAAGATGAAATAATCACCAAATATGAGCCATTTGTAACAGGCTGGCTGCAGGGTCAAAAAGCCTGGGGCAGACCAGCTTATGTGCTTGTGCTAAAAGATGGTTCGTTATTGATATCAGATGATAGGGCTGGTGCTATTTATCGCGTTTCATACGCTCAATAAATTGAATGCTATGTGGAGAGTACAGGGTGTTTGATTGAAATGCTTAAGCTTACTAATCTAACTAAATCATCTTAGGCACCCCCCTACTTATAGGCACTTTTTTTATATTACTTTTCAGTATGATTATGAATAGGGTCCCAGTCAGTAGGTTGTTCTTTCAGGATGGCTTCGGTTCTTTCCAGATAAACCCGATACAGCGGATCGTTTGAGGTTTCATATAATTGGCGAAAGCCTGCATGGGCTGCTTCCCACTTTCCTGATAAAAACTCAGCAAAGGTTTGCTCATGAGTTTCTAGTTGGGTTTTCTGTAACTCAGTTAACTGGTTTAGCGTTTTCAGAGGTTCGTAGATTTTAATAGAATCCTGTTTGCCTTTTACCCTAACGTTATCTATGTAGCGGAAAACAATATCAGGGCATTGTAGTTTTGTCTCTTCGCTGACTAAAATCCCAACGCCATAGTATTTGGTTAATCCTTCGAGGCGTGATCCTAAATTAACCGCATCTCCTAACACGGTATAAGCTCTTCGATAGTCCGACCCCATGTCTCCCACATTCATCTCGCCCGTGTGAATACCAATGCCTGCGGCGATATTATTGATTCCCATGTCCTTAAATGTTTTCTGCATTTTTTTGATTTTCTGCTGCATTTCCATAGCCGCAATAACCGCTTTGGTAGCATGCTGAGGGTGGTAAATAGGCGCTCCCCAAAATGCCATCACCATGTCACCCACGTATTTATCAATTGTGCCCTGGTTATTAAAGATGATTTCAGTAATAGGGGTTAGGTATTGATTGAGAAAAGTTTTCAATTGTCGTGTTGTTAACGGTTCTGACAGTGCAGTGAAGTCTCTGATATCAGAAAAAAGCACGGTCATTTCTCTTTTTTCGCCATCGGTATTTACCGCATGCGGGAACTCGATCAACTTATTGATGTGTTCTAACGGTACATATTGGCCAAACATATCGTGAATGCGTCGCCGACCTTTGTTTTCTTTGATCAAATCGTAGATAACATGAATCGATGAAACCGCCATTACGGTGAGTAGGGGAATAATCAACGGTAAATTGATGTGATGAGAAGACCACATCCAGTAATTAAACCCAAACATGACGAAGACGAGTGCTGTGCCTGAAATAACTAAGCCCATGGGTTGTAGCAATGGATAAAACAGCGCCATGAATAAACTCAATACAGCAAGTGTCATGACCGTTGCCCCAGCTGCCCAATCTGGCACATAAGTAATGTTTTCCGGATGTAATAAACCATGAAGAATATTTGCTTGAATCTCCACCCCCGGAAAGCTAGCTTGAACTGGGGTAGGGCGCAGATCTGACAAACCAACAGCAGATGTACCTACCAAAGCGATTGCATTTTCTAACTCGGGAAATGGTTTCTTGCTATGCAAGATCTCGCTTGCAGGGATATACGGGAAATGTTTTTGTTTGCCTAGATAAGGGATGAGAATCTGCCCTTGAGCATCCGTTTTGATAACCATTTTTCCCATGCTTAAATGGGTGATCGTTTGGGCGCTTCCTACAAAATCAGTATGAAGTTTTATTTCATCTTCCAGCAAATAAATGCGTGCAGTTTCCAAGGCTAAAGAAGGGTAAATCTGGTTGTTGTAGACAGCCACTACCGGGGCTCTTCGAATGGTTCCATCTCTATCAGGGGCAATGCTGAAAAAACCACTTCCGGCAGAATTGTTAGTAAACTCATTCAGGTTTGCGGTATACCCGAGCATGTGAATCGCCGTGAGTTTTTCCGTATTTTCAATGTCGCTTACTATGGCAGAACTAGCCAATTTTCCCGATTGAGTCACCAGTTTTCTGTGAAATGGATAGCCTAAAACGACTTCCTTATCTTTAATGCTGTCGGCAAAAAAGCTATCCCCATTGAGGTTGTTTTCTATCTTTAAATACCAGTCAGGTAGTTCTTCACCTGTTTGATTTAATGCAATCTTTACTTTTTCTAGAGGGTTTTGTTCTTTCTCTGATTGCACGACATCCATTGCGATAACTGCAACATTGTTCTCATGCAGTTTATTGACCAGTGTGCCTATTTTTTTTCTTTCCCAGGGCCAACGCCCGTCTTTTTTTATGCTCGCTTCGTCAATGTCGATAATGATTATCGGCGGAAGTTCTGTTATTTCAATAGGAGTGCTGAGCTTTAGGCGGATGTCGTAGGGAATCGCTTCGAGTCTTTGTTGTATATCTATACTTGTTGGATCGTCGCTCAAATAAAAAAGAGCAGCAAGTATGGTTAAAACGATACCTGTAATGATGGGTAGTAGAGATTGTTTATGTTTACTAAACAGCTTATTACCCTCGAAAATTATATGACAAAGAAGTAGTTAACTAAATAATAGTGAATTAACCCTAAAATGTGAAAAATTACCCTTTTTTCTATTATCAACAGGTTAGCATCAGTAAGTCAGTGTGGAAAGCAGTTGCGTTTTTATGCTGCCAGTGTGATGGAAAACACTGAAATTACCAACAATTATAATTTGGACTATAGTTTATTGTGATGGAATATAACAAACGTATTGAGAGGGAGTTGTGAAAGGAATCTGTATTAGCTGCTCAAAAATGATTAAGCTGCTAATGCTATCGTTTGTTGTATCGCTATTGTCATCTTGCGGAGGCGGCTCTTCAACGTCTTCCTCTTCCTCTTCAAACACTATTCAACAGGCGACAAAGATAGCAACGGGGGTCGCCCAAAAAGGTCCATTCTCGATCAATACGCCAGTTGAAATATCCAGACTGGATTCTTTCGGTCAGCCGACAGGTGATACGATCTCTGCAAAGGTAAGCGCTAATAATGGTGAGTTTACCTTCGAACTTCCGGCTGAGTGGGGCACAATTGCGCCTGTGAACCTTTATTTGCAGGCCAAAGGAAAAGTCTTTGATGAATCTTCAGGGACAGAGTCAGAAACTCCGATTTCATTAACAGCAATCACTCAAAGTACCGATAATGAATCAAACTTAAATTCAGTCAATATGCTTACACACTGGCAAGCCCAGAGAACTCAGAAGTTAATGGCAGAAGGTAAAAGTTTTAACCAATCACACAAGCAGGCGAATGACGAGCTTGTGAAGGTATTTGGAATAGAGCAAATTCATTCTTTGGATTTTTCTAGTTCTGATGACGAAAGCAATAGTGCCATGTTGCTTTTATTGTCAGGTGCACTAATGGAAGTTGCCCGTACACATGACGTTGATCCACAATCGATGATTGATGAGATAGGCGATGATTTTTCCGATGACGGAAACTTGTCTGCTGAAAGTGATCAGTGGTTCTTGCGCATGCAAGCGGTAATTAGAGATAACCCCATCGCCCATGCAAAAAAATACGCAAAGCGTTTACAGGAAAAGCAGGCAATCGATGTTGTATCTGTTAGTAGCTTGCCTCGCGATTTTCCATTGGCTTCGCGTCCTGTAGCAAATGTGCCTGCCGAATTATTTGCATCACCCGGCGAGACAATTGTTCTTGATGGTAGCGGTAGTCACGATAGCGGTAACATAATCAATTTCACCTGGTTTCGAGTCGATCAGCAAACGCAATACCCTGTTCCTGTCAGTGATAGATTTGACTCAAGTCCAACCATTACAGTACCAAGCGAGGCAGAAGTTTTAGCCGCGCCAAATCAAGAGATCGCATTGCTTTATGCTTTAGTCGTGACTGATGAGGCAAAACTGACGCATACAGGCGTCGTGAAAGTTATTGTTAAAAAACCACCGATAGATAACATCCCCCCACTTGCAGAGCCTCAGCAATTAACAACAGATGAAGATACACCACTAAAAATCACATTAACGGGAAGTGATGAGGATGGTGATCCAATCGTATTTAATTTAAATACACCACTTTCTACCGCTAACGGAATAATAGAACTAGACCCAGATTTGGGTTCTGACTTGCCTAATGTGGTGTATACACCAACCAAAGATTATTTTGGTTCTGATAGTTTTACATTTTTGGTTAATGATGGGTTTGAAAGCTCTAATGTTGCAACAATAGATATCGAAGTAACAGCAATCAATGATGCTCCGATTGCTGATCCACAATCAATCTCGACTCAGGAAGGAGAGCCGATCAATATTACGTTAACCGGCAGTGATGTTGATAATGATGATACTTCTTTAAACTATAGTTATGACTCAATAGATCCTGAAAATGGCTCTTTATCAGGTACGCCTCCCGATATAATTTATACACCAAATTCATCATTTACAGGATATGATGAATTTAACTTTACAGTCAATGATGGTTTATTATATTCAGATCCAGCACTTGTCTCAATTAACGTTGGTGCGCTCAATAAAATACCCGTTGCCAATTCATTTGGCGTTGATATCAATCAGGGAGAAACAATACTTCTTGATGGAATGGGCGGTACGGATGATGATGTGGGTGATACTTTGACAATTGTTGAACGAACAAACCCAGCTGGTGGAGTTATTGATGTTACAGGTGTAGGAAGTACCGCTACTTATGAATATACATCTGACGATGACTTTTTTGGCGTGGATACTTTTACGTATAAAGTATTTGATGGCAAAGATAACTCACTACCAGCGACAGTAACAATTAACGTGAATGATCGTCCTGTAGCTGATGCAGGAAGCGCTCAAACAGTCAATGCCGGCTCACAGGTACGATTAAACGGAACCGGGTCTGATACTGAAGATGGCGCTGATGTGACTTATAGCTGGACTAGTCCTGTGGGCATTGTATTGGATGATGCTAGCTCAGAAGATCCCACTTTTGACGCTCCAACAGGAATTTCTACAACCGAAACATTCACTTTTAACTTAATCGTTAGAGATAAAAAATCATTTGCTTCTAAAGTTTCTTCAGTGGTTGTAACTGTTGAGCCAGCCTCTATTAATACCAAACCGACAGCGGAGTCTTTCGAAATAATTATAATACCTAGTAATTATAATGATATAGAGCTTAGAGGTTTTGATGCAGATACCGGAGAGACTGACTCGCTCATTTATGAGATTGTATCAGCGCCAAGTAAGGGTGAATTAGACTTGTATGGGGCACAATCTGATGAGAAATTTGCTGATTATTATGCCAATGGTTGGTCAATACCGAGTGATATAGGTGCTATCGACCAATTTGAATATCGAGTTACAGATATTCATGGGGCTGTTTCTGAAATTGCAACGGTGACATTAAATCTTCCAGATCCAAAGGTTCCTGTTGCAGATGCTCGAGGTGATACGATGATAAATGGTGGGGAAACCCACTACACATCTGGCAGTGGGTATGATATTGATGGAGATGTTGTAAAGTATGTTTGGAGACAGTTAGAGGGAGAGCCGGTACTAATTAATGTTACTTCCACAAATGGTAGAAGTATAAATTTTGATGCTCCAACAGTTGCCAAAGATGAAAAGAAAGAGCTCAAATTTGGATTGATCGTTCAAGACAACGATGGTTATGATTCGCTCGAAGATACTGTGGTATTTACAGTTGTTCATGCTTGTTATTTGATTGCAAATGCTGGTGTTGATAGGCAAGAACTCTCAGGTACGGATTCTGTAAAATTATATGGTTCTGAAGACCCAGGCGGTAATTGCCAAGAGTTCTTCCCATATACAGAATACAGTTGGGAGCAAGTGGACTCTTCAGGGAATCCAGTAAGTACAAGTAATCCTGATAAAGTAAATCTAATCAACCCAACCACTGATCAACCTTCTTTTGTGGCGCCACAGGTTAGTAGTGGGGTGTTGTCTTTATACTTTAAACTTCAGGTGACGGACTCTGGTTATGACAATACTGCAAATGAATCTGACATAGTTAAGATTGATATAGTGCCCATCGGAACAACAATCCCTAATCAAAAACCAATCGCAAAAACGAATAACCTTGAAATTGAAGTCAGTCGTTTAGGATACAGTGAAACCATAGATTTTTATGCTGAAGATCCTGATGGAGATATTAAAGCGTTAACATACAGGATTGTTGAGAAACCAGTTGATGTGGATGTAGGGGTTTTAAGTGATGTTGAAAGCTATATGCCAGGATCAGGATACGTGGTGTATACCCCTAAATATCCTGTTTCAAATGAAACGTATTCATTTAAATTTATCGCTATTGATCACTACGGTGCAGAATCTGATCCAGTTGAAGTCGTACTTAAACCTGCCCCAATACCAAGCGGAAATGAAAAGCCCTCAATTGATCCTTTGACTTTTAGTATTAAAAATAGCGAAATTTCCTGGAATTCTCTGAGGACCTTTGAAGCGTTCAATTTAGAAGATAATGGTTTTACTATTACAGACCCAGAAGATGATTATTATGAGCTACGGAAAGTCGATGAAACCTTGAGTGGATTAACATTTAGTTTTGCAAGAAGTACTTCGTCCGGTTGGTCAATTTATATTAGCAATCCCAGTGGATCTGCAACATCTTCGGGAACCTTAAGATATATAGTTGTAGATGAACATGGGAATGAATCTGAGATTGCGACCTTTACCGTTACTGATAATTAATTAGGAAGTATTGATGATCAAATTAGTTTCACAATGGACTCTTCTTCTTTATGTAAGTTTGCTGATGGCATCAATTACATTTGCAAGTGCTAATGATTATCCAAAACTAGAAAAACTCGTTAAGGAGAAAAAGTATTCACTTGCGTTTCAGTATGCTTCAAAAATCCGTTCACAAAACGAAGGCGACCCACGTTTTGATTATCTTTACGGGTTCTCCGCCTTGCAATCAGGGAATTATAACGAAGCTGTTTTTGCTTTGGATCGTGTAACAGTCAATAGTCCAAATGTTATTCGTCCTCGCTTAGAGCTTGCTCGCGCATACTTAAGCCTTAATAACTCATTCGCCGCAAAAAAAGAATTCAATGATGTTTTGAATTTAAATCCCCCGCCTGTTGTGAGAAAAAAAGTACAGGCTTATCTGGCAGAATTAGAGAAAAAAGGAGATAGAATCACACAGCGTTCTGTCACTAAGAGCCTCGCGTCATTGTCATTTGGTTACGATGATAATATCAATTTTGGCTATGATAATGCTGAGATTGATCTTCCTGATTTTGGGGCGGTGACGTTGAATGATTCTTCGGTGAAGCAGGGCAGTGGTTTTGCGGAGGGAAAGTTCCAATTCAAACATCGCACCTTGAAGAATAAAGTGAAAAGTACGTTTTTTACGGCGAATGCAACACACCGAGAATACTTTAAAAATTCTGATTTCAATGTAACTGATTTGGATTTGCGCACGGGCATCACCTTCAACCATGCGAAAAAACAATATCAATTAGTGGGCAGAACGCGCCCTGTGATGCTAGGTGGGGAGTTGTATTCAAATACTATTGGTGTTGATGCTATTGCTCGAAAATCCATAGGCTCCTCTCAGGTAGGGAGCCTTAAACTGAGTATCGAAAAGTATGACAACAAAAAGGTTACGCTCAGCGATAGAAGCAGAGCAATAGTTTCCGGCCGGATTGATAAACAAGTTGGTGACACGCAACATCAGTTGAATCTTTATTTGGGTAAGGAGTGGCCAGACAAGTCTGAAGGTAAACAATACAGCCGGAATATTAGTGGAATAGGGTATTGGGCGGTCAAAGAGTGGAATAAGAAAGATAGAACCTACCTGGGGCTCGATTATCGCCACTACAAACATCAGCAAGCTTATGCGATTTACGATAATAAACGCAGCGATGATCGATTCATCTTTAAAGTGGGTCATGAGCATCGCTTTAATGATGAGCTCGCGTTTGTTGCGCAGGCAAGACACATCAATAATCAAAGTAATCTGGATCTATACGATGCAAAAAGAAACGAAGTAAAAGTAGGTATTCGCTATGACTGGGATTAATAAAACAATTGTATTTTCTGTCTGCCTGATTGTTTTATCGGCATTCGCAAATACCAAGGTCTTGGCGGCAGAAAAAGAAGCGGGTAAAACGCTCTTGACCCGTGGAGAGGTCATCGGGCAACGCGATGGGAAAAACATTACGTTAAAACGTCGTTCAAATATTTATGAGAAAGATGAAATTCGAGTGGGTAAAGATGGTCGCGCCCAATTTAGAATGATTGATCAGGCGTTAATTTCTCTCCAGGAAAACTCAGTATTACAAATTAAAAAATACCAGTTTGTTGAAGGTGAGACTAGCAACTCTGCGTTACTGGAACTGTTGTCGGGTGGTTTAAGAACCATCACTGGCGCCATTGGTAAAGGTAATAAAAAAGCCTATGAACTCAGAACGCCTCTGGCGACCATTGGTATTCGCGGCACGGATTACGAGGTAGAAATTGTCTCTAATGGTATGTATGTCGCCGTTTGGGAAGGCGTAATCCATTTGCGTGCTCGTTTGCGAAGTGGTTGTAATATATTATTGGGGCGTTCCAAGCCTTTCATGTTTATCTTTATTGATCGCTTGGGTAAATGTACCGGCTTAGATGAAGTTCCCGATGTATTTAGAGATGGACACAGCTCAAACATTAAAATACCTGCGGCTAGTAATGTATTAGATGCGAATTACGTGACGGGTAAGGAGCTGTTGGCTAGACCTGTTCTATTGGATCCTGGCATTGAAGTGATAAGCAATAGTCAACCGCCTGTTACACCTCCGGTTACTCCACCTGTAACACCACCCGTTGAGCCTCCGGTAACGCCGCCAACCACGCCAC
This sequence comes from Cocleimonas sp. KMM 6892, assembly GCF_035798195.1. NCBI lineage: Bacteria > Pseudomonadati > Pseudomonadota > Gammaproteobacteria > Thiotrichales > Thiotrichaceae > Cocleimonas > Cocleimonas sp. KMM 6892. Next base: position 328,668 of record NZ_JAPFBV010000001.1, on the reverse strand, counting down.
CAGTTGTTCCGCCACCTGAAGTGACTTACGAGGTAAGTGCTTTTGCGATTGACCAAACGCGACCTTCAACAGAGCTGGATGTTTCGGCATCAGAATTAAACACGGCAACACCAACTTTTAATGTGGGTTTGAATGTGCTCGATAATGCAGCAGGAAGTGCCGTACAAAATTACGAACAATCCGTCGGTGGTTATGCGGTGAGCTGGGGATATTGGGGGGAGTTTAATTCTACGTTGGCAAGTAGAAATGTCGATGATTCAAGCAATAGAGGCCTCCTTTGGGCGACCTATGAAGCGACTGATCCCGATGTTGTCAGCGCCAGAACAGGCACCTTTAATCGCTATGATAATGTCTCGAATAGTTTATTAAGTGCCACAGCGGGAGCCGCTAATAATCTGCAAGTGCAAATGGATGTGAATTTCGAGTCGGGTGCGGTAAGCAATGGCGCATTATCTGCCAATACGCCGAATGAGACGTGGGTCGCTGTATTCGAAGGACAGATTACTTCGGGTGATCTGGATCTTCAAATGAATGGCGCCAGTGTCATAGATTCGGATCCTAACACAGTGAGCCCTCCGCGAGATGCGAGTGGCTTTATTGCTGGTGACTTTATTGGTGACAATGCCGAAGCTATTCTCGGTGCTTTTGGCTTATCAGAAGATGCTGACCCCAGTAATAATATCCAAGGGTTATTTACTGTAGAAGAACAGTAACTAGTGATCAGTAAATATTGAACAGTAACTAATGAGCAATAAGTGAAGAGCAATAAGAAAAGAGCAATTAATAAAGCACTGTGTTAAAAAACTGCCCTAAAGTAGGGGGGTGTAAAACCTTTTTAAAATGGCAGTTTTATTTCTTCAACAGATCCCATGATCTTGATTGCCTCTTCAAGGTCAACCTCATCGGGGTTTTCGGTCGATTGTGACTTCAAACGATCATACAGTTCAGCCTGTTCCCATGTCTCATGTTTGCCATCAGTAGTTTGATGGTAGGCAGCCCAAGGTATGAATTTAGTTAACGGAAACAGCTGTCCCTTTTGTGGAGAAATATCCACATTCAAACCAGAAATAAATAACAAGCGTTTGCCCTGATACTCTGGCTCCTGCACTACGCTACGAAAGGCATTATCGAATTCGACTTGGGTATTTACCTGGGCGGCTTTCAATGCAGGCCATTTAGACGTAACGATATAAGGCATCGCATTAATCAGGTTATTTTCCAAATGGTCATTCGATTGTCTTCTGAAACTAAATGAGTCAGGGCTTAAAAACTTACCAATTTCCATCGGTTTATTATTTGGGCAAAAGTCATTGCCAATAGATTCTATTAGCTGTGCAGATGCGGGAAAGACTTTGGACGTGCTTAGGCTTTTTATGGCATTAATTTGCCCAGACTCAGATTTTTCGATAAGTGTATCCAGTTTTAACATCAAGCCTTGTTCGCGTTCACTGTTCAAAAGTCGGTTGTCGATAGTGATGAGGTTTTCATCCCCTTCTTTTGACAATAAGATGTTGGTGCTGGCAAATTCAAACTCTTTAGAATACCAGTCTAATGATGCGCATACTTTTCCGCAGCTCGTAGATTCTTCATGGTTGTCGGTTTGAAGGCGACGATAGACCCCAAAGGTCCCTGATTCTGGATCATAGCCAACATGGCTAGCATGGATAATGACTAAATCTTTACCATGGTGGGCGTGTGGACCATGTCGGTCAGTAGAAATAACAGCGCCAACCTGACCATGATCAAACGGAAAAACACCAAAATTTTTCGCTATCAGAATAATTGGATACCCCTGACTTTCATCCGAACAAAAAGCGCGTGACGGCATGATTTTGCCAGGTGTAAAACCTAGAGATTTGGATAAGTTATAAGCTCGGGAAACAAACTGGTTATATCGCATAGCGACTTCTGACATTTTAAATGAAGCCAGAAGGCTTTTGCTGGTGTTTATTTCTCCGTACATATTCTGGTCCTGATGGTAATTATCTTTATTGATTTAATCGTGAATTATTTTCTAAAAAACTGCCTGTAAGTAGGGGGGTGACTATAAGTAATAACTTGAAACCATTCGACTATTCTAATTATTTTGTAAATAGTAGTCGAGTTCATCTAACTGGTTTTGATTAAAGACCCGGATATTGTTTCTTTCTAATAAGGCGGTAGTCACGCCGATGCCGAGAATTTTCTCATTGGTGAAGGTGCCATCAAAAATCATGCTGCTACCACAAGAGGGGCTTCTTTCTGTGAGTATTGCAACTTTGCAGTGAGTCGCTAAAGCAAGTTCTAATGCTTTGTTGGCGCCATCGATAAACGCTTTTGTAACATCTGCCTGATCTATTTGTAGTACTTGTGCTTTCCCATCAAGGACTTTTTCAGCATCGCCAAATTGAATCTCAGCGGGCAGGCGCGGAACAGGTAATCCGCCAGCAACTTCTGGACAAATTGGGACTAAACGTTCCTCATCTCTCCATTTAGTCATTAGAGGGTGGTCCAACAGCAAATCTGAGCCATTATACCGAACCGGATTACCGATGAGGCATGCACTGATTAAAATCTTTCCCTGTATGATGTATACATTCCTTTTAGGTGGCTCTTCTCCCTTGTGTCATTTTTTTAAAACTAATTTATTAATAATCAATGAACTAGGGTTGTTTGCGAATCTGCGCCACAATGTCGTGACTAAAGCGATTGATGGCTTCGCTCTGGGCGTTTACATAAGCAGCATACCCTGAATTCTTAAGTGGGACTGTTATTAACGCACGTTTTACCAGTAATTCTTTATCATTTTTGATTAATCGCCAACGGGCGTTAAGCGTAACATCTCTTTGCGTTGGGCTATTTATATCACCGTCAAAGCTCTCGATATTGATACGCACCTGATAATCTGGTTTAAAGGTAGATTTCCACGGATATTGTTCTATGCGCTCAGTTTTGAGTAATATCGAAAGGTTATCGGTGATGGCTTTGTTAAGTTCTTCTTTGTAAGAACCGCCCCATTGATGCTTTTCCGACATGATGATTTCAGACTTGTTCTTGCGGCTTACTATTTGTGGTCGATTAAGTAATCGCGGTATCTCAACAGGCCCAATGCCAATGCTGATTTTGTTAGCCGTTACTGCTGAAATGGGTTTCATGGATGACAGCGAATAAAAGTGAGTGCCGCCCAGGTTTGATGATGAAGGGCCACTGCTACAGCCAGCAACAGCGCTCAAAATAAGAATAAAAACAGGTAAGGCTTTAATTTTAATCATGTTGTTTTACTTTTTTTGTAAGATATTTACTGCTTTTTTACTAGTATAAGCGACTCGCCGTTATTGGCTTATTTACCAAAGATAAGCGAATCAGGTTTGCGTTGAAGCGTATCAGCCAGAACAGAAAAAGACCTGGATGCTTCAGTTAATTCATTAATCAAAACCTGTAAGCGATGTTGCAATGCTGAATCTTCACTCAAGGTTGATTTTAAGCCGGCATCCAGCGTGTTGCTGGTTCTATTGATGCTTTGCATGGTTTTAGCAGCGTTTTGCTCAAGCTTATTTCCGACATTGCTGAAGGTTTGTAAGGTATGCCCTGCGTCTTTTTGCAGCTTGTCGGTTGCCGATGTAATCGTAACGACAGCCTTCTGTGCATCGAGCATTAATCGGTTGATAGATTCAGTGGTCTTTTTAGCACTCGCCAAAGTATTCACCAGTTCTTTAGAGAAGCCTTCTTTGTCTAACTGACTCGTAATTCGGTCTAGGTTCGCAGTGGTATTGGCAAGTCCATTGAGCGTCTTTTTGATGTCATCCGAATTGATCAAGGCTTTCACGCTAGATAGTGTATCGGTTAAAGCCTCTGATATTTCCGTGGCATCAAAATTCATCAACGTTGACTGTGCTGCGGTAGTGGGGAATCTTGACGCTTTTTTAATGCTGGTAGGCATCAGGGCAAATTCATTTCTCCCTTTTTCACCGGTTATCAATCTGCTGGGTGGAACATGAAGTGAAATATATTGTGAGCCTGTCAGTAAGCTGTCGACTACTAATTGTGCTTGAAGGCCTTCTTCGACGAGGCTTTGGAGTTTTTCTTCAGCTTCTTTTGCGTCTGCTTTGTTCGAAAATTTATCAATACGTAAAGAGACTTTTACTGCCGCCTTGATGTTGTCATTTGCGGCATCGTGCTGGAGTGATATTTTTTCGACTCTGCCGACTTTGACGCCGCTGTATTCAATGCTTGAATCTTCTGTGAGGCCATGTAATGAATCATCAAAATACATCGTGTAAAACAGCTTGTTATAGAGCTCGGTATTTTCCTGAGCGACTTTATAGGAATCATACAGCGTGAAAGCGTTCTCGCCACTAATCTCTTTGCTGACACCGTCTTTAGGTGTTTCGAAAGCGATGCCCCCAATAAGAAGGGAAGTCATCGATTCCATTCTGGTAGATATGCCAGTCGCTGTAATATCCACTTCTATGCCGCTGGCATTCCAGAAGCGTGTATTACTCTTGATTAATTTGTCATAAGGCTCATGCACGTAGATGAATACATCAATACTTTCGGTGTCTGAATTTAACCGATAGCTGGTGACTTCACCGACATTAATTTTGTTGTAATAAACAGGAGAGCCAATATCCAGCGAGCCGAGATTTTCAGTACGCATTGCAATGCGTGTGCCGCTTGCATCATTCGTGATAAAGGGAGCGGTTGAAAGTCCTAGGTAATTATCTAATGGCTCACTTTTGGCGCCGGGATCAAGCCCGATATAAACACCCGATAATAGAGTATCGAGGCCGCTTACACCCTGAAGTGTAATGCGGGGTTTTTTAACCCAGAATCGTGTGTTGGTGCCAAGATTTTCAGCCATTTCAGGGTAAATTTCGGCTGTCACTCTTACCTTGTTAAGGTCTTCTGTTAAGCGGAGTCTTCTCACTTTGCCAACAACTACATCTTTATAGCGTATCGGTGTCTTTTTCTCTTCAATGCCAGCAGCCTCATCAAAGGTGATGTTAATTATGGTGCCACGTTCGCTGTAATATTTGTAAATTAACCAGCCCCCAATTAAGGCTGCAGTTAATGGAATGATCCATATTAAAGAAAAACGTGCTTTGGGATTTACTTGGGCGAAAGGAAGTTCGTCTGGATTGATTCCGTTGTCAAGGTTCGGTTCGGTGTGAGCCATTGTTATGGTTTTACCATCTGCTTATCATCTTCATTGCTTAATGTTGTTTTAGTATTCGCTGTATTATCCACGTTTGTTTCGGTTTCTAAAACATCCCATATCAAACGAGGGTCAAATGCGCGTGCTGCAAACATGGTTAAAATGACCACTGCTGCAAATGAGAGCGAGCCCAAGCCCGGCGTTACATTCGCACTGTTTCCAAATTGAACCAGTGAGACCAAAATCCCAATCACGAAGACATCAACCATCGACCACCTGCCGACAAACTCGGTAACGCGGTACAAAGCAGTTCTGTCCTGTGGCTTCCAGCGGGCTTTGGTCTGGACGCTGATCATTAGCAACATGAGTATAATTAACTTTAGAACGGGTATAAAGATACTTGCAACAAATATCAATAATGCCAAGGGCCACATGCCTCCATCCATTAAATGAATAACGCCACTGATAATGGTGTCTGGTTGGCCGTCACCCCACAGTGTAAAAGTCATTATAGGAAGTGTATTGGCAGGGATGTATAAAATGATCGCAGCGATCAATAATGCCCATGTTCGATTAATGCTATTGGGTTTGCGCGAGTGAATGGTTGATTTACAACAGGGGCAAACCAGTTCTGATTTTTTCAGGTTTGTGCCTTTAGGCACTTTGCTCAATGTACTGCAAAAGTGACAGGATATAAACCCGGCATCGCGTGCGGTGATAGCTTTCGCGGTTTTGGCGGATGTCATTGCGTTATGTCCTTTCTTAATTTACTCCAGACATCATGCGGGTTAAGCGAATGACTCAACATGGTTAATGACAATATCAACAAACAAAACGCATATAGGGAAGTGCCAAATATCACTTCAGCAACGTCACCGAGTTTTACCATGGCAACTAGCAATGCCAGCATGAAAATTTCCAGCATGCCCCAGGTGTCAGTACTTCTTAAAAAACGAAATAACGGTGCGGTATAATCGTTAAACGTATCCCTTTTTACCTGTATTAGTATAAAAATGGTGCCGAGTAAGGTGGTTGCGGGAAAGATGACGGTAGTAAACAGAACGACAATACTGAGTAAGGGCATATCAGCTTTAAACAGCGATATTGAAGTCGATATCAAGGTTTCATCCTGAGTAGTGCCGAGTGCTCGCAATGACAATAACGGAAACATATTCGATATTATGTAGAGAATTAATCCAGTGATCGCAAAAGCCAGACTTCTATCGACTGAGTTTTTCTGGTTTTTGAATAAGAATGCATTGCATCGAAGGCAATTAGCCGTTTGCCCAACGCGTAATTGTGGTACTTTCTGCAATAAATCACAGTCGTGACAGGCAATCTGGGAGATATTTACCGATGTTTGATTTGACTGTTCCATGAGCGATATCTTGACAGATATTAATGTTAAAATCTTTAGAGATTAAGCCTTTATAATTATTCTAGTTTTTATATGCCGCCACTTCTACAAATTATAAAAAAGAAAAAATCTCAGTGGATGGAGTCCTTTCATTTTAGGCTGGCGCGTCCCGATGCTTTGCTGCAACTTGCATTACTTGGTCTCATTTCCGGATTAATTACCGGTGCCGTGATCGTGGTTTTTCGCTTGCTGGTAGAAGAGACTCAGGATTATTTATTGCCGGGTGATGGACCAGAAAATTACGAAGCATTAAGCGTTGGCTTGCGCTTGTTATTTCCCATAGTGAGTGGTTTGTTATTAGCGTTGTTGTTTTACAAGGCTTCAAATGGCCTTCGGGTATTAGGTGTGGCGCGCGTCATGGAACGCATGGCATATCATCAAGGGTATTTGACCGTTAGGGGTTTTATCCTGCAATTTGTGGGTGCAGCTATAGCTATCATCGGTGGTCATTCGGTAGGTCGTGAAGGTCCGCATATTTATCTGGGGGCTGCGTCGGGTAGTTTATTTGGGCAAAGTTTAAATCTACCGAATAATAGTATTCGAACATTGGTAGCCAGCGGTTCGGCGGCGGCAATAGCGGCTTCGTTTAATACGCCATTGGCAGGGGTGATTTTTGCCCTTGAAGTGATCATGATGGAATACACCTTGGTGAGTTTTATTCCGATTATGCTTGCAGCGGTGACTGCTACCGGGCTTTCTAACTTTATTCTGGGTAGCGAACCCGCATTTAGCATCCCTGATTTTAATTTCTCGTCTTTCGCTGAATTACCATTAATTATTTTATTGGGACTGCTGGTTGGCGCTGGGGCGACGTTTTATAATCATTTGATTGAAGTTATCTCCGTCAAAACCAAGCACATTGAAATCTGGTGGAAGGTGATTGCCGCAGGAGTATTTGTTGCGCTGATTGGTTTAGTGTATCCGGAAGTGTTTGGTATTGGTTATGACACGGTCAACACCGCATTATTAGGTGGTTACACTGTCACTGTATTGTTTGGCTTGTTCTTTGCCAAGTTATTGGCGACTAGCCTTTGTGTTGGCTTAGGTGTGCCTGGCGGCATGATTGGCCCTGCCTTTTTTATTGGGGCAGCACTCGGTGGGATGGTGGGATATTTAGCCTCTTACTTCTTTGGCTATGATGCATCTGATATCGGCTTTTATGCCATTTTAGGAATGGGAGCAATGGTTGGCGCTAGCTTGCAAGCGCCTTTGGCTGCACTCACCGCGATTATGGAGCTTACTTATAACCCCGGAATTATTATGCCGGGCATGCTTACCATCGTTATTGCCCAGCTCACTGCGAGCGAAGTGTTTAATAAACAATCACTGTTTATCAGCATGATGAGAAACAATGGTCTGGATTACGATATCAACCCCGTTTTGCAAGTGTTAAGGGGAATCGGTGTTGCTAGTGTGCTGGATAATAAATTTTCCAGAAGGTCTGCGTTGACTGATGCAGCAACCGCTAAAAAACTCATCACCACCGATGCCAATGTGAACTGGATACTCCTTAATAATGGCGATGGCGAATTGAAAACCTTGTTGCCGATCACTGAATTAGCCAAATACATTCAAACCCAGCAATCGGAAAAAGTAGGAGACGAAGCGCTCGAAACGACGGATATTGAAAACCTTGAAGAATTAGAAATCAATCTGTTTGAAATCCCCGCAAACCGTCTTCAACTCAGCCCAATATCCTTGCAGGCTAACTTGCAGCAGGCGCATGAGAAGTTTGTGCAGGGCGCTGAAGCGCTGTATGTCGTGTTTAATGAGGAAGAGGCGGATAAAAATTCTCGAGTCTACGGAATAATCACAAAATCGATGGTAGAAGATTCATATAAGCTCTAATTTTAAGCTAAATCTTTCTGTTTCAAGGTCTTTCACTAGACACCCTGCACTAAACACACTATTCTTTCGCTCTGCTTTAGGTGTCCAGATGCATTAGCAAATGGATTAAACGGGAAGCTGGTGAATGATTTAGGTAGTGATTTTGCTACTTAAACATAATTCCAGAGCTGCCCCCGCAACGGTAATTGAATACAGAATCTTAAAGGCACCCCCCTACTTACAAGGCTTTTTTTGTAGGGATTGTTTTTTGATTCTAATTAGTCGTTTCATATCCACTGTGCAATTTTTATAGCATGGGAAGGAGAATCGAACTGATCGGCATTCGCCACTATTCATAAGCCCGGAGACCGGCCTTCGCGAAAACGACAACGGGAAAGCGTTATGCTGATTCGTTGCTCACTTTTTAAACAGCACGGCGGGTGCTGAAACAATAGGTCATACAATGAAATATTCCCCTGTAGCTACAAAAGTAGCTCCTTTTTCTGTGCTTGCGATTATGCTTGCGTCGTTTCAATCTCCAGTTTTTGCAGATGAGTCTGATAACATTTCACTTAGTGATGATGGCAGTCTCGAATTAACCGTTACGGCAAATCGTCGTCCTGTAACTGCAAATAAAACCTTGGCTCCAGTTACTGTTATCACTCAAGAAGATATCAGTCGCCACCAGGATCTAAGCGTTGAGCAGGCGCTTACACGTGTACCAGGTTTGAATATTTCAAACACGGGTGGCTTGGGTAAGAACACCTCTGTTTTCTTACGTGGCACAAACTCAGGTCATGTATTGGTTTTGGTTGATGGCGTTCGACTAGGTTCTGCAACATTAGGTTCAACATCATTTCAACATATTCCGGTAGATCAAATCGATCGCATAGAAGTTGTTAGAGGCCCACGTTCTAGTCTTTACGGATCAGAAGCGATTGGTGGTGTTATTCAGATATTCACTAAAAAAGGTCAGAAGGGTTTTAGCCCATCGATTTCATTGTCAGCAGGCAGCAACAGTACCTACAAAGGCAATGTAAATCTTTCCGGTGGTAACAACAAAACCACATACCAATTGAATGTTTCTAAAGAAGAAACAGATGGTATTGATGCATGTAACTCAACATCATCAGGCTGTTTCGCCGATGAGCCGGATAGAGATGGCTACGAAAGAGAGAGTGTTTCTCTGAATGTGGGGCATAAATTCTCAGACGCTGTAAAAGGTGGAGTAAGTATTTTAAGAGCGGAAGGTAGTACTGATTTTGATGGTGGTTTTCAGAATGAGTCTGACTTTGTACAAGAAGTTATTAGTGCAAACCTCAGTGGTGACGTAACAGATAAGCTGAACTTACGTTTTACCGTCGGCCAATCTAAAGATGAAAACGATAACTTTAAAGACGGCACATTCACCGGTGACTTCGCTACCAAGCAAAATACAGCTTCATTAATCGCAAATTATGCAATCAACAATAATAACAACCTATTGTTGGGTACTGACTGGGTTGATGCAGAGGTAGATAGCAATACGGAATATGATGTTACTTCACGCGATAACACCGGCGTATTCGCTAGTTATGCAACACAACTGAATAAGACACATATCGATACGTCTTTACGTTACGACGATAACGAACAGTTTGGTTCAGAAACCACAGGTGGCATCGCATTTGGTCAGGAACTAACCGATTCAATGCGCTTAAAAGCATCTTACGGAACGGCCTTTAAAGCACCTACATTTAATCAGCTTTATTATCCTGGTTTTGGAAGCACTGATTTGTTGCCTGAAAAAAGTGAAAACTATGAATTGGGTCTTGATGGTAAGTTCAGCAACGGTTCCTGGGAAGTTAACGTGTTCCAGAATGATATCGATAATTTAATCGCTGGTTTCCCTGTTAGTAATATTGATGAAGCGCGTATTCGTGGAATAGAAGCCGTTTTTGCAACAAAACTTGCGGGTTTTGATGTGGCTGCTAATGTGACTTTGCAAAAGCCAGAAAATCGCACTGGGGACAATAAAGGCAAAATACTAAGAAATCGTTCTGAGCAAATCTTAAATATCGATGTGGATCGTAAGTTTGGTAAATTCACTATTGGTGCAACTGTGCATGCCGAGTCTGAACGATACGCAAATGTGGATAATTCAGTAAAACTAGGCGGCTTTACAACGTTAGACCTTCGTACTAGCTACGCAGTTTCTAAAGACTGGAGCGTAGGTGCAAAGATTGCTAATGCACTAGACAAAGACTACTCCCTGGCTTCTGGTTATAACCAGGACGGCATCAACGGATTGGTCACTGTTAAATACGCACCTAAATAAGCGTCTCAAATTTGTTAGTTGATAACCTCTCTGCCTGATTTAATCAGGGCTTTTATAAGCATCAAAGAAAGCAGAGAGGTGTTGTATGTACAACCCTACTAAAGTGGAGTCCAACATGTCTGAATTTAAAGCGAGTTCCTTAACTAAAAACCAAACGTTCTTGATTGGTGGTTTGTTAATGCTGATTTTGATTACTACCCGCAGTCATTTCTTTCACCATATTCAAGATGCTTCCTGGGCAATTTTCTTTATTCTTGGTTTTTATCTGCGCGCTGCGATAGGTTTACCGATTTTTTTACTCGCTGCGTTTATTGTCGATCTGATTGTGATTGAATCAAAGGGCGGAGAAAGTTTCTGCTTTACCATATCATATCCATTCTTAGCGCCAGCTTATGGCTCTTTATGGTTGGCTGGGCGATGGTTCTCTAATCATTACAGCGAAAATCTACGTGGATTGCTTTACTTTATCGGTGCTGCAGTTGTTGGAATAACGGTCTGTAATATTATTTCGAGCGGCGGCTTCTACTTCTTCTCGGGTCGCTTTGCAGAAACAAGCATGGCTGAGTTTGCCGGTCGTATTGCCAGATTCTTACCGATGTTTATGAAGACAACCGTGATGTACTTGGCAATGGCTGCAGTCGTTCACTGGGCATTTGTTCAAGCTAGCAAATTTAGTCAAGAAGCTCGTACTTCATAAGCCATTTTTGTACTTAATATTCTTATTCCAATATTAGAGTTTTAGAAGCTATCCCGAAAATGGCTAAACAAGAACTCACTGGTGCACTAATGGTGCAAGGCACAACCTCCGATGCTGGAAAGAGCATTCTGGTTGCTGGCTTGTGTCGAGTCTTTTATCGGCGTGGCATGTCTGTCGCGCCGTTTAAACCCCAAAACATGGCACTAAATAGCGCGGTTACTCCCGATGGTGGCGAAATAGGGCGTGCCCAAGCATTACAGGCGCAAGCCGCTAATGTGCCGCTTAGCGTGCATATGAATCCTGTGTTATTAAAGCCGAATACCGATACGGGGGCGCAGGTTATCCTGCAAGGTCACTCGATTGGTAATCTGGAAGCGCTGGATTACCACGAATATAAGCCTAAAGCAGCGGAAGCTGTGTTTGACTCGTTCAATAAGCTCAGTGAGCAATACCAACATATCCTTGTAGAAGGCGCAGGAAGCCCAGCAGAAATTAATCTGCGTAAAGGTGATATTGCTAATATGGGGTTTGCTCTGAAAGCTAATTGTCCTGTCATTATTATTGCGGATATTGATAAAGGTGGTGTGTTTGCACATTTGGTAGGCACATTAGAGTTACTGAGTGAAGAAGAGCAAGCCTTGGTCAAAGGCTTTGTCATCAATCGTTTTCGTGGTGATATTTCTTTGCTACAAGGCGGTCTGGATTGGCTAGAAGAAAAGACCGGTAAACCTGTTTTAGGCGTATTGCCTTATTTGCATGGTTTACATTTGGATGCGGAAGATGCCGTCCCCGAGAATGTAAAAGCTGACGATAATAAGCAATTTAAAATCATCATTCCGCGATTGCCGCATATTAGCAACCACACCGATTTTGAGCCGTTACGATTACATCCCGAATTAGACGTTGAATATATTTCTCATCTAGAAGCGATACCACCCGCCGACTTAATTATTTTACCCGGTAGTAAGAATGTTGGTTTTGACCTGCAATGGCTAAAATCTCAAGGCTGGGAAGACGCGATTAATAAACACCTACGATATGGCGGCAAGCTTATTGGTATTTGTGGTGGACTCCAGATGCTAGGCAAAACAATATCGGACCCACTGGGTATTGAGGGTGAGATCACTGACCACATAGGTCTGGCCTTGATGGATTTCCATACAACGCTTCAGGCAGAAAAACAACTGACAAACGTCGGTGGAAAACTCGCTTTTACTGATGCGGCAATTACAGGCTATGAAATCCACGCAGGTATTACGCACGGCAATGCATTGGAAAATCCAGCAGTTTTACTGGATAGCAATCATGAGGATGCTAAGCCTGACGGCGCGATATCTGCAGATGATCAAATCCTTTGTACCTATTTGCATGGATTTTTCGATACGCCGGATAGTCTGCAAGCAATACTGGATTGGGCGGGGGCTACAACCATCGAACAGTTCGACATCAATACTCAGCGAGAATCTCAATTAGAGCGTTTGGCAGATGCGATTGAAGACAGCTTAGCTATGGACGATATCATCAGTATCACGCAAAAACAGTGATATTCGCTGGTTTATTCAGTGCTTAAATCTATGAGTTATTAGCTGTTTAACGTTGCTAGGGCTCGTTCCAAACGTGTCCACTCGGATTCAGTGGCTGGTAACCCAAAACGAAGCGCATTGTTTTGATAATTTGATTCGGTAAACAACCTTACCAGCACGCCTTGTGCTGCAAGGAGTTGATAAATCTCTGCGGCGGTTTCTATTTCTAAATAAGCAAATAACGCTGTATTTAAAGCCACCCCCCTACTTACAGGGACTTTTTTGCTAAATGATTTAGACAGCAATTCCTTTAAACGTAATGCGGCAGGTATCAATCGCTCTCTTTGTAGTTGTTGCCAAGTTTTATCTGCAAGCGCCACTTTGCCTGCCCAGCGCGCAGGGTGACTAACAGACCAATCGTCTTGCTGTGTTGCAAGCGCTTGTAAAATATTCTCCTCAGCCCAGACAAATCCCAATCTAATTCCTGCAAGGCCAAAGAATTTTCCGATTGAACGCAACACGATCAGTCCTTGGCACGGGGTTTGTTCTATTAAACTGTACTCCGGTGTGGCATCGATGAAGGCTTCATCAACAATTAGGTAGCCCCCTTTTTTGCTTAACTGTTGATGCAAGCTCGAAAGTGTTTCTTTGGTGTAGAGGTGTGTTGCTGGATTCGTTGGATTAACGATAATCAATATATCGATTGATGCTATTACGTCTTTGTTTGAAGCCGAATCTGGACTTGATGTAATCATCTCGTGATCAATTAGCACAATCTCATGCCCGGCATCTTCCCATGCTTTTTGGTGACTGTGGTAAGCAGGTTTGATAATGCCTACGCTCAACTTATGTTTAAATAGTTTGGGTAAACCTTGGATCGCTTCTTGCGAACCTGCAACTGGCAGTAAAAAAGGGCTGCCATAATAATTGCTTGCAGCCTCTTCTAAACCATCGTTGATTTCTGGTAAGCGTTGCCAGCATTCATTCGGCACTTCGGGCAGTGGGTATACAAAGGGGCTAATGCCAGTAGATAGGTCTAGCCATTGATCTTCGGGTATCTTGTATTGCTCGCTGGCTTGCTTTAACTGGCCGCCGTGGTTGTTTTTTGCTGCTTGGTAAATGGGAGTGTTAACAGGTCTGTTACTAGTAGAGTTTTTAGAAAAGTTGTCAGAAGGCATTTTTTTAGAAGGCTCTTTTTTAGAAGGCATAGTAAAGAACTCCCATAAAAACCAAAACAGTAGCGATCAAATAAACGCCGTTATCGATCAGTGACATTGCACGTTGAATATCTGTAAATGATGGTTCTGTAGCCGTGCCTAGAGTAGGGCGTTCTTTGTAATGTCCGTGATAAATTGCCGAACCTCCCAAGCTGATATTCAATGCTCCCGCACCTGTTGCCATCACTACGCCGGCATTTGGGCTATACCAGGAACTGGCTTGTGTTTTCCACGCATGTAGAGCCTGTTTCGTATCACCACAAACGCTATAGAGTAGGGCGCAGAGACGGGCAGGAATATAATTCATTACATCATCAACGCGTGCTGTGAATTTGCCAAAATATTCAAATCGCTCGTTATGGTAACCCCACATGGCATCTAGCGTATTGCTTAATCGATAAAGAATAACGCCCGGTGCGCCTAAAATGACCAGCCAAAAGAGTGGCGCAAAAATCGCATCAGAGCCATTTTCCAGAAGTGATTCGATGCTTGCTTTGCTCAAGGCTGTTTCGTCAGATTCACTGGTATCCCGGCTTACAATATAAGAGGTTTTGATACGTGCCTGCGCTAAATCATTTTGCGATAAGGCATCAAAAACGGCCTGACCATGTTGCAGCAAACTTTTCCAGCCTATTGCTAGCCAGCCGCAAATTGCTGCAAACAGTATTTGAAAAATCAAGTCTAATGAATTGCTTATAAACGCTGTAATTAGCACGAGCGGTATCACAGCTAGGCCCCAGGCAAGTGTTCCCCAGAGCAATTGGGACCCCGCGTTTTTTCGATTCAGTTTTTGTTCGAGCCAATTGGCAAGGTGACCGAATCCTACCAATGGGTGAAATCTTGAGGGCTCGCCTAATAGAAAATCTAATAATAACGCTAAAGGAGCAACAAAAAGGCAATACATCATACGATTAAAACAGCGCCCAGCATAAATAGCATTTCACTGATTTCAACGGTTGCTCCTACCGTATCTCCCGTGCAACCGCCTAAGCGTTTGAGCATTAATCGACGTAGAAAATAGAAGCCAATAAGAACCAGTAAAACACCCCAGAATGAAACGAAAAGTCCGATCACAGCGCCTGCGATCAGAACCGCCCAGCTTGTGTTTTTAGGCAGGTTTTCCACAACAGTATTTGCCATGCCTTGCTTGTTTGCGTAAGGCGTCGTTTTAAACGTCAGCAAGATCATTGTTCTGCCTAGTAAAGGGGCAACCATGATCAACCAGGCTAAATCACTTTCAATCAGCGCTGTAACGGATACAAATTTTAGTAGGAGAAAACAGACTAGGGCGATAGCACCTGCCGCACCTACCACAGGATCTTTCATGATTCTTAAGGTTCTTTCCTGGTCGCCTAAACCGCCTAGCCAACCATCAGCGCTGTCTGCCAAACCATCTAAGTGAAGACCGCCTGTGATTATCGCCCATATAGTGACAATGATTGCCGCGAGCACCAAGGCAGGAACATTGGGGAATAACAAAACAGGTAAATAGATGATTGCCCCTATAATCAAACCAACCAAGGGGTAAAAAAGGGCTGATTTTCCAGAGTCGTTATCCGTAATTTCGGTAAATAACCCTGCAGGGATTCGTGTTAATAACGATAAAGCCAACAAAAAGGGTGTTTTGTAATCCTGTAGTTTCATTAGTTTTTTCTGCCTAAAAACTCTAAAGAGAAATTGCCATCTTCATAACAAAAAAGGCGATTGAGTTGCGCGTAATGAATTGAAAACTTCAACATCGCCAGGGTATCAAGGTCTAAGGCTTTAGATAGCACCTGACGAATCACACCGCCATGAGTGATCACCAGAATCGATTGGTTTTGATAGCTGCTTAAAATGTCTTGTAAACCGGAGTGAATACGCTCAGCAAACTGCTGCATTGATTCCCCGTTGATCGCGACAAAGTCGTCTGGGGTTTGCCATAGTTGCTGGTATTGTTCTGGATATTGCTGCCATAACTCATCCGACTTTTTACCCACCCAGTCACCGAAGTTCATCTCTTTGAAGCGATCATCAATCACTAATGGACAGTTTTTGTCTTTTGAAAGTTTCTGTGCAAACACGACACAGCGTTGCTGGGGTGAGCTAATAATGATATCCCAGCTGCCATCCTTGGTCGTGTTGGTTAAATCCTGCATGCCTTCAGCGCTTACAGGCGTAGAAGCCTCTGCACAAAATATGCCGGGCGTTTCTAACTTGCCGTGGCGTAACAAATCCAGTGTTGTGATGTTCGATGTCACGGTTGATTTAGTCGTTGATGTAATCGTTGATGAATGAGCCATTATATTTGGGTTGCAACCGCAGCTTCAGCAAACGTCGCCATTTGGTTGTGTAATGTGCAGGCTGATATCAGCAAATTAGCAGCAACCGCAGCGCCACTGCCTTCACCAAGACGCATGCCCAAATCCAGTAAAGGTTTCTGCTTTAAAGATTCTAAAACTATTTGATGGCCGTGCTCCGCCGAAAGGTGCGAGAAGAATAAGTAATCATTCACAGAAGGATTGATTTTCACTGCGCATAAAGCAGCAACTGAACTGATAAATCCATCTACGATGATTACTAAACCATTTTGAGCGGCATAAATATAAGCACCTGTGAGAGCAGCTATCTCAAATCCACCCATGTGTTGCAATAAGGCTTTAGTGTCACCCCCCCACTTATGATGGGTTTTTATTATTTGCTCCACGACTTTGGTTTTGTGTTTGATGCCCGCGTCATCCAGCCCTGTGCCTGCACCTGTTGTTTCCTCGGGCGTTAATCCTAATAACGCACAATACAATGCAGAAGCACTGGTGGTATTGGCGATACCCATTTCGCCACCAATAAATATTTTCGCACCGCGTTCGGTGGCTCTTTCGATAACATGATGTCCGGCTGTTAGTGCTATTTCCAGCTGATCTTCTGTCATCGCGGGTCCATTGATAGCGTTTTCTGTGCCAGCACCAGCGCGTTCGATAATCAAACCTGGTTGTTCTGGGAGTGGCGTCAAAATACCCACATCAACAATTTCCAGATTAGCATTTAATTGTTTGGCCAAAACACTGATTGCAGCGCCGCCACTGAGGAAGTTCATCACCATTTGTGCAGTCACTTCCTGTGGGAAAGCAGAAACTCCCTCCTTGGCTATACCATGGTCCGCGGCAAATACCGCAATACTAATATTGCTGGCTGAAGGGGTTTTGGTTTGCTGTAAATCAGCTAAGCGAATTGCAATGCTTTCTAACTCCCCTAATGATCCTGGTGGCTTGGTGAGTTGCGACTGTCTTTCGATCGCATATTCTTTGTATTGTGAATCACGATTAAGGCAGGGAGTGGTTATCCAGTTCATAAGTGTCTCTATTTGAATATCTTAGTAATTATCGTTAATTATTGTTGTGGTTTAATGACGTTGAGGTTTAACAACTAAAGGTATGCCCGCCACAATCAGAGTGACATTGTCGACCAATTTGCCCAGTTGTTGATGTAAGCGACCAGACTCATCAACAAAATTTCTGGTCAGTTCGCCTAACGGGATTATGCCCATGCCAACTTCGTTGCTAACAAGGATGACCCTACCTTGAAGTTTAGAAACACAGTCGAGGAAATCATCAAGCTCTTGTCTTAACTGGGCAGGATTTTCTAACATCAATAAATTGTTAAGCCACATCGTCAGGCAGTCAACGATGATGATTTTCTCAGGTCTGGAATTTTGCAATAAGCACGATGCTAACTGAATCGGCTCTTCAATGGTTTTCCATGAACTTGGTCGATCAGATTTGTGTTTTTCAACACGTTGTTTGGTCTCTTCATCCCACGCATTTGCTGTCGCCAGATAAATAACGTCCAGCCCAGATTCTTTGGCAAGATTCTCCGCGAAACTGCTTTTGCCAGAGCGTGCGCCGCCAAGTATTAAGCTGCTAGATGGGGTGGAGGGTATTTTATGAGTCACAACATTATCGCAAGAAAAAGTAAGTCGTCAGTAGTATAGCGGTAAAAGTCATTTGTAAAAGTGATCTGTAGGCAGGAAGGCTAAAGAATATGTCTCGTTTCTATCTTTGTTATACACAAAGATGAATTATACTCCCGTAATCTGCCCCAAAATTTAAAATCTAAGGAACAAGCATGGCACAAGATAAGGTAACAAAAGAATCTGTACAAAAAGAAGCAGAGAGGAATAAACGCCATAAAGTTCGTATGGAGCGTAAGAAAAAAATCATCGATAGCGCAATTGAGAAGTCTGATAAATCAAAAGGCCTTATGCTTGTTTTAACTGGTAATGGCAAAGGAAAATCCAGCTCGGCATTTGGAATGGTGGCGCGTTCATTGGGTCATGGTATGAAGGTAGGCGTGTGTCAGTTTATTAAGAGTCGAACCGATACCGGCGAAGAGGCGTTCTTCTCATCGCATGAAAAAATGGACTGGCATGTTTTGGGAGATGGGTTTACCTGGAATACGCAAGACAGAACACAGGATATAGAAACCTCGGAAAATGGCTGGAAGGTCGCACAAAGTATGTTGCAAGATCCAAGCTATGATTTGGTAGTGCTGGATGAGCTGACTTATCTTTTAAACTATAACTATTTAGATCAAGATAGCGTGTTAGATGATATCCAGAATAGACCCTTTGATCAGCATGTTGTGGTCACTGGTAGAGGCGCAGACGAATATCTGGTTGATTTGGCCGATACTGTTTCGGAAATCGCAGATGTAAAACATGCGTATCGTGCTGGTTTTAAAGCTCAGTCCGGGATTGATCTTTAAAACACTATTTTGGTCGTATCTAGCATTGTTTGAAGCTAATCAGTTATACTACAATGATAGAAACGAAAAAATATGTCCGTTTATTTGAGAATAAATATGAATACAGTAAAAAATAACATTACGACCAAAACACAATTAATCATCGGTGGTGCTTTACTCGCGCTGATGATTGCAACTCGCGGAAATTTATTCAGTCACATGGCTGATGCATCTTGGGCGATTTTCTTCATGGTAGGTTTTTATCTACGTGGTGATTCACTCAAAAAATTAGCGTTTCCTTTATTCTTTCTGGCAGCGTTTGTGATCGATTTAATCGTGATTGATGCGCAAGGTGGCGTACATTATTGCTTCACTCCTGCATATCCATTCTTGATTCCTGCTTATGCAGCAATGTGGTTCGCAGGTCGTTGGTTTGCGAATAAATACCAGGAAAATGCACGTGGCCTAGCGACTTTTGTAGCCTCAGCTGTAGCAGGCGTTGCGGTATGTTTCTTAATCTCTAATGCTGGTTTTTACCTGTTCGCAGGTAAGTTCGAAGAGATGAGTGTTGCACAATATGCTTCAAGTGTGGCGCAATACTTACCGGGTTATTTGAAAACTACTTCAATCTACCTTGGTTTTGTCGCATTAGTTCACTTGCTTATTACTCACAGCCCTGCTGCGAATAAAGAACAAGCGCATTCATAATATTGGCTAAAGATATTCTTAACGACTATGCGATAGCTTTTGACTATCTTAATCAAATAAAGAAAAATCCAGACTCTGTGTCTGGATTTTTTTTGTCAAAAACACACCCCCCTACTTATAGGGCTTTTTTTTAGATTAGAAGTAAACCACCTATAATTTAACTATGAAAACAATCTACCTCGCAAGGCACGCAAAATCATCCTGGAATAGTAATGCCGAAACGGACTTCGATCGTCCATTGAGTTCACGAGGTGAAGCCGATGTGAAGCGTGTCGGTGAAGAAATGCTTAACCGCGATTGGTTGCCACAAAAGGTCATTTCATCGCCAGCAATCAGAGCAAAGCAGACCAGTAAAATACTCTGTAGTGAGCTGAATTACCCGATTGAATCGATACAATGGAATTCTGAAATCTACTCTGCCTACACCGTAACCCTATTGCATGTTCTGACGAATATAGACGAGACAATAGACAGCGTGCTGTTGCTGGGGCATAACCCCGCTATGGAGGATTTATTAATACACCTTTGTGGCTTTGCAGAAACACATCAATACAAACAAAGTAACGGTAAGTTATTTACTACCGCAAATGTGGTAAAAATAAATGCCGATGTAAGCTGGAAGAATCTGATGATGCACCATGCCGATCTGACAGCGATGCTAAGACCCAAAGAATTAAATAGCTAATTGCTGATATTCAAAAAGGCACCCCCCTACTTACAGGCCGTTTTTTTAATAGGTATTAACAGCCTATGAACTTCAGCTTAGGAAAGGGTTTGTATTTCAGTCGTATGGAAATCAACATAATTGATTTAAACAGTTAACTAGTTAGAAAACCTTTCTTAGCGCGTTTCTATTCGCGTATCTATATGTTAAATTTCTCCACACTAAATAGTGCTTCTGCAATCCAGCAGAATCCTTACAACATTTACACGGTAATAACATGTCTCTGACACCTGAAGAAGTCAAAAAAATAGCCTTTCTGGCGCGACTCGCCATCAAAGAAGAAAGCATCGAACAATACTCTGAAGATCTATCCGGAATCCTCCATCTAGTGGATCAGATGGACGCGGCCAATGTCGAAGATATCGAGCCAATGGCTCATCCTCAGGATGCGATGCAGCGTTTGCGTAAAGATGAAGTGACTGAAATCAATCAACGTGAAAAGCTCATGGAAAATGCACCAGCGACTGAAAACGGTTTGTTTTTAGTACCGAAAGTACTGGATTGAGGGACACATTAGTATGGATAATCAAATGATTAATAAATCTCTAGCTGAACTCAGTGTCGGTTTACAAAGCGGTAAATTCTCAAGTGTTGAATTAACGCAATTCTATCTTGATCGTATTGCGAGCCACGATAGCGAACTTAATGCATTTATCACAGTGACTGCAGAACAAGCACTAGCGACAGCAAAAACCGCAGATGAAAAAATTGCCAGCGGCTCTGCGTCTGGTTTAACAGGTATACCGCTAGCGCATAAAGATATTTTCTGTACCGATGGTGTCAAAACCTCTGCAGGTTCTAAAATGCTGGATAACTTCATCGCACCTTATAACGCGACAGTGGTTGAAAAGCTTAAATCAATCAGCATGCCAATGTTGGGTAAAACCAATATGGATGAATTCGCGATGGGGTCATCTAATGAAAACTCCTATTACGGTGCAGTCAAAAATCCGTGGGATTTAGATCGTGTTCCTGGTGGCTCATCCGGTGGAAGTGCCGCTGCGGTTGCCGCAAAACTTGCACCTATCGCGACAGGTACAGACACAGGCGGCTCTATTCGCCAGCCCGCATCACTAACGGGTATTACAGGCATTAAGCCGACCTACGGCCGTGTATCTCGATACGGCATGATCGCGTATGCATCAAGTCTTGATCAAGGTGGGGTATTTGCCTCATCGGCTGCGGATAGTGCTTTGCTATTAGAAGCCATGTCAGGTTTCGATGCGAAAGATTCAACCTCGGTTGATATTCCCGTGCCAGATTTCTCAACGACGCTGAATGATTCATTGCAGGGTTTAAAGATTGGTTTACCTAAAGAATACTTCGAAGAAGGCTTAAACAGCGAAGTCGCAAAAGTGATCGAGGCGGCTATCGAAGAATACAAGAAACTTGGCGCTGAAATCGTCGAAGTTAGCTTGCCGAATACGCATTTAGCTATTCCTGCTTACTACGTGATTGCACCAGCAGAAGCATCATCAAACCTTTCACGTTTTGATGGCGTGCGATATGGCTATCGCTGTGAAGATCCAGTCGATCTTACGGATATGTATATGCGTTCGCGTGGTGATGCATTTGGCCGCGAAGTGAAACGTAGAATTATGACAGGCACCTATGCACTTTCAGCCGGTTATTACGATGCTTACTACTTAAAAGCACAGAAAATCCGTCGTTTAATCAGCGAAGATTTCCAAAAAGTCTTTGAACAAGTTGATGTGATTATGGGGCCAGTGGCTCCAGAAACAGCATTTAAAATTGGTGAAAAGTCGGATGATCCAATTAGCATGTACTTATCTGATATTTACACCATTGCGCTTAATCTAGCAGGCTTGCCGGGTATGTCAGTACCGGCTGGTTTTGCTAATAATATGCCGGTAGGTTTACAAATTATCGGTAATGCTTTCACTGAAGGAAAAATGTTAAACGTCGCACATCAATACCAACAAGCAACAGATTGGCACAAGCAAACGCCTTCAAAATACGCTGTTAGTGAAGGGGAGAAATAACATGGAATGGGAAACAGTAATCGGGCTGGAAATACACGCCCAACTTTCGACTAAATCCAAATTATTCTCTGGTTCATCCATAGAATACGGACAAGAGCCAAACACACAGGCGAATGTCGTCGATCTCGCCATGCCCGGTGTGTTGCCAGTGTTGAATGCAGAAGCAGTGCGTATGGCTGCAATGTTTGGTCTGGCAATTGGTGCACCAATCGGTAGAGGCAATGTCTTTGCGCGTAAAAACTATTTCTACCCGGACTTGCCTCAAGGCTATCAAATCAGCCAGTTCGACAAGCCAATCGTTGAACTCGGCCATATCGATATCACCTTAGAAAATGGTGAAACCAAGCGTGTGGGCGTAACACGTGCACATTTAGAGCAAGACGCGGGTAAATCGTTGCACGAAGATTTTGCAGGCATGACAGGCATCGATTTAAACCGTTCAGGTACACCATTGCTGGAAATCGTATCCGAGCCGGATATGCGCTCTGCCAAAGAAGCCGTAGCCTATATGAAGAAGATTCATGAGCTTGTGCAATATCTGGGTATTAACGACGGTAACTTGCAGGAAGGTTCTTTCCGTTGCGATGCTAATGTATCAGTACGCCCAAAAGGTCAGGAAGAATTTGGAACACGTGCCGAGCTTAAAAATATCAACTCGTTCAAGTTTGTTGAGCGTGCGATTAATATCGAAGTAGAGCGCCAAATCGATCTAATCGAAGAGGGTGGTGAAGTCGTACAGGAAACACGTTTATACGATCCTGATAAAAACGAAACACGCTCAATGCGTTCTAAAGAAGAAGCGAACGATTATCGCTACTTCCCTGATCCTGATTTATTGCCAATAGAAATCACGGATGAGTTTTTAGAGGAAGTGAGAAAAACACTACCAGAATTACCCGATGTTAAATTCAAGCGTTTCGTAGAAGAATACGACCTCAGTGAATATGACGCGGGTGTTCTAACAGCCAATATCGCAACGGCAGACTATTTTGAATCTGTCGCAAAAAGTGCGGATGCCAAACTCGCGGCTAACTGGATTACTGGAGAGCTATCTAGCCATTTAAATAAAGAAGACCTTAGTATTAATGATTCTCCGGTGAACGCAGCAATGTTAACGGGATTAATTAAACGCATCGAAGACAAAACAATCTCTGGGAAAATAGCCAAACAAGTTTTCGAAGCGATGTGGAATGATGAAGGCGGTAAAGACGAATCTGCCGCTGATAAAGTCATCGACGCAAAAGGTCTTAAGCAGATCACTGACTCGGGAGCGATCGAATCTATCATTGATGAGATTATCGCCAATAATCCTGCTCAGGTTGAGCAATTCCAGAGCGGTAAAGATAAAGTCTTTGGCTTCTTTGTAGGGCAGGTAATGAAGGCTTCACAAGGCAAAGCAAATCCTGCACAAGTGAATCAAATGTTGAAAGATAAGTTGAGTGCTTAGCAACGGTTAAAATCCTTGATCAGACCTATAAAAATAATGATTTTAAAGGTTTGAACAAACTCGTGCATTGTTGCCACTATATAGATAGCAAATGCCTTGTTCGTAAAAGGATTTTATGGCACAAAAAATCAAGGTGTTTCTAACTAGCTTAATTGCTAATCATCGATTCAGGCATACCCTTTATCGTTGTGTAAATTTAATCAGCGTCTGACTTGGATACATTCAGACCATAATAAATTTATAAATAGAAGGTTGGAACATGGAAGTTGCGAAGTACGTAGATCTAATCAAAGAAGTCAACGAGAGAGGCGGCCCTACCGCTTCGGAATATGATGTCTTAAAAAAAATCACTAATAAATTAAACCGTATGCCTACAAAGACATTGCAAACTGATATGCAATTGTATGAGGCTTTATCTCCCGCTTATGATCTTAATTCCATGGTGGGTTTTTCATTTTTAAAACCTCATGGTTATGCTGGAGACCATGAGTTAATAGATAGAATCTACACCAAGTGGAAGTCTAGCGATAAAAAACATCACAAGTGGGATGAGCTTTATCATGATATGGAAGCCACGATTGCAGTTAGAAACCGTAAAGAATATTTTATTAATTTGATTTCTAAAATAGAGCAAGGGAAAAAAAGTCCTCTAGTATTGGATTTGGGAAGCGGTCCGTGTAGCGATTTGTATCAGTATTTAATTCAGGCTCCGAATACAAATGTTAAGTTTGATTGTATCGATATGGATATAAACGCAATTGAATATGCTTCCGTTGTTTGTGATAACTATTTTGACAGAATCAACTTTATCCATAAAAATGCATTTAGGTATAAAACTGATTCAAGGTATGACTTAATTTGGTCAGCAGGACTATTTGACTACTTTTCAGATAAACTTTTTATACGGCTTACCAATAGAATGTATCAACTACTTGAAGTTGGTGGTGAGCTAGTTATTGGGAATTTTTCTGTTGATAATCCTAGCAGAGGTCTCATGGAAGTGATTCTTCAATGGTACTTACATCACAGGAGTGAGGATGATTTAGTTGAGCTTGCTTTGGC
This sequence comes from Cocleimonas sp. KMM 6892, assembly GCF_035798195.1. Lineage (NCBI taxonomy): Bacteria > Pseudomonadati > Pseudomonadota > Gammaproteobacteria > Thiotrichales > Thiotrichaceae > Cocleimonas > Cocleimonas sp. KMM 6892. Next base: position 303,873 of record NZ_JAPFBV010000001.1, on the reverse strand, counting down.
TGCTGGTGTAGATAAGAAGAAGATTTCGGTAATGTCTGAAGAAACTGGTGTAAATCTATTTTTACACTTAAAAAAGTAAGTGTTTGATTTAGGTATATTTAATCAAATATAACCTTTCATCATAATAAAATTACAATAAGCGGTAATTTATTCTATTCTTGGGTAAATGCCATGAATTAATGTGGCTGAAAAATAATATATAAATAATAAAAACAAATTAATGCAAATAATTAGAAATAAACTTTCTCAACCTGAAGAGGTTGAATTTCAATCTTTTCTGAAGGATGAGAAGATTAAGCTCACACGTTTTATGTGTATTTTGAGCTCGATTCTATATGCCTCATTTGTTGCTGTCGATTTTTGGGCTTTAAAATCAGCATTCACAGATGCAACCCTTATTAGGGCTTTTGTAATTGGATGTCTTTGCTTAACTTATATTTCAACATTTGCAGGTTTTTTTGAGAAGCATTATAGCATTATAGTAGCCTCTACCTATGTAATAGGTGCGGGTGGTGTTGAAGCTATGATATATATATCTTCACCAATTGATCAGGCATATGAAACCTATTTTGTAGGTGTCATACTTATTTTAATAACTTTATTTTCATGGACTTACCTGAAACTTAGAATATCTGTTCCACTTGCTTTAATATCGATTCTTGGCTATGCCTATATAGAAGTGATAGACAGAGGTATGGAATTAAATTCAAGAGAAGCTGCGTTAGTTACCAATATTTTTCTACTTGGAAGTGCTGCAATAATTGGGTTCATTGCACAGGTAATGAGAGATCGTTATATTAGAGAAAACTATCTCTTACAACAATCTTTAAAAGAAGCCTACAAAGCAAAAGCCGAAGAAGCAAAAGACAATGAATATCTAGCAAATCATGACCCTTTGACGGGCCTACCCAATCGTCGCTATATGACTGAGTTGCTTGAAGCATCAATGAAAGAGGCCGAGGAGAAAGACAAAGTTCTAGTGATTATGTTCCTGGACCTTAATGGCTTTAAACAAGTGAATGATATTTATGGTCATGCCGCTGGAGATAAGGTTTTAAAGGTTGTAGCAAAGCGCTTAGAGTTGGCTATCCGAAGAGGAGATCATATTGCCCGTTTAGGTGGTGATGAATACCTAATCGGTTTGATGATGGATAAAGATCACCTTGGTGAAGCGGAAAATATGACTGAAAAATTTGCAGCCATTATTGCTCAACCGATGAATATTGAAGGCATCCGCGTGCGAGTGGGTTCTAGTATCGGTCTATCGGCATATCCTATTCATGGCAATCAAATCAGTGTGCTGCTGGATATTGCTGATAAGAGAATGTATGCCGCGAAGAAAGGCAGACCTCCAATTTCTGTCGGATCAAGTTATCAACAAAAAGATAATAAAGTAGCGGTTTTCCCGGGTAAAAAAGTTTAATTTAATCAAATCTATTTAAGATTTTTGGGCGTTGAGTTTCGAAACCTATATTTCGTTTTTATTATTTTTTGTATCATTATTGTTCTCCATTTCTTCTATCTGCGTTAGAATTGTCCTTTGCAAAAAAGGTATGGATTCATGTCGGATTCACTTCATCGTTTTCAATTAGAAAATTTACACGTTCGCGGCGAGTGGGTATCACTTGATTCTTCCTGGCGAGAAATCTTAAATAATGCTGAATACCCCGAACCTGTAAAGCAGGTATTAGGCGAGGCACTTGTCGCTATCAGCTTATTGGCAGAGTCGTTGAAATTTGATGGCTCACTGATATTACAAATTCGGGGAGCAATGCCTGTTTCCACGCTTGTCGTACAAGCCACATCCGATGGTGCAATCCGTGGCATGGCAAACTGGCATGGTGAGATTGCCGATGATGCTAAATTTCAGGATTTATTTGTAGCAGAAGATCAGGGCTTGGCGACGATGGTTATTAGTGTTGAGCCTAATGCGTCACAAGGCGAGCGCTATCAAAGTCTGGTCGCGTTGGAAGGTGAATCTCTTGCCGAGTCTTTTAGTGAGTATTTTGCTCAATCGGAACAGCTTAAAACCCGTTTGTGGCTAGCTGTCGATGACACCCGTGCAGCGGGTTTAATGTTGCAATGTTTGCCTTCAGAGTCATCAGAAATTCAAGACGAAGGCTGGAATCACGCCACTATTTTAGCAGATACGATTACCAAGGAAGAGTTGCTAAATTTAAGCTCACAAACCTTGCTGCATAGGCTTTATCACGAGGAAGATCTACGGATTTACGAAGATAAGATTTTACGCTTCGAATGCACCTGCTCTAATGAAAAAATTGATAATACAATTCGCTCTATAGGCGAGCAGGAAGCAAACTCAATCATTGAGGAGCAAGGGCAAATAACGATTGATTGCGAATTCTGTAATACGCAATACACACTCGATAGCATCGATGTTAAGCGTTTATTTGTGGATGCTGACGTCACCGATATTTCTGGAACAGGAAGTGTCCACTGAAGACGGTTTAAATCGTTCTATGATGCGTAAAATCATTCATGTTGATATGGATTGTTTTTACGCAGCGGTAGAGGTCCGTGAAAATCCTCAGTTACAGGGAAAACCGGTCGCTGTTGGGGGAAGCCCTCAAAGTAGGGGGGTGGTTGCAGCTTGTAATTACGAGGCACGGAAGTTCGGGGTACATTCAGCGATGCCGATGTCGCGGGCATTTCAACAATGCCCGAGTTTGATTACCACCCCTGTGCACATGGATCTTTATAAACAGATCTCCGGCGAAATACATCAGATATTTCAAGATTACACTGATCAGATCGAACCATTATCGTTAGATGAAGCTTATCTTGATGTCAGTGAATCAAGCCATTGTGGCGGTAGCGCTACCTTGATTGCGCAACAGATTCGCGAGCGTATTTTCGATACTCAACGCTTAACCGCATCAGCCGGAGTTGCTCCTAATAAATTTTTGGCAAAAGTTGCGAGTGACTGGAATAAGCCCAACGGTCAAAAAGTCATAACACCAGATGATGTTCAAGAGTTTGTTAAAGCGCTACATGTAAAAGCCATTTCCGGCGTCGGTAAAGTCACCGCAAAACGGATGTCGGAATTGAATATCGAAACCTGCGAAGATTTAAACAAGATGGGGCTGGATAAGCTTAATCAATACTTTGGAAGTTTTGGCGAACAACTTTATAAATACAGTCAGGGTATCGATACTCGTCCTGTGCAAACCCACTGGGTACGTAAATCACTCAGTGTTGAAGATACCTTTGCCCAGGATTTACCTGATCTGGAAAGTTGTTTGCTAGAGCTTACTAAAATCTATGCTGAATTGTTGGTTCGGCTAGAAAGGGCTCAAAAGAAACAGCGACTTATCCCCAAAGCACTTTTTGTTAAATTGCGATTTGATGATTTTGAAACAACTACGATTCAGATGGTTGGAAATAAGCCCGATAAACACGCTTATATGAGGTTGTGTGCAGATGCGTGGCTAAGAGGTCAACGACCCGTTCGTTTGATCGGGTTGGGTTTGCAATTTAATCCCCCTGATATGCCAGAACAATTGCGTTTAATTTAGATTTTGAGTTATTTGTACCATTAGATTGGCCAATATAACGATGTGTACATAAATTGCTTATTTTCTACAATGTCAAAAAATGTCCACATAAAGTTGTCACGTGTGTCTCAAATGCATAGCTAGATGTGCTTTTATCGCCAATATATTGCATGGCACAAAAATTGCTTTGTATTTAATAGATAACTATTTTAAAAATAATTGAACGCTATGCCATTAGAAACAAAAAAAACAAATCTAGAGATGTTTCTGGGTCAAAACCAGATACAAAATCTAGACTCGCGATACTATTTCTATGGTATTTCGGTTGCTTTTTTCATCATATTCCCAATGTCGATGTATCGGTTTTATACAAATGATTTCGTCATAGGTATGTTTGACCTCGCTATATCTTTATTACTGCTTTCTTTAAGTATTAGCATTTGGCGCCGTAAAAAAGTTCAGTATGTAAACTATGTCGTGTTTGGTATTAGCTCCATTTTTATGTTGATTATCGTTTCGGTAAAAGGCATCAATAGTTTTATGTGGATTTTTGCGTTTGTGGGAATAGGTTACTACACCATAAATAAAACCGTCGCATTAGCCTCTAGTATCTTATTGTCTTTAGCTTCTACGCTGATTGTCATAGACCAGATAACGACCGAGTTTCTTGTTAGTTATTACCCGGCGCTTATCTTGTTGAATATCTTGCTATATCTTGGTGCGTCTAAATCAGAAAACCAGCAGAGTCTATTGTTTGAATTGGCAACTATTGATAGCTTAACGCGGGTTAAAAACCGCTTGGCATTTAATGAAAAATTAGATGATTTAAGTGCCAGTCTCAGCAGAAGTAATCAAACGGTTTCTATTATGATTCTGGATATTGATCACTTCAAAAAAATCAACGATACCTTTGGCCATGCAGAAGGTGACGAAGTATTAGCCGTCTTTGCCAAGCTGATTAAAGCGAGTATCCGAAGCTCTGATTCTGTTTACCGTTATGGTGGCGAAGAGTTTGTTGTTCTTGCGTATAACTCAAATTTAGACAGTGCTGCAAAACTGGCTGAGTCTATTCGAGAGAAGGTAGCTGCTTTTCCATCTCTGGCAAAATACGATTTGACAGTATCCATCGGTGTGACTGAAATTCCCGCAAAAGATGAAAACGCAACGAGCTGGTTAGACAGAGCAGACGAAGCGCTGTATCTGTCGAAAAAACGCGGAAGAAATAAAGTATATCTAGCGTTACACGATGAGACTAGCCATACGGATAGCTATCAGGAATACGCAAAGTATTTCAATCTTGAATCGTCACTTGAAAATAAGGATGAAAAAATAGTTAGCTTGAATTCCTATAAAGCCTAATTAGGAAAAGTTGCTTAAGCAGGCGTGTAATCTTCAGCATCTATAAACACTATTTTTAAAGGCTAAAATACACCCCCCCACTTTGAGGCGTTTTTTTATTATTGGGGTTTGTTACTCGGTTAAATAAGCATCATTTTATATGCTATTGTATGCTTGATTTTTATTGCAGATATCGACTAATAGTATTTTAGGATTAATCAAACATTAAATCATCGTCCGTTAAATCTCCCCGATTGCTTATATTATTTGGAATTATCCTCGCCTCTTTGGCGTTGATGACAGCCTATAGTTACGCCAAAAAAAGCGCTGAGACGGAACTGCAAACAACGCTTCAAAGACAACTTCTGCTGATCGTTAATAAACTTCAAATTACGCTTGGAAGGCATCTCTATCTACCTTCTTTGCTTTCCAATAATAATGAAATAATAGATTTTTTAAAAACCACTGAGTCGACTGAAGCATTTAAACGTGGTCAGGAAAGCATTAACCTCTCATTGGAACATATTAATAATATATCAGGGACAACGACGATATTTTTGATGAATTCTGTGGGTAAGGTGGTGTCGTCAAGTAATTGGGCGGATAAAAATTCACTCATCGATAAAGATTATTCGGATTGGCCTTATTTTGCTCAGGCAAAGCACAATATTCTAGGGCGTTACTTTACCTCGCAGACTGAAAATAACGAACGTTATTATTTCTTCGCCCGGTCTATTCAAGTGAATAAAAAAGTAATTGGAATTGTGGTTGTGCAAGTGCCGCTGAGTGACCTTGCTTTTAACTGGACCGCGGCTAATGTCGACTTTGTCGTGACAGACAATAACGGCATCATATTTTTAAGCAGCAAAAGTGAATGGGATTTAAATGCGATATCCGATGTTGACTTGAGTGTCGTTAAAAGAAATAAACGCTACCAGTATAAAAAAGATATCAAAACGCTGAATAAAGAGAGTTTTGATTTGAAAGACGAAGGCTTTCAAATCGTAAAACTGCTCGATAAAAAATACCAAATGTTAACTAAAAACATGGATATGGCTGGCTGGGATGTCAGGGTGTTGTCAGATTATTCGATAGCGGAAAAAGCAATTTCCAGAAAAATGCTGATCAGTGCCATTTTGATTTTATTGGTAACAGCACTTGCCGGTCTGCTAATGAAAATACAAAATCAGCGAAAAGATTTTCAACAGCGGGCGACTGAAGAATTAGAAAACAAAGTGGCAGAGAGAACGCAGGCGTTAAAAAAGTCTCAGGAAGATTTAATCCAGGCCGCAAAAATGGCTGCACTAGGAGAGCTTTCTACAGGCATTACGCATGAGATCAATAATCCGCTCTCTGCGATCAGGGCTTATGCTGATAATGCCAGTCAGTTTCTGCAAAAAGATCGACTGGATATGGTGGGTCAAAATCTCACTGAAATCACCAAACTTACTGAGAATATGGCGGCGATTACAGGTCAGCTAAAATCGTTTGCGCGTAAAAGCAAAGGCCAATTAAAACCCGTGAATATAGATGCCTCAATCGACAGAGCGATCGCTATCGTAAACTCTAAAATTGTCAGTAGTGGCACCAATATAAATTACAAAATTAACACTCATGACCCCAAGAAAATGGTATTGGCGGATGAGGTTTGGTTGAGCCAGATATTGGTTAATCTCATCAGTAATGCTATTTCTGCCACCAGCGAGAAATCCGAGAGAAATGTATGGATTGATGTGACAGAAAAGGGCTCAGCGGATAAGGTTTTGAAAGACAACGATGAGGCATGTAATCACGAATATTGTATCGAAATTAGTGATAACGGCACTGGCATTGAGGAAAGTAATTTATCTCGTATATTCGAACCCTTTTTCACCACAAAGCACACCTCCAAGGGGCTGGGTCTTGGTTTGTCTATATCATTTAATCTGGTAAAAGATATGAATGGTTCACTTGATGCTCGTAATCGTAAAGGTGGTGGTGCATTATTTACACTTTGTTTACCTGCGGTTGATACGCAGACTGAAAGCGATTTTTAACTATGAATTCACCTACCGTATTACTTATCGATGACGAAGAGACTGTCAGGCAGTCAATCTCGCAGACATTACAGCTTGCTGATATAAAAGTGGAAGCCTTTAGTTCTGCTAAAGAGGTATTGCCGTTGCTCTCGACGAGTTTTAACGGGGTGGTCTTAAGTGATATCCGTATGCCCGAAATGGATGGTTTGGAGTTTTTAGACCATAGTTTGGCGATAGACCCCAAACTTCCCGTTATCCTCATTAGCGGTCATGCCGATGTTTCTACTGCGGTAAATGCTATTCGTAAAGGTGCTTATGATTTAATTGAGAAGCCTTTCTCTAATATTTTATTGGTGGATAAGATCAATCGAGCGCTTAATCAACGCGAATTAAGCTTAGAAAACCGCTTGTTAAAAGAAGAGTTAGCCAGTCAGAACCATCTTGGACCTAGAATTATTGGCAAAGCACCCAAGATACTAAAACTGCGCAAAATGATTACAAGAATTGCCGATGCAGATACCGATGTATTGATCATGGGTGAAACCGGAACCGGCAAAGAATTAGTGGCCCGTTCATTGCACGAACAAAGTAAGCGTCGTGATAATCACTTTGTCGCCATCAATTGTGGTGCGATTCAGGAGCAATTGCTCAACAGTGAATTATTTGGCCACGAAGCAGGGGCGTTTACCGACGCAAAACAGAAACGCATTGGTAAATTTGAGCATTCAAATGGCGGAACCTTATTTCTGGATGAAATTGAAAGCATGGCGCTTACAACTCAGGTGCCCTTACTCAGAGTATTGCAAGAAAGAAGTATCGAGCGCTTAGGGTCAAACAAATCCTTACCTCTGGATATTCGTGTGTTAGCAGCCACAAAAGTTGATTTGAAAACTGCTGCTGAAAAAAATGAATTTCGACAAGATCTCTATTACCGTTTGAATGTCGTCACACTAGAGCTGCCACCATTGCGCGAAAGACGGGAAGATATACCGATGCTATTTCAACACTTTGTATTAGTGGCAACGGCGAGAACCAAAAGGGAAATGCCTATACTCGACTCTAAAGCGGTGAAAGTACTGTTAGAGCATGACTGGCCGGGTAATATCAGAGAATTAAGAAATATTGCCGAGCGCTATGTGCTACTGGGTGAGAGTGTTGGATTTGAGCTTCAGGAGATCATGCAATCGAATGCTTCAGAGGAAGGTTTAAGCCTCGCAGAACAGGTTGCCGGGTTTGAGAAAAGTGTGATTGAGCAAACGCTCATAGAGCATAAAGGTAACCTTGGTAAAGTCATGGAAGCGCTGCAGCTACCCAGAAGAACCTTGTCCGATAAATTAGTAAAGTTCGATTTAGAGCGAAAAAGTTATTTAAATTAACTAAAAGCGCTATCACAAAATAATCATTCTGATATACAGACTGAAATAGGCGGTTTTCCGCCTATTTTTTTCTGTGGATGGCGAACATTCGCCAGTTTTACTACTATAATTTATACCACATAGGGATAAATTGAGATTTCGTAAAAACTAAATTCTTACGAATCAGGCAGTTATCTATCAAACACAAGTAGCACTTTCCAGTAGCGAAAGTTGGCACACTCTGTGCTATATAAAACCTGAACTCATTTTTTTGTTCAGAGAAAAATAATTTTATTCAATAGGAGAAAAACATGCAAAAAGCATTATTAGGTTTAGCCGTTGCATCAGCGATGGTGCTTACAACTTCAGTAGCACAGGCAAAATGTGATCCAGGCGAGATGGTAATCAAATTCAGTCACGTTACCAATACTGATAAGCACCCTAAAGGCATAGCAGCAACCCTTCTTGAAAAACGCGTCAATGAAGAAATGAATGGCAAAGCATGTATGGAGGTTTTCCCAAACTCAACGCTTTATGATGATAATAAAGTATTAGAAGCGATGCTCAATGGTGATGTTCAATTAGCAGCGCCGTCATTATCAAAATTTGAAAAATTCACGAAGAAATTCCGTATTTTTGATTTACCGTTTGTATTTGAAGATGTTGATGCAGTTGATCGTTTTCAAAACTCTGAAGATGGTGAGAAGCTAAAGAATTCAATGACTCGTCGTGGTCTTAAAGGTTTGGCTTTTTGGCATAACGGTATGAAGCAGTTTTCTGCTAATAAGCCTTTAATTAAGCCGGAAGATGCGAAAGGTCTTAAGTTCCGTGTGCAGGCTTCTGATGTATTAGTTGCACAGATTGAGCAGCTAGGCGCATCACCACAAAAAATGTCTTTTAAAGAAGTGTACGGTGGACTACAAACCAAAGTAATCGATGGACAATCAAATACCTGGTCGAATATTTACGGTAAGAAATTCTTCGAAGTACAAGATGGTACAACCGAAACCAATCACGGTATTCTTGATTATTTATTAGTAACTTCAAGCAAATGGTGGGATGGACTTCCTGATGATGTACGTACTCAACTGGCAACTATCATAAAAGAAGTAACAGAAGCACGTAACGCTGAATCAACGAAAGTGAATAACGAAAATAAAGCTAACGTGATCAAAGCTGGTGGTGAAGTTCGTACTTTAACCCCTGAGCAACGTCAGGCTTGGGTTGATGCAATGAAGCCAGTATGGAAGAAGTTTGAAGGCGACATTGGTGAAGACCTAATGAACGCTGCTTTAAAAGCAAACCAAAAGTAAGGTTTGTTTTGTAGATAAATGTAGTTACTCAACGGTCAGTATATCTGGCCGTTGTTTTATCAAATTTTAATCAACCTTTTTATAAAACTATTTATAAAAAGTTAGTTTCTCTCACTCTCAAAATCATAGGTCCAATTATGACTCCTGAGCCGACTTCAAAGATCGGACAAATAGTGGATAGTATCGAAGAAACCAGCATAGCAATATGTTTGGGTTTGATGACACTAATCACTTTTGCGAATGTTATCGCGCGGTATATTTTTAATGGCAATATTTTATGGGCCTTGGAAATAACCGTATTCTTATTTGCCTGGTTGGTCCTTATGGGCGCTTCATACGCCGTTAAAAAACATATACATATAGGCGTAGATGTCGTCATCAATGCGGTTTCACCGGGTGCTCGTAAAGTACTGGCATTACTGGCTTGGGCTTCTTGTATGGCATTTTCCATTTTGTTATTAATTGGCTCCTGGGATTATTGGTATCCATTTATTACTGAACGAGCCTGGTTAGAAACTCAGGACATTCCGATGCCGGAAATGTTTATGTTTTTGGCTGATTGGCTTAATGAAGGAGAGAAGTACGAGAAGATACCTCGCTTTATTCCTTATATGGCTCTGCCTTTGGGCATGGCTTTAATTACCTTCCGCTATTTGCAGGTGGGTTGGAAAATTTATCAGGGAGATGTCAATAAATTGATAGCCGCTCACGAAGTTGAAGACGATATAAAAGAACTTGAGAACGAAGCAGCTGGAGGAAAAGACTAATGGATATTTTAATACTTTTCCTGATGGTAATCGGCTTCATGCTAATCGGTGTACCGATTGCTATTTCACTGGGTCTCTCCAGTATCATATTTTTACTCATTCATTCCGATGCATCTTTAGGATCGGTTGCGCAGACCTTATTTTCGGCTTTCGAAGGGCACTATACGTTGCTCGCGATACCCTTCTTTATCTTAGCCTCGGTGTTTATGTCCACCGGTGGTGTGGCGCATAGAATTATTCGTTTTGCTATTGCTGTGGTGGGGCACTTCCGCGGTGGTTTGGCAATGGCATCTGTTTTTGCCTGTATGATGTTTGCCGCACTCTCAGGGTCATCGCCAGCTACGGTTGTGGCAATAGGTTCTATTGTAATCGCAGGTATGGTTCAGGTGGGTTACACCAAAGAATTCGCGGCGGGCGTTATCTGTAATGCGGGTACTTTGGGTATTCTTATTCCGCCTTCAATCGTGATGGTGGTATACGCTGCTGCGACTGACGTATCGGTGGGAAGAATGTTCCTCGCTGGTGTTATTCCCGGCTTGATGGCTGGCGGAATGTTGATGATTGGTATTTACATTGTCGCTCGCTGGAAAAACCTACCTTCACAGCCATGGGCAGGTTGGGGTGAAATAGTTTCTGCCGCGAAAGATGCAATCTGGGGGTTAATGCTGATCGTTATAATCCTTGGTGGTATCTACGGAGGCATCTTTACGCCGACAGAAGCTGCAGCAGTTGCGGCGATCTATGCATTCTTGATTGCTAACTTTGTCTATAAAGACATGGGACCTTTTAAATCTAAAGGTAAAGGCGGAGTCATGTTGTTATGGCGTGGTCTTTCGGTTTTCTGGCATAAAGATACCAAGACCAGTCTGTTAGAAGCGGGCAAATTGACGATCATGTTGCTGTTTATCATTGCGAATGCATTGATATTAAAGCACGTACTTACCGAAGAACGTGTTCCACAAATGATTACCGAAGCCATGTTATCTGCCGGTTTCGGTCCGATTATGTTTTTGGTTATTGTAAATATATTATTGCTTATCGGTGGTCAGTTCATGGAGCCATCAGGACTTCTTATCATTGTTGCTCCGTTGGTTTTCCCGATTGCGATAGAGTTGGGTATAGACCCGATTCACCTCGGAATTATCATGGTGGTGAATATGGAAATAGGTATGATCACGCCGCCAGTGGGGCTTAATCTATTCGTAACCGCCGGAGTTGCAGGCATGTCGATGCTCAACGTGGTTAAAGCGGCAGCACCTTGGTTGTTGATTATGTTCATCTTCCTGATCATCGTAACTTATGTTCCATCTGTTTCAACATGGTTGCCAACGATGTTTATGGGGCCTGAGATCATTACCAAGTAAGTTGATATCTTTATTTGATGATCTAAATAAAGATAAAAAAAGTGCTTAAAAGTAGGGGGGTGTGATTTTTATTAATCACGCCCCTTTTTTTTATCCATACGTTTATGAGAAGAGTTAAGGCGCGAAACGATTAATAACCGTTAGGCTAACTCACTGAGATTGCAGAAGCTTTTATTGTAAACTATCCTCATGTTTACCATGATCAATACAATGACCTTTCTACTTTGCGGTTTCTCAGTAATCAGCGCGCTGGTGTTGATATTCACGCATTTGGATACCAACACCAATCACTATCAAGGTAAGTGGTTATCCAAAGCTGCAGGCGTTGTGTTGCTATTGGGTTTAGCGTCGATGCAATTGATTCATTATGACTTTCTGGCGAATCAGGGAAATATGGTGAATTCCCGGTTTTATGTCTTTTTACTGTTTATCGTTTCGCCCGCTTTTTACTTTTTTATCCGTGATGTTTTACGGGTAGAAAATAGCTACCAACCGATACAGTTATTGCATCTGTTGCCCGCGCTCATTTCGCTATTGATACCTTCAAGTACTGCCCAACTATTCGCCTTTGTATTTGGTACAGGTTATGTGATGTGGCTGGCTTACAGTATTTATTCTTTAAGAGCACAACGCTCACGCTTTAAATTAGAATTACTGGCGCTATTCGCGATTGGCTTGCTCGCTATTCTGGTATTAATCATTGGTGTGTTAATGCCCGTTATCAGCGATTACGTTTTCTACACGAGTTATGCCTGTTTGCTTGGCCTGAGTTTTGTGGTGATTATTTTCACCTTATTACGTTTTCCCGACATTACTCAGGAAGTCGCCGAAGCAGCGGAAGCGGCATACGCTACCAGTACGCTGAATAATCTGGATAGCGAAGCGCTGGTGCTTAAATTACGTCAACTACTAGAAGTGGAAAAGCTCTACGTAGAAGATGGTTTGAGTCTAGCTTCGCTTGCTGAAAAAATGGGTATCAGCAACCATCAATTGTCCGAATTAATTAACACACGATTCAAAAAGAGTTTTTCTCAATTGCTGAGGGAATACCGAATTACTGAAGCAAAGCGATTACTCCTTGATGAGCCTAACGCGTCGGTGTTATCCATCGGCTTATCCACAGGGTTCACTTCACAATCAAACTTCTATACCGCCTTCAAAGAGATCACAGGAATGGCGCCTGGTAACTATCGCAAGACGCAAAAAAAGCATCATTGATCTTTGTTCAATCCTAAGTAGTGTTAAAAAACCTGCTATAAGTAGGGGGGTGGCTTTTAAAAAACACACCGTAATGCATTCTATATGAAGGAGAAAATAACTATGCCGATGAATCCAATTAGCTGGTTTGAGATTTATGTCGATGATATCGCCAGAGCAACACAGTTTTATCAGACAGTCTTCGCGGTAAAGCTCGAGAATCTGGAAGACCCAACAAATTCTGAAGACGATATGCAAATGATGGCCTTTCCGGCAGATATGGAAAGTTATGGCGCGTCGGGTGCGTTGGTGAAAATGGATGGCTTCCCTGCTGGTGGCAATAGCACTATCGTGTATTTTGCCTGTGATGATTGCAACGTCGAAGAGTCACGCGTGGTTGGTGCTGGTGGAAAAATCCAACAGCCGAAAATGTCTATTGGAGAATTTGGGTTTATTTCACTGATTGTGGATACCGAAGGTAATATCATAGGTTTGCATTCGATGAGTTAATTCTTTGATTGATTTGAGGATATTGTATTGAGGATAGTGATATGGACTATATAGATGGATTTGTCGTGGCAGTCCCGAATAAAAATAAAGACGCCTATATACAACACGCCACCGAAGCAGCGGCTCTATTTAGAGAATATGGCGCGTTAAACGTCGTGGAATGCTGGGGTGATGACGTTCCTTCTGGTGAACTCACCTCGTTTCCCATGGCGGTTCAATGTAAAGAAGACGAGACTGTGGTATTTTCCTGGATTGTCTGGCCATCCAAAGACGTCAGGGATGCAGGTATGGAAAAAGTCATGAAAGACCCACGTATGGATATGCAGGAAGGCTCAATACCGTTTGATGGTAGCCGCCTTATCTTTGGTGGGTTTCAACGGGTGGTTAACGAATAGTTCTGGTATAGCCGCGAAGTAGCAGTAGTTTAATCGCGGTGAGATAACCTCAAAGACCAGTGCATTTCATTGGGATAAAAAAGTGCCCCAAAGCCGGGGGGTGTCAAATTATTTACACCCCCCACCTTTGAGGCACTTTTTTCTTTATTGATCTATCGATTCGTTTTTTGTTCTATCAAATTCAGTTACATCAATTCAGTCACATCAATTAAGCTATACCAAATTAATAAACCCGATATCAAGGGCGTTGTGCCGTTATCGTTTTACCGTTGCTGCCTTTCAAGACTAAAAAGCCTTCTGAGTTGAAAGAAAAATCATCCACTGAAGCGATCGCATTCAAGAACTGTATTTCCTGACCGTTTACTTCTGGCTGACAGGCTTTTTTGGTTACCGCTAACTTGCCTATGCTTAACTTTCCATTGTGTATTTTGTAATCTCCCGAGTAGTTATTACAGCCAGAAAGCCCACTTATTTTGCCGTCCGCAGCAAATGTTAGATTAGTTTCCGAGTTGGCAATGACGCCTGTGCCGTTGATGTTGTTGACTTCCCAGACGACACTGATGAGGTCCAGAATGCTATCTCCTGCAGTGACTGGTTTTACTTCTATCATCATGATTTCATCAAGGGTTTGTGAGGTCTTTGCTGCATCAACTGGGTTATTGGTATCGGTTGTCCACAGCAAGCCATCATCTTTTCCACGAATTTCAGCACGAACGGCATATTGCTCATTCGCCTTCAATTGGTCTTTTGGCAAACTAAATTCATAGTTAACGGGAATGCTAAGATCCGAAAGATCGAAAACAAGCTCTTCCATATTGACTGAAGAAGCATCGGCAAGTGAGACATTATTTAACCGCACATACAGTTTAGATTCTGCCGGTGGTGTCGCACTTTCACTGTAATTGACACTGCCGCTAATGGTGGCGTTTTCTACTTTGGCTACGCTTTCTTTTTGTGTCGCACTCTCATTTTGCGTCGCGTCTTCTTTTGGCATTGCGCTTTCTTTTAGCGACGCGCTTTCATCTGACTTCTTATCGTTATCCGAACAAGCGCTGATCAGCAATGCCGCTATAAATAGAAGTGAAAGTAACAGTGGGTTTTTAGCTTGATTCATTCATTCAATCCTTTGAAATGATTATATGTATTGACCTTTATATAACAATGCGAGCTTAAAATAGTTTCAATAAATCGAAAACATTTTTTAATATTTTTTTTCGTTCGATTAAATTTTGGATAAAGTTTGGATAAATTGCACTAAGGTAAATGCAAAAAAAAAAGCCCCCAAAGTAGGGGGGTGCCTTAGCTTATTAGTAATCAGGCGACTTATGCGCTTATGCGTGGGAAAAACGGACTCTACTTTTTTAGCATTAAGCTTGTTTGCTCTCCAATCGTTTTAACTGCCGCTTTTATTCTATCGTTAGGTACGTTCGCATAATTCAATCGCAAGCAGTTTCGGTATTTATCCGATGCTGAAAATAAGGTGCCGGGAGCGATAGCGGTATCATATTTTAATAATTCCTTATTCAGTTCCAAGGTATCAATATCACCCGGCAATTCTACCCATAAGCCCACACCGCCTTGAGGGTAAGTCATTTTAGTGCCTTCAGGGAAATACTGCTGGACCCAGTGGATCATGCAATCTCGACCACGCTGGTATTGAGTTCTGGCTGTTCTCAAATGCTTTTCGAAATAACCTTGTTGAATAAACTTCGCGAGTGCAAGCTGAGGTAAAGCGGTAGAACCCAGCGAGGTTATAAATTTCAAATGGGTAAGCAATTCGCCATAACGCCCAGCAGCCACCCAGCCAATGCGCAAACCTGGCGCAACGGTTTTCGAAAAAGAGGAGCACATCAATACACGACCTTCGGTGTCGAAAGACTTTATCGATTTAGGTCGCGGCGTTTGATAAACAAGGTCGCCAAAAATATCATCTTCGATAATGGCAAAATCATAACGTTCTGCTAACGCTAATAATTTTCGTTTGTTCTTTTCCGGCATGATGTAACCCAGCGGGTTATTAGACGTGGGTATCAGTTGAATGGCTTTAATTGGCCATTGCTCTAACGCCAACTCTAAGGCCGTCATACTAATACCTGTTTCAGGATGCGTCGGTATTTCTATGACTTTTAAACCGTTGGACTGAATTGCTTGCATCGAGCCATAAAAACTCGGTGAATCAATCGCAATAATGTCACCGGGTTTGCTAATCGCTTTTAAACTCAGCGACAACGCTTCCTGGCAACCAGTGGTAATAACAATGTCATCAGGGTGAAGAAAGCAGCCTGAATTTTGCATCAACCGAACTATCTGTTCTCTCAATTCTTCGAGCCCATTGCCTTTGGCATTCTCAAATAAACAACGGGGGTGCTGTCGCGAAAGATCAGCATGAATACGTTGCAAGGGTTTGAGTGTTTTTAAGGTGATATCAGGTGCGCCACCCCCAAATGCAACAAAGTTATGATGACTTTCGGTGGTCGTCAGGGTGAGTACCTCATCCCAATGGGCAACATCAACAGGCTTTTGTTCAGGGCGACTAATATCTGGGAGTAAATCGGTATTCTGTTGCTGCTGAACATAATAGCCAGATTTCGGTTTGCTAATCACCATACCCGTATCTTCAAGCAAGTGATAAGCCTCTTGAACAGTTGAAATGCTCACGCCACGGGTTGTGCTCATGTCCCGGATCGATGGCAGCTTTTGTCCTGGCTGATAATAGCCATGCTCAATTTGATCTTTAATTTCTGTTGAAAACTGTTCGTATAGCTTCATGGAAAATGGTCTGGTTTTGCTGATTCTAAAATATTACATAAGCATGACAGATTTACAATTATAAGATTTTAAGCAGTACAGATTTTTTTTTAAACAACATGACAGATCAGGTTTTTTTCATCTGTCTTCTATTAATTTTGTGATTTTTGAATCTGTAATGCTCTTCGACTTACGCTTATTGTATCTAAACAGCAGCAATACACAGATAGCAGCAACTGTCTAAATGAAGACAGTAATAACGTAATTAGTAAAGGAGCACAGCATGAAGTCACAATTAGGCTTACTTAACCGTTTAAGCCTGCGGTACTTAAAGGAATGTTTGGATCAGTACTTAAAGCAACTAGCTCTATATAAACATCGCTACAGCAGTAGGAAAGCATTGCTTAGACTTGATGAAAACCGCTTGAGAGATATCGGCATCAGCAAACAGCAGGCAGAGGAAGAAGCTAATAAACCTTTCTGGAAAGGTCATGATATGCACAACAAACAGCAGAATAGCCTAGAGAAAAACCTGGAGCAGAATAACGTAGAAACGCATAGTCATTTCCCATTAAACGAGTGCAGTAATAAAGTTATAAAAAACTCGCTATAAGTAGGGGGGGTGCCTTTATTTATCTTTAAGTTCGCCCTCTATTCTATCTAGGGTATCTCCAAGACGACTAAACTCGTCATTGTAATTAGTATCGTTTACATAACCCATCACGGCATCTTTTACGTTCTGTGCGTATTCACCAATCAATGGCGCGTCGACAAATAACGTCAGCAACCAAATTAAAAATGCGATAAATACCGACGCGCCAATGATTGCGCCTAAGCCTCTAAAAACACCCGCGACAAAATTGGTCCAGACAATGCGCCAGGGGCTAGATGAATAGCGAATAAATTCCTTGAGTGCATGATTGGCGCGTTCTTCGTTTTTATCCATTTTCTTTCCTTATAAATGTCGAATGCTTTGATCAGAGCTTTCATTTTTCAGTAGTTTACCTTTCCATTGGGTTGTTCGCCAAAATTTCTGAGCTGACGGTTAAAACTAGAGGCTGTATGCACTGATAAAATATTAAGAACCTTGCATAGCTTATTTTGTTGTTATCTTCGTCGTCTTTTCCTTT
This sequence comes from Cocleimonas sp. KMM 6892, assembly GCF_035798195.1. NCBI lineage: Bacteria > Pseudomonadati > Pseudomonadota > Gammaproteobacteria > Thiotrichales > Thiotrichaceae > Cocleimonas > Cocleimonas sp. KMM 6892. The sequence goes on along the minus strand of NZ_JAPFBV010000001.1, from coordinate 286,223 downwards.
CTTTTTTCTCTTATCTCCTCGTTTTACTTATCCCATATTATCATTCTGGAATTTTCTAACTGGCTGATTTTTAAATGTAAATATAATTTTGTGTTCCTGAATTATCCGAACAGAAGTATCGCCTTAACCTTTTGATTATTGTTTGAGTCATTCAACGATTAAGCGAAATAAAACAGGTGATAGAGATGACAATAAGCAGTTCAACCATTCGTGTTTTTTACGATGGCGCATGTCCATTATGCCAGCGCGAAGTACAGCGCTATCAAATGCTGATGTCTCCGCAAAACGAAGAGATCGACTGGGTTGATATCAGTAATGATGCGGATGCACTTAAGGAAGAATGCATCAATTATGACGATGCGATGCGGCTCATCCACATTAAAGACGGCAGCGGTGTGCATCAAGTCGGGTTGGAAGCGATGCTCACCCTGTGGGACAAAATACCGTATTACCGAGCAGTTTCTGGATTGATTCGTAAGCTGCCCAAGACGCACCCACTGTTAGCAAAATTCTATGAATTTCTCGCCAAGCATCGCATGACTTTTTCTGGGAGGCGCAAATGAGCACTAACAGAATATTAAAAACGAATGAGTGGCAAGATCTCGTCAAATACAAGCCTTGGGAAGTTGCCAAAGAAATTTCATTGCCATTGCCCTGGTTTATTTTAGAAATGTGGGCAGCGGCTAACCAGCACACAATGTTGATGTTATTTGCTGCCGCCTATTTTTTTCTGACCTGTTTACGCGTTTCGCATAATGCGTTTCATTATTGTCTGGGGCTTTCCAGAACCGCGACAGATGTCGTGATGTTAATACTGAGTGTTTTCATGATGACATCAATGCGCGCCACGCAAGTCACACACATGCAACACCATCGCCATTGTTTGGAAGAAAATGATGTAGAAGGCTATATCGCTAAATTAGGCTTTTGGAGCATGTTGCTACAAGCGCCTTTATTTACCCTTAAATTGCATAAAGAAGCATTAAGCCGAAGCGCTATAAAAAGCCTTAAGCAGAACTTCTGGATAAAATTTGAAATTGCATTAAACGTTTTCTGGATGAGTGCCGTGTGGTTTTGGTGGGACATTGATGCGCTAAAAATTCATACCGTGTTGATGCTGTTATCGCATGCGATATCACCGATGTTTACCGTATGGAGTGTGCACCATGATTGCGAAGATAACGCTTCTGATTACGACTCAAGAACACTTCGATCATGTTGGTTGAGCCCACTTGCCTACAACATGTTGTTTCATCTTGAGCATCACAACTACCCCGCGATACCTACCTGTCATTTACCCCAGCTTTCCGAGCGTTTAGATAGCGCGGGTTTAATCAATTACAAAACTGTCATTTAACCGAGGAAAACCAATGAAAGATCAAACAAAACTAAAAATGAAAACGCACAAAGAAAGCCCACGCATGGCTGAAAACACATTGACGAATGGAGAGTTTGGGCAAGTACTTTGGGTCCCTGCAAAATCACTCTGGTATACCTCTCATTTATTCATAGCGGTTGTGGGTGGCGCATACTTTTTCTCCCTCTCCGCTTTGGCTGTTTTTATAGTATTCACGGCTACCACAGTTTGCCTAGGTCATTCATTAGGCATGCATCGTCGCCTCATTCACAGCAGCTACGAATGCCCGAAATGGCTCGAGTATTTCTTTGTTCACCTTGGTGTATTGGTGGGTATGGCAGGCCCGTTGGGAATGACTCATCAGCATGACCTCAGAGATTGGGCGCAACGTAAACCGCGTTGTCATGCTTATTTACGTCATGGCAGCGGCATCATCAAAGATGCGTGGTGGCAATTGCATTGCGATTTGAAACTGGACCATGCTCCTGAATTTTTGCCAGAAGATGATTTAAAGCAAGATCGTATCTATCGCTTCATGGAAAACAACTGGATGCTCCAACAACTCCCCTGGGCAATCGTCTTATTCTACTTTGGTGGCGTGTCTTGGGTCGTGTGGGGGATTTCAGCACGCATTGTCGTTTCCATAACAGGTCACTGGCTAGTCGGCTATTTCGCGCACAACGAAGGCGAACGAGATTGGCATGTCAATGGTGCCGCTGTTCAAGGTCACAATGTTCGCTTCGCTGGTTTACTTACGATGGGTGAGTCATGGCACAACAATCATCATGCGTTTCCCGGGTCAGCGATGCTGGGTCTTTATCAAAACCAATCTGACCCAGGTTGGTGGGTGTTGAATAGGCTCATGAATTTAGGATTAGTGTGGAATGTGAAGCTTCCTGCTGATTTAGATTATAGAGAAGAATTAATGCCTATTGAGCATAGAAGCCAGGTAAGAGGAGCCATGAAACTTCCACAGAAATGTCCATTACTCAGTCATTTTCAACAGGCATCGAGTTAGCATTTTTTTATGAGTAATCAGCTTACGCACTTAGCTTGAACATTTAGTTTACAAAGTAAGTCAACTGCACAGTATCACCACATAAGTATCAGTTTGACTGCATTTGAGTTCTTTATGATGCAGTCACCGAATCACAAAATTTTGATCAGAAATGAGGAATTAGAAATGTCTGAAAAATTAAAGATACCCGAAAAAATTATGATAAAAAACATCAACATTAAGTCTTTTAAGACTCTAATGATTATTGTGTTTATTTACCCTATTTTACCGCTGGGCCTGTTCGCAACGGTCTTATTGTTTTATGGATTTGGCTCGTTGGTCACGAGTGGTTTTCAACATACAACATTCAGTCAGGTGGTGGTTCAGTTTCTACTGTTTTCTGGCGGTGCATCAGGCTTGCTAGGAGGAATAATGATTTTGATAAATCGCATCAATCTAACAAGCTTATTGTTGTTTCTGCACGGTGCCGTGTCTTATACGTTTGTTGCAGTACTCATTTTGTCATTTGGAACAAACTGGAATTCGCCATGGCTGTTACATAGCTTTTATATTGCGATAAGCCTTGCGGTCGTTGCGTTTCAATTCTATTTGCTGGTGAGGAAGGTCTATGTTGATTATCAAACAAATAAATTTGTAGATGTCATGCTGCCAGAAGCTGTGATTAAAACGTCTTCAGAAAAGCTGTAATCAGCTCTTCTTTTTGGTCTTTTTAAGCGCCAGCATCACTGGTTTAACTTCTTTGGTTTTCAGGTTCACCTGCATCGCAGTTTTAGAATGCCCATGGACAGTATCGCGGGCAATGACACGCACCGTTGTTATATCTGCGGGAATTTCTACGCCAGAAGTATTACGTGTAAAAGGCTGTTCATTCACATGTGGGTGATAGAGCGTGCGCGTTGCTAAAATTTTGTCGTCAGGTGCAATCACTTGCCATTCGTTGGCGTAATGATCCCAACCTGCATCTTCATGTTTAAGCGTTACCGCAAAGGTCCATGTTTTATTTGCTGCCTGATGGACTTTTACATCGACAATCTCGACTTCATTGGCATGCGCTACTGCAGTTGAAATTAATAATACGGGCAAGATAAGTGTTTTGATTAACTGTTTTATTTTCATGATTTCCTTTTCGTTAAATACTCGTGCTTTTACATTTCAACTGAATAACCGTCGGGGAAATAAAACAGCTATTTCCTCCGGCGGTTATTTTCTTTCGATTTTATTCTCTTAAATCTAACTCGAATAAACTTGCGTTAATATAGTAGCTTAAATGCTCATATTTCAGTAGCTCAACCTTTTCTTTTCCTTGTTCTGCGTACTATTTTGCAGGTCGGGATCAAGGCTAGAGGTAAAATCAGAACTATTAAAGAACGTTGAGAAACTTCCCTGAATGGCACCTATCAACTTCTGTTTTTGCACTTCAGGCAGGTCCTTCTGTTGTTGAATATCTTTGATGATTTGATCGCGTTTGCCCTCAAACACGAATTTTTTCTCATCGTTATTCGTATCTTTAGACTTTAATTCGATATGAATTTTTCCATCTTTGAGTGTTTCCATGCTCAACGATTCTGACTGAGAAAAGCTCTGGACGTTGTTGCCATTTTTGTCAGTAAACTGTTTCCCGAAATCTTTAGGGAAATCAGGGAAGCTCGGCATAGCAGGGAAGTTATAAAACGGAGCCGTAAAATTCCTGTCAAAACCAGAGTTGAAATCTCTGTCAAAGCCTCTGTTAAAGCTTCTGTCAAAGTTTTGAAAAAATGGATGATTCCAACGGGGTGGTGAATTCCAGAATGGATCATTGCCAAAGTTAGGCCAGGCACCAAATTGATTGCCATTCGGCCAGCCCATAAATGGTTGGCTCCAGTTTTGTTGTGGACTAATCTCGCGCGATCCTATTTTTGCACTGGTAGTGTGTTTTTTTCCCGTACGGATATATTCAATGTTGATAGCGTCTCCAGTATTGCTCTGCTGTACCAGACTATAAACTTGCTGACTATTTGCCACAGGTGTTTTATTAAAACGCGTCAGAACATCAAAAGCTCTAAGTCCTGCTTTCTCAGCGGGAGAGTGTGCTTGTACATCGGTTATCATGACACCCGCGCCATTTTTAAGTTGTGCTGCTAACTGGCTTTGCATCGCAGGGGATAACTGCCCTAATGAAACGCCCAGCCATTTTATCTGAGCGGGATTCGTTACCGTGTTTGGCTGATTGTATGAAAGTTGATTGCCCTGAGCAGTTTCATTGCCTTTGGCGGTTAATGACGTGCCAGCAAGAATACTGATGCTACTTAATAATATGAGTGAAATATTTTTACTCATGGATTGATTCATGACTTTCTCCCAAATAGATTAATAATGTGGAATTAAGACACATTGAATTCACAAATTGTTCCCTGATTTTTATCAGAATTTTTTAATGGGAGTTTGTAACAGGAATCTTTAGCAGGAATCTTTAACAGGAAATTATGAGGAGTGACTATGAAGTGCTATTCTCACTAACAAGAATAAGCAAAATAGGACTCAACTAGATGGATTCTATCGTTCAGAAATCAGTAAAAGAACAGCGTAAACACCTGAGTAAATTAATCGGGGGATTGCTATCTGATCTTGCGAGTGATCTTGTGCCTTACATGGGTAAGCCAGAGCGATTGAATGACTTTTTGACCTTGGCAAAGAAAAGTCTGCCTTATTGCAAATACATCTATGTCCTCGATAAAGATGGGATTCAGATAAGTAACACTGTTAAACACGAAGGTGAAATTACAGAGCACCTAGGGCGCGATAGATCGCAACGACCTTATCTGGTAAACCTGTTCTCTGTCAGAGACGGCGACGATTTTGAACTCTCCAGTGCCTATATCAGTAAAAACCAGAAACGCCCCTCATTGACCGCGGTACAAATCATTCGTAATGAGGAAGGCGAACGGCTTGGTTTTCTTGGCGTAGATTACGACCTGCGCGAATTGCCGCGTAACGACAAGATTTACGAAGAGCCACGTAAATGGCGTCAAATCAAGGGTGATCCTGCCATTCGCGGTGGTTTGTTCATGCAATCCCGTGTCGAAAGCCAGATGGATAAACGCCTCGAGGAAGTCATGACAATACTCGAAGAGTTAATGACCGAGCACGGGGTTTACCATTGTCAGATTCATTACTCCAGCAGTCGAGTAACAATCTGGCACGTTGATGACCCCTATACCTACCGTATTTTGACCATGGATGAGCTATCCGATTCTGAAGTGTGTCTGGCCTATCCTAAACGCCCTTATTTTGAACGCAATATCGTTCCCAAGCCCGATGTATGTAATACCTTTAAGCAGTTTTTCGCCTTGAGATTTGCAGATGATACGGTGTATTTGCGCTCTGGTTCTTTGAATCTGGTTAATGGTTTTGTCGGACTGAATTTCTCTTGTGATGGCACGCATTATCTAACCTTCGATGACTTTTTAGAGAAAGGACTGGAATTCTGGTTCGGCTCGACAGATGAGATATTTGGTATCGATGCGCATATTGAAGCAAAGACGAAAGAAATCGCTGACGAAAAAAATGCAGACAGCGAGTCTGGCAGTGAAGTTAACAAAGCTGAAATGGATAAATTAATCGAAGAGATTGCACTTCGTGGTTGCCTCGAAATAAATCAGATTCTAATGCAACTTTCATCAGAAACACCCCCAGAGTTTCTGGCTGAATTAAATGATCAGGAACGCCAGTACATCTACGATGAACTCAAGTCGGTGATGGATATCTACGAAGGTGAAGTCTGCTCTATCTAGAAATTATCCTTGGTTAAACGCTTGCTGAAATAGCTCATTCTATTCTGAAATATTCCCTGTCTATTTCTCTGTTTTATTGTTCGAAATGAATATAAATATCCAGACAACCATCAAAACAATGATTACTTCATCTATACACAATATTTAATTATTTGCCTTTTTCAAAAAAACGGCTAAAAGTAGGGGGGTGTGTTAAATAATGTATTCATGATTAAAGTAACGGTTTAGAGGGTGTTTTGGTGGGAAATTCAAATAAAAATTCAGGTGAGTTGTTTTCAGATGAGACGATGCAATATGTAAAAGATTCTTTTTATCATGTTGATGTCGATTTAAACGGTCGTAGCCGTTTGTTTTTTGATAATGCTGGCGGCTCTTTCCGTTTGAAAAAAGCGGTAGAACGATACGCAGAAATTTCGGCTAGCCCAGATTGTCTCGATCGAATGCATGACACGGCAGTCCACCTTCAGGGGATACAGAATAAAGGTCAGAAAGACTTCCGGATGTTGCTAAATGTCGAAGGCGGCACGGTTTATACAGCACTCACCGCATCCAAAGCGATGTTTGATATGGTGCGAGTCATTACAGAAAATGTTGCTGGTACAAATATCGTGACCACTATTCTGGAACACCCTTCGTCTTATGATGCGATGGAGTTAAACGCCAGCCGCACCAATCGAGAGCTACGTGTCGCGAAAAGCAACCCAGTCACTGGTGGTGTTGATGTTGATGAGGTTATAAGTTTAGTCGATGAAAATACTGCACTTTTAAGTGTGATTTACGCCTCGAATATTTCAGGTGCAAAACTCGATGTTGAGTCGATTGTTGCTGCTGCCAGAGCAATCAAACCTGATTTATATATCATTGTTGATGCTGTCCAGCATGCGCCTCACGAAATCATCGACTTGAAAAATATTCCAATCGATGGCATCAATATCGCACCGTATAAATTCTTTGGCTGTCGCGGCATGGGATTAGCATGGCTATCTGAGCGAGCGGCAGAATTGCCACATGACAAACTCAGCGGCAAGAAAAGCCATATTTGGGACTTAGGCAGTTCTGATCCAGCGCAGTACGGCATGTTCACTGAAGTCATTGATTATGTTTGCAGTCTTGCAACCAGAGAAGATCAAGACCTTAAAGAAGCAACAAGACGTAATCAATTTACTGCAGGCATGCAGATGATTGCACTGCACGAGCGAGCCTTATTATCAAGAATGTTGAACGGTGCAGAAGGCGTTACAGGATTGCGCGTGATGGAGAATCTCGACGTCTATTTAGACCATGATGATCTGACAAAACGAGATCTGATTCTAGCGATCAACTTTAAAAAGATAGACCCAGCTTCAGCCGTTAAACAATACGATAAACAAGGCGTGACCGTGTTTGAAAGAGTGAACACCAGCCTGTATTCAAAACGTATGCTCGAATCATTTGATCTCGAAGGCGCAATCAGAGTTTCGCCTTTGCATTGTCATTCAATCGAAGATGTTGATAAGTTTTTAGCGATTACTCAGAAAATGGCAACTCATGAAAACGAATCTTGAGCATATATCAGATAGCCCACATTTTTGTGGGCTGTCTGAGTAAATTTTGATGGTTAGATGAAGATAAAAGCTAATTACATTCAACAACTAATGATTTATCAGCGGGAGTAAAAAAGCCTTGAGATTGGTTTTTTTGATTTAAAATATTGTAGCCCCTGCCTCCGCACATTTCCCCAGCTTTTTGGTAGCATTGTGCCATGGTAACTGCTGAGCAATTGATTGCATGTCCAATCTTCCCGTTAGGTGATGAAATAGGAATACTTGTTGCACACCCTGTAAGTAATATTGCGATAAGAGAAGATGGAAGTAATAGTTTTATTGTTTTCATATTGGGCCCTTATAAAAATATAAATGTAATGTATTTTTTATTATTAGTGAAAAAATTATATATGCTTTGTAAGCAATGTAAAAGTTTTTGGAGTTACTCAAAGTTACTTTTTTTTAAATTTGATTATTATTTTTTTACTTAATTTCTAGTTATATGCCATATAAAAATAAGGATTAGAAAAACCCCTCATAAGTAGGGGGGTGACTGCTAGACTTCATAAAACAGCAATTATCAGAGTGTAAATGCTCGGGTTCTCCCTACAAGTTCCATTTGCTCAGGCTTATTTCAGCTATCCAGAAAGTACATTGCAATCAATGCAAAGCAACAAGGTGTCACATGGAACAGGTTCAGGAAAATACTCTAGATCAAATTGAAAAAAGGAATATAGCAACCGGTTTTGCTTTTGCTATCGCGGGCACCACCTTATTTTCATTAAAGTCGGTATTGATAAAAATGGCCTTTAACGAAGGTATCGATGCCACCACGCTTTTAATGATCCGAATGATGATCGCTATGCCGTTTTATTTGATGGTTCTCGCTTATGCGATCAAAACCCGTCCTCAAAAAGCCGTCGAATTAAGAACCAGCGATTTCTTTCTAATCGTCGGTTTGGGTTTTATGGGGTATTACCTCGCATCTTATCTGGATTTTCTCGGGCTTGAATACATAACCGCTCAACTGGAACGTTTAACCTTGTTCACCTATCCGGTGATGGTGGCTTTGCTAAGCTGGATATTTTTTGGCGAGAAAATCACCGGTCGGGTGTTTGCATCGCTGATTATTAGTTATCTCGGCGTTACTTTTCTGTTTATGAACGAATCATCAGGGGAGAACAGCAATACCGGACTTGGAACGCTTTTAGTCGGTGGCGCTGCGTTGAGCTTTTCCCTATACGTGATATTCAGCAAATCCTTTATTACGCGCCTAGGTAGTCTTATTTTTACCAGCATCGCGATGTCTACTGCAACCATCTGGATTGTGATTCAATTCTTCAGCACCCGCGACTTGAGTGATTTAAATGTATCCCCAAAACTTTGGCTATTAGGTTTTTTATTAGCTATTTTTTGTACCCTGATTCCCAGCTTTTTTACTAGCGAGGCGATCAGCCGTATTGGTGCCACCCGCATGAGTATTACTGGCAGTATCGGGCCGGTGGTAACTATTCTGTTGGCGGTATGGTTGCTGGACGAAGCGTTCGGCTGGACCCATGCAATCGGTTTATTGATGGTAATGATAGGTGTGGGTTTACTCAGGGCTAAAACAAGTCCCGGTAAATTAATCAGCGGGATAAAAAAGTCACCCCCCCACTTATAGGCGTTTTTTTAACAACGTCTTTTTATCTATGAGATAGACCTATCCGTTACTCGATAACAGTGTATTTTGCGAGGATTGCTTGTCGGCTTTGATAAAGTAATCTTTAAGATAATCGATCAGCAGGCGTAGCTTTTTTGATCCGGCACTGCCCGGCGGAAACACACCGTAAACATCGATATTATCGAGATGATAATCTTCTAATACCCTTTCTAATAAACCGGCTTTAATTTTGGGCCAGGCATCGTAAAGAGGTATTCGCCCTAAACCATGACCGCCTTCAACAAAGGCGGTACGAGCCGCCGCATTATTGGTGCTAATGCTACCTTTGACGGCAACACTGTATGAGCGTCCGCCTTTGCTTAAGGTAATCGCCCCCGAGGTGAGCTTATAAATTACCCATGCATGTTGAGATAATTCTGAAGGTGTCGATGGGCGACCGTGCTTTTTTAAATAGGCCGGTGAACCACATAAGCAGGTAGGTAAGGTAGATAGCTTGCTCGCCTGTAAGCCTGAATCAATTAACGGCGCCCCACGAATAGCCAGATCAATACCTTCCTGCATGATATTCACCACTTCGTCTGTGAGCATCACGTCTAATTCTATTTTTGGATAGAGGCGACGAAAGTCGTTGAGTGCTGGCACTAGAATCTGTAAACCGACGTTAACCGGGCAAGTGATTTTTAATAAGCCGACGGGTTCGTTTTTAAGGTTTTCCATTTGCTGATTCGCTGTAGCAGCTTGTTCAGAAATGATCCGGCAGGATTGGTAATACTCCATTCCCGCTTCGGTTAATGCGATCGATCGTGTGGAACGATTCAGCAGTTTTACGCCAAGCTGTGATTCCAGCTTTTTTATGTGGTAACTCACAACGGCTCGGGATAAGCCAATATGTTTGGCAGCAGCGGTCAGGTTGCCTTGCTCCACCACCTGAGCAAACACCACCATGCTTTTAAGTTGTTCAAATTGCACATCCATGCATGGATTGTATCAATAATTCTAACAGTGTTGTTGAATTTCTCCGTATTGTTCAATACATCAGTGAGGAATAGAATGCACTCAACGTCGAAATAACAGACGAACCTTATTAACTTTGAAAGTAGTTTTAACAAATAAAAGAAGAGATAAAACAATGACTGATTTAAAAAGTAAAAAAATATTAATGGTACTTACCTCTCATGCAGAGCTAGGAGACACCGGAGAAAAGACAGGTTTTTGGGTTGAGGAATTTGCTGCACCTTATTACACATTTGTAGATGCTGGTGTTCAGATAACCCTAGCGTCACCAGCAGGTGGACAACCTCCAATCGATCCAAAAAGTGAAATGGAAGATTTTCAAACAGCTTCGACTAAACGCTTTGATGAAGATAAAGAAGCACAAGCATTAGTGGCAAATACGCACAAACTAGCAGAAATGAAATCTTCAGATTTTGACGCTGTATTCTACCCGGGCGGTCACGGTCCATTATGGGATTTAACGGAAAATGCGGATTCTATTGCACTCATCGAAAGTTTCCTCGCCGACAATAAGCCGATCGCTGCGGTATGTCATGCGCCAGCTGCCTTCCTGAATATTAAAGATGCTGATGGCGAATTTTTTGTTAAAGGCAAAGCAGTTACTGGTTTCACAAATACCGAAGAAGAAGCCGTGGAATTGACTGATGTTGTGCCTTTCTTATTAGAAGATGAACTTGTGAAACGTGGTGGCGATTATCAAAAAGTGTCTGACTGGAATGCTTTTGCAATTCAGGACGGTTTACTGATTAGTGGCCAAAACCCTGCAAGCTCAGAGCTAGCAGCAGAAAAATTATTAGCTGCACTTTCTTAAGTGTAACCACAAAAAGATACGGAGAAAATAATGTTAAATTTTAGTTTTCAAAATACCACTCAAATTCATTTTGGCGAAGGCCAGATTAAAGTCCTGAGCGAAGCAATTCCAAAGACATCAAAAGTATTAGTCACTTATGGTGGCGGTTCTATCAAAGGGAACGGTGTTTACGATCAGGTTGCAGCTGCATTAAGTGAGCATACCTGGTTCGAGTTTTCTGGCATCGAGCCAAACCCGAAATACGACACTTTGATGAAAGCGCAGGATTTAATCAAAGAACATGATATCGACTTTTTATTAGCAGTTGGTGGTGGTTCAGTTATCGATGGCACGAAGTTCATCGCAGCTGCAGCGCTATTTGAAGGAGATGATCCGTGGGACTTCGTCGCTAAAGGCGCAGTGGTAACCAAAGCGTTGCCACTTGCATGTGTATTAACACTGCCAGCAACGGGTTCTGAGTCAAATAGTGGTTCGGTAGTTACTCGTGATGGCAACAAACTGCCATTCATGAGTCCTTTTGTGCAGCCTCAATTTGCGGTACTTGATCCTTCAGTAACACTGTCGTTATCTGATCGACAAATCAGCAATGGCGTCGTCGATGCGTTCGTACATACCATGGAGCAATACCTGACTTACAGCGTTAACGGCAAAGTACAAGATCGTTTTGCTGAAGGTTTGTTGCAAACACTTATCGAAGAAGGACCAAAAGCATTAGTCGCTGAAACTAAGAATGATTTGGAAGTTCGCGGCAACATTATGTGGGCGGCAACCATGGCATTGAATGGCCTCATTGGTGCAGGCGTTCCACAAGATTGGTCGACTCACATGATCGGGCATGAATTAACCGGTGCTTATGGCATTGACCACGCGCGTACTTTATCGATCGTATTACCTGCGGTAATGAAAGTATGTACCGAAGCTAAGCGAGAGAAACTATTACAGTATGCCGATCGTGTCTGGAACCTTACTGAAGGTGATGAAGATTCACGCGTGAGTCGTGCGATTGAATTGACTGAAGAATTCTTTAAAACCATGCAAGTGCCAACGCGTTTGTCTGATGTTGATTTAGGCGAAGCCGACATTGATGGCTTGATTGAAAAACTAACACAGCACGGCATGGTGAAATTAGGTGAACACGGCGATATTACGCCTGAAGTTAGCCGTAAAATCTTAGTGACTGCACTGTAAACAGCAGTCTTTAAAAGAGGAAAAAATGATGACAATTTCAAATAAACAAAACGCTGAAAATAACCGTCAATGGCTATTGGCAGCTCGCCCACAAGGGGCGCCAAAATTAAGCGATTTTAATTTTGTAGAAACAGATATACCAACGCCAAAAGAAGGCGAAGTGCTACTGCGTACGGTGTACTTATCCCTAGACCCTTATATGCGTGGCCGTATGAATGATGCGAAATCATACGCAGAACCAGTAGCAATTGATGAAGTGATGGTAGGCGGAACAGTATGTCGCGTAGCAGAATCTAATCACCCGGATTATGAAGTCGGTGAATGGATACTTTCGTATTCTGGCTGGCAGGATTATTCGATTTCGAATGGCGCTGGCTTATTGAAATTAGGCAAAGAGCCTACAAAACCTTCTTACGCTTTAGGCGTAATGGGTATGCCGGGCATGACTGCTTATATGGGCTTGCTGGATATCGGACAACCTAAAGCGGGTGAAACCGTGGTGGTCGCCGCTGCAACTGGAGCCGTTGGTAGCATGGTTGGTCAAATTGCCAAAATACAAGGCTGTAATGTCATTGGTATTGCTGGTGGCGAAAAGAAATGTCGCTCTGCGGTTGAAGATCTCGGTTTTGATGCGTGTATCGATCACAAAGCCCCAGATTTTGCTGAGCAATTAGCCAAAGCCTGTGATGCTGGTATCGATGTGTACTATGAAAATGTCGGTGGCAAAGTATTTGATGCAGTTCTACCGTTATTAAACCCTAAAGCACGTGTGCCATTATGTGGTTTGATTTCACAATACAATGCGACTAGCTTGCCAGAAGGTCCTGATCGTTTATCAATGCTTATGGGTACCTTGTTAACCAAACGAATCAAGATGCAAGGCTTCATCGTATTTGATGATTATGGCGACCGTTATGATGAATTTAGCCAAGCCATGTCTAAATGGTTGCAAGAAGGTAAAATTAACTACCGCGAGCATCTAATTGACGGCTTAGAAAATACCGTAGAGTCATTTATTGGTTTGTTAGAAGGCAAAAACTTCGGCAAGTTAGTAATGCAGGTTGGGCCAGAAGCGCTTTAACTGTTCGGTAGTAGACTATTTTATCGCTATTTTTATCACTATCCGTTTAGGATAGTACAAAGCCCGAAGCCCGAAGCATCGTCTTCGGGCTTTTTTATGGCTCTTTTATAACGTAATGTCTGCATTAAATTGACACCCCCGTACTTACAGCCACTTTTTTGCTTCTTCAATAACCGTATTCACTCTGTTAGGCAAGGACTTACTGCGTTTGGTACCGAGATATAAGGTCTCACTGATTGGATTGGAAAGGCGGTGGGTTTTAATCAGTTGTGATTTCTGTATCGTATTTTTTAATGAATTTTGTAATGTGTTTTGAAAATTTTCTACCGCAAATGCCGGTAATACGGTAAAGCCAAACCCTCTGCTCACGGGCTCCAGAATCAGGCTGATCTGATTAGAAAACCCTTTCTTTTTAAACTGGTTGCTGTGTTGAAATTCCGGATAGTTTGCACCCAACAGCAAGCCAGCATGATATGCGCCATCAGGGTGATCAATAAAGCCTAGTTCGAGTAACTGTTCCCAGTCTGGCGTTAAAAAATTCCCCGGTGTTACCAGTAACAATTCTTCTTCAGCAACCGCATTGATATTGACGTCAGCAAGGTTTGAAGGGCTCGTCAGAAAACCGATATCAATGTCATTATTGGATATGGCTTTTTCAATATCGGAATTGGGAGCAAAGCGATAATCAATCACCAGTTTAGGGTGCTGCTGTTGTAAATCGAGCAGGTGAGGGTACAGCTTGAGCCCCACGCTTCCCGGCGACATTATCCTGACAACTCCTTCAAAGGCGTGGTCTTCTTTGACTCGTTGCTCAAGGTTGGAGAGCGATAAAATAATTTCCCTAGCCTCTTTATACAAAAGTTCGCCGGCATCGGTGAGGGTGAACCGTTTACCTTGTCGAATCAGAAGTGCTCGACCTAATTGCTCTTCAAGTTTATGTATATGCTGGCTGACGCCCGACTGTGTCATGTGCAGACGTTCGGCGGTACGCGTGAAATGCTCTACTTCCACAAGGGTACAAAAACTACGTAGGTAAATTGGATTTATCATTACGATATATACTTAAAATTATAATTAATGATAATTATACATAATCATTTGTGCTTTGTACTATCACGCCATCTTAAACATAAACAAAGGAAAAAAAGATGGAAAACGTATATCCGAGAAACTTTTCTCACATTGGTATTTCAGTACCAAATTTGGAAGAAGCCGTTAAATTTTATACGGAAGTGATGGGCTGGTATTTAATCATGAAGCCAACCGATATTGTCGAGGACGATAGTCCCATTGGTGAAATGTGCACGGATGTATTTGGTGCAGATTGGGGGAGTTTTAGAATAGCCCATCTTTCAACGGGTGATCGTATCGGAGTTGAGTTGTTTCAATTTGAAAACCAGAAAAATCCCGAAGATAACTTTGAATACTGGAAAACAGGCATGTTTCATTTCTGCGTACAGGATCCGAATGTCGAAGAATTGGCAGAACGCATTGTTGCCGCTGGCGGTAAAAAACGGATGGAAAAGCCTCGTTATTACTACCCGGGTAAAAAGCCTTATCGCATGATTTACATGGAAGACCCGTTTGGAAACATTCTGGAAATTTACAGCCATAGCTACGAACTGGTTTACAGCGAAGGCGCTTATTAAGCTCGTTTCAATAGAGACAATACCGCTGAAAACGGATGAAATTCATTCTTGAATCCCGAATGAATTTCATCCGCTTAAGGAAAAAATGAAGCCATTATTCAATGTCGTTATTTATAGCGCTGTGTTTCTGCTAATTTCATCATAAATTAATATTAGTTTATTACTATACTCATGGTCTTGTTAGAAAAGGCTGTTTAAGCTCGATAAAGTCCCCTCTTCATCGCTTATTTCCAGATAAGTCTTGACTATCTATATCAAACGTTAAAGAATGCGCGATCATACCGATCGGTACAAAATACTTAAAAATCATGAAAACACTAAATAGACTATTAATTATATGTTTGGCAGTTACGCTAGCTGCTTGTGAAAAACCAGAGGCTAATGCTGCCCCCGGTGGAATGCCTCCAGCCCAGGTGATTAGCACCGTGGTTAAGCCAATGGATGTGCCTGTGAGCTTTTCTTATACGGGGCAGGTAGCTGCTTCGCATGAGGTAGAGGTGCGCGCCAGAACATCTGGAATCATCGAAAAAAGATTGTATGAAGAAGGTCGTTTTGTCAAAGAAGGCGATCTGTTATTTACGATTGATCGTGCCCCGTTGAATGCAGCCATGGCGGAAGCCAAAGCAGCGTTAGTAAGTGCTAAAGCGGCTAAAAGTAGTGCTCAGGCACAGTTAAAGAAAGCACAACGTGATTATGCGCGCGTGATTCCTTTGGCAAATAAAAAATTATTAAGCCAAAGTGATAAAGACGATGCGGAATCAGCGCTGGAAATTGCAAAGGCTGCAATCTTACAAACCGAAGCAACCATTTTGCAGGCGGAGACAGCGATAAAGACCGTTCAAATCAGTCTTGATTACACCAATGTAAAAGCATCGATTTCTGGTATTGCTGGACGCGCGATGAAATTACAAGGCAGTTTGGTTCAAGCGGGAAGCGACAGTTTATTAACGACGATTTCTCAAACCAATCCCGCTTATGTGAACTTTGGTATTCCTGAACCAAAACAGATCAGTCAGCAACAAGAGATTAGCTCGGGTTTGCTGAAAATCCCTGCGTCGGGTTTCAAGGTGGCGTTAACTTCCAGTAACGGGCAACAGCTTCCGCAAACAGGCATGGTGAGCTTTGAAGATTATAAAACCGACCCAAATACCGGTAACTTTGCTGTGCGAGCAACGGTTGATAATCCACAAAGACTTTTATCGCCAGGACAATTTGTTCGAGTTAACCTGCTCGGTGCTATTCGCCCACAAGCGATTGTAGTGCCACAACGTGCCGTGCTGGATAACCCACAAGGCAAGTATGTGTATGTCGTTGGCAAGATGAAAGGCAAAGACGGTAACGAAATGACGGTTGCTCAACAGCGACCGGTTGAAGTCGGTGAATGGGTGCAACTCGACGGTGATTTGGAAAACGGCTGGATTATTAAATCAGGGCTTAATGCGGGTGATGAAGTTGTTACGGAAGGAAGTGCGCGTATCTTCTTCCCGGGTATGCCGATTATGACTGCTGCGGCAGCGGAGAAGCCGGCATCTAAACCATCTGCGCCAGTAAAAACCGAAGATGCTACAGAAAAAACGCCCCAAAGTGGGGGGGTGACTAAGAATAATTCTGAAGCGAATCAGCAACAAGCTGATGTGCAAAAGCAGGAAAAAACCACAGATTCTTCAAATCTCATGAGCTCCGAATTAAAGAGTGAATTAGA
Organism: Cocleimonas sp. KMM 6892; assembly: GCF_035798195.1. Classification (NCBI taxonomy): domain Bacteria; kingdom Pseudomonadati; phylum Pseudomonadota; class Gammaproteobacteria; order Thiotrichales; family Thiotrichaceae; genus Cocleimonas; species Cocleimonas sp. KMM 6892. Next base: position 269,447 of record NZ_JAPFBV010000001.1, on the reverse strand, counting down.
AAATGAAATGCAGAACTCGGTAGATAACGACACCAAGAAATCTATCAGTAATGAGACTGCCCAAATGAACAATAATAAAAAATCTTCAGAGCAATAATCGATGTTTTCTCAATACTTTATAAATCGACCGATATTTGCCTTCGTAATTTCGATCTTCATCATGATTGCGGGTCTTGCCGCGATGCGAACCTTGCCTGTGGCGCAATATCCGGAAATCGCACCGCCGACTGTTCAGGTGGTTGCTGTATACCCCGGAGCCTCTGCTGAAATTGCGGCGCAAACCGTTGCCACACCGTTAGAAAATGCCATCAATGGTGTTGAAGATATGCTGTATATGTCTTCAACCTCAACATCGAATGGTGTGAGTACGATCACTATTACCTTTCAAATCGGTGCTGATGTAGATAAGGCCGCACTTAATGTAAATAACCGCGTAAAACAGGTAGATGCACGCTTACCGCTGGAAGTGAGGCGTAATGGTGTTACCGTTTCCAAAGGCTCATCGGCATTCCTGCAGGTACTGGCGTTTTATTCTCCCGAAGAACGCTATGATGATTTGTATATATCCAACTATATAACCTTGAATGTGCTGGATAAGCTCAAGCGTATTCCCGGTACCACCAATGTGCAGATTTTTGGTGCGAAAGATTACGCCATGAGAATCTGGGTAAAGCCCGATCAACTTACAAAACTAGGTTTAACCATTACTGATGTGGGTGCTGCTCTAACCGAACAGAATGCGCAATTTGCTGCGGGTAAAATTGGTCAGTCGCCAACCAAAACCAATCAGGAAATGGTTTACAGTATTACTACCAAAGGTCGACTTTCAACCGTTGAAGAATTTGAAGATATTATTCTGCGAGCCAATGATGACGGCAGTTTGCTGCGCTTAAAAGATGTCGCAAGAGTCCAATTGGGATCTAAAGACTATGAATTCAGAGGCCGAATTAACGGTAATCCTTCTACTTTGATAGGTGTGTTCTTACAGCCCGGTGCCAATGCATTGAGTGTCGCAGATGAAGTACAAGGCACAGTCAAAACACTGGCTGAAAGTTTTCCGGATGGTTTGGTTTATTCAACACCCTACGACACCACGCGCTTTGTTGAAGTTTCTATTCGAGAGGTACTGAAAACCCTTGGCGAAGCGATGTTGCTGGTGTTTCTCGTTGTGTATCTATTCCTACAAAACTGGCGCGCTACCTTGATACCGACGCTGGCGGTTCCTGTTTCATTGCTGGGTACATTTGCTGGTTTACAATTGCTTGGCTACTCAATCAATACTCTAACCCTATTTGGCATGGTGCTTTCCATAGGTATAGTGGTCGATGATGCCATCGTGGTGCTGGAAAATGTCGAACGGATCATGCACGAAGAAGGTCTCAAAGCACGCGAAGCCGCTTTCAAAGCGATGAAGGAAGTGAGTGGGCCAATAGTGGCAATTGTGCTGGTGCTGGTTTCGGTATTTGTGCCAATTGCCTTTTTGGGTGGGCTTTCTGGTGAATTATATCGGCAGTTTGCGATTACCATTTCAATATCGGTGACCTTGTCTGGAGTGGTCGCATTGACGATGACGCCCGCCTTATGTGTGTTGATTCTTAAACATGAACACAAAGGAACGAACTTTTTCTTCCGTGGTTTTAACACCTTTTTTACCTGGGTGACTCGCCGTTATGTGGGCACAGTAGGGTTTATGATTCGTCATTCGTTTATCACTATTCTGTTATTCATGGTGATGGTTGCCGCAACAGTTGGTTTGTGGAAAATCACACCGAATTCCTTAGTGCCTGATGAAGATCAGGGGTACTACATCGCTGCTGTTTTCTTGCCTGATGGCGCTTCACTGGATCGTACTGACAAGGTGGTTTCTGAAGTATTAAAAGCGATCAAATCCAATCCCAATAACGAAAATGTTGTGGCATTTACCGGTTTTGATTTCCTCGGTGGTGGTTATAAAAACAGTGCTGCAACGATGTTTGTTACACAAAAACATTGGGACGATAGAGATGTTCCGACCAAAGCGTTGGTGGGTGAGCTCTTTGCAAAAACGGCTCATATTAAAGAGGCCTTGGTTCTGGCATTTAATCCCCCTGCCATTTTTGGTTTAGGTAGCACCGGTGGCTTTGAGTTTTATTTACAGAATAAAGGCGAGGGCGGTTCGAAAGCGCTTGCCGCTGCCATGGATAAATTCAAAGGCGCGGCACAACAAGATCCACGTCTAGGCAGGGTAAATAGTTTATGGCGTCCTGCAACGCCTCAGCTTTTTATCAATGTAGATCGTGAGCGTGCCAAGTCTTTAGGTATCTCACTGGATAGTGCGTTTAATACACTGGCGGCAGGTTTAGGTTCTTACTATGTGAATGACTTCAATAAATTTGGGCGCGCATGGCAAGTATTGCTGTCGGCCGATGCAGAATATCGAAAGACACCAGATGATGTTGGTCGCATGTATGTTCGCAGCAATAAAGGTGAAATGGTGCCTTTATCGGCCTTCGCAAAAGTGGAATATAGTTCGGGCCCTGATACGATCGATCGTTTTAACAACTTACCCGCGGTTAAATTGATGGGTGAAGGTGCTCCGGGTGTCAGTTCGGGGCAGGCCTTGGATGCGGTTGAAGATATTGCCAAGAAGTCATTATCGTCTGATTTTACCTACGATTGGACCGGCTCATCTTTTCAGGAAAAACAATCCAGTGGTAGCTCTGCAATGGCATTAGGCTTAGCGGTAATCATGGTGTTCTTGATTCTAGCCGCACTTTACGAGCGTTGGTCATTGCCGTTGTCTGTATTGCTGGCATTACCATTTGGTACTTTCGGCGCGTTAGCGGCAGTTTATCTGCGTGATTTCACCAACGATGTTTATTTCCAGATTGGACTGGTGACATTGTTAGGACTAGCTGCCAAGAACGCCATTTTGATCGTTGAATATGCCTTATACAAGGTTGAAGATGGAATGAGTGCCACGGCTGGTGCGATGGAAGCAGCACGTTTGCGGTTCCGTCCGATTATCATGACATCGTTGGCGTTTATTTTAGGCGTAGTGCCTTTGGCATTCTCTAGTGGTGCGGGTGCGGGAGCGCGTCAATCAGTAGGTACAGGTGTAATGGGCGGAATGCTGGCAGCGACTTTCCTTGCGGTATTCTTTTTGCCTTTTTTCTTTAAGTTACTGATGGATCGTAATTTAAAAACCAATCCTGCTGATTTTGAAAAAAAGGAAGACTAGCTTAAAAAAAGGCTTAGCTTTGCATAAATTCCTTAAGTCATTTAAACAGCAAAATGAAAAAGTCGCTTAAAGTAGGGGTGACTTTGTTTTGTTTGCTGGGTGTCAGATTTTTTAATCTGGTAATAATTGATCTCTCCCGGGAAAATGCCCTGTCTTAAATTGCATTTTCCCGGGATTGTTGACCAGTGATTTAAGCAGTGAACGTAATTCTAAATCGCGTTCTTCCAGTGATACTTTTGCTTGTTTCTGCCAGCTCAGTTTATGACCGGAGTAGCCTCCGAAAGGCACATCTGAAACTTCTAACTCAAATTCGTGTTGATATCTGTAATTGCCGATATCGCTTCTGCCACATTTGCCTTTCCAGTAAATATCATACAATCCGGATTTCGGGTTGCGTTTAATATGCATGTGGTGATCTGCCATGTCATCCCAAGAAAGGATGTGCGAATGAAATGCCGGAATTTCATAGTTATTATCGTCGTCTGAGATGGTTTCAGGTATTGGATCAATAACCCGCGCAAAATCACTTAAACATTCGATATCAAATCCTGTTTCTTCATCGGCGATAACCATGTCCTCGTGGCTGGCAATTGAGGTTGCGTAGGCAGCACCATAATTGAGCCATGAACTAATGGATTCCCAATTAGACGTTTCTTCTCGCTGTGCCTCTGATACGGCTAGCATCTTTTCGAAATGATCGGGTGGACAATAATCTTCTGAGCGAAATCTTAAATCTAAGGTAGCTTTGGCGGGGATGTCGCCTCTAGATCCATGCAGTAAAACACCCAGTCGGAAGTCTTTCAACGGATGACCTTCGGGCCATGGATTTCCCGGGAATTTTATTATTCCGTGCATCTCCGACTCTCCTGAAAGCGTTACTTCTCTCACGCAATAGTTCTGTATAGCTGAATAATCTAAAGCGAACAATTACCCAAATGTACGATTGCGCAAACTTTCTGACTGTATATTCCAATGGTCATTGTTTGGTATCTTGCCGTTAATTTGAGTGAAAATAGGTACTTAAATAAGATCTGTTTTTTAGTTTATGCAAGCAATATTTGCATGCTTTGCAATATGTCGGTATTTAATCAAAAATTAGTCTACTATTAAGCGTTAAATCTCACTCAATTAACTAGGAGTAATCATGATCAGTGGTCTTGATCAGAATCTTTCAGAAAACAAAACTATAAGTGAAACTAGCAATGAGTTGGAACTTTTAGCCCGACAGTACGAAGGCGTAATAAACAATTTAAAAGAAGTTGTTTTTCAGGCTGATATCGAGGGTCGTTGGACATTTTTAAACCCAGCCTGGGAGACTATTACCGGGTTTTCAGTTGCGGAAAGCCTGGGTAAGAAATATTTGAATTTTGTTCATATCAATGACCGGGCTGATAACCATAGCAAATTTATCCCTCTCATAAATCAAGACAAAGATTCGTGTACGCATGAAGTTCGTTATACAAAAAAGTCTGGTGAAATTGTCTGGATAGAAGTGTATGCCGGTCGTACCTATGATGAAAAAGGCGAAGTAACGGGGATTACAGGGACACTGACTGATGTCACTACTAAGCGACTGCTGGATGATGAAATCAGAAGAACACAACGTCTGGAATCTGTCGGTTTATTGGCAGCTGGTATTGCCCATGATTTTAATAATTTGCTCACTGTTGTATTAAGCAATTTGTCCTATATGGGCAGTAAACCAATCATACAAAACGATGGAGAGTTGGATGGCTGCGTTATGGATGCTCAGAAAGCAGGCGCACGGGCAAAAGATCTAACTCAACAACTGCTTACCTTTGCTAAGGGTGGAGCGCCTATCTGTGAGCTCACCAATATTATTGAAACGGTAAAAGATGCTGTTGCTCTGGGTGTTTCTGGAACGGAAGTTTCTACTTTTTTCGAGGTGGCAGAAAACATACCTCAGATAGAGGTTGATGCTGGGCAAATATCACAAGCGGTTCATAATGTCGTATTGAATGCTGTTGAGGCAATGGCCACAGACGGTGAAGTAAAAGTAGAGATTCTATTTAATAAGAATAAACGTGTAAAACCTGAGTCATCCTCTGAAGGTGAAGTGCTAATAAAGATTAGCGATTCGGGGATCGGCATGAGTGAAGAAACGCTGGAACATTTGTTCGACCCCTATTATTCAACGAAAAAACGTGGAAGTGGCTTAGGTCTGGCCTTGGTGCATTCCATTATTGAAAGGCACTCAGGTCGTGTGCGCGTAGTTTCTGAATTAGGCAAAGGCACTACCGTCAATATTAGTCTGCCTGGCTCGTGTTCGGCAGTTAGAGATGTACCGAAAACGTCACCTGAGCCTAAGGTGAGTGGTGGACGTGTACTGGTCTTAGATGACAATGAACAAATTCTACGTGCCATTACCTTGCTGTTAAGAACGATTAATTTCGAAGTGGAAACCGTAGTCGATGGTGATAAAGCCGTGGAAAGCTATTTGAGAGGTGCCAAAGAAGGCAGGCCTTTTGATGTGGTGATTAGCGATCTCACTATTCCTGACAGTATGGATGGCATTGAAACGGTACAAAAAATAAAAGAAATAGACCCTGATGTTGTTGCGATTGTATCAAGTGGCTATTCTAATGATCCCGTAATGTCTGACCCACTGAAGTATGGTTTTAAAGGCGTATTAGAGAAACCGTATTCTGTGGATAGGTTGAAAACGGTATTACAGAGCGTATTGAGCTGATCAGAAAATATTAAAAGCCACCCCCCTACTTACAGGGGGTATTTCTAATAGCCGTTTAGGTCTACTTATCCTAAGTGTGCAACAGCATCGCGTTCGTTAACATCATCCTCGTCGGTTAACTCGATAAAACCAATGTCTTCCATAATGCCGTAAGCCGCTGGTAATACCAGTAAAACGAGTAAAGTCGAGGTCAGCATACCAAACACAATACTGGTGACCAGAGGGATCAATATCTGCGCTTGTAGACTGGTTTCTAACAACAGTGGTGCCATTCCAGCAACGGTGGTTATCGACGTGAGGAAAATAGCTCTGAAGCGATCGTGTACCGCTTGACTCGCTGCATCGTGTAAGACCATACCCTCTTTGACGCGATATTTTACAAACTCAACCAGTAGGATGGAATCATTCACCACGACACCGGCAAGTGAGACGAAACCAATCATGCTCGGCATGGTGAAATCGATCCCCATAATGTAGTGCCCCCAGATCGCACCAATCAAGGCGAGAGGGATATTCAGCATAACTACCAATGGCTCGCGATAATTCTTGAATTGCAAACTAAGGAGTAAGAATACGCCCGTAAGTGCAAGGAAGAACCCGGAAAGGATCGAATTATTCGTTTCCGCACCACTCTCAACTTCCCCTTTAAGGGCAATGTTTAAATCAGGGTAGCGTTTTCGTAAATCGGGAAATAGACGCGCTTTGGTATCATTCAACACTTCAGAGGTATTTGCTTTGGCCGAGTCGATCGTGCCGAAGATATTGACCACACGTTTGTGATTAACATGCCCGATACGCGCATAATCACGATACTCTTCAATCGTCGCAACACTCACCAGCGGAATGCTTTCGCCCGTTTTTGAGAAGATATATAAATCGTCAAAATCGGATAATGCCTGATCCAGACTGCTGTCTAGTTTGACGTTAATTTCATAGGCTTCTCGCCCCTTGTAGATGTCATTTACTTTTGCGCCTTGATAAGCCGCACGTAACTGCGAGGAAATGGTTTGTGCATCTACTCCAGCGGCTAAGGCTCCGGGTAACAGTTTTACTTTGTATTGTGGTTTACCGGGGCGCAGATCATCAAGAATATTAGATACGCCGTCATAACCAATTAACCAGTTTTGAATTTCGTAAGAGGCTTTGGATAATTCATCAAGATCGTTTCCACTCAACTGAATTTCAATCGCTCTACCAGCAGGACCTAGAGAAGGTTCTTTAAACTGCAGGCTAATGATTCCGGGGATATGACCAGTATTCTCACGCCACGCGGGCTCAAAATCTTTTAATGAGGTATTGCGTGATTCGGTATCCAGTATGTCCAGATTGACTGTGGCTAAATGCGCGCCCGATTCACTGGAGTCGCTGTTTTCGCTGTAAGCGACCTGAATGTTTTTGATTAATGGCGCAGACTCATTTTGCTGGAATTGATCCTGTGTTTTCCGTGCAGCAGATATGATTTTTTCAACCAGCGCTTCGGTCTTAGCTAAAGGTGTTCCTTGCGGATATAAAATTCTGGCTTCTAATCTATTGCCTTCTAAATCCGGAAAAGATTTAAATTTAATGGTGCCTGTCACGAGCATGCCAATCGATAAAATCAACATTGCAAAAGCAATACCAACGGTAATATAACGATAAGTAATTGCTGTTTTCGCAAGTGAGGTGAAAAGGTCACGTAGTTTTAAGAAGTTTGCCTCAAAAACCTGACGCCATTTCGGTTTCTCTTTGTTATGGCTGTGCTCAAGGGAATGTTTTAGGTGATGCGGCAACACGAGAAAGGCTTCGAGCAAGCTAAAGGTCAGCACCGAGAGCAACACCACAGGGAGAACACCCATCACCTGACCAATATCACCTTTCATAAACAACAAACTACCAAATAGTAATGCCGATGTTATGAAGGATGAAAATACCCCGCGAGCGACCTTTTGCGTGCCTATGATTGCGGCATCTTTGGGGCTTTTGCCGTGATTGTATTCGTGAGAAATACTCTCAGAGAGCACGATGGCATCGTCCATCAAAATACCGATTGCCATTAATAAGGCAACCATCGAAATCATATTGATGCTCACGCCCAAGGTGCTCATCACCGCTAAACCACCGAGGAACGAGATGGGTAACCCCAGCGCTACCCAGAAGGTATATCGAAAATTGAAGAATAGGAATAGAGCTAGTGTCGCCAGCAACAGTCCTTGCCAACCATTTTTTAATAATAGCTGTAAACGGTCTTTTACAATGCTCGCGGCATCTTGTGTGAGGGTAAGTTTGGTGCCTTCGGGGAGACGCTGGTTTTCTTCATCAACAAAACCTTTAATAGCGTCGTAAATGGTGATGGTGTCATCGCTGGAGTTTTTGTTGATCTTGAGCAATGCTGCCTGTTTACCGTCCAGTTCTACGCGCTCTTCCTGGTTTTCAAATTGGTCTTCGATGGTGGCAATATCACCTAAGCGTATTTCTCCGCCTTTACTGGTATTTATGATGACCAGAGAAGCCAGCTCAGCCGCTGTCTTGCGCGCATTATCAAAACGAATCTGATAAGAAGTGTGTTTAGCTTCGAGAACCCCTGCCGGTAACTCTAATGATTGTGATTTAATTAAATCGGCAATGTTTTGAATGCTTAGATCGTATTTAAGCATCGCCTCTGGTTTAACCAGTACATTCAATTGATGGGTAGAAAACCCCGATACAGTAACAATCGGTACCTGAGGGATTGATAACAGTTTATCGCGGTAATATTCTGCCAATGTTTTGAGTTCGGGTGAAGACAGTTTATCTGCAGTAATCGCCACGGTTACAACAGGCTCGGTACGGCCAAGCTCGGTAATGACTGGGTCTTCGGTGTTATCAGGGAAGTCAGTAATACCATCGACGGCAGATTTGATGTCATCAATGAACTGGCGGATTTCGCCACTTTCCTGCATTTCCATAGTGAGCATGCCGATATTGTCACGCGCTTCACAACGTTGCTCTTTGGTGAAACTAATGCCATCTGTAGCGTCTTCCAGAGGATTACAGATACCTTCTTCAACATCAGAAGGAGAAGCGCCAGGATAAGCCACAGACACTTGTACCTGATTTAGTTCTATTTTAGGAAAAGTCTCTTTGTTTAATCCGGGAAGAGCAACCAGGCCAATCGCAATAATTGCCAACATTAAAATATTGGCAGCGGTCGGGTGAGTCGCGAAATAACGAATCATGATTCGTTACCCAAAGCCATTGCTTTGATCTCGTTCTGGATATCTTCAGATTCAATCAGCTCTAGTTTAATGCCTTCGATAACCGGCACCAGATCACTGGTAATGATTTTATCGCCTTCTTTGAGTCCATCTTTTATCACGACTAATTGACCTTGTGAAAAATCAATCTTAATCGGGCGTATTGACAGCGTGTTCTCTTCGCTGACGACATACACACGGTTTTGGTGTAATGCCTTGCGTGGAATCACCAGCATATTTTTGGGTTTTGAAAGAAATTCCACCGAGGTATACATGCCTTTAAGCAGCGGTGGGCGTTGCCCTGGGATTACACCTTCATAAGGTTTTTCCACAGATACCACCATGCCTACAGTATCTCTGGTTGGGTCGACAGATTCACTCAGGCGAATTAATTTCCCTTCCCATATTGAATTTGATTCGCTGCCGACAATGCGCACTTTTGCATCGAGGTCCCAGTCAGTAATTATTTTTTGTAGATTTCCTAACTGTTTTAAATTATCAGGGTTCGGTACGGCGCTCATGGTGCTGGCTAAAGGTCGAAGATGATTAACCGGTAGTTGCGCATTTATTTCTATCGCTTCTACCCCGAGGGCTTCAAATAATTGCCCTCCGGCAGAGATGAATTCACCCGTATCGACTGATACTTCGCCAATTCTGGCGTCAAATGGTAAAACTATTTCTGTGCGGACTAAAGTGTCTTGGCTTTGGTCTACCTGACTTTCAGATTGCTTTATTTGAGCGCGTATCGATGCTTTTCTGCTGGCATAAGTATCCAGATTACCTTGTAAGTCCTGCACCGCAGAACGAAGTTGCAGCACTTTTTGCTCTTCTATATCCAGTTGATTACGCGCAAGTGTGCGTTTGTTTACCAACACCTGAACTCTTTTGAGTTCTGCTAATCCCAGATTCAAATTCTTTTGCGCAATGGCTAATGAGCGTTTTGCACTTTGCTCTTCTGCCTCGATCTGTTTCAAAGAAGATTTGCTACTGGCTAAACCTGCTTTACTGGAATCTAGCGAAATTTCAAACGTGGTTGTTTCTATGCGAAGGACTGTTGTGCCTTTGGGCAAACTACCGCCTTGTTTAAGATCGGGGTGTATATAACTAATTTTACCATTCACTTCTGACTTGGCCTGTAGAACGGTTGCAGGTTCTACATTGCCGTAGCCGACAGCGCGAGTCCTAAATGGGATCTTTTCAACAGTGAGTACTTCAACGGTTTTAACCGGGAATTGCACTTCCTGATGTTCGACTGCCTGCTTGGATTTAACCTGCATTACCACAAAGGCAACTGCAGCAGCAATGATAAGAGGGAGGAAGATGAAGTTCTTTAGTATTTTTTTCATTGTTCATTGTCTGCAATGGTTTAATAGGGGTGTAAAGCTTGTTGCGTCGGATAATAACTTACAATTGTAATCGTTAAATTGATCAAATCGTAATATCATGTAAATAAGTTAAATTCATTGTAAGTATAAATGCCAATTAAAAAATGCCCCAAAGGTAGGGGGTGGCATTGCAGTGTTTGAATGCTGTGTTCATAAAACTATTAATTAAGTTATCAATATAGCTACCAATAAAGATACCAATAAAGTTATCTATAAACGAATCATGAAACATTTTCCGTGATGATCTCTGCACGACATTTCTTGGATGACCAGTACCAGGCGGCAATACCAACCAACATATTAGACGCAGCTGTCGCCACATAAATACCCTGCAAACCAAAGGCGTTCGACAACACATAGACCAGCGGCAAATAAAGCACCAGCAGTCTTGAAAAGGTAAATACCAAGGCAGGAATTGGGTTGCCAATGCCATTTGCGACGCTGTTTGTCATCATCACCATTCCCAGAAAGCAGAAGGTTAGGGATACGATCATTAAATAACTTTTAGCGGAGTTAAGCGCAGCTTCGTTATCCGTAAATGCACTCAATAAATAATCAGAGGTGAGCCAGAGTAAAGCGGCCACGCCAATTCCCCATATCCAGGAAAAACGATAACCAAACTTGATAGCTTCCTGTAAACGATCAAGTTTATTTGCGCCCCAGTTTTGACCTGAAAAAGGGGCGAGTACGGCAGATAACGCCATAAGCATAATCAGCATAAAACTTTCTACACGTGCAGCAATACCATAGCCTGCGACCGCATCACTGCTATAGCTTGCAACCAGCCAGGTGGTAACCGCAATCGATAGTGGAGAAATAATATTACTCGCGGCGGCAGGAATGGCTAAGCGCAGAATTGCTTTCCACCGAGGCCAGATGCGATGGTAGCAATGCTCCAAAGCAAGAAAGTCCAGTTTAAAGCGTAATACATAGATGCTGGCCATAAACGCCACGGAAAACGAGATAATCGTTGCTAGCGCTGCACCTTTCAATGCCATTGCTGGAAATCCAAACCAGCCAAAGATAAGGATGGGGTCTAGGATCACATTGACGATTGCGATACCAATCATAATGTAACTCGGTAATTTGGTGTTACCAGCTGCGCGTATCGCTGAGTTGCCTACCATGGGAACAACTATCAGGAAGCTGCCCAGATACCAGATATTCATATAATCATGAATTAATGGCAAAACAGAATCAGGTGCCCCAAGCAAACGAAACACTGGGTCGATCGTCGAAATTCCAATGATAGCGAGAATAATCGCTATACCCAGTGCGATCAAAATGGATGAGGTGGTGTATCCGCGAACTTCGTCGAGCTTTTTGCTACCTATCGCTCGTGAAACCAATGATGACGCGCCAATACCGATGCCAAAGGCAACACTACTCATAATCATCACGATGGGAAAAGTAAAACCCATCGCCGCTAATTCGTCGGTGCCGAGCTGACCGACGAAATAGGTATCTGCAAGATTCATGCTGATCACAGCAAAAATGCCCCAAATCATGGGCAATGCCTGACCTAATAAAAGTCGGGGTACATTACCTTCGGTGAGGTCATAAGTTTGCATAAGTAGTGGTTTTTCCTGATTGTAGTGTAGGTTGATACAATTTGAGTATAGCCTGTGTTCTCAGGCGTTATAGTTTAAAAAAACGCTCATAAGTAGGGGGGTGACTAATCGTATTTGTAATTAGTCTTTGCTTTTCAATATCTTTAGAAATGCCTGCACTTTTGCAGATCGGTGTAAATCACCATGTGTAACAAGCCAATGCCTGACACTCCATTCATCATTGGGAGGAAATATTTCTACCAGATCTGGGTTCAGTTTCGCTCTTTGTTCTGTCATGAAGCCTATTCCAATCCCTGATGCTAGAGCAAGCTCGAGTAGATTTGTATCAGTACAGCGGAACACAATATTCTTACTTGGAACATTGTTTTCTATCCATACCTGAAATTGCGGTTTACCTTTTTTGCTGTCTATATTTTCAAAACCAAGAAAGGAGTGCCCTGCAATATCCTCGATTGAGTTAGGTTTACCTTTTCGCGAGACATAATCTGCATGCGCATACATGCCGACAGGATGTGTGGCAAAGGGTTGAACAACATTATCTGGCTGATTGGGCTCAGGGCCTGTTCTAACCGCAATGTGGGCTTCGCCATATTCGAGTTTGAATAGTTTGTCACTGGTTAAATAGCGCACAGTTGTTTTAGGATTTTGTGCCTGAAAAATGCCAATAGCTGGCATCAATAACGGCGCGACAATGTTTAACGAGGTGACGATTAATTCTCCGGTGAGCTCTGTTGAACGTCCTTTACTCCGACATACAAATTGATTGAATTGGTCATCAGTTGCTTGTGCCACTCGCATTAAATCTAAACCAGATTCTGTTGGAATATAACCACGTGTGTGTCTTTGAAAAAGCTTTTCACCTAACTCTTCTTCAAGTGCATCAATATGTCGCAGCACGGTTGCTCTGTGAACACCCAGTGCTTCGGCCGCGGCACTGATGGTCCCTAAACGCGCCACTTGATAGGCTGTTTTTATTTCATTCCATTTATTCATTTCACCACTATTGTAAAAGCTCTTCGATAATTTAATAAGTTGCAAAAATGCGCAGATTGAGAGAAATATTGCTCATTGAGCATATTTGTGCAACATATTAAAGTTATTTTCATTAAAATACATTTTATTACCGAATAGGAAAGTCCAATGAAAGTTTTAGCTTTTGCTGCATCAAGCAGTCGCCAATCAATCAATAAACAATTAGTGACTCATGCTGTTACTGTTTTAGACAAGGAGATCAAGGAAAACATCGAAAGTGAATTGCTTGATCTGAATGATTTTGAAATGCCGATCTACAGTATCGACCGCGAGAATGAGGGAGGTATTCCAGAGCTAGCTAAACAATTTTTTACTAAAATTGGTGAGGCTGATGCATTAATCATTTCATTCGCAGAGCACAACGGCAATTACACGGCCGCTTATAAAAATATTTTCGATTGGGCTTCGCGTATAGATTCTAAAGTCTTTCAGGGCAAGCCGATGGTAATAATGTCTGCATCTCCTGGGCCTGGTGGCGCTGCTAGTGTTTTGAAAACAGCGAAAGAGTCTGCTCCGTTTTTTGGCGCAGATATCAAAGCGAGTTTTTCAGTCGCTTCTTACTACGATGTGTTTGATAGTGAGACAGGGCAGTTGGCTGATGCGGAGTTGAGTAACACATTACGTGAATCACTAGCTAAGCTTTAGTTTGGCTTTAATGACTGACTGATTAATTAAGATCAGGCAACGCCGTTAACTAAGAGCTGATTTCACTAATTGTTGGTTTAATCGGTCGAGCCTTTCAGGCGTTCCGATATCTTGCCAATCACCATCAAAGTGTTCGCCTGTCACTTGCTGAGTTGTCATCGCGTTGCGCAACAAAGGCGCAAGTGGATGTTTGCCGGGCATTAAATCTTTAAATAAATCAGGGTGATAATAGCCGATGCCGCTGAAGGTAAAAGCATTGTCACCGCCATCCGCAACGATATTTTCTCTAAGAGAGAAGTCTCCTTCGGGATGTTGTGGAGGATTATTGACTAAAACAAGATGCGCAAGTGTGTCATCTTTAAGTGGATTTTCAGTTGAATAAGGAAAGTTACACCAGACATCGCCATTCACTACCAGAAAAGCCTCATCACCGAGTAAAGGTAACGCTTTTAGAATACCGCCAGCGGTTTCCAGAGCGCCTTCTTGTTGCTCGTCTGAATAATGCAAAGACACACCATATTCAGCACCATCACCAAGAGCTTTTGGAATTAAGTCACCAAGCCATGCGATATTGATGACGATATCTTTAAATCCGGCACGTTGCAGATTTTCAATATGCCAAACAATCAGAGGTTTGCCACCAACGTGTAGCAACGGTTTTGGCGTGTGATCAGTCAAAGGGCGCATGCGGGTTCCATGGCCAGCCGCTAGTATCATCGCTCTCATTACTTTTTTGCGGTCCCAATTTTTTCGGGAATCTGCCATTCCGTAAATAGATTAGCGAGTGGACGCGTCATAGGGTATTTATTCGCGACATTCATAAAGTACTCAAGCGTCAGCGGTAAATCATTGAGGTAATTAGCTTTACCATCACGATGATTCAATCTGGCGAAAATACCCAACACTTTTATATGACGTTGCATGCCCATGTAATCGAACCATTGGCTGAATGTCTCATCACTCACATCGTGGATCAAATCAGTGTTAATCGCATCTTTCTTGAATGCTAATGCCCATTTGCTGACTTTCTCTATTGGCCATTTTATGTAGCAATCACGCAAAAGTGAAACGAGGTCGTAAGTGATAGGGCCGAGTACTGCATCCTGATAATCAATAACGCCAGGATTATCGTTTTCGGTAATCATCAGATTTCGCGAGTGGTAATCACGGTGTACGAATACCTGCGGTTGCTGTAACACGACAGCGGTGATCGAGTGGAGTGTTCTGTCGATGATTTTTTGTTGTTCGTCTGTCGGCGCAATGTCTAAATGTCTGCTTAAAAACCATTCTGGCATTAACTGCATTTCTTGAAGTAATAGCGCGTCATCGTACTCGGGTAAGCCATCTGTATTCGCTTGCTGGATTTTGATCAGACACTTGAGCGCATCGCCATAAAGCTGATCGGCCGTGTCATCATTTAACTTATCGAGATAAGGGGTATTGCCAAAATCTTCGAGTAATAAAAAGCCTTGTTCTAGATCCTGTTTGATAATTTCTGGTGCGTGAACTGCGGCATTGCGAAGACGCGTTGTAACATCAATAAACGGGGTGCAATCTTCCTGTTCAGGAGGCGCATCCATTGCAATGTAGGTTGTTCCATTCTCCATTGCATCAATGTTAGAGACTCTAAAATATCTACGGAAGCTGGCATCAGCAGACGCAACTTCAATCGTGGCATTTGGCCAGTCTTTCTTTATCCAGTCAGTGAGTAGTTGCAGGCGTGTATCGGTATTCATGAATAAGGTGATTACCTAAAGAACGTTAAAAAAAGGGCTATAAGTAGGGGGGTGGCTTTGGCTTAAAAAGTCACTTTTCCTGTTTCTATTTTCGCATGAATACAGTAAAAAAATAGAGAAAGATTGTTCCACGAAACCCTGTATCAATACCCTGCATTACATCGAATTTAAGATTGCTTCATGCCAAGCTTTTTGAAAACGATTGCGGGAGGACAAAATCCGGTAAATGCTGACTGGATCATATTGGCACCAATAAATACGGTAAACCAAATGAAGTTAGGGTGAACAAAATAAGTCAATGCAACGCTGATTAAAACCATAACACCAGCAAAAGCGGTTACTGCATTATTAATAGTCATCGTATCTCTCCAGAACTATTTAGATGATAAATCAATAGCGAGACCTTTTTCGTTAAAGGTCTCGCTAAATATATGTGTCTAAACAGCTTTTATGGTGTAAATACGGTGTAAATGATTTACTAAAAATACAGGACCAATTAGATCAGTATCTAAATTTGTTCGATATTAAGTACGTTTTTCCACGTCAATGTATTCACGCGGTAATGCACCATCATAAAGCTGTCTTGGGCGTCCAATTCTAGACTCAGGGTCTTGAATCATTTCATTCCAGTGTGATATCCAGCCAACTGTACGCGACATAGCAAAGATAACAGTGAACATGTTTAAAGGAATACCCATTGCGAGCAATATAATACCCGAATAGAAGTCTACATTGGGATATAGATTTCGAGATACAAAGTAGTCATCCTCAAGAGCTATACGCTCAAGTTCCATGGCTGTTTCGAAGAGCTCTTCGTATTCATTGCCTTCGCCAAGGTGCTCGATTAATTCATGGCACGTTTCACGGATAATGGTTGCACGAGGATCATGGTTTTTGTACACACGATGGCCAAATCCCATTAAACGGAATTGATCATCCTTGTCTTTCGCACGGTCAATATAATATGCAACATCGTTATCTGACTCGACAATATCAAGTAGCATTTTAATTACAGCTTCGTTTGCACCACCATGAGCAGGCCCCCAAAGTGAAGCAATACCCGCACAAACTGCCGCGAATGGATTCGCTTCAGAACTACCTGTAAGTCTTACGGTAGATGTCGATGCGTTTTGCTCGTGATCTGCATGCAGAATCATAATTAAATCAAGCGCTTTAGCGAAATATGGGTCTGGGGTATATTCCTCAGTTGGCATACTAAACATCATGTATAAGAAGTTTTCTGCATAGCCTAAATGATTTTGAGGGTAGGTGAATGGTAAACCACTCGCGTAACGATAACTCCAGGCTGCAATTGTTGGCATTTTAGCGATTAGCTGGTGTGCCGCAATCATACGACTTTTTGCATTACGGATATCTATTCCTTCATGATAGAAAGAAGATAAAGCACCAACCACGCCTACCATGATCGCCATAGGATGAGAACGGCGTCTAAAACCACTGTAGAAGCGTTTTACAGCCTCGTTCAACATCGTGTGGTAAGTAATTACGTGGGTAAATTCCATTAACTCTTCAGTGTTTGGAAGCTCACCATGCATTAATAGATAACACGTTTCCAAGAACGTACTCTTATCAGCAAGCTCTTCAATAGGGTATCCGCCGTATTGCAGGATGCCTTTCTCTCCATCGAGGAAAGTGATAGAGCTACGACAGCTGGCAGTAGATAGGAAACCAGGGTCATAAGTGAAATAGCCTAGATTACTGTAAAGGCCTCTAACATCAATAGTCGGGGTGCCATTACTAGGTCTAAGAATCGGTAATTCGATTGTCTTGCCAGTTGAATTATCTGTAACGGTAACTGTTTCTTTTTTGTCCATGTGTTTACAAATTGGCCTTAATTGAGTTAATAGAATGATCAAATTTTCGGATGAATTATAGCTGAAAATATTGATGTAGGTGGTCTCATCATAAGATATATACGTTATCATTAACGATTAGGATGTTAAATGATGTGGATATGAAACGGTTAATAATAGGAAGCTTGTTTTTTGCGCTTTTGGGTTTTGGTGCTCTGAAACTCATGTTTAGCGGGGTTGAAGTCAAGTACAAGGCGGCATTGCCGTGGCAAGTAAGCACCAAAGCAGATGGCACAACGCACATTCTGGGTGTCGATATTGGCGATGCAACATTCAAAGAATTAATGTTTAAGCTTAAACTTTTAGCAGAGCCAGCGCTGTTTGAAGGCCCAGATGGCGACTTAACGCTCGAAGCTTACTTTGGAAAGAAGAAATTTGGGGTATTAGAAGCACGTTTAGTGGTTGAATTGGACGCCGATGAAGCTTTGTTGAAGAAAATGCTGAAAGAGCAAATAGGCAAAGACTCTACGCCAAGTAATCACTGGAAATATGGTTTAAGCGTAGAAAATACCAGGCTGGCTAATGATCTGCGTGTTTGGCGATTAATCTACTTACCCATCACCGACTACGAGCCAGCACAAATGAAGTTCTTTGGTGAGCCGGATGAAAAGATTCAGGTAAGTGAGACGGCACAATACTGGTTATATCCAAATCGCGGTATGGTGTTGTTGTGGGATACTGATGGTAAAGAAATCTTCTATTATGTCGCCAATAAAGACTTCGATAGATTAAAGAAATCACTACCTATGGAAGCGCAAGTACAGCGTTACTAAGTTGCGAGTACCATTAATCGAAATAAATTCTCTGAGCAGCACTAAATGACTAAACAACAGAATCCATTCTGGGAAGAAAAGACGTTAACAGAAATGAATCGCGATGAGTGGGAAAGCCTCTGCGATCATTGTGGTAAGTGCTGTCTGTTAAAACTTCAAGATGAAGATGACGAGAACGATGAAGCGGAATCGGTTTATTACACAGATGTTGTGTGTGACCTGTTCGATAAAAACGATGGTCACTGTACAGATTACTGGAACCGTGAAGTACTGGTGCCGACCTGTATCAAGCTTACTCAGGATAATCTTGATGATATTGAATGGTTGCCCCCGAGTTGTGCCTATCGACGAATTTTAGAAGGTCGTGGTCTGGAAGATTGGCACCATTTGATTTCTGGCGATAAAAACACCATTCATGAAACGGGCAACTCTGCCATTGGCCGAGTTGTTTTTGAAAAGGATGTGGATGAGGATGAATTAGAGGGGCATATTGTCGAATGGCCGCTGAATTAACTTCTGTAAGACTAGATAAATGGCTGTGGGCATCGCGTTTTTTTAAAACACGCAAAGATGCAGTTGAAGCCATTAGTGGCGGAAAAGTACACCTGAATGGCGCGCGCGTTAAACCCTCTCGAAATGTTCAAATCAACGATAAATTAGAGATTACCCGCAACAATGAAAAGTATCATGTGACTGTTTTAGGGCTCAATGATAAACGCCGTCCTGCGAAAGAAGCGCAACTTCTTTATGAAGAAGGTGAAGCAAGCATCAAAGCCAGAGAAAGTGAACGAGAAATACGTCGTTTGAATAATGCCAGTGTGACCAGGCCTGATAAGAAGCCGAATAAAAAAGAACGCCGTCAAATGGATAAGTGGCGCAGCCAGTAATCAAGACTTTCTAAAGTGTACTTTAGCCAATCCAATATCGATGAATTGCGAGAGAAAGTAGAACATGGTGGCGGGTTTCAAATAGCGCTTGTGCCGATGCAATCGGAAACTTTTCTGAATGTAAAGTTGGCGACAGATCAGTTTTATCAGGATTTGATCAATGAAGGTCTCACTGTTCTTGTCGATGATCGAAAGCAAAAACCGCAGAATAAGTTTGAAGTAATAGCGTTTTTGAAAATACGCCATCGCGTGGTTATTTCCAGTCGAAGTATTTCTGCTAAAGTTTACGAATATAAAGATTTGAAAACTGATGAGTTTGAGAAAATACCGCAAACTTCTGCAGTTGAATTTCTAAAAAAAAGGGTGTTTGACGCTCATAATAATTAGGTTTATAGTATTTAAAAGCGCCGATTTGATTATCAGCTTGCAGGCGCATAATAAATTTTGCTAAAGCGCGGTCAATGAATATTAAGAACCTGCTTTAGTGATTTCTACGCAGGTTTTTTTGTGCCTGTTGTAAATTCGAATTTTGCTAAAGCTGATAAATAATAAATGGATTAGATGAGCAGATGGACAAGAAAATAGATAAACAAAATAATGAATTTGAATTTGATACTTTAGCGATTAGAGCAGGTCATCACCGCAGCGATTATCAGGAAAACGCTGAGGCGATTTTTACCACATCAAGTTTTGTATTTAAAAGTGCAGAAGAAGCCGCAGCGCGTTTTGGTGGTGATGAAGATGGCTTTTTCTATTCGCGCGTTTCAAACCCAACCATCAAATGTTTTCAGGATCGATTAGCAGCGTTGGAAGAGGGCGAGGCTTGTGTAGCTACCGCTTCGGGTATGGCGGCAATTTTAGCGACTATGCTTGGTGTGCTTAAAGCAGGTGATCATGTGGTTAGCTCACGTTCTATATTTGGTACCAGCACGGTTTTATTCACCAAATACATGGAAAAATTTGGTATCGGTTTTGATTTTGTCGAACTGTCTGATTTAAATGCATGGAAACAGGCGATAAAGCCTAATACACGTATTCTTTTTGCTGAAACGCCTTCCAATCCAATTACTGAGTTAGTTGATATTCCTGAGCTGGCGAATATCGCCCACAGTAATAATTGTTTATTGGTCATTGATAACTGTTTTTGCACGCCTGCTCTTCAAAAACCATTAAAGATGGGGGCTGATATTGTTATTCATTCGGCGACTAAATATCTTGATGGCCAAGGGCGATGTTTAGGTGGTGCGGTTGTCGGAAATAGTAAAATTGTTGGTGAAGACATTGCGGGTGTTTTACGCACTGGCGGAGTGGCGATGAGTCCATTCAATGCCTGGGTATTTACCAAAGGTTTGGAAACGCTCAACCTTCGAATGAAAGCACATTGTGAAAATGCGATGAAGCTGGCTGAGTGGTTAAACGAGCAAGATGCCGTAGAGCGTGTTTATTATCCGGGGCTGAAAGATCATCCTCAGCATGAGCTAGCAAAGAAACAACAATCTGGTTTTGGTGGTATTGTTTCTTTTGTTGTAAAAGGCGGTAAAGAAAATGCGTGGAAGGTCATTAATAATACTCAGCTATTGTCGATAACGGCTAATTTGGGTGATACTAAAAGTACTATTACGCATCCTGCATCGACGACACATGGACGTTTGTCTCAAGAATTACGTGATGAAACGCAAATATCAGATGGTTTGATAAGAGTCTCTGTAGGTCTTGAAGATATTCAGGATATACAGAATGATTTGGCTAGAGGTCTGATTTAGTTTTCTTCGTAAAGACACCCCCCTACTTATAGGCACTTTTTAAGGAAGTCATTTGGTATGAATAACCACAAAGAAAATCTATTAGCTGTATTTCACGCCGCTTTATCCTCTGTTGAAGGTAAGGCTGTGGTGAGTAAAGAGCTGGAAGCTGACAATGACCCTTATCCATACCCTGATGAGTTTCATGTAATCGCTATTGGGAAAGCCGCAGATTCAATGTATCAGGGAGTGCCTGATGATCGGGTTAAATCTGCGTTAGTTATTTCTAAATATGGGCATATCAGCACAGAAGTCGAACAGAATGAGAAAGTAATTTGCGTTGAATCAGATCACCCCGTTCCAAAAGAAAATAGTATTAAAGCCGGGGAAGTCTTATTGGATTATCTTCGTGAATTACCAGAAGGAGAACCTTGTTTATTTTTAATATCAGGTGGTGCATCTGCATTAGTTGAGGTTTTAAACGAAGGGTGGGATTTATCTCAACTGCAGGAGCTGACGGATTACTTGCTGGCTAATGCCTATCCTATCGATCAAATCAATTCGATTCGACGTCGTTTATCTGCAATTAAAGGCGGCGGACTTTGGCGCTACCTTAACGGAAGGCCAGTAAATTGCCTGATGATTTCTGATGTGCCAGAAGATAACCCTGAAGTTATAGGTTCTGGTTTGCTATTTCTTGTAGATGAGAAAGAATTGCCTGATCTTCCTGAGCGGTGGAAAGATAAGTTGAATAAAATAAAGGCCCCAATGTGGGGGGGGGACTTTAATTGGAAGATAATAGCTTCTTTAGAGATTGCCAAAGAAGCAGCGGCAGTAAAAGCAAAGTCACTAGGTTATTCGTGCCAAGTAATTCCTGAATTTCTTGAAGATGATGCTTCAGTGGCTGCGATTAACTGCGTAGATGCTTTAAAAAATGAAGCGGGTAAGTTGTTAATTTGGGGCGGTGAGACAACGGTCAATTTACCCAGCAATCCAGGTTTAGGCGGGAGAAATCAGCACCTTGCACTGACAGCTGCAAAGTACATGGCGGGGCCCGATGAATGCTACCTACTCGCGGCAGGTACCGATGGAACTGACGGTTTGACCACTGCCACTGGAGCGATCGTCGATAATCACACTACAGAATTAGGCTTGTCGAAGAATCTTGATGTCGCAGATTATCTCGACAGAGCAGATTCTCACTCGTACTTCAAACAAACTGAAGGACTCATAACAACGGGAGCAAGTGGTACCAATGTGATGGATTTAGTTATTGGAATCTGCCCTGTTTAAGACTCTGGTTTCTTGATAGGGATAGGCTTTCGGTCTTCATCGATTGCAACATAAGTGTAAACCGCTTCAGTGACTTTAATGCTGTCATCTGATAATTGATCGCGTCTTACCCATGTTTCGACATGCACTGCAATTGAAGTTCTGCCGAGTCTTTCGGTTTCGCAATAACAGCTTACTTCATCGCCGACAAATACGGGTAAATGGAAAGTCATGGCTTCTACAGCTACGGTCACAACACGGGATTTTGAAAGTTGGCGTGCGTAAAAGCCTCCAGCAATATCCATTTGTGACATTAACCAGCCACCAAAAATATCACCGCTTGGATTAGAGTCCGCAGGCATTGCCAAGGTTCTTAGCGATGTATGTCTATTGTCTTGATACGGGTTTTTTGTGATCATCTTTATTTCTGCTAAATCTAGGAGTTACGCACTTTACTTTATATTGGATTGTTGCGCATTCAAATATACAGAAATTTAAGGTATAAAAAATCATAAAAAAAGGCTCGCAAATGCGAGCCTTCTAACGTTTTATTTAAATCAGTTGATTATGATTTAGCAGCGTTTTGTTGTGCAGCTTCAATGCGCTTAAGCATTTCTTCAGCTTGCTTAGCTTGTGCTTCCCACATTGCTTTAAGCTGTGTGTAGTCTTGAGTTTGCGCAGGTGCTGTTGTCATAGCAGGGTTGTAACCCGCTGGTGCGAATGATCCCGCAGGAGCGTAACCATAGTTGTTAAAACCGTTGCCATAGCCGTTAGTGTTAGATGAGTTGTAGCCGTTGCCGTAACCGTTTCCTGCCATGTTGCCGTAACCATTGCCGTTTGCTGCTGTGTTTCCAGAACCCTCGCCATTTCCACTTAGGTTACCTGCTGTGTCCATATCTGTACGGCCTTTGCCTTTAAAAGTGATAGAGAAATCTACTTCGCCATCAGCGTCGCCTTTAGCTGTGCCCCAACCATTTCCGTTTGCAGCGCCGTTACCAGCAGCATTTCCCGCAGTCGAGCCGTTACCCGCAGCGTTACCGTATCCGTTTCCAGCCCCGTTGCCGTTATTGAATCCATCAAACCAGTCAGCTGATGCAGTTCCAGCTAATGCTAATAATGTTGTTAATGTGATAGCTTGTAATTTCATGACGATCTCCTTGTGTGAGTAATTAAGTATTCAACTAAGTTCGAATATGAGTATATACTAATATACTTCTTTAGAGTCGTGCAACTTTTTTTACAAGTAATTTTCAAACCTTGTTTAAATGCCTATTGTGTAGGGGTTAAGAAGGTGTCGCAGAGAGAGAAAAATTCGTCAGCTTGCTGAATATGGGGTAAATGATCGCTGTTTTTTACAGTAGAAATAGTAGATTTCGGGAATAATGCTTTGATAATTGTGTGGTCTTGTTCGCGCATATAACGTGAATCGTCACCATCTATAAAGAGTGTTTCATGAGAAAATGTTTGTCCAGAAGTCGTGAATCCTGCAATTTTCAGATAGCCTTTAGCGATTTCCTGTACATCACTTTTCCAGCGGAAACCGTCATTTGATCCATCGATATCCTGTTTTGCTCGCCTCAGATTTTTGATCATAAAGGCACGTTCAACTGCATCATCAATGGATAATTTAAGATGATCGTCGATTTCCTGACGAGAATTAAACGTTTCTACAGGTGCACCTAAAACCGCTTTTAAGGTTGTTTGATGCCATAAGGGGTAGGGACGTGGTGCGATATCGACCACAATGAGTCGATTAATCAGGTCTAATCCCAATTCATCCTGAGCTAATGCCATTTGCATCGCAACTTTGCCGCCCATTGAATGCCCGAGTAGATCGAACTTGGGAATATTAAGGTGTTTTGCGAGTTTGATGACATCTTCATACATCTCACGATAACTCATTCCTTTTATATGAGGGGAATTACCATGGTTACGCAAATCAAGAATAATCACAGGTCTTTTAGCCGAGAGGCGTTGAGCCTGAGAGCGCCAGTTGTCCATAGAGCCGAATAAGCCATGAAGAATAATCAAAGGGAATTGCTTTTCCGCTTGAGTAGTTTCTCCTGGATAGATTTTATAATTGAGAATTTCGGTTTCTGGAGTTTGCATAATCTTTTTTAATATTTGTTTTGACTAAAAAGTTAAAACGTTCTTCCCATTTCTTCGACGTTATCGAGTATTTCAAGGCGCTCTTCATTACTGATGTTGGCGATATCGTAGTAGATCTCGTGTGAAACATCCTTGATGCCACAGAATGATAACGTTCCATCAGTGGTTGGTCTGTGTATTAGTTGCAATGCGTCAGTATCTTCAAAATACTTTCTTGATCCACCTGCGGTAATCAGTACCAGAGCACGTTTATGCTTTAATAGACCTTTCACACCATCGCTTGAGTATTCAAACGCTAAGCCATTGGTTAAAACCAGATCAAACCAGCCTTTTAGCATGGCTGGACGGCCAAACCACCAAAGGGGATATATGAATATTAAAGAATCTGCCCATAATAGCTGCTCTTGTTCTTTCGCTATTTTGGATGGTATTTCTCCTTTATGTAGCTGATCAAGATCACTAGCACTAAGAATAGGATCGAAGTTTTCCTGGTACAAATCCTTTACTTTAATTGAGTGTCCGGCTTCTTTTAGGCCGGCAGAAACTTTATCCAATAACGCGTGATTAAAGCTTGCTGGATTTGGATGGGTGAAAACAATCAGTACATTCATTATAATAAGGTATAGTCTAATAGGGTGGCGCATTCTAAATCAGTGTACTTAATTGAGCAAATTCTTGCTCTATTTAGCTGTGATTGATACATTACGCGGTTTGTATTTTATGCTCTTTTTTAGAAGTAAAATAGTATAAGCTTATACACAAATAAATACGGGCGATCCACGTCCTTCATATTGGGGTCTTGATACTCTCAAGAATTGGAAAAATTTTCTATGTTTAAAGCATTCTTTAGCATGTTCTCTAACGATATATCTATCGATTTAGGAACAGCGAATACACTGATTTATATGCGTGGTAAGGGTATCGTCCTTGATGAACCTTCGGTCGTAGCTATTCGACAAGAGCGTGGCCCAGGTGGCCCGAAAAAAATTGAAGCTGTCGGTGTTGAAGCAAAAAAGATGCTGGGTAGAACCCCAGAAAATATTCAGGCTATCCGTCCGATGAAGGATGGAGTGATTGCAGATTTCACTTATACCGAGAAAATGTTACAACATTTTATTGGGAAAGTAGCACCAAGAAGAATATTTGGCCCTCGTCCTCGTGTGGTTATCTGTGTGCCTTGTGGTGCAACTCAGGTTGAACGACGCGCAATCAAAGATTCTGCAATGGGCGCAGGTGCTCGTAAAGTCTATTTGGTTGAAGAGCCAATGGCTGCTGCAATTGGCGCAGGTATCCCAATCGATGAAGCTGTCGGTTCAATGGTTTTGGATATAGGTGGTGGTACTTCAGAAGTTGCGATCATGTCATTACGTGGCATTGTGTATTCAGCTTCTGTGCGTATTGGTGGTGACCGTCTTGATGATGCCATTATCAGTTATGTTCGTAGAAACTACGGCATGCTTATTGGTGAAGCAACCGCAGAAAATATCAAATGCAAAATTGGTTCTGCCTACCCGGGTAAAGAATTAATGGAGCTTGAAGTAAAAGGTCGTAACCTTTCTGAAGGTGTTCCACGAAGCTTTACATTAACCAGTAATGAAATTCTGGAAGCCTTGCAAGAGCCTTTATTCGGTATCGTGAGTGCGGTAAAGACTGCTTTGGAACAAACACCACCAGAATTAGGTGCTGATGTTGCTGATAGAGGTATCGTATTAACTGGTGGTGGGGCGTTATTACGTGATTTAGATCGTCTTCTTATGGAAGAAACCGGTATACCAGTCGTTGTTGCCGATGATCCATTAACGTGTGTAGCTAGAGGCGGTGGGCGCATTCTGGATATGCTTGATGATGATGGTTTTGATTTTTGGGCTTCTGAATAATAAATATCTATAAAAATCAGGGATTCCGAGGGAGTCTGTTATTTATAATCTAGACAGAGACGATAGTAAGCAGCAAGGCTACATGATTAAGTTCGTGATTTTGGCTTTGATCTCTATGGCCTTTATGACTTTGGATTACCGAAAAAATAGGCTTTTGCCTGTTCGTACCGGATTAACCAAGTTTCTTATCTATCCCGTTCAATATACGGTTGATTTGCCTTATCGTTTAGCAAGTTTTACTCGAGAGTTTTTCTCTGATCATGATGAACTGTCTAAAGCGAATCGTGAGTTGCGCGCTTTGGTGGGTGTTTATGCCGCTAGAGACCAAAAGTACCATTCAATCGCTCGAGAAAATCAGCGTTTAAGAAGTCAATTGAGTGCAACCCCTGCTGTTCGTGAAAAATTTACCTTAACCGAAATCCTCTCTGTATCTTCAAACCCATTTAGTAAAAATGTGGTGATCAATAAAGGTACGGATGATGGGATTTTCGTCGGACAAGTAGCCTTGGCAGGTAATAATATTTATGGTCAGACCGAGAGTGTTACGCCTAATTCGGCTGTCATTATGCAGCTTACTGATGCAAAACATGCGATTCATGTGCGCAATGTAAGAACGGGTCAAGGAGCGTTGGCTGTTGGTACGGGTAAGATAAATCGTTTAGAACTAAAGCATGTTGAAACGAGTATGGATATCCAGACAGGAGATAAATTTGTTAGCTCTGGTTTAGGTCAGTTGTTTCCACCAGACTTTCCTGTTGCTATAGTTGATAGTGTTGCTTATAACCCGGGTGATTCGTTCATGAAAGTACATGCCACACCATTCACTGATTTCAGTAAAACCCGCGAGATTTTAATGATCTGGCGTGCTGACTATTCTTCTGAATTGGAGTCTAGTAATAACATGCCAGAGCAAACAAACGGGGCAAGTAAGTAAATTAATGGAAGAGATAAGTCCAAGATTTACGGGTGCGATTTTATTGTCTGTCGTTGTTGCATTTGCTTTGACCATTCTGCCTGTTAATGACGAATGGATTTTGTTTAGACCAGAATGGTTGGCACTGACCTTTATTCATTGGGGCTTGGTTTCGCCAAATAAGTCTAGTCTGGTATTTGCCTGGTTTGTTGGTTTGCTGATTGATTCTCTGTACGGCACTATTATGGGGCAGCACGCTTTGGGCTTTACCATTGTCTTGTTTTTAACGTTGAGAATGCGTTCGCGTCTTTTGATGGATAGTTTTTTTCAGCAACTCTTCCTATTGTTTTTGGTGTTGGGTACTTATTTGCTGATCAATCTCTGGATTCTGGGGATTACAGGAAATACGCCAGAAGGTTGGGGTTATTGGTATACCGTATTTAGTAGTCTATTGGTCTGGCCTTTGTATCACTACTATATGCGTTTATATCATGCGCAAAAGAAGTCGTTTTAATTGAGAAAAAACGCCCCAAAGTAGGGGGGTGACTTTCATATTTATTCTGCTTCTGGATTCTTTAATCTCTTATGTAATATCTATGTATTGCCTTCTTGATTGCCATCTATAGTGTCATTATTTATTGAGTAAAAGAGTGATGTCGTCGGTTTCGATGTAGTCTATGCCATCTTTTTCTAGCCATATCTTCGCAGTTTCAATGTCATTGATGGAATACACCATCCATTCCCATGTTCCTTGCCAATATCCGGATTCAGGAAATGATTCATAAGGGCAAAGCATGTAATCGGGCTTTAGTTTATTTGCGATGTCTTTGTGTTTGGCAATGTAATTATTAAAAACGAGGCCAATTTTTATATCGCTAAATTGTCTGATGTATTCAAGCGCGGCTACGCTGTAACTAATCACCGTAATATTATGACTATAAGGTTTTAGTTGAGTTAAAAGTTTTTCCATAACGGTTTCTAAGCCCCAGTGTTTAAGGCTTTTGACTTTTACTTCGATTAAATAAGTCACGCTGGGGTAGCTTTTCAGCAAAGCTAAAATTTCATCCAGAGACGATGTGTAGGTCGGGTAGTGTTTATCTGAGAATTGATTGGGTTCGTGGATGCTCAGACTTTTCAATGTCTCGTTAGTAACATCAAAAACGGATATATCTTTGTCCGACATTCTTTTGAAGTCTTCATCATGAAAAACAATGATGGTCTTGTCAGCGTTCATTTGTATATCGAACTCTATGAATTGCGCGCCAGCTAATAACGCTGATTCTATTGCTGCGTAGCTGTTTTCTGGGTGGTTAGTATTATCGCCGCGATGCGCAATAAGCTTGTTTTTATCTAAAATGTGATTCATGGTTTTCTTCGAGACCTAAGGTTAATGCTCTAGTTATAGTCAATATTGATATTTTTTACGGTATTTTTTTAGGGTTTGTTCACACTCATAGTTATACGCGTTAGAATTCGCACCCACATGAATACTAAAAAGCCATATAGGGAAATCCCCTACAATTATACGTCTTTCTCAGATAAAGAGATTATTTTACGCTTACTCGGTAAGCGCGCCTGGGAAATTCTGGAAACACTTCGTGAAAGAAGAACGACAGGGCTTTCTGCGCACATGTTGCTGGAAGTGCTGGGGGATATGTGGATAGTAAAGCGTAATCCCTATATCCAGGATGATTTACTAGAGAATGAGAAGCGTCGTTTTTCTTTAATTGAGACCAAGCGTTCACGTTTAAAGCGAATTAGAGACAGAGCAGAAGGTAATGAACTGACTTTAGAGCTAATTGACATTGCTGATAAAGCAGTGGATGAATTTGCAATCTGGTTTGCTGATTATTTTGCGCTGCGTAAGCGAGCAAAACGTAAATTCCGTGCGATTACCCGCAAAGACAATATCCAGTTTGATGGGTTGGCGCGTGTCTCTCATGTAACTGATGCGACTGACTGGCGTGTTGAATACCCCTTTGTGGTTTTGACGCCAGATACTGAAGAAGAAATTGCTCAACTGGTTCAAACAAGCATCAAGCTTGGTCTCACCGTAATCCCAAGAGGTGGTGGAACAGGGTATACCGGCGGTGCAATTCCTCTGGATGCAATGAGTGCTGTGATCAACACGGAAAAGCTTGAAACCTTAAGTGAAGTGAGAAAACGCACGGATTTACCGGGTGTTGATCAGGAAGTAGCGGTTGTCAGAGCGGATGCGGGTGTTGTTACACGTCGTGTGTCCGACTTGGCGGCTAGTACTGGTTTAGTGTTTGCGGTAGATCCAACGTCGCAAGATGCATCTACGATTGGTGGCAATGTTTCCATGAATGCGGGCGGTAAAAAAGCTGTCATGTGGGGAACTGCGCTGGATAACTTATTATCCTGGAGAATGGTAACACCGGATGCGGAATGGCTTGAAGTCGTTCGACTTAATCATAATCTGGGTAAAATTCACGATCAGCAAGAAGTTAGTTTTCAAATTACTCGATTCGAACAAGATGCTAAAACGCAAAAAGGCGATGTTGAAATTCTTACCTTGCCTGGTCAGTTCTTCCGTAAAGTGGGTTTGGGTAAGGATGTTACCAATAAATTTCTGGGTGGATTACCAGGAATACAAAAAGAAGGCTGTGATGGTTTAATTACTTCCGCTGAATTTATCTTGCATCGTATGCCTGATCACACACGAACCGTGTGTATGGAATTTTATGGTACTGATTTACAAGAAGCCGTTCCCGCCATTGTAGAAGTAAAAGATTATCTGGATGGCAACGAGCACGTATTATTGGCTGGTTTGGAGCATCTTGATGAACGCTATGTAAAAGCCGTTAAATATACGCCAAAAGCAGCGCGTGGTTCATTTCCTAAAATGGTTTTGATTGCCGATATCGTTGGTGATGATGAACAGCAAGTGGCAAAAGCCGCTTCACGAGTTGTAGAACTAGCTAATGCGCGAAATGCTGAAGGTTTTGTTGCAATAAGTCCTGAAGCACGTAAAAAGTTCTGGGCAGATCGTTCTCGAACGGCAGCGATTGCTGCGCATACGAATGCCTTTAAGATCAACGAAGACGTGGTAATACCGCTCCATAATCTTGATAAATACAGCGAAGGTATCGAGCGCATCAATGTGCATCAATCAATTTCAAATAAGCTTGAGTTGATTGATACTGCATTAGATGTTTTTACTGGCGAAAATCCAGAGCTGGATAAAAAATTAAGCCAGGCGACCGATAGCGAAGATAATCTGGCTATCTTGCAGGCCAAGAAAGATCTGGCGATCAATCATTTGTCGAGTGTCCGCAAGCGCTGGCAGGCAATTTTAGATAAGTCGGAAGAAAGTGCTAAGGCGCACCCTGAGTTGCTCTCTGTTCAAGCGCAGGAGAAATGTAAGGACGATGATAAGATCATTAATCTGCTTTTAAGGCGTGATCTGCGCATTTCTTATAAGCGAGAAATCAAAAGACCACTAGAAGATATTTTCGTCGGTCAGGATTTAAAGCCATTGCGTGATGAGGTGCATAAAGTACACGAACAAGTGCTTTCCAAGCGATTATTCGTTGCGCTTCACATGCATGCGGGTGACGGTAATGTGCACAGTAACATTCCAGTAAACTCAAATGATTACGAAATGATGCAAGAAGCAGATCATATCGTTGATCAGGTAATGGAATTAGCGCTGTCTCTGGACGGTGTTATTTCTGGTGAGCACGGTATCGGTCTGACAAAAATGCATTATCTGCCAGATGCGGTCATCAATGAGTTTGCTACTTATAAAAATGAAGTAGATCCTAATGGTCACTTTAACCGTGGCAAATTAATGCCGGGTTCTGGTTTGCAGGATGCTTATACGCCTTCATTGCGTTTGGTAGAAAGAGAAGCGTTATTGCTTGAGCATAACGAACTTGGCGCGTTGAATGATGATATCAAGGATTGTTTGCGTTGCGGTAAGTGTAAGCCAGTGTGTACGACTCATGTGCCACGAGCGAATTTGCTTTATTCACCGCGAAATAAAATTCTGGCTACAGGTTTAATGCTCGAAGCGTTCTTGTATGAAGAGCAAACTCGCCGTGGTATTTCAATGCGCCACTTTGAGGAAATGAACGATGTGGCTGATCATTGTACGATTTGTCACAAATGTTTGAGTCCGTGCCCGGTTAATATCGATTTCGGTGATGTTACTGTTCGTATGCGCCATATCTTGCGCGAACGTAAGCAAAAGAAAACCAATATTGTGACTTGGGCGTCAATGGCTTTCCTTAACGTCAAAGATCCAACGACCATTAAGTTAATGCGTGCCGGTTTAGTTCAGCTTGGGTATAAATCTCAACGCTTCGGACATACGCTTTTCAAGCGTTTGGGTCTGTTAAAGTCTAATCAAAGACCTTCTGGGACAACCGGTAATGCAGGTTTAACAGAGCATGTTATTCAGTTCGTTAAAAAACCGATGCCAGCGCATGTGCCAATGCGAACCACTCGAGCAGTGTTGGGCTTAGAGGATGATAAAACGGTACCAATCATCCGTAACCCCGCTTTGAGTAAAGCCGAACGTGGGGATTCTGTGTTCTATTTCCCAGGTTGTGGGTCGGAGCGTCTATTCTCACAGATTGGTATGGCTACAATAGCGATGCTCTATGATACGGGTGCAACCACTGTGCTACCTCCAGGGTATTTGTGTTGTGGTTATCCGCAAACCTCAAGTGGCGATATCGATAAAGGTACGCAGATATCTACAGAGAATCGCGTGTTATTTCATCGTATTGCGCAGGCGCTAACTTATCTGGAAATCAATACAGTCATCGTTTCTTGTGGTACCTGCATGGATCAGTTGCTCAAATATGAATTTGAGCGAATTTTCCCAGGTTGCCGCTTGCTAGATATCCATGAGTATCTGCTGGAAAAAGACGTCAAGTTAGAAGCTGTCGATGGTATCAAGTATGTTTATCATGACCCATGTCATACGCCGATTAAGAATTACGATCCAACCAAGCTAACCTCTGAACTTATGGGGCAAGAAGTCGCATTGTCTGATCGTTGTTGTGGTGAAGCAGGAACCTTTGCGGTAAGTCGTCCTGATATCGCGAGTCAATTGCGCTTTAGAAAAGAAGAAAGTCTGCGTGAAGGTATCGTCAAACAAACGGGTGAAGATACGGCTAAAAACGGCAATGTGAAAATTCTTACCAACTGCCCAGCATGTCAACAAGGTTTATCACGCTATGCAGATGATACGGGAATGGATACGGACTATATTGTCGTTGAAATGATGAAGCATATGCACGGTGAAACGTGGCAGAACCAGTTTGTCGAGAGAGTAACTAAAGGCGGGATTGAAAAAGTTCTTCTTTAATGTCTAAAAAAATAGAAAAAAGGCCTAAAAGGTGGGGGGTGCCATTTAATATGACATCCACCACCTTTTAGACGTGTTTCTAGCCATTCATCTGTACTAACTCAGAAACCTCAAGTGTTCCGCCAATTTTCTGAAACGGGCAAGTCTGAGAAATTTTCACAGCTTCTTCGATTGATTCTGCCTCAATCACAGTGAAACCTGACATTGCTGTTGTGCTTCCAGCTTCAGTTTGTCCGTCAGGGTGAATCACGTGCGTGTCTTTTAAAGGGTTCGCAGCGCTAACGATCGCATCGCCTAAGCCAACTAACCAGTTGCGGTATTCCTCGAAATGTTTTTTTCCTTCTTCTGGATTAGAAGGTTGGTTGCCACCTAAATACACCAACATAAATTTAGCCATTTGAATTCCTGTAGTTTGTTATTGATATCGGTTAAAAATATTCTCAATATTGATTGCGCAGAAAGATTGATTTATTTACAACGCCTTCTTTGAGAATTTTTCCTTTTTGTTCGAGCCAGAACTTGGGGCGTTTTGCTAATTTTCTTGCTTCTTCGGCGCTCTCGGGTCTCTTATAATTAAGTATATAAGAGTGAGAGGAAATATAATTATAAGTTAGCACAACTGGAGGGGATCGCATGATGTTTGCCATATCTGTTTTTCTATTCCAGTTATCAATGTATTCAAAAACAATCGAATGTTGTCCTTTAGGGAGCCTGATCGTGTAAGTCCCGTCTCTGAAATCAGCCATTTTGATTTTTTTATTATCGATTATTCTTATCATTAACTCAGCAGGAGCTATAAGAGAGACTTCTCCTTCTCCGAAGTTTCTTTTTTCTTTCAATGGAGAAGAGCAACCTGATATGTTAGTCAGAAAGATAGTGATGATTGCTATTACACTCAATAGTTTTGTATATTTTCTTATCATGCTTCTTTGATCTTCAAACCTTAATAAATAGAAGCAAGGATTCTAAATTAATCAATAAGTCATATCTATTAAATTCAATAAATTACTATATATGATTAGTATGTATGAATACTTCAATCTGCGGAAGCTGATGCTTTTAAATTTAAATATGCTGGAAAAAGCTATAAAAGTAGGGGGGTGTCTTTTCTTATCTCGAATCTCGCCTATAATACGCACCTCGAGATATCAGACTAAAAATTAAGAATCTAATATGAAAAATTTTATTGAAGAATTACGCTGGCGCAACATGATTCATGATGTGATGCCTGGAGCTGAAGAACATTTGATGGAAGCGGTTCGCAGTGCCTACGTTGGCTTTGATCCTACAGCAGATTCTTTACATATAGGAAATTTGGTTCCGATCATGCTGCTTGCGCATTTCCAGCGTTGTGGGCACAAGCCTATAGCATTGGTGGGAGGCGCTACAGGTATGATAGGTGACCCTTCGGGAAAATCTGCAGAACGCAATTTGCTGGATGAAAAAACGCTGCGTCATAATCAAGAATCAATTAAAAAGCAACTTGCGCATTTCCTTGATTTTAATTCGGATACCGAAAATGGTGCAGAATTAGTCAATAACTACGACTGGATGAAAGAGTTTTCGTTTTTAGACTTCATTCGTGATGTGGGAAAACACATAACCGTCAATTATATGATGGCTAAGGATTCAGTAAAAAACCGTATCAAGCCAGAAACCGAAGATGCCGGTGGTACTGAAGGAATGAGTTTTACCGAATTCACTTACCAGCTTGTGCAAGGTTATGATTTCTTTCATCTATTTCAAGAAAAAAACTGTACCTTGCAAATGGGTGGCAGCGACCAGTGGGGTAATATCACTACGGGTACTGAGCTTGTTCGCAGAATGGGACGAGGCAAAGCATACGCTATTACTACGCCATTAATCACTAAGGCCGATGGCTCCAAATTTGGTAAGAGTGAAGGTGGTAATGTCTGGTTATCAGCTAAATACACATCTCCCTACAAGTTTTACCAGTACTGGTTGAATTCAACAGATGTCGATAGCGAAAACTTTATTCGTATTTTTACGTTCTTAGGTAAAGATGAGATTGAAGCCCTTATTGCAGAGCATAATGAAGCACCGCATTTACGTTTGCTGCAAAAGCGTCTGGCGAATGAAATAACAGCAATGGTGCATTCTGAAGAAGAGCTGGAAAAAGCAATTCAGGCGAGTGGTATCTTGTTTGGTAAGTCGACCAGTGAAGATTTGAAAAAGCTTGATGAGCAAACCTTCCTCGATGTGTTTGATGGTGTGCCTCAAGCCTCTGTGTCTGCTTCTGCGATCGCGGATGGTTTGGATATTGTCGCTGCATTAGCTACTGATACAGGATTTTTGAAATCTAATGGTGAAGCGCGTCGAGCACTTAAAGAAAATTCTATCTCTGTTAATAAAGAGAAGGTGGAAGATGGCTATCAAATCACCAATGCTGATCTGATTAATGACAAGTTCGTGTTATTGCAGCGTGGCAAAAAGAATTACTTTGTATTGTGTGCAGAGTAAGGCGGGTCTTTTTGAAAAGGGTATAGCGTAGTTTACTGGAATGAATCGGTACAAAAATCCTCTAAAACTGGGGATATTTTCATACAAAATGTAAGCCTTTTGATATTTCGCAATTAGATAATAATATAGGTATAAATAATTTCGATTGATCAAAACTATGCCCCATAAGGATATTTAAGCCTTTTTATGTAAAGTATAAAAATTTAAATAGTGTTTATACATTTAAGTACATGAATTTTAATGCTGATGATGTTAATTTGCACCGCTATATTATCTTAATTTTAACTATTGATAGGCTCTAGCTAATTAAGAGTCGGAACTGCAACCTAAATGAAAATTTTGAAAGGTCTGGACATCTCCATAACAGGTGAGCCAGTACAAGCTATTAGCGAAGATATTGAGACTAACTCCCCGACTATCACAACAGTCGCAGTTATCGGTACCGATTACCATTTACTAAGACCATCTATGTTGGTCGCAGTGGGTGATCACGTAAAGGGTGGTCAAGCACTCTTCACCGATAAGCGTAATCCAGGGTTTAATTATACATCGCCAGGTGCGGGTGTGATTACTGCGATTCCGCGTGGTGCGAAGCGTGCTTTACAATCGGTAATCATTAAACTCGATGAAGAAGAGGAATTCATTGAATTCCCTAAGTTTTCTTCTGAAGAGCTAGATACAGCCTCCGCTGAAGATATTCGCAAAATACTACAAGACAGTGGTTCCTGGACTGCGTTTCGAACCCGTCCTTACAGCAAAACACCTCAGGTAGATAGCGTACCTGCGGGGATTTTTGTGCGTTCAATAGATACTGATCCATTAAGCGCGAATCCTGAGCTCATCATTAATTATAAGTCGGAAGCCTATCTAGACGGTTTGAAAGCAATTTCAAAACTCACAAAAGGCGAGGTTTATGTCTGTCAGCATGAAAATGCAACGCTGCCTGAGTCTCCTGAAAGCAACGTAGTTACTAAAAAGTTCTCAGGTAAGCACCCAGCTGGTCTGGTAGGTACACACATACATAATATTTTACCGGCGAGCGATAAACGTACTGTC
Source organism: Cocleimonas sp. KMM 6892 (assembly GCF_035798195.1). Taxonomy (NCBI): domain Bacteria; kingdom Pseudomonadati; phylum Pseudomonadota; class Gammaproteobacteria; order Thiotrichales; family Thiotrichaceae; genus Cocleimonas; species Cocleimonas sp. KMM 6892. Next base: position 233,611 of record NZ_JAPFBV010000001.1, on the reverse strand, counting down.
TGGCATTTACATTATCAGGATGTGATTGCGATTGGTAAATTGCTAACCACTGGTAAGCGCAATGTAGATCGTATCTTCTCTCTTGCTGGCCCAATGGTTAAAGAACCGCGTTTAATTTCTTCTCGCATGGGGGCATCAACTAATGAATTGGTTGCTGGTCAATTAAAAGAAGGCAATGCGCGTGTAATTTCTGGTTCTGTACTGAGTGGTTTACACGCAGTAGGCAATCGATCTTATGTGGGTCGCTTTAATCTTCAAGTAAGTGTTGTGCCTGAAGGGCAAAAACGACAATTCCTACACTGGGTGAATCCTTTCTTAAAACAATTCTCTGTGATGAATGTATTTACCAATGCATTGAACAAGGATAAACAGGAATTTTCATTTAGTAGTTCGCAAAATGGTAGTGCCAGAGCAATGGTGCCTCTCGGAAGTTATGAAAGAGTAATGCCGTTAGATATTTTGCCTACACAATTATTACGTGCGTTATTGGTACGCGATACTGAAACTGCACAAAAACTAGGTTGTCTTGAGCTAGATGAAGAAGATCTCGCCTTGTGTACGTTTGTTTGTCACAGCAAATACGAATACGGTCCTGCACTACGCGCTTGTCTTGAAATTATTGAAAGGGAGGGCTAGTCATGACTTCTGAAAAGAAAAAAACTGGTTTACTAAGAAAAGTACTAGATGATGCTGAACCGCATTTTACCCGTGGTGGCAAACTAGAACGACTTTATGTGCTTTATGAAATGGTGGATACGCTGTTTTATAGCCCACCAAACACAACGGTTGGTGCTCCTCATATCCGCGATGCGTTAGATTTAAAACGCGTAATGGGTTATGTGTGGATGGCTACTTTCCCTGTTATGTTTATGGCTTGTTTCAACACGGGTTATCAAGCCAATGTTGCTATGGCAAGCTTAGGTCTGGAAACTATCGATGGTCTTCGTGGCTGGTTCCTGAATCCTTTTGGGTATGATCCTGGTAGTTTCTTTGCCAATTTCTTACATGGACTGACATACTTCCTGCCTATCTATATGACCACGTTTATCGTGGGTGGTATTGCTGAGGCAGCGTTTGCACTCGTACGTGGGCATGAAATCAACGAAGGCTTCTTCGTTACTTCTATCCTTTACACACTAACACTACCGCCTGATACACCGTTGTGGATGGTTGGTTTAGGTATACTTTTCGGCATCATTGTCGGTAAGGAAGTATTTGGTGGTACGGGTAAAAACTTCTTGAATCCTGCTTTGGTAGGTCGTGCGTTCCTATACTTTGCTTATCCGGCAGCGATGTCAGGTAATGCAGTCTGGACAGCGGTTGATGGTTATACTGGTGCAACAGCACTTGGTATGGCAGCAGAAGGTGGTGTTGATCTGATCGTTAAAAGTCAGATTACCTGGTTCGACTCATTCCTCGGAATGGTTCCTGGGTCGCTGGGTGAAACCTCAACACTTGCAATCTTTATCGGTGGTGCAATTTTATTATTCACCAAGATCGCATCGTGGCGCATTGTTGCTGGTGTAATGATCGGCATGGTTGCTACAAGTATATTGTTCAACCTTATTGGTAGTGACAGCAATCCGATGTTCTCTATGCCTTGGTACTGGCACATGGTAACGGGTGGTTTTGCTTTCGGTATGATCTTCATGGCGACAGATCCAGTATCAGCATCGATGACTAATCTTGGTCGTTGGTATTACGGTGCGTTGATTGGTTTTATGACGGTCTTAATACGTGTTGTAAACCCGGCTTTCCCGGAAGGCATCATGTTAGCTATTCTGTTCTCTAATATCTTCGCTCCATTAATAGATCATTTCGTAGTTCAGGCAAACGTAAAGCGTCGTCTCAAGCGCGAAGCTGCTTTTTCTTCGTTTGATGAAAAAGGAGGAGAATAATCATGTTTGCTCCAATTCAAAAAATTCTAGATTTACCAAACGATAGCGTTAAAAAAACGCTCGCAGTTGCGGTAGCACTTTGTTTAGTGTGTTCGGTTTTGGTATCAGGTGCAGCGGTTGTATTAAAACCTATGCAAGATCAAAACAAAGCGCTAGATAAGAAGAAGAACATTCTTGAAATCGCTGGTTTGATGGAAGAAGGCAAGTCTATCGATGAGTTGTTCTCTCAAATCGAACCTCGCGTTATTGATATGACAACTGGTGAATATGTAACAGATGTTGATCCTGTAACTTACGATCAGCGTAAAGCTTCTAACGATCCCAAGCAGAATATCCAATTAAAGAAAGAAAACGATATTGCTGGAATCAAACGTCGCGCTAAATATACGTCTGTGTATCTGGTTAAAGATGGAGAGAACATAAAATCCATTATCTTACCCGTTCATGGTTACGGCTTGTGGTCTACCTTATATGGCTTTTTGGCTTTGAAAAATGATGCGAAAACCGTCGTTGGTTTAGGCTTTTACGAGCACGCTGAAACACCAGGTCTGGGTGGTGAAGTTGATAATCCGGAGTGGCGTAAAAAGTGGATTGGCAAACAGGTTTATAACGATTCTGGAGAAGTCATGATTCAGGTCATTAAAGGAAGCGTGAACAGCGGAACACCAGATGCGGAATATAAGGTTGATGGCTTATCGGGCGCAACCCTAACTTCTCGTGGTGTAGAAAACATGCTGCATTACTGGCTGGGCAAACAAGGCTATGACAAATACTTGGAAAACATTCGTAAAGAGGGAGCTAAATAATGAACCCTGAAACTAAAAAAACACTGGTCGAACCGTTAGTAGACCAAAACCCGATTACGTTACAGATATTAGGTATCTGTTCGGCACTTGCGGTAACAACTTCGGTTAAAACTGCATTATTGATGTCTGTGGCTTTAACGGTTGTAACCGCTTTTTCAAGTGCTTCAATCAGTTCGGTTCGTCATCATATTCCGGGCAGTATTCGTATCATCGTACAAATGACGATTATCGCTTCTTTGGTAATTGTGGTAGATCAGTTATTGAAAGCATTTGCTTATGATACGTCTAAGCAACTATCGGTATTTGTTGGATTGATTATCACCAACTGTATCGTTATGGGACGTGCAGAAGCATACGCCATGAAAAACGGCGTTAAAGACAGCTTTATTGATGGTTTAGGCAATGGTATGGGTTACAGCTTGATTCTTATCATCGTTGCAGTCTTCAGAGAGCTTCTTGGTGCTGGTTCATTGTTAGGTTACAAGCTTTTCCCATTAACTACTGATGGCGGCTGGTATCAATCTAATGGCATGATGCTTCTTCCCCCTAGTGCTTTCTTCATAATTGGCTTGCTAATCTGGGCAGTTAGAACATGGAAGCCGGAACAGAATGAAGAGCCTGATTTTAAAATACATGAGTCACATGTGCACGGCTCGGCGGAGGTTCACTAATGGAAGATCTACTAAGTCTTGCTATAAAGGCGATATTTGTTGAAAACTTGGCGCTCGCATTCTTCCTGGGAATGTGTACCTTCCTTGCTCTTTCGAAAAAAATTGAAACAGCCATAGGTCTTGGTATTGCAGTAGCAGTTGTACAGGCAATCACAGTTCCAGTTAATAACTTGATTCTTAACTATCTGCTTAAAGAAAACGCCTTACTACAAGGTGTTGATCTTACCTTTTTAGGCTTAATCAGTTATATCGGTGTTATCGCGGCGATGGTACAGATACTAGAAATGGTATTGGATAAGTATTTACCAAGCCTATACAACGCATTGGGTGTGTTCTTGCCATTGATTACGGTTAACTGCGCAATTCTGGGTGGTTCATTGTTCATGGTTGAGCGTGATTATTCATTTGCCGAAAGTGCGGTATACGGTATTTCTAGTGGACTAGGCTGGGCGCTTGCGATAGTTGCTTTGGCTGGAGTACGTGAGAAGTTGAAATATAGCGATGTTCCAAAAGGACTACAGGGTTTAGGTATTACCTTTATCACCGTAGGTTTAATGTCTATGGGCTTTATGGCCTTCTCTGGCATTCAACTTTAGAACTCTCAGTTTAAGTATTTAGGTGAAGATACAATAATATGACTATTCAAATTCTATTAGGAATACTCCTATTCACAAGCATCGTAATCAGTCTTGTGTTCATAATTCTTTTTGCGCGCTCAAAATTAGTGGCTAGCGGTAATGTAACGTTACATATCAATAAAGAACGTGATATAGAAGTACCCGTAGGCGGAAAACTATTAAACTCACTGGCAGACAGCGGTTTATTTATCGCGTCGGCTTGTGGTGGCGGTGGAACTTGCGCTCAATGTAAAGTAAGAATCTTTGACGGTGGCGGAAGTTTACTCCCTGCTGAAGAATCTCACATCAATAAGCGCGAAGCTCGGCATGGTGATCGTTTAGCCTGTCAGGTAAACGTAAAGCAAGACATGGTAATCGAAGTACCTGAAGAGGTATTTGGTGTTAAAAAGTGGCAATGTAAAGTTAAATCTAATGAAAACGTAGCGACTTTTATCAAAGAACTAGTGCTTGAATTACCTGAAGGCGAAGATGTTAACTTCCGTGCTGGTGGTTATATTCAAATCGAATGTCCACCGTATGATCTGAAGTATTCTGAATTTGATATTCAGGAAGAATACCGCGCCGATTGGGATCACTTCAAACTATGGGATATCGAATCTCACGTGCCAGAACCAGCGCTTCGTGCATACTCGATGGCAAACTACCCTGAAGAAAAAGGGTTGATAATGCTGAATGTTCGTATTGCTACACCTCCTCCAGGTGAGAATAATATTCCTGCAGGCGTTATGTCGTCGTATATTTTTGATCTTAAGCCCGGTGATGAAGTCACTATCTCAGGACCATTCGGAGAATTTTTCGCGAAAGATACCGATGCTGAAATGGTATTTGTCGGTGGTGGTGCTGGAATGGCTCCAATGCGCTCTCATATATTCGATCAGCTTGGTCGATTAGCAAGTAAACGTAAAATCAGTTTCTGGTATGGAGCAAGAAGTCTGCGCGAAGCTTTTTACGTAGAAGAGTTTGATAAGCTAGCCAAAGAGCACGATAATTTTGAATGGCACCTAGGTTTATCAGAACCACAGCCAGAAGATAACTGGGAAGGCTATACAGGCTACATCCATGACATTCTTTACAATAATTATCTGAAAGAGCATGCGGCTCCTGAAGACTGTGAGTTTTACATGTGTGGTCCACCAATGATGAATACAGCTGTTATCGATATGCTTGAAGAAATGGGCGTTGAAGAAGAGAACATTATGCTGGATGACTTTGGTGGCTAAGCAGCTTTTTAGCTCACTTGATAATATAGAAATACTAGTAAGCAACGCATAGTAAACAAAGTCGTTTACTAGTATTTCAGGAAATTTTTATGCAAATATTTTTATTCACATTTATGGTATTGTTATTAGCATTCTTAGGAATGGCTGCAGGTGTGTTGCTGAACAACCGTGAGCTTAAAGGCAGCTGCGGTGGTTTATCAAATATTCCCGGTGTTAAAGGGGATTGTAGTTGTTCTAACCCTTGTGAAAAACGTAAAGCACGTATGGCTCAAGAAGAAAAAGATAGTGCGGAAAACAGCGATACAAACAGCAACGAACAACAAAATATAACAAAAGACTACGCCCAGATTAACATTGATCAGTTGAGAACAGGCATAAAGTAATAGTATGCTAGGCTTGCCCGCTAGTACTACCCCGCTAATTAAACCTTAACCTTAAGGTTACAAATAGGAGTTTTATATATGTCAAAGTCTGATGAACTTCATGTGCGTTATCACCTAAATCCTAATTTTATCAAGTTCAAACCTGATCAGGAAATAGGCGAAGCAATTAAGCTTTTCAATAAACACCGTATTTTCGGCGCACCTGTAGTTGATGATCTTGGCAACCTGGTCGGTATGATATCTGGTACTGATTGTATTAAAGCTGCGCTTAAATCTAATTTCGACTCCTCTTTCAGAGGTCAGGTTCAAGACTTCATGACACCTGACGTAAGAACGGTAGAAGCTGATTACAGTTGTTTGTATGTTGCTGAAATGTTTCTGAAAGACCATTACAGACGTTACCCAGTAGTTGAGAATGGCAACGTGATTGGCATGATTGGCCGTACAGATGTTCTTAAAGCTTTGGAAATGTATCTCTGCTAAGTACTTAATGTGCTTAACACGCTACTTTGCTTTTGTCTGAGCTAGATCATCACGATCTAGCTAAACAACTTAAAATCCCTTTCTTAATGTCGTAGCTTCCGTCAGAAGTTATGACACTCTCATGTTTTTTAACATTGAGTTTCTAAAAAAATAACTTAGCTGAATAATTATTTTGCTTGTCGTAGATAGCTTTTGGTAAGCGATTAGTTTCAAACAATTTGAGACTTAATGGGTTCAATGGTTTGTCGATCATTGTACGTCGACGATTCCTTGCGGAATCTACGACGGACTTTAGCTAACTTACCGTTTCGTTTTGTTGAAACGGCTAATTCAGCCGAGCAAAGCGAGACAACAGCTTTAGCTGGCCCTTTAGGGCGAGGCTTCAGCCGAATAATTATTTGGCTTGCCATTTCCGGCTTTTGGTAAGCGATTAGTTTCAAACAATTTGAGACTTAATGGGTTCAGTGATTTGTCGATCATTGTACGTCAATGATTCCTTGCGGAATCTATGACGGACTTTTCCGGCTTTTGGTAAGCGATTAATTTCAAACAATTTGAGACTTAATGGGTTCAGTGGTTTATCGATCATTGTACGTCGACGATTCCTTGCGGAATCTACGACGGACTTTTCTGGCTTTTGGTAAGCCTAGAAAAGCCACCCCCCAACTTACAGGGCTTTTTTTATATTCTAATCTGACTATTAATATATTTTATAAAAATAGTTTGTCTCACTGTAAATGCTTTATACTTTCTATCACTTAAATTAATTGGGTGTGGAAAGTATTTTGGAAATCAATGCGTTAACTTGTAAAAATATAGCTCTGGGTTTAAGTCTCAGTCTATTTATCTTCTCAATTCAAACAGTAAACGCTGCCCCAAGATTCAGTCATGATCAGGAAACAATCATTGACTCAACGACAAAACTGCAATGGCAGGATTCCTATAAAAATAATAACGGTAAAGTAAAATCCGGTAGTTTTATTCAAGCCAATAAATACTGTTCAAGCCTCGCGTTAGCGGCCAAGCAAGACTGGCGTCTACCCACAAGAGTAGAGCTACTAAGTATCGTCGATACAACTCGAGTCGCTAAAAATCAGCCTGCTATTCAAAGCGCATTTAAAGTCGTCGCCACCGAAGATACCTATCACACAACCACAGAATATGAAGACGATCCCGAATCACATTGGACAGTAGACTTCTATCACGGCAATAGCCTAGATGTCGCTTTATATACTTCTGACGGTTATCACATCCGCTGTGTCAGATCGGAGTAGCATCAACGCATTACACCTTTTTAAAATCACTATGGAATCTTAAATGAAAAAACTCCTTTTAATCACAGCAGTAGCACTTTCGGCTATTTCAGTCCCAGCGAGTGCTTGTAATTATAAACAAGCACAAACCAAGATGATGGAAGTAAACAATATGATGCAGATTCATAACCGGAAATTTGCGGCATCCATCCAGAAAGGACAAGAGCCAAATCCGGCAGATGAGCGTGTTCGTCAAGGATTGGCAACAGAATCAGCTGCCGCGGGCATCCTGCTAAGCAAAGAGAGCGAGAAGAATCCAAATATTCAATACGGGACGAAAGTAAACCCTGCTATTTGTGCCAAATACGATGGGATAATGAAAAAATATGCGCCAGCTGGTTATAAGAAGGCACCGATAAATCGGGCGGGAATGCTAACAACAAAAGGTCAGAAATCGAACGCTTCTGGATGTAACGCAAAAAATATCTGGGATCGTTACGGTGTAGCCATTAAAAAACAAAGTGCGCTGTCTAAACAGGGAAGAATAACCAAACAGGAAAATGGCGCTTATATGTCCTTGATGACAAGGTTTGGTCAGCAGTCGACAACCAATGTCAATCAGGCCTGTGTGACCTTATCTCAAATAGAAAAGAAATTATCGGCTGAGTAATCTCTTTGAATAATTGATTAGCCACCCCCCTACTTATAAGCCTTTTTTTGACGTCTTTATTTAAGTACTTAAAAATGGCTCCAAAGTAGGGGGGTGACTAAATCTGTGATAGAGATAACTGTGACAACAGTAGCTGGGTCACAGCAACCTAGACACAGTATTTCTAAATCTCTAGTAACAGAAGTTCTAATTACAGCTTTAGAACAGTCCTTTCAGTTTATCCTTTAACTTATCTTTAACCTGATCTTCAACACTCTTAGGTTTCTCCTCGGGTGCATTTGGATCTTGACTAGCAGGAGTCTCAGATTTTTTACCGCCTAACTGATTGATAATCGCATCACCCAGTTTATCGCCTGTTTGTTTCTTCAGTTTTTGAACAGCGTCGGCTTTGGCATCTTCAAGTTTCTGTTTGATCTTTTGTTCTTGCTCAGCCTTCTCTTTTTCGAATTTGAGTTTAAGTGCCTTCTTTTCTTCCTCGAGCTTTTCTTTTGCCTGAAGTTTGAGTTTTTCCACATCTTGCGCGGCAACAGCTTTGAGCAAGTCTGCTAAATCCAGAGAAAATTTAGGATTAGAAAAAGTACCCGTCACTCTCAACGGAGCAAACAAAGGTCGTTTCGGGTCTTGATTGTTTGGACCAATACGCAAACTCATATTCAATTCCTGACTGGCGACATTCGCCGTACCAGAACCTTTGATATTGAAATAGGGTGATTCCAGACTCAAATTATCGGTCTTGAATTCGCCATTTGTAGCTTTGAAGTCGCCACTCAATCCTGTGAATTTCACTACCGATTTACCGTCTTCTACTTCTTTTTTCTCAAACGCTTTAACCGCTAAAGATACTTTTTCTGCAAGGTTCGAATCACGAATCGTACCGTCGCTAAGCCCCAGAGTAGTTGTACCATTAAGGTTCTTCAACAAAGCATCGATGCTATTACCGCGTGAACTCAAGTCAGTAATCAACTTGGTGCCACCAGATACATACTTATCCTGAAATAGATCAAACAATAAACCTTCCGAACGAACGCCTGTTAGCTCGTGGCGCATTTTCATGGTTGGCACTGCCTGTTTCGCATCCAGCGTGATGCGGCCTTTGTAATTACCCGAGTACAATTGCGCGTTCGCTGGGTCGATAACAATTAGCCCCTGTTTTGCATTTACTTTCGCTCTGATGTTACTCATATTGATTTTATTCACCAGCATCTTGCCGATATTAAAATCACCATCAATATTTAATTTGCGCAAGGTATCCAGCGGTAATAATTCTTTATTGCCTCCAGCACTCGCTGGCGCAGCAGCAGTTGCACCTTTTGCTTCAGGCGCTAAATAATCGTCGAGGTTGATCGTGTTAATGGTTAACTTGGTACGTATACTCGGCGATGCGAAATTCGAGATTGCCAGATTGCCCGAAAGCTGACTCTTATCAAGTGTTGCCTTTAGGCTTTGTAAATCTACGCTATCGGTATTTGCCTTAAGTGCAAACTGAGCCTGTACCTGTGAAAGCGCAGTCGGGTTCTTCGTCACCGGTGGTTCGATACCAAAGGTTTTCATTACCGTTTTTAGGTTAAAGGTATTGGTGCTGAATTGACCAGAAACGCCCGGTTTCGCCGCCAGCGGCTGTAATTGTACGCCAGAACCTTTTACCTCAAGACCCGCCAGTTTAACCAGTAGATTGGATAAATTCACCGCGCCTTTATTGTTTGCCCAGTTAAGATCAAGGTTGCCGCTACCTGTTTGTGTCAATTTGCCACCAGGTACCAAACCACCTTCTACCTGACTGTTAAGCGTGATTTTGGGTGAGGTAACTTGCGAGTTCTTAAGATCAAGTTGAAGATCTCCCGCAATGTTAGTATTTGCCTTGCCGCCTTTTAATAACTCGCCATTCGCATCCGCAGTCAGTTTTAATCCAGTCATTGATAGTAACTGCTTAGCCAGATCAAACTGTGTATTGCCGTTTACCTGTGCATTCGCCACGCCACCTTTGACATAACCGCCCGTTAACTGGGTGGTTAATGCAAGATTAGGTATGGATAGCTTTTGCGTACCAAGGTTAAGTTGCAAATCGCCATTTACGTTGGCATTCGCTTTACCGCCCTGCAAAACTTCGCCACTGGCATCAGTCACGGCTTTCATACCAGTGATGTTGAGTAGTTGCTTCGCTAGGTCAAGCTGCATATTACCGTTAATTTTGGCGTTTGCCGCGCCGCCTTTAACGTAGCCGTCAGCAAGTTTTGCATCTAACGCAAGATTAGGAATCGATAACTGCTGTGATTTTAGATTGAATTTTGTATCGCCCGTAATCAATGCCTGCAAAGTTCCGCCAGCCAAAGGCTTGCCATTCACATTACCATTAAGCTTCATTCCGGCAATTGTTAACTGCTGTGCGTTAACATCAAAATTCACATTGCCAGATACGTCCGCTTTTGCCGTACCTTGCTGAACCAAATCACCCGTTAACGTCGATTGCAGAACCAAATCAGATACGCTGATTTTTTGTGGATTGCCCTGAATGCTGCCGCTGATATTCGCTTCTAAGGCGCCATTAGGTATTTGCGCACCCGTTACCTTGGTTTTTAATTTAAGCTTGCTCAGGCTGAAGTCTTTGTTGTTATTGGTTAGGTTAATCGTAGTACTGCCATCAGCAGTTACTGTCATTGACGGGTTCTTTTGCGTCATCACGACAGACAGTTCCACAGGTAAGGCTTTGCCCGGACTGAATTTACCCGTTTTCAGATTAAGTGGAGAAAGCGTTATATCCTGCTTCGCCAGATCATCACGCCAGCGGATTACCGCATCATTAAGGCTAACGCCTGCAATCGAAAGGTTCTGCAACATCTCTTCAACCGCTTTTGACGGCTCTTTTTCTACCTGTTCGGTACTTTCATCTTTGGCGTCTGATTTTACAAGGCTATCCCAGTTACTCGAACCATCTGCTTTACGGTGAAGATTTAACTTCAGTCCATCCAGCATCACAGCATCTGCTTCAATTTTTTTGCTAATCAACGGCATTAACTTCACAGAAACTTTGCCCGAATCAATCGTCGCAAACTGTTCGCCAGCAAACCCTTCTGCATTCGTCAGAGAAGTCTTGCCCATTTCAATCGCCAGATCAGGATAAACCGCAAGATTCAACTCGCCATCTATCTGCAAATCTCGTCCTGTTTGTTTCTTTACCAAACCAGTAATTTGATCTTTGTAGTTATTGGCATCGAACGTGGCAACAAATATAACCAGCGCGCCAATCACAACGGCAATGAGAATAAAAAAGGCTAAAATGAGTTTTTTAAACATAAAAGAGAGTTCCGCTTTGAAAGATTATTAAAGTGTCGCAGTATCCCTAGTTGGGACTGGTTCTTAGTCTAATAGTTCATAAACTACGGGTCATTGTTTTTTGTTAATTTATTGGAATGAATGGTAAATTTGTCTGTAATCGATAAAGACTGAAAAGATAGAGGGGACGTATAAAAGCGGTTAACCAGCACGACTTATTTTAGAGGTTTAACTATAAGCTTGAATCAACGTTATTTTGGATGAAAAGCTAGATATGACGCGTTAAAGATTTATGCAAAGTTATGCCAATGTAACACATGTGTTTTGCTAACGATGTTGTGTTAACTAATGAAGTTTCGCCGTCATCAGTGACATTTCTTTCGAATAAACCTGATTGCGACCTTCTGATTTCGCTCGGTATAAGGCCTTATCCGCTAAATCAACCAGCTCCGATCCGGTTGAAAACTCGCCGACGTCAAGAGTCGCCACACCTAGACTAACAGAGACATAAGACGCTGTTGGTGATTTCTCGTGGGGGATTGCCGCTTCCACGATTTTTTCCCGGATGACTTCAGCAAACTTAATCGCGATGCTTTCATTGGTTAATGGCAGAATAACGGCAAACTCTTCGCCACCATATCGCGCAACCAGATCACCGTCACGATTAAAAATCTCAGACACAAGGTTCGCCAGTTTGGTCAAGCATTCGTCACCTTCCACGTGGCCATAATGGTCGTTATAGAGTTTAAAGTGATCAATATCAAAAAGAATTAATGAAATAGAAGACTGGTGACGAATAGCGCGTTTAATCTCAGCATCCAAGGTGTCATCGAAACAACGGCGATTAGCGATTCCAGTTAAACCATCCTTAATCGATAAGCCAAGCAACTGCTCATTATTCTCAGACAGTATTTGCTGTACTGCAATCAGTTGTGATTCTTGCTCTTTGCGTTCTGTAATGTCTCTGACAATTCCTGTGAAATGACGAATAGTGCCGGTTCTTACCTCGGCCACTGACACTTCCATAAAGAACTCTTCGCCATTTTTGCGTTGTCCAACCATCTCTCGGCTACTGCCGATTAGTTGAGATTTAACCGTACTTAAATAACTCGAAAGATTCTCTCCATAATGTTCGGCGTACATTGGCGGCATCAAAATCTTGATGCTTTCATTGATGACTTCGTTTTCGTTATAACCGAAAATATCTTCGGCAGCGGGGTTGAAAGTCAGCACCGTGCCATTGCTGTCTATCACGATAATGCCATCAACCGCGTTATCCACAATGGCTCTTAAATGCGCTTCGCTTTCGCTTAACAATTCTTTGCGGTGAAACGCATCAATCAAATTGCCGATCGCATTCCAGATAATATTCAGCTCGCTAATACACGTATCTGTATAGGCTTTTTTAGAATTAGCCAGCGCCACCATGCCCGTTAGTTGTTGTTTACCATTGTACTGGGGGATTCCAACGTAATTTCTAATTGCAGGATGACCTGCAGGCAGGTCCATTTTTAACAATTCAGACTCAGGATTATTATTAATTTCAACTTTGCCCGTTATCAGCGCCCGACAAAATAGATTATCAATATCAGTAAACGTCAAGTCGCCCTTAATCACCGCTTCAAACATATTGCGGCTCGGTAAATCCCAGGCGATATTCGTTACTACCAGCACTTTCATACAGAGTTGATTATCAACATCGTATTTCACTTCACCGATAAGACCAAACTCACTCTGGCTCAACTCTAACAGTGTATCTAGCATGTCACAGTAAACCGCGCCAGTATCTTGTACCGTCAGAAATTTTGACTGCATATTATGCACAGCGTCTTGAATGGTCTGTTGTCGCATCAGCTGAACATCACGGCTTTCCAGGTCATTGCGCATGTGATTAAAGTTTTCAACAAACTTTGAAAGCACCGTATTCGATGATTGCGGCAGAGGTGTCAGAAAATCCCCTTCGGCAATGCGCGAGGTAGCAATACTCAATTTTTTCAAGGGCAGGTGGATAAATCTGTTTTGTAGAAACACACCGACCATAACGATTAAGAAACTCGAAACCAGCACCAACAGTTCCAGATGTTGCAGCTTCTCCACTTTGGGGGCAATCAGTGACTCAAGGTCCGTCTGAACTTGAATATTGCCCAACTCCTGTTCTTGATAGATCAGAGAATGTTTGACGATATTAGAGGCGTCAGATTGTGATAATTCTATTTTAGATAATGGATATAACTGCGTGCCATCCAGCTTTTGCAAAACCACAGCACTCCAGGCTGGGTTCTTTTCTACCACATTATCAAGCGTGGTATGAATTTCCGCCAAATCGCCCGACAACATCGCAGGGATGACAGTATCTGATAACAGACGAGTCTTCTCTTTCTCATGTGTCAGAATGCTTTCTATTTCTGTATCAACGTAATAAGGCAGCCACACAAAATGCAAGATGGCAGCCAAACCGATCATCACAAATAAAAAGGGGAAGTAGTATTTAAGGAATTTCATAAAATAAAAGTAATCCGCAGATTACTTAACGTAAAAGGACTCCAACCCCATCTCAAGTAACTCGTCATAATCCTTGAGTTCAGCAACACCAAGCTTCTTCATCGGAATTTTCTGTAAAAGCTTCATGTCTTTTTCAGATGACGCCATTTTCAAAAACGCATCCTGCACCTGTTGACTCACCTCAGCAGATACCCGTGGATGGACCGCAACAGGATGCGGAGCAACCTTCGTCGTCTCATACAAAATACGTAAATTATCCTTAACCTCAGGCTTTTGTTGAGAAAACGTTTTCTGCACGCCGCCACCAGCTTCAGCCTGACCCAGCAACACATTAAGGTACACAGAAGAATGACTCTTCACATATTTGTATTCGGGCTTAATCATAAACTTGGTCGCAAATTCAGTACGCGGAATAAGCGCCGCACCCAATGCATTCGGCGCAGGAAACGCAACTACTTTGCCATCCAGCTGCTTCACATCAGTAATCGGGCTGTCCTTCTTTACCACTATAACGCCATACAATTTACGCCCAATATCGCGCACAATTGGCTGATAACCCTGACTCTTGTTAGCCACAATCAAATGATACGGATTCATATAAGCGAAATCGTATTCGCCCGCATTAAAAGCCTTCTCAAATTCAGGAATATCCGGCGAACCCACCAGCTTAAATGTTTTACCTGTTTCAGCTTCAAGGCGTTTAAGGATGGGTGTCCAAACCTCTTGAGTGCGACGCGCATCAAACTGCGGAACCACGCCAACGGTGTAACTGGATTCAGCAAATGACTGAGTGGGTAGTAAGCCGACGCTCATAATGACCATCATAAAAATGGTGAGAAGGTTATTTTTATTCATTTATTTACCTTTCAATTTGCCTCTTTAAGGCAAAATTTATTATGCAAATTATTTTTATAATTGATATTTGCTGTTATCAGCCAGATTAACCCATAAATATAATTTTGCGTAATCGATCCGATATACGGCATTTGGGGGGGATTGGGATTAAAAAAAAGTGCCCCAAAGTGGGGAGGTGGCTTTTATTATTTCGTAGCGAAGCTACGAGTTACCTTTTTGTCTACAGCAAAAAAAACGTAACCCAGCCGAGGCGATAGCCGAGACAACGTTGGAACGCAGTGACGACGACCCTTTAGTAACTGTGTTTAAAGTCAAAGGTTTTTTTCATAGTCTGGGCACCAGTCTGTATTATTTTTCAACATAGCATTGAGTATGGTCAATAACTTCCTCATGCACGCAACAAGAGCAACTTTACGCGCTTTACCTTTATTTACCAGACGCTGGTAGAACCTTCGAATCGGAGGGTTATATTGAATGATACTTAACATCGGCATATATAGCGCAGTACGCACTTCCTTTCGTCCACCCCAAATCATGCGCCTGCCCCGATATTGCCCACTGTCGTTACAAAAAGGGGCCACCCCAACCAATGCCGCAATTTCTTTGTGAGTGAGTTTCCCAAGCTCCGGTAAACGTAACAGCAGGGTATTGGCTGTTTGTTCAGCGATACCCGTGACTGCCATTAGGCGCCGTTTTTTATCTGCAGTGTCACTGTCCTGATTAATCAGGGACTGCAGTGTTGCATCAACTGTTTTTAGGCGCTTTTCGAGTATTGTAATCATACTGTTGATAGATGCACGTATTAGCTTGTCGGTCGTGGTTTCCAGCTGCTGCTTCTCTGTGATGAGGTAGCGACGTAACTGCTGCCTGCGTCTTAATAGCGCTTGAAGTCGCTGTTCTTGCGGGGGCTTCTGTTGTGAGAGGATGACCTCGTGGGTCATGGAAAAGTCACGAATCACGGTGGCATCAATGCGATCATTTTTGGCGAGCTGCCCCAGTGAACGGGCATGATCACGGATACGTTTGGGATTAACAACCGCAGTTTGAATATCATGGGAGAGTAAATACTGTTCAAACGGTTTTTCATAACCGCCTGTTGCTTCCATTACAAACAAGCCTTCGTGCTTGAGGTAATCATTGGCACTAAAAAACTGCTCGAATGCAGCTTCATTGTTTTCAATGGTCCAATGAAAGTCATCAAAGACGATATCCAGTTTGAGTTTGGCGACATCCACACCGATGATCTTGCGGGTTTGGTTTGATTTATTCATAATGAAATTCCTTGGTTTCTCTGCCTTGTAGATACGGATTCACAGATCCTGGCAACTGTTCGAGATAATCTAAGGGATGGGTATGGCGGCTTTACTAAAGACGGTTTCTAGAACCTAGGGTGAGACAGCCTGCCATACCCTTTTAATTTAGAGAGCGACCCTAAATTAAAAACAAGTGTGTAACTTGTAGTTGGAACATACAAGGGTGAGACGCAGTCGAATAATAAATGCCGTTTATTTTACGACATCATAGTTTTAAATTCAGAGGGGAAACAATGGGGCTGAAGGAAACTCGCTCATTCTTTGCTCAAACACCCTTCATCCTAGCCCATTGTTTCTTGAGATAGGGGTTGATTTTGAATCAGGGGAAGCTTTATTAGAAATAATAAAAAAGTGCCTCAAAGTAGGGGGGTGTGTTTGATTATATTTCTGTATTTTCAACTTCTTTGGATTTATAGCCGAGTTCTTTAGTAAATTCATTTTCGACATGACTTGTAACCAATAGCTTTTCTGTAGAGCGTGTTAGCGCCACGTACAGTAATTTTGCCTCAGAAATTTTATTGTGATTCTTTCTTGGCATAAACCCAACACCAGATACGGCGACAACAGGGAATTCTAATCCTTTGCTACTATAAATTGTCATGATTGTGACGCTATCATCATTCGGATTATATGCTTTCTTCATCTTTTTAGTTCCCAGCCATTTACTAGGAATACCAGCATTAACAAAAGCTAACTGCAATTTTTGCCCTATCCATTTACTATGGCAAGTTACACACATATCCATCCAAGGAATTGAATATTTGCTATTAAGTATTTTGAAAGCATGGATGATATATCTAATTTCTTGATCGTGATCCTCAAGAACCATGACTGCAGGTTCTTTGCCTTTACGTCCCGCAGACGTTGGCTCAATTAATGGAACATGATCCTCATCACTTTCTTCAGCCTTAAAATGGTAGCTTGCAAATCGATATGCAAATTTGATGATCTCGTCTGTATTTCGATAATTAACCCGAAGAATTGTGGTTCTACCACGGGCTTGAATATCAACACTAGAAAGGCTGAAATCTAGATTTTTCTTTTTATAAATTGATTGCGCATCATCATATAAAAGTAGTAATGAATCAGTATCTGGATTTACCATGCTTGATATCAGCTTTAGCCACTCTGGCTGAAAGTCGTGACCCTCATCAATCATTATCGCGCCATACTGATCTTTTGGAATACTACCTACTTCTGTTGCTTGAATAACGTTTTCTACTAAGCCATTTACGTAATTAGGTCCTGCAGATGGTTTATCAATATGATATCTGGTTAATTGCTCACCACACCAATCATGAAAATGATAAACATTTACTTTATCAGCAATATCATGTGAAACCATTATCTGCCTGAGTTGTGCAGCTAAAGTGATGTTAAAACACAGCACTAAAATCGGTTTCTCAATTGTTTGTGCTAAATATAAACTACGATACCCAAGGATAAGTGTTTTGCCAGAACCAGCCACACCATGGATAACGCGATGACCGTTTCCAATACTTCGAGCAAGCTGTTCTTGCTGCATATCCATAACTTTAATTATTTCAGGGATGATTTTTTCTTTTTTAGAAGATTTATTGGAAATTGTATTTGCAAATAAGTCGTCTTGAATTCCAGTATTGATTCTGATCTCAGGGAATATATGCCAACGAATTCTATCTATTTGGGGAACTGTTAATGGTTTTTTGAATTGATAGATAAACATGTTCCAAAGAAGTTTTTGGAAATCTTCAGGATCACTGTTTTCTGTCATTTCATCCTTACAAATGACTTGGTGAGGTGGAAGTACGTCACATAGATTAGTGTCATTAAATTGTTTGCGAGTAATATTACTTAAAACTACGCCATAACCATAAGGTGTAATTAACTTACCTTTATTTTCACCATCTTTATTGATTAATTGAGGATCTTTGGCTAATTCATTTATGAGTTGATAGGAGCACTGTCTAGCTTGCTCCAATGGATTTGTGACAGTTTTTTGTCCCGAGTTAGTATTGATTGTGAATGTTTTTTTATTGATTGACTGGATGGTGTCAATTTTCCAATCTTTAACTTCCAATAAAAGCAGACCTCTCAATGGATGAAGAATTATAAAATCAGTGTAGCGCTGTCTTTTGCCAACCGGCATTTCAAACCAGCACAAATAGTCATCTTCAAGTAATTGTTCGATACGCCTTGCGAATCGTTTTTCGCCCGCCTGCATTCTACGAAGGCAGCTATTCAGGGATGGAATCAGCTTAGCCATTGTCATTCTTGTTATTAGTTGTATTAAGGCAATACTACTTTATTCTTAATAAGGTAAAAAATATTTCAGATAAACGAGTGTTTGATTCATGCTCTGAACTTGTGGATATGATGGAAATAATTCTTTTGTAAAAAAAGTGCCTGAAAGTAGGGGGGTGAGTCTAGATATATAATTTTCTTATCTTTTCTATATATTCTATTTGCTATGGAGTTATACCCTTACATACAATATCTAGATGAAAATAGGTCTGTATGAAGAAATTGTAAGCTTAGTGCTTTCTCGTAAATTAGAAGAAGGTAATCATTCCCCAATATTTGAGCCTTTAGAGGTTGTTGATAGCCATAATTTTCTGGCTCAATACTTGTATCGGGTTTTGGCGCAAGGCTTATCACAAGTAAAGTCAAAGGAAGGGATTGATAAAGATAAAGATAGACAGCAAAGTCGACTTAATCAACAAATTGAAATTTGTAATGAAATCATTCAAGTGTTTCAAGCCAGAAATATAGAAGAAATAGAAAATTTCAAAGTATCAGAGCAAGCGCAACGCTTGATGGCTGTTTTGGAAAAAGCTACTGACAAAAAATCACCCCCGCGACCAGATACACCTCTAGCTTTAGGTTCTTTATTAACTGGAACTCAACGTGACCCTTCACTTATTTCTCAAGTAAAAAAAGAAATCGCTTCAGCAAACAGAATCGACATGCTTGTTTCATTCATTAAATGGAGTGGAGTAATGTTAATGAATGAGCAGTTAAAAGAATTTACTAAAAATCCAAATAAAAGACTTCGAATTATCACTACTAGCTATATGGGGGCAACTGATTTAAAGGCGATTCAATGGTTAGAAAAATTACCAAATACAGAGGTCAAAATAAGTTATGACACACATCGTACTCGGTTACACGCCAAAGCATATTCTTTTCACAGGGAAACTGGTTTTAGTACTGCTTATGTAGGTTCTGCAAATTTATCACAAGCAGCATTTACAGATGGACTCGAATGGACAGTTAAAATAAGTCAGTACGAACAGCCTTATCAATGGCAAAAAATTATAGGTACTTTCGATACCTATTGGAATGATAGTGAATTTGAAACATTTCGCGCTGATGATGAGGTGCGTTTGAAGCAAGCTTTAAGCTCAGAACGTAACTCTTATACGGATAATGAAACTTTTGTATTACCGAATTTTGATTTAAAACCTTATGGCTTTCAAAAAGAAATACTAGATCAAATACAAGTAGAGCGTCAGCTTCAGCAAAGACAGAAACACCTAATTGTCGCAGCAACAGGCACAGGTAAAACGATGATTGCTGCTTTTGATTTTAAGCAGTGGCGTATTGATTTCAAAGCCAAAAATGGTAATCAAGAACCAAAGCTTCTATTCGTGGCTCATCGAATGGAGATACTCAGGCAATCACTGATAACTTTTCGTACTGTATTACGCGATCAAAATTTCGGTGATTTAATGGTTGACGGTATCCAGCCTGAACAAACAGATCAGTTATTCATTTCAATTCAAACTTACAATGCTAGAGACTTTACAGAACTCTTGGATGCTACACATTATGACTACATAGTGATCGATGAATTTCATCACGCATCTGCAATGAGTTACCAAGCTCTTCTTAATCATGTTAACCCTGATTGCCTATTGGGACTCACTGCAACTCCTGAACGTGGAGATGGAAAAGATATAACTATATATTTTGACGATCATATTACTGCAGAGATTCGTTTACCCGATGCAATCAATAGGAAATTGCTTTGTCCTTTCCATTATTACGGTATTTCAGATTCGGCTGATTTTTCAAATTTGAAATGGAGCAGAGGTGGGTATGTTCCCAGTGAAATTAGTAACTTACTCACTGGAGATGACAATCGAGCAGTGTTGGTTATAGAAAAAACAACAGAGACAGTATTGGATATATTGCAAACTCGCGGATTAGGATTCTGCGTATCTAAAAGTCATGCTGAGTTTATGTCTAAAAAGTTTAACCAAGCAAATATCCCTAGTGATTTTTTAACTTCAGATACAAACAAAATAGATCGAAATAAAGTACAGCAACGTTTAGTAAACAAAGAAATAAATTTTATTTTCGTGGTCGATCTTTATAACGAAGGTGTCGATATACCTGAGATAGATACAGTGCTATTCCTCCGTCCAACTGAGTCATTAACAGTATTTCTTCAACAACTCGGTCGTGGTCTTAGGCTTAATGATGATAAAGATTGTTTAACGGTTCTTGATTTTGTAGGGCAATCACATAAAAACTTTCGTTATGACCTGCGTTTTAATGCGTTAAATAGTAATAATAAACGACGAATAGATGACGAGCTTAACGATGATTTTCCCCATCTCCCAGCTGGTTGTAGCATCCAACTTGAGCGTCAAGCTCGTGAGATAATTTTAAAAAATATAAAAGAATCTTTCTTTAGAAATAAACCAAGAATTATTCAGCACATTCAGAGTTTTACTGCAGATACGGGTCTTACATTAACTTTAGATAACTTTCTTCGTTACTATCGAATGAATCCTGATGAAATTTATAAACGAGCCTCATGGACACGTCTTTGTGTGCTTGCAGGAGAAATGGTTGATTTTAATGAGCCAGATGAAGAACAACTCACAAAGGGTTTTCGTCGTTTAATACACATCAATGATCATAGTTTTATAAACAAAGTTGTAGATTGGTTAAATCATTCTTTCGATGAAAATCATTTATCTGATAATGATATTAAACGACTTACAATGTTACATTTCACGCTCTGGGGTGATTCATTCAATGCGACAAACGTCAGCGAAAGCTTTAGAAAGCTGGATGATAATCCCACATTGAAAAGTGAACTAAAAGATTTATTGAGACTGTGTAAAAACTCAATTGTGAGTGTGCCAATGGATGTTACTTTACCGTTTGATACTCCGCTTAAACTACATGGTCGATATACACTCAAAGAAATTTTAGTAGGTTTAGGACGACATACATTAAAAGTGCAACCTGCTATGCGTGAAGGGGTGATGCATTTAGCTAATCTTAAAGCTGATGTTTTCTTTGTAACACTAAATAAGTCTGAAAAGCATTATTCACCTACGACTTTATATGAGGACTATGCAATTAATGAGTCACTGTTTCATTGGCAGAGCCAGTCCAATACATCAGCAGAATCACCAACAGGTAAACGTTACATAAACCATCAATCTGAAGGATATACACCACTTA
This sequence comes from Cocleimonas sp. KMM 6892, assembly GCF_035798195.1. Taxonomy (NCBI): domain Bacteria; kingdom Pseudomonadati; phylum Pseudomonadota; class Gammaproteobacteria; order Thiotrichales; family Thiotrichaceae; genus Cocleimonas; species Cocleimonas sp. KMM 6892. The sequence goes on along the minus strand of NZ_JAPFBV010000001.1, from coordinate 212,186 downwards.
TATTTGTTCGTGAAGAACGCAAAAGAAAGGGAGGGCTAGCAGAACCGTATTATTTTCTTGGATCAGCCAAATATGTAAGTCATGAAGGTAGCCGTCCTATTAGTTTTATTTGGGAGTTGGATTATCCAATGCCAGCACATTTGGTTCGTGAAGCGGCTCATTTATCAATCGCTTAATTCTAGATAAAAAGTGCCCAGCCGTAGCGTAGCGGAGACAACGTCGGAACACAGTGACGGCGACCCGAAGGGCGAATAAAATGAGTCAAAAGTAGGGGGGGTGACTTAACTTAATAAAAAAACGCGGTAACTCATATACGTAGGTTAGATAAGCTTGCGCCATCTGACGCATGATTGTGGGCACATAATTAGCCCCACTACTGTTGGTAATAAATCTCTCAAAACCCAGATGACGCTATCGCTTATCTAGGCTACATCCAGGAAAATTTTGGTTGCCCACAATTTTATTTATAAATAAGCCCGATAATTTCCGGGCTTATTTGTACCTGATATTTCCACATTCATTTTTGCCTAACCAAAAATGAAAAACAGCCTATAAGTACGGGGGTGACCAAAAACAGCCTATAAGTACGGGGGTGACCAAAAACAGCCTATAAGTACGGGGGTGACCAAAAACAGCCTATAAGTACGGGGTTGACCAAAAACAGCCTATAAGTGGGGGGGGGGGCCTTAACAAATTAAAAACTGCCACTACACGCTAAGTTCTAGTATCGCCTTAAAGGCGAGCTAGTACTAAGCTTTGCATAAATTCCAAGGTCGTTTTAAAAAACAAAAACGAGTTGTCATTCAAAACCAGGGGGGTGACCTTAATTATACCTCTGCCGAATACGGATCTTCAGCAAGTAAATAAGCCTTCAAGTCTGCCTGTTGTGGTTGTTCATTTAACCAAGTCCTGAACTCTTTTACTTTTTCATAGCTATCAATTCCAAATTTGTCTTTATAGAGATTGCTAAAGGTTTGTTCTGCGCTGTTTTCTCTGATTTGGCTTTGCGATTGGTTTGTTACGATTGCATTTAACGAACCTGCCAAGCCTTCTGCTTTAAGTATTTCCCACTCTCCTCCATCTAACCAAATTCCACCGACAGCGGAGCTGTAATCTAAACGATGTTGATTAGATGCTGAGATACGGAATTTTCTCATGATGGCACCCGATGCAGGGCAGATTAATGCCTTTTGGGTATCTTCGGCTTCTGGTTCGATTTTTATATCTTCAGAAAATTGATAGTCTGGGTTACGCGCTAACCATGCCGCGTAATCTTCTATGAGAATCCAGTTTCCACCACAGTCTGTGCAGGTATGAGCGGGAAACTGTCCTTCAATACTACTGGGCATTAGAAAACCGTTGTTGCAGCTCGTGCAATTCATTCTATATCTCCATTCTCAAAAAAACTGCTCATAAGTAGGGGGGTGACTAAAAACAGCCTATATACACGCTAAAGTCTAGTATCGCCTATCGGCCAGCTAGTCTTAAGCTCTGGCATACATGAGTTGTCCATTTCTGAGAAACGAAATGGCAATCTCATGGTAAGTACTGGGGTGACCAAAAACAGCCTCGCGAAGCATAAATTCTATTTACGTTTTAAAAGGACTAAAACGTAATATCTTTCATAACTAAGGGAGGTACAAAAAAGTCAGTTTGATTTTGCAACATCGTAGTTTTAAGTTGAGTGGAGAAATAATGGGGCTGAAGGGAGATCGTTCGTTCCATACTCAAACAACCTTTTGCTCTTGGCCATTATTCCATTCGATTTGCTATGAATGTAATTTATCTTTGGTTATAATAAAATCTATTTTTATATAAAGGGTTGTTATGAAAGTCATTGAATTTAGTGGGATAATTTTAACGTGTTTAGCTTTTACAGCTTGTGGCGGAGGTGGTAGCTCTAATACAAGTGATTCTGTAGAAACAACAGATTCAGCGGATTCATCAGACTCATCAGACTCATCAGACTCATCGGATACATCGGATACATCGGATACATCGGATACATCGGATACATCGGATACATCGGATACATCGGATACATCGGATACATCAGATACATCAGATACAACTGACGTAGGTTCTTATAATGCTTACGCTGGTACAGGAATTGGAGCAGTAAGATTAAAAAGTACTATAAATCAAACTACAGGCGAAGTTTCTACAATTAATTATCATACAGTCCCAAATGGAAAAATAAGTTCTACGACTAGTGTTGAAAATGGGTATGTAACAACAGCAACTTTTCAATATTCTGATGCAGGATTTAGATTATCTAATATCTTTTCTGATTCTACGGATCCAGATACAGGATCTGTTAGTCTTTCTTTGGATTATGGGACGATAAATTTTAAGCCTTTAACGAGACCTGTTTTAACGAGTATTGATGCAGTTTCTGAGGAATGTGCAAGAATTGAATCTAATATAAAGTTTAACTACTTGCTTAATGATGCTGGAGAAGCTATTCGTCAAACCGGAAGTACTAGTAGTGGAACAGGAGTTAGTGAAACTGAAACTGATTGTAATACTTTTACTTTTAGTGACCTTGACTCTACAAATACGTTTGATGATTTAGGTAGACTAATAAAAGTAGTTCTTGGAGTTCCTGGTGGAAGTTCGGGTTTTACAACGACTTATGAATATAATTCTTCACATCAAATGATCAGAGAGTTGCATGGCATTAATGAAGATTATTTTACTAAAACGGAGTATCAATACGAAGGTCAATTAGTTAAAACGGCAAAAGAGTTTTACTTCAATTCTGATAATAGTACATGGATACAAACGGATTATATTACGTTCCAATATGAGGAAGGAGCTTGTTTTTATCATTATCTTCCTGCTACAGCGTATTTGCCGAATCAAGCAGAATTAAAGCAGATTTGCCCTCATTAGTTTATTTGCTAAAACAATTTACTAGTTTTTAAAATGGTACGTTTATAAAAAGCACGGTAGGTTGGGCTGACGTTAGGAAGCCCAACAAATCTCAAACCTAATCAATTTCGTTGGGGTTCGTTCCTTACCCCCCCCCAACCTACATAAAAAATAATTTGGCCCCCATAATTTGATCAATAAAAAGCCCGAATACTATCGGGCTTTTTTGTACCCGCGATTTTTACTTTCATTTTTTGCCTACCAAAAAATGAAAAACAGCCTCGCAAAGCATAAATTCCCATATCGTTTTTATAAAACAAAAACGAGTTGTCATTCAAAGTGGTGGGGTGACCTACAAATTCTTTTCCTTCTCTTTCTCTTTTCGAGTCAAACGTGAAAACCATTTCGCTTTTTCTTGCGAGGCTTCTGAGACTTCTTCCAGTTCGCGATTCATTGCTGTCATGCCTTCTACGATTTTAACGCGGTAACCCGCATACGTAGGTTAGATAAGCTTGCGCCTTCTGACGCATGATTGTGGGCACATAATTATCCCCACTACATTTGGTAGTTAATAATCTCTTAAAACCCAGATGACGCTATAGTTTATCTAGGCTACATTCAGGAATATTTTGGTTACCCACAACTGTATACCAAACTAAAAACGCCCAAAAGTAGGGGGGGTGACCTAATTCATACCTCTGCCGAATACGGATTTTCAGCAAGTAAATAAGCTTTTAATTCTGCTTGTTGTGGCTGTTCATTTAGCCAAGCCCTGAACTCTTTTACTTTTTCGTAGCTATCAATTCCAAATTTGTCTTTATAGAGATTGCTAAAGGTTTGTTCTGCGCTGTTTTCTCTGATTTTGCTTTGCCATTGGTTTGTTACGATTGCATTTAACGAACCTGCCAAGCCTTCTGCTTTGAGTAATTCCCACTCTCCACGGTCTAACCAAATTCCACCGACAGCTGAGCTGTAATCTACTCGATGTTGATTAGATGCTGAGATACGGAATTTTCTCATGATGGCACCCGATGCAGGGCAGATTAATGCCTTCTTGGTATCTTCGGCTTCTGGTTCGATTTTTATATTTTCAGAAAATTGATAGTCTGGATTGAGCGTTAACCATGCCGCGTAATCTTCTATGAGAATCCAGTTTCCACCACAATCTGTGCATGTATGAGCGGGAAACTGTCCATCAATACTACTGGGCTTTAGAAAACCGTTTTTGCAATTCGTACAGTTCATAAATTGAATCCTTTAAAAAAAAGTACCTCAAAGTAGGGGGGTGACTCTAAACTCTATTATTTAATCTCTTTAAACAACCTAAATGATCAGCCGTCAGCATCAATTATAATTCTATATTTCGAGCTTCAAGTGGTTTGAGTACTCTCAGTGAATAGTATTGAGATGCCCATGATTATTTTTGACTATTTTGTTTGAGGCTCTTTAATATACTGTTATTAACTTCTTCTGCTGGTATGGTTTTTTTACCATTGTTTAAGCTTTCAAGCCTTTCTATGAGCAAAGCATCTAGCTTTTCGTTTCTTCTGTTCTCTTTTTCATTTATGTATTCTTCAAGTGGCAGTGATACATTCATGAGACTTTTCCTTTAACAACAATTATTGTTAACTTATCAGGTTCTTGTGTATTTTTAAATTAAGAAAAAGTGCCCGTTACACGCTAAGTTTTAGTATCTCTTCAAAGGTGAGCTAGTGCTTTTTTTAAAAAAAGTGCCCCAAAGTAGGGGGGTGGCTTTCTTAGGCTCACCAAGAGCCAAGAAAGTCCGTCGTAGATTCCGTAAGGAATCGTCGACGTACAATGGTCGATAAACCACTAAATCTGTTCAGCCACAAATGTCTTCGGTTAAACGCTTACCAAGAGCCAAGAAAGTCCGTCGTAGATTCAATAAGGAATCGTCGACGTACAATGTGCGATAAACCACTGAATTTATTTTAATCTATATAAAATAAAAACTTACAACCCTTTTTCCTTCTCTTTCTCTTTTCGAGTCAAACGCGAAAACCATTTCGCCTTTTCTTGCGAGGCTTCTGAGACTTCTTCCAGTTCGCGATTCATTGCTGTCATGCCTTCTACGATTTTAGAGAGTTGTACTACGATTTCTTCGCTGGTGGTTTTTTGTGAGCTGTTTTTATTGCTCATGTTATCGGATAGCGCTTTTAGTGATTCGGCTAATAAGGTGTCTGTGGCTTTTGGTTCTGCCAGCGACTTCTGCACATTCTCGATGCTGTGAGACATATTGCTGAGTGAGGTGGCGAGTAGAATCGAGGCTTTGTCGGCTTTTGATTCGGTGTCTGCCGTATCGCTTTCAGCGGCTTTTTCTGATGCCTGCTGCATCGCTTGTAACGAGCTTTTCAGAGTGGTTGAAATATCAGATAACTGCGTGACGAGTTTTTCGCTGCTGTCGTTTTGTTTCAGTGATTGATTTACCGCTTCGATATTGTCGACCAGGAAGCCTAGCTTTTCACTAATGTCTAAGCCGATGGTGGCTTCTTCATTGCCGGTCATTTTATTTTTCATGAAGTCTTTTTTGATTGCTGTCCAGCGCGCTTTCTGTTCTTTGGTCATATTGCCGCGTAGTTCCGCAAGCTTTAATAGATTTTCTTCTGCGCCGTTGGTGAGCAGTTGCGCTTCACCCAGGTAATGATCTTCGATCATCTGCATCATTTCTTCTTCGTTCATTACCGCTGATAGCTTTTCTGCCATTTTATTCATATTACGGTAACTGCCTTGCAGCTTGAACGGTGGCTCTTTTCGGTAGGTATCGTTTTGCGCGGCTGAGGCGATGTATTGCTGATTTACTTTCAGGATGACTTCCTGAATTACGAACATTTTCTTTAACACTTCGACGATTTCGTTTAGCTCTGCGCCGCTGTAATTGTGTTTGAGATCGGTGGAGGCGACTTGCTTGCCTTTTGCCATATCAATCAGTAAATAGGTGTCTGACATTTCTCGCGTTGCCAATGGTGCAAGCACGGGATTGGCGGTTAAGCTGTTTTCGATATAACTGAGTGAGAAGGCTTCTTCGTGATCGCCGAGCATGTCGCCGAGGTTGTAAATATCGGCACGGTTGGCGAGCATGTCGGGTATCTGGAATACATCACCAGATTCGGTGTAAGGGTTACCTGCCATGATGATGCAGAAGCGTTTACCGCGCATATCATAGGTTTTGGTTTTACCTTTCCAGATGCCATCTACGCGACGTGTGCCGTCACTTAATGAGATGAATTTCTGTAAGAATTCTGGATGGGTGTGTTGAATATCATCCAGATATAGCATGACGTTGTTGCTCATTTCTAAGGCGAGATTGAGTTTGTTTAACTCTTGAGCGGCGGTCGCATTCGGTGCCTGTTCTGGATCGAGCGATAATACATCGTGCCCTAGTGAAGGACAGTTGATCTTCATGAAAATCAATCCCAAACGGCTGGCAACGTATTCCATTAAGGTGGTTTTACCGTAACCGGGCGGCGAAATCATCATCAACAAGCCCATCAAATCGGTGCGTTTATCTTCGCCGACGGTTCCCATTTGTTTTGCCAGGTTGTCGCCGATTAATGACAGGTAGAGTTCATTGATAAGACGGTTTCTAACAAACGAGGATAACGGTCTTGGTTTAAATTCATCCAGACGTAGAGATTCTGCCGATTCTTTCATGATACGGCTACGAATGCTTAAGTAGTCGTGATAACCGGGGAGTACATGCGTTCTATGTTGATGATAGCGACTTAAGAAGTCATCTAAACTCAGGTGTAATTGTTGTTTGTGAATACGTGGATGGTCGCCCATTAAATCGCTGATGGTGATTTCCAGAGCGGTATTGTTTTCTTTCCACGTAATCGATTCACATAACAGTAAAGCGACCGCTTCTGGCACGTAATGCGCCAGAGTTTGATTTGCTTGGCTGTTTTCATCTTTGTTTTGTTGCGCTGCTAACATCGCAGTTAGCCATGAGCTTGCGAGTGCCCAGCGTTCGTGATGTTGGTTGTTGAGCTGTTCTAAACTGCTTTCAAAGGTCTTCCATGCTTTGGCGACTTGCAGGTTACGACGTAACTCATCCAGTAATTTTTGCGCGTATTGGCTGGAGACAAAGTTGATTTTTTCCTGTGCCAGTTCCTGACTTAAATATTCGCAACTGCGTTGTGCGGTCGCTTCATCAATCGTGATTGGATAGCTTTCAAGAAAGAGATTAAATTGCTGCTGGATTTCCTCCTGTAATCTTGTGCTTGCATCGTGGTGATTAAATACATCGACCAGTTGCTTGGCGCTTAAGGCACGTTTTTGCCAGCTATTTTGCGGTGCTTGCGTTTGTGTGACTGACCAGAATAGTGCAGCTAAGCCTCTTTCTAATGGTGGAAAGCGTAATAAACCACTGGTTGTTTGAATCGGCAATAATTGCTGTAGAATTTTGCTTGCATCGTGATCGTGAATGCCTTTCTCATACGCTTCTTTGTAACGTGGCGTGGCGAAGTCGTGAACGATTTTTACCAGTTCTGCTTCGTCCTTCGCCGCAATTTCGAGCATCGCTAAATCGAGATTGTCTTGTTTCAATGTGGCTTTTTCTAAAATTAATCCCGCCAAATATTCTGCACGATAAAGCACTGCTGATTCGGATTCGATATCTACATGCCAGAAGGCTTTTTGCGCATTCAGCTCTGCGTTATCAATCGGCTCTACATAGTCGGTGCCATTCAAGTGCAGGTTTAAGCGATCGTCTTTAAACAGAATGCTTAAATCGAGTTCCTGCGTTGTTACACTAAAGCGATGGCGTGGGCCTAATTTTATGACCTTGCCGCCTTCTTCATAGATTTCTGACTTGTCACGCTGTGAGCGTAAGGCTTGGTCTTTGCTATTTTTGAGTCGGCTTTCTATGTCGTCTGCTTTTACGCTGTCGTCAATCTCACGTAGCTTTTCAGCAATATCGCGAATTTTAATAACGAGCGGATCAGAGGCGAATAAGGTGTTTAAGGCATCAATATCGCTGAGCTTTTGCGTGCGTCTGTTTAATGAGGTGAGGATTCGTTCTGCCGCGTCGAGCAGGTTTTGTGCACGACGTTGGCGTTCTGCTATCAGTGATTGTTTGTGCGTTTCAAAGGTTTCATAAACTTCGTCGCGTTTGCTGATGATGTCTGCGAGGAATTCATCGTGTTCGCTGAACTGGCCTTCCAGTTCTTCCAGCTGTACCAATAATCGGTTGAGTTGTTCGTCTGCTTTGTCGGGCGATGTTGCTAGTCCGACAGCGTTGGCGATGCTTTGGCTAAACAGCTTGAATTGAACGCTAAACTGGGCAACCGCTTCGGCTGAACCTAAGTCCTTATATTTATGGCGTGCGCGTGCTTTGCTCTGATTTAATTTGGCATAAATGCTGGAGATGCTTTCGATAATGCGTGTGCGAATCGTGGCATCTTCAACATGTAAGGTAGAAACTAATTCGGAGATTAGGTCGAGGTCACCTGCCATCTTTTCATAGTTTTCGATGACGGTTTTAATTTCTGCGCGGGTTTTGGCTTGTTCTGCCTCTTTATCCAGCTTATCGAGCTTTTGCTGATAGGGAATTAATGATTTCTCTTCCGATAAAAACTTAAGCGTCTCTTCACCTAGCGCTTCTTGCTTTTCAACCAATGCCACATCCATATCTTTGATGCGGGCCTGGTCGATATAGCGGTATTCTTTGATCGTGAGTAAGTGCCCGCGTTGTTTGCGGATGCTGTCTAAAGCATCGACAAATTCTTCGACTTTATCCCAGCTATCAGACAATAATTTTGAAAATATATCCGCCTGAGTTTGCTCTGCTTCCTGCATTGCCTGATCAGCGCGTTGGCGAATGCTTTCTACTTTTTCGAATTCATCGAGAACCAGTTCTGAGGTTTTACTGATCTTTTGTAAGGTGCTTTTAACATCAGCGAGTTCGGGTTTATCTAACCAGTAGTAAGCGCTCTGTAAACGCTCTGAGGCTTGCGATAGTTCGTTATACACACTGGCTGAAGCGGATTGTTTATCAATGGTACGAGAGATGCTGTATAGCTCTGAAATACCACGAACCAATTCGGCATTACCGATATTGGTGTAAAAAGAAGCATTAGTGTTGGTGTTAGTGGCAAATTCTTCTGAGGTGAAAGCGGTTTGCCACACTTGCATCGGATGAATGCGCGTTGGCTCTTCGCTTTCTGAGCTGAAGATCACCATTTTGCCGTCATCATAAATACTGTAACCATGTCCGAATAAGGGATTGGCGAGATCTTTCTCGATCATATTGTATGAGAACAGCGCGATTCTGCCTTCTTCTGCTTCATAAAATACATACAGAATATCTTCACCATTCGGCGAGCGGATACTGCGTTTGAAGCGCATGCCTTTGGTTTTTTCGGCGAAGGTGTTTATCTCACCGTTTTGCAGGTAAATACCACCGGGGAAAATAATGCCGTGATCTTCTGGAAGCTGTTGGCAGGATTGCCCGATTTCATCAATACGGTTAACCTGGTTGTTTTGTTTGTTAAACACCAAGTAGCGTGTGACTTGTTCTTTGTAAGGCGTGATTTGTAATAGTACAAATTTACCTAAGTCGGCATAAGCAATAGCTGCATCGTCAATCGACTGGTTTTTTTCATCGACCGGTTCGGCGTAAATGCCTTTGCCCGTTTCTGTATTGTTTTCGACTTTTACGGTGAGGTCGCCACCAATGGTTTCGACAAATACCGTATCAAGTATGTTGATGTGTGGATGTCTGCCGTTTACTGAATCTTCACGCGTGGTGTTTACCCATTCGAAATCATAAGGTGAGGGCAGGGCAATATCGTATTCACCACGATTATCAATGTAGGTGAGTTTGTTCTGATTATCTATGCTCCAGCGAAAAACACGGATATCGGTGATTTGCGCGCCGATCTGGAAAGAGGCTAAGAGCTTATTATCTTTAACAAGGAGCTGAATTAATCGCGCATTTTTGTAATAGGTATAAAGCTCGTTAAAGTCTGCGACAAACGATGCTTCACCGAGAAAACTTTCTTTTATGGGAAGTGTTTCAAACTCATATTGCCCGTCTTTTTCGACAAGCTTGTAGAGCATGAAAACGTCTTCAATATGTGTTTCTTTTTTGAGACCGATAAAAACGTTGTAGCCAAAAATTAAGGTATCGCCAACCTGGGCAATATCTCTGGCGATACAGTTGTTTTCTGTACGAACACGCAAACGCCCAAGCACGCTCATTTCTGAGCTACCAAATTCCTCTAAACGCGCTTCGTTTAAGGTTTTAGTGTGCGTTTCGAGATCATTGGCTTGCTGTTCAAGACGCTTACGAATGATCTCGTAAGCGCTACTTTCAGATACAGCTTGATCTACAGCGTCGCTATTTGTATCAACTGTAGTATCTACAGCCGATTTTTCGCCGTTATTGCTGTTATTGCCTTTGTTAATATTATCGGACATAGGATAAGGTTATCTATTATTTAAAAGCAGATTTTATTTAGAGGTAGCTTTTGAGGCGAGTAATGTTCCAAGCACTGATTCAAGTGCAGGGCTTTTCTCAAGAACTCCTTCTACGGTTTTGCCTAAACCTAATCCTTTTGTGAATGATTGCAGATAATCTCCGCCACCAACGATGTCGATATTCGCACTTTCTAATGCAGTAGCGAGTACCTTGGCTTGATCGTCTGAGATCTCTTTATTCGCTTCGATCTCAGCGAGTGCTTGTTCGAAGTCTTTTTCGAGTTGCATGCGGAATTCTTCATGCTGGCGCGAATCAGGGCTCATATCATTCATTGCCTTGAATTTCTCGATTAAGCCTTCTGCTTCTGCTTTGAATTTTTCTTTCTGAACGAGCGCAGCAGCGAGACCAATTTTCTCATTACCTGTTGCTTCGACATCCATTTTCTCTTCCATGACTTTCGCTTCAGCAAGTCCTTCTTTTTGCAATGCTTCTGCCATCACTTCTTTCACTTGAGCATCAGCAAGACCTGGTGCAGCTTGTTCTGCCTGTGTACCTTCTGCCAATTGCTTCTTCGAGTCCGCTTCTTTGGCCGCTGCTTCTAGATTTGCTTGAGCAAGAATGTTGATTTCTTTGGCTTTGTGCGTCGCTTGTACTTCATCTGCCTGCGCTTGTTTTACTTGCTTCACTAGCTCTTCTTCCGCTTGTGCTTCTGCGGCGATAATTGTTGCTTGCTTGAGTCTGTCTGCTTCGGCAACTACACGGACTTCTTTGATTTTTTCTTCTTGTTCGGCAACGCTTTTATCAACGATTACACGTTCACGAATAACATTGGCAATTTCTTTTCTTTCGACTTCGAGTGCTTTTTCTTTCTCGATGACTTTTAGTTCTACTTCGCGTTCTTTAGAGACGATTTCTAGTTCGCGTGCGCGTCCTACTTTCTCTTCTTCAATCGCTACAGCGCGTAAACGGTTGTTTTCAGAAACTTCCACTTCACGCATTTTGTTTTGTTCCATCACCTGAAGTTCTTCTTCAGTTTTTATACGAGAGCGTTCAGATAGTAAGCGCTGCTCCTCCTGAACTTTGATGGTTTCTGCTTCTTCGCGTGCCTGAATCGTTTCTACTTCACGCTTTTGTCTGGCAGTTGCGTCGGCTTCCTGACGTTCTAGCTCCAGCATTGCTTCTTTTGTTTCTACATTCTTTTTGGTAATTGCTAGTTCTTCGTTACGTGATAGTTCATTGGTGCTGACGCTTTGAATAGCGGTTAATTGAGTGATTTTACGAATACCTTCAGCATCCAGAATATTTTGTGGATCAAGGTGCGTCATTGGTGTTTGTTCGAGGTAATCAATCGCGACGTCTTCAAGAACATAACCATTTAGATCGTTACCAATAACCTCGATGATGCTGTCACGAAATGCAATACGATTTTCGAATAGGGTAACGAAATCCATATTCTTACCAACCGTTTTCAATGCTTCTGAGAATTTTGCATTGAAGAGCTCATGTACCGCGTCTCTATCAGATGCTCTTTCTACACCGATTGATTTGGCAACTTTTAGCACGTCTTGCTGGGTTTCGTTAACGCGCATATAAAACGCAACGACAATATCGGCACGGATATTGTCTTTACAGATCAATCCGTCTTTATTCTTTCTATCGACTTCCAGGGTAATTAATGAAATTTTCATCAATTCTTTTTTGTTGATTACAGGCCAGACGATGCCACCGGTAAATTTAACCTTAGGTGTACTCGACATATCATTAATAATTAATGCCCAACCCTGAGGCACTTTGATATAAAAGCGCGCGAAAGAGATTAATATAATCAGCACCAGTAGTGCGATTACTGCAATCGCGATCATTGTGAAAACAGTCAGTGAACCACCCATTTTTATGTACCCTTTTTTGTTTTAGCGTTTATTTTTAAGTTTTTTAAATCTATTTTTATTAATTTTATTGAAGCTGTTTTGTACTAATGGGTTATGCCGTTGCTCTAACCCGGTATGTATTTTCGTCTGCGATATATTCAGTGATGATGACGCTATCACCGCGTTTAAAATCATTTGGTTCTTCAGCGCGTATTTTTAAAATAAGGTTTGCGCCTTCGTCATTTATTTCTGCATCCCCGAAATTCATTGTTACTTTATTGGTTCTTACAATAGCGAGGTGACCAATCAGCGAATCTGCATGTCGACCTTCTGCACTATCTTTTAGCTTTTGAAAGAATGGCTTTAGTGGTGTAAGTAATGTTCCAACAATGGGTGCTGAGATAAAGGGGGCTAGAATAATGATCCAGATGCCTACGAATATTTCGGCCAGATTATTTGATATTTGATCCTGATAGTAATGTACGGCAATAAAACAAATTACCCATGAAAAAAAGATAACTAAAGAAATACTGATGGTCAGTGGAATCCCATCAAGTTTGAATTTGCTTAACCAGCCAGAAGTATCGGCAACATCTGGAACTTCAATTTCTACGCCTTCTGAAAGATCAAGGTCTGCAAAACCAAGGCTGGATGCAAGCCAGTAAAGTACGGTTAAAATCAGCAAGCCTGTATAGAAAAGCGTAGGGAAGGCGAATGCATTGTTGAGAAAATCAGTCATAAATGTTTATTTTTTTTAGTATGTCTTAGTAAAAAAGAATAGACGGTTATAGCGGTTTTGTTTGCCCCATCATTCCATGATAATTCTTTGGACTCCATTCAGATCAAAATTTCACCAACAAAAATGATTTGAGTTTAAATTTCTTATTACATTATTTTATCAGCAAATAATTTAACGCAACCTTAATGCTAAGTATGAATGAGAAGGGGTTGATAGATTTTTATGTTTGGTATTGGCATCATTTAATTTGTTAGGCCTTATTACTGCCGCTTATCAATAAATAATTGCATGCAAGATATAGCTTGTGTTTATATCGTTGTGCTTTTGAAAAAAAGCATTTACATAACTTCAATAAAAACAGGTAATTAATATGAAATTAAAATCACTTTTCTTTGCTGTATTTCTTTCTTTTGTTTCGTTTTCTGCATCAGCGGAAATTGTTAACTTGAATAAAGCCGATGCAAGTGCGTTACAGCATTATCTAAAGGGTGTCGGAGAGAAAAAAGCGCTAAATATTGTAAAATACCGAAAACAACATAAGAAGTTTGAGAAGATAGAAGAAATCAAGGAAGTTAAAGGCATTGGTGAAAAGCTGTATAAAAAGATTAAGTCGAGCCTATCTTTAACTAAGGGTGTTGTCTCTGCTCCAAGTAAGGCAAAAGCCAAATCCAAAAAGAAAGTCGTGAAGAAGGCTGAGCAGAAAGTTAAATCGAAAAAGAAAACAAAGCTTAAAAAGAAGGAAGACGATTAAGCCAGTAGTTCAGGTTTATTAATATGTGAATAAAAGAACCAGGTTTATCCTGGTTTTTTTACGACAGTTTCAGAACTAAAATGATGTTATTCGGTATTCCATTAAAATGTGGATATAATATTGAATAGTTCAAAATTAATAAGAGAGCGATGTATGTCAAATTCAGCAAGTTCTATATTAGATAAAGCACTCGAACTGAGTGCGAATGAGCGTGCAGATGTGGCTGAAAAATTACTTTCTAGCCTCGATAGTCCTGACCCTAGAATAGATGAATTATGGGCAAAGGAAGCTGATTCCCGAGTAGAAGCCCATAAGAAAGGTGAATTAAAGTCAGTGTCAGATGAGCAGGTGTTTTCAAAATATATAAAGAAATGAAAGTAAGGTTTCTTGAAGTTGCTCAGGCTGAACTTGATGAGGCATTTGAGTACTACGAGTCTATTCAAGAAGGCTTAGGTTTTCGATTTCTGAATGAATTAAATCATTCAAAACTTAGAATTATTAAATTTCCAAAATCCTATGTCCGAATAGGTCAATTCACACGAAGGTGTTTGATCCAAAGTTTTCCTTACTCTTTAATTTATCAATATACCGAAGATAAGAAAGAAATTTTAGTTGTGGCAGTTTCTCATTTGCATAGAAAACCTGATTATTGGGGTACTCGTTAATAAATAACGGTTATAGAGAATTGGGGCTTCGGTTGATAGGTAATATCAAAAACAGCCCTACGATTCATTCTTATATGCATTACAATATGATCTTCTGTTTTTCCTGCTAAATACTTTATCAAGTAAAAATATAAATCCATGAGCATCAAACAACTACCCCCACATTTAGTTAACCAGATTGCCGCAGGCGAGGTTGTTGAGCGCCCAGCCTCTGTGGTTAAAGAATTGCTAGAAAACTCCATTGATGCAGGTTCGAAGAAAATCGAGATTGATATCGAGCAGGGTGGTTTAAAGCGCATTCGCATCCGTGATGACGGAAAAGGCATTCCCAAAGAAGAATTGGCTCTGGCGTTGAGTCGTCATGCGACCAGTAAGATTGCTTCACTGGATGACTTGGAACATGTCGCTTCCTTGGGTTTTCGTGGTGAGGCGTTGCCGAGTATCGCTTCTGTATCGCGGATGACGATTAGCTCGCGTACGGAAGATAACGAACAGGGCTGGACGGTTTCACCACAACATCGCGATGATGGTGCAGAAGCGTTTGATGATCCAGAGCCCACCGCTCACGCTAAAGGCACGACCATTGAAGTGCGTGATTTATTTTATAACGTACCTGCGCGACGCAAGTTCTTAAAAACAGAAAATACAGAATTCAAACACCTGCAGGAAGTGGTAAAGAAGATATCCCTAAGCAATTTTCAAATCGGGATTACCTTACGCCACGGTCAACGTAATTTGCTGACATTACAACCTGCGTTAGAGCGTGTCGGCGCTGATCGACGTGTGTCAGAAATTTGTGGCCCTGCTTTTATGGAGCAGTCACTGTATCTGGATTATGAAGCAGCTGGTTTAAAGCTTTGGGGCTGGGTTGGGTTGCCGACGTTTTCACGATCACAAGCTGATCTTCAATATTTTTATGTAAATGGCAGAATCATTAAAGACCGCGTCGTCACTCACGCGGTACGTCAGGCGTACAGCGATGTGTTATTCCACGGCCGACACCCTGCGTATGCCTTATTTCTTGAGCTTGCACCAGAAAAAGTGGATGTAAATGCACATCCAACCAAACACGAAGTGCGTTTTCGTGATGCACGTTTGGTGCATGATTTTCTGTATCGAACACTGCATCAGGCGTTAGCAGATGTACGACCTAATGAGGCTGCTGAGTCTGCCCCTGCTATCCCAAATAATGGGACAGAAAAAATGAGTATGGCGGAGTACAACCGCGAAGCGATTAGGTCACAGCAGCGCTTGAATATCCCGGTTAATAATATTCAGCCTGGGCAAGTGGCAGAGCAAATGGCGGCTTATCAGCGCATGCATGACAGTGCCGGCGATAACTCTGAAAATAATGTTGGAAACGTCACGAGCAGCTTGAATACGGGCTTTATTCCATCGGTAAATCAACGCAGTGGCTCATCTAATTACACCCCCCCACTTTCAGACAAGTTTTCTGAAAAACTTTCGACGCATGTCACATCATCAATGCCTGTTAGCGAAAATCAAAATACAGGAGAAGTGCCGCCGTTAGGTTTTGCCGTGGCACAATTGCATGGTATTTATATTCTGGCAGAAAATGCCGAAGGTTTAGTTGTGGTTGATATGCATGCGGCACACGAGCGCATCACCTACGAATACTTAAAGAAAAGTATGGCGGAAGACAATGTACGCTCTCAACCGATGCTGGTTCCTAGCTCATTATCCGTGAGTAAAAAAGAAGGTGATTGCGCCGAAGAATTTGCTGAAACGTTTGAGCAACTGGGTTTTGAGTTGAACAGACTCGCGCCAGAAAAATTAGCCATTCGTGCGGTACCGAGCTTGCTAAAAGATTCGAATGTGGAACAGTTAGTGCGCGATGTACTGTCTGATTTACTGGAGCATGGTAGCAGTGAACGTATTCAGCAAGAAATGAATGAAATACTCTCTACCATGGCTTGTCATGGTTCTGTTCGTGCGAACCACCGTCTAACGATTCCAGAGATGAATGCGTTGTTAAGGGATATGGAGCGCACCGAACGCAGTGGTCAGTGTAATCACGGACGTCCAACGTGGACGCAAATGTCGGTAGATCAGCTCGATAAGCTATTCATGCGTGGTCAATAACAACTCCCATAATATTTATCTAAGATTGCACTAGATAACAACTATGTTAAGACTAAGTTAAGGCTCAATGTTTTAAAGTTAAAGCACTATTTATAATAAAAACAAGCGATGTTTAAATCATTCAAGTGCGGATCAAGAAGTTTAGAAGAGCAGTTTGTGCTTTACGGCGCTGGCTTAACTTTTATTTTTCTCGTTCCCTTTTCCATATACCGGTTCTTCACTGGCGATTTGACGCTAGCCGCAATAGACATGGTAATGGCGTTGTTGATGGTTTTGATCTTTACGCAAGCCTGGCAATCAAAGAAAATTAAATACCTGAATAGATTTTCAGTCCTGATGTTTATGCTTGGCATTTTAAGTGTTATGTACCTGAAAGGGGCAGAAACTGTTTTTTGGGCATTCCCTGCAATGGGCGCAACCTACTTTCTATTAAAGTCAGTCCCTGCGTTGATTGCCAACATCATCTTTATTGGTTTAACTACGTTATTATTTCATGGCAAGCTGACAAATGCCGAGGCTATGAGTATTTATCCTAGCTTGGCTCTAGTAGGATTATTTGGATTTATTCTAAGTATGCGTGCCGAGTACAATAATAATAAATTACAGAAATTGGTTTCTGAGGATACGCTTACGGGCATCAAAAACAGACGATCTTTTGATGAGAAAGTCGATGAGATAATCAGAAATTACAGGCGCTATCGAACCCCTGTGTCGATGTTGTTGCTGGATTTGGATCAATTCAAAAAAATAAATGACACTAAGGGTCATAATGCGGGCGATCAGGTCTTGGTTGATTTCGCAAAATTGGTCAAATCGAAGATCCGCACAACGGATTTTATCTATCGTTTTGGTGGTGAAGAATTTGTTGTTTTAGCTAAAAACTCTTCCTTGGAAGATTCTGGGAATCTCGCAGATTCAATTCGTAAATTTATAAAAGAAAGCGCGGAGTTATCTAAACATCAAGTAACTGTTTCCGTGGGTGTTTCTGAAATTATGCCCTTTGACGATGCGGAGAGCTGGTTTCGCCGAGCAGATCTTGCATTATACGAATCAAAATCAGCTGGCAGAGATACTGTACGTATAGCTGAAACAGGCGATGATACGAAGGTTTCGTTTAAGGCATTAAGCAATTATCAAAATATAAAACCACTGCGAAAAAAAGCAAACTATCTTATATGCCCATACAAGAATACACATTCTAGTTTATTAAAAGATAATCCCCGTAAGAATAAGTCCTTCAAAGCGGGAGCTGTTAAAAGGAAGTTGCCTACCAATTCTCCGGTGAAGCCATCAGCCAAATCATTAGCTCGACATTAGTTTCTTTAGCTTTTTCCACATCTGTTGAAAGATCTGTTTGAAAAAAGTGCCAGCACTGCATAAATTCTATTTACGTTTTCAAAAAACAAAAACGTAATATCATTCAAAGTAGGGGGGTGCCCTTACCCTTTATTCAATACTCTATAATAATACGTCAATGAGATATTCATTGCTTTGATGTATCATTTACTTCCCAATTCTCACCTTAGCCAACTATGAGTTTACCTCCTGCCATTTTTATCATCGGTCCAACCGCTTCAGGTAAAACAGGCCTTGCGATTAAGCTGATGGAACACTTTCCTATCGAGTTAATCAGTGTGGATTCTGCACTCGTTTATAAAGATATGGATATTGGTACGGCAAAACCAACGGCAGAGGAACTGGAAGCTGCTCCACATCGGTTAATTAACTTTTTAGATCCGTCTGAGTCCTATTCTGCAGCTGATTTTAGAACGGACGCTTTACGGGAAATGGCCGAAATTACCGCTAAAGGTAAAATTCCGGTGTTGGTTGGTGGAACAATGCTGTATTACCGTGCGCTAGAAAACGGTATCGCTGAAATGCCACAAGCTGACCAGGATGTTCGTGAAAAGCTGACTAAAGAAGCAGAGCAAATTGGCTGGGATGTCTTGCATCAACGTTTGTTGGAAGTTGATCCAGTCGCTGGTGAGCGTATTCATCCTAATGATCAGCAGCGCATTCAGCGTGCGCTTGAAGTATTTGAACTAACAGGAAAGACGCTGACGAAACATCAACAAGATCAGGTTGTAGAACCGGTTCCTTACCGTTTAATGAAAATTGCATTAATCCCGGAAGAGCGTGAATGGATTCGTGAATTAGCGGCTATTCGTTTTGATCAAATGTTAGAAGCTGGTTTTATCGATGAGGTGAAAGCGTTACGTGAGCGTGGTGATCTGGATTTGAATTTTCCGTCAATGCGCTGTGTGGGTTATCGTCAAGCATGGCAATATTTGGAGGGTGAGCTGGATTTCGAAGAAATGAAAGAGCGTGCGGTAATCGCAACCCGTCAATTAGCCAAACGCCAAATGACCTATTTACGCTCTGAGCCAAACATTACCGAGTATGGTGCAAAAGGCTACAAGCTGGAAAAGGTTAAAGCGGATATTGAAAGCTTTTTAGCTGAAGAATAGAAATAGAAATTTATCTGCAAAGATATGCAGTAACAAATATTCTAATTAATAAATCCTACAAGGTTTATACCAATAAAAAGAGGGGCTAAAAGCCCCTCTAGTCGTTAGATTTGGTATTAAGATATAGAGCAGAATCTAACAAAATAAGCTCTATTTTCGGGGTTCGATTACTTCAAACGGTATTTAACGCCCATTGTTAAGCTTTTATCAACTTCGTCATTACCATTGTTAGAAATGCTGTCATCAAGTTTAGTTAACTTGCCTTCAACACCAAAATCAAGCTGGTTAGTTAGGCTGTAGTAGAACGCAGAACTTAATGTGTTCGTTGTAACATCATCTGTATCGTCAGACGTTGCATAAGCTAGAGTCCACTTGTTTTCCCAGTCAATCATGTCAGACAATTCGTAAGTTAAGCTCATCGCGTTATTGAAGTTATAACCATTGTCATCATCGTCTAATGTAGCAGTTGCAATTGCTTCGTTAGAGAACTGAGTCTTGTTGTTAATTGGTCTGTGGTATTCAGCACCAACTTCTAGTGCTGGCTTGCCGTCTGAACCGTCGTAGTTGCTTAATACTGCACCAACACCTGCACGCACTAACCAACCGTTTTTACGTGTAGAAACACGCTCGTTTTCTAATACGTCGTAAGTTTGAACAACCGCTCTAGCGTTGAAGTCACCCTGTACCATGCCAGAAGTCTCGATAACTTTCTGAATATCCTGTAACCAGTATTGCTTGTAGTCATCAAGTCCGTACTTAGACTTGTACTCAGACTCTTTATCTACAATTACTGCTACTTGCTGGTAAATATCATTGCTAGGATCAGCTTTCAAAAAGCCTTCTTCACGAAGCTTTTGCATGATTCTGATTGCATAAGCCATTGGTGTTACGTTAACAACACGGCCATAACCGATACCTGCTGTTGCTTTTGTGAATGGGTCTTCCTGATCTTTCTGAATACCAACTTCACCTTTGCCGTACCAGAATGCTGCATTGCTGTTCGGTGTGAAGTAGTTATCTACTGTTGCTGAACCAAGTGCCTGGTAAGTACTTGAACTCTTATCACCTTCATTTCCACCTTTAGCAGAAGAGCCTGTGCCTAAAAAGTCGATTTTAGTGTTACGGTTTGGTGAACTGAATACTTTCTCGTAGTCCAGTGTTAGGTCCAGGTTATAGCTAGCCTGGTCTTGGTTACCATCGTTCGAGTTAAAGTTACCAGATACATAAGCATCTTCATAAGCTGATGTTGCTTCTTTGTAGTCTGTAATTAATGGTTCTGCATGAGCAGTTGTGAATGAGCCTGTTAGGCCAAGTGCAATTGCACTGCCTAGTATATTTAATTTATTCATTTTTAAAATTTACCCCAAAAAACAACCTATCTAATAGATAGGTAAAAAAGTTGTGACTAAAATATTTATTAAAATATTTTGACTGGGGTGAGAGTGTTTAATAAGTGCTTTGGTTCAAAGAAAAATCAAATAAATCTCTTTATTTAATCAATTGAAATCATTGGAAAAATAGATGCTTGCTATGTTTTAAATTGTATTGAAAAGCAATGCTATGTATTGGTTTTTGAGTTGTTGAAAAATGCTCAATGAATAGTGACTTTTGCAATCTCAGAAGGCCTTAATAAGTCCTGAGGATTATGGTTGAAAATAATATCCAGCTCATAAATTGCACCTTTGGGTTCGATTCTTACGGCTTCGACACCTTGAGAATAAACAAAACCGTTGTAGTGTTTTCCATTCACTGTAACGCGTGCTTTTTGTCCAGGCTTGTAACGTTTTAACACCTGAGATGATACAAGTATTCTGGCGAGCATTTTGCCGCTCGGTGCTATTGTAAATAACGGTTCACGTTGTTGAGTTTTATATATGACGCCACCTTCGTGGTTGTTTTTGGTAATAATGATGCCGTTAATAGGTGCGCGTAAAATATTTCTATCTAGTGTCACTTCTGCGAGTGCCAACGCCGCATTGGCAGACTCGCTTTCAGCTTGTACTGCGGCGACTTTGATTTTTGCATCTTTGAGTTCTTCATCTGCAATTAATCCACGATCATAAAGTTCTTCTGCGCGTTTTAGTTCATCGTCGGCATCATCCATTTCTACTTTGGAGCGGGCAATCATGGCTTTTGCCTTTAATAACTCTGCTTTGGCTTTGCGTTGATCCATGACTAGCAAGGTCGAACCTTTCTTTACATATTGACCAATTTTTATATTCATCTTTTCTATGAAGCCGTCTTCAAGCACCCTCATTTCAATTTTATCGACCCATTCAAGTCTGCCACTAAGCTGTTGTGCGCTTGCCCCTAAACTCGTGATGACAATAAAAAAAGTTAAGGCAAGTTTGATGAGTAAATTATTGTTTATACATTTCAGAGTGATATTCATTGTGCCGTTTCCTCGGCTTCTTTGGTTTCAATTGCTTGAGTCATGATGGGTTTGCCTGTTAATGCATTGAGTTGAGCCCACGCCAGAGTAGTACAGTATTTAACGCGCTCTTCTTCCATTCTCGCCATGCTTTGTAACGTCATGGATTTACCGATTCTTGCGCGTACTTCCATCTCATAGAGAGTTCTACTCATTTCTAAATCGAGATCACGGCTATAGAGTTCAGTTTCTGCTCGATCAGCAGCTGATTTTAAAACGGTTATACGCAGAATGAGTTCAAGAATTTGCTGGCGTAAATCCATCTTGATCAATGACATTTGATCATCATTGTATTTTTCTGCGAGCGTTTTTATCCAGCTGTTATTATTTAATGCCTCTGTATATAAATCTGAAAATTCAGGTAGCTTTTTAGGTGAGGTAAGTAATATCGGCGGGGCGAGATCACTGGATAATTCGTCAGGGCGATTGATAGCTTGCGCCAGTATTGATCGGGTGAGGCGTTGAGTAGCTTGGGCAGAAAAGTATTTTTGTCTAACTTCCTGATATTCCGCTTCTAACTTGGCCACTACGAGTTCTGAATTCTGTTTTAATTCTTGACGAATTTTCGCTCTATCCCACGAAATAAACGTTCCTGCCATATCCTCATTAATCCCGATAAGGCTGGAATCAGATAGTAGAACATCCAAAAAAGCGTTTAGAATTAGTAATTCTTGCTGGATTACTGGTTCTACCAGAAAGGTTGAGGCGGTATTGCGTTTTGCATCACTAACCGTTGTGTTATTAAATGTGAGATTGTGACAACCAAGAAACAACGGTTGCTGGAGCGGTGTTATCGATTGTTGTTCTGGGGTTAAACGTGTGCGTGGGTGGTCACTGGCAAAACTCAGGGCTGTTTTCAAATCCAGTATGGATGGAAGTTTATTAGTATCTGCATTAAGAACTGAATGAGTGAAAACCAAACTGATCAGGCAAACTGAGTGCAAGATTACTTGTATCACTTTTCGATTCAATAGACTCCACATAGTTATGGCGTAACACTCATATAAGCAGCACACGTGTAATAGGTAAATTTCAGGTTCAACGTTATCCTTTCTTTTGTTTGCGCTTGTAACGAATAAAAGGCATCTCTTCGTTTGCACCTTCAACGATGTATTTTCCTAGCATCATAAATTCATCAGCGTCTTTTGATGCGCCCGTTAGACGGCCATTTTTGATTGGCTTACCTTCTAAATCTAAAAATTGAAAGACGGGTGTGGCTCTTACCCTAAACTGTTCTAATGAAAAGACCTTTTGTGTGGTGTCTTTGCCAGCAAAATCGGTAAGCTCTAAATCTCCCTCGATATCAACCGTTATGATTCGGAAATGCTTACGGTAGTAATCTTGTACTTTGCCGCGATTCAAAACGGTTTTTTTCATACGCGCACAAAACGGACATTCATCCATTTCGAACATCAATAAAATCCCTTTTTTACCTTCCTCGGTAGCAATTTCTTTTTCTTCCTGCATATCGCCAAGACTTTCATCAAAAAAAGTACTGTAATCTCTTATTTCTGTTTGATTGGTATGTGCAGTGTCATCAGCAAACGTAGAAATTTGCAAAATAGTAATAAACACTAGGGCTATAAGCGTTTTGAGGGAGTTCATAAAGTGTCTCCGGTAGCGGGTTTATTTCATATTATTCCGAATTTCACGGGCTTGCAAGCGAGCAACTTGAGCCATCTGTCGTTAAATGATCAAAAATAGGTATTGATTTTTTACTTTTTATCTAAACCTGTTATTATGCTTGAATCTGTAAGGATGCAGAGTGCTGTTACCCCCAAACTTTGAAAATAACGGATTTAGGTACTTTAAAAAGAGACAGAACGACAATTTGAGTATTCTAAAGCTAAATATAAAAAGCTATATATTGAGCAGCAAACAATAAAATATTAATAACATAACCTAATAAGAAATCAGGAGTTACCCATGTCAAAAGGGCATATGCTACAAGAACCCTTCCTAAATGCTTTAAGAAAAGAGCGCATCCCCGTTGCGATTTATCTTGTAAATGGAATTAAATTACAAGGTCACGTAGAGTCGTTTGATCAATTTGTTATATTACTAGGCAGTACTGTAAGCCAGCTTGTGTACAAACACGCTGTATCTACAATCGTGCCTTCTAGACCTATTAAGTTAACGGTTGAAGACGAAGAATAAAATTACACAATTCTGTTTCCCTAGTATCTTAGGGGGGCATTAAGTTGGAATTATTTGATAAGCTCAGTCAGGGTGAAGCTCTGATTGAGAGTGCCATATTGGTACAGATTAACTTTGGATCAAATAATCGTTCCCAACATTCTTCAGGTGCAAGCTCAACTCAAGACGAACACGAGTTTAAAGAACTGGTTCGTTCTGCCGGAGCAATTACTTCCACACTAATCACTGGATCACGCGCATCGCCTGATTCACGTTATTTTGTGGGTACGGGTAAAGCAGACGAAATTAAAACCGCCGTTAAACAGCACGATGCGGATGTCGTTATTTTTGATCACTCTCTTTCTCCCGCGCAAGAACGTAACCTGGAACGCCTGTTCGAATGTCGCGTGCTTGATCGTACCGCATTGATACTCGATATATTTGCGCAACGTGCTCAATCCCACGAAGGTAAATTGCAGGTTGAACTGGCGCAGTTAAAACACATGTCGACGCGACTAGTTCGGGGCTGGACTCACCTTGAGAGACAAAAAGGTGGTATCGGTATGCGTGGCCCGGGTGAAACCCAGTTAGAAACTGACCGTCGCTTGCTGAGTATTCGTATCAAACAGATCAATAAGCGTTTGGATAAAGTGAATAAACAGCGCGAACAGGGTCGACAACTCAGGCAGAAAACCGAAATACCAACGGTTTCATTAGTCGGCTATACCAATGCGGGTAAATCAACTTTATTCAATAAAATTACTGGTTCTGGAGTTTATGCGGCAGATCAGCTGTTTGCGACTTTAGACCCCACCTTACGCAGAGTAAATTTACCCGATCAGCAATCGATTGTTTTAGCCGACACGGTAGGTTTTATTCGTGATCTTCCGCATGATTTGGTTGCAGCCTTCAGGGCGACTCTTCAAGAAACAATCGAAGCAGATTTGATTTTGCATGTCATCGATAGCAGCGACGAAAATCGTGATTTCTTCCGTGAGCAAGTGAATAACGTGATTCAGGAACTTGGTGCTGAAGATGTGCAACAGGTCGAGGTTATGAATAAAATCGATCTGACTGAACAAGAACCCCATGTTGAAGAAGGTCATAATGGCTTGCCTGCAAGGGTCTGGTTGTCGTCACTGACGGGCGAAGGACTGGAAGCACTAAGTGAGACAATAGCAGCCATATTCGCTAAGAATACCTTCAGGGGCAAGCTACGTTTACATCCTGCTCTGGCGCGTTTACGTGCTCAGTTGTATGAGGATGAGGCGGTTGTGAGTGAATCGATATCTGATAAAGGCGAATACCTGCTTGATGTTGTGATCCAGCAAAGAAGGCTTGATACGATGCTAGGCAAAGAAGAATTGACACTAGAGCAAGTGCAATAATAATCTCTTCAAAAAAGTGCCCCAAAGTAGGGGGGTGCCTAAGTCTTTGTTTAAATGCCCACCAATCACTATTGTAGAATTTGATTCTATATCGTTAAAATAAGCTCCCTTATTCTGTTCAAACAAATGCATTTTTCAAATTAGTCGGGTTAAATTATGTCGGAAGCTATTAAAAAACATCAAGAAATTGCGCAAAAATGGATGGATGCTTCTGCATTGACCGCGAGCAATAATGATTTTGAAGCGCATTTTAATCTTATCTCTAAAAAGGTCCGCGTGACCGGTGTTCCTGGATTTGAAAGTATTAGCTATGATGACTGGGCCCGAGCTGCGGAAAAAGATTTCAAAGACGGTACCTTGCAAGGTGTGAGTTATGAAGGCTTAAAAATGTCGGCACATAACGACACTCAAATCATGTTTAAAACCCTTGAAACAATATTCGTTAATGATGGTTCGAAAAAAACACACGGTGTCGAAATTCTGTTGGAGCTTGAGGAAGATGGTGTCTGGAGAGTGATTCAAGAAAGAGTAATGACAGGCGATGAAATTCGCCATGTCGGATTGATGAATGTGGTGGATGTCTCTATGTTGGATAAAGATAAATAAGATCGATCGAGTAAGCTAATGACTGAAGAAAACGCGTTTGACCCCAATAATCCCTGCCTGTTTTGTCATCCCAAAGCTGAGGAAATTATTGCTGAAACTGAACACGCCTTATTAATTACAGATACCTATCCTGTAAGTGTGGGTCATTGTTTGGTTATACCCAAGCGTCATATCAAAACGTACTTTGAATGCACTGAAGAAGAAAATAGAGATTTTCGAGAATTAATTCTTAAAGGTAAGCAGTACGCCGAAGCACAAAACATTGATAACTCGGGTTCGCCCGATGGTTACAATATCGGTTGCAACAACGAACTTGCTGCGGGCCAGAGTGTTTTCCATCTGCATATTCATATTATCCCCCGTTATACCGGGGATGTAGAGAATCCAAAAGGCGGAGTACGATGGGTGATTCCAAAAAACTCTCAATATCAGGCTAAAAATAAGACCAAATAAGGGATAGGTTTAAATCCTGTTTTTTACAAGCGTATTAATTTACATCTTCTCTAATGTAGGCATATTTCCACTCGGTTTGGCTTGTCGCTTTTAAAGCATCCAGGAGTTGATCATTTGGAATCGCTTCTGATTCGTAAATATTGCCAATGACTATGCAATATTGCGCGATAAAAGCAGTCTTTCGCCAGTTTAATCTATTTGTTTTAAACGTTTTTTTGCAATGAGTACAAGCCGAAATTTCAACGGCAGGGTTAGCAATATCGGTGATTTTAGCCTTGCATTCTGGGCAGGTAGCCGCTTTGATATTTATACCTGAAAAGAATTTCGCTTCTTTTTCGATAATGATTTCGATGTAGCAGTATGGTTTATTCTCTTGTGGTTCTAACTCGATATTGGGAGAACATCCCATAAAGGTAAGCAGAGAAACAAAGTTTTTTCCGGTTGTATATCTTCTCTCTCCTTGTTTTATCCCAATAAAATCCAGTTCCTTTAGTGTTTTCGAAATGCTTGAAAAGTCTCCGATAGCTTTTTCATTCTCATCTGTGCTCTGTTTTATGGTTTCTGGATAAAGGTATAACTTATAAGGTGAATGCCACACGTTTAACCTACTATTTTTGATTTTTCAGCCTTAATTATAACGAAGCAACACACATTAAAACCAAATAAAGCCCATTTAACGAATGACTAAAGGTTGAGATTACAGGACTAACGCCTGATCTAGTATTGTTGTCTTAAAATTACTACTACTGACTCCATTCAGAATTCAATCAATGAACCTTCTGGATACACTGTCACCATCGATCAAGGAATGATGGAAGTGAAGTATGAAGAGCAGGATGCACTTTGGGTTTTTACTGAGTTTTTTACTGTCTTTCTTAGTGGTGCAATCTTCGGCTACTGCAGAAAGCATGGATGTTTTAGGCTTGTGGTCAGTTGACCAAATTACAAACTCTTCGAATAAAGTAGTTTCTTTAGATAATGACTCAGCAGAGAATGAATCAGAAGAAAAAATTACAGCGACTCATTCGGATTCAAAACACTATGAGGACGGTCTAAGTCTGGTTTTGAACACAGAAAAAATGCGATCGATTCTTGATAGCACGAAATCTGCGAAACCTTCAGCAGAGAACACTGAATCTAATATCAGCCAAATATCCATTCCTTTACCTGATGGTTCAATCATCGACCTTGATTTAATCGAAGATCAAGTATTAACAACTAGCCTCGCCGAAAAGTATCCTGAAATTCAAACTTTCAAGGTCATCGCAAACGATAACGTTTTCTCGGGAAAAGTTGATCTTACTTCGTCTGGCTTTCACGCAATGCTACAAATGCTCGATGGTGAAATTATATTTATTGATCCGGTAGATTTTGCGGCAGAGAAATACATTAGTTATAAGAAAAGCGCACAAAAGCAGACGTCTGATCGATCTTTTTCTTGTGGCGTGACTGAGCAACAAAATAGATTGATGCAAAAGTTTTCGGGAATAGAAAACATCTCCCATGGTGTCGCGTCCCGTGCAATAGCAGGAAGGACTACAGAAAGCTTATTGCATTATCGAATCGCTATTGCCACTACCGGTGAATATGCAGCAAAGCATGGTGGCACCGTGACAGGTGTGATGTCTGCGATTACAACAACTCTAAGCAGAGTCAACCAAATACTGGAACGTGATTTGGGTATCCATCTTGATCTGGTAGAGAATAATGATTTGCTTATTAATACCGATGCAAATTCAGACCCCTTTACGAAAGATGATATCTCAGATCTGCTGAGTCAGAATCAGGAATATATTGATTCCGTGATTGGCACAGATAATTACGATATTGGGCATTTATTCGCGGGTAGTGGTGGTGGAATCGCTGCCGTTGCCAGTATTTGTAATCAATATCGAAAAGCTCAGGGAGTATCGGGCACAAGCAACCCTATAAACGATAGTTTTGATCTGGATTTCGTGGCGCATGAAATTGGACATCAGCTTGGCGCAACGCATACGTTTAATAGTTCGCAAGGTTTATGCTCTGGAAATACGCGATCAGCGCAAACAGCATTTGAGCCAGGTAGCGGCTCTTCAATAATGTCCTACGCAGGGTATTGTGGTTTAGATAATTTACAATCAAATGCTGATGCGATGTACCACATCGGAAGCATCGAACAGATTTCAGATTTCACCAGTAATGGTCGAGGTAATGTGTGCGGGACTCAGCGTTCGTTTGATAACAAGCCACCAATAGCAGATGCGGGTAATGATTTTACCATTCCATCTCGCACCCCTTTTGAATTGAAAGGTACTGCTCAGGATGTTGATGGAGATCCTCTTATCTATGCCTGGGAGCAAATAGATTCCGGTGAAACATCACTTGAGTATGACGATAAGGGTGACAATGCATTATTTCGAGTTAATGTTCCGAATAATAGTAGCGTCAGAGTGTTCCCTCAATTGCAGGATATTCTAAGCAACAGCCCCAGCCGAGGTGAAAAGCTTCCAGAGCATGAGCGAGTGATGAATTTTAGTTTTGTTGCGCAGGATGGGATGAATGTAGCACAAAGTGATGAAATGAAAATCAATGTGGCCAGAACAGGCAGTCGATTTGCTTTAAACCTGCCAAAGTCTCAATACACGCTTGGCGAGTCTTACCAGATTTTCTGGAATGTCGCGGCTACCGATAAGTCCCCCGTTAGCTGTCAAAATGTAGATCTGTATTTATCGACTAATGGTGGTCAGACCTTTCCGACAGTTATTGAAAAAAATCTACCAAATAAGGGTGATGCATGGATAGTGATTCCAGCAACCGTGCAGAAAACGAATCAATCCAGATTTAAATTAAAGTGTAGTGATAACGTTTTTTTTGCTGTGTCCCAGCGAAACTTTGTGCTTACTGATAAAACAACGCAGGTTACCTTTAAACACGCTGACGAAGATCAATCAGAAGCAAATCTGAAAGATACTGATTTAAATGCAGTGGTTACTAACAATGAAGTAAGTGCGGTATCTTCAAATGACAGCACTAGCACAAGCCAGGGTTCATCTGGTGGTGGACTAATAAATTACTGGTTTTTACTCTTAAGTTGCGTATTGTTAATGAAAAGGCGTTTGAACTTATTACAATAATGCTGTCGAATTAGTTTAGAAGCTCTGTAGAATTGAGCTGATTAAAGCAGATTAAAAATGACACCCCCCTACTTACAGGGGCTTTTTTTTAATGGCTTAGTTGCATTGTATTAAGGGGTTGGTTTAAACAATTGGCTGATTTAAAAGTGTATTCATGTGTTTATAAAAATAAATGTTATAGAATGCATAGTGCTTACACTATTCTTAGCTATTGCAATTCTTAGCTATTGCAATTCTTAGCTATTGCAATTCTTAGCTAGTGCTGTTGTTAGCTAGAGCTATCGTTTGATAGTTACGAAAACGTTTAAATGTGAAATTAGCTTATAAAATAATAAAGGGTAATGATAATGAGGATAAAGTCTCAACGTATTTCTAGACCAGGTTTGGTCGTCACTGTTTTATCTTCATTGCTGTTAAGCACTTCCGTATTTTCATCCCCCTGGAAAGATTCAGATTTTATTTCAGATTCTGTAACACAGGCACAACTTAGTCAGTCAGCAAAACCACAAGGCGAAGAATCGCAGTCGCTAGAATCGCTTAAATACCGTAGCCTCGAACTTGATGAGTTTGCCTGGAAATCGCTGTTACAAAAAAACACCTCATCCAAGCCAGCTGATGATCAACAAGACAACTCAGCAGCAGGACTTTCGCTAGTTTTGCCTTTACCAGACGGGACTGAAGTAGAGGTCGTTGCAACAGAAACTTCTGTGCTTGCTCCAGAACTTGCCGCGCAATTTCCTGAGCTGAAAACATGGAAAGTTTCTGGTGTTAATCAGAAGATATCGGGTCGAATAGACAGCACTACTTTGGGTTTTCATGCGATGTTGGTGATGCCAAATGGTGATTCGGTTTTTATCGAACCAGATGATAATAAAGATGCAGATAGAGTCACTTCCAGCTCGGCAAAATACATAAGTTTCAGCAAGCAAGAAAACCACGACCACTTTCAAACCGAGTTTAAATGCGGTGTTGATCATAATAGTGTTGTGAAAAGCTTTTCAGAGGGCAATGTGCTCCAGTCGAGCGCAAAAGAGGTCTTAGCCAGACCTGCATTCAATTTAATTACCTATCGTTTAGCGGTAGCTACTACCGGTGAATACACGCAGTATCACGGTGGCACCAAAACATCAGCGTTAAGTGCTGTCATCACAACAATCAATAGAGTCAATGAAATCTACGAGCGAGATTCGAGTATCACTTTTCAACTCGTGCCAGAGCAACTTGATTTGATGTACACAGACTCATCAAATGATCCCTATTCGAATACGGACATCAGTGCCTTGCTTGAACAAAATATCGCAAATTTGAATGATACCAATGTTCTAGGTTCGGCAAATTACGATATTGGGCATGTATTTGGTTCCGGCAATGTCGGTGGTTTGGCGTTTGTTGGTAGTACCTGTAACTCTACTTTTAAAGCGGGTGGCGCTACGGGTGCAACGAACCCGATTGGTGATGCTTTTGCACTGGATTACGTCGCTCATGAAATCGGTCATCAAATGGGTGCTCAGCATACTTTCAACAGCGAATGTGGCGAGCGCGGTGTAGGCACAGCGGTAGAGCCGGGTAGTGGGTCAACAATCATGTCTTATGCAGGATTGTGTGGTACCAATAACATACAAAATGAAGTCGATGCACAGTTTCATGTTGTAAGCATTGAGGAAATCATAGATTTTAGTCGAAATGGTGATGGAAATAGTTGTGGCAGTAGTACTGCAGTAACCAATGAAAATCCGATCGTTAGTGCGGGAGAGGATTTTACCGTACCAGCAAGAACCCCAATCGTTCTCATCGCAGATGGTTTTGACTCGGATGGAGATCAGCTCAGTTATTCTTGGGAGCAAGCAGACTCTGGTACCGCTACTGATGTTGATGTAGACGCTGGTGACAATGCTTTGTTTAGAAGCCGATCATTAACGACTTCTAATTTACGTTTTATTCCCCAGCTAAGCGATATCTTCAATAACGAAGCTGCCGTAGGTGAGCATTTACCCGTAACCAATAGAGATATGGATTTAAGAGTAACGGTAAGAGATGGAAACGGTGGCGTTCAATATGATGCATTAACGATGACTGTGCATGATACTGGCTCAACCTTTGAAGTAACTTCGCACACCTCTTCCAGAACTTATGCCCAGACAGACCAGACAACCGTTAGCTGGGATGTGGCGGGTACTAATTCATCACCTATATCTTGTACGTCTGTTGATATCGGGTTGATCACCCTTGATGGAACGGGGATAGATATCACCACAACGGCTAATGATGGGTCAGAAACAATCACGATACCGGAAAATGCACCCGCATTAACTAACGCGAGATTTATCGTTTCTTGCGCAACAAGTCAGTTCTTCAGTGTGTCGCAAGCTAATCTAACTATTCTTGATACGCTAGGTACAGGTGAAGATGACACTTCTACGTTGAGCAGTTCAAGTAGCAGCGGAGGTGGAGGTTCTTTCGGATACATGGCTCTCCTTTTGTTGCCATTATTGACGCGTAGACTCTTAAGTAGACAATCTATCAGTTAAGTTTATTGTGTATGCTGTTAATGACGTTTGTTAGCGACACTCGCCAGCGTTGAAATTCAGAAATGAGGTGATCAAATGAAAAAGATGTTACTAATAAGTGGAATCAGTTTATTGATGCAGGCATGCGTTGCTGTTCCTAATGACTCATCTTCAAAAAGTGCTTCTTCAAACCCTAGCAAACGCTTTTCTATAGAAAATATCAAAAAACAAAAAGAAGAAGAATACGCTAAGAAATATGCTGATTTAAAGAAAATGAATCCTGCAGAAGAAGTCGCGAAAGCGGTTAAAAATAACAGTATTTATTTGCTTGCTTATAACTCTGGTAGAGGAGGGGAGCGAAAAATTCCCGGATTACTTGAGCCCCAACCAGTCTCGGTAAATTGCAGAGTGTTACAGCTGGATGGAATGGGTGACGTAATTTACGGCGAGAATCATCTTAAATACCGAATTGCTCTTCGAGAATATGCCAGTTCTTTCAATGCAAGCATGATGACTTATTGTCGTTAATTCTTCTTTAGGGGGATCGTTAAATGGTCTCCAATTTTGTGTACTTTTCGTTCAGTTAAAACCGCTAATTCAGATGAACTGCGTGCTTCGTTTAGCTGCGGTTCAGCTTTCTCGTGTGATAATCAAACTCCCTTTGATAATTAAGTTCTCGTTGTTACGCGCATCTTTTGATTGATTAAAACGTAGAAAATACGGATGTGATTTTTAAAATGAGGGCAAATAAACTATAAAAATAATCACATGAAAAAAATCATTTTTGCCCTAGGTGTATTAACGACTGCAGGTGCTTTTGCACAATCTCAAGACTCTTCAATTTGGCAACCATATTCTGCTACAGAATCTCAAAACCAGTCTTTATCTACCTCTAATAGTGGCAATAATGTAACCAGTACAAAAGAACTCGCAAATAAGATTTCATCAAACAATTGGGTAAAAAAACAATCGTTGTTACTCGATGAAGTTCAGTTACAAAATAAACTAAATTCTCAAACGTCTTTATCGCTCAAACCAGTTGAAGGTAGTGCCAGCGAAACCTCTGTCGATATAGACCTGCCATTGCCAGATGGAAGTTTTGTAAAGGTAAATGCTTTTGAATCTTCGATTTTATCCGATGAGCTTTCTGAAAAGTACCCAGACATTAAAACCTGGCGAGTCGTAGGTGTCGATGACCCTTCGATTACAGGTCGAATAGATTTCACCAGTAAAGGCTTTCATGGCATGTTAGTCATGGAAGATGGAGACACGGTTTACATCGATCCTGATACAGAAAGTTCTGGCAATGTATATAACACGCTGAGCAAGCGTGAAAACGCGAGTCTTTTTCAAACAGAATTTAATTGCCAGATTCATGACCATCACCCTGTAAATTCATTCGCAAAAATATCAGAATCTGCACAAAAACTGTCGCAGAAAGTATTAGCCAGTTCGCCAGCTTTAGACCTTAAAACCTATCGTTTTGCAGTGGCAGGCACAGCAGAATACACCGCAAGTCAGGGTGGAACTACGGCATTAGCGTATGACTCTATGGTGACAACGGTTAATCGCGTAAATCAAATTTATCAGAGTGATTTAGGTATCCGTTTACAGTTGGTCAGTGGTGAGGAGATGCTCTACACCAATGCAGCTACAGATCCTTATACAAATGATAATGCAGCCTCACTCGTGGATGAGAATATGGCAAATATGTCCTCGACCCTGGGGCTTTCTAATTTTGATTTAGGACATGTTTTCGCACAAGGGTCATTAGGCGGTCTTGCTTATATTGGAGTAGCCTGTATTGATACGGCAAATACCTCCAGTGGATTAACTTCTGGCATAAAAGCCGGAGGCGCGACAGGTACCATTAACCCACAAGGTGAAATCTTTAGTGTCGAATATGTTGCGCATGAGGTTGGTCATCAATTAGGTGCTAGTCATACATTTAACAGTACACAAAATGGCTGTGGTGGTGGAAATAGAACCGCGGAAACAGCAGTTGAGCCGGGAAGTGGAAGTACCGTAATGTCTTACAGTGGTTTATGTGGATCTGATGACCTGCAATACAATTCAGAAGCTTATTTCCATTTTGCCAGTATCACTCAAATCAATGATTACACCCGAAGTGATTTAGGTAGTAGTTGTGGCACAAATACATCTACAGGTAATACAAATCCATCAGCCAATGCAGGAAATGATCTTAATATTCCGGCTAACACACCATTCTTCCTGGATGGCTCGTCAACGGGCGGTTCAAGTTATACATGGGATCAAACAGATACCGGTAGCGCATCTGCAGTCGATGTTGATATGGGTAATAATGCGATAATTCGTAGTTATCTTCCAAGCTCAGAAGAAGATCGTTATATCCCAAGCCTGAGCGACTTATTTGCGGGCACAAGTACTCTAGGTGAAAAATTACCGCAAACAACGCGTGAGTTAAATTTCACCTACGTAGTTCGCGACGGCAGTGGTGGAATTGGTACGGATGATAAGAAAATCAATGTAACGGATACCCGCAGTACTTTCTCAGTGGTGTCACAGTCATCTGCTGAAACTTTTTCAACGGGAGAGAGCATAGAAGTATTATGGAACACAGCGAGTACTAATGTCGCGCCAGTCAATTGCGCAACGGTTGATATTCAACTGATTCGTTCCAATGGTGTGAAGAATTTATTATTGTCTGATACCGATAACGACGGCAATCAGGCGTTAATCATTCCGGCAGCTACACCTGAGATGTCAGGTGCAAGAATAATGGTATCTTGTAGTGATGATTCATTTTTTAATATATCAAAAGGTAATATCGAAATTCAGAAAGGTGTTGGTGGAGCAGGGGATTTGACCCCGCCAGCAATTACTTTGAATGGTGTTAGCCCCGTCAGTATTCCTCAGGGGTCTGTTTATACTGACGAAGGCGCAACTGCTATCGATGATATCGATGGCGCTGTGACGGTGTCCACTTCGGGCACTGTCAATACAGCAGTTGTGGGAAGCTATACAATTACCTATAACGCAGAAGATAGCTCTGGAAATTCAACGTCCAAAACACGTGTAGTGAATGTCACGGCGGTATCTTCTTCTGGTGATGCTGGTTCTGACGAAACAACACCTCCTGATACCTCTACTCCTGACACAACGACACCAGATACAACGACGCCAGATACAACAGAGGAGACTCCTGATCCAGTAGTGGGTAGCACAGATATCACTGCTCCAGTTATTACGCTTAATGGATCAAGTACCATAATCCTTGAGCAAGGCTCTAACTATGAAGATGCAGGTGCATCAGCAATAGATAATCTTGATGGAACGGTGACAGTAACAGTGACTGGCATTGGTGCTGTTGATACATCGAAAGCGGGTGAATATGTGATTACTTATACCGCAGTAGATACAGCAGGTAATACGGTAGTAGAAAGTAGAACCATTATTGTAGAAGCGGTAGAAGCTCATGATGATGACGCGACTAGTACAGATGCAAGTAGTGCGACAGGGTCAAGTTCAAGCGGTGGTGGTAGCTTTGGCTTCTTGCTGATTCCGTTATTGGGGCTGGTAAGATTACGTCGATTTAAATTATAAAAACTCGTTATTAGTAGGGGGTATAGGCTTACTTAAAGCCACCCCCCTACTTACAGCGAGTTTTTTTATGAGTCTCAGTTTTAGTTAATACGTACCGTGTTCGCGGGTAGATAAGAATTCAATTTCAGGCCACTTCTCAATCGCCATTTGTAAATTCACTCGCGTAGGTGCGATATAAACCAATTCACCAGAATGATCCAAAGATAGATTAGATTCCGCTTTGATCTTAAACTGGTTCAACATCACCTCATCTTCACAATGAATCCAGCGTGCTGTTTGAACGCTAACCCCTTCAAATTGACAATCGACCTTGTATTCATCTTTGAGTCGTTGGGCAACCACATCAAACTGCAGCACACCAACCGCGCCAAGAATAAGATCATTGTTTTTGAATGGGCGAAATAACTGTGTCGCGCCTTCTTCACATAACTGATCCAGGCCTTTTTGTAGCTGCTTCATCTTCAGAGGATCTTTCAGCTGAGCTCGACGGAAAAGTTCCGGTGCAAAGCTTGGAATGCCTGTGAAGAACAACTCTTCACCTTCAGAGAAAGTGTCACCAATGCGAATTGTACCGTGATTGTGAATACCGATGATATCACCAGGGTATGCCGCATCAACATGGCCGCGATCAGCCGCCAGAAACGTCAATGCATCAGGTATTTTCACATCTTTCTTGATACGAACATGATTGAGTTTCATGCCTTTCTTGAAGCTACCCGAACAGATACGCATAAAGGCAATACGGTCGCGATGCTGTGGATCCATATTTGCCTGAATTTTAAAAATGAAGCCACTGAATTTCTCTTCATTTGGCGATACATCACGGGTATTGGTCGCGCGCGGTTGCGGCGCCGGAGCATACTCAACAAAGTCAGCCAAAAGTTCAGCCACACCAAAGTTGTTTACTGCCGAGCCAAAGAATACAGGAGTGAGTTTACCTGCAAGGTAAGCCTCTTTATCAAACGCGTTACTTGCACCTTGAACCAATTCAATCTCATCACGAAGCTCTTCGGCTTGTGTGCCTAATAGCTCATCGAGGCGTGGATTATCAATCCCCTGAATGGTTTCGCCTTCCAGGATTTTACCGTCATGATTCGGGTCATATAAATGCACCGCATCATTATGGATATGGTAAACACCCTTTAAGCGTTTACCCATGCCAATCGGCCAGGTAACAGGCGCGCATTTAATTTTAAGAACGCTTTCGACTTCATCGAGTAAATCAATCGGGTCACGACCTTCACGGTCAAGCTTGTTGATGAAGGTCATTATCGGTGTATCCCGCAAACGACACACTTCCATCAACTTAATGGTTCTATCCTCAACACCTTTAGCGACGTCAATCACCATTAACGCAGAGTCAACAGCAGTCAACGTTCGGTATGTATCTTCCGAGAAATCTTCATGACCCGGTGTATCCAATAGATTGATAATCGGATCAGGATCAGAAGGGTGTTTCTTGTTCAATTTGTACGGGAACTGCATCACTGATGAAGTCACCGAGATACCACGTTCCTTTTCCATCGCCATCCAGTCAGATGTCGCATGGCGTGCAGCTTTTCTGCCTTTTACCGATCCCGCAAGCTGAATCGCACCCCCGAATAACAACAGTTTTTCGGTGATGGTTGTTTTACCCGCATCCGGATGCGAAATAATCGCAAAGGTGCGGCGTAAAGAAACTTCTTCTGTGTGTTTAGACATTAAGACGGGTCTTTTGAGTTTGGTAAACCAATAACTAACGCTTCAAGTAAGGCTTTCTGCGCATGAAGACGATTTTCTGCTTCATCCCAAACCACACTTTGCGGGCCATCGATAACGTTTGTGCTGACTTCTTCTTCACGATGTGCAGGCAAACAATGCATAAATATCGCATCGTCGTTGGCTTTCGCCATAACGGCAGAATTCACCATGAAAGACTTGAAAGATTTCTCGCGAATTTTTTGCTCTTCTTCCTGTCCCATGCTGGCCCAAACGTCCGTAGTGATCAGGTCGCTATTCGCCACAGCCTTATCAATATCATTAAACAAAGTAACATGATCAGAAAGTTTCGCCAAAAGCTCAGCATTTGGCTCATAGCCTTTAGGGCTGGCAATATTTAGATGAAAGCCGAACTGTTTCGCTGCATTCATCCATGAGTGACACATATTGTTGCCATCACCCACATACGTTGCTGTTTTCCCTTTGATAGAACCACGATGTTCAACATACGTCATCATGTCAGCCAATAACTGACAAGGGTGGAAGTCATCAGTCAATGCATTGATGACGGGTACGCTAGAATACTTCGCAAAGTTTTCAACAATATCGTGTCCAAAGGTACGGATCATGACGATATCTACCATGCTCGAAATAACGCGTGCGCTATCTTCGATTGGCTCACCACGGCCTAACTGCGTATCGCGTGATGATAAAAACATGCCATGACCGCCTAACTGGACCATGCCTGTTTCAAATGAAACACGTGTACGTGTCGATGACTTTTCAAAAATCATCGCCAGTGTCATGTTTTTTAATGGCTCGTAGATTTCGCCATTCTTTTGCATGTTTTTTAGCTCTAAGGCTCTAGCGATTAACTGCTGAAGCTCTTCCTGGCTAAAATCCATTAATGTAAGAAAATGTCTCGGTTTAGACATAGTAAATACCTTTTAATTGGGAACGCCAGAGCATTTGCTGTGGCGTTATGTAGGGCTATATGTGAAAGCGTTTAAAGAAAATCTTTGATCAGAGCAACGAGTGTTGAAATTACTTCGTCTGCTTGCTCTTTAGTAATGATCAACGGTGGTAATAATCGAACCGTTTTACCCGCAGTGACATTGATCAAGAGTTTCTTTTCAAGGGCTTGCGAAACCAACTCGCCACAATCAGTATTGAGGTTGATTCCAATCATCAAGCCGTGGCCACGTATTTCAATTACGCCATCTACATCGGCTAATGCTTGTTTGAATTGAGTCAGCATATAGCTACCCATTTCTGCGGCTTTAGCAGGGATATCCTGCTCTTCCATAATGCTGAGTACTTCCAAGGCAGTACGCGTTACTAATGGATTACCACCAAAGGTAGAACCATGCGTTCCGGGTGTGAAGATTTCTTCAGCTTTTCCCGCAGCTAAACACGCACCAATAGGAACGCCATTACCAAGTGCTTTGGCTAACGTCATCACATCAGGGGTTATACCTTCGTGTTGGAAAGCGAACATCTTTCCTGTTCTGCCCATACCTGTTTGAATCTCATCGAGCATCATCAACCAGTTATTGTCATCACAGATTTTTCTAATACTGCTTAGGTAGCCTTCGTCAGGAACTATAATTCCGCCTTCACCCTGAACAGGCTCAACTAAAATTGCAGCAACTTCCGAACTGTTCTCAGCAATCTTTTGAATCGCTTCGATATCGTTGTAATCAACGCGAACAAAGCCTTCAACCAATGGTGAAAAGCCTGCTTGAACCTTGCGACTGCCCGTTGCAGAAAGGGTTGCTAAAGTACGACCATGAAAACTACCGCTAGCGACAATAATCTTAGGACGGTCGATGCCTTGCTTCTTACCAAATAGACGTGCGATTTTAATCGCCGCTTCATTCGCTTCAGCGCCTGAGTTGCCAAAGAACACGCGACTCATGCCAGATAAGCCGCAAAGCTTATCCCCTAGCTCAGTCTGATGAGGAATATTATAAACATTGGATGTATGAATAAGGGTTCGTGCCTGATCAGCAATAGCTTCCGCAACGCGTGGATGCGCATGCCCAAGACTGCACACTGCGATACCCGCAAGCGCGTCTAGGTATTTATTACCTTCTGTATCATAAAGATACACACCTTCGCCTTTCTCAAAAGAAACCGGAAGACGTGCGTAAGTAGACATTAATGAATCTGACACAATAATATTCCTATATTACTACCCAAAAACGCACTCAATATTTCTATTAAAGCGCGCTACAACGGGAATGAAAAAGGGCAGCTTAAAGCTGCCCTTTTGCAGAAAAACGAGCAATATTGCTCGCTTTTCGCTTTTTTGTCAATATATCAAGCCTGATATGGCTTGTTATAGGTTTATGACAGTTGTTTTACATATTGCTATTAACGAAATCCCAGTTAACCAGGTTCCAGAAATCAGCAACATAAGCAGGACGTGCATTACGCTTATCAACGTAGTAAGCATGTTCCCAAACGTCGATAGTTAGTACAGGTGTCTTGCCATCAGTTAGTGGGCAGCCAGCAGCAGTCGTGTTAACGATTTCAACAGAACCGTCAGCATTCTTTACTAACCAGGTCCAGCCAGAACCGAAGTTACCAACAGCAGATGCAGAGAACTTCTCTTTGAAGTCTGCGAAAGAACCGAATGCAGCGTTGATTGCATCTGCAACCGCACCAGTCGGCTCGCCACCAGCATTAGGACCCATGCAGTTAAAGTAGAACGTGTGGTTCCAAACTTGAGCAGCATTGTTGAAAACGCCGCCAGCAGGTGCAGAAGTAACGATCTCTTCTAATGACTTATCAGCAAACTCAGTGCCTTCAATCAAATTGTTTAGGTTAGTCACATAAGCCTGGTGATGCTTATCGTGATGATAGTCTAAAGTCTCAGCAGAAATGTATGGCTCAAGAGCATTCTTTTCGTATGGTAAATCTGGTAATTCATGTGTCATGATAGATTCCTTTGATTGTAATCAGATTGATTGTGTTAAAACTAGCGCGTTTTTTTAGGAAAGCCCTGCCTTAAGTCGATTACAACTTAACTTATGTGTAATAAGTAAATTAGCGGACTTGATCAGGGGTTTCTTATAACAGCGTAAGACTATGTAAATCACCCCTGAAAAGCAATAGCTCTTAGTATTATTAATGTTAACTAAATCTTAAAAAATATCTATACAAAGAGCGCTAGTGCCCGCAATGGCCTGTTACTGATGGATCGTAATAATAGCGACTAAAAAAAGTGCTCGTAAGTAGGGGGGTGGATAAAAACCAACAACAGAATCTATCTTGATTATTCAGGGCTTTCTAAATATCCAATCTTACCTATAATGCGTATTCGTATACCTAAATAATCAGGAATAGAGAAATATGTGCGGAATTTGTGGTGAATATCGATTAGATGGCTCTTTGCCAAATTTAGATCATATCCAATCGATGATGGAGAAGTTAGAAAAGCGTGGGCCAGATCACGCGGGTACATTCTCCGACGGTGCTTTGGCGTTTGGTCACAGACGTTTATCCATTCTCGACTTGTCCGAGAAAGGCAATCAGCCGATGATTGACCCACAGCTCAGCCTCGCATTAGTCTTTAACGGTACCATCTATAATCACCCGGAATTGCGCGAAGAGCTTGGTGCCAAAGGCCATACCTTTTTCTCTACCGGCGATACTGAAGTTATTCTAAAAGCCTATGCAGAATGGGGCGTCGATTGCGTTAAACATTTCCTCGGTATGTTCGCCATCGCCATCTGGGATTTGAAGGAAAAAACCTTATTTCTCGCGCGTGATCGCATGGGCATCAAACCTTTGTACTACGC
Organism: Cocleimonas sp. KMM 6892; assembly: GCF_035798195.1. NCBI lineage: Bacteria > Pseudomonadati > Pseudomonadota > Gammaproteobacteria > Thiotrichales > Thiotrichaceae > Cocleimonas > Cocleimonas sp. KMM 6892. Next base: position 171,554 of record NZ_JAPFBV010000001.1, on the reverse strand, counting down.
CAACACTGGCAAAGGTTTTCGCTTCGCATCCAACACACAGGCGTTACTTGCATCTAACGATAGCAATGATATCGATACTTCAATCGACCCAGTCGCATTGCACCACCAATTCACATTGCATGCGGTCGTGCCAGCACCGATGACCGTCATCAAAGGCATTCGCAAACTGGAACCCGCACATTCTTTATTGATCAAAGCAAATGGCGAGAAACAACTCAACCGTTACTGGACACTAGATGCGACCCGCCCGAAAGAAGAAAAAACTGACGAAGAATGGACCGAAGCGATTCACGAATCACTCCGTGTCGCAGTAAGACGTCGTAACGATGTGTCCGACGTACCCGTAGGCGTATTGCTATCAGGTGGTCTGGACTCAAGTTTACTCGTGGGTTTACTCGATGAAATCGGCATCAAAGATATCCCGACTTACAGTATCGGTTTTGACGATCAGCCAGAAGAAAAAGGCAGTGAGTTTGAATTCTCCGATGCTGTGGTAGAACGATTTAATACCAATCACCACAAAATACATATTCCAAACGAGCAAACACTCAGCCGTTTGCCTGAAGCAATTGCGAATATGTCCGAGCCGATGTTCGGTCAGGACGCGATTGGTTTCTACTTGCTATCAGAGCAAGTCGCAAAAGACGTAAAAGTTGTGCAATCAGGACAGGGCGCCGACGAAGTATTCGGTGGTTATTTCTGGTACGACAAAATGAACAAGGCGAAAGGCACGCATTTAGAACGCTTCCGCCAATTCTATTTCGATAGAGATCACGACGAAATGGCAGAAATGCTCACGCCAAAATTCATCGATAGAGACTTCACTGCTGAAACCATGACCAGCATTTTAGAAGCACCGAATGCCGACACCTTTATCGATGCCGTATTCAGAGCCGACACCACCATGCTTATCGTCGATGATCCGGTCAAACGCGTTGATAATATGACCATGGCGCATGGTCTCGAAGCGCGTGTTCCATTCCTCGATCACGAACTGGTTGAACTTGCCGCAAAAATGCCACCGCACATGAAACTTCAAAGCGGCGGTAAACACGTGCTCCAGCAAATATCACGCGGGATGATTCCGGATAGCGTCATCGATCGTAAAAAAGGTTACTTCCCAGTGCCCGCACTTAAATACGTACGCGGTGAGTTTTTAGAATTCATGCAAGACGTGTTGAATTCACAGAAATGTAAGGATCGTGGGATTTATCAAAGGTCTTATGTGGAGAAGCTATTGGCTGCGCCAGATGAGCATCATACGCGTATACAAGGCAATAAATTGTGGCATATGGCGTTGCTAGAATACTGGTTACAAGACAACGGGATTTAGAGCTTCGTAGTTCGCACTCAGCTTTTGCTCCAGCTCGGCGTTGCTCCGATGCTCGATCGGTCACATACTTATCGTATGCTCCTTCACTGTGCGTCGGTGCGCCTTGATCTGGAGCAAATTCTGAGTGCTTGAAGAAATAGTTAATAATAGTTCGTATTATTATTTATCAGTTGGATAAGTCGATAAACCTGGAGCTATTATACGACTTTCAACATCATAAAGTGTTTGGTGGTTTTTGAGCCATAGCTGATACTCATATCCTTTTAGACTGTGATCTTCAGTACAGTCTATATTCCAGTAGTGTAACCAAAAACCAGCAATAGCTGCTCTTACTGTAAGTTTTAAACACCCCTCTTCCATGTTGAAATCATATTCGATTGTTTCTGGGTTTTTTACATTCTTTCTATTAGGGTGAGGTACAAATACTAAGTTAACCATTCTGTTCCACTGGAAGTCCATATTTCCCCCACCTTGTAAAACATAAACATCATTGTTCTCTAATATTTCAATGTTTTCAATTCTTGTAAGTGCGTATGAGCGGAACGGGTTTTCAGACGCAGTTACGTCATATGCTCGAACATACCAATGGATGCCGTTATCGAAAATGGCATGAGGTTGGAGTATTTTTTCCGAAAGTCCGTTATCGACCGAGCGGTATTTTATTTTTAGTTGCTTTGCTCCTGAAATGGCTCTAGTGATTTTGGCTAAAAAGTCAATTTTTGGGAAAGCAAGTCTTGGAGGGCATGATATTCCATTGAATTCTGATACGTTGATAGCTTCGGTTATTTTAGCTGTACGAAGTTTAGATAAAGCAGAGCTTATTGGTAACTCAAAAATAGGGGTAAATGAATCCTCTTGAATTTCATACTTCTTATTAGTCTGATTTAATTTTAAATTCTTTTCAGCAAACCCTTTGTAAAGCCTTAGGTCTCTTGTTGCAGCGGCTTCACCAATTTCAAAACGTTCAGTTAAGTCAGCTCTTGAGACCCAGCCACGAAATCTGAGCATAAATTCAAGATATTCTAATCTGTCGTAAACATTCTTTGGTAACTCGTTAAGTATATTATTCATGACCTAACTTCTCCTAATATATAGCGTCATTATAATACGCATAGTGCTAATATAATACAACCTAGACATCATCAATATGATCGGATATAATAGTAGTCGAGTGTATTAAGTTGATATTTACACTCAGTTTTATTCATTAAAATAGGTAAAGAAAATATGGCTACTAATGGTATTTCCGGTGATAACCGACGACATGGCGCAGTAAAAAAACGTTCTCAAACAAAGCACTCCTCAGGAAGTCATTGGGTAAAGAGAAACGCAGATACAGGTCAATTCATGAACGTAAAAGCAGACGGGAAAAAGTTTAAGGGGGTGCGCAAAGAAAACTAGAAATTTTGAATACATTAATCAGAGTGCTCTAACACTCTGACTAATGAGAGTAAAAGAAAAGGCAAACGAGAGCGTGCTTTTTCTCCTGTGTTCTACTGTAGTAAAACTATAATTAGTTTAGATGAATAAAGCAGGTTTGTCTATTCGCTCTCCTTAATTGAAGGAGATAAGATCATGATCAATCGTTCTAAGGATGTTCATGTTAGCTCATACACTCGTCGACGTAATGGTCGCCTAGAGTATGTAATTGCTCATTGGCGTTCATTGCCAAGGTAGAAGTATAGAGCCCTTGAGTTAACCTCAGGGGCTTTTTTTTAAGTTAGAAATTGCCCTTGAAGTAGAGGGGGGCTTAATGCTTTTTTTGATTAGTAAATAACTCTATTTCTAAAAGCAGTCTTTATTGAGAAGTAACCGTGATATTGACGATATCTTGATAGACCCCGGCTTTGGGTTTATTGCTGTGTTGGTATTTTCCCGTTGTGGTGAAATCAATGTCACTAACAGGAGAACTACAAGGTAGTAACATTTGTAAATTACTACCGCTAGTAATCTCAGTATTTCTGTATTCAAGTCGATAAGATGTTAATACTTTTCCTGATGTTGTATGTTCTAACTGAAAATCATTTTGAGTAGAAAAATCCAGAGTACAGTCACCCGTTATGTTTGAGTTTAAGCCTAGCGTTCCTAAATTAACCGTTTGGCCTACTCTATTTGCAGGGTTTCCCTTATTGGATAAGGGCATAACTTCATCATGACCAAAATAGCGTGTAGCCCCAGCTGCGGTACCTACAAAGTTCAAATACTCAACGTATGTATAACTCAACTCTATTTCTGTAGAGTCTTCTGCTGCATGCAAAGATAAAGGTGCCGTTATCGCAAAGGATAATAGCAACAGTACTTTGAGTTTTTTAAGCCACTGCTTTTTCATTGTTTTTAGGGAAATTAAATTTTTCCTGGATCGGTTTTTTATTATTTTCGTTGTGCATATTTATAATTTTTATATTTAAATGCAGCACGATTTCTTAAAATAGTCGTAAGACATTAGCGCAAAGATGAACTAACTAAAAATTTGTCGGATGTGCGGTATAAATATATATCGTTAAAACAGTCTCAACGATAGGTTGTATAGGAAACCATCTGACATTTGTGTGCGAATGAATACGATCTAACTTAGGTTTTTATTCTTTACAACCTACTGAAAAAAGCACCTTAAAGTAGGGGGGGTGACTTTCCAACAATCACTTAACCACATAATCCCTCTACCACTCATCGAATACCTCCCAAAAACACCGTAATTAGCTTCCTAAAACTTGCACTCATTTGCTATTTAATTTATTTTGTCTAGAAGGTTATCTTTTCCCGATTTTATTCCTGTTAAGTACCTCTATCGATTATTAAAGTTGCTCGTTTCGCTCTGATAATTAATCTTAATAAAACGGAAAAGTTAGAAAAGTTATGCCTTTATCCAATAAGAAAAACCTCATTCTCTTTTTAATTACCTGCCTATTTATCGTCTCTTGTGGGGCGTCGTCTGATTCTACTGAGACTAAAAGTCCTAATGTGCCTAATTCTAAAATCATGCTGGGTGCTTACCTGAAAAATGATGGTTGGTCGGTAGATATTCTGGAGAAATTTAAGGCTGATACCCACAAACAAACATCCATCATAACCCTCTATACCAACTTCGAGATGGATTGGAGTTTTTTAACCACTCAAACGTCGAATATTGTTGCCAGTGGTTCGACACCTTTGATTACCTTAATGCCTTTTAACTCAGGTTATGAAGATTTGTTAAGCATGATCGCTACGGGTGAGAAAGACAGTTATATCAATAGATGGATTGCTGATTTTAAAGCATGGCGTGATAGCTATCCTGAAGAAAGCCGACCAACCATTTTGCTGCGTTTTGGTCACGAATTTAATGGCAATTGGTACGCGTGGGGAAATCAGCCTGAGGCATTCAAGGCAGCTTGGCGACATATTCATGGTTTGTTTGAAACCGCAGGGGTGAATAACAGTGTGGAGTGGATTTGGTCTGCAAGTGCTACGGACACTGATGACTATAACGATATAACCGTTTATTACCCGGGGGATGATGTGGTCGATTGGACCAGTCTCGATGGTTACAACTGGGGGAGTAATTACACGTGGTCTAGTTGGAGAACGTTCGACGAAGTGTTTAGTGCGGCTTATGTGACGCTGGTAGAAAACTATCCACACAAACCTATCTTGATTGCAGAAGTGGCTACCACTGAACCCAGTGATCTGCCTGATCCTGCATGGGGTCAATATGGTGATGATTCAGATGCGGTAGAAAGCAAAGAAGTCTGGATTCGTAATATGCTAATCAGAATCAAAGAAAGCTATCCGGCTATACGCGCGGTTTCCTGGTTTAATGTAAATAAAGAGCTGAGCTGGTCTTTGAATGAAACCGCCAGAAATGGTCTAGCCAATACGGGGTTGAGTGCATACAACCAGAGCGTTTTAGATTCGCACTTTTTAAGTGAATTTGTTCCGCTTGATTCGCCTCCACCAGTCATGTCAGCAAAACGTTCTACTGCTTCATATCGTGAAATTGCGTCTAGTAAGTTGCCTGCCGTCGTCGGTTTGGAGTCACGTAAAAAACAAGCAGAAGGTATGAGAAATCTTCCTGCTGATGTTTTAGCAAAACTTCGCCAACAACGTCTCAATTTCTATTAGCGAATTATCAGTTTTAAGTAAGATTCAAAGTAAATCTCGCTGTTAAAAAAAACAGCCCCAAAGTGGGGGGGTGTATAAAATCAATGATAGATTCTCAACTTGAAGCCAACGACATCTCATCGCGTGATTAATTATAAAGAGATCAATATGGCTCGATTTATGTTAAACTACGCGCGTCAGCGAACTGAGCATCGCTGTTTTCACAAGTCCATCTCTTAGTCGCTCTTTAGTCTTCTCTTAACTGTTTGTTAATTTAGCTAGGCTTTTCAGGCTAATCGATCTCAGAAAAAGCATCTATATTTCTACACTTTCTTCGCGGTGTGGCTTTTTCGTATTTCCACATTTTCTCGAATATAGCGCACTCCTGAACTTAATGATCAGGCGTTTTACTGTCCCTTAAATTAAGCTGACTCTGGAGTCCCGCTATGCATATTGAAATAATTACCACACCCAATGAGGCTTTAAAAGAAAGCGGTTTTGGCAGCTTGAAGGCATGTAACAGTGTTCTACAAGTCATTCAGGAAATGGGGCATAGCGCCACATTGAATGTTTGTGAAACCAAAGAAGATTTATTGGAAGTAGTCGCAAGAATGCCCGAACTGGTTGTGCTGGCAGTAAAGTACATTCCGGTTAGTGATGGTCTGGAAAAAGGTCAGAGCGATATCTGGCTGTCTAAGTTTTTCGCGCAACATAAAATCAACTACACGGGTTCTTCACGAGAAGTCTTGAAATTTGATTCGAATAAAGTACGTGCCAAAATCCATTTAACTAACAAAGGGATTAAGACGGCTGAATATTTTATTGCAACGCCGGGGCAGTATAAAAATCACCATCAATTACCCGTTAAATTCCCACTGTTTTTAAAACCTTTGGATGCGGCAAATGGTAATGGCATCGATGACTTATCATTTGTCACCAATTTTGCCGATTACGAAAGCAAAGTAGCGTCCTTATACAACACATTCGAACAACCCATTTTGGCAGAAGAATATCTGGATGGCAGCGAGTTTACAGTTGCCGTGATCAAAACCAATGACGAGAAGTTACTCGTCTCTGCGGTTGAAGTGATACCACCAACATCAAGCAATGGACTGAAGATTTTAGGTTCGCAGGCTAAAAAAGATGATTCGGAAACCCTTCTGAAAATTACGGATGACAAAGTAAGAGCTAGAGTCACCAATCTGGCACTCGATGCATTTAATGCGCTTAATGTCAGGGACTTTGGTCGTATAGATATTAAATCCAATAAAAACGGTGACTGCTATTTCATGGAAGCGAATCTGGTACCAGGAATGACTTTCGGTTCTAGTTATTTTCCAGAAGCGTGCGGATTAGCGCATGAGTTTGCTTATGATAAGGTGGTTGAATTAATGATTGAAGCTGGTTTGGCTAGGGCTTCTTCAACAGTGCCGCCTAATAGTATTTCTGGATCAGATGATCAGTTGCTTACTTCTCTATAAGCGCACATCAGAATCTGATTACTAAAAAACCCCCTCAAAGTAGGGGGGGTGGCTTTTCTAATAACGACTTATCGTTATAATGCCGTAATGGCCGATTTATTTACAGTTACCGCTCCACTGACTATCACCAAACCTAATGGTGATGAATTGCTGATGGCTGAATTCTACAAGCATCCCAAAGGGTTATTGTTTTTCGAGCCGTACTGGCATCTGCAAGACGATCAATCAGGCATACAATTAATCAAAGGCTGGTTAGAAGGCGAAGGCCCGTGGAAAATTTCTGGGCACGTGATTAAGGTTTTAGCGTGTCACGGTACTAACGCCTGTGTGGCGAATGAATTTAATGAGTGGCAAAGCTATCGTTTGAGCAACCCAGTCGAATACCCGCCCGAACCCATGATCGATGCAATTGCGAGTAAATTGGGCGCGAGTTTACTGACTTAAAAAAAGGCCATGGCTCTGCATAAATTCTATTGACGTTTTTGAAAACCAAAAACGTAAATCATTAAAAGGTAAGGAATGCCAAATAAGTTTGCGCTAAACCCGTTAAATCAGATATCTGAGAGTTTTATAATTTCCGCAGGTTTGGCTCTAAATAAATGATTACTTTTGCCCGCTTCTACCATGTGTGGTGATACTGCGTGTGCAGCTAGCGCTTCTGCCGATGACCATCGTTCTATCATGATGAATCGGTTCTCATTATCCTGATCTGCTTTCATTTCATATTGTAAGCAGCCATCTTCAGCCAATACCAGCGGTTCTACTTTTTTAAATGCTTTTATTTGCTCTTCTCTTTTTCCTGGTAAGACTTCGATGAGTACTACCACTGATAATTCTTCTGACATAAATCTCTCCTATTTATTTCTCGGTCTGATCCTGAATGATATGGATATCTTGTTGTGGGAAAGGTATCGAGATGCCTTCTGCATCAAATCGACGTTTTACTTCCCGGGTAATTCCCCAGTATACATCCCAGTAATCTTCGGGCTTCACCCAGGGGCGACAGATAAAGTTAACCGACGAGTCTGCCAATTCGTGTAGCCTAATTTTTGCTTCAGGCTCTTTTAGTACTAACTCATTTTCATTGACGATGTCTTCTAGAATTTGATGCGCTTTATCGACGTCATCGCTGTAACCAATGCCGAAAACAAGGTCGATACGACGTTCTGTGATACCTGTCACGTTGATAATCACATCACCCCAAACCGAGTTGTTTGGCACAACTACCAGTTGGTTGTCGGAGGTTCTTAACTGGGTCGACAGTAGATTCATCGATTCTACGGTTCCCGGCGTGCTGGCTACATTCACAAAGTCACCAATATCAAACGGTCGGTAAATCAACATCAGAATGCCGCTGGCGAAGTTACTCAATGAGTTTTGTAAGGCTAGGGCGATGACAAATCCGGCGGCACCAATAATCGCTAACACAGGGCCGATATTGATTTCTAACGCTGACAGGCCAATAAAAAAGCCAATAATCAGGGTAAGACGTCGCGCCGTCATAATCAAAAAATTGCGCAGCAAGGTGGTGGTGTGACTCGATTTTGAGAGCACTCTGCTCGCGGCTTTACCAGCAAGTAGCGAGAGTATGTAGAACACGGTAATAATAACGATGAATTTGATGAAATTAACCAACCAGCGTAAACCGCCTTCAGCAGATGAGAGCCAGCCTGAGATGGTTGTCCAGGTGGCGCTGAAATCAGTAACATCGAGCGTAATGCCCGAAACGGCCTCGATATAGGTATTGTATTCTTTGATGTCGCCGCCTTTGGCTGCGTACTCGGTGAGTACCACTTTTAAGCGATCTAATAGCGCGGTTCTTTGTGTGGTAAGGCTGCTGGCGTATTTATCCAGTGCGATTTTTGTGTCGGTTTTCGCTGCTGTGGTATTTTCTTCAGGCGCGATTGTTTTGCCTTCATCGATTGCTTTGTCTGTCGCTACTGCAATTGCTTCTTGCACAGAGCTATCTTCGGTCGAGATTTTTTCAATCTCTTCAGCTTCTTTCTGGGCTTCTTCTACAACCTTGTCAGCCGCTTTGATTTTTTCGCTATCGTTGGCTTCTTTCGCGGTTTTGATTTTTTCTAAACTGGCATCAACGACTTTAGACTTTTTTATTTCCTGCTTTTTGTAAAAGGCAGCGACTTTCGCATTACTGATCTCTTTAATCTTTTCGCGAAGCAATGAAACCCATTCTTTAGCCTCAACTTCAAGTTCACATTTGGTTAGTGGGTCAACACGCAGCGCCAACACTTCAACAGGAATAGCAGGGTCTTCTGTGGTGACCGCTTTAATGTCTTTAGCGCACTCAGCGGCGTGAGTATTCGTCGATAGAACGATGAAGAAAAAAATAGAAGCAAGTAGCCACTTTCTGACTAATGTATGAATGTTGATATTACTAACCCTCCCATAAGGTCATTGTTTATTTGTGTTTAATAGCTGGACGATATATCAAATTACGGAGTATCTAAAGAAGCCTTATACGTCACTTTGGTATACGCGACTTAGCATCAAATCGGTTTCATTTGATGAGTAAAAAAGTTGACACTTTGAATGCTGACGTTTGTGGGATCATAGGAAATAGGTAAAACCCAGGCAAGCCTGGAAGATTAGAACATGGATTTAATTTGGGAGTGATGATTCATTTAATCACTATTTAAAAAAAGCCTCCAAAGTAGGGGGTGGCTTTAAAGATTATTTGAATCTATCAGTAACTAGAATAGCTAAATACGATGATAATAATTGGGTTAAGCCGCTAATTTGAGTTCTGATATTGCTTCGGAACTCAGCGGGCGATGCAACAGATAGCCTTGGGCAATATTACATTTATAGCTTTTCAAGAAATCAAACTGTGCTTGTGTTTCAACACCTTCGGCGATGACATCATAATCTAGCGAGTGCGCCAGAGTAATAATCGATTTTACCAGTGCAATGTCTACCTTCTCTGTCGGTAAGCCAGCGGTAAATTTGCGATCGATCTTTAGTGAGGTTATGGGCAAATCTTTTAAATAACTCAACGATGAATATCCGGTACCAAAATCATCTATCGCTATTTTCATTCCAAGATCACGGAAGTGTGTGAGATTCACAATGCTTTTTTCTGAGATCTCGTACATGGTTCTTTCTGTCAACTCTATACCGAAAAGCTTAGGGTCCAGATTGTAACGAGATACATTTTCAGCAAGGCTTTCAAAAAGTTTTTCAAAAATTCGTTTGTTGCCAGAAAGGTTGATATTAATTCGAATATTTTTGATGCCTTGTTTTTGCCATTCCGCTTGTTGTCGGCAGGCTTCTTCAATTACAAATAAATTCACTTTTTCAATCAGGTTACTTTTTTCTGCAATTTGAATGAATTCAGAGGTGTTAACATTGTTGCCGTTTTTATCTTTCCAGCGAATCAACGCTTCACACTCATTAAAGTCATTATCATCAATGTTCACGAGTGGTTGGTAAACCAGCTGGAAATTTTTATCACGGTTGTTGTTTTTTAAGATCGTTTGTAAAGCATGGCTGAGTGCATGTTCGTATTCTAGTTTCTGGCTATTTTTTAGCGAGTAGAATTGATAGCAGTTGCGTCCGGCATTTTTAGCCGTATACATGGCTATATCCGCATTTTTTAGCAGCTGTTTGGCGTTGGATCCATCTTTCGGGTAAGCACTGGCGCCAATGCTGGCGCTGATAAACACCTCATTGTTGTTAATGTGAAAAGAGGTATCAAGTGCATTCGATAAGTTTTTAATCAGATCACTGGCATGATTCTCATTGGCTGTATTTTTTAGTATTAATACGAATTCATCGCCACCAAAACGCGCTATAACATCATTGGGTGCAATCTGGTTTTTAATCGTCGCAGAGAATAGTTTCAGGACTTCATCGCCGACTTCATGGCCGTAAATATCATTGATGCTTTTAAAGTAATCAATGTCTAAAAATACAATTGAAAATGTGGCGCCTAAATGGTCAGATTCAGAGATTGTCTGGTTTATATTTTTTATAAAACTGGCGCGATTAGGCAATGCCGTTAAAGTGTCGGTATTGGCCAAATTCGATAAATTCTCATCATTTTTTCGTTGTTTTCTACCTAGATAATACAAAAATAGAAAGATTAAGATAATACTAATAAATTGAATGGCTAAAATTTTCTGGTATGTGCTTTTAGTCAGAAACCTGGACTTTTCTAAATTAGCGTGAGCATTATTATTTGAAGCGGTATGTAATTTTTCAATCAGTGATATTACATGCTTGTTTCTAGGTAATACCTCCTGATTAACAAGATCGGTTGCTTTTTTAAAGTCTTTAATCATGAGGTTATCGATAACTTCATTGATTTTTAAAATATTCTGGATGGTCATAACCGCCTGTAAGGACAGTAATTCTCGTTCTGCTTCAGAAGGTTTTAGAGAGTTATATTCTTTCCTCGCTTCATTAAATCTCACAGACTGTTTATAGAGTTCTTTGATATAAACGTTGATGTCCGCAGTGTCTCTACTTTGCGCTAATTTAAAAATAGTGTGGGAACGTTCCAGATTTGCACTTGCCATAACATCAAGCACTTTATTTCTTTCATTTATCTGACTCTGGTTTTGTAAAATTGTGGCACGAGTTTTTCCGATAAGCGAAGAAGTAAATAAAGTAGTGCATATCATTAAGATAATGATAACGGCAAAACCCAAAGATAGAATATATCTATGTAAAAACGCGGATATTAAAGTCATTATTTTTATTTTATGTGCAAACTATTTATCTTGTTAATACTAGCAGAGATGTCGGTGTTTTATGTTTTTTTCGATAAGAGGTGGTATTCCTTCTGTTTATTAAAATTAAACGCTTGTGACAAGCTAGCCTAATATGGCCGGATTCAACTGCCAAACCGAATAGTTAAGAAATGCAGCGAAGCTTACCCAGAGTAAATACGGCATCAACAATGCTCCCGCGATACGATTGATGCGCCAGAAGCTGATGACGGTAGCGGCAATCAATATCCACAACAATATGATGTCAGCGAAAGCCATTGCGCCGCGATTCCAGGCGAAGAACAACCAACTCCAGAGTACATTGGGTATCAACTGTAAAATAAATAAGGTGAGTGCGCCCCGGTGTTTACTAAAACTACCATCGCGCCAGACTAGCCACGCGGCAATTGCCATCATCAGGAATAGTGCGCTCCAAACGGGACCAAACAACCAGCCTGGTGGTGCCCATTCGGGTTGGGTGAGTTTTCCGTAGAATGTTTTGGCCTGTATCGATGCTATCGCGCCAGCAGCTGAGGCAGCAAAGGATAAAAGTATCCAGCCGATCAATCCAATCACTTGTTTTTGTTTTGTTGGTGCGTTCATCACATTTTTCTCTAAAGTGCTTATTTAAAATAATTAAGTCTAATAGGCTTAATAAAAACACAGACAGTTTCAGAATGAAATGGTTTTAAACGGAGTGCGTTTAACTATGACCCTGAGTGTACAAGTTAAAAAGAATTCTCAAATATACGTTAATAAAAAAAGCCCCCAAAGTAGGGGGGTGGCAATTTATATACTGTGCTTTTGTTTATATTGGTTTGCTTTTAATGTAGAGGTCAGTAAGCGTTCTAAACGAATAACTACGACTGCCATGATGTAAGATATTGCGAGGAACACAAAACATAAGAATAAGGTATACAACCAGTTATCCTTTTCAATTGCCCAACGCACCATGGGAAAGCGTAAAAAACCGTTGACGAGAAACAGTCCCATTGAAATCTGACCGGTGAAAATTAACAGGCGGTGGAGACTCCCTTTTATTTTAGGGATGACAATATTCATCAACACCAGAAATAGCAGGATAAAACTAATATTACTCAACACCCATAAGTGCTGATAGATATTTCCCAGTATAAAAATGACCAAAGCAAGAGCGACAAATGATTTTGGAATGTGTATTTCGCTGATCAATGTGTCTTTTTTAGCCAGACAGAGGCCCAGCGCGAATACCGGTATATAGGGCACGATTGTGTAGTACAAGTTAACACCGTACAGATGCCCTTCAACGGTGTCGGTAAACACCAGACAAAATGCTGAAAGCGCAATTAGTCCTATCTCTTGCCAGCGTTCATGGAGTTTTAATAAAAACGGAAAGACAAAGTAAAACTGGAATATAAAAGGGATGAACCACCACGGGCCAATCGGTTCCAGTGCTTTATCGGGAATGAAATTCGACAGCAACGTGAGTTTTAACAGAATCTCTTGATAATGCATCGAGAGCATTTTAAAAGGGCCGAAAATTCCATGCGAGTAGAAACCTTCCAGAGCCATCCAGATAACAATGGCGATAATAAAAGCAGGGAATATTTTGAAGATTCTTTCGCCAATAAACTGCCAGTAAATCAGTGGGTGTTTTAGGTGTTTTTTGGTTAATCCATAAGCGCTGAGCAAGACAAAAACCTCAACCCCAAAATGACCGAAGAATGATGCCAAAACGCGTATGCTGTTTTCAGGCTCTGTCCATAACAAATTCAACATACTGGACGTGCGCTCGAATGAAAAATCAAATTCGTTTTCTTTGGGAAAAGGAAACAAGTGCATAAAGTTATGCATCGCTATCATAAGGATCGCGATACCCTTCATTATCAGCGTTTCATTAGAACTGAGAGTGTGCCATTTCATGGTTTTAATACGTGTGGTGACGGAGGTTTTAACGACGAAAGCACAATAGATGCACGTCGTTGAAAATATGATACGCCTCAACTTGGGAACAAAAATGTAACTTATTGTCAATTTTTGTAAATTTTTTGCGTTGATCTGTGAAAATTGTCATTTGGTCAAAGCTTGGGAGAAAGACAAGGGATAACGCGACTTTGTAAGTTCGAATCTGGAGATTTGTAAGTGACGACTTTATGTAAAAAAAGTGCCTGTAAGTTGGGGGGTGCCAATAAAACAAGATTAAATGAGAACTCCTGTTATCGGCTTATGAGTGATCAGACAAATAAGTTGATATAAGCTTAGGCTTCATTAAAAATAAAAATGATAGAATGAATAATCTACTTATCTTAAGGCGTCGCGGATTTCAGGCTTTTCAGGGCTGGCAATTCTGGCTTCAACTGTTTCTTATTTTATCTACCTTTGTATCACTTGTCGTTCTTTACACCTTCATAAAAACGGATGACTTCTTTACCCATTCATTTGTCTACATCCCTTTCATTTGGTCGATATTCTTTTATTTTCATCAACAGTTTATGAATAAATCAACGCTCGAAATTGACGAGTTTGGTATATCACATCAAAGCGGTTTGCCTGATATGTTGAAACGTTTTCATCCAGATTGGCGAATCTCATGGACAGAAATTCAGGTTGTAGAGCCAGTGCAATCGGTCATCGCAAAAAATACGATACTACTGCCATTGAATGTAAAGTTATTAAATAAAACAATCAAAGTGTTACCGTCGCAATGGGTAGACCCCACACAGCAAGTCAAAAAGCCGTTATTCAAATTCGGTCATGATATTGCGGATATGTACGAAGAAAGCGCCTTAGTTAAGGTATTTGAAGCTAAGGGTTTGTTAAAAATAAAAAGATCTGCTGATGGTAAATATCAATCCGGTTTAACGGAGAATTCGCTCGGAACTGATATCAATTCGAGTCCGGTTTCCATAGCGATGGCTGGCTTTGTTTTCTTCGCTTTATTCTATTTCATCACAGAGGTTTATTTTACCTTATCTGAGTTTTACGCTGGTGCTCCTCCTTATCTGTACATGATAGTAGCTGGTTTCATAGCTGTGATTTTGAGTTATCTACTGCTAAGTAAAACAAAGTTCACGCTGGCTGAAAAAGTAATCTTTGCTGTGTTTATGGGGCTTTCAACCGCGGCAGTGATGTATCCCTTATTGCTAAGGGTCAATGAATGGACTGATACAGAAGGATTGCAACGGTTTTCTTATACGAAGACAGATACCGTGATGTGGCAGCCACAACGGAAAAATCTTCCCAGTGATGAACAAGTTCCTACACTAAAGTTTGATTTGGCATCCTCAGAATATTGGGCGCAGTTTGAGGTTGGGGCTATAAAGGAATTCGAAATACGTAACGGAGGCTTGGGGTTTTATCAGCTAAATATGGAGCCGATCTACGAAGAACAGAAAGTTTTTTATGAAGAAAGAAATCCTTAAAAATAGACACGTTGTTTATAAGCAATGAAATATTGGTCGTGATGGCTTTACGTTAAGTTTTAGCTGAGAAGATTAACAAAAAGCCCGGCAACTTTATGCCGGGCTTTTCTGAAATAACGATAGTTTCTACAATGTTTCTACAATCGTTATCTTTTAGAAAGCAATTGCCAAACCACATTGTCGGCGTCGACTTTTCCTTTCAGTTTCTCTGAGATCCTTTCTAATTCAGTGATATTAAAATCATTCTGGTAATAGTTTTTAATCATCGCATCAGAGATGGAAAACGGAGGACCTTTAATCACGCTTTGATCATATTCGAGGGTAATCAAGAGTTGTGACACGCCTTGGGTAATTTCTAATAGATGCTGAGCATATTGCGTGCGCATAGTGTCGGGCAGTGCAACCAGAGAGGCGCGATCATAAACCGCATCAATTTTTCCCAGTTGCTGTTTGCTTAACTTGAAAAAGTCACCGACGTATACTTCGATATTTTCAAACGTATATAACGTGTGCTGATCTATTTGCGTCACTTCAGGTTGCAGTTTTTCATCGCCTAATAATTCTGTGAACAGTTGTTTGACGGCATGCTCGCTTAGTTCGATGCCAACTACTTTGTATCCTTTGCTGTGTAACCAGGCGATGTCTCTGGTTTTTCCGCACAACGGCAAAAAAATACGACTGCCTTCTGATAGATTTAAATCCTTGATGTGTTTCACTAAGAGTGGATTCACTTCATTCTCATGAAATCCAATTTCGTTCTTACTCCATCTTTCGTGCCAAAAATCTGCTTCCATTTGAAACTCCTTCAGTTAGATGACGCTGTCATCGCTTTTATTGGATTAATCTGGTGTTTATATGATTATGATACAAGCTCAAGTTAACTTGAGGTCAAGACTTTTTTCATTACCAGCTGAGCGATAAATGGATAAGTGATAAATGGGTAAGCGATAATTGGATAACAATAAATAAGCATGCAATAAGCATCTTAAAAAGTCGCTATAAGTAGGGGGGTGGCATAGTTCTAATTATCGAAGAGATTAATCATAAAAACCTCAATTGATCTAATAATGTGAACAATGTTTTGCGGTATTCGATATTTATTCTTTTTTAATGAATATATATGATGTTTATGTGGTTGGAACACTGCATGTCGAAAACTGAATATTTTGAGGAATTGAATATGACTATTGTGAGTAATAAAAATTCTGTAAAAGAATTAGTAAGTTCCAGTGCAGGATTTAAAACAACCGATGGTGATGGTGTGTCGATGGTTCGACTCGTCGGCACAGCTGAGCTTGATATGGTTGATCCATTCTTACTGCTTGATGCCTTTGGCTCTGATGAACCCAATGATTATATCGGCGGATTTCCCCCGCACCCACATCGTGGTTTTGAAACAGTCACGTATTTACTGGAAGGCAAAATGCGCCATAAAGATAACGCAGGTAATGAAGGTGTGATCGAATCTGGTGGTGTGCAATGGATGACTGCGGGCAAAGGTATTGTTCATTCAGAAATGCCAGAGCAGGAGAACGGCATGCTGCAAGGCTTTCAGCTTTGGGTGAACTTGCCGGCAGAAGATAAAATGACATCGCCTGCCTATCAGGAGTTTTCAGCGTCAGAAGTACCGTTGGAAACCTGGGAAGATGGCACTACCATTCGGGTTGTTGCAGGCATCACAGAAAAAGGTACGACAGGCCCGGTTAAAAACGACTATGTCAGCCCGCTATTTATGGATGTGTCGTTAGTAAATTACGATAATTATCAACAAATAGTAGATACGCAGGATAATACCCTGGTGTATGTTATCGACGGTGAAATCGAGGTCGGTTTGCAGCAACAGCTTTTGCCTGCAAAAACATTGGGAATATTAGAACCAGGCGAAAAGATTATGGTCAAAACCAAAACTGAATCGGCCAGATTTCTTGTTATTTCAGCCAGACCGTTGAATGAAAAAGTCGCGCGAGGTGGTCCTTTTGTAATGAATACTCAGGACGAAGTCAGGCAAGCGTTTGATGATTTTAGAAATAACCGATTTTAAATAGACACTAAATAAACACGTATACAAACAGCAGGCGATTAAATAAATGGCAGGAATAACAAATACCAAAGAAAGTTTTGGTTGGGTATCGATCACTCTTCACTGGCTCATGGCTATAGCGCTTATCGCTATGTATTTTGTCGGTGACTGGATGGTCGATTTGGACTATTACGACAAGTGGTATAAGGATGCACCGTATATTCACAAAAGTGTTGGCGTCATCATTGGTCTATTAATGTTGGCGCGTTTGCTGTGGAATGTGGTTCAAGCCAAACCACGGTATCTAGATGTCAAAAGCACCATGATGAATATGCTGGCTTCGCTGACACATTACTTTTTCTATTTAATGGTATTTGTGCTGGTGGTCAGTGGCTATTTAATTTCAACCGCTAAAGGTCAGGGGGTCGAAGTTTTTGGTCTATTTAATGTGCCTGCACTGTTGGCAGACAGTAAAGATCGTGGTGAATTGGCCGGCACAGTACATGAATACTTAGGTTTAGCATTTATTATATTAGTGGGTGTTCATG
This sequence comes from Cocleimonas sp. KMM 6892, assembly GCF_035798195.1. NCBI lineage: Bacteria > Pseudomonadati > Pseudomonadota > Gammaproteobacteria > Thiotrichales > Thiotrichaceae > Cocleimonas > Cocleimonas sp. KMM 6892. The sequence continues at coordinate 153,961 of NZ_JAPFBV010000001.1, read as the reverse complement.
CCATTGCCGCACTGGTTCATCATTATTTTATGAAAGATCGAACGTTAAAGAGAATGTTAGGTCTCAAAGCTTAATAATCGAAACACGCCTAAAAACAATAAATTAATTTACACCCGTTTTATTAGAGACAGAAGTAGAAAATTTAATCATTATTTATTTACAAAGAAAGGAAGGAAGAAAGTATGAAATTAAAAACAATGGCAACATCATTTTTAGCACTGGGTTTACTGGCAGGCACTCTATCTGCGCAAGCTGCTGATTATGCATTCGATAAAAAAGGCGCACATCAGTTTGTACAATTCAGAGTGCAGCATTTAGGTTATAGCTGGTTATACGGTCGTTTCAATGATTTTGATGGCACGTTTAGCTACGATGCAGCAGAACCAGAAAAAGCAAAAGTGTCTGTTAAAATTGATACCAGCAGTGTGGATACTAATCATGCAGAGCGTGATAAGCACCTTCGTGGTGATGATTTCCTTGATGTAGATAAATTTCCAGAAGCGACGTTTGAAAGCACCAGTTTTGACGGCAAGACTTTGAAAGGTGATTTAACCCTTCACGGTGTGACTAAGCCAGTGTCAATTGCTGTTGAGAAAATCGGCGAAGGTGAAGATCCATGGGGTGGTTACCGCGCTGGTTTTGAAGGTCGTACAACTTTCAAAATGGCTGATTTTGGTATCGAAAAAAATCTAGGTCCTAAATCAGCGGATGTAGAAATGATTCTTTCTGTTGAAGGCATCAGATTGAAGGGTGACGTTAAGAAATAAGGTTACTGATTCGATTTTTTAAGCGCTTTTTTAAGCGTTTAAAGATTGATAATAACTGCCGGGAAATAGGTTAACCTGGCAGTTATTATCTTTCTAAAAATAACGATTAGAAATCGTTACGTCGGGGGAGGGGAGCTGTAAATCTTAAATCAGTAGTTTCCATTCATTTGAAATGGCCACTTCCAGATTTTCTTCCTGCAGTTCTGCAGCAAGCTTCGTTAAGTTATCAAAGCCTTCAGACGATGCGTGACCCTTAACATTGATAACAAAAATATTCTTTTCATCTTTTCGATAGATATCGGATTCTAATCCGTGGATATCCAATCCACCGGCTGTTAGTTTTGAAATAACGGCTTCTTTAATACCGGTTGTATTGATTCCTTTAACGCGCATAAATACATCTGATTTTTGAAATTTATAGGTTTTGCGAGTGCAAGTATCTATGTTTAATTTAAGGTCGTAGTTTTCTACAACGCCTAAGAGACATTTTTCAATGTCAGATTCACCGATATACGCATCAACCATTACTACGACAACAAAACTGTGCCCTAATCTAAGTGATGAAATACTCTGGATTTCGCAGTTGCATCCTAATAACTCATTGCAGAATTCGGATAGCATTTTGGGTGATTTATCACCGATCGCGACGATGCGATACCTTTGGCCATCCATTATTTATTTTTACTCCTTATCGTTAGTATTATGAGAGTTATCATTTATCAAACATATCTTATGTGATTGTCAAATAGTTTATGCGCAAACTATAGGCTAGTTTGTCTGAATGTGAGATTAATAAATTTAAATAAACACAATTATGCGATCAAGTGCGTAGATTTTATCGTCAGAGATATAAGAAAGATCTACGATAATATCCGAAACAATGCGTTAAAATGATTACAAAAACGCATATAAAAAGGTTAATGATTTGAAACTTGTACATACGTCTGAAAATGTGGTTTTTCTGTATCATCTAAAAAACATACTGGATGCAGCGGGAATAGACTGTGTAATAAAAAATGATCGTCTTTCTTCGCTCGCGGGTGAGGTGCCTTTAACAGTATGTTGGCCTGAGCTCTGGGTGAAAGATTCCCTAAAAGAAGACTGGGCAAAAGAGCTCGTTCAAGAAGCGTTGAAACCTGCAAATCCAGATGAAAATTGGGTTTGTGAAAATTGCGGCGAGCAACATAGCTCACAATTTACTGATTGCTGGAATTGTCAGAGCATTAAAGCTTTTTAATTCGATCTCATTTGTCGCGATAATTGATGTGCTTAGACAGTGAAATCAATAAAAGGGTTTTAATAAATAGTTATCAATAAAAAAACGCCCCAAAGTAGGGGGGTGTATTATGATGCTTATGAAAGCAATTCTCTTCAGATAAAGATTAATAAAATACTCATAAAATACAGATTAGATCTCAAATGACCCAAACCGATAATCAAAAACAAGAATTTCATATTGAGATTATTACTGACGATAAAACAGCAGTGGATTATCTTGCTGATGCATCAGGTCTTTCTCGCCAAAAAATCAAGACTGTGATGCAACAGGGCTGTGTATGGTTAGAGCAAAAAAAACAACCTGTGTCACGACTTCGCCGCGCTAAAAAAAGAGTAACGACAGGGAATGTGCTGCATTTTTATTACGATGAAACTATTCTTCAACAAAGTCCTCAATCAGCCTCACTGATAAGTGATGAAGGTGATTATAGCGTTTGGAATAAACCGTCTGGAATGTTCTCACAAGGTTCCAAATGGGGTGATCACTGCACGATTCAACGCTGGGCAGAAAAGACACTGGTTCCTGAGCGTGTCGCATTTGTTGTTCATCGTCTCGACCGCGCCGCCAATGGCCTTATTATTCTCGCGCATAAAAAGAAAGTAGCTGCTCAATTTGGTCGTATGTTCGAGCAAAGACAAATTACTAAAGTCTATCAGGTATTGGTTGAAGGACGCTTTGCAGATGTGGCTGAAAATGGTTCTATCACCATCGATGATGAACTGGATGGTAAAAAATCAATTTCTCATGTCACGGTTTTGTCCTTTGATGAAAACGCTAACCGAACTTTATTAGCGGTGAATATCGAAACAGGACGAAAACATCAAATAAGAAAACACCTTTCGGGTTTGGGATTTCCTGTGGTCGGAGACAGATTATATGGATCGGCAACGAATCCGGCGTCTAAATCTGATAGTGATACTGACATTCTCAATAGCAATGACAAAGAGCCTGAAGATCTTCAGTTGAGCGCAGTTCGGTTATCATTCATTTGTCCCATTAGCCAAGCAGAGAAAACTTTCGAACTCTAACGTTGCCTCTGATCACAGATGTTTTTTGCTTGAATATGAAGGCTTGCATTCTCACTTATTTCGTCGGCTAGATTAAATTTAGTTACTTGATCTCCATCAATTATTTCATGCTCTCGTTATTATATATTAGTACATAGTAATATAATTAATTAAATACATAGGTGGTTCGATATGAAAATCAAAGCAGTTTCACTATTAGTGGGAGGTCTCATGGCTTCTCTAATCTCAGTTTCAGCAGTAGCTGATGATTCTATGAATGTAAAAATCTCGCCAACACTAGATTCAGTAAATGTGGTTCACATGGGCGATAGAATTACCATTCAAAGAGATCAGGATAAGGGACATACAATCCCTAAGCTTTATGCTAAAACTTCACGTTCTTGCCCTCCATTTTGCATTCAGCCAAGTGTTGCAGCACCCGGTGTTGAAACAATTGCTGAACTGGAAATGCTGGATTATTTAAAACAAGCGTCTACCGATAACTCAGTTATTGTTATTGATTCTAGAACTAACGACTGGGTAGCGCGTGGCACTATCCCCGGTTCTGTCAATATTCCATGGACAAAGTTAAGTGTTGCTGGCAACGGCGCATGGGAAGATTCAGAAGATGCGCCTTCAGCAAATGATGTGATGAGAGAGCGTTTTGGCGTAAAAGGTGATGACGATAAACTGGATTTCAGTGATGCTAAAACATTAGTCATGTTCTGTAACGGCTCATGGTGTCATCAATCTACCGTGAACATCAGATCACTGGTTAAGAAAGGCTACCCTGCGGAAAAAATTAAGTGGTATCGCGGTGGTATGCAATCCTGGGTAACTTTGGGTTTAACTACTGTACCACCTCAGTAAAAATCTGAAGCGTACAAAACCCACTCAGATTTTTTGAGTGGGTTTTTTTATGCCTGAGCGTTTTTACTTGTGTTACTTATTTCTTTAATTTGTTTCTCTAGTTTGTTGCGCTAGTTGTTGCTCTGAAGTGTTAAGGCTATTAACTTGAGGAGAGTTCTTTTTTGATGGTCGGTAGTATTTTTTTCAGCAATAAAGGTTGAGCTGAAGCGGTAGGGTGCAATTCATCTGCCTGTAAATAATCAAAATTCTGCGCAATGTCTTCCATAAAAAAGGGAATAAAGGGAAGATCATATTTTTTAGCTAAATCTGCAAAAACCGCCTCAAACTTTTCTGAATAGGCAACACCATAATTGGGTGGAATCTTCATCCCGAATAAAATCACCTTTGCATTCGCCTTCTGCGCTTCTTGAATCATTGTGTCTAAATTAGTTTTAGTGACATCAGGAGGAATGCCCCTTAAACCGTCGTTGGCCCCCAATTCGAGAACCACATAATTAGGTTGATGATCTTCTAATGCTTTAGGTAATCGCGTTCTTCCACCCTGGGTGGTCTCGCCACTAATACTGCCATTGATGACTTCTATTTTTTCGCCGAGCTCATTTCTCATGAGATTTACCCAGCCTTGTTCTCGAGGTATTCCATAAGCCGCACTGAGGCTATCCCCCCAAACAAGAATTTTTTGATCAGCCAAAGCAGTGCTGCTAAAGGCACTGCTGAAAAGCATAATAGTCATTAATAGAAAAGAACGTCGTGCTAGCTTGAAAACTTTCAATGTGAAACCCATAGTTAATACTCTTATTATCCAATCCTTATGACCATATTAATGTCAAATAATTCTATTGTAATTGAATCACAAAATTTAAGTAAAAGCTTACCGGTTTCAACGGGTGAAAAATTACACATCTTAAACAACATTTCGTTAGTTGTAGAACAGGGCGAATCGGTCGCGATTACGGGAACTTCCGGGTCGGGAAAAACGACACTTTTGGGCTTGTTGGCAGGGTTGGATGTTCCTTCTGAAGGAAAGGTGAGTTTGTTAAAAAAGGAACTAACCGAGCTAGATGAAGATCAGCGAGCAGCGTTGCGCTTAAGTAAAGTGGGCTTTGTGTTTCAATCCTTTCACTTGATGGATAATTTAACCGCGCTTGAAAATGTCATGCTGCCACTAGAGCTGGATAGACAATCTGGTTTGAAACTCCCCGAGATTCGACAACGTGCAAGCGAGGCTTTGAATCAAGTTGGTTTGGGTGAGCGTCTTACCCATTTGCCTACTCAGTTATCGGGTGGTGAGCAACAACGCGTCGCACTTGCAAGAGCATTTGTCACCAAACCTTCGGTGTTATTTGCCGATGAGCCAACGGGTAACCTAGATAGTAATACGGGTGATGAAATTATCGAGCTGCTGTTTGCGATGCAAAAAGAAAGCAATACAACACTCGTGCTGGTTACACATGATGATGATTTGGCTGAAAAATGCCAGACACATTACAAATTGGTGAACGGTGTTTTGGCTATATAGCCTTTTAACAATGAACGTTTGCAACCTTGTAACTATATATTTATCAATTACAACTTACTAATTACAACATCACTTAAAACACAACGTTATGACAGTTGTCATGACAAAAAATAATAGCGGATAACAGCACAGAAATGATTTCTCTACTTCAACAGTTTTTGATTCAGACTAAACGTTTCTGGCGTCTCGCAGAAACCCGCTTATTGTTTTTGGCATTACTGGTAGCGGTTGTTGCTGTTACATCTGTCGGTTTTTTTACGGATCGTGCAGATCGTGCGATGAATGTTCAGGCTACGCAATTACTGGGTGGCGACATGGTGATTGTATCGACTCGTCCGATTGATGATTCTTATATAGAAGAAGCCGAAAAAAGAGGCTTGAGTACAGCCATTACGGTTTCTTTTCGTAGCATGGTGTCGCGCGGCGAGAAATTTCAATTAGCCCAGGTTAAAGCCGTATCGGATAAATATCCGTTACACGGAGAAATAGAAACAAGCGCTGTAAGTGGGGGGGTGACTAAAGCAACTCGCATTGATACCTTGTCTGATAATGAAATCATTGCGGATAACAGATTGTTTGTTTCATTGGGAACAGGTGCAGGAGATTCAGTACAGCTAGGCAAAAGCCAGAAGGTACTGGCGAAAATCATTAATAAGATGCCGGATCAGGCGAGTAATGCCTTTCAGTTTGCACCTACATTGATCATGCCTTTGGCACAACTTCCTGAAACCGGGCTTTTAACCGCGGCAAGTCGTGCGAATTACAGTTTTTTATTTGCTGGTAATGAAGCACAAATCGATTCTTTTCGAAGTTGGTTGAAACCACGATTAACGCGAAGCGAGAAAATCCGAACGCTAGAAGACGGCATGCCAGCCATCCAGCAAGCCCTACAACGAGGGCAACGTTTTCTGAAAATGGCGGCATTACTGGCTGTAATTTTAGCCGGTGCTGGTATAGCGCTAAGCAGTTACAGCCTGACCAGACACGAAACATCAGCGGTTGCGGTGCTTAAAACAATGGGCGCATCTCGCTGGCAGGTGACAAAACACTATTTATCCCAGTTATTGATTGTGGCTCTTATTGCTGGAATTGTTGGATCCATACTGGGCTTCTTTATCCAGTTCTTTCTCGCCAGTTATTTACAGGACTTTATCGGTCAGGAATTGCCTGGTACAGGCTGGATGCCCGTTTGGGTAGGGTTGCTGACTGCACAAGTATTGGTAATTGGTTTTTCTGCTCCTCATCTTTTGCAGCTGGTTAAAACAGCGCCTGTGCAAATACTTCAACGAGCGAGTAGCGCGTCAAAAGCGCCATTATTGTTGCCTTTTATAAGTTTGTCTTTATCTGTCCTCGGTTTGATGTGGTTACAAACGGCCGATATCAAATTGAGTTTGTACTTGCTGGTAGCAGTGATGATTGCGTTAGCCGTTTTTTGGGTGTGCGCTTTATTGTTGCTAAAACTGATTCGTAAACTAGGTGAACGCTGGCATCTGCCCAAGGCCAATCGTCGCATGGCGTTGATGGTGGTCGTTTTTGGCGTGGGCTTATTTAGTTTATTGTTATTAACTACCTTACGTAGTGATCTGATTGATCGTTGGCAAGCGAGTCTTCCTGAGGGTGCGCCTAATCATTTTCTGATTAATATTCAACCGAATGAAGTTCAGCCCTTAAAAGAATTGCTCGCTAAAGATAATACCGAAGCACCCATATACCCAATGGTGCGCGGCCGTTTAGTGGAAGTGAACGACAAAGCAATATCGCCAGATGATGCGAAATATGCAGAGAACCAACGTGCGCAACGTTTATTAACCCGTGAATTTAATTTATCGGCAAGCGCAGAAATGCCCGAAGGTAATATGATAACTGCGGGTAAATGGTTCGAGAAAGGCGCGCAGTCCGGTTTTTCTATGGAGCAAGGTATCGCTGATAATCTAGGTGTGAAAATGGGGGATAAACTGACCTTTGATATCGCAGGTCAGCGCATTGTCGAAACCATTACCAGTATGCGAACCGTTCAATGGGATAGCATGAAACCGAATTTTTTCGTATTGGCGGCTCCACAGGCTTTTGATAATTACCCGAAAACATTTATCACCAGTATTTATCTCGATGAAAGTAAACCTGAAGTATTACCTAATCTAATCAAGAAATTCCCTAGTGTGACGGATATTGATATCAGCGCAATTCTTACTCAGGTTCGTGATTTGATTAATAAAGCGGCTTTCGCGGTGCAGGGAATATTTCTGTTTACGTTAGTCGCAGGTGTAGTGGTTCTATTCGCAGCCTTACAGTCACAAAAAGCACTAAGAAGAAAAGAACTGGCAATACTAAAATCACTAGGTGCGAATAGAGCGTATTTACGTCGCAACCTTATTCTTGAATTTGCCATGATTGGCGGTTTGGCAGGATTTCTCGCTGCGGTGCTTGCATTGATTGCTGGTAACGTGGCGGCTTATCAATTATTTGAATTAACGCCGCAGTTCAATTTAGGATTGATCATTCTCGGGACTGCTTTAGGGGCTGTGCTTGTAAGTATTGCAGGCTATTTAAATGTCAGAGGATTATTGTCGGTTGTACCGGTTTCTTTGTTTCGTTAATTAATCCTGGATCAGATGCGTTTTCTTAGATTTCTGTTGTGAAGTATCAACAGAAGTTATCTGTTAGGTTGACGATGTATAAATTACAGAATAAATAACCTTGGGTTTTTAAGGCTTTATTTAGTCCTATTATTGAAGCTGGAATAAATATTTTGTTTTCTTAAGTTATCAAATAATGCTTAACGCATTTTTCTTGGTTTATTCGTGAAGTGCACATTTAATCAAAGTAAGCGTAATACCTCTGTGAATTTTTTCAGTTGTTTGATTTATCACAAAAAGGGAAGTAGTGTAAAAAAATTATTTTTTTTACGGAACTTCTTAGGGTTTAAAATTGCCCAAAGCTACAGTTTTGTAGATGTGATTCATCCATTAGGGAAAAAATTCTTTAGCTTATCGATTGTAAATTTCAACATTCTTGTTGGTGTTGCCTTTAAAATTCTAGCGGAATAATAACGTCCGTAAAATAAACTGAGTTTTCATCGTTAAGCGTCGTCTGTTTTTATTATTGCTTTAATCTTGTTAATGTCATTTTCAAGTAAAACACTCTGTAAAATCGACTTGAATTATGAGCAATACCTTTGCGTATAAGGCGATAGACGGTTGCTCATTAGTGACTAATGGATTATCCTTGCAAAATCTGTTATTCGGCTCGGAAAAAATATTGTGGGCTTAAAGCCAAGAATAACTTGTAACCATCAAAGTTAAAAAAAATTAAGGAGTTTCAAATGTTCACTAAAACTTTTGCTTCAGCAGCCGTATTGGCGCTTTTGCTACCTGCTACACAGACAATGGCTGCTTCTCATAGCGAAGAAGAAAAAGATAGAATTGATGCTACAGATACTTTACCTGACGCTAAACCTGGTGAGTGTTATGCGAAAGTAATTGTACCAGCAGAATATGAAACAAAAACTGAACAAGTACTAATCAAGCCAGAATCTGAAAAAGTTGAAGTTAAGCCAGCTGTTTTTGATGAAGCAGAAAAATCAATCATTGCTAAAGAAGGTTTCACTAAAGTTAAAGTCATTCCTGCTAAATTCCGCGAAGAATTTGAAGAAGTTGAAGTGGCTAAAGCAAGCACAGAGTGGGTTACAAGTCTTGGTAAAAAAGGTATTCCTGCAAGCCCTGCGTTACTAGCAGCAGCTAAAACAAACAGTATTGATATTTCTAGTGCAGCAATCGGTGAGTGTTTCAAAGAATACTATGTTCCTGCAAAGTACGAAAAGACTGAAAAAGAAGTACTTGTTAAGGAAGAGTCAGAAGAAATCAAAGTAGCTGCAGCACAGTTCGAAGAAACTGAAGAGACTGTAGTTGTTAAGCAAGCAAGCAAGAAGAAAGTTTACAAGCCTGCTGAATACGAGACTATCGAAGAAAAAATCGAAATCGAGCCAGCTAAAGCGGTTTGGAAGAAGGGTGACGGACCAATCACAAAGATTGATAACTCTACTGGTGAGATCATGTGTTTGATCCAGGTTCCTGCTAAATACAAGATCATCAAGAAAACTGTTCTTAAGACTCCTTCTACAATTGATCTAGTTGAAGTACCTGAGGAAGCTAAAGGCGTTAAAGTATCTAAGCTAGTTAGCGATGCAACCATCGATAAAGTTAAGATACCTGCTGAGTACAAGAAAATTACTCTAACGAACAAAGTATCTGATGCAAGCTTCACATGGAGAGGCGCGGCAGTTGATGGTGAAGGTACTTATACTGGAAACCAGATTTGTCTTAAAGAAATTCCAGCTCAGTTCACTAAAGTTAAGAAGTTAGTGATCGATACACCTGCTGCAATTGAAGAAGAGAAAGTTGAGCCAGTTGCCAAGCTAATCAAAGTAAGTAATGTTGCTACAGAAGCAGAAGAAATTCGTACAACTATTCCTGCGGAATACAACACTGTTGAAAAGCGTGCGAAAGTTTCTAGCGAGCGTTTAGAATGGCGTCGTGTTCTTTGTAAGACGAACATGGGTCCTGATATCAACAAAAGAATCCAGCAAGCGCTTAAAGACGCTGGTGTTTATACCGGTGCTGTAGATGGTAATGTTGGACGTGGCACAATGTCTGCTGTTGAAAGATTCCAGAAAGATAACGGACTTGCTACTGGCGGTTTGACTATCGATACTCTTGAGAAGCTTGGTGTAATGTAAACAACACTTCGTTTTAGTATGTAATAAAAAAGCCGCGAAATTCGCGGCTTTTTTGTGTCTGCTTTTTTTATATTAAAAAAAGCCCCCAAAGTAGGGGGGTGACTTTGGTGATATTAGAGGTTACTGCTGAGAATTAGACGTTCTCTTTATTTTCTCTTTGTGCATAAAAATCATCAGCGAATGCATCAAAACTATCGTTTTCGATGGCGGCGCGTATTCCTCTCATCAGTTCCTGATAGTAATACAGGTTGTGAATCGTATTCAGGTGCGCACCGAGCATTTCGCTGCATTTGTCCAGATGACGTAGGTAAGAACGAGAATAGTTCTGACAGGTGTAGCAACCACATTCAGGATCGATAGGCCCTGTGTCAGCTTGATGTTTGCTATTGCGAAGTTTTAATTCGCCAAAGCGTGTAAACAAAAATCCATTTCTCGCATTTCTGGTTGGAATCACGCAATCAAACATATCTACACCACGCCTGACTGATTCTACAATATCCTCAGGTTTGCCAACGCCCATTAAATATCTGGGTTTATCGGCTGGAAGTAGGGGGGTGGTTACCTCTAATACGTGGTCTCTTTCATCTTTCGGTTCGCCAACAGACAGTCCTCCGATAGCGTAACCATCGAATCCTATTTCCTGTAAGCCTTGTGCAGAAGTCGTTCTGAGTTCTGCGTGCATGCCGCCTTGCACTATACCAAATAACGCTGAAGGATTGTCTGCGTGCGCTTCTTTGCTGCGTTTAGCCCAGCGTAAGGATAATTCCATAGATTCGCGTGCTTCAGACAAGCCCGCAGGATAAGGCGTGCATTCGTCAAATATCATCACGATATCAGATCCCAGCTTGCGTTGGATATCCATAGATACTTCTGGTGACAGTAATACCTTGTCGCCATTCACAGGTGATCTAAAGTGAACGCCTTCTTCAGTAATCTTGCGCATTTTTGCCAGAGAAAATACCTGAAATCCGCCCGAGTCCGTAAGGATGGGTTTATCCCAGTTCATGAAATCGTGCAGGTCTCCATGCTTTTCGATAATGTCAGTGCCTGGCCTAAGCATTAAGTGAAACGTATTTCCAAGTATTATCTCGGCGCCGAGGTCTTTAATCTCTTCGGGTTTCATTGACTTTACTGTGCCGTAAGTTCCTACGGGCATAAAAGCAGGGGTTTGAACGGTTCCCCTAGGGAAGTTTAGTTCTCCTCTTCTAGCAAGGTTGTTGTTCGATTTATCTGAATGTTTGAGTGTGAAATCCATGAGTGGCACTTTAGGTTAAATTGTACAAATGGCGTATGTTAATTGTTCTTTTGTATCGATGCACAACTTTGTTGGAAAATCGCTGGCTTATTGATATAAATATTCGTAAATAATTCTTCATGGGGCATCTAGGTCTGAGGTCTCATTGATACTTGAAATAATTAAAAAGAATAATTGTTATAAAAAAGTGCCCCAAAGTAGGGGGGTGTAAAAAAAGTAAAAAAGGTGCTTGGGTAAGGCTACCATCTACGTATATATGGAGTAGAAGTATATTATTATTTAATAATATTAGTTAAATCAATAACCTAGCTATAAAAAACCTATCCACAAATGTGTATTGTTGGTATTGGTTAATTCTGACACTCTTTGTAAGGGAATGAAAAAAGATGAAATATAAAAAACAAACAGGAGAGAATCGATGGAGCATCAGTTAAAAAAATCAATACTAGCGACCTCAGTCGCTGTGGCATGTTTATTGTCTACCTCAGCGAATGCAACCAATGGTTATGCATCGCATGGTTTCGGTATTATACAAAAAGCGATGGGTGGAACCGCAGTTGCAGGTAGTGATAACGCGATGAATATGGCGACAAATCCAGCAGCATTATCATTCGGTGCGAATAACTGGACGGCTGGTTTGGATATTTTTGTTCCTGATCGAGGTACGAGTTATGATTCGCCTGAGTTTAATCCATCCATTTCAGGTGCCAGTCTCGATGGAAATGATGATAGCAACTTCCCCATCCCGGAAGTGGCTTTTCAAAAGCATTTAAACGATAAGTTTTCGGTAGGGATTGCGGCTTACGGAAATGGTGGTATGAATGCGACTTATGATCGTCCCATTTTTAGTCAGACTAATAATACCGGTATCGATTTTTCTCAGTTATTTGTTGCACCTAGTGTGTCAATGAAGCTGGGAGAAAAAAACAGTATTGGTGCTTCTCTTAACCTTGTTTATCAGCGAATCAAAATAGGTGGTGTAGATTCTTTTGCGCCGTTCAGTAGTGATGCAAGTAATCTTTCCAATAATGGCTACGATGGTTCTACGGGTGCAGGTCTTTCGCTTGGGTGGCAAGGTCAGGTAAATGATAAATTAACACTTGGTTTAGCCTATCGTGGTAAGACCAAGATGAGTAAATTTGATAATTACAGTGGTCTATTGGCAGAGCAAGGTCGCTTTGATATACCAAGTATGATTACCGCAGGTCTTTCGTTTAAAGCTACATCTAAAACAACGATAGCTTTAGACTTTGCGCATATCAATTATACCGACGTTGCTTCTATTTCTAATAAGAATAATACCGCGCAGCTACAAGGGCAGTTATTACAAGGAGTTGCTCCAGCTGATTTGCAAGGTCCAAAACTAGGTGATGACGACGGTGCGGGCTTTGGTTGGAAAGATCAGAATATTATCAAATTGGGTGTTAAGCATCAGTTGAATAACCGATTGACGCTTTTGGCGGGTTATAACCATGGTAAGTCTCCGATACCTGAAACAGAAACAGCGTTTAATGTCTTGGCTCCTGCCACCGTTGAAGATCACATAACCTTAGGTATGGACTATAAGCTATCGAAAACGTCTAATTTAACGTTCCAGTACATGCATGCTTTTGAGAATAAAATCAAAGGTGATGGTACCTTAACGGCTCAGGGGCCGGCTTCTCCGGGGTCGATTATTCAGGTCGGACCAAATCCAATGACTGATGTTACTGCGGCAGATATCAGTATGAGTCAGAATTCATTTGGTATTGCTTACACTAAAAACTTTTAGGTTTTTGTTTCGGAAAAGTATTGAGTAATTTATAGAGATTGAGTGATTCACACTCCCCCTGCTTTTGGCAAAAAAGTGCCTAAAAGTAGGGGGGGGCTTAATTATGTTTAATGCTTAAAACTGGTGCTTTTCACAGGCTGTTAATGTGTTTTTCATTAGCATGGCAACAGTCATAGGGCCAACACCACCGGGAACAGGTGTAATCCATGAGGCTTTCTCTGCCGCAACGTCAAATTCTACGTCTCCTGCTAATGTTCCATCTTCTAGTCGGTTAACACCAACATCAATAACAACAGCGCCTGGTTTTATCCAATCGCCTTTTACAAGGCCGGCTTTACCGACAGCAACCACAACAAGATCAGCTTGAGATACTAATTCTGGTGTGTTTTTAGTAAAGCGGTGACATACGGTGACAGTAGCACCTTGAAGCAATAGCTCTAACATCATTGGTCTACCAACAATGTTTGATGCACCGACAATAACAGCATTCAATCCTTTGGGGTTTACGTCGATAGATTCGAGTAATCTCATTATTCCATAAGGGGTGCATGGTCGAAGGCCGGGTATGCGTAAGGTTAAACGCCCTACATTTACTGGGTGAAAGCCATCAACATCTTTGCTTGGGTCAATGCGTTCAATAATTAACGATGCATCTAAATGGTCGGGTAATGGGAGTTGAACCAGTATGCCATCGATAAAATGGTCTTTATTAAGTTGGTCGATCAGAGAAACAAGTTCGTTGTGAGTGGTTTCTTCTGGTAAATCGTAAGATCGAGAATAAATACCAACTTCGTTACATGCTCTGCGTTTATGGCCTACGTATACTTCAGAGGCAGGGTCATTACCTACAAGAATTACAGCAAGCCCTGGTGGGCGTTTACCTTGAGCGTTTCTCGCGTCAATTGCTGTTTTTAGTTCATTTCTTACTTCTGCAGAAACTTTTTTTCCGTCAATGATTTTAGCCGACATACTAGATATCCAATAAATGTTTAAACGTTGCTATTAGTTGTAAATTAAGCGTGTTTTTTTACGACATTACAAGAGCCAAACGAGAAGTTTATTAGCTTTAATGCCGATAATAAAACCTTGTTGGCTGTTGGAAAGTATCGTAAGTAGAAATTCAGGATGAAACAAATGATATATAGTTTATGAACCAATAAGGCAGGCTTATCTTAAGATGGTCGCTTCTAGCGAGTGTTTGCAGGGATCTAGGTAAAATATTTAAAACAGAAAATAGAATGAAAACAAGTTTTTTCCCATTAAATTATGTCAGAAAGATTTAAACTTAAAATATCTGCAAATATTGGGTTGACGAGGGTTATATTGATGCGTATCATTCGCGCTCTGCTGTTTTGGTAGTAGCTATTATTTATGTTTAATAGCGATGTGTCGGGGTATAGCGCAGTCTGGTAGCGCGCCTGCTTTGGGTGCAGGATGTCGGGAGTTCGAATCTCTCTACCCCGACCAATTTACAGCATTGAATAGATGTACGTGGTGGACTTTAATATTGCGCCTGTAGCTCAACTGGATAGAGCAACAGCCTTCTAAGCCGTAGGTTGCAGGTTCGAGTCCTGCCAGGCGCGCCATTAAGTGGTTAGCCATGGATTTATGGTGGGTATAGCTCAGTTGGTAGAGCCCCGGCTTGTGATGCCGGTCGTCGTGGGTTCGAGTCCCATTACCCACCCCAGATTTTTTTAAATTAAAGAAAAGAAGTAGTTTTGTTTTAATCGCGCTTTTTTCTTTATTCAGGTTATACAAGCATTGAAATGCACTGTATAATCGCTTTCTTTTTGCGAGAGTGGCGGAATTGGTAGACGCGCTGGTTTTAGGTACCAGTATCTTAGGATGTGAGAGTTCGAGTCTCTCCTTTCGCACCATTATTTATAATAAGCCTGTTTTTATAACAGGCTTTTATTAAACTTTTATTCAACCATAAGAAGAACTCAGGGCATTTCGTGTGGCTTGAGATGAGGTTTATTGCATGCAGGTTTCAGTCGAGACTACCGGAAATATCGAACGTAAATTATCAATAACTGTGCCAGCAGAGCGCGTTGACGGGGAAGTAGATAAACGTCTTAAGTCTATGCGCGGTAGAGTCAAGATCGATGGCTTCCGTCCTGGAAAAGTGCCAATGAGTGTTGTTAGTCAACAATACGGTGATTCTGTTTATCAAGAAGTTGTTGGTGAGATTTTTCAGTCTACTTTTTATGAAGCCGCAGAGCAGGAAAAGCTAAGAGTAGCTGGAATGCCTAAAATTGATGCGACTACTTTAGAGCCTGGTAAAGACCTCGAGTACACTGCAACTTTTGATATCTATCCTGAATTCGAAATCGGCGATATTTCAAAAATGACTGTGACTAAGCCAGTTGTAAAATTAGCTGCTGCTGATGTTGATGAAATGATCGAAACATTGCGTAAACAACAGCAAGAGTGGAAAGAAGTTAAACGCGCTGCTAAAGAAGGTGATCTTCTGGTTGTCGACTTTAACGGAAAAATTGATGGTGAAGAGTTTGAGGGCGGAGCTGCTCAAGACTTCTCTGTTGAGCTTGGCGCGGGCCGTATGCTTCAAGACTTTGAAGATGCACTAACCGGAATGAAGCCAGGTTCTGAAAAAGAAGCTGATGTTACATTTCCTGAAGAGTATCCAGCAGAAAACCTTAAAGGCAAGACTGCGCAGTTCACATTGAATGTTAAGACAGTAAGTGCTCCTTCGTTACCAAAAGTTGATGAGGACTTCATCAAAAAGTTTGGCGTAGAAGATGGAACAAGCAAGAGCTTCAAGGCTGAAATCAAATCTAATATGCAGCGTGAAGTTGAGCAGCGTATTAAAAGTCGAATCAAACAGTCTGTAATGGAAGGTTTGCACGACTTGCATGAAATTGATCTGCCTACATCTTTAGTTGAAGATGAAATCAAGCAAGTACGTAGCGAGATGGAACAGAATTCTCAAGGTGCTGATATGTCATCTTTACCTGATGATATGTTTAAAGATCAAGCTGCACGCCGTGTAAAGCTAGGATTGATTGTTGGTGAGGTTATCACTAAGAACAAACTAGAAAAAGATCAGGCGCGTGTTGATGATATGTTGAATTCTTTAGCTGCAAGCTATGAAGATCCACAGGCATTAATCGAATACTATCGAAGTGATCAGCAGGCAATGCAAACTATCGAAGCTGCGGTTATGGAAGAAATGATCGTAGATTGGGTGTTAGATAAGGCTAAGGTAGAAGAAGAGACTGTTAAATTTACAGATCTTATGAACGCTCAGGCTTAATTGTTTTTACTTTAAAAATAATATAATCAATGTTTAAAGGAAATAATATGTCAAATACTCGTTTTCAAGATGAAATGCTCGGTGTAAATGGTATCTTGCCAATGCCGGGTGTTACTGAAACCGTGCGTGGTCAGGAAAGAGGTTCAGATATTCTTTCGCGCATGCTGAAAGAAAGAGTGATTTTTGTTGTTGGTCAGGTTGAAGATTACATGTCAACTTCAGTAATGGCTCAGCTTCTGTTTCTTGAAGCTGATAATTCTGAAAAAGACATCCATATGTATATAAATTCGCCGGGCGGAGTTGTTACTGCTGGAATGGCGATTTACGATACCATGCAATTTATCAAGCCTGATGTGAGTACATTGTGTGTTGGTCAAGCTGCTAGTATGGGTGCTGTATTGTTAGCCGGTGGCGCAAAAGGTAAGCGTTTTGCTTTGCCTCATTCTAGAGTGATGATTCATCAGCCTCTAGGTGGTTTTCAAGGTCAGGCTTCTGATATCGATATCCATGCAAAAGAAATTCTTAAGATCCGTAAAGAGTTAAATTCTGTTTTGGCTCATCATACGGGTCAAAGTTTGAAGACTATTGAGAAAGATACAGATCGAGATAATTTTATGGATTCGCAAGCGGCTAAAGCTTACGGTCTGATTGATGATGTATTAGATAGCAGAAGCAAGTAAAGCTATTCAAATAGACTAGAATTTTATTAAAAGCCTGAATCATCAGGCTTTTTTTATTGTTGAATATCAACTATTCGCCTATAAAATAATTAACCGACTTTATCTGTTCTTACTGTACTTTTGAGTGGATAAGGATTAACTTTAGGGTTGGTATTAGGGGAAAAGTAAAATTGAGGTTTTTCGTCAATGAGCAAAGATAAGAAAGATGGGCAAAATGGCAAAGGTGACGGCAAGTTACTTTATTGTTCTTTTTGTGGAAAGAGTCAGCATGAAGTTAGAAAATTAATTGCTGGTCCTTCAGTATTTATCTGTGATGAATGTGTAGATTTATGTAACGACATTATCACTGAAGAGTTGCAAGAAAAAGATGAAGGTGAGAAGAGAAGTCTTCCAATCCCTAAAGAAATTAATGATTTCTTAAATGATTATGTCATCGATCAAAATGCTGCAAAGCGCGTATTGTCTGTTGCGGTATACAATCACTATAAACGACTGGAAAGTAATTCATCAAAAGATGATATCGAGTTGTCTAAAAGTAATATCCTATTAATTGGTCCAACAGGTAGTGGTAAAACATTGTTAGCTGAAACTTTGGCTAGAATGTTGAATGTTCCATTTACTATGGCTGATGCTACTACATTAACCGAAGCGGGTTATGTGGGCGAAGATGTTGAAAATATCATTCAGAAGCTTTTACAGAAATGTGATTACGATGTGGCTAAAGCAGAAACAGGTATAGTCTACATTGATGAAATTGATAAGATTTCACGTAAATCTGACAATCCATCGATTACTCGTGATGTTTCGGGTGAAGGTGTTCAGCAAGCGCTTTTGAAACTTATTGAAGGTACTGTTGCTTCTGTTCCTCCGCAAGGTGGTCGCAAGCATCCACAGCAAGAATTTTTGCAGGTAGATACTAAGAATATTCTGTTTATATGTGGTGGTGCTTTCTCTGGTTTGGATAAAGTGGTTCTTGATAGAACATCTAAAGGTGGTATTGGTTTCTCGGCTGAAGTTAAAGCGCCTGATGATGATCGAGCTTTTGGTGATGTTATCAAAGAAATTGAAGCAGAAGATCTGGTTCGCTACGGTTTAATACCTGAGTTTGTTGGTCGTTTGCCAGTAATCGCTACTCTTGAAGAGCTAAATGAAGATGCTCTTGTGAGAATATTAACTGAGCCAAAAAATGCTTTAACTAAGCAGTATACAAAGCTATTCGATATGGAAGGGGCAGAGATAGATTTCCGTGACGATGCGCTACATGCTATTGCCAAAAAGGCAATGGAAAGAAAGACAGGCGCTCGTGGGTTACGTTCAATAATGGAAAAAATATTATTGGATACTATGTATGATCTTCCTTCAGAAAAAGATGTGACAAAAGTTGTTATTGATGAATCGGTTGTAAACGGGGAATCTCAGCCGTATCTTATTTACGAAAGTAAAGACGTCAAAAAGAAAGCATCATCATCTAAATGAAGTAACAACAGCTGTTAGTTGTTTATTAGATGTTCAATAAAGCCTCGCAGTGAAAACTAGCGGGGCTTTATTTTATATAAGTATTGATTTTTTTCTAAAGCGTCCCAATCTAACTATTAGACTTCTGTGATTATACAGAGGTGCTTAAAAAAGAGGCTAAAATGGCTACTGAAAAAGAAAATAATACAGCGAATGCTGAAAAGAATATTAAGGGTATACCTGTTCTCACTCTAAGAGACGTAGTTGTTTACCCACATATGGTTATTCCATTATTTGTTGGAAGAGAGAAGTCTATTCGTTCTCTTGATGAGGCAATGGAAAACAATAAACAAATTTTACTTGTTGCGCAGAAGAGTGCAGAAGTAGATGAGCCCGGCCCAGATGATATTTTCGAAGTAGGAACTTTGGCTACAATCTTGCAGCTTCTAAAGTTGCCTGATGGCACTTTGAAGGTTCTCGTAGAGGGTGTGGAGCGTGTAAAAATTGCGTCTATGGATATCGAAGGCGAATACTTTACTGCAGATATTGATGTTATTCCTGTAGACGATAGTTTTGATAAAAGAAAAACAGAATTATTAAGTCGAGCTCTTGTTAATTTGTTCGACAAATACGTAAATTTAAATAAGAAAGTTCCGCCTGAAATCTTGTCATCTTTGTCCGGTATTGATGAGCCAGATCGCTTGTCTGATGCTATTGCTGCGCATCTTGGATTAAAGGTTACAGATAAGCAGAAGATTCTTGAGATTACGTCAGTTAAAGAGCGTTTAGAGCATCTGGTTAGTTTGGTAGAAGGGGAGATTGATCTTCTTCAGGTTGAAAAGCGAATTCGTGGTCGCGTAAAGCAACAGATGGATCGCAGTCAGCGCGAGTATTACCTGAATGAGCAAATGAAAGCTATCCAGAAAGAATTGGGTGACTTGGACGATGCTCCATCAAATGAGCTAGAGCAATTGGCAGAAAAGCTTGAAAAAGCGAAGATGCCTAAAGAAGCTAAAGAAAAAGCTGAAGAAGAACTGAAAAAATTGAAGATGATGTCTCCAATGTCAGCAGAAGCGACAGTGGTAAGAAACTATATCGATTGGATGGTTGGTTTACCATGGAGTAAAAAGTCTAAGATTTGTAAAGACCTTGCTAAGGCACAGAAAGTGCTTGATGAAGACCACTATGGTTTAGACGAAGTTAAAGAGAGAATCGTTGAATACCTTGCGGTACAGCAAAGAGTTAAGAAGCTAAAAGGCCCTATCATGTGTTTGGTTGGTCCTCCTGGTGTTGGTAAAACATCTCTTGGCAAGTCTTTGGCTAAAGCTACAGGTCGTAACTATACGCGTATGGCGTTAGGTGGCGTGAGAGATGAGGCTGAAATACGTGGTCATAGACGTACTTATATAGGTGCGTTGCCAGGTAAAATCATTCAGAATTTATCGCGAGTTAAAACACGTAATCCACTGTTCTTATTGGATGAAATCGACAAGATGGCTACCGATTTTCGTGGTGACCCTGCGTCTGCCATGTTAGAGGTGCTTGATCCTGAGCAAAATAATTCTTTTGCCGATCATTATCTTGAAGTGGATTTTGACCTCTCTGACGTAATGTTTGTTGCTACATCTAACAGTATGAATATTCCAGGTCCGTTGCTTGATAGAATGGAGATAATTCGTATTCCAGGTTATACGGAAGACGAAAAACTGAATATTGCCAAGAATTACCTTGTGCCTAAGCAATTTAAAGATAATGGTGTTGAAAAAGGTGAGGTTACAATAAGTGACTCAGCAATTTTATCTATCATTCGTCATTATACCCGTGAGGCTGGTGTTCGTAGTCTGGAAAGAGAAGTATCTAAAATCTGTCGCAAAGTTATTCGTGAGCATTTACTTGGTAAGAAAACGAAAACATCTGTTACGGGAAGAAATATCTCTAAATACTTAGGTGTGCAACGCTTCGATTACGGTAAAGCAGATAAGAAGAATCAGGTGGGTCAGGTAACTGGACTTGCATGGACTTCTGTTGGCGGTGAGTTACTCACTATTGAATCTGTGGTTGTTTCCGGTAATGGTCATGTCAAGAGCACGGGTAGTCTTGGTAAAGTAATGCAGGAATCTATCCAGGCAGCTGAGACAGTTGTAAAAAGTCGCTCTCGTCATTTAGGTATTACACAAAAGTTCTTGAAGAAAAAGAATGTGCATATACATGTTCCGGAAGGGGCAACACCTAAGGATGGTCCAAGTGCTGGTGTCGGTATGGTAACTGCCATTGTTTCTTCTATGACAGGAATTCCGGTAAAAGCAGAAGTAGCGATGACAGGTGAAATTACTTTACGTGGAGAAGTGCTTCCTATTGGTGGTTTAAAAGAGAAGTTATTAGCTGCGCATCGTGGTGGTATAACGACTGTTTTAATCCCTGCTGAAAATGAAAAAGATTTGGCTGATGTTCCGGATAATGTCAAAAAAGGTTTGAGCATTAAGCCAGTAAAGTGGATAGATGAAGTTTTAGAGATCGCATTAGAGTCGATGCCAGAAGAAATTGACGAAGAAGATGATCTTGAAGACGATGTAGATCAGTCTACCCAGTCTCAAAACAATCCTGATCAGGAAGAAGAGTCGCGCGCTCATTAACGTGTAAATCACTGTTTTATTCCTGTCTGAAAGCATATTATCGTGTTTTTGGGCAGGTATTCTTAAATCAATCTATTTAATTTATATTTTTTGATAGTTTGAGTTGAAACTTGTTATGCGCGCTGGTATAAATGTGCGGCTTGTGAGATGTGGCAGAGCTTATGCCACATAGCTTATATACTAATAACTCAAGAAATACATTGAGATTTTAATTTACATTGTTATTATCGATTCTAATTATTGTCATAAATAATTATAATATGAAATTAATATTGCCACTATTTACATAAAGGAAGAATTTTATGAACAAATCAGAACTAATTGATGCTGTTGCTGCTAAGTCAGGGCTAACTAAAGCTGATACTGAAAGAGCATTTAAAGGCTTTGTAGAAAGTATCACTGAAGCTCTTCAAAAGGGCGACCAAGTTACTATGATTGGTTTCGGAACATTTCTAGTTCGTGAGCGTAAAGCACGTACTGGACGTAACCCACGCACTGGTGAAACTATCCAAATTAAAGCTGCAAATAATCCTGCATTTAAGGCTGGTAAAGCTCTAAAAGATGCAGTAAACTAGCGCGCTTTCTGAGGCCAGATGGTTGGTCTCGATCCAGTGGGTGATTAGCTCAGTTGGTAGAGCGTCGCCCTTACAAGGCGAATGTCGGGAGTTCGAATCTCTCATCACCCACCATTTTTTTTCACATTTTTTTAGAAAAAATGTAATGCGGAGCGGTAGTTCAGCTGGTTAGAATACCGGCCTGTCACGCCGGGGGTCGCGGGTTCGAGTCCCGTCCGCTCCGCCATATTAAGAAGGGTGCCCTTGGGCATCCTTTTTTAATAAAAAGTAGTATCTTGTTGTTTTTATCATTCGTTAGAATTGTATTTTCAACATGGTTTTAAAATAGTTTTAAAGTTTTTCCCACTTACTAAAAAGGTGACAATTTTTAGTAATTTTGAAATCAGTAGATTTCAGATTAGTGGGTGATTAGCTCAGTTGGTAGAGCGTCGCCCTTACAAGGCGAATGTCGGGAGTTCGAATCTCTCATCACCCACCATTTTTACATTTTTTTAGAAAAATGTGATCCGGAGCGGTAGTTCAGCTGGTTAGAATACCGGCCTGTCACGCCGGGGGTCGCGGGTTCGAGTCCCGTCCGCTCCGCCATATTAGAAAGGATGCCTTAGGGCATCCTTTTTTTTGTTTAAAATAAAGTGATTTTGATTTGAGGTGGGCTTTATTGATGGAAAGGATCGCGCATAAAATCGAGTATTTTAATAGCCACCTCCCCACTTACAGGTCTTTTTTTACTGAATTGATCTTTCTATTATTCTTAATCGAGGTCTTAAGGTGTTTAACTGTAAATATTATCGTTTGCAAAGCTTGTCTTTCTTGGTAACTACGGGCGCATAAGGTATCATTACGCGCTTAATTTATAACACTATATTACTGAGATAGGGCTTTTCAGTAATCTAACTTGATAACACAAAAGAGAAATTATGTTACAAAATATTCATGACAAAGCTAAAGGTTGGGTTGCATATTTAATCGTAGGATTTATTGCAGTTCCTTTTGCGCTATTTGGTATCAGTTCATATTTGGGTGGAAGTGGGTCTTTGGTTGCTGCAACAGTAAACGGTGAAGAGATCCAGGTCCAAGAAGTTCAAAATCTTGTATTGCAACAACGCCAAAGAATGGCTCAAATCTTTGGTGGAACGCTGCCACCAGGTTTCAATGAAGATGTTATAAAGCAACAAGCTTTAGATCAGGTTGTTAATCAGGCGCTGTTAAGACAAGAAGCTGCGAATAATGGATATCGAGCAAGTAACCAGGAAGTTTACGACACAATCGCAAATATTCCTGCGTTTCAAAAAGAAGGTCAGTTTGACCCTAAAACCTATGAGCTTTTACTGGAGTCACAAAGACGTAGTAAAAAAAGCTTTGAGACAGAAATAAGAACGAGTATTTCTAATCAACAATTCTCTCAGGCGATTAGCAAAGCTGCTTTTCTTCCTGTTGAGGAAGTAGCACGCTATCAGGCGTTGCAGAATCAACAAAGAAATGCAGAAACATACACTTTGAAAAAAGCTGATTTTGAATCTCAGGTTGATGTAACTGCTGATGAAATTAAAGCTCATTACGATGCGAATCTATCAAATTACATGACAAATGATAAAGTTAAAGTAAGTTATGTGTTGTTAGAACAATCTGAAATAGCAAAAACAATACCTGTTGATGATGATGCGTTAAAGCTTTTTTACGATGATAATTTGAGTCGCTACACAGACCCAGAGCAGCGCCAAGTCTCTCATATCCTCATTAAAGTTGGTGAAGAAGATGGTGCAGAAGCAAAGGCTGAAGAAAAAGCGAAAGCATTGTATGAAGAAATTAAGGCAGGAACTAAAACTTTTGAAGATGCGGCGAAGACGGATTCTGATGATAAGTTAGCCGCTGAAAAAAGCGGAGACCTGGGTTTGATCGCAAGAGGCGAGATGGGTCCTTTGTTCGAAGCTGCAACATTTGCTTTGGAAAAAGGTGCGATGTCAGACGTTGTGAAAACCGAAGCTGGTTTTGAAATATTGAAGCTTAACGATATTGTTGAAACAAAACAAAAATCATTCGACGAAGTTAAGACTGAAGTGGAAGAGCTCTACAGAAGAGAGCAGGCTGAAAAATTATTCCTGGAACAATCAGATCAATTGCAAACTCTTGCTTTCGAAAATGACAGCAGTCTAGACGGCGCAGCTGATGCAATCGGTGCAAAAGTTGAAACCTCTGACTGGATTCAGCGCGGTGAAACACCGAACCCTGAAAAGAAATATTCTTCATCAGCATTTATTCAAAGTGCATACAGTGATGAAGTATTAAATGAAGGGAAAAATTCAGAGTTAATAGAAATTGACCCTACCAAAGTAGCAGTACTTCGTTTGCAGGAGCATAAAGTTCCAGAGCAAAAACCTTTGGCAGAAGTGGAAGAGCAAATTAAAGCTAGTTTATTAGGTCAAAAATTGCGTAAGCTGCTGATTGAAAAAGGTGAGTCTGTGCTGGCTTCTCTAAAAGAAACAGGAGATTGGTCTGCGCTTGAGTCTATCGGTGCTAGTGCTGATAAGGTTGAGAATACTGCTGATGTTAAGCGTACGGATACGCGCTTAAATAATACGATTATCGATAAACTGTTTAGCATGGATAAGCCTGAGTCAGGTAAGAAAACCTTTGGGAATACGATTCTTCCTGATGGTGATTATGTGTTAATTGCTTTGACTGGCGTAAAAGACGGAGCAACAGAGCTAGATGATAATCTTAAAAATAGCTTTACTCAGATGGTGTCATCTCGTGAACAGGCTGCTGTTTTAAAGTCATTGCGTGAAAGTGCTGAAGTTGAGCTATTTCCAGAAAACATTCAGTAAATTAACACTTTTTACTGTTTGAAGAGTTAGTTTCATCGCTCTTTAAAGCTAAATACACCCCCCTACTTATAAGGGGTTTTTAAGCCAATGACTCGCAAGAGCATTGGCTTAATTGATTCTGTATTTGATGTAATGTTAATCTGATTACAATTTATTCCTTTTTATTTTAATTCCAAGATCAAAACTTGCCATGAAAATACATTTAAAAGCACTAGGTTGCAGACTCAACGAAGCAGAGCTTGAGCAGTGGTCCAGAGAGTTCACAGGAGAAGGGCATAGGATAGTCAAGGATGCCGAAGTTGCCGATGTGGTGGTAGTTAATACCTGTGCTGTGACAACTGAAGCTACGAAGAAATCTCGTAAACTCATGAATCGTTTGCATCGTGAAAACCCTCAATCTAAATTGGTGGTGAGTGGTTGTTACGCGACACTTGAAGAAAAGGAAGTTGCAACACGAATTGGTGTGGATTTAGTCGTCAATAATCAGGATAAAGATCTGTTGCCTAGAAAAGTAATGGATGAGTTTTCAGCGAATACCATGCCATTAAATGCAATGGAGCCAGATGAGTCTTCTTTGTTTTTAAGAGGTAAGCATCGCGCATTTATAAAAATTCAGGATGGTTGTCGTTATCGCTGTACCTATTGCATTGTTACGGTAGCCAGAGGCGAAGAAAAAAGCCGTACAATGGCCGATATCGTTGATGAGGTAAATCATTTGCATCAGCAAGGTATTCAAGAGATTGTGCTGACAGGCGTGCATGTGGGCGGTTATGGTAGTGATATTGATAGCTCGCTTACTGATTTGGTGAAAATTCTCTTGGCAGATACTGATATACCTAGAATTCGTTTTGCATCTGTTGAGCCTTGGGATTTACCTGAAGACTTTTTTACTTTGTTTGAAAATAAGCGCTTGATGCCGCATATGCATTTGCCTTTGCAAAGTGGCGCTAATTCGGTTTTGCGCCGCATGTCTAGACGTTGCAAGGTTGAAGATTTTTCGACGCTTATTCAACAGGCAAGAACTGCAATCCCTGAGTTTAATGTAACAACAGATATTATTGTTGGGTTCCCCGGTGAGACAGATGAAGAATGGGCTTCTACATTGAAAAATGTTGAGTCGATAGGTTTCGGTCACATGCATATATTTGCTTTTTCTCCCAGAGAAGGAACTAAAGCAGCGGGTTTGCAAAATCAGATTGCTGAAGAAATAAAAAAACAAAGAAGTCACGAGCTTCACTTGTTAGCAGATGAGTTAAAGAAAGACTTTCATCAACAGCAGATTAATCAACAAGTGGATGTCTTGTGGGAAGGTCAGAAAAACAATGAAGAGGGTAAGTTAGTCTATAGTGGTTACGCACCAAACTTCTGTCGTGTTGAATCTATTGGGCAAAATGATGTCTTATTAGAAGGTAGGGTAAAACGAACTCAGATTCTGGATTACTCATCGACTAAAAGCGTATTAATGGGAAAGGTATTGTAACGATGAAAAACACATTCAAAAAATTTGTATGTGTGTTGCCTATGCTGGTCATTATATTTTCTCTGGTTGCATGCAATGCGAATAAAGCAGAGTCTCCGAAACAAGTGAGTCAGGCTTTTTGGCAAGCGATTCAAGATAGAGATATGGAATCAGCCAAGATCATGGCAACGTGGGATACGGTTGATTATTTGAAGTATTTGAACACCGATAAGTTGCATCCAGAAAGATTTGAACTGGGTGAGCAAATGATAGGGGAGACACGATCGGAAGTTTCAACTGTCCTCTATACAAGTGAAATGGGTGAGTCAGGGATTAAAATGCCAGGTGTCACTGTTCTTGTGAAAACAAATCACGGTTGGCGCGTGAATGTTAAAAAATCGATGGCATCGGTAGTCAAATACACGGCAAATAATATTTTTGATCAGTTGAATGGCTTGATGCAGGAAGGCGTAAAAGGTCTGGATGAGTCCTTGTCCGAGTCGATGAATGAATTGGGTCGGGTTATTGAAGAAGGTACGCAAGAATTAAAGAGAGAGCTCTCTAAGCCGTTGATGATGCCAAGTGATCCAATCCCTCAGGATGAGAAGAAACACTCTGGAAAACAAATCTAGCGCAAATCTATGAGCTGGGTTTCAGTTGCGATTAAATCGAGTCTTACATCCCAGTTTTCTGGGGTAAGTTCATCTATTTCCTGAAAGTCATAGGCAAAACCCATTAGCAGTGTTTTATTTTGTGTGCTTTTTTTAAAAGCAAAGCATCGATCATAGAAGCCTCCGCCCATCCCAAGTCTGTTTCCATTTTTGTCAAAGCCAAGAAGTGGAACTAATACAAAGTCTAATTGTTCTCCACTGATTAAG
This sequence comes from Cocleimonas sp. KMM 6892, assembly GCF_035798195.1. NCBI lineage: Bacteria > Pseudomonadati > Pseudomonadota > Gammaproteobacteria > Thiotrichales > Thiotrichaceae > Cocleimonas > Cocleimonas sp. KMM 6892. The sequence continues at coordinate 126,979 of NZ_JAPFBV010000001.1, read as the reverse complement.
TCGCTTTCTTCAAATATGGGTTCGGGGATAGAAAATCTATTGTTCTCAAATTTTGTATTAGGCGTTAACTCGCCAAATAACAAACCTTGCTGTTTGTCTGAGGAAAGTACGGGTAGATAGAAAGTTTTATTTGTAGCCTCTTTTTGGCCTAGCTTGATGAGATCAGCAGGGTCGGCCTCTCCTTTGACAGAATAGTAAGTGCCAATTTTTTTAGCGTGTTGGTAAGCATCAGAGGATATAACGGTTTCAACTATCTTTCTGGATTTTTTACCTTGAGATTGCTTTGATAGCGATGATCTTTTTATCTTTAAAGAGTCTCTGAGTTGATGTTCCATAATTAAGAATTGCTAAAAATAATGAAGATTAAAAGGACATAAAAAAACCACCTAAAAGGTGGTTTTGATAACTAAGAGTAGCTTCTTCGTGAGCTCTTGGCAATGATGAGTCGCTTGCCTGGCCAGATTTTATTGCCTCTCATTTTGTTGAGGCGTTTTATGCGTTTAACTGTTGTTCCATGTTTACGTGCAATACGGAATAAGTTATCGCCTCGTCTAACCTTATGGTAGCGAAACTTACTGCGCTTCCCGCGCGATTTAGCATATTTTCTAGCAGTAACATTATGCACATCTTTCGCAGGTGGTAGTGATTGTATTGCTTTGTGTAAACGACCAGCGTATCTGCGAGGAAGTGTTATTTTATTTGAGTATCTTGGTGTAGTAATACCGTGCAGATAGCCAGAATTAAGAGCCAGTAATTTGTCTGCAGGAACACCTGCGCGAGCAGCTGCTTTTCTCAGGTTTACGGGTTTGTTTACATTGATGCGTGCCAGAGCAGGACTGTTCGGAATACCTCTAAGGCGAACCTGGTAAGCGCTCGGGTTGCGATATATCTCTTTAAATGCAAGTAAACGCGGTACGTATTGCTTTGTTTCTCTTGGAAGGTCAAGGCTCCAGTAATCTGTTCTTTTGCCTCTGCTTCTGTTTTTCGCGATCTCTCTGTGAACTCTGTATTCGCCACAGTTATAGGCAGCCAGAGATAGAAGCCAGTCGCCTTTGAATTCGCGGTTTAATTGCTGTAAGTAGTCCAGTGCAGCGCGTGTTGCCTGATGAGAGTCTAATCTAGCATCATAGCTTCGTGTTTGTTTTAAGCCATACCTACGACCAGTAGCAGGTATGAATTGCCACATGCCAGCAGCACCCGCGTGTGAAAAGGCAACATTCTTGTATGCGCTTTCTACAAAAGGGAGTAAAGCTAATTCGGTTGGCATTCTGCGACGGTTTAATTCGTTTACTACCATAAACAGGTAATCAGAAGAACGATCAGCTAGTTGTTGAATTCTTTGAGGGCTACGTGAAAATTCGCGCGTATATTTTTTTACGAGCGGTTGGTGTCTGTAATCACGGAATCTAAAGCCTTGGTAAACGCGATTCCAAAGGTTATGTTGCGAATTCTGTTGTTGAGTTCTCTGTAGATTTGCTTTTTGGTATTGCTGTCTTTGAAGTTGTTGTATGCGTTGTTGGTGTGCCTTTCTTCTTGCTGCATTCTGTCTAAGAATTTGCTGGCGTTTAGCAGCATAAGGGTCATGTTTAACTCTATTTACAGCAGGGTTATTCGTAGCTTGTGTTCTGGGGGTGTATGTTTGTTGTTGAGGTGTTCTCGCTGCGTTATTTACAACTCCTAGCGCTCGAGCCGCATTTAGAATGCTTTGGTCATCGGTTGGATTTTGAGCAGAAGCTAAGGTTGGAAGTCCATATATCGATAAAATTGATATAATAAAAGTAATAGTCACCCTGATTGGTGAGTGGTTGGTTTTCATCCCCGCGCCCTTAAATTTTAAATGCTATAAAAAAATAGAGTATACTTTTAGAGATAAAAATAATTATATATTTAAGATATTTTCATCTAAAGGTAACTCTATGGTATCCCCCGATATTACTATCAAATATAGTATGATATGGGCTTAATCTCAAGGGATATATTGGTTTTGGGTTTGTTCTGTGTCGCTTATACGAGGTGATTAAATAGTAAATGAGAAACAACGAAGAAGTACTAAAGCATTGTTCTAATTGGTATAGCTCTCATTCTGGAGCCGCAACCTTAGACGAATTAGATGGTTTTTTTTCTGATTTAATGTCAGAAATATTTGGTTATTATGCAATACAAATGGGTGTTTTGAGTGGTCAGACTGATTTATTAAAGCATTCCAGGATTGCAGCAGACTTCTCTTTGGTTAATGACGAAGCGCTAAAGTTTAGGGAAGGTATAGCTAAGAATGCTATTGAAAAAAATGGGCCGTTAGCGTCGCAACTGAATAAAAATTATTCTTTGATAGCGGCAAACGAACAGCTGCCGATATCTACTGATAATGTCGATCTTGTTGTTGCAAGCCACATATTAGAGTCTTCAAAAAACCCTCATCAGGTGCTACGAGAAATTGATAGAATACTGGTGCCCGAGGGTCATTGTATTTTAATTGGGTTTAACCCCCATTCTCTTTCTAATCTTGGGCGTCAAATGAGACACTTTCGTCAAAAGCGTCAAAGTCCCTATAAAATGCGTAGTGTTAATAGAGTGAAGGACTGGTTCTCACTCTTGGGATTTAAAGTGCTGGATGTTAACTATCTGGGTTATAGACCTGGCGTAAAAAATAAAAAACTTTTCGAAAGTTTACGTTGGTTGGAAAGTTGGGGTGAATATACAGGGCCTATTTTAGGAAATATGTATGTAATACACGCTAAAAAACGTGTCATAGCAATGCGGCCAGATAAGAAGGTCTGGCAGGCGCCGGCTGTATTAAGTGGTGGTAAAGTCGCGTTAAACAGAACCGCAAGAAAAATAAGACAAGATAATTATTCGAATTTATGAGTGAACAGAAAGTAATCGTCTATACAGACGGTGGATGCAGGGGAAATCCTGGTCCAGGTGGTTGGGGTGCGGTATTGAAGTTTGGTGAGCACGAGAAAGAAATCTATGGTTATGAGGCTGAAACCACGAATAACCGCATGGAATTAATGGCTGCAATCAGTGCTTTGGAGATGCTATCTCGTTCTTGTGAAATAGAACTGACTACGGATTCTCAATACGTCCGAAAAGGTATTCTGGAATGGATGGATGGCTGGAAAAAACGTGGCTGGAAAACCGCCGCAAAGAAACCGGTAAAAAATAAAGATCTATGGCAGCGATTAGATGCTGCGGTACAAACTCACAATATTAATTGGCATTGGATTAAAGGTCATAGTGGTCATCCGGGTAATGAACGGGCGGATGATCTGGCGAATCGCGCCATGGATGAAAAGAAATGGAATACCTAAGGTAATATATTTAAATGATTAGACAGATTTTTCTTGATACTGAAACCACAGGTTTAGAAACGCGCGATGGACACCGAATCATTGAAATTGGTTGCGTGGAGATGGTCGATAGAAAGTTGACCAACAATAACTATCATCAATACATCAAACCAGATCGTGAAAGTGATGAAGAGGCTTTGGCAGTTCATGGTATTACTTCTGAATTTCTGGCTGACAAGCCCAGGTTTAATGAGATTGCTGTAGACTTTTTAGACTATGTGAAAGGTGCAGAGCTAATCATTCACAATGCACCTTTTGATATTGGTTTCCTAAATTACGAGCTCTCTTTGTTGTCTGCCGATGTCGCTGGCGGAATAAATGACCTTGCCACAATATGCGAAATCAGTGACAGCTTGGTACAAGCTAGAGAGCTTCATCCAGGGCAGCGTAATTCTCTGGATGCGTTGTGTAAGCGCTATATGATCAGCAATGATCATCGTCAATTACATGGGGCGCTATTAGACTCCGAGATACTTGCAGATGTTTATCTGGCGATGACAGGTGGGCAAACAGCGTTATCGCTAGGAGCAGAAGGATCAAGTGAGGCAGAGGTTGGTGTAATGTCATTCACTCGCTTAGATGCTGAACGAAAGCCATTTGCTGTAATAAAAGCCGACGCTACAGAATTGGATAGTCATCAGGAATATTTGCAAAAAATTCAAGAAGAGGCTGGTAAGACCCTCTGGAAGAGCTAATTAGAAACTATCCAGGGGCTGTGCGGTAAGGTAATAAAACAAAAAAACTCGTTATAAGTAGGGGGGGGTGCCTATTTGATGAATAACTTATAAATGAGTGCTTCTTTGGTCTTATCTCCCCTTTAACACTCTCTGTTTGTCTCTGTTCCAGTCCTTTTCTTTTTCAGTTGCACGTTTGTCGTGTTGCTTTTTACCTTTACCAACACCAATTTCTAACTTAACTCGATTGTTTTTCCAATAAAGAGAGAGTGGTAATATTGAGTAGCCTTTGCGATCAACTTCTGCTTTTAGTTTTACAATTTCGTAATCGTGCAATAAAAGTTTTCTTACGCGAGTTGCATTTGGATGAATGTGAGTAGATGCGGTTAATAGTGGTGTAATTTGAGCGCCAGATATCCACGCTTCTCCATTCTTAATGAATACATAACCTTCTTTTAGTTGGGCGCGACCATCGCGTAGACTTTTAACTTCCCAGCCTTCCAGAACCATGCCGGCTTCAAACGTGTCTTCAATAAAATAGTCATGAAACGCAACCTTATTGCGCGCTATGGTTTGGCCACCATGACCTTTTTTCTTTTTGTTTTTCTTTGCCATCTAAATACTAGCCTGTTGCTATATTGAGTAAAAAGGGATTATAACCTGACGAATCTAAATATTCGCTGTTAGAATATCATGTAAGTTAGGTAGAAGGATTGTAGTGGTTTTTTTTTATGTCTCAAGTAAATAAAAGCGCATTAGTACCATATAGTGCAGAACAGATGTATAAACTAGTTGATGATGTTTCATCGTATCAGCAATTTCTGCCTTGGTGCGGGTCCTCAGAAGAAATTTCACGAGAAGGAAATACTGTGGTGGGTTCGGTTACCATATCAAAAGGCTCGGTTAAAAAATCCTTTACTACCAAAAATATTCTCACTGAAAATCAACAAATAGAAATGACGCTGGTGGATGGTCCGTTTAAAAAGCTGCATGGTTTTTGGAGCTTCAAGGAATTAAAGCCAGGGGCTTGTAAGGTGTCGCTCGATTTGGAGTATGAATTTTCGAGTAAGATTCTCAGCGTGGTGGTTGGTCCGGTCTTCAATCAAGTCGCCAACACCATGGTTGATTCTTTTGTAAAGCAAGCTAAGGTGGTTTATGGCTAATCGAATCCATGTAGAAGTCATTTATGCGTTATCCGAAGAGCAAAACCTGTTAGTCACAGAAGTCGAAGAGGGCGAAGAGGTGCGACAGGTTATTCAACAGTCGGGAGTATTGGAGCAATACCCAGAACTCGATTTGGACACGATGAAAGTCGGACTCTTTGGCAAAGTAACAACCATGAAGCAAAAAGTGAGGGATAAAGATCGGATAGAGATTTATCGCCCGTTAATTGCAGACCCGAAAGAAGTACGTAAAAAACGCGCCGCTGAAGGTAAAGCGCTTAAGAAAGGTGGTGGTGAGGCTAAAGCTGATAAGGTCGAAAAATAAATGAGAGGAATGGTGCCGCCAGATCCTCAAACTGAGGTTTCACTGCCAAGGTTCGCTGTCGTGTATGTGCCTAAAAGAAACAGAAAGCGTTTTCCCGCGAATTGCGTTGAAATTTTTGAGACTAAAGAATTAGCTGTATCTAATGCAGCCGAAGAAAAGAAAAAGTTTGCTGCTATTGTGGTGGGTCCTTCAAAATCATCGGAAGGACAATATATTTACTACTTAAGCGAATGGCTCTAGGCTAATCGCTCAATTACTTTCTAACTTGAATCAGCTGGTCGTTCTCAAAAAATAACGTCAGGTTCTGTTTGTTGCCTAATTTACTGCCACTGCGCTTAAAGTAGATATAGTCCCAGCGGTTACTTCTGAAATTATCCTGAAGTAATGGATTTCCCAGTAAAGAAGCCACTTCTGCCTTGCTCATACCTTTTTGTAGTTGAGAGACGGTCTCATTGTTTAGTGCATTACCCTGTTGAACTTCCATTTTATAGATAGAGCAACCTGATACCAGTAATGTGAATGTTAGAGTAAGAATTACTTTTAGCATTGAGTTGGGTGTTGTCTTAAACATAATTTTTATAGGCTTATTTTGTAATTGGTTAATTATTCTACAATATTTTATCGAGAGCTATTAGTTTTTTAGGTTAAAAGGTGAATAACTATGATTATTTGGTGCTAGGCAAAGAAACAATTGAGTATTAATTACAAATAATTGTAAATTCGATTTTGCATTTGCTCTAGTGAGGCGTATAATATCCCGTTCTTTTAAAACCTATATTCATTTAACTTACTATCTATTAGTAATATAAAACAGAGCAACAATATGCCAAGTGTAAAAGTTAGAGAAAACGAGCCTTTTGAAATTGCATTACGTCGTTTCAAGCGTACCTGTGAAAAAGCTGGTGTAGTAGCTGAAGTTCGTAGTCGCGAATTTTATGAAAAGCCAACTTCAATCCGTAAGAGAGAGAAGGCTGCTGCAGTAAAGCGCAACATCAAGAATTTAAAGCGCGAAATTAATCGTCGCGTAAGAATGTATTAATCAATACATTCTTATCGCTAACTATAGTTGATTGGGTGTCTTAGCGTTTTACGCTAATCCATTTTAACTATTACAAGCAAATCAAAGATCACTAGTATGTCAGACTTAAAACAACGCCTTTCCGATGATATGAAAGCGGCAATGCGCGCCAAAGAGAAAGACCTTCTAATGACAGTTCGTACTATCTTAGCTGCTATCAAGCAGCAAGAAGTCGATACCCGTGAAGATCTCAATGATACTGATGTACTCGCTATACTCGACAAATTGAGTAAACAGCGTCGTGAATCTATCAGTCAGTTTAAAGATGCTGGTCGTGACGATCTGGTTGCGCAGGAAGAAATGGAACTCGGTTTCATTCAGCGCTATTTGCCTGAGCCGCTAAGCGATGATGAAGTCCAGAGTCTTGTAACAGAAGCAATCGCAAGTTCTGGTGCTGAAAGCATGAAGGACATGGGAAAAGTTATGGCTATTCTTAAGCCTCAGATGCAAGGTCGTGCTGATATGGGTAAGATCAGCGGTATCATCAAAAGCGCTTTAGCCGGTTAAAAGAATTGTTTCATATCGTATGTTCATCAACGATATGTCATAGTAAATTCTGTCATCATTTGTCATATAACAATATGACACCTTCTTTATATAAATTTAATACATCTAAAACTTTCTGTTTTGATGTAATTAGTTCAGGACAATTCCATCCATGTCAGAATTGAAAAACGATAGATTTCTAAGAGCTTTACTCAAGCAGCCCGTTGATACAACGCCAGTATGGATTATGCGCCAAGCAGGTCGTTATTTACCTGAGTATCGGGCAACTCGTGCAAAAGCCGGAAGTTTTATGGATTTGTGTGAGAATGCAGATTTAGCTTGTGAAGTGACGCTTCAGCCTTTAGAGCGCTATGATCTTGATGCTGCGATACTTTTCTCTGATATTTTAACAATTCCAGATGCGATGGGCTTAGGTCTATATTTTGCAGAAGGAGAAGGGCCGAAGTTCGAACGTCCCTTAAAGACTCTGTCTGATATTCAGCAACTTCCCGATCCTGATCCAGAGAATGAATTGCAGTATGTGATGAATGCCGTTCGTACTATTCGACGAGAGTTAAATGGCCGAGTGCCGTTAATTGGTTTCTCTGGGAGTCCGTGGACACTGGCAACTTATATGGTTGAAGGTGGAACGACTAAAGATTTTGGTAAAGTAAAAGGAATGATGTTTGAGAATCCTCAGGCAATGCATCTTTTGCTGGATAAGTTAGCCTCCAGTGTAACGTCTTATCTAAATGCACAGATTGCTGCTGGGGCTCAAGCGGTGATGGTTTTTGATACCTGGGGTGGTGTGCTTTCGCCAGAAAAATACAAAGAATTTTCTTTGGCGTATATGCAAAAAATCGTATCTGGATTAACGAGCGAAGCGGATGGTCGTCGAGTACCCGTCACGTTATTTACTAAAGGCGGAGGTCAATGGTTAGAAATCATGGCTGAGACTGGTTGTGATGCGCTTGGTCTGGATTGGACACAAGATATCGCAAGTGCTCGTCAACGAGTTGGTGATAAGGTGACTTTGCAGGGTAATATGGATCCTAGTGTTTTGTATGCGTCTGCCGATACAATTAAAGATGAAGTGAAAAAAGTCATCACTGGCTTTGGAAAAGGCACGGGACATGTATTTAACCTAGGGCACGGAATACATCAGCACATTGATCCAGATAATGTCACTGTTCTGGTTGATGCTGTTCACGAATATGGTAAACAGTAACTCTTAATAAGTTATAAATTAAATATTAGATGGGTCTAACATCCATCTAATATTTATCTAAAAAAAACGCCTCAAAGTAGAGGGGTGTAGTAAGCATTCCTCCTTTCTGTCATCAGGTTAGTCCTAAGTATTACCTTCCTTTTTTCGCAGAATCCTTTCTTATTTTGCGTACAAAAACTATTTAACTTCGTATTAAAATCCAAGTGTGAATTCTCTGTCGAGTATTACCTTTGTTAGAGTGCAGTCAAAAGGTTTCATGTATGCCTTATGATATATTCGATTTTGAATGTTAGAACGGAGCTTATAGATGTTAATTAAAAAAAATAACGAACTTAGCGAAAATGAAGTGACAGACTTTTCAGTCTATCAGAATCGACGTAAATTTATGAAGACGGCTGCAGGAATCGGTATTGCAGCGGTCAGTGGTATGCCTATTATCGAGGCTTCTGCCAAAACAGTATCTCCTTATTCAACCGACGAAAAGCTGACTGACTACAAAGACATAACAACTTACTGTAACTTTTATGAATTTGGTACGGGGAAAGAAGACCCAGCGAAAAATGCGCATACTTTAGTCACTTCTCCGTGGGATGTAATCGTAGAAGGAGAATGCGAAAAGCCGGGTAAATATAACCTTGAAGATTTGTTAAAACCTGTTTCTGTAGAAGAAAGAATATATCGCTTTCGTTGTGTAGAGGGCTGGTCAATGGTAATTCCCTGGATGGGATTTCCCTTGGCGGATCTCATTAAGCGTATGCAACCAACATCCAAAGCAAAATATGTGTACTTTGAAACATTGCATGACCCTAAGCAAATGCCAGGTCAGAGACGTGCAGTGCTCGATTGGCCTTATGTGGAAGGACTAAGAATGGATGAGGCAATGAATCCATTAACCCTCATGGGTACGGGAATCTACGGCAAAGATTTAATGAATCAAAATGGCGCGCCGTTGCGATTGGTCGTTCCCTGGAAATACGGATTTAAGAGCATTAAGAGTATTGCTAAAATACGATTTTCTGAAACGCAGCCAGTAAATTCCTGGCAAAAAGCGAATGAAAATGAATATGGTTTTTTCTCAAATGTGAATCCTGATGTCTCGCATCCACGGTGGAGTCAACGCAGAGAGAGACGTATCGGTGAATTCCGTAAAATTAAAACCCAGCTGTTTAATGGCTATGGCGAACAAGTAGCATCACTGTATGCGGGAATGGACTTAAAGAAAAATTTCTAAGTGTGAAGCGTCACGCATTAATTATCTGAAGATTGACTCATCTAATAAAAATAAGTCATTTCATTGAGGGCTGCTAAATAATGAAAATCTCTGAAAATAAGTTTTCGCGCATTCTTAAGCCATCACTATTCGCATTATTGTCACTCCCAGCTATCTATTATGCTTGGGGAGTCTGGCAGGATTTGCTAGGTGCTAACCCCTTAGAGGCTGTTATCAGAGGGTTGGGTGACTGGGGTTTAAGAGTTCTGTTGCTTACGCTGGCGATATCTCCTCTAAGGCGTTTATTCAATTGGCCTCAATTACTCCGTTTGCGCCGCATGGTGGGTTTATACGCCTATTTCTATGTGGTACTGCATTTATTTGGGTATCTTTGGTTTGATCAATTTTTTGACTGGGAAGAGATCTGGTTTGATATCCTGGAGCGTCCTTTTATAACGGTGGGTATGGTTGCCGTTATATTGCTTACACCTTTAGCAGTTACATCGACTAACGGAATGATTAGGCGACTAGGGAAGAAATGGAAGAAGTTGCATATGCTGATTTACTCTATTTCTATGCTGGGTGTTCTGCATTTTTGGTGGATGGTAAAGCTGGATATTACGGAGCCTGTTATTTATGCAGTCATACTGGCTATTTTATTGGGTGAAAGGCTATTCAATGAATTTAGTAAATAAGCTAAGTCATTGTTTTTATATCTGATATTTTAAATAAATATGTCCATTCGTCGTGACTTTCTCGACTGGGTTTTTCATTCGTATATTATGTACCATAGTTAGACCAGTGAACCACTTTACTAGCCATAATTACATTGGCTGTAAAAGTAGCTCCAAAAATAATAATAATAAAACATGGTAACTCTATGAAAGTTAAAGCCTTTAGTGCAGTAGCTGCGGCGTCCCTATTGGGATTGTCAGCTTGTAGTCAGCAATCTGCAGCACCCCAGAACACAGCTAATTCTTCAAAGACATATTATGTCCAAACCCCCAAACATACACCGAAACCTCAACAGGTAGTTTTTCAACAACAGAGAAGAGCGCCTACCTACAAGCAGAGCGTATCTCAGCAACAAGTAAGACGTCCTGTTGTGCAACAGCCACGAGTTGTTGCAAGACCTGCTCAACCTTCGCCAGATGCGCGTCAGCAAGCAGAGTTATCAGAACTCTATGGTATTGGTGACCAAATATTCAAAAATGAAACAGGCGGACGTATCGATCAGCTCGTGCATTGGAATTTAAGAGAAGATTTCGCGGCAATGGGGATAGGTCATTTCACCTGGTATCCATCGGGTCGAAGCCAAAGATTTGGTAATACATTTCCGGGACTGCTAGATTATTTGCAGAAAAACGGTGTGCAACTTCCAGCATGGGTTCAAAGAGCACGATTTGAAGGAGCTCCTTGGAGAAATAGAGAGCAATTAATGGCTGCTAAAAACAGTCCTGAAATCAAACAATTTTCACAACTTTTATACAACACGCGCCACTTGCAAGCCAAATATATTATGGATCGTGCAATGCGTGCCATGCCTAAGCTCGTTAAAAATACACCTCAGCATTTACGAGGACAAGTTGCGAATAACTTGAACGCTGTAGCAAATTCGAGAGGTGGAAGGTATGTGCTTGTTGATTATGTAAATTTCAAAGGTGAAGGCCTAAACAGAAGTGGCGGCTATAAAGGCCAAAACTGGGGCTTATTGCAAGTACTTGAAGAAATGCGTCCAGTTAACCCGGGACAGCAAGCGCTTAATGAATTTGCAGATGCCTCGATGAGAGTGTTAGAGCGTCGAGTAAGAAATTCTAATCCAAGTAGAAATGAAAAGAAGTGGTTGCCTGGTTGGAGAAACAGAACGAATACATATCGCAATCCGATCTAGACAAAATTTAGACATAAAAAAAGCCCTGATCATCAGGGCTTTTTTTATGTGCTTTTGTAATTAGTCTGTGCGACTTGTTACTTCAAGTAAGTGATATCCAAACTGTGTTTTAACAGGGCCTTGTACCGTGTTAACTGGCGCGCTGAATACAACTTTATCAAACTCAGGAACCATCTGGCCTGGGCCAAAAGAACCTAAATCACCACCCTGTGCTTTTGAAGGGCAGCTCGAATGTTGTTGAGCGATTGCACCGAAATCGGCACCTTCTTCAATTTGTTTTTTCAATTCGTTGCACTTTTCTTCAGTATCAACGAGTAAATGACGAGCGCTGGCTTGTGCCATGGTATTCTCCTAATAGAATAAATTCGGAATGGATTATATATAAGAAAAGGTTTCTTGCGGGTAAAAATCTACTTTTCGTGTGGTTATCACAATTTTTTGAAGTGTTGGAGAGAAAAGTAGCGTTAGATATTGTGATTAATAATAATGAAGAAGAAAAATTTAGTCCGTTTTTATATAAAAAATAAGCCACCCCCCGACTTTGGGGCTGTTTTTTGAATAAACCTAAAATTGTATGTGTTTTTTTGAAATTCAGACTTTACCTTAGTCTCTAGCACAGGTATTCTTGCGCTTCGTAAAAAAACACGATTGAAATTGGAGAAGTGGCCGAGTGGCCGAAGGCGCTCCCCTGCTAAGGGAGTATCTGGTTTATCCCGGATCGAGGGTTCGAATCCCTCCTTCTCCGCCATTTTAATTGCGTTAAGTCGTATTAATTTGCAAACTTTATAACAAGAGATTATCTATCACTTGACTTGTAAAGTTTAAAAAAGCAGAATACGCATCCTTGATTTATCAAGACCTGCGCTGGTAGCTCAGTTGGATAGAGTATCTGGCTACGAACCAGAGGGTCGGGGGTTCGAATCCTCCCCAGCGCGCCATATTACGTATATAAAGCAGCTATTTAGGTTTACATAACCTCTAGCTGCTTTTTTATGTCCGACATTTTTCCCTGTAGGCTTTAGATCTGAGCTTGCTTCTTCTGGATCACCAGTAATTTAAATGCATTAGCTATCCTCTGTCTCGTTTTGAGAGAAGTGATTAGCGATGACTCTATTTTGTGCTTAGAAAGTTATCTTCTAGTTTTGTGAATTTGACGAATATGGGAAGATCTGTTCGTTTTTGGGTTTTGCCACGTGCGGCATTATTAAGGTCTTGACGGGATTTTCTATGTCAAAGGATAACAGATGTGGGGTGTAAAATTGTAAGCGTCTCTAAAGTACTCTGAGAGACGCTATTCAAGCTAATCTAGGCATATTATGGTTTTTCATTGTGGAATCAGGGATAACAAATGCATTATATTTGTTTGTTGCGGATTCTAATCTTCGTTTTAGATTGAACTGATTCGGTATCTGTCCAGATTTTTAATTAATTGTCTGTAATTAGCTAGCAAATTCTGGGCAATTGTTCTCCAATTAACATATCAATAATTCGATTTCCCCCAAAGCCTGTTTCTAGAATGACTTTCCCTTGAGGAGATTCTTCCACAGCGCCAATAATACAGCTGTCTTTCCCAATAGGGTGTTTTTGCATGGCAGCTAATAAAGATTCCGAATCCTCTTTTGAGACTATTGCAATAAGCTTTCCTTCGTTGGCTAAATAGAGTGGGTCTAGTCCTAAAATTTCACAAACACCGCGTACTTCTTCTCTGACAGGGATTTTGGTGTTATCTAGTTGTATCGCAACCTCACTGCTACTGGCAAATTCATTGAGCACGGTGGCTAATCCGCCTCGTGTAGCATCACGCATGCAGTGGATGTCGGGGCACACTTTTAGCATTTCGGTGATTAGACCGTTGAGTGGTTGGCAGTCGGTTACGGTACTAATTTCTAAAGCTAACTCGCCACGTGCGTCGACGATAGCCGCACCGTGATCACCGACGAAACCGTTTATGATGACGACGTCACCGGCTTGTGCACGGTTAGCCTGAATGTTGCTGGTTTCAGGTATTACACCAACACCTGCAGTATTGATGAATAACTTATCTGCGGCACCTCTGGGGACGACTTTTGTGTCGCCTGTAACGATGCGAACACCTGCAGAATCTGCGGTAGATTTCATGGATGCCACGATGCGTTGTAGGTCATCTATAGGGAAGCCTTCTTCGATAATCATGCCACAGGTGAGGTATAGCGGTGTTGCTCCACCAACGGCTAGATCATTGACCGTACCGGTTACTGCGAGCTTACCAATGTCTCCCCCGGGAAAAAATAGTGGGTCAACTACATAGCAGTCAGTGGTCATTGCCAAACGATTGCCGAGTTTGTTTAGATTGCTTAGATCAAAGCGTGCCTGATCTTCTAATAGCGTTAATTCTGGGCTATCAAAGCCTGCTACAAATATTTCATCGATAAGATCGCGCATGGCTTTTCCGCCAGCGCCGTGGGCCAGTGTTATATTTTTGCCTCTAAACTTTGTTTTGGGTAGGTTTTCTAAATCAATCATGCGATTTTCTTCTCGTAGCCATTCTTGTAATAAGCCGCACAAGCCCCTTCGGATGAGACCATCAATGCACCCATAGGGTTTTCAGGGTTGCACTTTGTGCCGAAAATTTTACAGTCCCAAGGTTTAATAACACCTTTGACTACCTCGCCGCACTGGCACGATTTAGGGTCGGCAATTTTTAAATTAGGCACTGAGAATTTCTGTTCTGCGTCATAAGCGGTATATTCTTTTTTCATTCGAACCCCTGAATGATCGATCGAACCTAAGCCGCGCCATTCAAAGAATTCTCGGACTTCAAATACTTTGCTTATCGCTTCAAGTGCAGGGGTGTTGCCTTCTGCTGGTACGATGCGTGTGTATTGGTTTTCAACTTCGCTGCGATCTTCATTTATCTGTTTGAGTAGCATCCACATTGAATGCAAAATATCCAAAGGCTCAAAACCGGTTATGACTAAAGGTTTGTGATAATCCTTGGCAATGAAATCAAAGGGGCGTTCGCCAATCACCATCGCCACATGACCAGGTGCTAAAAAACCATCCAGTTGCATATCTGGCGAATCGAGCACTGCTTTTATGGTGGGAACTGTTGTGATGTGGTTGCAGAATAATGAGAAGTTTTTAATACCTTCACGCTCTGCCTGTAATACTGTGAGCGCTGTGCTGGGCATGGTGGTTTCAAAGCCTAGTCCAAAGAAAATAACTTCGCGATCAGGATTTTTACGTGCAAGGTTAAGTGCATCCATAGGTGAGTATGTCATCCGTATATCTGCGCCATCTGCCTTTGCTTGTAGTAAGCTTTTCTTTGATCCCGGTACGCGCATCGCATCACCGAAGGTGGTGAAAATCACCTCTGGTCGTTCGGCTAATGTCACACAATCATCAACACGTCCCATGGGGAGGACGCATACAGGGCAACCTGGGCCATGCACCATTTCGATATTATCTGGCAGCATTTGTTCGATGCCATAACGAAAAATGGTATGGGTGTGACCGCCGCAAAATTCCATGATCTGCAGTGGTCTGGATTGGTTTATTCCCTGTTTATTTTCCAGTTTTTTTGCTAGTCGATGGATTTCTTTGGTTAATGTTTTTGCTTTTTCCGTATCACGGAATTCATCTACAAATTTCATTTTAAATCCTCTTCTTGAGAAACTAGTCCGCGGCTATCTGCTAATAAGGTGTGCACTAAATCCCAAATAATGTGATAGCAGGCGACATGAACTTCTTGGGTGCGATGAATTGAGTCACTTTCCACGATTAGACAATGATCGACTTGACCGCTGCTTTTCATGTCGCCTCCATCGCCACCTGCCAAGCCTAATGTGACTAGCTTCATTTCTTTCGCTCTATGATAGGCTGCCAGTAAATTCTCAGAGCAACCACTGGTAGAAAACCCGATAAAACCATCGCCTTCGCGTGCATGAGCATCTAATTGACGAACAAAAATATGTGAGTAACCCACGTCGTTAGCAACCGCAGAATTCATGGCGGTATCGGCGAGTAAATCCATTGCTGGTAAAGCAGGGCGACCCGCTGTTACAGGGTGTTGAAACTCAACGCAAAAGTGCGCCGCATCACAGCTCGAGCCGCCATTTCCAGCGGCATACATGCGGCCACCATTTTGATATACCGTTGCGATGGCTCGCGCTGCTTCAAGTAATGCCTCTGCATTTTTTGAAAAAAACTGCTGTTTGGCTTTAATGCTTTCTTCTGATTTTTGTTTGATGGATTCTAATAGGCCCGCAGTATCTTGTTCAGCATTTTTCTCTTTATTGTGTAAAAAAGGGTAGAGGTCCGATAAATGTTGTTTATTGTCATTCTCAGGCATTGAAAGTACCTAGAGATAGACTTAAAAGTACACCCCCCCACTTATGAGCCTTTTTTTGTGTATATTGGGCGCTTTCGTTATCGTTTTGTTTGTTTGTGAGTTTTCTTGTGGTCATTTTAAGCACTGTTTTGCATGGCGCTAAGTTCTTCTTCAACTTCACCAAGCTCCTCTAATATTTGCAAGGTTCGAGCTGCTTCGTCTTCATCAATACGGCTCATAGCAAAACCCACATGCACCAGTACCCAGTCTCCTACACATTTTTCAGGTGGGTGTGCATCATCAATAATACAGGCGATATTGATTTCTCGTTTGATGCCAGAAACATCAACTTTAGCGAGCAATTTTTCGCTATCGGTAATTTCTGTTATTTGGCCCGGTATACCTAAGCACATAGATTTGACCTCGCGTTGCCTGTTTGTTTGTTGGTATTCTTTTCAGATAGTATTCTTGCTGCAGTGATTACTGCCTGTCCTAATGCAATGCCACCATCATTGGCGGGTACATGGCGATGTACTAAAACAGAAAAATCTTGTTTTTCTAACTCCTGTTTTACATCTTCAAATAGAGTTTTGTTTTGAAAAACACCGCCCGATAGGGCGATAGTTTGTATATTGTTGTCTGCGGCTAATCTTATTGCCATTGTTTGAATCGCAATAGATAAGCCTTTGTGGAATCGAGCAGATATTAATCCTCTAGGAGTTGATAAGGATAAGTCGTTTAATAGTCCTTTCCACATGGGTGTTGGGTCTAGCTCGTTTTTGGTGTCGAATAGATAAGCTGATGTTTGAGAGTCTAGCCAGTCTGATTCTGTAATGGAGCTTTCCAGTTCTATTGCAGCTTGTCCTTCGTATTGAATTTGCTCCTGACAAATGCCTATTGCACCTGCAACTGCATCAAATAGACGACCTGCGGATGAAGCTTGTGGGCAATTCAATCCTTTATTCATCATGGCATCAAAAGTAGCAAGCGGCTTGGTTGATAAGTTTTTTACCAGCTCTAAGTCAGGGTGATTTTTTACTACCCAATCCCAGCCATTCCCATTATTTAGGCAAGTTTGTAAATGAGCATAGGTATTCCGCCAAGGTTGTTTCATTGCGATTGAGCCGCCTAGTAAAGCAACGGCTTTAAAGTGTGCAAGGCGTTGGCTTTGCTGGTAATCAGCTAATAAGAATTCACCACCCCAAAGCTGTATGTCATTGTTATCACCACTCCCATAACCTAATCCATCCAGTGCAATGCCTAGAACAGTTGATCCATTTAGTGGGTATAGATTGTCCGCAAGACAAGAAGCGATATGTGCATGGTGATGCTGAATACGATGGAGTGTGATATTTCTCTCTTCTGCAAGCTCAAGTCCTGCTTTATTGGAGATGTATTCAGGGTGTGAATCTACCGCGATATGTTTGGCATTGTGTTGGAATAGGTTCTCATATAAAGACAGATTGTGGCGATAGTCTTCATAAGTTTTGTAGTTTTCTAAATCTCCCATGTGTTGGGATAAAATTGCCTGTCCGTTTTTAATCAGGCAGAAGGTGTTTTTTAATTCGCCCCCCATCGCTAGAATGTCATCAGCTTTTTCAAAATCTTTTGGTAACGGCAAAGATTCAGGGGCATAACCTCTGGCGCGGCGATAAAATTGAGGCTTGCCTGCCATGATGCGAACGACTGAGTCATCAACCCGACTTTCAATCTTGCGGTTATGCAGTAAATAGTAATCTGCAATATCGCTCAGTGTTTTGTGTGCGTGGTTGTTATCAATGCACTGTGGTTCGTGACTGGGATTTGCAGAGGTTAAAACAATCGGTGTGTTTAATGCATTAAGTAATAAATGATGTATCGGGCTGTATGGCAACATTACGCCAAGTGTTTTTTGTCCAGGCGCCAGATCATTCGA
Organism: Cocleimonas sp. KMM 6892; assembly: GCF_035798195.1. NCBI lineage: Bacteria > Pseudomonadati > Pseudomonadota > Gammaproteobacteria > Thiotrichales > Thiotrichaceae > Cocleimonas > Cocleimonas sp. KMM 6892. The sequence continues at coordinate 109,350 of NZ_JAPFBV010000001.1, read as the reverse complement.
GAGTTGTGATGTGTTTTTTATGCTATCACTGCGCCTCTTTAGTATAACAATAGGGGCAGCAGGGCTAGTTAGTAAATTTCTCTCTTTCTCACTTACGTAGCAATACTGCTCAATCATTGATATGTCTTTTGTCATGATGGCGAAAGGTTTGTGTGGGCGTTTTTTTCTAATTCGGAGCTTTTGTATTGCGCTTTCTCCATTCCCGTCATCACAGGCGCAAGCGGCTAAGTGAATGCCCCCAATCCCTTTGATTGCAACTATTGCTTTATTCCGTATGCATAAAGCTGCTTTGGTGATAGGTATGTCATTGATGGGGTCTTTGAAATGCTCTTTTTTGTATGAGCCGGAAACTAACTTTCCATTATTGTCTTCAAGCCAGACGTGTGGGCCACAATTTGGGCAGGCGTTAGGTTGGGCGTGAAATCGACGATCTGCAGGAGAGTTATATTCGTGCAAACAGGATGGGCACATCTCAAATTCATCCATACTTGTTTGAGCACGATCATAAGGAATCCCGCGAATAATGCTTAGTCTAGGGCCGCAATGAGTGCAGTTAGTGAAAGGATATCCTTTGCGATGGTTTTCTTTGGTTTTTTTCTTCGGGGTGTTATCAAGGGTGTTATTAAAATTGTTATCAAAGATATCGCTCAGACAAGCATCGCAAGTCGCCGCATCTGCGGTAATGCCTGTGTTCGCATTAGACTGGTTAGACTCAATGATTTCAAAGCTAGAAGCCGTATTTTGACTATTATCGCCAATATATTCATTGCGTTCCCGTTCAATGCTGTCAATGCGAGCCAGTGTTGGCTTTTCTTTGCTTAAACAATTAATAAATGCATCGATAGATAAAGACTGACCTTGTAGTTTAATTAGTACGCCATCACCATCATTACTTACACATCCGCAAAGCCCTAATTGCTGTGCTATCTTCCAAACCGTAGGACGAAAACCTACACCCTGAACAATGCCGCGAACACGTATCGTTTCAGCATGTTTGGTTGAGGTTTTGGGGAGGAGAGTCACTTTTACATTTTTCTCGTATCTGTATTTATGTAATATAATATTACGTTTTAATGATAAAGTGTAATAAAACTATCCGATATTTTAGTTTTATGCAAATAAGAAGCGGACTAGGTCGTGAATATACAAATCAATCAGTGAACCGTGCATACCATGCAGGGATCGAATGATCTGACTACGTGTTGAATAGCAACGCTTCCATTTCCTTCATCATCAACTTCTGTTCCAATCAGAGCCTGTTCTAAAGCTCCTGCAATATCATCTTTATCTCTTGGTGAGAAATTCCACGTTGTGGGGGCTATGATCTGATAATTTAAAATTCTGCCGTTTCGAACTCTTATCCAGTGCCCTAAACTTCCGCGTGCGGCTTCTATGATGCCTTGTCCTTCAGCTTCATCTGGCAGTTTGCTAATAATTTGAAATGGTTCTTCAGGGTTAATTTGTCTTACCCACTTTTCCATTTCTGGGACAATTCTCGCAAGTTCTAGAAGCCTTGCAATAACCCGGTTTCGAACATTGCTTTGGCTATTTTTTGCCAGGTCGAGTGCTAACGGGTGCTGTGCGATAGTTTGCCGAGCGTGCGCGCCGACTTCGATAACTTGCTCATTGTATCTTGGAGCTTTGCACCAGCTATAACCATCAGCTTGATCTGGGTCAGGCAATGTGTTGCCTTGATAGGGGTGTTTAGCTCCATTTTGAGAGAGCATCCAGCTGCTGGATATGTCTTCTTTGATTAGGTTGGTATCCAGCTCACTGAGCTCACCATTCGCCCAGAGTCCCTGTGGTAAGAATGAGTTGTCTTCATGCGTATAAACGCCATAACTCATAAACTTTGCATCGATTTTTCCGAGTTTGTGCAGATCTAAATCTTCGGCTATCTGTAAAAACTCGGCAAAGTCCGCTTGTGGGTGGTTTTCCATCCATGTTTTGAGTGAGTCATCCGTTTCAAGTTGGATAATGTTTTCTAGAGTGTCTGCAAAAAGTTGAGTTTCCAGAAACTCACGGAAACTGGTTAATATTCCCAAAAGTTGTATTTTATCTGATGCGCTGACAGAGGTGGTTGTTCCGCCGGGTTGAATGCTAAGTGTGTGCGGCCATTTGCCTGCAAGTATTCCTGTGATGTGCATAAATTCAGCGCGGGCTTTTAGCATGGTGGGTGTTGCGGTGCCTGTTTGGGCGCGAAAGCGGTTAGAGATGTTTTTATGCCACGATTTATTTTGATAGCTGTCTCTGGCGAAGTCGGGCATAAAAAACAGATAAAAGTGCGTCAAATGATCAGCAATATTTTCACAGGCAAGAATAAGGTTTGAAACTAATTGGCCATTACTAGGTGGTGTGATGTTTTGTATTTGTGCGAGGGCGCTTGCGCAAGCAATGGATTGCGAGACAGAGCAGATGCCACAGATGCGCGGTGTATAGGTGAGCGCATCCATTGGTGGTTTGCCTTGCAGGATTTGTTCGAAGCCACGATAAAGTGGAGAGTTCACCCATGCCTTGGTCACGATGCCATCAGCGATTTCTACTTCGACTTCAAGGTCGCCTTCAACACGGTTGAAAGGTCCTAAGATTTTGCGCGTCATGGTGTCTTATTTCCTGGTGGGGTAATAATTGTACTGGCGGTGGCGTTATCTTTTAGACGTTTGGGAGTGGCTGCTTTTGAAAGAGAAGAAAGTGCAACAAACCATGCTTTTGGCATATCGGTAGGTAGACCGATGGGAATGCCTGCGATTTTAGGTGTTTCGGTAAAGTTTAGTCTTGGTTCTTCAAATTCTGGGGCGGTGCAATTGATGCATGGGTAGCCACCATTAAGGCAAGAGCCTTTTCCATTCCATGGACGGATATTACAATCGGCACGAGCTTGCGTGCCTAAACAGCCCTTGTGTTCCATAAAGCAACCTATGTCACCGAGTTCTTCCGCGCTTGCTTTGTATTCATAATACTCGCTACGACCACAGCCATGGTGTACAAGGTGATCGGTGTAAGCGCGTGGACGGTTGAGTTCATCGAGATGGTTGAGTTTTAAGTCACCCATAGCTAATTGGCTCAGAACATCTGTCACCCAGTCGGGATGAGTGGGGCAACCTGCCACATTAATGACAGGAAATTGGCTTGCTGTTCGCCATTCGGCTCCAAGTAAACCGCCGGCTTTTTTGCCGTCATATTGTAATCCGCAGGCTTCACCAGGGTTATTTCCGGCAGCCGTGATACCGCCAAAAGCAGCGCATGAGCCAATCGCTAATGTGTAATGTGCTTTTTCTGCTAATTCTTGCAGCCATGTCATCATGGGTTTACCAGTGCCGGCTAGCATGTGGAATTTGCCGGTGCCATTTGGACCCTGCATGACAGAACCTTCAAGGCAAAGCGCGTCGAGTTGGATTTTGTCTGACAGTATATCGTCAAGAATATTAATAAACTCATCAGCCGAGGCTTCGCTTAATGATGGGTGCCAAAGCATATTGATTTGAGCGCTTTTGAATCGAGTGATTAAGTTGGGGGATTCTGCATTGAGCAATGATAAGCTGCAGCCTCCGCACCCTCCTGATTGTAACCATAAGACATTAAACATTGGTAGTATGTGTTGTTGTGGATAAAGGTTCATGATTTAACGGAAGGGATAAGGTGAACATGGCACCTCCATCAGGGTGGTTGTCGACCTTTAAGCTTCCATTGCACTGTTCGGTTGCAAGTCCATAGCTAATATATAAACCAAGCCCGGTTCCTTTGCCAACAGGTTTGGTAGTGAAGAAAGGGTCAAAAATACTTAATAGGTGTTTATCAGAAATGCCTTTGCCATTGTCTCGGCAAATAATGTCTACCTCATTCTTTTTTTCGATAAGAGTGATTTCTAGAGTCGGGTCCGAACATTCTTCAAGGGCATCTAATGCATTTTGCAAAAGGTTTATTAATATTTGATGTATATAGCCTTCGTTAGCGGTGATCTCTAAGGTTTCTGGTAGTTCTGTAATGAGTTTTGGCTTGGTGCGCGCGGAGTGAGTTACCCAGTGAATAGAACTTTTTATAAGGTCTACCAGGTCGAAACGTTCTAAGGTGTTTAGCTTAGGGGTTGAGAAGCGACGTAGTTCCTGAACAATTGTTTTTACTCTGGTAGAGCCTTCGAGCGAGCCCTCTAAAAGTGGTTTTACATCATCCAGAATGCGGTCAATTTTAAGTTCGGCTCGTAACTTGTCGCGCTCCTCGATGCTGATGTTTTTGTGAACCGCCTTGAGGTATTTACTAAAGCGTACTTCGTAATTTTGCAAGGCATACATGTTGCCAAATACAAAGCTGATTGGATTGTTTAATTCATGTGCTACGCCTGCAACTAGTCTACCTAAAGATGCCATTTTTTCAGACTGTATCAATTGTTGCTGGGTTGCTTTTAAAGCTTCGTGGGTCTCTTTCAGTTCGCGGTATGCTTTACGAATTTCATATAAAGGCCTGCCGGTTAATACTGAGCCGAGCAGTCTACCTTCGTTGTCATAATGTGCTTTACAGATGACGGCCATTGGCACAGATTCTTTGTTGGCATTGAGCATGTCGATTTCACAATCAACCAGATTACCTGAGCGAATCTTTTCTGGGAATTCATCAACTTGCGTGATCGCAGATTCAGGGAAAAGAATATTCAAAGGTTTATTGCAGAGCTGTTGGCTATTTTTTCCTGTCAGTTTTTCAAGGGCAAGATTGGCGCGTTGAATGTTTCCATTGATATCTGTAACCACTAATACATCGTGCATGGATGATAGAACGCTTTCAATAAATTGTTGGGTTTGTTCTAGTTCTGAATTTTTTTCTTCTAGTGCAACTTGGGAATTTACAAGGTCGGCATAGATAGCATCCATTCGCTGGATGACTTCTATCCATGCATCATCTGCCATCGCTGGGCTTAGTTGTTGTGCATCAGGAACCTGTTCTGTTAGAGAGTGGTGGGGAATTATTTGTGATGCCATAGTCGTTTTATGGTTCCTAATTCTCTTAAAAAAGTGCCTATAAGTAGGGGGGTGTATTTAAATTTAACTGCTATTACTTATTTTCTTTTTACTTGGTAACTGTACCACATCCTGATCAGCTTGCTCTAAACCGTAGCGTTCTAGTTTGCTACGCAGGCCGACTCTGGATAGTCCGAGTTCTTCTGCTGCACGTGTTTTGTTCCAGCTGTGCCTTACTAGGGTTTCTTTCAGAACGCGCGACTCTAGCTGTTCGATCCGGTCTTTTAAGGTGCCGTTTGTGTTACCTGTCACAAGAGACATATCTTTTCGCATATGATCGGGAGTAGCGCGTAAAATATGTGGGGATATTGTATTAGCTTCTAGTTTGTTTGTTTGGGTCAATACCAGCATCCGTTTTAGTTCGTTTTGTAGTTCGCGAACATTGCCTGGCCATTGGTATTTTTGAAAGCAATCCATGGTCTCGGTTGTGATGCCGTCTACACGTTTTCCTAGTTCATTCATTATTTCATCAAGTAGGAAAGTGGTGAGGTAAGGGATGTCTTCGAGTCTGTCACGCAGAGGAGGCAATTGGATGGTAAATGTCGCAAGGCGATAATATAGGTCTTGGCGAAATCGACCTTCTCGTACCTCATCTTCAAGGTTTTTATTGGTAGCTGCAACAATGCGAACATCTACCGGGCGGCGTTTGTTGCTACCCAGCGGGCGAACTTCTTTTTCTTGCAAGACTCGTAAGAGTTTCAGTTGAAAAGCGGGGGAGATGTCACCGATTTCATCGAGAAAAATAGTGCCGCCATTCGCTGATTCGAAGAGACCTATCCGATCTTCAACTGCACCTGTAAAAGCTCCTTTTTTGTGGCCGAATAATTCACTTTCTAATAATTCGTCAGGCAGTGCACCACAATTTTCTGCAACGAATGGCTCATTCTGGCGCAGGCTGTTGTAATGCAAAGCACGAGAGCAAAGCTCCTTGCCAGTTCCTGATTCGCCGGTTATTAACACGCTGACATCAAAAGGAGAGACTTGCTTTACTGTGTCGCAGGTCGCGTTCATGATGCTGTCGGGGCTTCTTACGATACCTTCCCAGCTATAATGTGATTGCAGGGCTTTTCGTTGTACTTCTATCGCTTCTTTTAGTGTTTTAGGGTGTAGCTTTAATTCGATAGCTAGTCTTTCATTTTTTCGATGGAGTTCGGATAACTCCACGGCATTTTTAAGTTTTAAAATTACGTCTTCCGGGTGCCAGGGTTTACTAATGTATTGGTAAATTCCGCCTTCGTTGATCGCGTTTATAATATCTTCTGAGTCAGTGTAGCCTGAGATAATCATGCGTATAACTTCAGGCCAGGTTTCACGAATCTGTCCGCACAATTCTACGCCTGTAACATCAGGCATTCTCTGGTCGCATAGCACTACTTGTATCCACTCTTGTTCGAGAATGTCGAGCGCTTCTTTTGCATTGCTAGCGGTGTGAACATCAAAGTATTCATCAAGGATGCGCTCTAACGTTTCTATAGAGCGGGCCTCATCATCAACGATGAGAATACTTGGTAATAAATTGGCAGAGGTATCACTCATAAATGGTTTTCGGTTGCTGTAGTCGTATTAAAACTAGGGTGTCCAATGAGTTTCATTTGACGTGTTGATTTAATCCAATGATACCAGTTTTCCATGCCTTCGCCTGATGTGGCGGAAACTTGTAATACTTGAATGCTTGGATTAACTCGTCGAGCATATTCGATACATTTGTCTACATCAAATTGTAGGTAAGGTAATAGATCAATTTTATTCAAAAGCATGATATCTGCAGCATGAAACATATCAGGGTATTTTAGTGGTTTGTCCTCACCTTCTGTTACCGAAAGTATGGCCACTTTATGTGCTTCACCTAAATCAAATGCAGCAGGGCAAACCAGATTTCCAACATTTTCAATGAATAATACGCCGCCTTCTTCTGGTGTCATTTTTTCCATTGCATGTCCGACCATATGCGCATCAAGGTGACAGCCTTTGCCTGTGTTGATTTGTAGTGCGGGAATGCCCGTGGCACGGATGCGTTCGGCATCATTTGCGGTTTGTTGATCCCCTTCGATAACAGACAGTGATAAATCATCTTTTAGGTCAGTTATCGTTTGAGTTAGCAGTGTTGTTTTGCCTGAGCCTGGGCTTGATACTAGATTTAAACTGAGTACGCCTTGTTCGGTAAAAAAGCGTCGATTTTCATTTGCGTATTCATCATTTTTTCCGAGAATATTTTGTTCGATTTCTATCATTCTCGATTGGCTAAGTCCCGGGACGTGAGCATGAGCTGGACCTAAGCCATAGTGGGTGTCTTGGTTGTGTTCATGATTGTTATGTTCATGACTATGCGTGTGACCATCGGCATGAGAGTGCTCATGGCTGTGATTATGGTGACTGTGATCATGATCGTGGCTATGATTGTGAGAATGTCCTTCAACCTTAACTTCATCGCTACCGCATCCGCATACTGTGCACATTCTTTTGTCCTCTTTTGAATTTAATCTACTTCTAGTTCTTTAATACGCATTTCATCACCACTACTGATCTGTAGTTGGTAACTTTCACATTTGGGGCAAGCGTCATAGCGCTGTTTTACCGTAACTGTTCCCGCACATTGCATACACCATGCCTGTGCTTCTAATTCATTGATTTCAAGTGTAGCGTTTTCTGCGATCGATCCCCGCATTACTACCTCAAAAGCAAATTCTAATGCGGGAATCTCTACTCCAGATAATACTCCAACATCAAGTATGACTCGTTTAACCTTGTCGAAATCCTGATTCCTGGCTTCTGTTTCAATTATTTGTAATACACCCTCGCAAAGAGACATTTCATGCATGTGCTATTTTATCCTTCGATGCTTAAGTTAAAACCCACGCAAGGGTCAATTGCATGAATCAATAGTTCGGCTTGTTGAAGCAATTCATGGGGGGATTTTGCATCTAAATTATTTAGGCTTTTAACGGCGACCCCTTCAGGGTGGAAATTCCATTCTGTAGGCGCAAGTATGACTAGTTTTTTAATCGTTTCATTTTCAATTTCTACAAAATGCGTTAAACGACCACGAGCAGCTTCACTATGTGCCATGCCGCTAACAGAACTTTTGCCTGATTCGAGTTGGGTGCCTTTAATATAAAACGTATCCAGTTTTAAAATTAAATCGGCGATTTCCTCAAGTCGACCAATCATACGACTATAAATGCCATTATCCTGATGTGGTTGGCATTGCTTGCGACTAAACCAGCTTAATTCATAGCATTGGTCATCCCATTTAGGGTGTCCTGTAAACTGATGTCCTTGTGTTTTTAGTAGTTCTCGCACCTCAATGTCATTTATATCGGGGATATGTGTGATGTTTGATTTACCCGAATGCTTCCATTTTTTCTGATTTAACCAGTGAATGAATTTTGCTGCTTGAGATTGTTCTTTGCTTGCCCAGATGTCCAGCTGTTCTTTTTTGTATGTGTTTTCGAGCCAATCATTCGCTGATGATCCGAAAATAGTTTGTGATAGTTTTTCGCTAAAGATCATCCATAATTCTACGCTGGTTTTAAAAGAGTAATTCGGTGAAGGTTGGCCTTGGTAGTCTAATACTTTGACAGGTTCTAGGGCATGCATGAGCTTTGCTATACCTAAGGATATATGAGATATGCATTCAACTTCAGCTTGTTCGTTTCTGTATTTCGGCCAATCCATTACCACACGTAAAGATTGTTCTCGCAGGTTTTCAAGAGTTATTAATGCTTCTCGAAAAGATTCTGTTTGTTTGTATGAAGGTTTTTCTGTGGCACTTTCAATTGCGCGGACTGCCGTAACAGTTTGTGCTTTAGCGCAGATATTAAATAATAAAGGAATTGTAGTTAGTGTATGTGTAATCGATTTTCCTGTAAAAATTTTTGACGCGTGCAAAGGGCGGCTTGATTCAATTCGGCTATCAATGTTTGTATCTGTATAGGATATTGAAATATTCAATTCGCCAGCTATGCTCGTCATTAGGATTTATGCTCACTCAAATTGTTATTATTGAGTGATTCCTTCTTGAATGCTTTTCCTCGTAAAAAATCCCTTCTAGATGTTGGCTCTGCTAATCTTTCTGATATTGTGCTTCCTGGTTTGCTAATTTCTTCTTTTGACGCATTAAGTATTTCTGAACCATCAAAATTATGGGTGATTTTGGGTTGCGGCTTTTCACCTTTCCAGATTTGTTCAATTTCATCAGCAGGATTTTGTGATGAAGTGTCTATATTTTCTTCATCCATAATCGCTTTTAAGGCTTCACTTGCTACTATTTCGGCTGCTTCCTGGTTTTCAAATTCAAGCATAGGAGAAAATAGAGAACAGCTTTGGTAGTGGCCAATTTCCTCTTCAAAACCTGATACAAATTCATAAGACCCAGAGGGAAAAGTGTGCTGAGTGACAGAGCCTGTTTTTAAAGAAGTGGTGTTTGCATCGCCGCTTTTTTGAAAGAGCATTAAATTCATAAACCATGGGGTGATTAATATACCTAGGTGGTAATTATTCCATTCTTGAAAATCAACGGTTTTAACATTTAGATGTTTATTGATAACAGGCACTCCCTTCATTCGCGTGTTTTGAATTTTGCGAAATGTCTCTTCCAGGTTTGTGGTAGAAAAGGGCATTAGCTCAGTATTACCATAAACTGATCTTTTGTGCCGTCACACTCGGGGCATCGCCAATGATCGGGTAATTGCGAAAACGGTGTGCCAGCAGGAATTTGCCAGTAATCATCGCCTTCAGTGGGGTCGTATACTTTCCAGCAAATTTTACACTCCATTTTGTCATCATCAGAGATTCGAGCATCATCTCCGCCATAAGAACCCTCAAATGACCCGCTTCCAAATTCGTTTTTTATGTTTGTTTCTTTCATGGTTTTATCCAATATCAACATCATAAACTTCTAAAATTTCCCTGAGGCGTTCAGCACTATCTCGCAAGTCTTCAGGTGCGGCAGTTGCTACCTCTGGGATATCAATGACTTCAATCGTATTCAGTATTAATTTGTCTTCAGAATTAAAGTATTTTACCCACCATATATTTTTCTTGGAGGTGCTACCAATACGGCAATTGCCGTAACCTCGTGAAAGTATAGTAATGGGTCCTACGCCTAGACGCTCACCAAGAAAATGTAAATCTTCGGTAGAAAGTGGGAGCAAGGTTAGATTAATCACATGGTGCATATCTCCTTTTTTCCATGCTTCCATTTTTTCGGAAAGTTCGATCACTAATGGTGGAGCGTTTAATACATTTTCAGGAATTTTTTCTAGGTTGGTGTCAATAGGTGTTGAGTTTAAAAAAGTCTTTTCCCTGACGATGGAGGGAATGTCACCTATTTCGATTTTATCGCTGATAGGCTCTCCTGATTCATTAGTTACTCGAATACGCCAAATGCCTGTTAGTACTGATTCCTGTATTTGTACGGAGGTATCAGATTGGTAAAGGACACTAACTTCACCTTCGTTAAAAACCTGATTAATCAGATCGGTATTGGCTGCATCTATATGACTTATATCAAACCCTACTGCAGGATCGCCTACTTTGTAGGCTTCGATTGTCTTTAAAAGCTGGGCCAGTATAGATTTTGCTATAGTAAGGTTTTTTACCTCTTCGGGCTCAGGAATGAGCGGCATGTCATAGGTGTGCATCGCCCCTGGTGACTGAGTGAAGTTGAAGTTTTCGTCTCCATCAATACCTGGTTGTGAGCCTTCTCCAATGACAGGAATATCTATTGGTCTTCCGTAATAGGGTTTATCTGGCATATTATTTTCCTTTAGCTGCTAACTACAGGGACGCCAATCGAAAGAGGGCGCTTGGGTTCTGATGTTAGTATGGATTTGATTTGGGTAAGGTAGTCCCCCCAATCTTGTATTCCTGTGATTGCATCCAGATATTGATCTCGGCGCATAAAAACCAATGCTGGCCATGCGCGAAATCCATACAGGCTTTGTATTTTTTTCTCATCATTGCGAGCAATTATTGCCGGGCTTAAATCTGGAAATACGCTGAGTAATTCGGGTAATACAACCGCAACATCATTTGTTTCTGGAAAACGTTTTATATCTTCTGTAAAGAATAAAACTGAAAACTCATTGTTTTCTAAAAACTCATCAATATTTGTTAGATCAAGGACAGGGTATTTTAACTCAGCAGTGAGCCTATCGATTAATGGAGCAGGAGTAGTCTCTTTTTGCATTTTGTATCCTTAATAATTTATTGCTTGATAGTGTTCGGTGGCACAAGTTCTTTTAGGTGTTCTGGTAATTTAGGTTCTTGGTTTATTAAGTCAGGAAACAGATGGTCAAACTGTTGGCAATCATCTGTTTCGCCATTAATCACATTGTCTAATGCTTTCAATGCCTGGCGTGTTTGCTCTGCAAATTCATTGGACATAACTTCACGTGCGGCACCTAAAAAATTGAGAATCCATGTGCCTTTTGGTTGATCGCCTACCAATAACATGTCTATGAGTTCTTGCTTTCCGTCGGCTTCGCAAAGTGCGTGAGATTCACGCATTTCGATAACTTGCATGGGGATTCCTATGCACATTAGTCGTATTGGCCCCGGTAATCTACATCGACAGCAAGAGGGTTCTCAAGAGTGGGGGCTTTAGGGTCAAACTTCATTTTTTTATTCGATAGTATGCGTTCATCGCCTGTTCTGCAGGCTTTTTCGGCTGAAGGTCGTCCATTTTCGTATTGTTCTAAAGCTAACTCAGAAGGAGATAATGCTTCGGTTTCTGCTAAGGGTTTCGTGCGTTTTTTACACTCAATACCTAAATCTTTTAAATAGTTAATTGCGATATTAATGGCTGGTTCAATTTGTGCTTTGACGGCAGGGCGTAGACTCCCTCCAAAGTCTTCTAGTTCAACGGGTTGAACGCCAATGAGCAGGATTTTTTCAGGATAGTCGTCGAGTAATTCAGCTGTAGATAGAACTTCTTGGAAGCCGGTTTGATGTAAACTCATCTTTTTTGCGCCCATGAAATTTGGCACATCCTTATCTTGAATTATTTTCATGGTGCCACCTTCAAGGTTGTAATCAATCGCATCAAAGACAATAAGGTAGTCGCAAGCTTGTACGTGCTGAACAAGGTAAATGCCTTGAGTTCCACCATCCATTAATTCAACGTTTTCCGAAAATTCATATTTTCGATTGATGGCTTCCACGCATCGAACTCCAAATCCCTCGTCGGCCCAAAGTACATTTCCAATGCCTAGAATTAAGGTTTTTTTGCTTGTCATTAGGTTAGGTTAAATAGTTATTTGCTGTAATATACTATTACATTTTTGTGCTAAAGCGCAATAATACTTTCCGATATTTTAAAAAGCCTTGTGTTTGATGTGTTATTTTCGTGTCACTCATCAAGGAGTAGATCTCATTTTGATACAGAGATGTTTACTTAGTTGTTTTTTTGGGGTAGCTGGTACGCAGGTCTTAATCACGATTGATAAAGACTTTTATCTCTTAAATGCTCGCTTTGTATCTGGTATTTGAGCATCAGGAAATAAAGTTAAAAGATAAGCCTGCCAAATGTATTGAAGAATATTGTGCGAAGGAGGGCAGGAAGGTTTGTCTAAATAAAAATATTGTGAATAAGTTTGAGATGGTTTTTTTGAGGTTTTTTTTAATTAAGTGTTCTGTCCGAAGAGTCGTATTGGAAAAAAATAACTAGATTGTAGAACTTTATTAACAATTTATAAAAATAAAAAATTTATAACTAGTTGAATTAAAATGAATTATATCTCTATTTCACATTAATGAGGATAAGGGGGAGTAACTTTTTTATCAAATGTAGATTTGTATTGTTTCATGTGCTCTCTCAGCATTTTCTCAAATTCTTCTACGTAGAATTCAACCGCTTCATCGGTTCCATCTTCAAATGCTTCTTTCGATTCTGATAACGATGCAGTGATGAATGCGCTGAATCTAGCTGATGCATAAAGTAAAGATGCATTAACTAGCTGATGATCATTTTCATTGCATTGCTGATTGGCTTGATTGATAAATTGATCAGCTATTTTGATAAATTTTTTGTCTGCTTCTAGCTGCTTGTCTTTCTCATTTTGGCTCATTAGAGGATCTCTTTTAGGTATTTTACATGCATATTATGGAATAAAAAAAATAATTACGAGCCTGTATTTTAAATAATTCTGAAACTGGATCTGCTTTTGGTGGAAAGTTACTTTCCAATAACTGAGGTAAGTCGGGAGTTTTCTGTCTGGGTTTTGTTTGTATAAGTGATCGAATTTTGTGTTCGAGCTTGGTGTGGCAACGTTTCTCAAAGTTGGCACAGGTTTTGCTATCTCCACGATATAGCCGCTTCGATTTAGAAAAAATAAATTAAATATTCTAAGTGCATTTTGGATAAAGCATGGCTATCGATTAAATAGGAGGAGTCATAAATGACCGAAACATTTTATGAAGTAATGCGTAGGCAAGGAATATCTCGTAGAAGTTTCTTGAAATATTGCAGTTTAACCGCAGCGGCATTAGGGCTTGCGCCAGAGTTTGCGGGAAAGATAGCACATGCTATGGAAACCAAACCTCGAATACCTATTCTCTGGTTGCATGGATTAGAGTGTACTTGTTGCTCTGAATCGTTTATTCGTTCTGCTCACCCTTTAGCTAAAGATGTTGTCTTATCAATGGTATCTCTGGATTACGATGACACGATCATGGCAGCGGCGGGTACTCAGGCAGAGGCAATAATTGAAGAGACTATCAAAAAGTATGACGGAAATTTCATACTGGCGGTTGAAGGTAATGCGCCGCTAAATCAAGAAGGAATGTCCTGTATTATTGCTGGCAAGCCTTTTTTAGAGCAATTAAATCATGTTGCAGAACACTGTAAGGCGATAATATCTTGGGGGTCTTGTGCTTCGTATGGCTGTGTTCAGGCAGCTCATCCTAATCCAACTAAAGCAACACCTACACATAAAGCGATAAAAACAAATAAGCCAATTATAAAGGTTCCGGGGTGCCCACCTATTGCAGAGGTAATGACCGCAGTTGTTACTTATATTTTAACCTTTGAGAGGTTTCCGGAGCTTGATCGTCAAGGTCGCCCTAAAATGTTTTATAGCCAGCGTATTCACGATAAATGTTATCGCCGTCCTCATTTTGATGCTGGGCAGTTTGTTGAGAAATTTGATGATGAAGGTGCGCGAAAAGGCTATTGCTTATACAAGGTAGGTTGCAAAGGACCTACGACCTATAACGCCTGTTCTACGATTCGCTGGAATGAAGGTACCTCTTTTCCAATTCAGGCTGGGCATGGTTGTATTGGTTGTTCAGAAGATGGTTTCTGGGATAAAGGTTCCTGGTATGCCCGCCTTACTGATGTGCATCAGTTTGGAATAGAAGGTAACGCAGATAAAGTGGGTGGCACAGCAGCTGCTGTAGTTGGGACAGCGGTGGCAGCACATGCGGCGATATCCGCTGTTAAACGTGCACAGAAGAAGGAGAATGCATAATGAGTGTTATAAATACTCCCAATGGATATAGGTTAGATAATTCTGGTAAGCGAGTTGTTGTAGATCCGGTTACACGCATTGAAGGTCACATGCGGTGTGAAGTTAATCTGGATGAAAATAACGTAATTGTAAATGCAGTTTCGACAGGAACAATGTGGCGCGGTCTCGAGGTAATATTAAGAGGGCGCGACCCGCGGGATGCTTGGGCATTTGTAGAGCGTATTTGTGGTGTGTGTACAGGTTGTCATGCGCTGACCTCGGTTCGAGCTGTAGAAGATGCTTTAGATATAAAAATTCCACCCAATGCTCATTTGATTCGCGAAATGATGGCTAAAACCCTTCAGGTTCATGATCATGTTGTTCATTTTTATCATTTGCATGCTTTAGATTGGGTTAATCCAGTAAATGCGCTGAAAGCCGACCCTAAAGCGACTTCTAGCTTACAAGCTGTCGTTTCTCCTCATCATCCAATGTCTAGCCCTGGGTATTTTCGAGATGTACAAACTCGTATTAAACGATTTATAGAGTCTGGACAATTAGGGCCCTTTAAGAATGGCTATTGGGATAATCCTGCTTATAAATTGTCACCAGAAGCGGATTTAATGGCGGTCGCTCATTATCTTGAGGCACTAGATCTGCAAAAAGAATTTGTAAAATTACACACTGTATTTGGCGGTAAAAATCCTCATCCGAATTATCTTGTAGGTGGTGTGCCTTGTGCCATAAACATGGATGGAGATATGTCTGCTGGTGCTCCGCTTAATATGGAACGCTTAAATTTTGTTTTTGCCCGTATTCAAGAGATGGTGGATTTCAATAAGAATGTATATGTTCCTGATGTTATAGCGATAGCAAGTTTCTACAAGAAGCAACTATGGGGTGGCGGTCTGGGTGCCTTAAGCGTCATGGACTACGGTGCGTATCCAAAGGTTAATTACGACAAATCAACTGATCAACTCCCTGGTGGCGTGATACTCAATGGAAATTGGGATGAGATTTACCCCGTAGACCCGCGCGATCCTGAGCAGGTTCAGGAATTTGTTGATCATGCCTGGTATAGCTACCCTGATGAAACAAAAGGTTTGCATCCCTGGGATGGAATTACTGAACCCAACTACAAGCTTGGTCCAAATGCCAAAGGTACAAGCACCAATATAGAAGAGTTGGATGAAGAAGCGAAATACTCGTGGATCAAAGCGCCGCGCTGGAAAGGTCATGCTGTTGAAGTCGGGCCATTATCTCGATATACATTGGCTTATGCGCATGGAGTTGATTATGTAGTAGAGCAAGTTAACCGGAGTCTTGCAGGATTTAATCAGTTAGCAGGTACAGATCTTGATGCAAAAACTGCACTTAATTCAACGATAGGTCGTACTTTGGCTCGTGCTTTGGAATCGGAATATTGTGGAGACATGATGGTTGATGATTGGAATGAGTTAATCAGTAATATCAAGAATGGCGATACTTCTACAGCAAACATGGATAAGTGGGATCCTTCTACCTGGCCTAAAGAAGCGAAAGGAGTAGGAACAACTGCAGCGCCTCGTGGAGCATTGGGGCACTGGATTCGAATCAAAGATGGAAAGATAGAAAATTATCAATGCGTTGTTCCAACAACCTGGAATGGTTCTCCTCGTGACCCGGCAGGTAATATTGGTGCATTTGAAGCTAGTTTGATGGGGACACCTGTTGAGCGTGCAGATGAGCCTGTAGAGATTTTGCGTAATCTTCATAGCTTCGATCCATGTCTTGCGTGTTCCACGCATGTGATGAGTGAAGATGGTGAAGAGCTTGCAAACGTAAAAGTACGCTAATCAAAGGGAGTATGAGAATGTTTAAAACTAAGTTAAAAAATTCATTAACACGTGTATCGCTTGCTATACCTGCTTTGTTAGTAGTATTTGAAGCAAATGCCCACCCTGGTGGTCATATGGAATTTTCGATGTCTCAAATAATCAGTCACGTATTTGCTAGCCCATTTCATGTTGGAATTATTGCAAGTGGGGTTTTGATAACCGCCCTTCTTCTCAAGAAAGGCGCTAAACATAAAGCAATAAAAAGAGCTAAGTCGAAGGATACTAACAAATAATAAGGAGGAAGTTATGAGTTCAGAAGCTCACATTACGCGTAGTGAACCTTCCGTTTATGTCTATGAGGCTCCTATCAGGTTATGGCATTGGGTTAATGCCTTTGCCATTCTGGTATTAGGTGTTTCAGGGTATTTTGTGGGTAGCCCTTTGCCCACAATGTCTGGAGAGGCAAGTGACCATTATTTAATGGGATATATTCGATTTGCGCACTTTGCGGCAGGATATATTTTATTAGTTAGTTTTCTAGGTCGTATTTATTGGATGTTGGTAGGTAATTCTCATTCACGAGAAATTTTCTTTCCTCCCTTTTTTAGCCCAGGTTTTTGGGGTGGCGTAAAGCATGAATTGAAATGGTATTTATTCATGGCAAAAGAGCCACGCAAATATACTGGTCATAATCCATTGGCCTTACTTACAATGCATTTCATGTTTGTATGGGGAATGATATTTATGATCTTTACCGGTTTTGCGCTGTATGGAGAAGGCACAGGGCCTGGTTCATGGTCGCATAACTTGTTTTCTTCATGGATTATTCCACTGATGGGACAAAGTATGGATGTTCATACATGGCATCATTTTGGAATGTGGTGGATTATTATTTTTGCGATAGTACATATTTACGTGGCGATTCGTGAAGATATTATGTCCAGGCAATCTATTGTTAGTTCAATGATTAGTGGTTGGCGTAACTTTAAAGACGACGGAAAAATTGATGATGGGCGCTAAATAGCCTTGTTTTCAATGCCTAATAATTTCGACTGTTTGATGCTGATTCTTTTCCTTTAAGTTAGCGGTATGACGCATCAAATAGTCGATTTTTTTTTAAAAAGATAAATTAAGGAGGCTTTATGAAATATAGTTTAATTAAGTTATTAGTCGCTCTACTTTTTTTGGCAAGCTCCAGTCTTTCTGTTGCTGGCTCTAATAATGGTTATACGTCTGCAGCGAATGTTTATACCGGTTCTTCATCAAGAACTTGGTATGGTGGAGGTGTGGCTTTTGTTTTGTCTGAGTGGAAAAAAGAAAAAGAAGTATCTGTTGAAAAGGTTGAACGAGTCATTGAAGAGCAGCAATCAACTGAATCTAAATCTGATTAATTGATACTTCAATTTTTTATAATGTGGGTGTTTTTATTTTTCCATGAATTAGAGTGTCAGGGGTCGAGTTGTCCTCAGTACGCCAAATATTTAAAGCCAGTTCATAGCTGGTTTTTTTATGCTTGTTATTTTCATTAGAGGTTTCTCCAAAGGAAAAATAATCATAAAAATTATGAAAAATTACAAAAAGTAAGTCCCTCTATCTGGTAGAGAGTGACTGAATTTATAAAATAACTTATAGTAAAAAAGTACAAACAAAAAAATAATTGTTATGTCTTTATGCGCTCTTTTGGTTGCTAAAAGATAACGTCTCCAGAATATACTGGGCAAAAATAATAAAAAAGAATGTATAGGTTGTTGAAATGTCTGTGGATAGGACTCCATTAAAATCGTCTTTATCAGAGCTGGGTGAAAAGCTGGTATCTGAAGAATTAAGTGCATCTGAAAAACAGAATGATAGCGCTATCGATCCTATGGAAATCATTAGTTCAGAGGATGAGTTAGATATGATCTTGGCCTCTCTGGCTGAAGAAGATCAAGTACAAGCGCCTGAAAAAACAGAAACTCCCGAAAAGCAACCAGAACCACAGCAAGCTAAAAATAATGATCAGCCTGTCGTGCCTCCGAAGCCTCCTGCTTTAACAGTAAAAACCAAGCCGAGTGTTTTTGAAAAACTCCGTTCAACTCTGCATGTTCATAAATCAACGGAAGATGATGTTGATCATTCTCATCAGCAAAGACTGGAGCAAGAAAAGCTTGAAAAAGAACGAATAAAACAAGAACAGTTAGAGAAAGCTAAGTTAGAACAGGCGAAATTAGAAAAAGCGAGACTCGAGAAAGCAAAACTTGAGAAAGCTAGGATCGAAAAAGCGAGACTAGAAAAAGCAAAGCTTGAGAAAGCAAGACTCGAGAAGGCAAAGTTAGAGAAAGCAAGGCTCAAGCAAGCAAAACTAGAAAAGATAAGACTCGAGCGAGAACGTCTCGAAGCGGAACGACTCGAAGCCGAACGAATAAAAGCCGAACGAATAAAAGCGGAACGAATAAAAGCGGAACGAATTGAAGCGGAACGAATTGAAGCGGAACGAATTGAAGCGGAACGAATTGAAGCGGAACGAATTGAAGCGGAACGAATCGAAGCAGAACGAATTGAAGCCGAACGAATCGAAGCAGAGCGAATCGAAGCAGAGCGAATCGAAGCAGAGCGAATCGAAGCAGAGCGAATCGAAGCAGAGCGAATCGAAGCAGAACGAATCAAAGCAGAACGAATCAAAGCAGAACGACTTGAGGCAGAGCGACTTGAGGCAGAGCGACTTGAGGCAGAGCGACTTGAGGCAGAACGACTTGAGGCAGAGCGATTTGAGGTAGAGCGACTTGAGGCAGAACGACTTGAGGCAGAGCGACTTGAGGCAGAACGACTTGAGGCAGAACGAGTCGAAGCAGAACGAATCGAAGCAGAACGAATCGAAGCAGAACGAATCGAAGCAGAACGAATCGAAGCCGAACGAATCGAAGCCGAACGAATCGAAGCCGAACGAATCGAAGCCGAACGAATCGAAGCCGAACGTATTGAAGCCGAACGTATTGAAGCCGAACGTATTGAAGCGGAACGTATTGAAGCGAAACGACTTGAAGCGGAACGACTTGAAGCGGAACGACTTGAAGCGGAACGAGTCGAAGCAGAACGGCTTGAAGCCGAACGAATCGAAGCAGAACGAATCGAAGCAGAACGAATCGAAGCCGAACGAATCGAAGCCGAACGAATCGAAGCCGAACGAATCGAAGCAGAACGAATCGAAGCAGAACGAATCGAAGCAGAACGAATCGAAGCAGAACGAATCGAAGCGGAACGACTTGAAGCGGAACGACTTGAAGCGGAACGAGTAGAAGCAGAACGAATCGAAGCGGAACGAATCGAAGCCGAACGAATCGAAGCCGAACGAATCGAAGCAGAACGAATCGAAGCCGAACGAATCGAAGCCGAACGAATCGAAGCCGAACGTATCGAAGCCGAACGTATTGAAGCGGAACGTATTGAAGCGGAACGGATTGAAGCGGAACGACTTGAAGCGGAACGACTTGAAGCGGAACGAGTCGAAGCAGAACGGCTTGAAGCCGAACGAATCGAAGCCGAGCAAATTAAAGCCGAGCAAATTAAAGCCAAACGACTCGAGGCAGAACGTCTTGAGGAAGAGCGGTTAGAGAAAGAAAAAACCGAAAAAGAACAGAAGGCTCAGGAAAATCTTGAGTTGGCCAGAATAGAGCAAGAAAGGCTAGAAATAGAAAAAAGAGAGAATGCCGCTTTAGAAAAAGAACGCCTCGCCATGGAGAGGATTGGCCGCGAGCAAGAAAAGCTAAGATTGGAGCGGGAAAAATTAAAGCACGAAAAATATCTACTCAAGCAGCAGAAGATTCAAGCCCAAAACCAGAATAGTAATAAAGTATCGGAACCTAATGATCTGGCAGCGAAACTTAATCAGGCATTAGAAGTGCAATCTAAAAAAGCACAAAAGAATCAGGAGTCTGAAGCTTTAACCGTAGAGGAAGAAACAGTTGAAATTTTAGAGGTTGTTGAAACTGAAAAGGCTTCTAGTTTCGATCAGTTGCCTCAAAATAATGATGACATTATAAGTGATTTTGAAGAGGATTTAGAAAAAAGCCCTGAAAGTGGGGGGGTGGAGTTATTTGCTGATAGGGGGCTAGAGGTTGTGCCAGAGGAGCTGGAATACTTTATTCCTGAAAAATATCTCTTATCTACCTTTTTACATCAATTAGAAATAGCGAAGCAGGTTTATAAGCTCATTGAAATTAAGTGTAAAGGTATCTTGATAATTATCGATCATACGTTGAACACGGTTTACTGTAATACTGCTTTGGATTCCGAAAAGTTTGAAGAGCATTGCTCTATGTTGATTGAATCAGAAGTTTGTTCAATCTCCGAGTTAAATTATGATGAGGCTAAAACACATCAGAGTTTTAGGCGTGAAAAGCCGGAACTTTCTCATTCGGTAGAAGCGTTCGTCTGGGCTGCGAGTAAATATACATCTAAAGGTAGAATGCCAGAAGGCACTGATTTGGCAAGGGTTATTGGTTTGAAAAATAAGCCTGTTTTGACTCAAATGGCCGTTATGCCTAATATGATTGAAATTGTTGATTTATTGGATGAGGGTTCATATAGCTTGTCGGGGATTCAGCAGCATTTGGGGATTGAGCAAGCGAATCTGGCTGATGTTTATAGTGCATTATTAAGTCTTAGCTTGATTGAGTTTAATCCAGGTGCGGATAGAGCTAATAAATCGTCTGCGTCGAAAAAAGAAGATGCTCCGAAAAAAATATTTAGTAGATTTTTTAAACGCAAAGAAAAGTAAGTACTTCCAATAAATTTATGTCTGTAGTAATTTTTGTATTACTTGTACATAAATATCTATGAAAAATATAAAGGAAAACTATTGTGCCACATCGATCTAATCCTGTTATTGCAAAGAAAGGACCTTATGTTGTTGAGTTAGAGCAGGGTAAGACCTATTTCTGGTGTGCTTGTGGAAGGTCTGAAAATCAGCCTTTTTGCGATGGTTCTCATAAAGATACAAACCTCGAACCGTTAAAGTTCGAGGTTGATGAGCAGAAAAAATATGGTTTATGCGGCTGTAAGCACACTAAAAATGCCCCTTTTTGCGATCGCGAGCATAGTAAGCTTTAATCTTTATTAAATAATATAAAGTTAAAAGTTAGAAAGCATGTTGCTTAGGATTTTTTAAGTAGATTTTCTTTGTCGAAGTTTCTACGGTAGTAGACAGCAATATTCCCAATGCGCTGTACGAGTTCCGCTTTGTACTTTGTTGCTAATTCTTCAACTAAAGCATCTCTGGCATCACGATCACCCAAATTTACTTTCAGTTTTACGAGTTGATGAAAATCGAGCGCAGAATCTAATTCTTCGCCAATTGAGTCTTTCATGCCGTGTTGACCAACAGTAACAATCGGCTTGAGTTTGTGAGCTAATGCTTTAAGCTGTTTAATTTCTAATTTATTCATGGGCGCAATCATAATGCGGGTAGATGTAAATGGCTAGAAGCAAAACCAGTGGAGACTGGTTAAAAGAACACTTTAATGATGAATATGTCAAAAGATCACAAAATGATGGCTATCGATCAAGAGCGGTTTATAAGCTTGAAGAGATTCAACAGAAAGACAATTTAATCCGTCCAAATATGCAAGTTGTCGATTTGGGTGCTGCTCCAGGTGGTTGGAGCCAGTATGCTGTAGAGTTGGTGGGAAAAAATGGTCGTGTTGTTGCTAGCGATATTTTAGATATCGATCCGCTTCCATTCGTGGAATTTGTCAAAGGTGACTTTACAGAAGAAAGCGTCTTAAATGATATATTGAACGTATTGTATAAAGATTCAACTAATTACAAGGCAGATGTTGTAATTTCAGATATGGCCCCAAACATGTCAGGTGTGGAAGCAACAGATCAGCCCCGTTCTATTTACTTATGCGAACTTTCATTAGACATGGCTTGTCAGATATTAAAGCCAGGTGGATCGTTTGTTGCAAAGGTGTTTCAGGGTGATGGATCGGATGCATTTTTAAAAGATGTTCGAAGTCATTTTAAGAAAGTAAAGGTACGAAAACCAAAGGCTTCTAGGCCCCGTAGTCGCGAAGTTTATGTTGTAGCTCAAGGTTTTTATAACTAATAAAGTCAGAAATATTAGTGTAAGATCAGATGTAAATGGTTTGTTTTTTCAACAAACATAATATTTTAAGTAGAGGAATATTTCTTGAACGATTTAAATAAAAATATAGTCATGTGGGTGGTAATAGCGCTGGTATTGGTTGCTGTTTTCAGCAAATTCAATGTGCCAACAGCGCAATCGACTGGCATGTCTTATTCGGACTTTATTAAGCGCGTTGATAACAAGGGCGTTAAAGAAGTTGAAATTAGCGGTCAAACAATCACTGGTCAAAGCACCTCTGGTGAAAAGTTTCAGACTTATGCACCTTACAACGATCCAAAATTAGTGGATGAGTTAATCGTTAATGATGTGAAAATTAACGTAAAAGAGCCAGAAGGTCGTTCAGTTCTTGTAGATATTCTAGTGAATACTATTCCATTTTTATTGATTATCGGTCTTTGGATTTACATCATGCGCCAAATGCAAGGCGGTGGTGGTAAAGGTGGTCCAATGTCATTCGGTAAAAGTAAAGCGCGAATGATGACGGAAGACCAGGTTAAAGTAACATTTAATGACGTTGCAGGTTGTGAAGAAGCGAAAGAAGAAGTTTTTGAAATAGTGGAGTTCTTACGTGACCCGAGCAAATTCCAGAAATTGGGTGGAAAAATTCCTCGCGGCGTTTTATTAGCTGGTTCTCCTGGTACAGGTAAAACGCTTCTTGCTAAAGCAATTGCTGGTGAGGCTAAAGTACCTTTCTTTAGTATTTCTGGTTCTGACTTCGTTGAAATGTTTGTTGGTGTTGGTGCATCTCGTGTTCGTGATATGTTTGAACAAGCAAAGAAGCATGCGCCTTGCATAATTTTTATTGATGAAATTGATGCGGTAGGTCGTAAGCGTGGCTCTGGAATGGGTGGCGGTAATGACGAGCGTGAGCAAACACTAAACCAGTTATTGGTTGAAATGGACGGCTTTGAAGGTACTGAAGGTGTTATTGTAGTTGCTGCTACCAACCGCCCTGATGTTCTGGATGAAGCATTACTTCGCCCGGGTCGTTTTGATCGTCAAGTCGTTGTTCCGTTGCCAGATGTTCGTGGTCGTGAGCAAATCTTGAAAGTACATATGCGTAAAGTACCTTTAGGTGATGATGTTAAGCCAGCAATATTAGCGCGTGGTACTCCGGGTTTTTCTGGTGCTGATCTAGCGAACCTTGTGAATGAGGCTGCACTTTTCTCTGCTAGAGGTGATAAACGCGTAGTTAGCATGGAAGAGTTTGAAAAGGCTAAAGACAAAATCATGATGGGCGCAGAGCGCAAGTCTATGGTGATGAATGAGAAAGAGAAATCGAACACGGCTTATCATGAAGCAGGTCACGCGATCGTTGGTTTGATTGTTCCAGATCATGATCCTGTTTATAAGGTGACAATTATTCCTCGTGGTCGTGCTTTGGGTGTGACCATGTTTTTACCTGAGGAAGATAAGTACAGTGCCAGTAAACAAAATCTGGAAAGTCAGATTTCGACCTTGTTTGGTGGGCGAATTGCTGAGGAAATGATTCTTGGTAAAGAAGGTGTAACTACCGGAGCATCAAACGATATCGAACGCGCCACATCCATCGCTCGCAATATGGTGACTAAATGGGGCTTGTCTGAAAAGCTAGGACCATTGTCATACAGTGATGATGAAAATCAAGGTTTTATGGGCGCACCAACTAAGAGTGTATCTGATGATACGGCTCATGAAATTGATGATGAAGTTCGAAAAATAATAGACACTAATTACGTTCGTGCTGAAACTATTCTGAAAGAGAATATAGATAAGTTGGATGCAATGGCTAAAGCGCTGATTAAATATGAAACAATTGATCAGGAGCAAATTGCAGCAATCATGAAGGGTGATGTTCCACCTCCACCTGAAGGTTGGACTGATGATGATTCTCCAATTGATGGCGATGACGGTGGTTCTGCTGTAGAAGCTGATTCATCTAAGGATGATAAAAAATCTAAAAAAGATGTAATAGGCGATCCTGCTGAATCTCTTTAATAGAATTGTTATATTCTGTAAAAAAGGACGCATTTAGCGTCCTTTTTTTATTCTGAACTTTTTTCAAAAGGCACCTCCCTACTGATAGGCACTTTTTTGTTAGATGATTTCTGGTTTATCTGTTTTCTTGCGATATTTTGAATGTGGTAAATGGTCATTAAACAAAAGAAAAATGCTATAGTTTGTCACACAAATTTAATCAAACGTTAAACAGTACGGAATTTATGAGTAGAAAGTATTTTGGCACCGACGGTATTCGTGGAGAAATAGGCAAAACGCCTATGACGCCAGATTTTGTTTTAAAACTGGGTTGGGCTGCGGGTAAGGTGTTGGCCGCTCATGGCACGCCCCTCGTTATAATAGGTAAAGACACGCGAATATCAGGCTACATGCTTGAATCAGCACTTGAGGCTGGTCTTGTGGCTGCAGGAGTCAATATACGCTTGTTAGGGCCAATGCCTACTCCGGCGGTAGCTTATCTAACGACAACCTTTAGAGCTTCAGCGGGCGTGGTTATCAGTGCTTCGCATAATCCTTATCAAGATAATGGGGTGAAATTCTTTTCTGCCGAAGGTACAAAGCTTTCAGATGAGACAGAGTTAGAAATTGAAGATTATTTAGAGCGAGATCTGGTTACTGTAAGTTCTGATAAATTAGGGAAAGTAGAGCGCGTTGATGATGCTGCGGGACGTTATATAGAGTTTTGCAAACGTGCAATTCCCTCGCATGTGACGTTAGATGGGCTTCGCATTGTTGTCGACTGTGCTAACGGAGCTACTTATCACGTTAGTCCTCATGTTTTTTCTGAGCTCGGTGCTGATGTGGTTAAGATAGCAGCGAGACCAGATGGTTTTAATATCAATGATGGCTGCGGTGCGACGTCTTTGGCTTTATTGCAAAAAAGCGTCAAAGAGTATCGGGCTGATCTCGGCATAGCTTTAGATGGTGATGGCGACCGTTTAATGATGGTGGATCATAAGGGTGAAGTGGTCGATGGTGATGAAATATTGGCCATCATAGCGGCGCATCGAATGCAGAAAGAAGGGCTCAAAAAGGATGTGGTCGGAACCTTGATGAGTAACCTTGGCTTGGAAAAAGCCATGGCAGGCATGGGATTGAATTTTCATCGTGCTGATGTTGGTGATCGATATGTGATGGAGTTATTGCGCAAGTCAGGCGGTATTCTCGGTGGCGAATCATCTGGTCATATAATTGTTCGTGATCGTATCGCAACAGGTGATGGCACAATTGCTGCGCTTCAAGTGCTTTATGCGGTTATTGCTAGTGGTAAAAACTTGCATGAGTTGAAGCAAGTTATGACTAAATATCCTCAAAAATTAATTAATGTACGTATTAATAATAAAATTGATTTGAAGGAAAATAAAAAAATTCAAGATGCTGTCAAAGAAGCTGAAACCCAGATGGGTAGTAGTGGTCGTGTGCTTTTAAGAGCATCGGGCACAGAGCCACTTATTCGGGTAATGGTTGAGGCGGAAGAAGAGAAGCATACACAACAATATGCACAATATATTGCAGATGTTGTTGAGAAAGTCGCGCGCTAATGCACAAAACATTTGATTTCTGCGTGACCTAGGGTTAACCTTCCGCGATTCAAAAAAACACAGCAGGGAAACACATGCGTAAAACTCTGGTAGCTGGTAATTGGAAGCTTAATGGTTCTAAAGATAGTATTAAAGAATTGTTGGGTGGTGTTCTGGCGGGAATGTCGGAAGCAAAATCAGATGTTGCTGTATGTGCTCCTTATATTTACATTCCGCTAGTACAAGAGTTGTTGTCGGGTACTGATGTGGCATACGGATCAGAGAGTATTTCTGAATATGATTCGGGTGCTTATACCGGTGAAATATCGGGTGCTATGTTAAAGGACTTTGATTGTGAATATGCAATCGTAGGTCACTCGGAAAGACGTACTCTATTTGCTGAGAAAGACTCAGATACAGCAAATAAATTTGCAGCAGCACGTAACCATGGTTTGAAGCCGATTTTATGTGTTGGTGAGTTATTGGAAGAAAGAGAGCAGGGTATCACTGAAGAAGTAGTTGCTCGTCAATTAGACGCTGTGATTGAATTAGAAGGTGTGGAAGCTCTTGCAGATGGTGTTATTGCTTATGAACCGGTTTGGGCTATAGGTACAGGCATGACGGCATCGCCTCAGCAAGCACAGGATGTACATGCATTTATTCGTGGAAAAATTGCAGCATTAAATGCAGGTGTGGCTGAAAAAGTACAAATTTTATACGGCGGAAGCGTAAATGGTGGAAATGCCGATGAGCTTTTTGCTATGGCTGATATAGACGGTGGTCTTATCGGTGGCGCTTCATTGAAAGCAGAAGATTTTTTGGCAATTTGCAAAGCAGGTTAGAGATTAAATAAATTTCTTCCGGTTTGCGATACAGGCTTAATAAGGTAAAAGGTTTTACATGTTATATAACGTAATGTTAATTATTCAGATCATGGTGGCGCTAGGTATTATTGGCCTAGTATTAATTCAGCATGGTAAAGGCGCGGATGCAGGTGCAGCTTTTGGTGGTGGTGCTTCGGGTACAGTTTTTGGTTCGCGTGGTTCTGGTAACTTTTTAACCAAACTTACTGCAGTTCTTGCAACAGTATTTTTTGCGAACTCGCTTATGTTAGCGTGGTTGGTTGCACACCCAGACGGTGTTGTTAGTGAATCAATTATACCTACTGCGATTACGGAGCCTGCACCAGCAGGATCTCCTGAAATAGATCTACCAAAAGGTTCGGGCGAAGTTGCTCCTGCCAAAGAAGAAGCTCCCTCAGATATACCTAAGTAGTATCAAATTAGCCGATGTGGTGAAATTGGTAGACACGCACGCTTGAGGGGCGTGTTGCGCAAGCAGTGCCGGTTCGACTCCGGCCATCGGCACCAAATTCCTGAATATTTTCAGATACAAAAATCCTGCTTCGAGCAGGATTTTTTGTATCTGGGATTTATGCTATTCGAGTTATTTGGTTGTGAATTTCTACAGTCAAATACCCTTCATTGAAGAAAGTAAGGGTCGTAAGAGTTTAAACGTTATATACTCAAGTATTTTAATTCGCACATAAGTTTAATTAATCGCAATGGAGAAATACTGCAAATGGGAACAGAAGGCTCAAAAATAATTTATACACTCACTGATGAGGCGCCACTTTTAGCAACTGCTTCTTTGCTTCCCATTTTGAGAGCATTTATGTCAGCGGCAGGTGTCGAAATAGAGAAGAGTGATATCTCTCTTGCAGCAAGAATTATTGGAGAGTTTGGTGATTACCTCGAAGAAGATCAGAGAATTCCTGATAATTTAGCGGATCTGGGAAGAGTAATTGGTGAGTCTAGTGCGAATATAATCAAGTTGCCAAATATTAGCGCGTCTGTGCCGCAATTACTGACGGCTATTGCAGAGTTGCAATCGCATGGTTTTGCCCTTCCAGATTATCCTGAAGCGCCAGAAACCGATGAGCAAAAGGCAGTCTACGAGCGTTATGCGAAAGTATTAGGTAGTGCGGTTAATCCTATTTTACGCGAAGGTAACTCAGATCGAAGAGCACCACCTGCTGTAAAACGTTATGCGCAAAAGAATCCTCATGAAATGGCTGACTGGAGTCCTGCATCGAGAACCCATGTGGCACATATGCGTCATGGTGATTTTTATTCCAGTGAAAAATGCAAAACGGTTGAAAATGACTGCACTGTTAGAATGGAGTTTGTGAA
Source organism: Cocleimonas sp. KMM 6892 (assembly GCF_035798195.1). NCBI lineage: Bacteria > Pseudomonadati > Pseudomonadota > Gammaproteobacteria > Thiotrichales > Thiotrichaceae > Cocleimonas > Cocleimonas sp. KMM 6892. Next base: position 81,238 of record NZ_JAPFBV010000001.1, on the reverse strand, counting down.
TAAAGAAGGCAAAGTAACCGTTCTAAAAGAAAAAACAGATTTGCTCAAGGGTGAAATCATAGACAGCATGTTTATGAGCAAGAAAGCACTTTGCGAATTTCTTGAAGATACGATGGAAGATGCAAAAGAAACGGGTGTCATGTACTCCTTGCATGTAAAAGCCACGATGATGAAAGTATCGCATCCCATTGTATTTGGTCACGCTGTAAAAGTATTTTATAAACACCTGTTTGAAAAACATGGTGAGCTTTTCGATAAGTTAGGCGTTAATCCTAATAATGGAATTAGTAGTGTTTATGAAAAAATCGAAACGCTACCAGGATCAATTAAAGAAGAAATTCTGGAAGATATTCATAAGTGTTACGCAGAACGTCCAGAGTTAGCGATGGTAAATGCCGCTAAAGGCATTTCCAATCTGCATGCGCCGAATGATGTGATTGTCGATGCGTCTATGCCTGCAATGATTCGTAATGGCGGTAAAATGTGGGGGCCTGACGCAAAGCCTAAGGACACAAAAGCAGTAATGCCAGAAAGTACCTATGCGCGTATCTATCAAGAGATGATCAATTTCTGTAAAAGTAACGGAAAGTTTGATCCAACAACAATGGGTACAGTACCAAACGTTGGTTTGATGGCACAAAAAGCTGAAGAATATGGTTCACATGATAAAACCTTCGAAATAAAAGAAGCAGGTACGGCAAGAATCGTTTGTGATGAAGGTAACTTTGTCATTGAGCAGGAAGTCGAAGAAGGTGATATCTGGAGAATGTGTCAAACTAAAGATATTCCTGTTCAAGATTGGATTAAGCTGGCGGTTGATCGTGCGCGTGAAGCGCAAATTCCTGCAGTATTCTGGCTTGATGAATATCGCCCGCATGATTTTGAAATCATTAAAAAGGTAAAACACTACCTAAAAGATCATGATCTTACGGGGGTGGATATTGAAATTATGTCTCCGTTGCGTTCGATGCGTTATACCCTTGAAAGAATTATTCGTGGTAAAGATACAATCTCTGTAACGGGTAATATCCTACGAGATTACCTGACAGACCTTTTCCCAATTATGGAATTAGGTACCAGCGCAAAAATGTTATCAGTGGTTCCTCTAATGGCAGGTGGTGGCTTGTTTGAAACTGGTGCTGGTGGAACTGCTCCTGTTTTAGTTAAACAGCTATTAGAAGAAAATCATTTGAGTTGGGATTCCCTAGGTGAGTTCTTGGCAATTACTGTATCACTAGAAAAAGCTGGTGAATTTACAGGAAATAATAAAGCCAAAATATTGGCTAAAACTCTGGATCAGGCGATCGGTGTACTACTCGATGAGAACAAGTCTCCATCTCAGCGTACGGGAGAATTAGATAGCCGAGGAAGTCATTTCTATCTGGCTATGTATTGGTCAAAGATGCTCGCAGAGCAAACTGAAGATGCTGATCTTGCAAAACAGTATGCACCTTTAGCTAAACAATTAGCTGAAAATGAGCAAAAAATCATTGAAGAAATGAATGCGGTGCAAGGTGATGCCGTAGACATCGGTGGTTATTTCTATGCGGACCCAGAAAAAACAAAAGTAGTAATGAGACCTAGTGAGACGTTTAACCAGGCGATCAGAGAATTTAAGGTTTAACTGTTTTTACCTGACGTATCAAATGTATATCATTTGATACGTCAGAATGTATTTAATGAGTTAGATTTCTGAGCTTATTGACGCACATCAATAATATAAAAAAAAGTGCCTGTAAGTAGGGGGGTGTACTTACGTTTTATTATATCGTTTTTCTCTATGCGGTAAGTAACTGATAAGTGTTCATAGCGTCATTCTTTAATGGCAAGCACCATCAGGAAGTCCGTAAATCATCAGGTCAATGAGTTAGACTTTTCTCGGAATTATTCGCCAGCTTAGTTGTGAACTGGGTAAAAATAAGTGTATATTCTTGTTAGTTAGTAAATAAACATCATTAAGGATTTGGTGGTTATTTTATATAATAATAAAACCTTAAACGCTATGGAGAGTTTATGCTTGCAGAATATTTGCCTGTTCTTGTATTTCTGAGTGTTGGATTTGCAATGGCGATTTTAATGTTGCTACTTGGGTCATTACTCTCTCCACGTCGTCCTGGCGAAGCGAAAGACTCCCCATTTGAATGTGGCTTTGAAGCATTTGGCGATGCGCGTATGAAGTTTGATGTGCGTTACTATCTGGTTGCCATTCTATTTATTATCTTTGACCTTGAAATAGCTTTTCTTTTTCCATGGGCAGTTGTGCTCGATAAAATAGGATTGTTTGGTCTTATAGCAATGGGCATATTCCTCGGTATTCTAATCATCGGCTTTATTTACGAGTGGAAGAAAGGAGCCTTGGAATGGGAATAGAAGGAAAACTTAACGAAGGCTTTGTAACTACCAGTGCAGACAAGTTGATCAACTGGGCAAGAACCGGTTCAATGTGGCCAATGACATTTGGTTTGGCATGTTGTGCTGTAGAGATGATGCAAGCAGGCGCGTCTCGTTATGATATGGATCGTTTCGGAATCCTGTTTCGCCCCAGTCCTCGTCAATCAGATGTCATGATTGTTGCTGGCACACTTACCAATAAAATGGCTCCGGCATTACGTAAAGTATACGATCAGATGGCTGAGCCTCGCTGGGTGATATCAATGGGGTCTTGTGCGAATGGTGGCGGCTATTATCACTATTCTTATGCGGTTGTGCGTGGTTGTGATCGTATCGTGCCAGTAGATATCTACGTACCTGGTTGCCCTCCAACAGCGGAAGCGTTGTTGTACGGAATCATTCAATTGCAAAATAAAATAAAAAATACAAACACAATTGCCCGTCAGGAAGAAGTTGCATGACGGAAGCTTTAAGAGTGTTAAAGACACATTTGCTTGAGTCTTTATCCGATAAACTAATTTCCAGTAAAATCGCAATCAACGAGCTTACGATTGAAGTGGCGACTGTTGATTTGATTTCAACGGCGCAATTTTTACGCGATGATGATTCATGCTGTTTCGAACAATTAATCGACCTTTGCGGCGTCGATTATCTCGCTTATGGCGAATCTGAATGGGATATCGATGCAAGTAGTTTTTCTAGAGGTGTCAAAAGAGAATTTTCATTTGATGACAGCGAAATGGATGAAACTGACATCGAATTTCAAGGCAAGCGTTTTGCTTCTGTGATTCATTTACTTTCACTGAAACACAATCATCGAATCCGTTTAAAAACATACTGCGATGATAATGAATTTCCAATTATAGATTCGGTGACACCTATCTGGAATTCTGCAAATTGGTTCGAGCGTGAAGCATTTGATCTTTTTGGAATTATGTATAGTGGTCACCCCGACCTACGCAGAATACTAACTGATTATGGTTTTTCTGGTCATCCATTCAGAAAAGACTTTCCGTTAATTGGGCAAGTAGAAATGCGCTACGATGAACAGCAACAAAGAGTAGTGTATGAGCCCGTATCGATAGAGCCGCGTGTGCTTGTGCCCAGAGTCATTAGAGATGATTTGCGCTTTACCGCAAGCAAAGAAAAAGAAACGGATAAAACGAATCAAACAGATAAAGAGGCACAAGAATAATGCCTGAGATTCGTAATTTTACATTAAATTTTGGTCCGGCTCATCCCGCGGCGCATGGTGTATTGCGATTAGTGTTGGAGATGGACGGCGAAGTCATTCAGCGAGCCGATCCTCATATAGGGTTGCTACATCGTGGCACCGAGAAGTTAGCGGAAAGCAAACCCTATAATCAAAGCATTGGTTATATGGATCGTCTCGACTATGTATCAATGATGTCTAATGAGCATGGTTATGTTCTGGCGTTAGAGAAAATGCTGGGAATCGAAGCGCCTATTCGTGCGCAATACATTCGAACCATGTTTGATGAAATTACGCGAATCCTGAATCATCTTCTCTGGATTGGTGCTCATGCTTTAGACGTTGGTGCGATGACCATGTTTTTATATGCGTTCCGTGAGCGCGAAGATTTAATGGATGTATATGAAGCCGTTTCGGGGGCACGTCTTCACGCTACTTATTATCGTCCGGGTGGCGTTTACAGAGACTTGCCCGACGTGATGCCGCTTCATGAAAAATCACGCTGGCATAGTGATGCTGATATCGAACGTTTGAATCAGACCCGTAGTGGAAGCGTATTGGATTTTATTGAGGATTTCACAAACCGTTTCCCTAAATGTGTGGATGAATACGAAACACTATTAACTGATAATCGAATTTGGAAGCAACGTTTGGTCGACATTGGTATTGTTTCTCCAGAAAGGGCATTGCAACTTGGTTTAACCGGTGCAATGTTGCGTGGCTCTGGTGTTGAGTGGGATTTGAGAAAGAAGCAGCCATACGCAATGTATGATCAAGTAGACTTTGATATTCCCGTTGGCAAAAACGGGGATAGCTATGATCGCTATTTGGTACGTATTGAAGAATTCCGTCAGTCGAATCGAATTATTAAGCAGTGTGTTGATTGGCTACGTAAAAATCCGGGCCCTGTGATGCATGCCGATCATAAAATCACACCACCAAAACGCGAAGATATGAAGGGTGATATGGAAGCATTGATTCATCACTTTAAACTAGCAACAGAAGGCTATTGTTTACCAGAAGGAGAAGCCTATGCTGCGATTGAGCACCCTAAAGGAGAGTTTGGTTGTTATATCGTATCGGATGGTGCAAACAAGCCATATCGCCTAAAAATTCGTGCTCCGGGTTTTGCTCATATGTCGGCTATGGATGAACTAACCAAAGGACATATGTTGGCTGACGTGGTTACTATTATAGGCACTATGGATATCGTATTTGGTGAGGTAGACAGATAATGGCTGCTACTCAAACAATTCTGACGAAGCACGAAACTGACGAAATCGATATGTGGTTAAAGCGCTTTCCTGAAGATCGTGGACAATCAGCGTTATTAGCAGCGTTAAGAGCTGTGATGCATGAGGATCATTATCTTTCTACAGAGAAGATGGATGCCGTTGCTGATTACCTGGGGCTTTCAAAGATTGCTGTTTACGAGGTTGCCAGTTTTTATTCAATGTACGAATTAGAAGAAAAAGCAGCGGCTAAAAACACTATCGCTGTTTGTACTAATATCTCTTGTATGCTGAATGGTTCAGATAATATTGTGGAACATATTGAAGAAAAGCTCGGTATCAAGATGGGTGAAACAACTCCCGACGGCGAGTTTTTCTTCAAAATCGAAGAAGAATGTCTGGCTGCCTGTTGTGGTGCGCCAATGATGCAGTTGAATCACGTTTACCACGAAAATCTAACACCTGAAAAAGTTGATGAGCTTCTTGATGGTGTTAGAAGTAAAGCTTCCTTAAAAAATAAGGAGGTGAGCTAATGGTCGATCAAGTTTGCTTTGCAACGAAACAATATGGTGATGACTGCTATTCTCTTGAAAACTATTTGAAGTTAGGTGGTTATCAATCCTGGCAAAAAATTCTGAAAGAGGGAACGGATGCTAATGACCTGATTGAAGAGATCAAAAACTCAGGTTTACGAGGAAGAGGCGGGGCTGGTTTCCCTACCGGATTAAAGTGGAGTTTTATGCCGCGCAATATGCCCGGTCAAAAATACATTGTTTGTAATTCAGATGAGTCTGAGCCTGGTACCTGTAAAGACCGGGATATCCTTCGATTTAATCCCCATGCCTTGGTTGAAGGAATGGCGATTGCTGGGTATTGCATTGGCGCAACCGTTGGATACAACTATATGCGCGGCGAATTTATGGATGAACCCTTTATTCGTTTTGAACAAGCCGTAAAAGAGGCTTATGACGCTGGTTATCTTGGAAAGAATATACAAAAAAGTGGTGTGGATTTTGAATTATATGGCGCTTTAGGTGCAGGCGCTTATATCTGTGGAGAAGAAACCGCATTACTTGAATCTTTAGAAGGAAAAAAAGGGCAGCCACGATTTAAACCTCCATTTCCTGCTAGTTTTGGTTTGTACGGGCGACCTACAACTATCAACAACACCGAAAGTTTATCCTCAATACCTGCAATCCTAAGGGGCGGAAGCGAGTGGTTTAAAAATATGGGAGTTGAAGGCTCAGGAGGAGAAAAACTATTTTCTGTTTCTGGTCACGTTAATAATGCCGGTAATTTTGAAGTTCCTATGGGAATACCATTTGAAGAATTACTAGAGATGGCCGGTGGTGTTAGAAATGGCAATAGACTTAAGGCAGTGATTCCAGGTGGTTCGTCAGTTCCAGTATTAACAGGCGATGAAATGATGAAATTGACGATGGATTACGACACCATTGCTAAAGCAGGATCCTTTTTAGGTTCTGGTGCTGTTATCGTCATGGATGAAACGACCGATATGGTAAAAGTGCTGCAACGAATTTCTCGTTTCTATTTTTCTGAATCGTGTGGGCAATGCACGCCTTGTCGTGAAGGTACAGGCTGGTTGTATCGTATGCTGTGTCGCATTGTCGAAGGCAAAGGGAGTTTAGAAGATATTGATCGCCTAGACGAAGTTGCACACAAAATAGAAGGTCGCACTATCTGTGCTTTAGGCGATGCCGCTGCAATGCCAGTGTGGAGCTTTGTGAAAAGCTTTAGAGAAGAGTTTGTTCATTATGTTGAAAACGGTTGTTCAATGGTGGATGGCAGATGAGTAATACGGATAAACAATTCGTAACAATTACTATCAATGATAAGGAGATAGAGGCTGTTCCAGGGTCGATGCTGATTGATGTTGCTGATAAATCAGATATTCATATCCCACGATTTTGTTATCACAAAAAACTATCCGTAGCCGCAAACTGCCGGATGTGTCTTGTTGATGTAGAAAAAGCACCCAAGCCTTTACCCGCTTGTGCCACTCCCGTTAATGAGGGCATGGTCGTATGGACAAAATCTGAAAGAGCATTAACCGCACAAAAAGATACCATGGAGTTTTTGCTGATTAATCATCCATTGGATTGCCCTATATGCGATCAGGGTGGTGAGTGCGAGTTGCAAGATTTATCTATGGAGTTTGGTAGCGGTACATCAAATTTCCATGAAATGAAACGTGTTGTCGTTGATAAGGATATCGGAGAGCTTGTCGCTACTGAAATGACACGCTGTATTCAATGTACGCGTTGTGTCCGTTTCGGTGAAGAAATTGCTGGAATGCGTGAAATGGGTGCAACGGGTCGTGGCGATCGAATGGAAATAGGCACCTTTGTTGAAAAAAGCCTGAATTCAGAAATTTCAGGAAATATCATCGATATTTGCCCGGTTGGGGCGCTTACCGCAAAACCTTCACGATACCATTCCCGAGCATGGGAAATGATGCAAACACCATCAATCGCATCGCATGATTGTGTCGGTTCTAATGTTAAATTGCATACGTTCAAGAAAAAATTAGTGCGCGTGATAGCCGCCGAGAATGAAGATATTAATGAGTGTTGGATTTCTGACCGTGACCGTTTCAGTTATCAAGGGGTTTATGCGGATGATCGCGTAGAAAAACCGATGATAAAATATAACGGCATCTGGAAAGAAGTCGATTGGTCAACAGCACTTGATAGAACCGTTGAAAAACTAACAGAGGTTTCGGCAAAGGATATTGCTGTATTAGCTTCTGCCCGCGCAACGCTTGAAGAGCTTTATTTGCTGCAAAAGTCTATGCGCAGTATTGGTGTTGCGAATATCGATCATCGCTTACGTCAGGTTGATTTTAATGATCAGGAAAGTTCGGGCGCATACCCTTCGCTGGGCATGAAGATTGCAGATATAGAAAATCTAGATAGCATTCTTTTGGTCGGCTCTAATGTAAGAAAAGAGCAACCAATGATTAATCAGAGGATTCGTAAAGCGGCTTTAAATGGCGCTAAGATAATGTGCGTGAATCCGCTTGAATTGGATTTTAATTACGATGTTGATGCGCAACGAGTAAGTAACCCCGTTGAAATGATTAAAACGTTGGCGATCATCGCTAAAGCCAGCTATACCTTGAGTAAAACAGAAATTCCAGCAGGGTTGAATGATCTTTTTACTGCCGTCAGGGTGAATAAAGCAGATAAGGCATTTGCTGAAAACTTGATTGCATCGAAAAATTCAGCGGTATTTCTGGGTAGTATTTCGATGCAACATCCTGGTTATTCAACGTTACGAGCATTATCTAAAGCAATCGCCGGTAATACGGGATCCACATTGGCGTACTTATCAGGTGCTTCAAACTCAGCCGGAGCCTGGTTAGCCGGTGTCGTACCACATCAAAAAGAAGCGGGTCAAAAAGCCGATATTATCGGGAAAAATGCGGGCGAGATGCTCTCGAAAACGAAGAAAGTGTATATGCTTTTGGATTTGGAGCTAGAGCGAGACTCCGATAATCCTCAACAAGCCAAAGCAGCCATGAATCAGGCAGATACGATCATTGCTGTGACTCCTTACGCCAATAAAACCTTATTGTCTTTAGCGGATATCATTTTACCTAGCGCTGCCTATGCTGAAACATCGGGCACTTATGTGAATGCCGAAGGTACCTGGCAAAGTTTTAAAGCTGCCGCTAAAAGCTATGGCGAAGCAAGACCAGCGTGGAAAATTCTACGTGTATTAGGAAATAAATTAGACGTTAAAGGTTTTGATTACGTAAGTTCTAAAGATGTTAGAAACGAACTTCAAGGCCTTTGTGAAAATGTTAATAATGAAAATCCTGTGAGTGTTGAAGGCATTTATACAAAACTTGATGACGTTACAAGCCAGTCTTTGTATCGCATCGGTAATGTGGGCGAATTTTCTGGGGACTCACTAGTAAGAAGAGCCACAGCATTACAAAAAAGCAGCCCAGAGCAAAACGCAGTGCAACTCAATGCTAAACAAGCTGCTTTGTTAGGTTTGAAAGATTTGCCTACAGTAGATAATGAACACGCTGAGAATGAAATAATGGTTGATGTAAAGCAGGGTGAAGTGGTTGTTTCAATGCCACTGTTGATCAATGACAATATTCCAGATAAATGTGCTTTACTGGCTTCGGGTACTAAATCGAGTAGCTTATTAGGTTCAGCTTTTGGAGAGATAGAAATAACCGCATAGATTTAGAATAGATTTAGAATAGTTTTGGTGCAGTACGACGTGATTTAAACCAGATTTTAAATAGATAAATGTAACAGGGATAAATTGGATACTTTAACGACATTTTTAAACAGTTTCCTACCAGAGGGTTTAGCCACTCTGATTGTGATCTTGCTTAAGATCATCGCTATCCTATTGCCTTTAATACTTGCTGTCGCTTACACCACATTTGCTGAAAGAAAAGTTATTGGTTATATGCAAGCCCGAATGGGGCCAAACCGTGTTGGGCCAAAAGGGTGGTTGCAACCCATCGCAGATACAGTAAAGCTGATGTTTAAGGAGATTATTACGCCTACGAACTCCAGCAAAGTGGTGTTTTTTATTGCTCCGATGTTGGCATTGGCACCAGCATTAGCCGTATGGTCAGTAATTCCATTTTGGGATGGCGGTGTTCTAGCCAATGTAAATGCAGGCTTACTGCTCATTTTGGCGATTAACTCACTGGATGTTTTTGGCATTATCCTCGCTGGTTGGGCATCAAATTCCAAGTATGCGATTTTGAGTTCACTTCGAGTTGGCGCACAGGTAGTCTCGTACGAAATTGCCATGGGTTTCGCCTTGGTTGGCGTATTAATGGTTTCAGGAAGTTTGAATCTGACCGACATAGTAAGGGCTCAAAGTGGGGGGCTGTTCGATTGGAATGTCTGGACTCTTTTTGGTTTGTTCGTAGTGTTTTTCATCTCTGGAGTCGCTGAAACGAATCGTGCTCCATTTGATGTGGCAGAAGGCGAATCTGAAATCGTTGCTGGTTTTCACGTCGAGTATTCCGGAATGGCGTTTGCGCTATTCTTCCTCGCGGAATATGCCAGCATGATATTAATATCAACATTAACCGCTTTGCTGTTTTTTGGCGGCTGGCTGTCTCCATTTGGCACAGCTATGGATGATATTCCTGTGCTCGGCTTTCTAATGGGTGATGGTTTTCACTGGTTACTTTTAAAAGCGATGTTTTTCCTATTCTGTTATTTATGGTTTAGAGCGACATTCCCCAGATATCGATACGATCAGATTATGCGTTTAGGCTGGAAAATATTAATACCTGTCACGTTAGTCTGGATCTTTGGCGAGGGCATTGCAATTGCTCTAGGGTGGCAGCCATGGTTGTAAACATCATTGAGAATACGTTTATCAATAAAAGTAAAAAGGCACCCCCCCACTTACAGGCAGTTTTTTTGGGAAAGGGTATATCGTTAGCAAAGATGAAATGTAAAAGAGGTTGTCATGATTAGATCAATCAAGCATTTCATCAAATCCTTTACGCTATTTGAATTGTTTCAAGGCCTGGGCGTTACCGGTAAATACTTATTTAAACGCAAAGTTACGATCCAATATCCAGAACAGAAAACGCCGATGTCTCCTCGTTTTAGAGGACATCATGCATTACGCAGATACCCCAACGGGCAAGAGCGTTGTATCGCGTGTAAATTGTGTGAAGCAGTTTGTCCTGCGTTGGCGATTGATATTGAAATGGAAGAACGCGCAGACGGAACCCGTCGTACCACTAAATATGACATCGATTTCTTTAAGTGTATTTACTGTGGGTTCTGCGAAGAAGCCTGTCCAGTAGATGCTATTGTAGAAACCCATATTTTTGAATATCACTTTGAAGAACGTGGCAAAAACATCATCACAAAGGAAGAGTTATTAGCCTTTGGTGATAAACATGAAAGCGAAATCGCAAAACGAAAAGCAGCAGACGCACCTTATAAATAGTGCTACTTGATAGAACTAATTTTGTAGAACTAAGAAGTAAGTAAGGTTAAACAAGGAAGAAAATGACATTCGAGCTATTCATATTTTACGTTTTTTCAGCAGTAACACTGTTTTCTGCAGTCGGTGTAGTGACTGCGCGTAATCCTGTTTATGCCGCCTTATTTTTGATTCTGGCGTTTTTTACCAGTGCTGCAACATGGGTATTACTTGAAGCTGAATTCCTTGGTGTGGTTTTGGTGCTGGTCTATGTCGGTGCGGTTATGGTGCTGTTTTTATTCGTGATCATGATGCTTGATATCAATATAGATACGCTGAAAGAAGGCTTTACGCGATATATGCCCATAGGAATTCTGGTTGCCGTGGCTGTCGCCGCTGAAATGATTCTGGTGATGAAGTCAAAAACCTTTGATCGTCCGATACCAGAAGCTGCGCCGTTAGACAGTAGCAATACCGAAGCAATCGGCGAGATTCTATACACTGAATATGTCTACCCATTCGAAATTGCAGCAGTCATTTTAGTGGTCGCTATTATCGCTGCTATCGCGTTAACACTGCGTCGACGTGAAGGCGTTAAAAAGCAGGATCAGGGAGCGCAAATTCGAACCCGCAAAGAAGATCGATTACGCATCGTTAAAATGAAAACAGAAGCTAAGCAGGGAGAAAGATAATGATACCTTTGTCGCATTTTCTCATTGTTGGTGCTTTGCTGTTTTCAATTGCTGTGGCTGGAATTTTTCTCAATCGGAAGAATATGATTATTCTTTTGATGTGTATCGAGCTCATGCTACTCGCAGTGAATCTGAACTTTATCGCCTTTTCTCATTATCTAGGTGATATGGCTGGACAGGTTTTTGTATTTTTTATTCTCACCGTTGCTGCTGCTGAAGCCGCTATCGGGCTTGCAATTCTGGTTACGGTTTTTCGAAATCGTCGAACCATCAATGTGCAAGAGCTTGATGATATGAAAGGGTAGGGGCGCTATGGAAAGTATCTATCTAGCAATTCCTCTTGCTTCTCTTATTGGTGCAATTATCGCCGGTTTATTCGGCGGTATCATTGGCCGAAAAGGCGCACATGCAATTACCATTTTAGGTGTAGGTATTTCGTGCTTCTTGTCTTTTGTTGTACTTAAGCATGTGGGTTTTGATGGGCATACTTTTTATGGTGATGTGTATACCTGGGCGCAAGTAGGCAATACGAAATTCGCTGTCGGTTTTCAGATAGACCGCCTAACCTCGATGATGATGGTTGTGGTGACCTTTGTGTCATTAATGGTGCATATCTACACCATCGGTTATATGCAAGACGATAAGCATAATTGGCCTGAAGATAGTCGTGGTGGCACAAATAGTTACCAGCGCTTCTTTGCTTATATCTCGTTATTTACCTTCTCCATGTTAATGCTGGTTATGTCGAATAACTTCATGCAGCTGTTTTTTGGTTGGGAAGCGGTAGGTCTTGTCTCTTATTTATTGATTGGTTTCTGGTCTACTCGAGAAACGGCAATTTTTGCCAATATGAAAGCCTTTTTAGTGAATCGTGTCGGTGACTTTGGATTCCTATTAGGTATCGCGGCAATCTGGACTTATACGGGATCTGTCGATTACAAAGAAGTGTTTGAGCGCCTACCGGCAATTGAACATATTACCCTGACAATTTTGCCGAATACCGAATGGATGTTGGTCAGTATTATTGCGATCTGCTTATTCATCGGCGCCATGGGTAAATCAGCGCAGGTACCATTGCATGTGTGGTTACCCGACTCGATGGAAGGCCCAACACCCATTTCAGCGTTGATACATGCGGCGACAATGGTGACCGCGGGCATTTTCATGGTGGCGCGTATGTCACCCATCTTTGAAATGTCGGATACAGCATTGAGTATGGTGCTAATCATTGGAGCCACAACGGCATTTTTTATGGGGCTGATTGGTATAGTGCAAAACGATATCAAACGCGTTGTTGCTTACTCTACGTTGTCACAGCTCGGTTATATGACAGTGGCGCTAGGTGCTTCGGCTTACAGCGCTGCTGTGTTCCACTTGATGACTCATGCCTTCTTTAAAGCACTATTATTCTTGGCGGCTGGTTCTGTCATTATTGCCATGCATCACGAACAAGATATTCGTAAAATGGGGGGATTGAAAAAGTATCTACCGATTACTTACTGGACTTCACTAGTGGGTTCTTTAGCCTTAATTGGCTTTCCATTCTTTTCTGGTTTCTTCTCCAAAGATTTAATAATCGAAGCAGTCCATGCTGCAAATATTCCCGGATCAGAATACGCTTACTGGATGGTTTTACTCGGCGTATTCGTTACCGCATTTTATAGCTTCAGAATGTTCTTCCTGGTATTCCACGGTGAAGAGCGCATGGATGAACACACTAAATCTCATTTACATGAGCCTGCAAAAGTCGTGACGTGGCCTTTGATAGCATTAGCTATTCCAGCAGTGTTAACAGGTTACTTTTTAGACCCGATGGTTGTGGGTGATTTCTTTGATGGTGTAATACATGTTGATGAAAGCCATCCTGCTGTTGAAACGATTACACATCACTTTCATGGAAGTGAAACTTGGATAGTGAATATATTTAGTTTTGTCGGGCATGGTTTGATTGCCCTTCCATTCTGGTTAGCAATGGCTGGTGCAGGTAGCGCGTATTATATCTATATGAAGCAGCCTTCAATTGCCAAATGGGGTTATGACAAATTGCGTTTCATCTACGTAATTCTAGATAAAAAATATTTCGCGGATGAGTTCAATATGGCTGTATTTGCTGGAGGGGCAATCGCTCTTGGCAAAACATTGTGGTCTGTTGGAGATCGTTTCTTGATCGATGGTTTAGTCGTAAATGGTTCTGCCAAAGTGACCGGCTGGTTCTCATCGATTATCAGACACATGCAAACGGGTTATTTATATCACTATGCTTTCTCAATCATCATTGGTGTTCTAGCAATTATGAGTTGGTTATTGTTTGGAGCGAATAATGTTTGAGGGTAATTTGCTCAGTATTTTAATTTGGCTGCCGATCATCGGTGGATTGATATTGCTGTTTACTGGCGACAAGTTTGCGCCTCGACCTATAGCATTGATATTCAGTGTCTTAACCTTTTTGCTCAGTATTCCACTCTGGACTGACTTTAATCCCGTCGGTCATCAAATGCAGTTTGTTGAATTAGCGCCGTGGATTGAGGCCTTCAAAATAAATTATCACTTAGGCGTTGATGGTATTTCAATGCCACTAATACTGCTCAATGCCTTCATTACTGTTTTGATTGTTATTGCAGGATGGGAAGTGATTAAACATAAGCCTGCGCAATATATGGCTGCTTTCTTAATCATGGAAGGCATCATCAATGGCGTGTTTGCCGCGCAAGACTCTATCTTGTTTTATGTGTTCTTCGAAGCGATGTTGATTCCGATGTTTATCGTGATTGGAATATGGGGTGGCGATAATCGTATTTATGCGACTATCAAGTTCTTCCTCTATACCTTTTTTGGCTCAGTATTTATGCTGATCAGTTTGGTTTACATGTATTCACAAGCGGATAGTTTTGCAATTGCAGATTTCCATAGTGTGAAATTGGGCATGACGCCCCAGATTCTTATCTTCTTGTCTTTCTTGATCGCCTTTGGTGTCAAAGTACCGATGTGGCCAGTACATACGTGGCTGCCAGATGCTCACGTACAGGCACCAACGGGTGGTTCGGTGATACTAGCCGCAGTGATGCTTAAAATAGGCGGATATGGCTTTATACGCTTCTCTTTGCCTATGGTTCCCGATGCTTCAAGTGAGCTTGCGTGGTTGGTGATCTTTATGTCATTAACCGCGATTGTCTATATCGGCTTTATCGCTTTGGTACAAAACGATATGAAGAAGCTTGTGGCGTATTCTTCAATAGCGCATATGGGGTTTGTGACTTTAGGTTTCTTTGTGCTATTCCCAATTGTGACAAAAACAGGCAGCGCCGAAGGAACGCTTTTAGGTTTACAGGGCGGTATGGTTCAGATGATGTCACATGGCTTTATTTCAGGTGCGATGTTCCTATGTATCGGCGTTTTATATGATCGAATGCATACGCGTGATATCACCGCTTATGGTGGTGTTTCGAATAGAATGCCATGGTTTGCTGGATTCTTTGTATTATTCGCGATGGCGAATACAGGCCTACCGGGCACCTCGGGTTTTGTCGGTGAGTTCATGGTTATTCTCACTAGTTTCAAAGCGAATTTCTGGATAGCATTTCTTGCAGCGACTACCTTAATTATTGGCGCTGCCTATACCTTATGGCTGGTCAAACGCGTAATTTTCGGTGCCGTCGCCAACAGTAATGTTGCTGAATTAACGGATATCAATAAGCGTGAAACCGTCATACTTGCTGCTTTAGCCTTTTTCGTATTGCTTCTCGGTCTTTGGCCAGAGCCTTTGGTACATGTGATGAATGATTCACTGGCTCATGTTGTTGAGCAAGCCACTACCAGTAAGTTGGGGAATTAAAATGTTTATGTCATTTACAACGGCTACATTAATTCCGATGCAATTCGCTATTCCAGATTTTGCTCCGGCAATACCTGAAATATTCCTGTTGGCAGGAACCTGTTTGGTATTGTTGGTCGATTTGTTTTTAAAAGACTCAAATCGTTACATCACATACCTACTATCACAAACCGTGCTGTTGATTACTGCCTATCTAGTCATTAGTGGCATCAATGATGTGAGTATGGCAGAAGCATTGCAAACAACAGGTAAAGCGAGTTTAACGACGTTTAGCGAGATGTTTGTGCTCGATCCTATGTCACAAGTACTGAAAGTTTCGATCCTGCTGATTACTGTTGGCGTTTTCGTTTATTCTCGCCCTTATTTAAAAACACGACAAATGTTCAAGGGCGAATACTTTACCCTGGGATTGTTTGCGGTTCTTGGAATGATGATCATGGTTTCTGCGAAAACCATGTTAGTCATCTATTTAGGATTAGAGCTTCTTTCGTTAGCCATGTACGCGATGGTAGCATTCAGAAGAAATGACGGAAGAGCGTCCGAAGCAGGGATGAAATATTTTGTACTGGGGGCGATTGCATCCGGCATGTTGCTCTACGGTATGTCGATTATTTACGGTGTTACCGGTAGCCTGCATCTTGATCATATTGATAGTTTCATGATGGGCCATAATGTGATGACAAATATGGGCTTGTTGTTGGGCTTGTCTTTTGTTCTTGTAGGGCTTGGCTTCAAACTCGGTGTCGTACCCTTTCACATGTGGGTGCCCGATGTTTATGATGGCTCACCGACAGCGGTAACCTTGTTCCTGGGAACAGCACCAAAAATTGCTGCTTTTGCGATGATGTTCCGTTTGCTCGTCGAAGGGCTAGATGAAATGTTACTGGGCTGGCAGCAAATACTATCATTGCTTGCAGCATTATCTTTATTCATTGGTAACGTTGTTGCCATCGCACAAACTAATATCAAACGTATGCTGGCGTATTCTACAATTTCGCACATGGGTTTTGTGCTACTCGGTATTCTTGCTGGAACCGAAGTAGGTTATGCATCATCAATGTTCTATATCATCACTTACTCAATAGTCGCGATGGGCGCATTCGGAATCATTATCCTACTAAGTAGAGATGGTTATGAAGCGGATCGATTGATCGATTTACAAGGCTTGAGCACACGCCATCCCTGGTATGCCTTTATGATGATGTTGTTTTTATTCTCCATGGCTGGTGTTCCACCAACGGTAGGTTTTTACGCAAAACTGTCTGTATTAAAGGCGGTAGTTGGTGCAGAAGTGATTTGGCTTGCAGTGTTTGCAGTAGTGATGTCTGTCATTGGTGCTTACTATTACTTGCGTGCGATAAAGCTTATGTACTTTGATCAGCCCGATGAATTTGTTGGTGATGAAGAATTACTCGTACCTGCTAAATCGGGTTTCGATTTTAAATTACTATTAAGCGTGAATGGCCTATCAGTATTAGCACTAGGGATTTTACCTGGCGCATTGATGTCTTTATGTGTTCTCGCGGTTGAAGCCAGTTTATAATAGTCTGTCTTAGTTTTTTTATCGTTTAATTTAGCTGAATCATGTCCGACACCAAAAAATCCTCGAACTTCCTGACGATTGTTGCTTTGCTTGTTTTTGCTGGCGGTATTGCCGCGAGCTATTTTTATAAAAAATTCCTGGTATCAAATTATATTGCCGAAGCATCCTTGCAAGAACCCTGTGATCTTAGGCAAGACTCTTGTATCAATGTGTTTCCTAATGGCGAATCTGTCACTTTTTCATTAAACCCCAAAGACATACCAATTTTAACGCCACTATCGTTACATGTTGAAACCAAAGGAATCACAGCTTCATCAGTCAAAGTGGATTTTGTCGGTTTGAATATGGATATGGGTTTTAACCGCAGTGAGTTAAAACTGGAAACACCAAATAGTTATAGCGGTAAATTTACTATTCCTATTTGTGTGAATACGCGAATGGAATGGGAAGCCCAAGTAAAGTTAGAAACGGAAAAAGGCGTGATGATGGCGCCGTTTCGTTTTTATACTGTTAGGTAAAATTACTAAATTAAGCGCATTAAAAAAACGCTTTAAAAAAGTACCAAGCCGAAGCGCAGCGAAGACAACGTTGGAACTCAGTGACGACGACCCGAAGGGCGTGGTTTTCATTAGTCTAAATGGAAAAACACGTAAAAGTAGGGGGGTGTACTTACAATTAACAAGAATGTTAACTGTAAGTACATTTGATGAAATTATTACTTATTACTTTTCAACTACAACTATTATTACTACTACTTAGAACTCAGCGGTTATTTTAAGCCAGGCAGTTCGTCCAGGCTCATTAACTTTGATTGAATTAATATCCATAATGTTAGATCGGCTTGCGTGTTCAGCATAGGTCTTATCCATCACATTATCTATTCCAGCGCGAAGGCTAACGGTCTTATTTAACTTGTAATTACCGTAAAGATCTAAAGTGCCGTAGCCTGCCGTTTCTCCAACTTCCTGCTTGCTAAGGACATCGATTCTATCTTGACGAGACGCAAAATTGACTCTTGCTCCTGCGCCCCATTTACCACCTGTATAATCCAGTTGTAGCTTTCCGTTAATAGGCGGCGTTTGAGCAATGGGCCGATTATCATCAGTGGTATTTGTGGCTCGAACGAATGCAATACTGCCACTTAAATCTAATCGGTTTGAGAGTTTAATTTTGCTTTCAAACTCCAGGCCATAAAGTTCAGCATCAACATTCCGGTAAATATCCGCACCGTCAGATTTGAGAATTCCATCTTGTCCGCGGGCAGTATCACGCAAGATGTAATCGTCAACCTTGTCATAAAATGCAACGGCACTGAAATCTAATGTATCAGTTGTTTTACTTAAACCAATATCAAATTGATGGTGTTTCTCAGGTTTGATATCCGGGTTTCCGATCCAGCGCCCAGCTAAAATAGTTTCTTGCGCTTCAACAGGCGCGGTTCCTGGCACAGCTGACCATTTGTTGATTCCTCTTTCAGTACTATCAGCCGTTCTTACACTTCGGCTTAGGCCAGTAAATAGCGATATTCCGTTACCCATGTCTTTGTCATAACGCAGTAAGCCACCAATGTTGGTTTCATCTTTATCATCCGCGTTACTGCCATAGTATTCGGCATAAGACTGGTTTGCAGAGTGACCACCCATTGGCATACTACCGATCATATCGTTAGCTTTACCCGCTGAGACATCGACTTGATCAATTCTTAATCCGTATTTTAAAGTATCTTTTTTAGATAGTGATCGAGTACTTTCGGCAAACAGTCCTAACTGTTGAATAGTAATATCGGGCCACATCAATGTGATGGGTACTGCAGTCCCGCTATCCATATTATCAAGTGATGCATTTCTGGTGTTACGTTGAAGATCAACCCCATATTCCCATTTGTTTGCGCCAGCTGTTGAATTGAGAATTATTCTTCCGCCAGTCGTTTTAGACGTTGTTGGTGTTGCGCGTAACATATCCTGCCCCGCTTTTGGGTGCCAAGCCATATAAGTAGGTGGTGTGCGCAAGCTATAATTATCCATCAGATGATCTACATCACTTAAATAAACTTCTGCTTTTATACTATCGATTTTATCTGTGGCAGGTTTATCTTCATAACGTAGTCGAATGATATCGGCATCTTCGGTTGGACTATCCATTCCTGCACCGGGGTAAAGTGCATCAGAAAATGAGTTTCTTTCGAAACTAAACTCGAAAAGCCTATCTTCTGTGGGTGTGAAACCAGCGATGATGCCAGCCTGTTTGTGATCATAGGATGATCGAACTTCGACACCATCCCCATCTTCATAGTTTTGCGCTTTTTTGATTTCTCCAATACCACGTAGATAACCTTTTTCACCCGCCGCGACAACATCTGCAAGTAGGTCATGAGAAATCGCATTATCAGTAAAAGTTGCACTTACTCGACCATGGACGCCTTTATCTTCGGCCAGATCTCTAGTATCTCGTTCAAACAAAACGGTTCCACCACTTCCACCGCTGCCGTAAGCAAGTGTTTGAACGCCTTTAAGTACCGTAACATTCTCGTAAGTTTCCAATGCAGCCCAACTTGCTGGAGGATCCATACGATTAGGACAGCCGCCATGGATATATGCCCCATCTAATAAAATATTTAGACGGGTTTGACTTTGGCCGCGCACTATCGGCTCTAAACCCCTGCCACCAAAACGGCTCATAGATACGCCATTCACCTGTGTTAAAAAGTCCCCTCCATCAGAACTGGTAGGGCTAACTCGATTAATATCATTAGCATCGGCTGAATTCGGATTAATAGTTAATACATCTTCAATAACGATATTATCTAGTTCTTCTGCAAGCACATTTGAAGATACCGCCAATGAAAGTGAAAGCAAAAATAAGAGGTTTTTATTTCCCATGTTTATACCCGTTAATAAGTCATATAATGTATCCGCCCAAGTATATGAATTAGTATTTGAGGGTGATACGGATAAAATTTCGAATAGGTTAATTGACACAGAAGTGTGTGATATCACACACTTTGGACGTAATTATTATTTGCAAAAGAATATAAATGTTAGATTCTGTTTGCGTTTTACATGAGTGAAGAAATATAACGATGGATTTTTTGAGAGATAATTTAGACTATATGGTCTTTGGCGTTCTGGGCCTGATGAGTTTTTTTATGCTGTGGTTCGTCATAGAAAGATATTTCTACTTCGCGCGTGTAAAAGTAGAGGGTTTTACCCATGAAGATAATTTGAATGTGTCACTAACCCAGAATCTTACTGTTATTTCTACGATTGCAGCGAATGCGCCGTATGTTGGTCTATTAGGGACAGTACTTGGAATTATCATAACTTTCTACGATATGGGGCAAGGTGGAAAGATAGATGTACAGAATATTATGACCGGACTGGCATTGGCACTAAAAGCGACCGCGGGTGGTTTGTTAGTCGCTATTCCAGCGATCATATTTTACAACGCCCTGCTTAGAAAAGTGGATGTGGTAACGGCAAGATGGCGTGAGTTTAGAGACACACAAAATACTACTAATAAAGAAGCGCAAAACAACTCATGAAACGATTTGACCAAATCAATATGATTCCATTTATTGATATCATGTTGGTGTTACTCGCGATTGTGCTAACAACGGCTACCTTTATTTCTCAAGGAGTGATTGATATCAATCTACCTGAAGCACAAAGTGCCAAGCCGATATCAGAACAAGCAGAAGTCACAACCATCGAAATATCGATCAATGCAAATAAGGAACTTTATATTGATGGTGAGCCTGCAACACGAGAAATTCTTGCAACTAAGCTAGAAAATATAGCTAAGGATACCCCGATACGCTTACGAGTTGATCAAGAAGTCGCTTTTAAAAACTTTGTTGATGTCATCGATTTATTGAAAAAGAATAATCTCGAAAAACTCAAAATTATTACCAAAGAAGGGTCTTGATTAGATCCGCTCTTTCGATGAATAACTATCTCGCAGGCTTTTTACTTTCAGCATTCCTCCATCTTGGAGTAGCTGCGTTAGTCATTAATTTTGACTCCAAAGATGTGTCTAAACCATCTGAGCCAGAAGAAATTGCGATCTCCCTGTCTATGTTTGAAGAAGCACTTGCAAAGGTGGCTCCTGTTGAAGCACCCATTGAAGAAGTGAAGCCTGAACCTATTGTGCTTCCTAAAATCGCAGAAAAAACTCTGCCAGAGCCAGAGCCAGAGCCAGAACCAGAACCAGAGCCAGAACCAGAACCAGAACCAGAACCAGAACCAGAACCAGAACCAGAACCAGAACCAGAACCAACGATAGTTCCAGAAGTTCTAGCTGCGCCTATTATCAAAAAAGCTATTGAGCCTGTTGTTAAAAAGCTTGAGCCAAAGCCAGTTCAAAAAATTGAGCCAAAGACAGTAGAACCCAAACCTGTTGAAAAAAAGAAAACGGTTAAGCCAAAACCTATCAAGAAAGAGCTGATCCAGAAAAAGCCCATCAAGAAAAAGCCGATCAAGAAAAAAATAGTAAAAAAGCCGGTTAAAAAGAAAAAGGTTGTTTCAAAGCCAAAGAAAATCGCACCTAAAAAAGTTGTTAGAAAGGATCCGCCACGTCCAAAAGTTGTTCATAAGCCAAAACCACAGGCAAAACCAAAAGTTGCACAAAGACCAGCGCCGAATAGAGTACAAAGACCTCAGGCTAAACCTAATAATGCAGTACGAACTGCGCCACAACGTAAACCTCAGCCAAAAGCTGTGGCAAAACCAAGGCCTGTAAATAAACCTGCTACAAACAGCGCGCAGACTAAAAAGTTAGAGGCATCTTACAAGTCGAGACTTAGACAGTTAATCGCAAAGAATAAGCGTTATCCAAAACGTGCAAAGCGTCGCCGCGAACAAGGAACAGTCACTGTTTCATTTGTGCTACTTGCTAATGGCCAGATCACTCAAATAAGGGCAATTAAAAGCTCAGGGCATGCAACTCTGGATAAAGCTGCAATCAAAGCTATCCAGTCTATTTCAGGAAAATTGCCCATTCCAAGAGAGCTGAAAAAAGCACAATGGCAGATTTCGATACCTGTAACGTATAGGCTCAGGTAATTTATGCTAATTGCTTTTGTTGTCGGTTTACTGAGCACTATTCACTGTATCGGCATGTGCGGTGGGCTGGTTGGCGCAATGACAATGAGCTTAAGCCCTGAAATAAGACAAAACCAGTTGAAACTCGCGCAATACACATTTGCATATAATCTTGGGCGAATCATCAGTTACATGATTGCCGGATTATTGGTTGGTTTATTAGGCCAGGTTTTTAAAGATTTCATTATGCCAGAGCATGGCATTGGCCTACTTCGTTTAATCGCCTCTTTCATGATAATTGCTATGGGTTTCTATATTGCAGGCTTGTTTCCGCAGTTTTCTCGTATTGAAAAAATCGGTGTTCCCATTTGGTCTTTATTACAACCTTTAGGGCAGAAGTTATTACCGGTAGATAAAATATGGAAGGCAACTATGTTCGGTCTCGTATGGGGCTGGTTGCCCTGCGGATTAGTGTACTATATGTTATTGATGTCGCCAGCAAGCGATGGTGCAATTAACTCCGCATTATTTATGATGGTTTTTGGGATTGGCACACTGATACCGATGATGAGTACTGGATTTTTGACCGGAAAGATTACTCAGTTCAGGAATTCTAAAAAAATCCAATCTATATCAGGTTTGCTATTGATAATAATGGGTATTATAAGTTTGATACTGGTGGTTTATCCGCATCTACATCATCAGTTACATTTCCAATTATTGTAGAAAACACATTTCATTATGACGAATCGAGAAAAAATAAAATTAATAGGTAACTCAACCAAGTTTCAAGAAGCGCTTAGAGTTACTGATTTAATTGCAAAACTCGATGTGCCGGTTTTGGTTTTGGGTGAAACTGGCTCCGGAAAAGAATCGATAGCTCGATATTTACATGAAACAAGTAAACGTAATCATTTGATAAATGTGAATTGTGCTGCAATTTCTGCTGAAACGTCTGAATCGTTATTGTTTTCTTATGCTAGTAAATTAACACCAGAACAAAATGGATTTGTCTTTCAGGCTCATACAGGAACACTCTATCTGCAAGAAGTCACTCACCTGAATCTTGAGGCTCAAGCTCAATTACTGTATTTGATCGATAATGCACAAGTACTTTCAACTCAACAATTCAAGTCACTCAAGAAACAAAAATTAGATGTAAGAATAGTAGCTAGTAGTTCTGAGAACTTAAGAGATTTAGTCGCCGAAGGTAAATTCAACGCAGATTTGTATTACAGGTTATGTACTATCCCAGTTGAGCTACCTAAGCTGTCTGAAAGAGAAGATGATGTCATGTTATTAGCAGACCATTTTTTCAAGCAATTGGTAAAACAACATCGAAGACCTGCTCCAGAATTTAGTACACCAGCCATCCACAAATTAAAGCAATATAACTGGCCCGGTAATATTCAGGAGTTAAGCAATTTCTGTGAACGCATGTTTTTGTTATTCCAAAACAAAAACATTGAAGTGACGAATCTTCCCGCGGAAATTAGAAACTATACCGAGTTAAGTTCCAAATCGATTTTTACACTACCCGAATCTGGCGTTGAGTTAGAGGTTTTAGAAGTCGATTTGATGCAGCAGGCATTGCGTAATAGCGGCGGTAATAAATCCCAGGCGGCGCGCTTATTAGGTTTAACTAGAGATACACTGCTATACCGATTAAAAAAGTATTCGATCAATTTATAGTATCTAGTGAAAGACACCCCCCTACTTATAGCTAGTTTTTAGTTAGTCGTAAGTATAATAGTGGCAGCTTCTTCGGTAACTCCGCGGCATTTCGAATAAGCACAAAAGAGCGACTACCAAATAGATAAGGCAGGTAATCTTCAGCTTGTTCGTCAATGGTGACGCAGAACGGTCTCACGCCTAATTTTTCCGCTTCTAGCACTGCCATGCGCGTATCTTCAATTCCATAACGACCTTCATACTTATCAAGATCATTTGGCTTACCATCGGTGAGAATTAATAAGAGTTTTTGGCTGGTTGCCTGTTTGGATAATTGCTCGGTTGCATGTCGAATTGCCGCACCCATGCGCGTGTAATAACCCGGCCTTACAGCATCGATATGTCCACGGACTTCATCATTGTAATTTTCATCGAAATCTTTGATATTGTAGAAACG
Organism: Cocleimonas sp. KMM 6892; assembly: GCF_035798195.1. Classification (NCBI taxonomy): domain Bacteria; kingdom Pseudomonadati; phylum Pseudomonadota; class Gammaproteobacteria; order Thiotrichales; family Thiotrichaceae; genus Cocleimonas; species Cocleimonas sp. KMM 6892. The sequence goes on along the minus strand of NZ_JAPFBV010000001.1, from coordinate 57,219 downwards.
AACATGATTACGGTTTCGTGAAGAAAAGCCATGTAAGGCAAAACGATCGCCCGTTGCGTGCAATGCTTCAGAGAATAAATACAAAGAGTCACGAATCACATCGATCACGCGTGAATCATTATTAATATGTGCATCGGTTGAGAGTGAAAGATCAGCCAGCAATAAACAGGAAAGGTCGCGGTTCTGGTTTCTCAACTCTCGATAAACCGGTGTGTCACTTTGCACATGACCATGCCTGCGATCAGTGAGGTAGTTAACATAGTTTTCCAGATCTAATTCAGTACCATCGTTTTGGCGATTCTTCCATACGCGTTGTGGTTTTAAAACCTCAAATTGGCGACGTACTTTATGTGCCTGAGCCCTAAGCCTCTCGGGCAATTCAGTAGGGATTGCATCGCGTGACACCATGGTTTGTAAACGGCAGTGGTCTTTTTGCATGCGCTGTTGCTTATAATCCCATTCATCGATAGGAAGCCCTTCACCTAATACGATGTCATCATAGTTGCTGGAAGGTAAATCGAGATCCAGTTTAATCTTGCTTGATGTGGTCTTGCTGTCTTGAGCAACGGTAATGTTATCCATGTCTTCTGCGGTGCGCATGGCATTGTCATCGTCATCTTCGGTACTGGTGCGATCTACTTTGCTGTATTCGGCCCAACTCCAGAGACTTTCAAGGCGAAAACTCATCAAACCTGAATTACCATCCGGCATTTCAGTACGGTTTCCCTGTTTGCGCTTTTGTTGTTTTTCCTGATTTTTTTTCTGTTCTTTGGATTGAGCAGCCTCGTCAAAATCAGGATCTTGGGGAGGTATGCTGTTAGAAAATTCTTCTTCAGGTGGTGATGGGTGTAACCACAACGGTACAGGTTGAGGTGGTCTTTTGGCATACTGAAGCTGTACTGCTTTGTCAGAATCCATTAAAGCATTCTGGATTGCAGTTTCCTGGTTCGCTTCGCCTTTGCTTAAGTGTTTAGGGTCTGGTCGTTGCTGTAAATGCGCCTGCAGTAGATTGTGATAACGTGGCTTCAAGCCCGGCCAGATGGCTAGTGTGCTTAAGGTGCAGTATTGATTACGGCTAATCCAGTCTTTAGCGGTAGCATTATTACTATCAATCACCGATAAGGCGGTTAACCAGAGGTATAAATCCAGATTCAGCTGACGAGTAGGAAATAGGGCAATGCTATCGGGTAAGCGAAGTGTTTCTTCGTCTCTCCAGGCGTATTGGGTTTTATCGCCAATACCCGCTATGCGTTGCAAAATAGTGCGTTTTGCATGAACTTCAGAATCCGTTGCGTTTTCAACGCGTAAGCCGCCTTCGCCACCAAGCGCACGAAAGAAAATGCCAGCAGTGCGTCGTACCTCATCCAGATGCACAACCGCTTCCGGATAGCTTTTATCCGCACGTTTTGTAATAAACTTGTGCCAGGTTTCGCCAACAAATTCCTCTAACATAAGTTATCGCCCCGGAAATCTTGTTGAGCCTAAAAAGGGCAGAAGGTAAATCATTAGCGCACAGAAAATCACGATGGCGATAAACCAGAGTATGAATTTACCTTGTGGCGTCTTTCTCTGATTGGGGGCTAACGGCATACCGCAATGAGGACAGTATTTATCATCAGCAGATAGGGTTTTGCCACAATGGGTGCAGCTCAGCTCTCTCATGTTATATCAACCTCTAAGCAAGCAAAGGCACCCCCCCACTTATGAATGATATTACGTTTTTGTTGTTTTAAAACGTAAATAGAATTTATGCTTCGCGGGGCCGTTTTTTTAGAATAATGTGTGACAAGCTTATTCATTAGGTTTGTGCTCTCGCAGCAAAACGGCCAATTAAGGGGAAAGTAAAGTCCAATCCCTGAACCGCTTTGGTAAACCCAAGAATACCTGCAATCAAAAAAGCAGGAACAACGACCATCAGATACACTTCCGCTAAAATAAGCGCAGTCGCTGAAGCATATCCTGTCGTTAGCAGAATAATAATATTGAGTAATATTGCGATAGATGTACTCACGCTGCTCGCGATTAACGTTTGTTTAAGGTGGTGTTTACTCACGGCAGATGCATTCTTGTAGGCCATAAAATATAAGCCCCAAAGCAGAACATAAAAAATGCCCACAAACAGCAGATTCGCAATGAAGAATGCTTCAGCAATAGTGCCCGCATGATCTTCGGCTTGTCTTGGCTCTATTGCGATAAACTCGCTAGCGACCTTGGTGTTTTGTGATTTCATCGATTTGCAACCTATACGACTTTCTTGGTTCGTACATAATTCGTTGGCACAATTTTAGCTCTGACTACTTCCATCAACGCTTCAACCGTTTCTTCATCATCACTCAAAGGCTCAATAATTGCAGCGCGGCAAGCATCGATGGGATCAAATCCGGACTTTATTAAGGTAGCCGCATAAACCAATAAACGGGTAGATGCAGACTCTTCCAGATCATGATCTTTCAATACACGCAAAGCGTGCGCCAATTCGATCAACTGGATGGCGGTATCTTTATCAATCGCTGCTTCTTGCTGGACGATAGTGGTTTCGGTTTCAATATCTGGGTAATCAAACCGCATGGAGATAAAGCGCTGGCGTGTTGAGGGTTTCATCCCTTTTAGCAGATTTTGGTAACCAGGGTTATAAGAAACAACCAGCATAAATTCTGGTGAGGCAGTCAGCACTTCACCAGTACGTTCGATAGGTAAAATGCGACGATCATCAGTGAGAGGGTGAAGCACAACAGTCGTATCTTTACGCGCTTCAACCACTTCATCCAGATAACAAATAGCACCTTCCCGAACTGCTTTAGTCAGTGGGCCATCTTGCCAATAGGTTTCGCCATCACCAATTAAATGTCTACCAACAAGGTCTGCTGCTGTAAGGTCATCATGACAGGCAACGGTATAAAGTGGGCGGTTTAATTTGGCTGCCATGTGCTGAATAAAACGCGTTTTACCACAGCCAGTTGGTCCCTTGATCAATAGTGGGAGCTGGTTGTTGTAAGCGTGACCAAACAATTCAACTTCATTGTTCTGGCTTTGATAAAAAGGGATATTACTCATGTAATGGTGCCTGTTTGAGTTGATAAATATTTAAGCTAAATAGTGATAGCGTAAGTAATCGCGATCACAATAATTACGGTCCATAGCCAGCCATACATAATGACTCGCCATAACAAAGAAACGCCACGCAACTCCATAAATTCACTGATGATCAATACGCCTTTAATTGCAGCGGTGAGTAACAGCACAATCACAATAGGAAGTCCGCTAAAACCAAGTGCTCCCATGGCGTAAGTGGAAAGCGTGAGTAATATCAATGCAATCCAGATGGTGTGAATGTTGAAATAACTTCTCATAATCGATTGCTCACTAGCGCATTACATAGACAAGGGGGAATAAAATAATCCAGACCAAATCCACCATGTGCCAATAGGAAGCACCGGATTCAACACCGATGTGATTACTTGCGCTATAGCCTCCGCGTTGCGCTTTTATCGCAATTGCCAGCAAGATAATCATGCCGAGGATGACGTGCAAAAAGTGGAACATCGTTAGTGATAGATAAAACATGTAAAACGTATTTGTACTGAGGCTAATGCCTGCTGAAAACTTGTCGTAGTATTCGAAAGATTTTAAAACGAGAAATACACCACCACCTGCTACTGCAGCATATAGCCATCGTGAACAGCCAATATAATCACCGTGATTTTTAATCGTATGCACAGCACGTACGACAAAGTAGCTGGAAGTTATCAATACAATAGTGTTAATCGCGCCTAATTCGGTATTCAGCGTTAACTGGAATTGATTAAACATATCCTCATTTTGTACACGAACTACGGCATAACTAATAAAAGCAATGCCGAAAACCAGCAGTTCCATAAATATAAAAAACCAGATGGCTAAATCGCCGGGAAGTAGCTTTGGTTCTTGTTCGATAATTGCAGTATTCACAGTATTTCTATTCTAATTTTAATGACTTAACTGTAATGATGATTAGTGGCTAATGCCTTGATGATCATCAAGTGATGAATAACGATTCGCCTAATAAAAAAAGTGCCCCAAAGGTGGGGGGTGGCTTTTAGTATTAACTAATTGTGTTTAGACCTTAGTTTGTCTCCAGACCATGATCGTACTAATGCCCAGATCGCAAAAACGATAAATATCGTATGTACAATGGTGAAATAAGTGATTACATACACCCACGTCCAGGGCGAATGAAAACCACCCAGCATTATCATCAATGTGCTGACTAAAAATAATGCCAGCGCTGCTGTAATGTTTATTTTTATGCCAAGAACTGCATGATAATGATCTATGTTTCCGGGTTGTGTTTTCTTATAAATAAACAACAACGCGATAAAACTAATGACGGGTAAAATCGTTAAATTTAACAAAGAGGCGAGGGCAGCATTCGATGCATTTTTGAGCTGTTGCTCATTGTTTTTGGATGTTTCAGATTTCATCATCGCTCATTTTCCTTTTAAGTATTTTGATCGTTTAATTGGACAGAGTTCGTGACTAAAAAAATACCGCTTTAGAAGCGGTATTTTTTAAAGACACATTAACAGAATCTGTTAACTAGCCACTGCAGCTTCAGGCATCACAACGTCTTCACCTTTCGCAAAGAAACTGTAGATATAAAGGAATAAGCCAATGAGGAAGATAACGCCAGCTCCTTCACGTGCCCAATAGAATATCTCGAGCTTGTCCTGAGTTGCCATAAAACCTAATGGTGTATCTGAATATCGCTGTAAATAAACCTGCAAGATACCAGCACCTGTAAGGAATAGGGTGATAAACACCATCGCTACAGTCATCAACCAGAATGACCACATTTCAATAACCTGAGCTCTTGCATTGCCTGCCTGTTTACCGCGCATTAATGGCATTGAGTAAGAGATCATGGTTAAAATTACCATTACATAAGCACCGTAGAACGCCATGTGGCCATGAGCCGCTGTGATTTGAGTACCATGAGTGTAAAAGTTAACCGGTGCAAGTGTGTGTAGGAAGCCCCAAACACCAGCGCCAAGGAATGCCATAACCGCTGTACCGAGTGCCCATAATACCGCTGCTTTATTTGGATGGTCGCGGCGTCTTTTATTCACCACATTGAAAGCAAATAAAGTCATCATGAAGAATGGAATTGGCTCGATTGCAGAGAATATAGAACCCAACCACTGCCAGTAATCCGGTGCACCAATCCAGAAGAAGTGATGACCTGTACCGATTAGCCCAGAGATCAATGCCATCGCGATAATGATGTATAACCATTTTTCGATAACTTCGCGGTCAACACCTGTAACCTTAATCAATACATAAGCCAGCATTGCAGCCATGATCAACTCCCACACACCTTCTACCCATAGATGTACCACAAACCACCAGAAGTACTTATCCATAACCACGTTGTCTGGGTTGTAGAATGAGAACAGGAAGAACACTGCAAGACCAATTAAGCCCGTCAATAAAACCAGCGAGATAACGGTTTTACGACCAGTAAGAATGGTCATGCCGATATTGAACAAGAAAGCCAGTGCAACAATAACGATGCCTATTTTAGTAATAGTTGGTTGCTCTAAAAACTCTCGTCCCATGGTTGGCAATAAATCATTCATGGTGATTTCTGCCAAGGTTGCATAAGGCACCATCAAGTAACCAAGAATGGTTAACGCGCCAGCGATTAAGAATATCCAGAACATTAACTTGGCCAGCCAAGGGGCGTAAAGCTCACGCTCTGATTCTTCAGGAACCAGATAATAAGCCGAACCCATAAAGCCAAACAGAAGCCAAACGATTAATAGGTTGGTGTGAACCATACGTGCCACGTTAAAAGGAATCTCGGGGAATAGGAAATCACCGATGACATATTGAAGACCCAGCGTGACACCAAAAAGGATTTGTCCCACGAAGAGTCCAATAGCGGCAATAAAATACAGCTTTGCTATGGATTGTGATTGATATTTCATGTAATTTCTCCCTTACCCTTCTTTATTTGGTGGCCAGTCTCTGGCGACTTTAATGCCATCAACGTACTTAAGAAACTGCGCAATTTCTTCTAACTCATCAGGAGTAAAGTTGAATTGCGGCATGCTGCGTCGACCCGGAATACCATCTTTAGGACGGCTCATAATAAAGCCTTTGATTGCATCAGTGCTTTCGCCAAATCGGGTGTAAACATTACCCAGTTCAGGTGCAAAGTAAGCGCCTTCTCCCAATAAAGTGTGGCATCCAATGCAGTTATTTATTTCCCACAATCTCTTACCCGCTGCGACTTCCTCGGTAAGGTTCTGTGAATTATCGGTTTTTGGTAGGCCTCTCACCGTATCCACGGTTAATCCAATAAGTACCAGGAAGAAGAAAACCCCTCCTCCATAATAAATGTTGCGAGCCATACCTTTTGTAAAGGTCTCTCTCATAGCAATATACACTCCAGTCCATTAATAGTTGCCGCGACTGTATCCACATAGGACTCGGCTAGCCTTGATGTGCATCAAGTGATCTATAGCTAATAAAAGTTAATTGATAAAAATCAATTCGGCAGTGAATATTCTTTGCTACGAACAAAGGCACTGTTGTTAATTCATTCCGGAATGTGTAAAGGCACCCCCCACCTTTGAGGCACTTTTTTAAGGCTACGATCGATGAATGATTTCAGCTAGTAGAAAAGATCATGAAAAGTCTCCGTCAGCACTTGCTCTTAATTTGAAAACGTAATTGAAAATGCAATCTAAAAATAAGCAACAAAACTGTGCGCTTCATGGCTTACGAGTTTGGATATTAGTGATGAAATAAGGATGACCTTGATGTTGATCAAGTTATTACAACTATGCAGTGATTCGGTATACTCTTTTGATAGCACTGAGAGGCTTAAATGGTCGCTATAAAATGAATAATCAATCGAAGGATAGCAATGCAAGTTTTAAACCCTGAATACAAAGAAGCGATGCGAAGCAATTACCTGTTTATGGATATTGAAGAAGGCGATTTTGCGACGATCTTGCAGGGGACTTCTGTCTGTGAATTGAGTGCCGGTGAAATTCTGTTTTCACAAAAGCAACCGGCAACCGAATTTTTCTTGCTGGTTGAAGGCAAGATCAAGATAAGCTTATTGTCATTTGAAGGAACGCAGAAAGTCGTCGATATCATCAATCCTGGCAATACATTCGCGGAAGTGATTATTTTAAACGGCATGGAAGGCTATCCCGTTAATGCAAAAGCGTTGAGTAATGCCAAAGTACTTCGTATCAATGCTGAAAAATATATACAGGTGTTGAGCAATTCATCCGAAGCCTGTCTCAAAGTCATTGGCCGATTAAGTGCTCGCTTGCATTGGTTGATGAATGAAATGGAGCGCTTAAGCCTGCACAATGCATCTTATCGTTTGATCAGTTATTTACTTGAAGATATTCCGCATGGAAGTGTTGAAGAAACCAAAGTAATGTTAGGTGCGCCTAAACGTATCATTGCTTCCAGAATTTCAGTCACCCCTGAAACATTTTCACGTACTCTGAAAAGCCTTTCACAAGATGAATTAATAGAAGTATATGATGAACATATCCTTGTTAAAGATCCGTCTAAACTAAGAGAAATGTTATTTATTTAATAGAAATTAATGAAATCTTTAATTTAACTATCGTCTTTTAACCTCTTTACCTCCTTAACAAAACTGTTTGTCTAAATATAGTCCTTTTGACTTGATGCAGGTCGAGTGATCAAACCAGAAGCTACATTTGTATTGTGTGCGAAGATTTAAAACAGCAACTTCATATTCAATAAGAATGCTTCCAATCATCTTTCCGTTAATCTCTATAGTTTGATATTTATCAACTTATAAAGAGGAGCCGTTGATTTACATCAAGGAGGTGCTCCTTCTTTTAACCTCATACTACTCCTGAATTCAGACATACAAACTTATTGGAGTATAAAGTGAAACAAATGATGCAAATGAAAAGGAGAGATTTTTTACTTTCCGCGATTGCTGCTACATCAGCGGCCCTAGTAACTAGCTCTTCTGCTGTTGCAGAAGCACCCACCAAAATTGGTGAAATCGGTGTAGAAGCAAATGTTAAAGATTTGGAGAGAGTTTCTCAAAAACTTGTAAACCCTCCGTTTTTACCTGAGCACGACCAAGTCGCTAAAGGTGGACCAAAAGTGGTTCAGGTGGTGATGGATATCGAAGAAAAAGAGATTGAAATAAAGCCAGGAGTATTTGTTCAGGCAATGACATTCAATGGTACAAACCCTGGGCCAATGATGGTTGTTCATGAAGGTGACTATCTTGAGTTAACGCTTAGAAATCCTCTAACCAATACGATGACACATAATATTGACTTCCATGCTTCAACGGGAGCATTAGGTGGAGGTGGGTTAACTCACGTTGCACCAGGTCAGCAAACAATTCTTCGTATTAAATGTGATAGACCAGGCGTATTTGTTTATCACTGTGCACCTGGTGGCATCATGATTCCTTATCATGTAGTAACAGGAATGTACGGCGCACTTTTAGTATTACCTCGCGATGGTTTGAAAGATAATCACGGTAAATCAGTTACCTACGACAAAGTTTATTATATCGGTGAACAGGGTTGGTACGTTCCTTTTGATGATAAGACAGGTAAATATAAGCGTTACAGTTCTCCAATAGCAGCAATGGGAGATACATTGAAAATTATGGAAGGATTGAATCCAACGCATATTACGTTTAATGGCAAAGTCGGTGCGTTAACTGGCGATAACGCGATGACAGCAAAAGTTGGAGAGACTGTTTTATTCCTTCATTCGCAAGCCAATGAAGATACACGTATCCATTTGATTGGCGGACATGGTGATCTGGTCTGGCCAGGTGGCTCGTTTAATAACACACCAACAGTAGACAGAGAAACATGGTCGATTCTTGGTGGTGAAGCAGGTGCAGCAATGTATACCTTCAAGCAGCCCGGTGTTTATGCCTATGTAAACCACAACTTAATTGAAGCGGTTATGTTGGGCGCCTTAGGTCATGTGTCTGTTGAAGGTGAATGGAATAATGATCTGATGGAGCAGGTACAAAAAGCAGGTCCTATTGTTTAATAGCAGCTTAGATTGATAGGAAATAGCCATGAAATTAACAAGCATCATTACCTTTATGGCACTCTTTTTGTCACTCTTTATGCCACTATTTATTCCTCAAGTTTTAGCGGGAGTTGCTCATGCAGCTCCCACTAAAATAGAAGATCGTAGCGAATATAGTACGTCACTAAATACCATCGCCGCGGTGATTATGAATTGGTACGGAAGTTTGATTACTGATAATCAGGCTGAAGATAGACAATCTAGTTTCAACACTAAAAATACTGGAGATCAATGGAGTGATTATCGGTCTCAATACCCTAAGAATATTTCTCAAATACTGATCACTAGTACTGACTTGCTAAAACTTGAAAACGACAATGGTTATCAGTTCAACGTTAAATCAAAAATTATACATAGCGTGAAAAATCAATTGCAGACGCAATTACTCGATGAAACCTTTGTGTTTAAAAACGATTTTCTACTTAAGGAAAATCAGCCTCTGATAAAAACCATAAGCAGAAATAAAAGTGAAACGATACAAAGCACAGATACAGAAACTGTAGATACAAAAAAGGCAAATACATATCAATACAATCGCTCGCATTACAAGGTGAGGGAGTTTACCTATGCATGGTTAGCCTATATTGATGGCGTGAAAATATTAAAACCCACAATGAATGCATCAGCGTGGTTAGATAAAGCGACATATTCACTGAATATGGGGTCGGATCATTCAGAAGACTCGATACCTTCAATATTAGAAAAAAGAAGGCAACTCCTTGCAAAGGGTGGTCACCTACTACGTTCTCTAGATATTAAAAATCAAGACAATGAATCAAATACTTTTGTTATTGATCTTATCCTCGAATGGAAAGGCACTAGCCCGAAAGGTAAGCCAGTAATTGCCCGAATTCATCAAGAAATTAAAGTACACATTAAAACCGATCAATCATGGGAAGTAATCTCAATCACTGAAGAACATCTACTTCCTGTAACCGCTCCATGGATGGGCTTGGTATGTTAAAGATAATCAAAAATTTAGTCATGGCTCTAATGATATTTGGCATCTCTCAAATATCGTTGGCCAATCAAATGAGCTTACCCATTTTAAGTGGTGTAGGTGGGGATTTTACGGCTGTAGATAGTGATGGCAACAACGTAACGTTTGCAGACTATAAAGGCAAAACGGTTGTACTGGCCTTTGGGTATACCAATTGCGCCGATATCTGTCCGTTTACCTTGGGCTATTTGAAAAAGCTTTACAGTAACTTATCAAAAGAAGAACAAGAACAGAGTCGTTTTATCTTTGTAACGATTGATCCTGATTATGATACCCCTGAGCATTTAAAAGCATTTGTTCAATTTTTCAATAAAGATTTTATCGGTTTGTCAGGTTCAAATGAACAAATCAAACACATAACATCGTTGTATAAAGCCGAATATAGTGATCTTTCTGAAGGCAAAGTTGCCACCAAAGAAATCAGAAGAACAACCCCACAAAAAACCAGCGACACAAATGAAAAAGCGTCACTCTTTTCACACACTGTTGTGCTCTACCTTATAGATAAGGAGGGTTACACCAGAAGCCTGGAATACACAGGAACCCCCAGAGATGACTTTGCGCATAAAATAAGGATGTTAATCAATGAATAAAAATACGCGAATGATAGATGCGATCAAAAGATTTTTTTGGTTATTTTTTTTCGTAAGCTGTACGGTAAATGTATTGGCAGACAATAGTTCTACTATTTCTACACTGCAGCTGCGTGTGATTTTACCTCCCCCTGTTGCAACAAGCGCTGCGGCGTATGGCGTTATTGAAAATACTGGAAATGTTCAGGATACCCTCATCAACATCAGTTCTGATGCAGGCATGATTATGCTACATAAGTCAGAGATCATAGATGGCATGGCAAAAATGAATCATGTCGAAGATTATGTATTCGAGCCAGGGGCTCAGTTGATATTAAAACCGATGTCATATCATTTAATGTTTATGAATATTAACCATGATGTGATCAAACAAGATGGGGAGGTCTTAGTTACTCTGGAATTTGAAAAAGCCGGAAAATTAAAAATCAACGTTCCAGTTTCAGCCGAATGAGCGCTTGATATACCTCAAGGCTTTTATAGTGGAGTCGCACTAAGATGTACAAAGAACTTAAACTAAACCCACTTTGGAGTGATCAACAATGTCAAAAAAAATATTATTAGCAACTACCTTAATGCTTGTTATGAGTCCGAGTGTGTTCGCCGCTGATGGAGAGGCTTTATATGCGTCTAAAGGTTGTCTGGCATGTCATGGTGCTGACGGTAAGAGCCCAATTGCGCCTGCGTATCCAAAGGTTGTAGGTCAAAGCAAGGAATACACAGAACAACAGATGAAAGATATTAAAAGCGGCGTGCGCAGTAATGGTCAATCAGCAGTCATGAAAGGCATTATGGCAGCTGTTACTGATGAAGAAATTAAGGCAATTGCTGAGTTTTTAGCTTCATCAAGTTAATAGAAAATAATTTTTCAAGGCATGCAATAGTGCCCGAATAAAAGCAGGGCGCTCACGTTCTGCTTTTATTCAAACACACCCCCCTACTTATAGCCCCTTTTTTTGCAGTCAAACTTTCATATTTACGTATTAATTTCTCAACTCTGTACTAGAATTCTTAATAGAAGAAGATATTTGCAGTTAACAAAAATTGATTAATTCATTGAATAAATACGGGAGATTGTAAATGTGTGATTTAGACGGGTGTGGTGATCAGAGTCATCTACCAGAAATAAAAATAAAACCAGAAGACAGGCGTTTATTCTTAAAAGGATTAGCGAGTTTACCTTTGGCATCAGTGCTGGCCTTTCCTGAGCTCTCTCAGGCAGCTGCAGCAAAGCTCGATAACGTATCGATTAAACTAGCAGATGGCACAGAAGTCAGTGCGGTAATCGCGTTACCCAAAGCAGAAAAAGCACCCACAGTCTTATTGATTCATGAGTGGTGGGGTTTAAATGATCAAATCAAAGCGGTCGCTGCCGAATTGGCAGAAATAGGTTATGTCGCTTTGGCAGTCGATTTATATGGCGGCAAAGTCGGAACGGATGCGCCATCAGCGAAAGCATTAATGTCAGCCGTTGATAAAGACAAGGCAACAGAAACACTGGTCGGTTGGGTTGATTATCTCAAAAATCACAAACAATCTAATGGCAAAGTGGGCACCATGGGTTGGTGCTTCGGTGGCGGTTGGTCTGTGAATGCATCAATCGCAACACCTGTTGATGCAACCATCGTTTACTACGGTTATGTCACCCAAAAAGCAGATCAACTTAAATCACTAAAAGGCCCGGTACTTGGTCACTTTGGTACTCAAGATCAAAACATCAATAAAGAAATGGTCGGAGGCTTCGAAGCTGAAATGGAAAAAGCAGGCAAGAAGGATTCGTTATCAGTCAATTGGTACGACGCTAATCACGCTTTCGCTAATCCAACAGGTGCGCGTTATGACGCTGAAGATGCTGCAACTGCATGGAAGAGAACGACTGAGTTTTTGAAAGCTAACCTTAGTTAGTATTCATTAGCTAGAGCGAAAAAAGAGCCTAGCCAGGCGCAGCTGAGACAACGTTGGAATGCAATGACGACGGCCCGAAGGGTGAGGTTTTCATTTAAAGAATGGAAAAACCTCATAAAAGTAGGGGGGTGACTAAAATTAAGTCACCCCACTACTTGAATGAGTTCTCGTTTTGTTTTTTAAAACGTTAGAACGAATTTATGTAAAAGCTCAGTTATGGCTCGACCGAAAGGAGATACTAGAACTTTGCGTGTATATAGGCACTTTTTTATTAATTGATCAGTCTAAATCAAGTATCAAAAACTTTCTCCAAACTTCACTAGGCTCCCAACTGGATACCATTGGGATAATCTCATCCTCAGTTCGATGCATTACGCTGCGTTGGTAATGTTGCATAAAAGCAGAAATTCTGTGATTTAACGCGCAATGTACCCAGACTTTGTCGCCTTCTAAAATACGCATTTGCTTTAGAAATAATTGGAGATGATCTATCGTTGGGGCATCAAACGGGACTGGAATGTGAAAGTAGTTCATTCCTGCTTCTGCTACATAACTACCTTCCTCGGGTAAGGCATTATCTGAATCATGCATGGCAAGATTTATTACGTGCTGAAAACCGGCATCCGCAATAACTTCGAATTCGAAAGGGGTAGGTTGGCCTGACGTGCTGATAACATCAGAAATCTGGATGAAGTTAAAAATGTCTTTAGTAGTCATTTTCACGTTACTCCATTAAAAAGTGCCGATAAGCAAGGGTGGCTTTATTTAAATATATTAAAGAAAGGCGAGTATCAGGTTTTAATCAACAATTCTTTCAATAGAATCTTCGACTTTCGCTGAAAATTATACAGAGCCTTTTTCTGATCAGGTAAGTCTTCAACCTCGCCGGGTTTAAACCCACGCTCTTTAAACCAGTCGATAGATTGGGTTGTCAAAACCAGCAACTGACTGAGTTTTCGATTCATCGCTTCCTGACTAATGCGCTTCAGCAGTCTGTCGCCACGTTCTCCACCTTTATAATCTGGGTGAACGGCAAGGCAGGCGAGTTCGCCCATATTGGTATTTGCGATTAAATATAAGGCTGCGCAGGCGATAATTTTTCCATCGCGTTCTATGACGCTGAATTTATCGATTTCTAGTTCCAGCTGTTCACGAGAACGTTTGATCAAAGCACCTTTTAATTCCAGCGGCTCGATCACATCAATAATTCCGCTGACGTCTTCGATTTTTGCTTGACGGATATTTTCATACTGGCTGGCGTTAAACATGGTGCCGATACCATCGCGAGTATAAATCTCTAACAACAAACCATCTTTGGTTTCGGTGCTGACCAGATGGACGCGTTCAACGCCATCATTCATCGCGGCTTTAATGTGGTTGAGCAAACGACTTTGCTCCGGATTCGCTTCGATAAAACTATCCAGTTGTTGCAAGTCTATATCGAGTGTAGGGGTTGCCGCATCCGCATGGATAAAGATCAGTTTGTCAGCCTGTAAGGACTTTGCGGCAAAACTCGCCACATCTTCATAGCGTAGATTGAACGCTTCTCCAGACGGTGAAAAACCGAGTGATGACAATAAAACGATGCTTCCTGCAGCGGTTAATTGTTTGATCAGCTTAGCGTTGATTTTTCTTACCGTTCCGGTGTGTTGAAAATCAGTGCCGTTATGAATTCCTAACGGTTGTGCCGTAATAAAATTACCCGATAACACACCCAGACTTTCATTCACCACAGGTGGCATGCTCAGTGCATGGCTCAACTGGTTTTCTATCTCAACGCGCAATGCGCCAATGGCTTCTTTGGCTGTTTGCAAGGTCACGCTATCAGTCACGCGCATATCATCAACCACTTGAATATCATGATCGAGTGCTTGAAGATGTCTATCGACTTGCGGACGTGCGCCGTGAACCAAAACAATTTGAGTGCCAAGCGCTGACAGAATCGCAATATCTTTGATGAGTTGTGAAAACTTCTCGTTCTCGATAACCTCACCGGCAAAGGCGATGACAAAAATTTTGCCACGATGTTTGTGGATGTAAGGTGCCGCTTCCCTAAGGAAGTCGATGCGCGAGTTATTCATAAAAGTTAACGCTACTGTTCATTATTTGCTTATCGATTTCGTATTTATCTACGTTTTATTTTTCACATTCAAAAACCACTGAAAGCATTTTCTATCCAGTCGATTTTCGGGTTATCGTTTATATTATCGCCTTCTATAGCAACCACGTCAAAACGCAAAGACGATTGGGGCGCATTCTGCTGCTGATAGGCAAGGGCGGCTTTAATGATTCGTTGCTGTTTTTTAGGGGTAACGCTGGCGGCAGCTCCACCAAAATCTGCATTTTTACGATAACGCACTTCAATGAAAACCAGTGTCTCATCGGAGTTGCTATTATTGCTAGTTCTAGTATCAAGCATAATCAAATCAACCTCACCCGCAGGCGTATTGAAATTCTGCTGTTTGAGAATCAGCCCTTTTTTAAGCAAATAGTCACAAGCGATCTCTTCCGCCAGATTGCCTTTTTTGCGTTTAGCCGTCAGTTGCTTTTTAGCAGGATTAGTTGCACCAGATTTTAGCGACTTTAACTTATCCAGCTGTTTCGCAAATAAAGATAACTGCTTCGGCATTAGCGTGTCATTAATGACTTAGTGGTGTATTGATACACCTAACCGCCAAATGGCATCGCCACGCCTTTATTGAATCGCGCTAAACCGGATTTACGATGGAAGCTGCCATCTTTCTCAAGGCTAATCGTGCCTGTCTTGCCACTAACAGTACTGCCGTAGGCTTTAAGAGATTCAGTACTTGATGAAAGCTTGTAAGCGTCCATACCCATCGCATACAAACGAGGGAAGGCGCTAGATGCAGAATTTTGACGACTTGCGCTATCCAGTACCCAAGGCGTTTCGGTGAAGACTAAACCTTCCAGAACAGAGTCTTTATCCGTGTCTGGCAAACCGCTGTATACATGCGATGTTGCGTAAACAGGCAAGGCGCGAATCTTCTGGCGTAAATCAGGGTATAAACGTCTGATTTGAGTCGGAGATGCAGCCACCAAAATCGCATCAAGTTCGTTTTCGCGTGCGCCGATACTCTCTGCGGGTTTTGCATAGCTAATCGCGCTATTGCGGAAGCTTTCACTCATCACAACCTTGCCTTGTTTCTCAATCGTCGCTCTGCGCATTGCATCGTGTAGGCGATTACCCCAGTCAGAATCTGGCGTTAAGATAGCTACGCGTTGTAAACCTTTGCTCATCGCATAATCCACAATCTGTCTCGCTTCATCTTCGGGTGATAAGCCAAACTGGTATAAATTGCCAGATGTATTCTGTAAGCCTTCAACGTAATTCAAGCCAATCGTAGGCACAGGAATCGTGCTTCTCGATAAACTGCTCAATGCAGGTTTAATAAATGGCCCGATGACCGTTTGAGCGCCGCCATTTAATGCCGTTCTGTAAATGCCATCAATGCTGCCACTTGCCGTATTCAACACTTTTAATTCGCTGTTGTTAGGGTTCAATTTGTGCGCATCCTGAATCCCGCTCAACAAGGTTTTACCGATTCCAGAAAGATTGCCGGTTAACGGTAAAAGCACCGCGATTTGTTTTTTAGAGCTGCTTGATTGACCTGGTTTAGCAGCGGCAACAGTGCTATTCGTTGTGTTTGTTGTGGCATCAGTCTGGTAGGGCGTAACCGTCGTTGATGGCACAACATTCAACAACTCAATCGCTTTACTTTTACCGGGGTGATTCGGATTTTGTTGTAACCATTTAGCCGTATCACCACGCAGAGACGTCTTAGCACTCGCAGTATTGCTCTTTGAAATTTTTCCAAGCTTCGCCAGCGTCAACCAGCTTTTGAGTACAGGATGATTGATTCTACCGATGCCTTCATCCAGCTGAAAATTAGGGATTTGTTGCGCATGATTCCAGATACGATCGTGATTAAGATCAATCTGATGTTGCTCTTTAAGGCTAGACTCTTGCAGCACTAACTCTTGCACCAATGCCAGTTTGTCACCGCTCGATTGCGCCGCACTCATACGCGCATTCAAGATTTTAGTGCCAAGCTCCATCGGCAAGGTATTCACACGCTGTGGCAGAATACGTAATGTCTCGCGGTAGTTATTATCATTTAACGCAAGCTGTGCCTGAGTAAAGCGAAAACGGGCTTGGTTCTCAGCGTTTAAATTCGCGTAATTTACAGGGGCTAAATAGCGTTGTGTAAGTGGCGTATCTTTCAATACCGCTGCAAGTTCAGCGGCTTGTAAAATTAGTCTTTCGCGCTCTGGTGAGCGGTAATTATTAGATGCTTCAAAATAAGCCGCTGCCGCTTCACGTTTTTTACCTTGGGTTAAAAAAGCATTCGCACGACCAATATCCTGACCTGCAGGTAAAGAGTAATTATCAGCTCGGGGTGAAGGTAATTGCGGTACAATATTTGGTAACGAGGCACAGCCTCCTAGAACCACAACGGCAAAAAGTAATGAGACTGGTAACAAGCTCAGTTTCTTGGTTTTAGCCAGTTTGCATTTCATAATAAATCCCCATTTATATGCTTTATTTAGTTTGTATTTTTTAGCGTGTACATTTCTTGTTTGGCATTTATTTGAAATGTACAAAATTTAGCCAACATCAACTAAGAATATCATTAATGACAACAAAAAACACAGACACGAACAGCGGAATTTTATATATCGTAGCGACACCCATTGGTAACCTGGGTGATATTACACATCGCGCTATCGAGACTTTAAAAAAGGTCGATAAAGTCTGTGCCGAAGACACCCGAAATACGCGTAAATTACTCACGCATTTCGGCATTCAAGCCGATCTGCAAGCGCTGCACGATCACAATGAACAACACAAAATCGCACAGATCAAAAACTGGTTAGATGCCGGGGAAAATATCGCACTCGTCAGCGACGCAGGCACACCGCTAATAAGTGATCCTGGTTATCACTTGGTAAATGATCTGGGTGGAGAAGGATATCGCATCGAACCCATCCCGGGCGCGAGTGCAATAATCACCGCACTTTCAATCGCAGGCTTACCTACAGATCGCTTCACCTTCGAAGGCTTTCTACCGGCTAAATCAGTTGGCAGAAACAAAGCATTACAAGCCAATGCCAAAGAAACCCGCACTCAGGTGTATTATGAATCCAGCCATAGAATCGACGACACCATCGCAGCCATGCACACCATCTTTGGTGCAGAGAGAAAAGTCGTACTAGCGCGGGAATTAACCAAAATGTACGAACAGGTTTTTCGTGGAGATTTAGAAGGATTGCTGGACTGGATAAACGCAGACCCAATGCATCAAAAAGGTGAATTCGTGTTAATGGTCGATGGACACGAAGAAGAAACCGACAGCGAAGCAATCAATAGCTCCAGCGAAGAATTACTCACCATATTGCTGGATGAATTACCGGTTAAACAGGCGGCAGCAATAGCGTCGAAGATAACGGGTAGAAAGAAGAATGAGTTGTATCGTTTGGCGATGGAGTTGAAGGGTAAGTAATAAAAAACAGCCTATAAGTAGGGGGGTGACTTAATCAAAGTATTGAATAGATCCCCCGCCCCCTATTTTTAGATGTTTTTATAGTCAGATAAACATCTAATGAAATCTATAATTCTGAGATAATAAGTAAAACTTAAGATTAGCGGAGAGTGCATTGCAAGCAGCCACAATAAAATTATTTCTTGTTCATGGTAGTCCAAATGGTCTGAGGACTGCTGAACTTTCTAATTGGTCAGGTAAGGCTGTCGCAGCTCCTCGAACAGAAATTCCAGAGCTTCTAAAACGAGAAGAACTTTCTAGCCCGGGATTTTATCTATTAACAGGTGTTGACCCTGAATCGGGTGATCGTGCTATTTATATTGGTGAAGCTGAAAATGTTGCTATTCGTTTAAAAGGACATGCTTCAAAAGATTTTTGGAATTCTGTCACAGTTTTTGTTTCCAAAGATGAAAACTTAACTAAGGCTCACATACGTTACTTAGAAGGAATTCTAATTGTAAAAGCAAATAATAATGGTAATGCGGTAGTAATGAATGCAGCAAGTAGTGGAGCTAGACTTCCTGAGTCTGATGCAGCAGAAATGGATGTTTTCTTAGAAAAATGTCTCCAACTAATGCCAGTTTTAGGAGTTTCTGATTTTAATGAAAAACTTGATCAGGCAAGTGAGTCAAATGAGCTATTGTATTGCAAAATTAAAGGTCTTGTAGCTACAGGAAAAAGGACGGCTAATGGTTTTATCGTATTTGCTGGTTCGCAGGCAGTTCTAGAACATAGGCCATCCGCTAAAAATATGAGAGCTAAGCGAGAACACTTAATAGATAAAGATTTGCTTGTTCCAAATGGTGATCATTTGATTTTCACAAAGGATGTTGAATTTGGCTCACCTAGTACCGCTGGAAGTGTTGTGCGTGGCGGGAATACTAACGGTCTCACATATTGGAGAAATAGTAATGGAGTCCAACTTAAAGAAATCGAGGCTAATGAAACTTAATATTGGTGATATTCGATTAATACTCATCACATTTAGAATATGTAAATAATAATCATATAAAAGTAGGGGATGATTTATTAATTGAATGGGCCACCCCTCTACTTACAGGCATTTTTTTCTTTTAAACTCTCAAAGCAATTACAAGTCCAGCACCAATCTCGGTGAAAGCGCGCGTGATACACAAACACACATTGTGTTATTTGCCGCTTGTTCTTTGTCTGTCAGTATACTGTCGCGGTGCTCAATGTCTCCATCGAGTACGTCTGTTACGCAAGCGCCGCAAACGCCTTCCATGCAACCGAAATCTACTTCAACGCCTTCTTCTAGTAGTATGTCCAGAATGCTTGCATCTTCTTCGATGGTGTATACCGCACCTGTTGAACGAATTTCGACCTGAAAGTTTTCGTTCTCCTGATCGGTATCAATGGGCAGGGCGCTGAAACGTTCGAGATATACATCAATGTCTTTAGCCTTGGCTGCTTGTTCGACGGCTTGCATCATGGATTCTGGGCCACAGGTGTGGATGACAGACTGATCTGGTAGATTTTCAAACACAGAAGGGAAGTCAGTCAGTCCGCTTTCATCCGATACATGAATGTGCAGATTGTCCCCTAGATCAAGGGCTTCGAATAAATGAGTAAAGGCAGCGTCTTGCGCTGATTGAATCAGGTAATACACATCAAAACGTTTACCACTTAATTTCAATGTGTTCGCCATTGAAAATATCGGCGTAACACCAATTCCACCAGCAATTAGTGTGTAATGTTCAAGGTCAGAATCTAATTGGAAATTATTGCGTGGCTGACTCACTGTCAAAAGATCACCTTCACTTAAGCCGTGCATGTGTAACGAGCCTCCACGGCCTTCATCTTCTCTTTTTACGGCGATATGACAGCTTTTATTGTCTGCCGAATGTCTGAAAATGGAATACTGGCGAATCAAATCATCACCTAAAATGACATCCAGATGTGCACCCGATTCGATATCAACAAAGTCCGAATCGATGGTTTGCAATTCAAACGCACTGATCTGATCGTTGAGTTTTTCCACACTTTTAATGCGACATGCTATTTGCTCGGTGGTCATCTGGTTATTCCTCTTTAAGCTTTATGCGATTTTTTTAAGTTTTTGGGGCTGGTTATCAGTGATTGATTATTTAGTGTTACTGATTGTCTCTATAAACTGGTCAAACTCATCACTATCGATCGAGACTTCCTGCTCTTTGGCTGGGTAGGTCTTGTTCGAGATATCAGCGATATATTCTTGATAGGCAGCGATACGCTCTTGTTGTAAACGGTCACGTTCCGCAGCAAAGTTGCGGTATGTTTTTGCATGACGCGGAATATGCCCACGGTTTTCACCGAGTAAATCGGCGGAGAAAAGATAGGTAACATCACAATCTGGTCCAGAGCCTAAAGAGATGGTCAGTATCGATACTCGTTGGGTAATCTCTGCCGCAACCTTTGCTGGCACCACTTCCATTTCTAGCGCAAACGCACCTGCGGATTCAAACGCTTTACTGTCTTGATAAACCTGTGATGCCTGCTTGGCGTTGCGTCCTACTGCACGCATTCCGCCTACCCACGTTGCCTTAGGTGGCACGAGTCCAACATGCGCAATAACTGGCACCCCTTCTCTTGCTAATACCTCTACGATTTGCGGGCTCATGCCGCAGTAAACCGATTCAGCACCCGCTTCCATTGCTTTCATCGCATCGCGTAAAGCTTCGTCGGCATTCGCATGTTTACCCCAGCTGAGGCCAAACTGGAAATGAGTATCAGGAATTAGGGAAGGGTAATGAGAGGTATCGTCACGAAATGCAGTACCTGCCATATCAATACCCGCTTCAGAAGCCGCGATTGCTTCTTCGGCTCTTGCCACCTGTACAAAAGAAATCTGTCGAACCCCTTTTAATTCCAGTAATTCTTTAACGGTTAATTTAGCCATTTGTTTTTTCCTTACGTTCTGCAAGAGATTGTTGTCGACGTCTTTCGATAAATTGTCGATGAGATTCATCGGTGCCGTCATGGAAGGTTCCAGTCCATTTATCCAATGGGATTTCTAGCCCACCATAATTGCACTCGAAGTAACGATGGTGCAGTTGATGATGAAAGGTTCCTAATGCCATAACCATGCGTTTTCCTATAGACAAACCGTGATAGCCCGTATGCGTTGTGATTGCACTCAGGACGTAATACTGCAAATGAAAAATAATCAGTAGTGGATTGGCTGGAATAACAAAGTGGATGAGTACCGACCCCAAAAAGATAAGGTGCTCGACAGGGTGCATTGACATGCCTGCCCACGGCGCAACATTGGTGTTGCGATGGTGTAATTGATGAACAGAACGATACAAAGGTGGCCAGTGCAAAAGGCGATGTACGAAGAAGAAATAAACCGTTTCCCAAATTGGAATTAAAAATACGATAAGCCCAAATAAGAGATAATCTTCCGGAAGTGACAGCATCGGTACAAAGCCATTGGCCATCGACCACATCATTAAGACTTCATAACCGCTCCAGATGGTCACACCACTGGCGATAGACCAGAACATATTGTCCAGAACCTGAGAGTTAAAGGTGAATTTCTTGTTGTTGCTGATGAGTGGGCGCGCGTCGTATTTTAGATCATCATCCTGTTTGCGCCAGCGATAAAAATACAAATGAAGACCACCTGCGACGACAATCATCAAAACCAGATTACGTAAGTAAATTTGTGCAATCCAGCCAAATGCAAATTCACTGCAAGCCTCAATAGCAGGGTGAAAAAATGCCCACGACAGAACTGATAGCAATAAAATAATGAGTCGCTCTGAGATTGGAAACCAGCCAGAAAGCATCCATTTAATGGCCGCAATTAAAGAAAAAGGTCGACGGAAATATCCTGAGACTTGAAGCGGTAATGGGGGCAGGTAATTCCATAGCTTTGGTTTTGGCCGAGGTGTTCTTTTGGGTTTTCCCTGGGCTGAAGCAGCCCCTTGATTCTGTGTAGCACTCATATCAATACCTCTCAATTATGTGAAAGCAGGTGAAAGTGAGCATCGACAGAGGCATCTGCCTATCTCAAAACTAAAGGGTATCTGTCTGACTATGGTGATTAAGAGTTGTGAATGGTTGTCTCATCGAGCAGTCAATGGTCGGTTCCCTGTAATCAAAAAATGATTTGATCGGATAACCATCCCACAAAAAAAATCGTGCTACAAACGAGTAAAATAGGCCATGAATTAAATAATTTAATCCATAGGTTTTTATGTCTGCGTCATAATCCAGTCTAGAAAGTTGACCGTAATCTCATTTAGCTCTTCGTTTTGATCCCATAGAATATGGTAGCCGTAACCTTCTAAGCTAATGTCGAAAGGTGCTACCAGCTCACCACTGGCAAGTTCAGCATCTACCAATCCATCGGCGAGCATCACACCTTGACCATCAAGCGCAGCCTGAGTGCGTACCACCGGGTCTGCAATGACACGACTAGCACTAATGGATGCTTGGGGGACTCCGGCTTTATCGAGCCATTCTGGCCATAAATCTACGTTTTCCTGATCACGAAGTAGGGTGCAAAAACGCAAATTCTTAGGATTTCTGGTAATGCTTTTATCCCCTTGTAAAAGGTCAGGAGAACACACCGGTAGCATTGGCATGGGAAGTAGTTCACGCGATACAGCACCTGGCCACGGAGACTTTCCCCAGCGAATGGCGAGATCATACATGCCGACTTTAAAATCCGGGGTATTGACCGAATGTTGGAGTTGTAGGGCAGTATCTGGATGGGCGTTGATGAAACTCGTGAGTCGTTTTGATAACCAGCGAGTAGTGACGTACGTGCTTGCCGCAACAGTCAGAGTTGCTGAGTTTTTATTGCTAGTAAGCGCTTCAATTTCCGAATCAATATCGATTAACGCGCGGCGGGTAACTTTGTAGAGACGTTCGCCAGCATCCGTAAGACTGACCTTGCGAATCTCTCTCTTAAATAACTTTAAGCCTAATCGAGATTCAAGTTCACGAATTTGATAACTAACTGCACCCTGACTTAAATGCAATTCTTCGGCCGCCTTGGTAAAACTCATTTTACGCCCGGCTACTTCAAATACACGTAAGCTATTTAGGGAACCAATATTCTTCAACATAAAACTACCTTCAACATGAAACCACTATGAAGCAAATTAATTGATTTATCAATAACGCTTCAGTTGGCAGATGTATGAAGAAGTAAATTAAAAAACGGGTCGTAAGTAGGGGGGGGGGGCTTTATCAATACATCGATAAGGACACCCCCCTACTTACGGGCACTTTTTTTGTTAAACCGTATTGGTTTATTTAGATAGCTGTCTTGCCAACGTATCCATCATCTGTCCCGCACCATTCAGTGACCAGCCACCGTCAACAGGTAATACCACGCCACTGATGTAGCTTGCCATCGGTGATGATAAGAACATCGCTGCATTGGCGATATCGTCTGCTGTGCCTAGTTCCTGTAAAGGTACTGAGTGTTTTACGGCATCAATCATTTTTTCAGAAGGGGCTAGTCGCGCCATGCCTTCGGTATTTTGAATCGGGCCGGGTACGATTGAATTGACTCTGATTTTTTCAGCGCCCCATTCCATTGCAAGAACGCGCGTTAGCATATCAACACCTGCTTTGGCGGCACATACGTGAGATTGTAACTGCATTGGTACAAATGCTTGTGGCGCTGAGATATTGACTACTGATGCCCCTGGCTTTTTCAGGTGAGGGTAGGCTGCACGTAATACGTGGTAGCTACCAAGCAGGTCAATGTCGACCACCGATTTAAAGGCATTAGGTGACATATCGCTCGCTTTTGCGGGGAAGTTACCTGCCGCACCGGATATCAGTACATCAATTTTACCAAACTGTTTTTCAGTTTCTGCGAGTGCGTTTGCAACGGCGTCGTAATCGCGTACATCGGCTGAAAAGCCTAATGCCTTGGTGCCATAACTCTGGAGCTTTTCAACAGCTGCATTGACTTTATCTTCTGAACGGCTCATTACGGCGACATTTGCACCGCAAGCAGCGAAGTTTTCCGCAATACCAAAATTGATGCCACTGGTGCCACCAGCAACGAATACGGTTTTATCAATAAACTTTAGAGGGTTGGTCATAGTTAGCCTTTTTAAACGTTTTTGTTAAACGAAGAGAATACAGCGAATTGAATGCTTATATGAATAAACTATAAATGAATAAACACAAAGTAAGCATGAATAAAAAAACAGAAATAAAAAACAAAGTGGTGAGGTTCGGCAAGAAGAAAATCCCCCCCGCCACTTTGCGTGTTACGCTTTTTACTAGTTAGTGTTCTTATGTAGGTATATCTTTATATCCGAATTTGTTGAGAGAAAAATGAGCGTAATTTTCTACCTTCTTCATAAAAGCGAGCAGAATAGTATGACTATTTTGCGAGTTTTTAAGGAGAAGGTAGGAGATTCAAGCCATTTTAATCCAAAAACAATTTAGCAACGCTCGAACAGCCCTGCCGCTCCCATTCCTGTTCCAATACACATAGAAACCATGCCATGTGATCCTCCAGTGCGTTGCAAACCGTGAACCATAGTTGCGGTACGCACTGCGCCAGTTGCACCCAAAGGATGTCCCCATGCGATTGCGCCACCGAGTGGGTTTACTTTGCTTGGGTCAAGGTTAACTTCTTGCATAACGGCTATAGCTTGAGCTGCGAATGCTTCGTTAAGCTCGATCCAGTCAACGCTATTTAAGCTAACGCCTGTTTGTTTGAGTAATTTTGGAATCGCTTCTTTCGGCCCAATACCCATAATTTCTGGTGGAACACCTGCCACCGAGTAACCTACGAAACGTGCTAGTGGCTCTAGGCCAAGCTCTTTCATTTTAGATTCACTCATTAGTACCACTGCGCCTGCGCCATCACTCATCTGTGAGCTGTTGCCTGCAGTTACGCTGCCTTCTGCGGCAAATACTGGACGTAGCTTTGCAAGACCTTCAAGCGTACTGCCTGCACGTGGTCCTTCGTCTGCAGATACCATTCTCTTTACAATTTGTACGGTGCCATCAGCGCCCGGTACGTGTTGTTGTACTTCAAACGGCAGTATCTCTGCATTGAAGTGGCCGGCTTCTTGAGCGGCTAGTGCTTTCAAATGACTGTTTAGTGCGAATTCATCTTGCGCTTCACGGCTAACTTTCCATTTCTTAGCGACGTTTTCTGCGGTGATTCCCATGCCGTAGGCAATCGCCACGTCATCGTTCTCAAAGATTGCTGGATTCATCGATACTTTGTGACCCATCATTGGCACGATGCTCATTGATTCCAGACCACCTGCGATGACGATATCCGCTTCGCCTAAACGAATCTGGTCGGCTGCATTAGCAACACTTTGAAGTCCCGATGCACAAAAACGGTTGACGGTGTAACCCGGTACGCTTTCAGGTAATCCCGCAAGTAATCCTGCGATACGTGCGACGTTGAGACCTTGCTCTGCTTCTGGCATTGCACAACCGATAACCAGGTCATCGATTTGTTGCCCTTTTAATCCGCCACAATCTTCGATTGCGCCTTTTAATACATGAACCAGTAAATCATCTGGTCGAGTTGTGCTAAAAACACCACGTGGCGCTTTACCAACCGGGGTTCTTCTTGCAGCAACAATATATGCTTGTTCTGTCATTTTTAATAATCCTGTAAGTTTGTGATGAGCCCTTTGAACGAGAAAGATGACGGATAAAAACAGCTTAAATTCCCCAGATTCTTCCTAAAAATTCGGCGAAGAGCGATGCTATTCTCCTCATTTTTAAAAAGTATCTGTGAAATTGCGCTTATTTTTCTCTCGTCATTTTCTCATCCAAAGCACTCATTATTTTTCTGAGCCCCTTTCACTTTACTAAAAAGTGCCTTAAAGGTGGGGGGTGTCATTTTTATTTAATTACACTCTTAGTTACGAAGCGGCTTGCCAGTATCTAGCATGTGCTTAACACGTTTATGCGTTTTAAGGTTCTTGATTAGACTACGGAAACCTTCGCGCTCTTTGCGTAAATACCATTCTTCAGTCAGTGGTGTACCTGTATCAACATCGCCGCCACATAATGCTTCTGCCACTTTTACACCGATTTCCATATCGTAATCAGAGATAAACTGACCCGCGTGCATATTTGTCATCGCTGCTTTGATATTGGCAATTGCGCCACGACCTGCTGCTGTAATCGGTAGCTCTGGCTGTGGTCTGTAGTTTGCTGCATCTAATGCACGAACTTGAGCCAGTGCAGTGTGAAGCACTTCGTCTTTGTTCATCACAATGATGTCGGTTTCACGTAAGAAGCCGAAGTCTTTTGCTTGATGTGCGCTGGTCGCAACCTTACCCATGCCGATAACTTCGAACGCATTTTTGATGCCTTCAAATACATCACCGCCTTTGGCTGCAATGCTGGCGCGTCGTGCGAATTCCATGCAACCACTCGCCGCAGGGATTAAGCCAACACCGACTTCAACCAAACCAATGTAACTTTCTAGTGCGACTACTGCACGGTCGGTTTGCATCATCATTTCGCAACCACCACCCAGTGTTAGTCCTTGAACACCTGAAACGACAGGTACATTAGATTTACGCAGGCGACATAATGTAGCCTGGAATTTCGCTAATAGCTCATCCAGACCATTATTGCCAGGGAGCATGCTCTTCATCGCTACGGGCATAAATGACTTAAGGTCAGCACCTGCGCTGAATGGTGCATCTGGATGCCAGATAACCATGCCGCGTAATTGCTTTTCACTAATATCAAGTGCTTGATTTAAGCTTTCTAAAACAGGATCACTGATGGTGTGCATTTTAGTTTTGAAACTAATAACACCGATATCATCATCCGTAAGCCAGAAGTGACACGCATCGTTTTCGAAGATAGTTTTCTGTTCTGGTTTCTTTGCTCCAACCACACTTTCTGGCCAGCGCTGACGCTTGTAAACATCAAGAGATGATGGTGCTTTGTAAGCATTAGTGCTCGCAGACCATGAGCCTTCTTCGTTGTGTACCGCATCGATTTCAGAAACCCAATTTGGAAGAGGGAGGTCACAAGGAGTTTTGCCTGCAGCGATGTCTTCTTTGATCATGCCTGCAACTTTATTCCAACCTGCAGACTGCCAGATTTCGAAAGGACCTTGTTTCCAGCCGAAGCCCCAACGAATTGCCATGTCGATATCGCGCGCGTTATCAGCAATGTCTTCTAATAGATGCGCACAGTAATGCATTGCATCACGGTGAATACACCAAAGGAACTCTGCGTGTGGGTCATTGATGCCACGGAGGTTTGCAAGTCTGTCTGGGTTTTTGAAATCTTTAACCGCTTTTTCAACTTTACCCGGAATTTTCACTTTACGTTTACGGTACGAACCATCTTTAGGTTCGAATACGAGAATGTCTTTACCTTCTTTCTTGTAAACACCTTTTCTGGTTTTTGAGCCCAGTGCGCCATTTTCAACGAGCGTATCCATCCACGCAGGTACTTTGAAAAGGTCAGCCCAAGGATCGTCTTTTAGGTTGTCAACTACGCCATTAATAACGTGACGTAGTGTGTCTAAACCAACAACGTCCGCTGTACGAAGGGTTGCACTTTTAGGACGGCCAATTTTTGCGCCTGTGAGTTCATCAACTGTTTCAAAGTTAATGCCCAAACGTTCTGCGTGATAAAGCGTGACTAAAATTGAGAATACACCGATACGGTTCGCGATAAAGTTAGTGGTGTCTTTAGCACGAACCACGCCTTTACCTAATGTACTAACCAGGAATGCTTCAACATTATCCATTACATCCGCACGTGTGCCCGGATGGCCGATGATTTCAACCAAAGGCATATAACGTGGTGGGTTAAAGAAGTGAATGCCGAGGAACTGATCTTTAAACTGATCTGGCACACCTTCTGCCAATAACTCAATGGAGATACCCGAAGTGTTACTCGCAAGAATGGTATTTTCATTCAGATGCGGAACAAGCTTTTTGTAAAGATCAATTTTCCAGTCAGCGCGTTCTGCGATAACTTCGATAATTAAATCACAATCATCTAGTTTGTCTAGATCGTCATCGTAGTTACAAGCCGTCAGTAATTTGCTTAAACGGCCTAGAGCAAGTGGCTCTGGCTTTTGTTTGGCGAGTGCTTTTATTGCACCTGTTGCAGTGGCACTCTTATCCGCTGTGGCAACATTGTCTTTACCTTCAGCAGGTAGATCGAAAAGTAATGCTGGTATTCCTGCATTTGCAAAATGTGCTGCAATCTGAGCGCCCATGACGCCTGCGCCAAGAATAGCGGCTTTCTTTATAACTGGTATCTTGTTAATCAACTTGATATCCGAAAAGGCAATCTCTGCCATGATTTAATTTCTCCTAATTGTTTTCTTTAACTACTATTTATTTATTACAATTTTTCTTGTTTTAAAAAACAGCCTGTAAGTAGGGGGGTGACATTTTTAATGTTCTTTATCACCGATAACACTGGTTTTTTTATTGAGCGCTTCTGTTATATGAAGCGCCCAATGTTAAGCCATTAAACTGCTTTTTTAAGAGCTGCTTTCTTGGCTCTTGGTTTTTTGTAAGCAACACGAATTAATTCAGACTCGTCAAAGTCATCTACGTTCACAACGCCCATCACATCCGCGTAATGATTGCTTAGTTGCTCAGCTTCCTGGGCCGTAATAACAGCTTGTTTAACAGCTGCATCTAATAACTCCTGGCCAAAGGTTTTAGGCAGAGTGCCGTCTTTAATAGCGGTTTTGAGTTTTGCCTGTAACGGTTGTAACTCAAGACTATCAAGGAATACCTTATTTGCCTGTGCCAGTGGGTTCAGCTCTTCAAGCTCCATATATAGTCCGTCAGTTAAACGATCTCTTGATGCGTTGTTAGTGCTGATTACTTCTACCACTTTCTTTTCAAGATTATCAGTTGGTGCTTTGAAGCCTCCGCCAATTGGGAAAGCTGCTTTCTTAACCATGAATGCGACAGCGCGGTTCGGGAAGTTAGCCATTAACTCATCAAAAGCTATCTGGTATTCATGTAACAGGTGATCTAAAGACCACTGAACAATCGGCCATTCTTCTTCGTTATACCCAGTATCTTTGTGATGCTTGAGTACCATACTCGCGAGGAATAAGGTGCTGAGTAAATCGCCTAAACGTGCAGATAGGTTTTCTTTGAACTTAAGCTTTGCGCCAAGACTTAGCATTGATGCATCGGCAGCTAAAGCGAAGATGCCACTTAAGCGATTGATATGCTTGTAGTAAGGATCAACGTTCTTGTTTTCTTTAATACTCGCGCCAGGGAAGCCTAAGCCAAGTACTAAAGAGCGAGCGAAGTTTGTCGCGCCATAACCAATATGCGATGACAGAACTGTATCAAACTTCTTCAATGTCTCCTGATTGTCTTCTGCATGTGCTAATTCCATTTCATCTAATACATAAGGATGAGAGCGGATTGCACCTTGACCAAAGATCATTAGGTTACGCGTAAGAATGTTTGCACCTTCTACCGTAATCGCAACCGGTACTGATTCGTATAATGAAGAGATATAGTTACCCGGACCTTTCATTACTGCCTTGCCACCATGAATATCCATCGCATCAATCACACATTGACGTGCCATTTCAGTACAGTGATATTTAAGTATAGCCGAAGGTACGCTTGGCTTGTTGCCATCAACGATTGATTGAATCGTCTGAATACTTGCTGCTTCAATGATGTACGTTAAACCAGCCATGCGTGCGAGGGGCTTTTGTACGCCTTCGAACTTAGCGATGTTAACGCCAAACTGACTACGTAGGTTGGCATAAGAACTAGTACCTAAAGTACAGCGCTTACTGATAACCTGACCTGTTGTCGGTAATGTCACTGCTCGGCCTACTGATAAACAGTTAACCAGCATGCGCCAGCCTTTACCGGCCATTTCCTTGCCACCGATAATAGAATCGAGTGGTACAAACAGATCTTCACCCTTTATAGGGCCGTTTAAGAACGCATCGCCAATTGGTAAATGTCTACGGCCAATTTCTAAGCCTGGAGTAGAGCGTGGGATTAGGGCGCAAGTGATACCGTAATCTTCTGTATCGCCAATTAATCCATCAGGATCTTGTAAGCGGAAAGCCAAACCAATCAATGTAGCGATTGGCGCTAATGTAATGTAACGCTTAGAGAAATTAAGTTTGATACCTAATACTTGTTCGCCTTCGTGCTCGCCCATGCAAACCACACCAGTATCAGAAATCGATGTTGCATCTGACCCCGCGGTTGGACTTGTTAGCGCGAAACATGGGATTTCTTTACCGCTAGCTAAACGTGGCAGGTAGTATTCTTTTTGCGCTTCTGTACCGTATTTAATTAATAGCTCACCAGGACCTAATGAATTAGGTACGCCTACTAGGTAACTGATACCACTACCTGTGTTGCTGAGCTTAAGTAGAACTCTAGACTGAGCTACTGCAGAGAAATCAAGACCGCCGTATTTTTTCGGAATAATCATCCCAAGGAAGCCATTATCGAGTACGTACTGGATGATCTCATCCGGGATGATGCTCCAGTCGTGGTTGATCTTCCATGCATTAGACATGCGTGACAATTCATTTACTGGGCCATCCAGAAAAGCTTGTTCTTCTTCTGATAATTCTGGTTTTGCTGCACTCAGTAAGCTATTCCAGTTTGGCTTACCACTAAAGAGTTCGCCGTCCCACCATACAGTTCCAGCATCAATAGCTTCTTGTTCCGTTTCTGAAATTGGCGGCAATATTTTACGTACCATTGATAGCATCGGTGCCGAGATCAACTTGGTGCGTACACCCGGAAGAGAGAAGACCAAAGTAGCCGCGGTTATCAATGCAAAAAGCACGGTTAAAATGCCACTCGCACTACTAACAAGTGTGATCAGTGTTAATACTGCACCAAGGATACTTGTATACATAATACGGTCACCGCGATATGCGATGGCTACAAAACCTGCAACAGCAATGAGAATAAGAAAAAGATTTAACATATTAAAAAATCCTGATTTAAGTTTTTATTGTTGAACTCTATCTCATGAAATTAAAAATAGAGCGAGCGTTCGCTTTTTATTAAAGACTGTAGTATGCTTTTTGTCAAGAACATTTCTATAATCGTTTTGTTTCTAGATCATTTTTTATTATTTATAACAATAGGGTTTTAATACGTGTCATCGACATCTCCTGAAATACAGCAACATACCTTTACTACATTTAAAGAGTTTGAAGAGCACTTTGAATATAAAGGTGACCGTTTATACTCAATGATCTTTGAGAGAAATAAGGACAAAATTAAGGTCAGTAAAGAGAAATTTGCGATACGTAATTTGCAAAAAATCTTTAATGCGACCTTTTTGATATCACCAAAAATTGGTTTTCATGCCATGTCACTTAGAGACCTTTCTGCTGAAACGGGTTTGAGCATGGGAGGGCTCTATTCCAGTATTTCAAGCAAAGATGCTATAGCTATTATAGTAAAAGATGTGGTTGCTTTCATTTGTGAAGATATCGTTGAAGAGTCGCGAGAGCAGGAAGACCCTATGGAAGCCCTAAGAGTGCTTGTGAAAGGTTATCTCTATGCGTCGACGATTATGCAGGCATGGTTTAATTTCCTGTATTTCGAAACAAAATGTCTACCGCAAATAGATCAGGAAGAATCAAAGAACCTAGAGTTAGCCCAAGTAGGGGAGCTGGATAAATTAATATCTAAATTATCTCCTGATTTACAGGCTTGTCACAAATCTGGTTTTGTTGCGACGATGGCGCTTTCGATGATTCAGGAGCGTTATCTAAAGCCGTGGAAATATCATAATGCCGAGCAGACGGTTGATGAGTATGCGGATAGCTGTTTGCAGCTAATTTATAGAGCGGCTTGTCTTGAGGAAGTCTCTCCCTGCAAGACGGCAATAGCTGAGGTCTAATTTATCTTGAATCTGTCTAACATTTATCGTTACTTTTGTTTGTACTTTGTTACACTGCGCGCGTGAGTTGACCGAGCAATCGCGCTTCAGGCTAGTCCTGAATCGAGGAAAGTCCGGGCTCCGCAGGGTAGGACGCCAGATAACGTCTGGGCAGCGCAAGCTGACGGCTAGTGCAGCAGAGAGAAGACCGCCTTATTATCTTCGGATAGTGAGGTAAGGGTGAAAGGGTGCGGTAAGAGCGCACCGCACAACTGGTAACAGTTTGTGGCAAGGTAAACCCCGTCCGGAGCAAGATCAAATAGGGATGCAATAGGTGTGTACCCGCACTGCATCCGGGTAGATCGCTTGAGGTGTGCGGCGACGTATCATCCAGATGAATGATTGTTCACGACAGAACCCGGCTTATAGGTCAACTCACACTTTTATCTGTTCTTATACCCGTTCGGGTAGTTAAATTAATATTGAAATCAATATCTTGAGGGTTTGAGTGTAGAGACAAATCTTTACACTTAAAGTAGTTGATTGTTTGCAATTAGTTTTCTTAAAATATTACTTTATTCTTTTGCGCTTCCTCTAAGTCTTTGTAATTAAATAAGAATTACCTTTTGTCGTTATTTGGCATGGTTAATGCTTATAGTGAGTTATGCATCAAAGTCGATGTTACTCATTGTAAGGAGATGGTTATGCTCGCTAGCTATGCGTTGGACCCAGATGAAACCTTGCTGTTAAATTTGACGGAAACATTGCTCGGTCGTGACTACGATCAGCAGACAATCCTGTATCAAAATATAGGAATTAAAAGACGACTGTCTAACTTAACGTTCCTTTATTCGGAAGTTGTTCCGGGTAAGTCTTCTCTTGATTGTTCTTCTTCTTCTTCTTCTTCTTCTTCTTCTTCTCCCAAAATCATACAGCCTAGTGAGCCGTACCTGGATATGGTGGTTTATGGCATTGTAGGTTCCAGCATTATTGGGATACTCCCTGAAAGAATATCTGGCATGCTGAGAAAAGGTTGGTCATATAGTTCGCGTTTAGAATTACTCTGGGGAGCCTTTTCAAATCTAAATGAAGGGGCTGGCGGTAATTCTGTCGCTTGTCTTCCTGAAATTAGTGATCAGATAGAAGGTAATGATGACTTCGGTTTGTCTGAAGCGCTCAGGCCAGTAGGGTTAAAGTATCAGAAAATTGATGGCAACCTATTGTTGTGTAATCCCGCCTATTGTCCGTTTTTAATTGTTGAGCCCGGTATGTCGCAGCAGGAGTTTAGCCATCTTGAGTGTTACTTAAGAAATGGGGGAAATCTCCTTATTAGTGCGGATAACGTCATATTCGAAGAGAGCGTTAGCGCGAAAGACGGTTCGAATGCAGGTATTACAGAAGATAAAAAGTGTTTGAATTTTATAATAAATAGTAAAGCCCTGTAATCAATCACAATTTATATACTTTCGGATATCTAATGATCTAGATATCCGGGTAAAACTCGCCCTAAATATCATCAATATCACTTTTTAGCGAACAAAAAAGATACACTCTTAATGTAATATCTAGAATCTACTTTGTATCTATCTAATTAAGAAAATTAATCCAATCTATCTTGTGTCGAAATCTTCTCGATACCTCTAACTGCTTGTCTTTTAAAGAGGTTTCTTACCTAAAAGAGTGCTTGTTTTGTGGTTAATAAGTGGTAATATGGGAAAATAAGTGTATATTTGTGGTAAATAGTGGTTAATATGACTTAATCAGAGTTTGAACTTCTAATAAGGAACTAAATAAGAAAGTGTTCAGAGGTATCTCAAATTTAAATCTTGATGCGAAGGGTCGATTAGCGATTCCGACCAAGTATCGTGATGAGATAACTTCTGATTTTGAAGGGCAGATGATTTTGACAGTGGATTATGGTGTTCGTTGCCTGGTTTTATATCCGATGTCTAAATGGGTTGAGACAGAGCAAAACATTTTAAGTTTGCCGAATCTCTCTGAAGCTGCTCGAGAAATTAAACGTTTAGTAATTGGTCATGCGTCGGATGTTGAGATGGATGGACAAGGCAGAATAATGTTGGCATCACCTTTAAGGGAATATGCGGGCATGGAAAAGAAGTTAATCATGATCGGTCAAGGCGACAAGTTTGAATTGTGGGATGAGGATGCCTGGAAGCAGGGCTGTGAAAATATGAGAGAGTCTGCTCCAGTTAATATTCAGAATGACGAATCCCTAAAAGGGTTATCAATCTAGTGATGGGAAGCCCATGTCAGATAAATTCAAACACGAAACGGTACTGTTAGAAGAAGCAGTAGAAGCGTTAAATATTAAAGAAGATGGTGTTTATATAGACGCCACTTTCGGTCGAGGAGGTCACTCGGCAAAGGTAATTGAACAGCTTGGTCCGAACGGACGAATGTTGTTGATAGATAAAGATCCGCTTGCCATCGCTCATGCGAAGGGAGTTTATAAAGATGATAAGCGGGTTTTTGTTTGGCAGGGGTCTTTCAAAGATTTTCCTGATGCTCTGGCAGAAATAGGGCTTCAAGAAATGGATGGGCTGCTGCTGGACTTAGGTGTTTCATCACCTCAGTTAGATGACGCGTCGCGTGGTTTTAGTTTTATGCGTGATGGTGAACTCGATATGCGTATGAATCCTGATTTTGGGATGAGCGCTGCCGAGTGGCTTGGCAAAGCCCCAGAAGAAGAGATTGCCAATGTCCTCTATCAGTATGGCGATGAAAGACTCTCGCGACGCATTGCGAGAAATATAGTGGAGAAAAGAGCAGCTACCCCAATCAGTACGACGTTACAGTTGGCTGAAATCGTTGCATCTTCGATTCCCAAAAAAATACAGAGAAAAGAACCGGGAAAGCACCCGGCAACCCGTAGTTTTCAGGCTATTCGGATATTTATAAACCGTGAACTTGAGGATTTAATTGATTGTCTTGATAACTCGAAAGAGTTTTTGGCTACCAAAGGAAGATTAGTGGTGATTAGTTTTCACTCTCTGGAAGATCGAATCGTTAAGCGATTTTTGAAATTGCACTCTAGTGCTCCCCAGCTCCCTCGTGGTCTACCTATTATGGAAGATAAAATGTCGGTTCCCTTAATGAAGTCAATTGGTAAAGCTATCAAGCCCTCAAAGTCTGAAGTGCAGGTTAATGTTCGTTCGCGAAGTGCCATTATGAGAATTGGAGAGAAGCAATGAGTGTTCAAGATCCGGTTGATGTAAATGCTACTAACAAACAAGTAACTGTAGATTCAGTAACTAATTGGCAGTTGCCTTTATTGGCTATCCTGTTCGTTTCAATAGTATTTGTGGCTATTAAAACCGTGGTTCAACGTCATGAGTCAAGAACTGCTTATATGAAATTACAAACCCTGGAAAAAGAAAGAGACAAGTTGGCTGCTCAGTGGAGTCGCTTGAAATTAGAGCAGGGTACTGCATTGAATCAGGTTCGTGTTGAGCAGTATGCTCGCTGGGATTTGAAAATGAAAATCCCTAAAGCGTCAGAAATTCGAATTGTTAGAGAGCCTCAAGCAGCAGTTGATGCTGTGGTTTCTAATCAAACTATGATTGATCACGATAAATTATCTAAGGTAAGTCTGAGTGACTAATAGGCGTAAAAGCACTAATAGTCGCAACGTTAATAGCCGCGCGTCTACTAGACGAAATTCAGCAATAGTGTCGCCCGTTTATCGTGGTCGTCGCTTGATACTTATGCTTTTATTGTTGGCAGGTATTTGTGTGCTGTTGATGCGTGCTGCATATCTCGATGTATTTCAGCAAAGCTGGTTGAAAAAACAGGCAGGTAAGCGTCAATTAAGAACCTTAACTGTTCCTCCTTACAGAGGAATGATTGTGGATAGAAATGGTGAGGCTTTGGCTGTCAGTTCACCTGTTTCTTCGATTTCAATAGATCCTCGAAAACTTGCAGATGCAAAACGTGCAATGAAAAAGATTGCATTAGAAAAGAATGAAAGTGGTGCATTGGCAAGAGAAGATCTAGAGATACTGGATGCAAAGCTAAAGAGTGTAGAGCTTTTATTAGAGATGCCTGAAGGATCACTGTTAAGCAAACTGGATTCTATGTCTGGCAAGCGTTTTCATTATCTGGGTCGACATGTAGAGCCTGAAAAGGCACAAGAAATTGCAGATCTGCAAATTCCTGCGGTAAGTGTTAAGCGAGAGTATCGTCGTTTTTACCCAATGGCTGAAACTACTTCTCACGTCGTTGGTTTTACCAATATTGATGATCAGGGCATAGAAGGCGTTGAGCGTTCAATGAACACTCGATTAGCTGGGCACTCTGGTAGAAATAGAGTTATTCGTGATGGACGTGGTCGTTTAGTAGAAAGTATCGAAGAAATCGAAACAATGGTGCCGGGCGAAACGGTTCAATTGAGTCTTGATCATCGTATTCAATATGCGGCTTATAAGTTGTTGAAAGGTGAAGTTTATAAATTAAACGCTAAGTCGGGTTCAGTGGTTGTATTAGATACTGTAACTGGCGAAGTATTGGCTATGGCGAATATGCCAGGTTTTAATCCTAATAATCGTACCTCGCTGAAACCTTATCAGTATCGTAATCGTGCTGTTGTGGATGCATTTGAGCCAGGTTCAACATTAAAGCCTATTACTATTGCTGCTGCACTTGAGGCACGGGCAATCGGTGAAGACGTATCGATCGAAACCTCTCCTGGTAATCTCAAAATTGGCAAGGTAACCGTCAAAGATCCTAAGAACTACGGAACGATTACTCTTTCTAAATTACTGGCAAAGTCCAGTAATGTTGGTGCGAGCAAAGTCGCTTTGTTGATGAAATCTAGCGAGCATTGGAAATTTTTGAATCGCGTTGGTTTTGGTCGTAAACCTGATGCAGGTTTCTTTAGTGAAACAGAAGGTAAATTAGCGTACTACGATAAATGGGGAAGCGTTGATAGAGCTTCTCATGGTTACGGTTATGGTATATCTGCAAGTTTATTGCAGTTGGCACATGCGTATACCGTATTTGCCACCGGCGGTATTTTAAATCCTGCGAGTATTTATAAAAGAGATAGTCAGCCACTTGGTCAACGAGTTATGTCTAAGGCAAACGCTGATGCTGTATTGAAAATGATGACTGCAGTAGTACAAGACGACGCTACGGGTAAAAACGCGGCCATTGACGGTTACAGTGTTGCAGGTAAAACAGGAACTGCATACAAATTAATAAATGGTCGCTATAGCAAGCACAATAAAGTCGTTAGTTTTATTGGTCTAGCACCAGCATCAAATCCTCGCTTGGTAGTTGCGGTGATGATCGATGATCCTAAAGTTGAAAAAGCGGGTGGCGGACGATTGGCTGCTCCTTTATTTTCAAAAATCATGACGAATGCACTGCGCATTATGGATATCGCACCTGACGATTTACCACAGTTAAAACAGGCAAAACCACACTCTCCTTCAAAATCAGCAATTCCGGTTTCGTTTGACTCTCCCAGGCCTTCTGGATTTGTTGAAAAGGAAGGAGAGGCGTGAATAAACTTTTCCCCACAAAGCTATCTGTTCTATTGGAAGGTATTGCTCAAGTAACTCCAGCATTGGAGTGTGATATTACGTCAATAACATTAGATAGTCGTGAAGCCAAATCAGGTACATTGTTTGTTGCCCTTAAGGGGACACAACAACATGGCCTCAATTACGCTCATGATGTGGCGAAGCAAGGTGCGTCTGCAATAGTCTGGGAACAGGACGGTATCACTGAGTCTTCTGAGTTAAATATACCTCAATTCGAAATTACCAATTTACGAGATTTTCTGGGTGAAATTTCGAATCGCTTTTTTGGTTCGGTTAGTGAGTCTCTCAATATGATTGGAATCACTGGAACTGATGGTAAAACCAGTGTGAGTCACTTCATCGCACAGGCTATGAATGACAGTGCTGTGATTGGTACGTTGGGTATCGGTTCACTTGATGATTTGCAAACTGCTACGCACACAACACCCGATGTATTTAGTGTGCATGAAAGTTTAGTCGCATTGAAAGCTAAAAATATTAAAACAGTAGCAATGGAAGTTTCTTCTCATGCTCTGGATCAAGCGCGAGTGGCTGGTGTTGCATTTGATGTGGCAGTGCTTACTAATCTTAGTCGTGATCATCTTGATTATCATAAGACTCTTGAGGCTTACGCAGAAGCTAAAGAAAAGCTGTTTGACTGGGCTGGATTAAAGGCAATTGTTGTAAACCTTGATGATAAGTTTGGTCGAAAAATGGCCTTAAAGTCGGGGGGTGTCATTGCTTATGGTGTTGGGCAGTTAATTGATTATCCTGAAGGTTCTTTAGTGGCAGTAAATGCGAAATTCACACATAAAGGCATTTCAGCGGATATTCACTTTGCCGGTAAACAAGCTAAGTTAAATGCATCTGTGCTTGGGCGTTTTAACTTAAGTAATTTATTAGCAGCTTTGGGTGCAATGTTGGCTTTAGGTGATTCATTAGAGTCGGCACTTGCAAGACTGAATCATGTGGAAACAGTTGCAGGTCGTATGGAAAAAGTAGCAAATTCAGACGTGTTGGCCGTTGTGGATTATGCACATACGCCGAATGCCTTGGAAACTGTTTTAAAAGCATTGCGTGAACATACCGAAAATAATCTGATTTGTGTGTTTGGCTGTGGTGGTGATCGTGATGCAGGTAAGCGTCCGATGATGGCTCAAATCGCTGAAGCAAATGCAGATGTGGTTATTGTGACTGATGACAATCCGCGTACTGAAAACCCTGAGTTAATCATGAAAGATATTGTTGCAGGATTTATTAATCCTTCAGCCGCTGTTATCGAACATGATCGTGCGAGTGCAATTAGTAAAGCCTTAACTCAGGCAAAGCTTGGGGATACCGTTCTTATCGCAGGTAAAGGACACGAAAAAGTACAAATTCTGGCTACTGGTAGCATTCCGTTTAGTGATCGTGAACATGCTAATAAAGTGTTACTGGAGCTAGCGGCTTAATGACTCAAACAGCTAATAAATTCTTAAGTCTGTCAGAAATCGCGCAAAAGGTGGGGGGTGTCCTCCATGGTGATGATTTGATGATTGATTCGGTTTCGACTGATTCACGTCTAGTGAAAAGTGATCAATTATTCATTGCAATCATAGGCGAGCGTTTTGATGCGCATGATTTCGTTGCTGATTTGACAGGAGTCGCAGGTGCAGCGTTAGTCAGTAAAAAAATAGATTGTGATCTACCACAAATCGTTGTCGAAGATACCTTGCAAGCCCTTGCGGATTTGGCAGCAGCCTGGCGTCAACAATATACCAAGCCTCTGATCGCATTAACGGGTAGTAACGGTAAAACAACCTTAAAAGAAATGATCGCTGCGATTCTATCTCAACAAGGAAAGGTATTAGCAACGATGGGTAATCTCAATAACAATATTGGGATGCCGTTGACACTATTGCGACTTCGTGAAGAACACGATTTCGCTGTTATCGAAATGGGCGCAAACCATTTTGGTGAAATCGAATTCTTAACAACAATTGCAAAACCCGACGTGGCTGTTGTGAATAACGCTGGTGCAGCACATCTTGAGGGGTTCATAAACCTTGAGGGTGTCGCGCAGGCAAAAGGAGAAATTTTTATTGGGTTGGGGACTCACGGAATCGCCGTAATCAATGCAGATGATACATTTGCGGATTATTGGATGGATTCCAACAAAGACCGTGAGGTCATAGCATTTGGCATTAATAATGTAGCAACAATAAGCGGCAGTTTATTATCGGATGGGGGTCTGATGATAAAAATGGGTGAAAACGAGGTTAGGGCTAATCTCAAGTTACTCGGTCGTCATAATGCAATGAATGCACTCGCGGCAGCGGCGGCAACGTCCGCTTTGGGGATCAAACTAGAGACTATTGTCAAAGGTTTGGAATCCATGTTGCCAGTTAAGGGGCGATTAGCCCCCGTAGCTGGCATTAATAACTCACAGATTCTGGATGATACTTACAATGCAAATCCAGACTCTGTCGTGGCGGCACTCGATGTGCTTGCGCAAAGAAAAAACACTGTTTTCGTTTTAGGTGATTTAGGTGAGCTTGGAGAGAATCCTGAAAAAGTGCACGAAAAAATCGGCGAAAAAGCAAAAGCAGTAGGTATAAAGCATATGTATTGTTTAGGAGATTACAGTGCAAATGCCTGTAATAGTTTTGGCAAGAATGGCAAGAGTTTTGAAGAGATGGATGATCTGTTAAGTGAATTAAAGACAGATCTTCAAAATGACTTTCCTGACAGTACAACAA
This sequence comes from Cocleimonas sp. KMM 6892, assembly GCF_035798195.1. Classification (NCBI taxonomy): domain Bacteria; kingdom Pseudomonadati; phylum Pseudomonadota; class Gammaproteobacteria; order Thiotrichales; family Thiotrichaceae; genus Cocleimonas; species Cocleimonas sp. KMM 6892. The sequence goes on along the minus strand of NZ_JAPFBV010000001.1, from coordinate 16,929 downwards.
TTTTAATAAAGGGCTCGCGTTTTATGCGAATGGAAAGAGCAGTAGAAGCATTATCAATTGAATACGGGGAGACAGCCTAATGTTACTTCCAGTATTTGAATGGTTGTCGCAATTCTACTCGGGATTTAATGTATTTCAGTACTCAACGTTTCGTACCATTCTGGGTGTGTTAACAGCCTTAGGTGTTTCGATGCTTATGGGTCCCTGGATGATCCGAGCGTTAACAAGTCTGAAAATGGGACAGCCTATTCGTGGCGATGGCCCGCAAACGCATTTAGTAAAGGCAGGCACGCCAACCATGGGTGGTGCTTTGATTTTATTAGGAATCGTATTGGCAACGCTATTGTGGTCTGACCTGACTAATCATTATGTTTGGATCGCGCTGTTTGTCACTTTAGGTTCTGGGTTAATCGGTGGTTACGATGATTTTCTCAAGCTGAAAGAAAAAAGCAGTAAAGGTTTAGCATCACGCTGGAAATACCTCGGCTTGTCGTTAATTGCTTTTATCGCGGTGACCTATTTATATATAGCAGCAAAAACGCCGGTAGAAACAACCTTGTATTTTCCCGTGGTGAAAGATTGGTTCTGGAATATGGGTTGGATGTTTATTCCCTGGAGCTATCTCGTCATCGTTGGTACGAGTAATGCGGTGAACTTAACCGATGGTTTAGATGGGTTGGCGATTATGCCAACCATTTTGGTTGCGGCTGCTTTAGGTGTATTTGTTTTAGCGGGCGGAAACGTTAAGTTTTCTGATTATCTGGGTATTCCGTACGTAGCAGGAGTGGGTGAAATTCTCATTTTCTGTGGTGCAATTTTTGGTGCTGGTTTAGGTTTCTTGTGGTTTAACACATATCCGGCACAAGTATTCATGGGCGACGTAGGGGCGCTATCGTTGGGTGCGGCACTGGGGATAATTGCTGTGATGGTTAGACAGGAATTGGTGCTGTTTATTATGGGTGGAGTGTTTGTCATGGAGGCAGTGTCAGTTATTTTACAAGTTGCATCTTTTAAACTGACAGGGAGAAGGATCTTCCGCATGGCACCTATTCATCATCATTTTGAATTAAAAGGATGGGCTGAGCCAAAAGTCATTGTGCGATTTTGGATTATTACCATCGTGTTGGTGCTGGTTGGTTTGGCAACACTAAAAGTTAGATAAGAGATTTAGATAGGTTAAAAAAGTGGCTGTAAGTAGGGGGGTGACTAATCACAACTTCTACACAGACATAGACATACAGAAAACAAGATACAAACAAAGAGAGAAAAGAGTTAAATAATGAATACGCAACAAAAACCATCAGATACAGTGATTGTGGGCCTTGGCACCACAGGGCTTTCTGTTGCGCGTTATTTAGCGAGTCAACAACGTGGCTTTACGGTTGTGGATAGTCGTGCAAATCCACCATGTGCTGACGAACTCATCACAATGGAACAATCGGCGAATCAATCCATTGCACACCATTTTGGTAGCTTTAATGAAGCGCTTTTCTCTCAAGCAAAACAACTGATCGTAAATCCGGGTATTGCTGTATCCACCCTGGAAATCGCACAGGCGAAAAACGCTGGTGCGGAAATAATAGGTGATATCGAATTATTTGCTCGTGAAGCTAATCAGAATCAACCAAGCGTTCCTGTTGTTGCAATAACAGGTTCTAACGGTAAAACAACGGTAACTACATTGCTTGACTTCATGGCAAAAAAGGCCGGAGTTAACGTTGGTACTGGTGGAAATATCGGAACGCCTGCATTAGAACTAATAAAAGATAAAGAGTCAGAGTTATTTGTACTGGAACTTTCTAGTTATCAATTAGAAACAACACCATCACTACAAACCTTGGCGGCAGTTATTTTGAATGTCTCTGAAGATCATCTGGATCGGTACGAAAATGATATTGAGCAATATGCTCAAGCTAAAGCGCTAATCTACAAGAATTGTGAACATATTATTTTTAACCGGGAAGATGGTTACTCGTCTGACTTTGCAAATAAAACGGTATCTGGGGCGTCATCAAATAAGTCATTGGTTAGTTTTGGTTTAAATCAGCCAGATGCAGGTGATTTCGGTTTAATACTAGATCCGGATTCAGATCAGGAGTGGTTAGCAAAAGGTGATGAGTTACTCATGCTAGTTTCTAACATCAAACAACCCGGTCGACACAATATTGCTAACTCATTAGCGGCATTGGCGTTGGGTGAAGCGGCAGGTTTACCGATGCCTTCTATGCTCGAAGCACTTGAAGAGTTTGCTGGAATGGCACACCGAACCGAATGGGTAGCAGAAATACAAAATGTAAATTGGTACAACGATTCAAAAGGAACGAACGTAGGGGCTACGCTTGCCGCACTTTCTGGTTTGCCTGGTAAGACTGTGTTGATCGCAGGTGGGCAAGGCAAGGGTGCGGATTTTTTGCCGCTTCAAAACGTTATTACCGAAAAAGCTCGTGCAGTGGTTCTGATGGGTGAAGACGCTCAAAAAATTGGGAAGTTCGTTGATTCATCCATTCCAGTGATATACGTAAATAGTATGGAACAGGCGGTTTTAGAGGCGAATAAATTAGCTAACTCTGATGAAAACGACAATGTGTTGCTATCTCCAGCTTGTGCCAGTTTTGACATGTTTAAAAATTATATAGAACGTGGTCAAAAGTTTGTTCGAGCGGTTAATGAACTAGAAAAACAAATAGCAAAAGAGGTTACTTGCCGGTGAAAGCAATAATCGAAGATTACTGTTCTAATTTTCAGCCATCATGGCAGCGATATGTAGATCGTGGTTTGCTGATGAGCGTGATAATGCTCTTAGGTTTAGGGCTGGTAATTATGATGTCCGCATCTATTGCGGTTGCAGAGAAGAACTTTGGCAATATGTACTTCTTCTTTAATCGCCAGCTTGTTTTCTTATGCATGGGACTGGTCGTCGGTTACTTTGTTTATCGAATTAAAACATCGGTGTGGCAACACATGGGTGCAAAACTACTGCCGATTGTTCTGATGTTATTAGTGGCGGTGTTATTACCTGTGATAGGTAAAGAAGTAAACGGAAGTCACCGCTGGATTAATCTAGGGCCTGTTTCTTTACAGGTTTCTGAGATGGCGAAGCTTATAATCATTATGTATATGGCGGGTTACTTGGTGCGTCATGGCAAAGAGCTCGCACATTCAACTTCTTATAAGCCGTTAATCATTCCTTTAGTGGTTTTAGGTGTGACAGATGGATTGTTAATGCTTGAACCTGACTTTGGTTCTGTTGTCGTATTGACTGCTACTGGAATTGCTCTTTTATACCTTGGCGGCTTGAAGCTAACGCGCTTAGCACTGCTTTTTGTTGGTGCGATAGCGATTATGATTCCATTAGTAATGATGGGTTATCGTGGCGCTCGTGTTACAGCATTCTTAGATCCTTGGTCTCACGCATCAGGCAAAGCTTACCAGACTGTTCATGCATTAATGGCAGTTGGTGATGGTGGCTGGTTTGGTGCTGGCTTGGGCGGAAGTGTACAGAAACTATTCTATCTTCCAGAAGCACATAACGATTTCATCTTTGCTGTATTGGCAGAAGAGATGGGTTTTGTCGGCATAGTATTTGTCTTATTTTTGTATGCGTGGTTTGTACAGCGTGCATTCGTTATTGGTTTCAAGGCAGACAGAGCAAAACTGAACTTTGCGGCTTATTTAGCCTACGGAATTGGCTTCTGGATGGGGTTTCAGGTGTTGTTCCATATTGGTGTGAATCTAGCCTTATTACCTCCTAAAGGTCTGACTTTACCTCTGATTAGTTATGGGGGGAGTAGTCTGCTGGTTACACTCATGGCAATTGCATTATTGATGCGTGTACACCGTGATACGCAAATTGCACTGTTTGGGCTTAGCGATAAAGAAGCACAAAAAGCAAAAAGTAAAATGATTGAGAAAACAGCTCGTAGCAAAGCCAGAACAAAGGCGAGTTATGCAAGATAAAACTATCAACAATATGAATGCTAAACCAAAAGGACCAATCTTGATTACTGCCGGTGGCACTGGTGGGCATGTGTACCCAGGTTTAGCGGTAGCTAGAGCATTACAAGAGCAGAATATTCCTGTGATCTGGATGGGTACGCATAAAGGCTTAGAAGCAAGAGTAATACCAGAAGCTGGTATCGACATGGTGTATCTGTCTGTTAATGGCTTGCGAGGCAAAGGAATTACTGCGCTTTTGGCAGCACCTTTTCAGTTGATGAAAGCGTTATTTCAATCTTTAAATATTATGCTCAAAGTTAAGCCTTCGGCAGTTTTGGGCATGGGTGGTTTTGTTGCAGGGCCTGGTGGTCTTGTTGCGGCTCTTTTGGGCAAACCTGTAATCATTCATGAACAAAATGCAATTCCGGGATTAACCAATAAACTACTCAGTAGAGTGAGTAAAAAGATATTAGAAGGATTTCCGGGTACCTTTGCAAAAAGTAATTCAGTGGGTATTGGTAATCCCGTTCGACTTGATATCGCATCAATACCGTCGCCGGCTGATCGCATGGGTGATCGTTGGGGGCATATTAATGTTCTTATCTTTGGTGGGAGTCTGGGCGCACAAGTGCTCAATGAAGTGGTGCCGATGGCGCTGGATGAATTGCCTATCGACAAACGACCTGTTGTGAGACATCAGGCAGGTAAGAATAAAGATCAATCAACAAAAAGCCTCTATGAAAAAATGGGCGTGACTGCTGAAGTTACTCCGTTTATTGAAGATATGGCCGAAGCTTATGAATGGGCTGATTTAGTGATTTGTCGTTCAGGTGCATTGACTGTAGCTGAGTTGGCTGCAGCGGGTGTGGCTTCAATTATGGTTCCTTATTTATATGCAGTGGATGATCACCAAACCGCGAACGCAAAATATTTAAGTGAATCAGGGGCTGGAATCTTACTTTCGCAGAATGATCTGACGAAAGAAAGCTTATCTGCGTTGCTGACAGATCTTTGTGGCAATAGAAATAAATTGATCGAAATGAGTATTAAAGCAAGAAAATTAGCAAAGCCTGAAGCAACAAAAGAAGTTGCTGCAATTTGCGCAGAATATGCCGGATATGATTTCGATAAATCAGATTGTAATCATGTCGATGATGAAGGAAATAAACAAATAATCACAGCTGACACAAAAAAGTTAGCTGAAGATGATGGTTGGGAAACATTTGTAGAAACAATTGGCCCAGAAGGAATAATAGAAAATGGTGATGGAACGCTAAATGAAACTAGTCTTACTAAAGTTAAATCAGGTAAAGGTGTAAGTTATGAAACAGCCTAATGATTTAGCTCGTCGTCGAATTAAACAAGTACATTTTGTCGGTATTGGCGGCTCTGGAATGGGAGGTATCGCTGAGGTACTGACCAATATCGGCTATGCAGTTACGGGTTCTGACTTAGCTCAGAATGCAATGACTGATCGCCTTGCATCACTGGGTGCAAAAATATTTAAAGGTCATGCGGCAACTAATATCGAAGGGGCAAATGTAGTTGTTACCTCTTCAGCGGTAAGTGATGACAACCCTGAAGTAATCGCTGCTAAAAATATGAATATTCCCGTGGTGCCACGCGCGGAAATGCTGGCAGAAATCATGCGCTTTAGTAATGGAATTGCAGTAGCCGGTACGCATGGTAAAACCACAACAACCAGTCTAGTAACAAGTTTGCTGGCAGAGGGTGGCTTAGACCCAACATTTGTTATTGGTGGTAGATTAAACAGTACAGCAAGTAATTCTCGTCTTGGATCAGGTGAGTATCTGGTAGCTGAAGCTGACGAAAGTGACGCTTCGTTTTTATTGTTACAGCCATTGATTTCAGTTGTTACCAATATCGATGCTGATCACCTTACAACTTACGATAATGATTTTGAAAAGTTAAAAGATACCTTTGTTGAGTTTCTGCATCATTTGCCTTTCTACGGTTTGGCAGTGTTATGTGTGGATGATGACAATGTGTGCGATATTCTGCCTGAAATAACCAGGACTATTGTTAGCTACGGTATTCATTATGATGCTGATATTCGTGCAAGAAATGTGCGATACGCAGGCACGCAAAGTTTCTTCACAGTAGAGCGTAGAGATAAACCAACGCTTGATGTCACGTTGAATATGCCGGGTGAGCATAATATCCAGAATGCCTTGGCAGCGATTGCAATAGCGACTGAATTAGAAATAAGTGACGAAGCAATATTGAGTGGTCTGGATAAATTCCAGGGCGTTGGTCGAAGATTCCAGTGTTATGGAGAGATCAAAACACATCAGGGTACGGTAATGCTAGTGGATGACTATGGTCATCATCCAACAGAAATGGAAGCAACCATGAAAGCGGTCAGAAGTGCATGGCCTGACAGACGCATGGTGGTTTTATTCCAGCCGCATAGATACACCAGAACGCGTGATCTTTTTGAAGATTTCTCACAAGTATTATCAGAGCCTGATGTCTTGGTGTTAATGGATGTGTATGCAGCAAGTGAAGAGCCTATTGCGGGCGCAGATGGAAGAGCTTTAGCTCGTTCAATAAGAAACAGAGGTAGTGTCGATCCGTTATTTGTTGCAGATCAGGATGACATTGTCGAAGTATTACAAAACCAGCTTCAGGACGGAGATGTATTACTTACTTTAGGCGCTGGTAGCGTTGGAACTATTTCAGCTGGTTTACCTGCTCAATTATCAAAAGGAACGTTGGTTTAATGTCAGAAGTTACTGCCATCGACGAGAATATGAAAAAGCGCTTCGGAAAAGTAGGCGTTTTAATGGGAGGCTGGGCAGCAGAGCGCAGTGTGTCATTGAAAAGTGGTCAGGCTGTTTTAGAAGGGTTGTTAGAAAAGGGCATTGATGCGTATAAGATCGATGTAGATAGAAATGTGCTTGATGTTGTTCGTGAAGGAAAATTTGATCGTGTATTCAATATTCTTCATGGTCGTGGTGGTGAAGATGGTGTCATTCAAGGCGCGTTAGAAATCCTTCAAATTCCATATACAGGCTGTGGTGTTATGGCATCGGCTATCAGTATGGATAAATTGATGACCAAACGCATCTGGACCGGATCGGGTTTACCGACTCCAGCGTTTGAAATTTTGAATAGCGAGTCGAACTTTGATGACGTTGTGGAAAAACTTGGATTACCTGTGATTGTAAAACCTGCACAGGAAGGTTCGAGTATCGGCATGAGTAAAGTGCATGATGCCAAAGATTTAAAAGGCGCTTACGAAAAAGCGGCTGAATTTGATGATGTCGTATTTGCTGAACAATGGGTTACTGGTCAGGAATATACCGTAGCGATTCTAGGTGATGAAGTTTTACCATCGATCAATGTAGTTACGGATACAGAGTTCTACGATTTTGATGCTAAATACGAATCGGATGATACCCAATATAACTGCCCAAGTGGTTTAGATGATGATGCAGAAGAAGCGTTGAGAGCTTTGTCTAAAACTGCTTTTGAAATCGTTGGTGGTAAAGGTTGGGGACGTGTTGATGTAATGCAGGACAATGTCGGTACTTTTTGGTTGATAGAGGTAAATACTTGCCCGGGGATGACTGATCATTCTTTAGTGCCTATGGCAGCTAAACAACATGGATTGAGTTTTTCAGATTTAACACTTGAAATTTTAAAGTTATCCAATAAGACACAAAACAAGTAGAAACGAAATGAAAACTGTAAATAAGAAAAGACCAAATAATAGAAGAGCAAAAAGACCACAGGCTACAGTGCGCGTCTCTAAAAGTGATTCTATTAAAAGGAATTTTTCTATTTCGTGGAGACCGCTGATGTGGACAGCGCTTTTAGTGGCGCCCATTGCAGGAATCACAGGTGGCTATTTATGGATACAAAACCCTGAGAATCTGACGATTAAATCGGTAGAAGTAACGGGTGATTTGTCGGTACTGAATAAAAAGCAATTACAGCCAATTATTGAGTCTTATGCCAAAACAAACCTGTATCTGCTTGATGTGGAAGGTTTGGAAAAGAAAATTGAAAGTAACCCCTGGGTACATTCAGCGTCAATGACGCATGTGTGGCCAGATAAATTAACAGTAAGAATTTACGAACAGCAACCGGTTGCTTATTGGGGTGATAAAGCCATGTTGGCCGAAAATGGTGAAATCATTAAAGCGGTACTAGCAGATAAATCGAATGATTTACCGTTGCTATATAGCCCAGAAAATAAGGGCAGAAATATGGCAACAGGTTTCTTAAAGATTAGACAAATGATGAAAGGCTTTCCAGTAAAGCTGGTTGAGTTTAAAGAAGATGCACGTGGTTCGTGGAAAATAAAATTAGAAAACGGTATGACTTTAAAAGTAGGGCGTGAACATCAGGAAAAGCGCCTTAAAAGATTTATGGTTGCGTATCAAGAGAGTTTAAAGGACGTGGTAGATAAGATCAGTGTCGTAGATCTTCGTTATACCAATGGCCTTGCAGTTAAATGGAAAAAGGGGCTGACACCAAGCAGCATTTTTAAAGGTTAAAAGAAGATTTAGTTTTTTCGAAGGGAAACTAAATTTCTTATTTATAAAGAAGGATTAGGAGAATTGTTATGGGGAAACCATTGAAAGAAATAACAATGTCTGTGAGTAATGAAGGCAATATGGTTGTTGCTCTAGATATAGGTACTTCAAAAATTGTTGCACTTATTGGCGAAGTCAACGAAGAGGGCGGTGTAGAGATAGTCGGCATAGGCAAACATCCTTCCCGTGGAATGAAAAAAGGTGTTGTGGTCAATATTGATTCAACCATCGAAGCGATTCAACGTGCTGTTGAAGAAGCTGAGTTGATGGCTGGAGTGAATATTAACTCTGCATACGCGGGAATCGCGGGTAGTCATATTCAGAGTCTTAATTCTCACGGTATAGTCGCGATTAAAGAAAAAGAAGTGACAGAAGGTGATCTTGAGCGCGTTATGGATGCAGCGAGAGCTGTAGCAATACCTGCCGATCAACGCATCTTGCATGTGTTACCACAAGATTATGTGATCGATCAGCAAGAAGGTATTCGTGAGCCAGTGGGTATGTCTGGTGTGCGTTTAGAAGCTCGTGTTCATCTAATTACTGGCGCACAAAGTGCGGCACAGAACATCATAAAATGTGTAGACCGTTGTGGTCTGGATGTTGATGACGTGATTCTAGAGCAGGTAGCGTCTAGTTACGCTGTTTTAGAAAACGACGAAAAAGAGCTAGGCGTTTGCATGGTAGATATCGGTGGTGGAACCAGTGATATCGCAATCTTCCTTGATGGGGCGATTCAACACACTGCAGTTATTCCGGTTGCTGGAGATCAGGTAACGAATGACATTGCAGTTGCAGTGCGCACGACTTCTCAGTTTGCTGAAAAGCTAAAAATTGAACACGGTTACGCGTTACGCCAGCTAGTTACAAGTGATGAAGTCATCGAAGTACCAGGTATTGGTGAGCGTGAATCTCGAGGTCTTTCTCCACAGACATTGGCTTCAGTCATTGAACCTCGTTATGAAGAATTATTCTCCATGATTCATGCTGAAATCAGACGTAGCGGATTTGAAGAGCGAATCGGCGCAGGCATCGTTTTAACCGGTGGGTCTTCCAAGATTCGTGGTGCCGTAGAGTTAGCAGAAGAAATTTTCCATATGCCAGTGCGTATCGGAGCACCAATGAATATTGGTGGTTTAAAAGGAGAAGTAGAAAACCCAATTCATTCAACAGGTGTTGGCTTGTTGTTATACGGAGCTGCCAGAAATGAATTTTCAGGTGGTAAAGGTTTTTCTCATGTTTCACAAGAAAATCTATGGGACAAAATGAAGAATTGGTTTGGTAGTAATTTGTAAAAAATGCAACAGATACAAAAGTTAGAAGTTTAAAAAGTACAAAGAAGTAACGTAGTAAAAAATGTTTTAGAAGGAAGCATTTTTAATTTTAATCACATCGAAATTAAGTAATAAAAGGAGTTAGGGCTAATGTTTGAATTAATGGATACAGAAGCAACAAATGCGAATATCAAAGTCATCGGAGTTGGTGGCGGCGGCGGAAATGCTGTTCAAAATATGGTTGATGCAGGCGTTGAAGGGGTAGAGTTCATCTGTGCAAATACAGACGCACAAGCACTTGATGGATCACCAGTAAAAAACCTTATTCAATTAGGTAATGCATTAACTAAAGGTTTAGGTGCAGGCGCAAACCCAGAAATTGGACGCGAAGCCGCACTTGAAGATCGTGAGCGTATCAAAGAGTTGGTTTCTGGTACTGATATGTTATTCATCACTGCTGGTATGGGTGGCGGAACAGGTACAGGTGCTGCACCAGTAGTAGCTGAAATGGCTAGAGAAATGGGTGTGTTAACAGTAGCAGTAGTTACTAAACCATTCCCGTTTGAAGGTCCTAAGCGTATGAAAGCGGCTGAAGAAGGGATTGCTGAATTAGGAAAATATGTTGATTCAATCATCACTATTCCTAACGCTAAACTATTGACTTCACTCGGTAAAAATACAACATTACTGGACGCTTTCAAAGCAGCTAATGATGTTCTACTTGGCGCCGTTCAAGGCATTGCAGATTTAATTACTCGTCCTGGTTTAATCAACGTGGATTTCGCTGACGTAAGAACAGTTATGAGCGAAATGGGCATGTCTATGATGGGTACAGGAATTGCTCGTGGTGATGATAGAGCGACTAAAGCGGCTGAAGCTGCAATTTCTAGTCCACTACTTGACGATATCAACCTAAACGGTGCTAAAGGTATTCTTGTAAATATTACAGCAGGCCTAGATATGGGAATCCACGAGTTCGAAGAAGTGGGTGCAGCTGTACGTAAATTTGCACATGATGATGCAACAGTAGTGGTTGGTACGGTAATCGATCCTGATATGAGTGAAGAGATTCGCGTAACATTGGTAGCTACAGGTCTTGATAAGCAAGGGGCAGAGCTTCAGGCAGTTCCTACTCAAGAAAGACAAAGTAACAGCAGATTACGTCCTGTTGAACTTGAGCAACCTCGTATGGTAGCTAATGGTGGGCATACTCAGCCTCATTACGAAACTACGCCTAAGTCAACAACGGCTACGGAGTCTAACTACCTGGATATACCAGCTTTTTTACGCAATCAAGCTGATTAATAACTTAGCTCACCTCTAACTTGAGCCATTACGGCGTTGGAAAATGATCACTTACATTTGTAAGCTCACATTTTCCGCCTTATTCTGACTCAAGTTAGAGGCAATCTAAGCAATGAATAGTTTAGGTTGAATAGGTTATTAATAAAAAGCCCGTATAAGTAGGGGGGTGTATTTACAAATACACCCCCCTACTTATACGGGCTTTTTTGATCTAATTATTACTTGGTTTGTATTAGATCAATATTGTAGAACGCGTGATAAAGCGTTTTTAACTTAATCACGTCTCCAGATTGTTTTTGGCCCTTTATCTTCAAGTGAAATATTCTGCGCGACTAATTCATCACGAATCTTATCCGCCAATGCCCAGTCTTTATTGGCCTTAGCATCTAAACGTTGTTGAATAAGTGTTTCAATTTCTTCATTACTGATTCCATCAGAACCAGCATCGCCTTTAAACCAATCTTCAATATCACCAGTAAGCAGTCCTAACTGTGATGTGAGTTTGAAGAGAATTTTCGCCAGTCTGAGTGATTCGGACTTATCTTCTTTTTTATCTTCAGCTTGTCTCGCACGATTAACTTCTCGAGCTAATTCAAACAAAACGGCCAATGCTTCTGGTGTGTTGAAATCATCGTCCATCGCTTCTTTATAGCGTTCTTCATAGCTAGATTTAGCTTGATCAGCATTGTCACCAGCAGAGAGGTCAAGACCACGTAGAGCAGTGTAAAATCTATCTAAAGCAGCATGCGCAGCATCTAATTGATCAGTGCTGTAATTAAGTGGGCTACGATACTGGCTGGTTAGCATAAAGTAGCGAATAACTTCTGCTTTATAGTCCTTTAATACATCGCGAATGGTGAAGAAGTTGTTTAAAGACTTAGACATCTTCTCTTCATCTATTCGAATAAAGCCATTATGCATCCAGTAGTTCGCAAAGTGCTCACCCGTACAAGCTTCAGACTGTGCAATTTCGTTTTCGTGATGAGGGAACTGTAAATCGTGTCCACCGCCATGAATATCAAAATGATTACCAAGGATTTGTGTCGACATCGCGGAACATTCGATATGCCATCCTGGACGACCTTTTCCCCAGGGGGAATCCCAGTAAGGCTCATCAGGCTTGGCACATTTCCACAAAACAAAATCTAATGGATCTTGTTTGTCTGTATTTACCGCAATGCGCTCACCAGCGCGAAGATCATCAGGGTTTCGTCCTGATAATTTTCCATAGCCTTCAAATTTGGATACAGAATAATAGACATCGGTACAGCCATTGTCTGAGGCCCCTTGGTACGCGTAGCCCTTTTCAATAAGTGTTGAAATCATGTCGATAATCGCTTCGATGTTATCTGTGGCTTTTGGCTCGAAAGTGGGGGGGTGTATTCCTAATGCTTTTTCATCTTCATGCATTGCATCGATAAAGCGTTCGGTTAATTGACTGAAAACTTCACCATTTTCATTAGCTCGCTGAATGATTTTGTCATCAATGTCGGTAATATTACGAACATAAGTAACGTCATAACCCTTAGCAATTAGATAACGGTAAACCACATCAAACGCCACCATAACGCGCGCATGGCCTAAGTGGCAGTAATCATAAACTGTCATTCCACACACGTACATATTGATTTTATTGTCTGTGATGGGGGTGAAAACTTCTTTTTGGTTACTTAGGCTATTATAAATTTTTAACATTTTTTGAATTCTTATAGGGTCTGTTAGGGAGGTTAATAAACGCTGGCAATAGTAGCAGAAGCACATTAATTCCGCTATTATTCGGCTTTTGAAATTGCTCAAAGGCGTATAAAAAATGAACAATATTATCAGACCTAATCAATTACTTACTTTGTTGTTTTCATTCTTCTTTTTGATGACTGGCTGCAATGCAGCAGAAAAAACAGCTGAGCAAAAGACTAATGCGCAAGCTAAAGAGCAATCTACAAAAGTACAGACTACTAAAACCCCCACCGATCAAACTAAAAAATCTGGAGAGAAAATGTCCTCGAACCCAAAAATTAAATTAGAAACAAGCAAAGGCACTATGGTACTTGAGCTTGATGCTGAAAAAGCGCCTAAATCAAGTGAGAACTTTGTTAACTACGTAAACGATGGATTTTACGATGGATTAATCTTCCACCGTGTAATACCTAACTTCATGGTTCAGGGTGGCGGAATGAATCCTGATATGAGCGAAAAAGGTAATAAAACACCGATTCAAAACGAAGCTAATAACGGCCTTAAGAATGATCGCGGAACAATCGCAATGGCGCGTACTAACGATCCTCATTCTGCAACATCACAGTTCTTTATCAACCTTAAAGACAATGATTTCCTAAACCACACAAGCGAATCACCAGCAGGTTGGGGATACGCAGTATTTGGTAAAGTGGTAGAAGGTCTGGATGTGATTGATGAAATCGCAGCAGTAAAAACTGGTAATCACGGTCACCATGGTGATGTACCTTTAGAGCCAGTTACAATTATCAAAGCTACAGTAGAATAAATATTGATAAATCATTCCTTGAACTTTATTGGTTCAAGGAATGATGATTTTTTATTCGCAATGAATAAAACCTATTTCATCTCCGATCTTCATCTAGATCCCTCTAGACCCCATCTATACAAGTTATTTCACGAATTCATCGATAAAATCAAGGGTGATGCCGAAGCCTTGTACATCTTGGGAGATCTGTTCGAATTCTGGATAGGTGACGACATAATCGACTTGCCCATTGGTAAGCCCTATCTACCGATAATAGAGCAATTAAGATCACTCTCTAATTCAGGCACCAAAATATATTTCATACAGGGAAATCGAGACTTCTTGATTGGCCAGAAATTTATGGACCGAATAGGAGGAGTGCTATTACCTGATGAAATCGTCATTGACCTCTATGGCACACCCGCTTTAATCATGCACGGCGATACATTGTGCACTGATGATAAAGGTTATCAGCTGATGCGTAAGATATTTCGCTTATGGATAGTACAGAAAATTTACCTGTCAATGAGCCCAGAAAAACGCGATAAAAAAGCCAGTGAAATACGCTGCAAAACAAGCAAACAGACTAAACAGAAAGATTACAATATCTTAGATGTAAACCAACAAGCTGTAGAAAAAGCCCTTGTAAGTAAGGGGGTTTCATTGCTTATACATGGGCATACACATCGACCTGCAGAGCATGAGTTTTATACTAAGAATAAGAATAAGAATAAGAAGAGGGTAGTTCTAGGGGATTGGGGTGATAAATGGAGCTACTTACAATGTGGTTCAGGTAAACAGTGCAAACTATATTTTTGAAAATTCTAATGAATATTTTTATTATTCACTTCTGGAATTGCATCTAAATCAAAACTAAAGAAATCTTTAGTCAAGCTAAGTTCCTCAAGAGGCTCGGGGAGATTCTGGCAATTATGTGCGAGTTAAATAATCTTGATATGCAGTTATATCCAATGACGATAAAACTCCAGTAATAACGACTACAACCATTAATTCTATTAAAGTAAATCCTTTTTGAGATTGCATTTAATATTCTCCGGGTTATTGAATATATTTGTTAATTTACTTAATTATTTCCTAAAAAAATGGCCCGCATAATATGCGAGCCATTTACTAAACAAATTTAACTATTAACGACAAGCTTTAGGACGGTATTTGTCAGCAACATTACCAGCAGCTCCACAATCCCAGCTAATGATTCCTGATGCATTAAGTGTAGGTGTCATTGTTAAAGTACCAGCAGCGATACCTGCACTCACTGTTCCTGCTGCTCCCATTGTTGCAGTCATTACACCATCAGCAATTGCAACTGAAGCAGTGTATTTACCAGCAATATCTGCTGCTGCAGGTAGGCCTAGTGAACCATTGTCAGCATTATCAAAAATACCTTCATCAGCTGCTATTTCAGCGATAGTTGCTTTTTGCGCACTCATTAGAGTAACGGCTTCTGTCATTTGTGAACGTGCAATGTAATCCTGGTAAGCAGGAAGAGCGATTGAAGCTAGGATACCGATAATCGCTACAACGATCATTAATTCGATAAGTGTAAAACCTTTTTGTAGTTGCTTTTTCATTTTTGAATCTCCAAATTATTTTTATGATTAATAACATTAATTAATGTAAGTAAGTTTAATTGTTACTGTTTAGTTTTATCTTACCTTTTCAATTTTACTCAATTATGTGTTATCAAAAACTTAATAAACTGAACAATATGTTCGTTTATAATAATGCAGTTGCCGTGCCAAAAAAACAAAAAATTATTTAAGTTATTGATATATATAGATATAAAAAAGTATGGTGGTTGGTTTTAAGTAAACTGATATAAGAGTAGTTTGTCAGTTTTTATCATCACTTTATGACGAAAAGAGCCAAAATTGTCAGGTGTTGTTTTAAGAATATTATCGAAAAATTAAAGCTGATGCTGAGGTTTATATATTTTGAGTGATTTGCTTGAATATTGGCTCGGCGATGCATCAACTATTTTATATGAAAACCATATGTGCCAATTATTCTTTATAGAAGGTAATCGAGTCTTCTTTCTGGGCCAGAAATTCATGGATCGAATCGTCGTAAAGCTTCTGTTTAGAGCGATCGTCGCAGGTATTAAAAAAACTCTAGTGTTAATAAAGTATAAGAATACATCATGTATCTATGACAAAGGTTATCAGTTTATCTACAGACTACTTAGTTTGTAAATGGTATAGAAAAATATATTTTTCTATACGTCCGGAAAGCGAGATGAAAAAACTGGGGAGATACGCAGCAAACAGATTAAGCAGAAAGAGCAAAAAAACAGGACGTAAATCAGCAAGCATTAGATTAAGCCCTTACAATTAGGTTGTAGTATTTTTATACATGAATATACGCATAGATCTGCAGTACATAAGTTTGATATAAGTCTGCTCTAGATAAAGAGACTTGTATTAGGTGTTTAGGGTCGTAAATGGTTACTTACAATAAAGTTGAGATTTGGAGTAGAACTTAACGTTTTAAAAGGCTCTAAAGAAATTTGGTTATTATTCACTGCTGGTCTGCATAGAAATCAAACTAAAGGAGTGGTGTTCCCCACGAAAAGTAGCCACTTCATTTAAGCAGCTAATGCCACTTGTTCTTCAAAGTCAGCAGGGCTCATTCCGCCGTTTGCTGAGTGTCTTCTTTTGCGGTTATAAAATATTTCGATATAACTAAAGATACTCGATCTTGCTTCATTAATCGATTGAAAATCTTTGGCATACACACACTCAACTTTTAAACGACCAAAGAAAGACTCCATTGGCGCATTATCCCAGCAATTACCTTTTCTGCTCATGCTGATTCTACAGCCATTGTTCGTCAGTTGATCAATGTATTTCTGTGCTCGATACTGTACGCCCCGATCAGAGTGAACAACTAACCCGGGTGAAACTTGCCGTTGGTTTAAAGCCATCTCTAAAGCTTGTTGTATCAGCTCCACCGTCATCGTCTCATCAAAGCTCCAGCCGATGATACGACGGGAGTAGAGATCCATTACAGTTGCAAGGTACAACCACTTGTTTTTGACCCAGATATACGTAATATCACTTGTCCACTTTTGATTGGGTTTATCGGCTTTAAAGTCTCTCCATAAAAGATTGTCAGAGACGTTATTCATTGCCAGACCATGCTTCGAGTATTTGAAGCCTTTGCCATTTCTGGCTCGAATACCTTGTTCTGCCATAATTTTGGCGATGAAGTTCTCACTACAGGGAAAACCCAGTGCGTTCAATTCATCAGTAATTCGGGGTGCACCATAAATCGCCTCAAACTGTTCAAACGTTTCTCTGACTTTTTCTTCGTAGAGAGATTTACGTTGTGTTCGGTCACTGATAGGACG